>JAFADG010000056.1 GCA_023425025.1 Bacillota bacterium
GCGCGGAGACGGCGCAAAAGCGCTGGGGAGATGCCGGGGTCAACTATTTTGCCAACCTGGTTTCAGCCGGCCGGGGCGATGTGGCGGCCATATTGCAAACCCTGCCCAGCTATGCCAAATCGGTAATCGTCGCCGAGCAGAACATGCGCACGTTTACGCTGTCCCCCGAAAAGCTTTACAGCCAGCTCAGGGCGCTTCAGCAGGATTTGTACAGCCCCGAAGTCATGCAAAACGCCCTCCAACGGGCCCGGCTGCAGGCAGAAAACGCTTCCATCAGCCAGAAGATCGCCGGCGGGGCCTTGGCCGGGCTGTCCGTCTTTCAAAAGGAGGTGGAGGACGCCAAGGCAGACCGTGACCAAAAACAGGCGGAGCTGGACAGCGCCAAGAAAGCCGGGCAGGCCGCAGTCCAAAGCCACGCAGCCGCCCATGCCCTCTTTATGAAAAACCTCACCGATCCCTCCGCTGTGGAGGGGCTGATAGCAGCCATCGATCAATTGCAAGCAACGAAGGAAGAACGCAAGAAGGCAGAACAGGATGTGGCAGACAGCCAAAGAGCGCTGTTCTTCACCCAGCAAAAGTTCAATACGGCGAATCAGCAGATCGCGGGAACCCTTGGGGCGCAGGTCAAGAAGGAGATCGACGAAAGGCTGGCTAAAGTGCGGGATATGCTTATGCAAATAAGTGGGACTCCACTAAATGTGAGCATCGGCAGCGATGCCGTGGAAAATGATGCTTCTTCTCTTGCATCTGTGAATGGAAACAGTATAATGAAGGAAGACAGGCGGCCATTGGGAGACGATGCCGCAACGGGCCTGCCGGGCATGGGAGATGTACCTTTCCGGGCGCTGGCTTCTGCGGGTGCGATGACAGATGTTCGGTATGCAAACGGGGTTTCAGCCCCATGGCCTCAACCTGGCGCTCCTTTTTATGTGACGGATGAGCATGGGAACATACAATATGGCCCAGATGGTGACGTGGAAATTGAATTGATTGACAGTTATCCGGATGTAACGCCTAAACCTACGCCGATACCCACTCCCACACCGGAACCCACGCCTAAACCGTCTCCAACACCCAAGCCGCCCGCACCTGTGTATGCAATCAATCTTGCAGTAAAAGGCGGTTATGCAAATAACAAAAGTGTCTATCCGAATGCGACTGAAGAGACATTAATGCCTTGGGAATATTTAATGCAGGGACAGGCTGTCATGGTCAAAGAAAAATATCCGTATGCTGCCGATCAGATGATTTCTGGAAATCCCAAGGATAAAAGGTCGGAATGTGTAGGCATGATCAGGCTGCCGGGACAATCATGGCTTCCCGGTTCAAAAAGCAAACAGCTGCCCACCACGGTAAGAGGAACATATGACAATTCCACACACAAAGGTGCATTTACCGCCGATATGGATAAATTTAATGGTATGCAGTTGATTACCAAGGACTACAAGCATATTGCAACGTACTACAAAGAGTTTTTTGATGGGGAAAAGGTCTGGCACGATGTGATTGTCCATAATGCCGGCAAAAAGTACATCAAAATTAAGGAAGGCATGACGCCCGAGGAGATTGCTGCCGCCAAAGAAAAGAATATGGAAGTTGATAGATACAATAAGGAGAGGCATGCAGAGATCGTACCATTTGAAGATGCATTGAAGAAGTATCCATTCCAATACTGGTGCGCGCCTGACTATATCGATTATGGTGATCAAAAGGTTCCTGGCACAAATAAGCAGCTGACCCCTAATAAACAATGGAAATGAGGAATCATCCATGAAAAAACTGTCGCTTCTACTGATATCCCTTGCCCTGTTCCTGTTTGTCACAGGTACACTGGCGGAAGGCCGCAGAGTAAAGCATTTGGCAGGCTATGCACAAATCCTGGTTGGTTTGCAGGCGGATGGAACAGTGAAGGCTACAGGAATCAACGAGTTCGGTCAATGCGATACCTCAACCTGGCGGGATGTGGTGGAGGTAGCTGTAGGATTTGACCATACCCTGGGTTTGAAAGCTGACGGTACGGTGTACGCAGCCGGGGATAACCGCAATGGCCAGTGCAACGTGCAAGACTGGACAGATATCGTAATGATTGCCGCCGGCGCATCAAAAAGTATTGGTTTGAAAAGCGACGGTACGGTAGTATATGCCGGCTTTAGTTACGAAGACACAAGCGATATGAAGAATTGGCGTAATATCGTATGGGTAGGGGCTGATTGGAGCTTTTGCGGCGTGGATAAAGACGGGAATGTTTTCGGTACATTTGAATTTGATGTGAGCGGTTTTCATGACGCGGTGCAAGTCTATGAAGATGCGAATATAACCTATGTGCTGAACACAACAGGCGATGTACACTGTCTCAGTGAATTTGCTGATAACTATGAGAGCATCATAGATATAAGTGATTTATATTCTAATATCTGCGAGCTTGGACGTGGTGGATCTTATTTTGCGGCTTTACGCCGGGATGGAACCGTGAAGTGCGACGCTGCGGCGCCGTATTTTGCGAAGTGGACGGACATCGTTGAATTCGAGTCTGGCTTCGGCGTCAAGCCGGATGGCTCTATTGTAATGGAGCAGGATTTCGTGGATGATTTCACCCCTGAGCAACTTGCCGAAATCAGCACCTGGAAAGTGATGGTGGACCCGGATTCTATTCCTGTGCCACCAACACAAATGGCGGTTCCGTGAGATATAGGCCAGCCGTTTTGGCCGAAAGATGGGCCTTGAGCGGCAGTTGGCCTCTTATGGGCTTTTGATATGCGGGAAGCTATCTATCTTGCCAAACGCACCCTGCATCCGGTTGGACAGGGTGCGCTTTTTGTTTTTGGCAAACGTGTTGATATAGCCGTCGTTCGGAGGATCATCAGCGCCGCCGCCGGCCGGGGCGATGTGGCGGCCATATTGCAAACCCTGCCCAGCTATGCCAAATCGGTAATCGTCGCCGAGCAGAACATGCGCACGTTTACGCTGTCCCCCGAAAAGCTTTACAGCCAGATCAGGGCGCTTCAGCAGGATTTGTACAGCC
>JAFADG010000045.1 GCA_023425025.1 Bacillota bacterium
GCCGTGGGTTCCGGGGTAGGGGTAGCGGTCGGTTCCGCCGTGGGTTCCGGGGTAGGGGTAGCGGTCGGTTCCGCCGTCGGTTCCGGTGCAGGGGTGGCCGTCGGTTCCGCCGTGGGGGTCGCGGTCGGCGTCGGTGTGGCAGTCGGCGGCGTGTAAGCGAACAGCTTCTCCAAGAGCGCCTTATCAGCGGTTTTGCCGTCTGCCTCGATGCTGATCACTTTCATAAACGCCTGAACAGCCTTCACGGTATCGTTGTCATAGCGGCTGTTGGCTGCTTTGGCAAGGAAGCCCAGCTGATGCAGGCGGTCTTGCATTTCCTTTACACGGGAGCCAGTGTCGCCTGCTTTCAAGGTGATATATTCATCACACTTGGGTGCGTTCTTCTGGAACAGCGCCTTTTGCGTACGCGTGCCCGCTATGCCGTCTACTGTGAGGCTGGCCTTCTGCTGGAACAGTTTCACAGCATCCACGGTGCGGCTGCCATATTCGCCGTCTACCGGTTCGGCCAGATAATTAAGTTCCCGCAGGCGGGTCTGCAGTTTTTCCACGCGAATGCCGGAGGCGCCTTTTTTCAGCTGCACATACGTTACAAATTTCGGCGCGCTGGTGGAAAACAACCTCTTTTGCAGGCTGCTTGTGGCCACGCCGTCCTGTGCTGCGCCAATGGCGTCCTGAAAATAGCGCACGGCCCGCTTCGTGTTCGCGCCGAATACGCCGTCGATGGAGCCGCATTCGTACCCCAGATCCTCCAGGCGTGTCTGCAATTCCCTGACGGCTTTGCCGCTGGAGCCCAAAGAGAGCCTTGAGTATTCGTTCGAAACCGGTGCTGCCGTGGGAGCCGGCGTTGCGGTTGCCGCAGGCGTCGGAATCGCCGTGGGAGAGGCGGTCGGTTCCGCAGTCGGCGCCGGCTGAAGGAACTCATTGATATGCTGAATCTGGCAGTCAGTCACGTCAAGGCCTTCAAAATCAGTATTTGACTCCGCCTGCACATTTTTCACGCTGTAGGGAAAGGCCCCTTCAGAGGCGGCGCCCTGATAGGAATAGCCGGTGACTTGTATTGTTAGTCCGCCCAGGCGGTTCGGGCTGGCCGAAAGGTAGGAATCATACAGGCCGATGCCTGCCAGCAAGGTACCGTCGGCATGCAAAGCGTAACGTTCCACAACGATAAAGCTTTGCGGCATCCATTGCGTGTTCAGGCGGTACGAGTTCGAGTCAGGCTCCAGGCTGATGGCTGTAACGCTCGCCGGTATTTCCGGCAGGGCCGTAAAGCCGTTGAAAGAAGCCGCCGCGTATTCCTGCATCACCGACGCGGGGAGGATGAGCTGATTGCCGGCATATACGACCCGGTCATCGGCAATGCCCCAGTCCGATCCCAGAAAATACAGCTGCGTCCAGAAAAAATGCGGGTCATTTACATCATAGGCGGCTTCGCCTTCGATGCCCATGGTGCGCACAAAGCTGTCAAAAACGGGGATCATCTGATACAGTTTTTCTTCGATGGTTTCTTCCGCGGGGGCTTGTGCCTGTTGATTGGATTGCTCCGCGTACGCGGTTGCGCCGATCATCAGTATAGCTGCCATCACAATTGAAAGCAGTTTTTTCATATGGCTCACTCCCATCCTAATCTTCCTATTGCTGCGCAATGGCAGCAACACAATGATTAGACGCGGGAGTTTTGCATTTTGGTCCGTATTTTCATAAGTTTTACACTTGTAGCAAAAATCCCCCGAATGCGCAGCATTTGGGGGATTTTTTGCGATAGCCGGACAGCCTTGAAAATGGAATTGGAGCAAGTATCCACAGGGGTGTCACCCAAGGGGTACGGATAAGGTGTAGTCCCAGCGTGAGCGAAATCGCCCGCCTGCACAAATCAAGCCAATAAAGGGGCAATTTATTCAGTGTCTACACAAAGGGAAGGCTCTGTACCGCCACTTTCCCGAAATGATCGAATCACTCAATCCACGCCACCGATAAACAGCCGTTGCCCAGGTGGATGGCCAGCACCGGGCCCAGCAGGCGCGGGATGACAGCGACGCCCTGTTCCCGCAGGCGCTGGGTCAATTGCTCGGCCATCTCGTCGGCGCCGCAGTGCTGCACGACCACAGGCACATTGCAATGGGCCGCGGCTTCCGCCAGCAGTCGTATCTGCTCATGCCGGCCCCTGGCCATGGCATAGGCGTTGACGCCGCCGGAGGTGAGCTTTAATATGGGCCGGATGTTCAGAATCGTGGAGACCGACATGCGCACAAAGTTCAGGCGGCCGCTTTTGCGCAGGGGGCCCATATCCTCCACAGAAAAGAAGGTGCGGGATTTTTCCCGAAGCTCCTTGACCTTGGCGGCCACTTCCGCAAGGGTGAGGCCTTCGTTTACAAACTCCCGGGCCTTTGAAAGCATCAGGTACATGGCCCCGGCGGTCGCCTTGGAATCCACCACCACGATTTTTTCAGCATCCAGCTCCTGGGCTGCCCGGCGGGCGTTGGCGTAGGTGCCGCTCAGGCGCGAGGAGATGGTGAGAACCAGCGCCTGGTTGCCCTCCTGGAGGATGTCCTCCAGCGTGGACAAAAACGCGGAATAGGATGCCTGGGCAGTGGTATAGTGAGCCACGCTGCCGGCAACCGCGGGCAGCACCTTCTCATCCTCGTCGATATAACCTTCTGTGTACAGCGTGCGGCCCTCATAGGTGTAGGTCATGGGCACTTGCACAACGCCCAGGGCCTGCGCTTCTTTCACGGAAAAATAGGCCGTGGAATCCGTAACCAGGACGATCATAACGGCTGACCCCCGATGCTCCTGAATTTATGATAGCGTATATCCGCAATGGTTTTCCCGTCAAGGGTTTCGTATTCATGCAGGGCCGAAGCAAACGCTTCCTTGAGTTCCGCGTACAGCGCGGAAAAATCGGCGGGCTCCTGGAAGATGCGCTCGATAACGCCAAGGGATTTCAAATCCTGGGCGGTGAGCTTCAGCGCCTCGCTGGATTCCTTTGTTTTCTTCGAGTCCTTCCACAGGATGCTGGCGGCCCCTTCCGGAGAAATCACGGAATAGACGGCGTTTTCCAGCATCCACACCTGGTTGGCCGAGGCCAGGGCCAGCGCTCCGCCGCTGCCGCCTTCGCCGATGACGACGGAGATCACAGGCACGGTGATGGCCATCATCTCCATCAGGTTTTCGGCGATGGCCAGCCCCTGGCCACGCTCTTCCGCGCCCAGGCCGCAGGCCGCGCCGGCGGTATCCACAAAGCAAATGATGGGCCGGCGGAATTTTTCAGCCAGCTTCATTTGCCGAAGGGCCTTGCGGTAGCCCTCCGGGTTGGCGGAGCCGAAGTTGCGGGCCACCTTTTCCGGCGTGTCCACGCCCTTTTCCAGGCCGATGACGGTAACGGGCAAATCGTTCAGCAGTGCGACGCCGGCAACGATGGCGCCGTCGTCGGCAAAGTGCCGGTCGCCGTGCATCTCGATAAAATCAGTAAATATGGCCCGGATGAACTGCATGGCGGTGGGACGGCCCTTGGCCCTGGCCGCCTGCACTTTTTCGTAAGCAGCCATTTACGCCCTCCTCCCATGCATGTAAAGCAGCTTTTTGAGCAGCTCCTTTTGCGTATTCCTTGGGGCAATATGGTCCACAAAGCCCTTTTTCAGCTGGAATTCCGCCCGCTGAAAGCCCTCGGGCAGCTTTTGGCGGATCGTCTGCTCGATGACCCTGGGCCCGGCAAAGCCGATCAGCGCCCCCGGCTCGGCCAGTATGATATCCGCTTCCATGGCGAAGCTGGCCGTGACGCCGCCGGTGGTGGGGTCGGTGAGCAGCACGATGTACAGGTTGCCCGCGTCGCTGTGGCGGCGGACCGCGGCGGATACCTTGGTCATTTGCATGAGGGAAAGAATGCCTTCCTGCATCCTGGCCCCGCCGGATACGGTGCAGCCGATGACGGGCAGGCTTTTTTCCGTGGCGTACTCAAACAGCCGGGTCAGCTTTTCGCCCACCGTCGAGCCCATGGACCCCATCATAAACGCGGGCTCCATGGCAAAAAAGGCGCAGGGATGGCCGCCGATGATGGCTGTGCCGGTTATGACGGCTTCCTTTTCGCCGCTTTCGCGCATGGCGGTTTCCAGCTTTTCGTTGTAGCCGGGGAAATCCAGCACGTTGCTGGAAGTAAGCTCCGCGTCCATTTCGGAAAAGCTGCCTTCATCCAGCAAAAGCGCGATGCGCTGCCTGGCGCCAATGCGCATGTGATGACCGCAGCGGGGACAAACCATCAGGCTTTGTTCAAGCTCTTTTGTGGGAATCTGCTTTTTGCAGCCGGGGCAGGCAACGCCTTTGTCCTGCGCGGCGGCCGGCCCCTGGCCTTCCAGTTCGTTCTTGGGCCTGCGGAACAAGCTTTTGGCTAGCATGCAGCCTTTCTCACTTTCTCAAAAAGTCCGTGGCGTAGCTTCCGTCCAAAAAGGCGGGCTCATTGATTAAATCCGCCTGAAAAAGGCCTGTGTGCTCAATGCCCTCGATCACCGTTTCGCAAAGGGCGGCCTGCATTTTGCGTATGGCCTCCTGACGGGTCGGCGCGTGGACGATGAGCTTGCCGATCATGGAATCGTAATAGGGCGGCATTTTAAAGCCATGGTACAGCGCCGTGTCAAAGCGGACCCAGGGCCCGCCGGGGATGTGCAAAAGCGTGACCTGGCCGCAGCAGGGCCGGAAGTTGCACAGCGGGTCTTCGGCGTTGATACGGCACTCGATGGCATGGCCCCGCACGCGGATGTCGGCCTGGGCGAAGGGAAGCTCCATGCCGGCCGCCACGCGGATCTGCCACTTGACAAGGTCGATGCCGGTTACCATTTCTGTGACCGGATGCTCCACCTGCAGACGGGTGTTCATTTCCATAAAGTAAAAGTTCTTGTCCTGATCCAGCAAAAATTCCAGGGTGCCCGCCCCTTCATAGCCGACGGAGGCCGCGGCATGGGCGGCGGCTTCCATCATTTTGGCCCGAAGCTCGGGGGAGATGACTGCGCAGGGGCTTTCCTCAATCAGCTTTTGGTTGCGCCGCTGCATGGAGCAGTCCCGCTCGCCAAGGCACACCGCGTGACCCTTTTGGTCGCAGAGAATCTGCATTTCCACATGCTTGACATGCTGCAGGAACTTTTCCATGTATAGCCCGCCGTCGGAAAAGGAGGCCAGGGCTTCGCCCGATGCCGCACGGTAGGCGCTTTCCACATCCTCCATCCTGTCCACCCGGCGTATGCCGCGGCCGCCGCCGCCGGCCCGGGCCTTGAGTAGAAGCGGGAAGCCTACTACTTCCGCCGCTTTTTTGGCCTCCTCGGAGCTCTCAATCAAATCGCAACCGGGGATGGTGGGCACGTTCAGCGCCTTCATCGTGCGCTTGGCCTCATCTTTATCGCCCATCATGCGGATGACCTTCGCGCTGGGGCCGATGAACTTTAGACCGTTCTTTTCGCAGCTCTGGGCAAAAGCGGGGTTTTCGGACAAAAAGCCGTAGCCGGGGTGGATGGCCTGTGCACCGCTGAGTAAGGCCGCCGTCAGTATGGCCCTTTGATTCAGATAGCTGTGAACCGCCTGTGGGCCGCCGATGCAGTAGCTTTCGTCGGCCATGGAAACGTGCAGCGCGTCCCGGTCCGCCTCTGAAAAAACGGCGACGGTGAGTATGCCCATTTCTTTGCAGGCGCGCATAATCCGAACCGCGATTTCGCCGCGGTTGGCAATCAATATTTTGGGAAACAAGCTTTACACCCCCATCAACCGGCCAGCATCAGGGTGAACACACCGCTGGCGCACGGAGAATCGGATACTGCCGCCACGCCGGCGATGACGTACACGTTGGCTTTTTGACGGGTAATATGGCAGGAAACCTTCACCGTATCGCCGGGGCGGACCATGCGCCGGAAGCGCACCTCGTCCATGCCGGCGTACAGCGTGGTCTTGCCGGGCAATTGTTCACGCAAAAGCACCCCCGCGGTTTGGGCGATGATTTCGCACAGCACCACCCCGGGCACCACTGGGTTGCCGGGAAAGTGGCCCTGCAAAAACCACTCGTCGCCGCGGACGGTATAATGGCCTATGGCGTTTCCGTTTTCATCCATCTCCGCTTCATCCAGCAGGAGCATGGGCTCCCGGTGGGGAAGAAAGGTCTTGATTTCATCACGGTTCATATGTTTGCCTCTGTCAGAAAAGTTTGAAGAGCGTTTGCCCGTATTCCACCACGCCGCCGTCCTGCACGCAGACATCCACGATTTCACCGTCTTTGTCGGCGGTGATTTCGTTACTCAGCTTCATGGCCTCCACAATGCACAGCACGTCGCCCTTTTTCACGCGGTCGCCCACCTTGACAAAGGGTTTTGCACCGGGTTCCGGGGCGACGTAAAACACGCCCACCATGGGGGACTTGACTTCATGCAGCTGGTTGAAGTCCGGGCCGGGATCGGAAGCCTTTGCGGGGGCGGCGGCCGGCGCAGCCGCAGCCTGCGGCGCAGGAACGTGGACGGGGGCTGTCTGCGCCGCGTTGGCTTGCGGCGCACCGCCTTCTCTGGCCAGCAGGATTTTCGTTTCGCCTTCTGTGACCTCCAGCCGGGTCAGGCCGTGCTGGGTAAACAGGGTCATCAGTTCTTTGAGCTGTTTGATGTTCATTTGGGAAACCTCACGGCTAGCGCGCTGTTGTGGCCGCCAAAGCCCAGGGAGATGGATAGGGCCAGGCTGGGTTTGTATTCCCGCGCGTGATGGGGCACGTAATCAAGGTCGCACTCGGGGTCCGGTTGATCCAAGTGAAGCGTGGGCGGCACGATGCCGGTTTTGACGGCCATCAATGCGGCGATGCATTCCACCCCGCCGGCCGCGCCCAGCATGTGGCCCGTGGCGCTCTTGGTGGAGGAAACCACGGCCTTGCGGGCCAGTTCCTCGCCCAGGGCCGCCTTGATGGCCAGGGACTCGATCTTGTCATTCAGCGGCGTGCCGGTACCGTGGGCATTGATGTATACCCTTTCATCGGGCGCAAGGCCGCCGGCTTCGTCAAGTGCCAGGCGCATGGCCTTGGCGGCTCCCAGCCCCTCGGGATGGGGGGCGGTGATGTGGTTGGCGTCGCAGGTATTGCCGTAGCCGACGATTTCACCGTAGATGGCAGCGCCCCGAGCGATGGCGTGTTCCGCCTCCTCCAGCAAAACGATACCGGCGCCTTCGCCCATCACAAAGCCCTTGCGCCGCATATCAAAGGGTACACAGGCAGCATTGGGATCGGTTTCCTCGCTGAGCGCTTTGCAGCTGGTAAAGCCCGCGATGGCCAGGGGTTCGATGGCAGCTTCGCTGCCGCCGGCCAGGATGGCGTCTGCATAGCCGTGCTTGATGGTCCGAAAGGCTTCGCCGATGGCGTGGGAGGAGGTGGCGCAGGCCGTGACCACCGGCAGGCAGGGCCCCTGGGCATTGAACCGAATGGCGATGTTCCCCGCGCCCATGTTGCCGATCATCATGGGAATGAAGAAGGGCGACACCCGGTCAGGCCCCCTGGTCAGCAGCTTTTCGCACTCCTGGGAAAAGGTGTGCATGCCGCCGATGCCGCTGCCCACGTACACCCCGAACCGTTCGGGATCGGTGTTTTCAAAGCCGCTGTTTTCCATGGCTTCCGCCGCCGCGGCCATGGCATACTGGGAGTACAGGTCCATGCGCCGGGCGCTGGACACATCCATGCCATGTTTTTGCGGGTCAAAATCCTTGACCTCGGCGGCCACCTTGACTTTCAATTTTTCTGTATCAAACCGGGTGATTGGACCTACGCCGCACACGCCGGATATTAAAGCGTTCCAGAAGCCTTCCGCACTGTTGCCCACGGGGGTCACAGCGCCAAGTCCCGTGACAAATACGCGCCTCATGGCATGCACCTCACATATACAATCCGCCGTCCACTTGCAGAACGGCGCCTGTGATGTATCCCGCCTCACTAGAGCACAAAAAGGCGACGGCCGCGGCAATTTCCTCCGCCGTGCCCATGCGCTTGAGGGGGACCGCTTGAACCGCCTTTTCAATGAGATCGGGGCCCATTTTTTCCGTCATATCCGTTTCGATAAAGCCGGGAGCCATGGCGTTGCAGGTGGTGCCCCGCGCCGCCAGTTCCTTGGCGATGGTCTTGGTCAGGCCGATCATGCCGGCCTTGGCGGCGGAGTAATTGGCCTGGCCGGGGTTGCCCATCAGCCCCGAAACGGAGGAGATATTAATGATACGTCCCCAGCGCTTGCGCAAAAAATCGCCGTAAGCGGTACGGATGACGTAAAAAGCGCCGTTCAGATTCACCTGGATAACCTTGTCGAAGGCTTCCTGGCTCATGCGCGGGGTCAGGCCGTCCATGGTGATGCCGGCGTTGTTGACGAGGATGTCCACCGTGCCCCATTCCGCCTTGATGCGGGCAAAGGCTTCCTGCACGGAAGTCAAATTGCCGACATCACACTTTAGCGCCATGGCCTTTGTGCCCAGGGCCTGCAGGTCGCCGAGCGTCTTCTGCGCGGCGTCCTCGTTGCCGGCATAGAAGAAGGCCACATGCGCGCCTTCCTTGGCCAGGCGCAGGGCGATGGCCCGGCCGATCCCACGGGAGCCGCCGGTGACCAGGGCAATTTTATCCCGCATCAGGGCTTTCCCCCTTCCAATATGGTGACGGCTTCGGCGAGGCTTGCCGCGTTTTCCACGTGGCAGACAGTCGCGTCGGGGATGATTTTTTTGATCAAGCCGGTCAATACTGTGCCGGGCCCCAGCTCCACAAACAAATCCGCGCCCGCATCCTTCATGCCGCGCACGGTTTGCTCCCACAATACCGGGTGATCTACCTGTTCACTGAGCAGTTTGGCGGCATCCGGCCCGTAAGGCGCCGCGGTGCGGTTGGCATACAGGGGTACGGAGGGAAGATGGGTGACAGCGGTTTTCAGCCAGCCGTCAAGCGCCTGCGCGGCGTCGGACATCAGCGGCGAATGAAACGCGCCCCCGACCTTCAGCGGCATAGCACGGCCGCCCTGCTCCGACACTGCCTGCAAAAAGGCTTCCTTTTGATGTACAGCGCCGGATACGACCACCTGACCGGGAGCATTAAAGTTTACGGGATACACATCGGCAAACTTTTCGCAAAGGGATATGACCAATTCGTTGGACAGGCGCAGCACCGCGGCCATGAAGCCGGGGGCTGAATCGGCGCAAGACTGCATCAAACGGGCGCGTTCCTGTATAAATGCAAATGAAGTTTCAAAATCCAAAACACCCGTAAAGGATGCGGCCGCCACTTCTCCCAGGGAGAAGCCGGCGCAAAGGTCAGGCAGTATGCCCTTTTCCAAAAGGGCTGCCGCGCACATCATATCCACCGTGAAAAGGCAGGGCTGGGTATTGGCTGTAATGGCCAGTTCCTCTGCGGTGCCGTTGAAACATTGCTCCATGGTGCCGGGGCGGAGCCGCTCCGCCTCGTCCATGATTTTTCTGGCGGCAGGGGAGCCATCATAGAGCTCCTTGCCCATACCGGGATACTGGGCCCCCTGGCCCGCGAAAACAAACGCTACTTTACCCATGGGGCAGCCCCTTGCAGGCGGGCCTCCGCCTGTGCAAACATTTCTTTGATGATTTGTTCTGCCGGCAGGCAGCTTGCCACAAGCCCGGCGGATTGCCCGGCCATGAAGCAGCCCGTTTCCAGATCACCGTCCACCGCGGCGCGGCGTAGCGCGCCGGAACCGAAGGCTTCCAGCTGCTCATTGGTAACGGAGGGGTCTTCTTCCCTTTGGCGGAAGGCCTGCATATAGGCGCTTTTCAGCCCGCGGACGGGGTGGCCCAGCTTGCGGCCGGTGACCATGGTGTCGATGTCGCGGGCCTTTACCACCTGGTCCTTGTAGTTGTCGTGGATGCGGCACTCGCAGGAGGCCAGGAACCTGGTGCCGCACTGCACACCCTGGGCGCCCAGCATGAACGCTGCGGCAATGCCCCGGCCATCGGCGATGCCGCCGGCTGCCAACACGGGGATCGATACGGCATCCACCACCTGGGGTACCAAGGTCATGGTCGTCAGTTCGCCGATATGGCCGCCGGATTCGCAGCCTTCGGCGATGACGGCGCTTGCGCCTTCCCGCTCCACCCGCTTGGCGATGGCCACGGAGGGGATGACCGGCACGACCTTGATGCCGGCCGGAATCCATTTTTTCATGTATACGCCGGGGAAGCCCGCGCCGGTGGTCACCACGGGCACCTTCTCCTCCAGCACCACCTGGGCCGTTTCCTCCACAAAGGGACTCATGAGCATGATGTTGACGCCAAAAGGCTTGCTGGTCAGCTCGCGGCATTTTTGAATCTGGGCCCGCAGGTATTCGCCGTTCAGGCTCATGGCGGAAATGATGCCAAGCCCGCCGGCGTTGGAAACTGCCGCGGCGAGATAAGCGTCCGACACCCAGGCCATGCCACCCTGAAAAATGGGGTATTCAAGGCCAAACAGTTTGGTAACAGCCGTTTCCATCATGCTTTTGCTCCGTCGATCACGCGTACCAGGTCGCTGACAGACACCATGTCCTTGGTGATTTCGATGGTCACGTCAAAGGCGTCTTCCAGGTCCATCACCAGTTCCGCCACGTCCAGGGAATCCAGCTTCAGGTCTTGAAATTTGCTTTCCAGGGTGATTTCGCTGGGGGAGGACCCTTTGCGCTGGGCGACGAGTTCGGCTACCTTTTCAAACGTGTTCATGATGTTTTCCCTCCTGCATATTTTGTATTATTAAATAGAAGAATGCCTGTGTTACCTTGGGCCGCTTTGCCATCTTAATACGCAGGCGCCGGTGGATAAGCCCGCGCCGAAGGCGCTCATGACGATGAGGTCATTGTTTTGAAGGCGGCCCTGCTGATTGAGCTCATCGAGCAAAATGGGGATGCTGGCGGAGGAGGTGTTGCCCACGTGGCTTATGTTGCAGGGGAATCTCTCTTCCGGGGCGTTCAAGCGCTGGCGCACGGATTCCAAAATCCTGCGGTTGGCCTGGTGCAAAAGGAACCACTGTACGTCTTCCTGGGCGATCCCCGCATCAGAAAGCACCTTTGAAATATCCTCCGTGGCATGGGAGACGGCGAATTTGAAAACTTCCTGCCCCGCCATGTGCACGCCGGCGGCAACCTTTAAGGGTGCCGCGAAGGGATTGTTGTTGGGCGCGGGCTGGATAAACAGCGTATCCCTGTCTTCGCTGACGCCCAGGCGGATGGACAGCAAGCCTTCCCCGCCGTCCAGGACCACGGCCCCGGCTCCGTCGCCGAACAGCACGCAGGTGGCCCGGTCGCTCCAGTCGCAAAGCCTGGACATGCCCTCGGCGCTTACAATCAATATCTTCTTCGCTTTGCCGCTTTGTATGTAGGCTAGGGCCGTGTCCAGCCCGTAGAGAAAGCCTGTGCAGGCGGCGTTTACATCCATGCAGGGGCAGCTTGCGCCGACGGCCTTTTGCACAAGGCAGGCCGTGGCCGGGGCGATCAGCTCGCCGCGTGTGGTGGTGCCAATGATCAGATCGATTTCGCTGCCGGCCACCTGGGCGCTCTCCAGCGCCCGCTGCGCGGCCAGTATGGCCAAATCGGCCAGTGTTTCTTCTGTGAGAATGTGCCTGCTTTCTATCCCTGTCCTGGTCTTGATCCATTCGTCGCTGGTGTCCAAAAATTTTGCCAGAGCGTCGTTGTTCACCGTAAGGGCCGGCAGTGCGCTGCCTGTCCCCAGAATCCTCAATGCGCTTCATCTCCTTGAACCGGGGTATTCTCTTTTTGTGTCTGGATAAGCAGTTCCTGGGTTTGAATAAAGGTTTTCAGGTTGCGCAGCCCCTTTAGCAATACTTCCCTTTCCGCGTCGGGAATATCCTTTGTTACGGCCTGCACCATCTGCCGGTGGAAAAAGCGGTGGGAAACCTCCGCCCGCCGGCCCGCCTCCGTCAAAAGGACGTGGACCGTCCGACCATCCTCCCGGCCCTTCTGCTTGCGGACATAGCCCTTTTGCGCCAGCTTGCCTACGGCTACCGTCACCGTGGGCAGGGTGATGGAAAGGTCCTGGGCGATGTCCGTAATGGTACGGCCTTTTACCGGTTCCCTGTGGACGGCTTCCAGCATGTGCAGTTCGCTGATGCTCAGATCACTGCCGTTCATGTTTTTGATGGTCTGCTCTTCCAGCTTGAGAATCGTGTTGAAGGTGCTTACCAAAAGGTCGTTGAGGGCAGCGGCAAAAGCGTTCATAGGCCACCTCAAGATGATTTGTTAGTTAAACTAACAAAATGGATTATACTCCCGGTCCTATTTCATGTCAATAGGCAAGAGAGCGTATACCGGATGCGGTGTATGGTGTGCCAAGCTGCATGGAAAAGGCAAACGGGCTGTGATATACTGGAGTAGGAAGAATCATTTCCTGCAAGCCAAGCTTTGCAGGAGCCGGATGAAATTGATATGTATACGGGGGATGGCGGGTATGGATCAGGCGGATCATCCTATATACGAAGGCTTTATTGAAAATATCAGGCTGTATCACGATTTGTATGAAAAAGGATTAAAGAAAGAGGCCAACCGGCATATCGGCAAATTCGCTTCGGAATTTCAAACAACGCTGCCCAAAGAAATACGGGACGGCTTGCTGTATCGGTTTTGCCGTGATGTATGCGATGGCAAGGACCTGATTAAGCTAAGAAGGCGTGGTAACTGGAGGCTTCCTTACCCTTTGGACCAATTGGTATGGGAGTATTTAAAGGAGCAATGCCGCCTTGAGGCTATGCCGCAGCTAAGGTGGACCTACGAGTTGTATGGGCATAATCCGTTTGATGCCGCATTTGACAGTTTTGAAATGCTGAAAAGGGCCTTTTCCCAAAAAGGCTGCGACGAGAAAACGGCAGAACTGTATTTTGATCATCATCTTCATGTACTTTCTTATGGCGCCCATGAGTTTCCGAATGGCTGCTGTATAGCGCGCCCGACGTATGAAGAAATGATTCGTGAATGCCGTCATGTATTGGCAATCAAAAGCATCAAGCGCGATCAGATCAATATGCTGATGTATTATGAAAAATTGTACAAATGCTTTTATGCGCATTATGACAGCGGGCGCGAAAAGGATTTTTATGCGTTATGCGAAAACGAAGGAATAAACTTTGAGAACATGCCGGCGTATTTTTACAAGCAATAAAATAAGCGGAAGACAGGCAATCTGCTGGAAGTTTTTGCGTTTTGCCTGGATTGAGATCATGCAAAGCAAGCTTACGATCGAAAACTGCCCTGCTGACCGGAGAAACGCGATCGGCGGGGCGGCTTTCATTATTCTTGCCTGTTACGTCGTACGATCACTCAGACTCCTTGCGGATGATGTCCAGAATGGCTATGCCGCCTGTGTTTCCTTCGCCTGTCACAAGGTTCTTGGGGGAATGAATGTTATACATGAAGCCTGCTTCGCCGTACTTTTTGTCGATGCCCAGGGCGTATTCCGGCTGCATGGCAATGTGCGTAACCTTCCCGGCAACAAGGGAGATGATGCCGGCGCCGGACAGGTCCAGCGTTTGGTCAAGCTTGCATTCCAGGCAGAGAAACGCTTCCCCGATGCGGGGAACGCCGACTGTTTCGGCATTTTCCGCGGTAAAGCCGCCGGCTTCAAACTCGTCCTGGTCCTCGCCGTTCTTGTGAATGGTGGCGATCAGGCTGTCATAATAGTCTTTCGATAGGAAGTTGACGACGAACTCGCCCGTGCGGGTGATATTTTTGCAGGTATGCCCGTGCTGGCCAAGGCCCCCCAGGATGGCGTGAAATGCCTGGCCGTCCCCGCAGAAGGTGCTCCAGGAATGGAAGCAGACGTTGGGCTTTCCGTTTTCCTTTACGGTGGTGATGGCAAACAGCAGGTTGGGTATGCCGCAGGCATACTCCAAATGGGAGAAGAAGCTGTACTGGCCATCCCAGGCGGCGGTGAAATTTTCGGGCTTCACGGTGCCCATTTCAATCTTGTGCATGGTGGTCCCTCCTTTTTTGTACCATCATACAGGAGGGAACACGACATCTATTTGTCCTGTCCGCTGTAGGCCAAAAACATTTTCCGTGCGGTCTCCCTGATTTCCAGGGCCAAATCAGATGGCTCAATCACTTTTGCCTTGTCGCCAAAGCCCAATAGCCAGCCGGTGATGAATTGCCTGTTGGTATAGCCGCAGGAAAAGCGCAAGGACCCGTCCGCCTGCGTTTGATAACAGTCCGGTCCGTATGCGTCGATGAGCAGATGCCGGGCGGAAGGATGAAAGTCCGCCGTCAAACGGTGCTCGTCCGGAAACCTGGCGGCAAAATCCATGGTTTCCGGCGGAATCTCCCTGGGACGGAAGGCTTCCAAAAGCACCTCAAGCGCCCACAGGCGGTTCATTTTGAACAGGCGGAAATCCTGCCGATCCAGGCAATAGCCGAACACATACCAGGCGGACCACTGGAAGACGATGCAATACGGCTCCACCTGCCTGCGGGCCTGCCCTTTTTCTGAATAATAGTCAAACGCGATCAGGTTGGCGGCGGCGATGGCCTTTTTGATGCTGCTGATTTTGGCGGACAGGCTGCCCCCGTAATAGGAAGACAGGTCGATGACCATGCTTTCCCGAAGGGATACCACGGCGTCGCCGCCTTTTGCCAGCTTGTCCAGCACGCGCTCCATGTGCGAATCCTTGTCCACCGTGCCAAGGCCCTTTACGGCGGCCAGCAGCGTTTGCAGTTCCTGTACGGTGAGCACGGACTTGTCGATTTTATAGCCTTCCGCCAGGGAAATGCCGCCATTGCCGCCCTGCCGCGTGACAATGGGGATACCGGCCATGCACAGGGCGTCGATGTCCCGGCCGATGGTGCGGCGGGTGACCTCGAATTTTTTTGCCAGCTGCGGCGCGGTGACGGCGCTGCTCTGCAACAGCGTGGTGAGGATGCCCATCAGCCTGTCGATTTTCATGCGTACTCCTCTGTTTGTTGACCGGTATTTTTCCGTGTATTTCGATGCCTGAATGGGAAAGACCTGCACCGCGTTTTTTGGACGCTCCGTCAACGCCGGTGGAGCACCGGTGATCGACAAGCCAGGGGAAGTGCGCAAAAAAATCCCGTAACCCGGCTGACATGGATAAAGCGATGCCCTGGCGGTGATAGACCGCCAGGGCATCGCGCGTGGATACAATGGGGTTTATTTCATGGGCGTGATCCGGACATTGAAGCTGAAATTCTTCTCATCAAAGGCATACTTTTCAAGCAGCCTGGGGCCGCAGCTGTTGGAGCCGATGCCGCTCTGCTTGTAATCGACGCAAAGCACCGGGCCTTGGGCCTTTTGCAGCTCATAGTTATGGGCCGCATGCGTCAGCTCCTCCTGGGTGTAGGGGGAAAGATTAAAGGAGAAATCCTCTTCGCTTTCCACCTTCAGGCCAAAGCCGTCGCAGGCTTTCACTTCCGTAAAGGCGCAGCCAAAGTGGCTGCCGTTCTCCTGAGGCCTTATATAATCCTCGTGGTTTTTCTCCGGGGTGGTGGAGAACACGCACAGGAACGAGGCGCGGTGCTTGTCAGCATAGCTTTCGTAGGGTCCATACCCTAAGTAGCGGGCGTTTTTCACCTCGCCGGGCAGCATGAACCGCAGGCCGAACCGGGGCAGAGCGGGCATGGCCTCGTCCTTTTTGCAGACAAAGCTCGCGTCGATGACGCCATCCTTGCCGATCACGTATTTTGCTTCCACCTGTACAATAGGTTGCAGGTAAATGGGCGCCAGGGACTGCCGGCAGGTGATGACGGCCAGGCCGTCCTTCACTTCGCCCACGGCTTCATACGCCCTTTGAATGGCCCGGTCATACCCCGCCTTCAGCCAGTCGTTTTTCAGGTTGCGGTCATTGTCGGTGGGGGCGCGCCAGATGTTCAGGGTCAAAGGCGCGGTGATAAGGCTGCGGTTGCCGGTAACCAGCTGGTCAAACGCACCCAGCCGCACATCGAACCGGTAACGGAAGCAAGGTCCGGTCACGGTAATATATTTGTGATCCTGGGCAACCTGTACACCGCCCGCGGCCTGGGCAAAAAGCGTGCGGTGACGGCGCCGCAAAACAAACTGATCGCGGCCTAAGAGCGTGCCTGCCGGCACCAGGGGATGGCTGCCGTTGGCCTTGTAGGCGATATTCAGGAAGCAGTCGCCGGTATCGGGGGTTACATAGGGCAGAGTAAATGTCTTTTCACCCCTGGGCGGGATGGAGAAGCCCGCGATTTCGCCCGTCTGCACCGCGTCGCCGTCCTGGGTAACGGTATAGAAAGCGGTCAGCACATTATCGGTATCCGCAAAGTCCAGGGTGCTTCTGAAGCTGATTTCGCCCTTTTTCAAATCATCGGCTTTGGCCCGGACAGGCCGTATGACGTTTTGGTATTCCTTCAGGCCGGTATGAGGCGTGCGGTCGGGGTAGACCAGGCCGTCCATGCAGAAGTTTCCGTCATGGGGGAACTCGCCGAAATCGCCGCCGTAAAAATACTTTTTCCTGCCATCCGGCGTTAAGCCCGTGTACACGGCATGGTCGCACCATTCCCAGACAAAACCGCCGCACAGGCCGGGATGCTTTTCCATGATTTCATAATAGTCTTCCGCGTCCCCCGGCCCGTTGCCCATGGCGTGAATGTACTCGCACAGGATGTAGGGCTTTTTGACTTGCCCATCGCTGTAATAGCTGTCGATATCCGCAATGGAAGGGTACATGCGGCTGTACACGTCCAAAGCGTCCTGGCCGGCCGGATCGCCCTTGGGCTGGTGGACGGAGCCCTCGTAATGGGTCAGCCGGGTGGGGTCGTACTGTTTGATCCATTTGGCGGCTTCGTCAAAATTGACGCCGTACCCGGCCTCGTTGCCCAGGGACCAGAAGATCACCGCGGGACAGTTTTTATCCCGCATCACGTTGCGCTGCACACGGTCCAAAATCGCTTCCTTGAAGCGCGGGTCCCGGGCCAGCGCGCCGTAATTGGCATCAAATTCCCCGCCCAGCTTTTCGGCGCAGCCGTGGCTTTCCACGTCGGATTCGGCAATCATGTAAAACCCGTATTTGCTGCAAAGCTGCGGAAACCAGGGGGCGTTGGGGTAGTGGCTGGTGCGGATGGCGTTGATGTTGTGCTGCTTCATCAGCGTCAAGTCCCGTATGGCCTGCTCGCGGGAGATGGTGTAGCCGGTCACGGGGTCGCTGTCGTGGCGGTTGACGCCCTTGAAGCGTACCCTTTTGCCATTGATCAACACGATGCCGTCCTTGATTTCAATTTTGCGGATGCCTATGGGCCAGGCGATGGTCTCTCCGCCGCCGGTGATCAGCAGGGTGTAGAGCGCGGGTGTTTCCGCCGTCCAAAGAGCCGCTTTGTCCAAATGGAAATGGGCGCTTGCGCTGCCCTGAGCCTTTGTGATTTCTTTACCGCTTTCGTCCAGCAGCACAAACGTCAGCGGGAAGGCTTCGCCGATGTAGCTAAGTCTGACATCGATATCTGCGCCAACAAAGCCCTCATCCGGCAGGGCGGTAACGGTCACGTCCCACACATGGTTTTTTGGGCGCACAAGCAGGTACGCATCCCGGAAGATGCCCGACATGCGCAGCTTGTCCTGGTCCTCCAGGTAGCTGCCGTCGCACCACTTCAGCACCGCCACGGTCAGGGTATTTTCCCCGGCGTGTACGAGGCCGGTGATTTCAAATTCACTGGTGGAGTGGGAAACCTGACTATAGCCGGCAAACTGCCCGTTGACCCATACATACAGGCAGGAATCCACGCCCTCGAAATTCAGATATGCGCGCTCTGACGCATTTTCCAGCGTAAAGCTCCTGCGGTACACGCCGCAGGGGTTTTCGCGGGGCACATAGGGCGGATCGTAGGGGAAGGGGAAACGTACGTTGGTATATTGATGCTTGTCGTATCCGTGGTTCTGCCATACGGAGGGCACGGGGATGGTCTTTTTGCCAAGGTCAAAATCCACACCGCCAACCGATTCGGGAACGTCCTCTACGCTTTCATAATAGGCAAAGGTCCACTCGCCGTTTAAAAGAATCCGGCGGGAGGTCTCCCCGCCCGCAAGGGCAGCCCTTTCATCGGCAAAGGGCAGGTAGTAAGCCCTGGGCGCAGCCGTGTTCACATGCAGCGTCTTCGGGTCTTCATAATACCGCGCAAGCATACATTACATCCTTTCTTACAGAACAAAATCCACTGTACTTATTGTAACCAAAGCGGGGCTTTCGTCCATTGACAAAAAGGGCAAAAACATGCACAATATGCGCATCTGGTTCGTGCCGGGCACGGGGGGATGGGTACGCGTTATGCGCATGGATGCAGGATATTTCTACGGTCAGGACACCGATGTGTTTGGGGTCGAACCTGACATATTTGTCTCAAGCTGCGGCCACTACCAGTTGATCCGCCGGGAGATGTTCGAAACCGTCCGCCGGGAAGGCAGGCACGACTGGCAGCTGTTGTACGTGGCCGGCGGAAAGGCCCATTTTTATTTGCCGGAGGGGGAACTGACGCTCAAAGAGGGCGAGGCGTTTCTCTATCCCCCTGGCCAGCCCCAGCGGTACGGATACTTCCTGCGCGAAAAGCCGGATATCTACTGGCTGCACTTTGCCGGCGAAAAGGCGTTCACCCTTTTGGACAAGGCCGGGCTGCCTGCCCTTGCGCCCTTTTGCCCAGGCTTTCACAGCCATATGACCCTGCTCTTTGACAGAATCATTCGGGAGCTGCAGCAAAACGGCCTGTATAGCAAGGAGCTGGCCTCCGCCTACGCCCAGGCGCTTTTTTATTTGCTTTCCCGCGGGGTCAGCGAAAAAGTCTCGCAAAAGGATGCCGCCGGGCCGGAGATTGCAAAAGCGGTGGAGTGGATGCACAAGCATCCGGAAGACCCGTCTCCCATGAACGAATACGCCAAACGGGCCAACATGAGCCTTTCCACTTTCATCAGAAGGTTCCGCGCCCATACGGGCGTGCCGCCCCAAAGGTACATCACGCGGCTGCGCATGACAAACGCCAGGGAGCTGATGGATTCCACCACCCTGCCCATCACCGACATCGCCAGGCTGGTGGGGTATGACAACCCGCTGTATTTCAGCAGGATGTTTAAGAAAGAAACGGGGATGTCGCCAAGGGGGTACAGGCAGGGGGACCAGAAGCGCGCAAAATAGCCGTATCCATACTAAGCATTTCCCTGGCCAAGTAATATTGCTTTCATACGCATGCAAAACATCCCGCCCAGGTGTTGCCTGAACGGGACGTTTGTTTTGACGCTGATTTACGCCAGCACCGGTTCCTTTTCCTTGACTACTTTGGCAGCCTTTTCCCCGGCTGCTTTTCCGCTTGCCTGCTTCTTGCTTGGCGCTTCGCCATAGTACGCCTCCAGCAGGATGTTTTCCAAGTCGCGGATTTTGGGGTACACCGGGTTGGCGGTGGTGCACTGGTCCTCAAAAGCCCTTACGGCTAAGGCGGGGGCTTGTTCCAGGAAGGCATTTTCGTCAATACCCAGTCCCTTCAAAGTAGTAGGGATGTTCAGCTTCCTGGCCAAATCCCTGACAGCGGCGATCAGGCTGTTTACCTGTTCCTCCACCGTGTTTCCGCCAAGGCCCAGATACCTTGCGACCTTGGCATACCGCTTGTCGGCGGCGTAGGTGCCGTACTTGGGGAAGGTGGCAAACTTGTCGGGCTTCTTGGCGTTATAGGCGATCACATAGGGCAGGAGCACGGCGTTGGCCCGGCCGTGGCTGACATGGAACTCGCCGCCGATCTTGTGGGCCAGGGAGTGGTTGATGCCAAGGAACGCGTTGGTGAATGCCATGCCGGCGATGCAGGAGGCGTTGAGCATCTTTTCCCCGGCCAGGGCGTCAGCCTGGTTCAGGTAGCTGCGCTCCAGAAATTCAAACACCATTTCGATGGACTTGAGCGCCAGCCCGTCGGTATAGTCGGAGGCCAGCACGGACACGTACGCCTCCATGGCGTGGGTCAAAACATCCATGCCCGTATCCGCCACAATGGTTTTGGGCAGCGAGCGCACAAACTGCGGGTCGATGATGGCCACGTCCGGCGTCAGCTCATAGTCTGCCAAAGGGTACTTCACATTGCCGTTGCGCTTGTCGGTGATGACCGAAAAGCTGGTCACCTCCGACCCCGTGCCGCTGGTGGTGGGAATGCATACCATCTGCGCCTTTTTGCCAAGGTTCGGGTAATGGAAGGCCCGCTTGCGGATATCCAGGAACCGCAGCCGCAAACCGTCGAAGGAGGTTTCGGGATACTCGTAGAACAGCCACATGCCCTTGGCTGCGTCCATGGCGGACCCGCCGCCCAGGGCAATGATCACATCGGGCTGGAAGGCCTTCATGGCCGTAACGCCCCGCTCAATGGTTTCCACAGAAGGGTCGGGCTCCACCTGGTCAAAGATTTCGCTGTGGCAGTACGTGCCGCGCTTGCGCAGGTAATGGAGCACCTTGTTCACGTAGCCCAGTTTCACCATCATGGGGTCGGTGACGATAAAAGCCCTACTGATGTTTGGCATATGGGAAAGGTACTGCACGGAGTTTTCTTCAAAGTAGATTTTCGGGGGGATTTTGAACCACTGCATGTTGGTGCGGCGGTGGGCCACCCGCTTTTTGTTGATCAGGTTGACGGTGGATACGTTGGCGGTGGTGGAGTTGTGGCCGAAGGAGCCGCAGCCCAGCGTCAGCGAAGGCGTGTTGGTGTTGTAGATGTCGCCGATGGCACCCTGGGAGGAGGGAGCGTTGGCGATGACGCGGCCGGCCTTCATGGCCTGGCCGTAGGCTTTGCAAAGCTCCTCGTCGTTGGAGTGGATCACCGCGGAGTGGCCCAGGCCGCCGAGTTCCAGCATGGCCTGTGCGTAGCGGAAGCCTTCCTTTTCATCCTTGGCCACAAAATAGGCCAGCACGGGGGAGAGCTTTTCCAGCGACAGGGGATACTGTTTGGAGGGTTCGGGGAGCTTGGCAATCAGTATCTTGGTATTCTCGGGCACTTGCAGATTGATCTGGCCGGCGATCCACGCGGCGGTCTTGCCTACCACCTGGGGGTTCACGCCGCCGCGGCCGGCGGGCATCATATATTCGGTGAGGCGTGCGGCTTCGTCGGGATTTAAAAAGTAGCAGTTGTTTTCGGCCATAAAGGCTTCAAATTCTGCGGAAATGGCCTCGTCCACGATCACGCCCTGCTCCGAGGCGCAGATCATGCCGTTGTCAAAGGTCTTTGATAACATCAGGTCCGTGCAGGCCCGCTGGACATCCACATTACGGTGGATATAGCAGGGCACGTTGCCGGGGCCTACACCCAGGGCCGGCTTGCCGGCGCTGTAGGCGGAGTGCACCATGGACGAACCGCCGGTGGCCAGAATGAGGGATACACCCTTGTGGTGCATCAGCGCTGTGGTGGCCTCCACAGAAGGATGCTCGATCCACTGCACGCAGCCTTCCGGCGCGCCGGCCTTGACGGCGGCATCCCTAACGATGCGGGCGGCCTCCGCGGAGCACTTCTGGGCGGAAGGGTGGAAGGCGAAAATGATGGGATTGCGCGCCTTGGCGCAGATCAGCGCCTTGAACAACGTGGTGGAGGGGGGGTTGGTGACGGGGGTCACGCCGGCAACCACGCCCACCGGCTCCGCCAGCTCGATATAGCCTTCCTGCTCGTTTTCATCGATGACGCCGACGGTTTTCAGGTTCTTGATGCTGTGCCAGATATATTCGGTGGCGAACATATTTTTGATGACCTTGTCCTCCACGTTGCCGCGTCCGGTTTCCTCCACCGCCATCTGGGCCAGGGTAAGATGGGCGTCCAGGCCGGAAAGGGTCATGGCATGGACGATCTTGTCCACCTGATCCTGATCCAGGGACATATATTTTTCCAAGGCTTCCTGGGCTTTTGTGACCAGGCCGTCGATCATGGTTTCCACAAGCTTCATATCCTGTTCCTTCGCCATATGATTACCTCCGTTTCAGTCGCTGTGCCGCCAGAGAGCTTCTGCCTCCGACTCGTTAATATTTTAACATGATATTGTTAAAATTTCAACAATGTTATTTGGCGTTCTTTCAACCATTTTTTCCTGCAGGACATGCTTTATGCAGCTTCATTTTTACATACGCATGAAAGGGCCCAAAACAAGGAAAAATTGTTTGTTTCAGAACAAGAACAGTTGTATCATATGGTATTATTTTTGCCGGTTTTCATTGTTCTTTTTCTGATTTTTGAAGGATGCATACAAAATAAATGCATTTTTCTGCTTACATCCACGGGGTATATGTGATAAAATCAATGTCAACCCAAAATTAGTTGCATGAATGGGTGAGGTTATGGAATACCACCAGGGACTGCCCCTCAGGCAGGGGCTGTACGATCCAAGGAACGAACACGACGCCTGCGGCATGGGCTTCGTCGTCCACATCGGGGGAGAAAAATCCCACGCTATTCTGGATGACGCCCTCACGGTTCTGGAAAACCTGAGCCACCGCGGCGCCCATGGCGCAGACGAGCATACTGGCGACGGGGCCGGCGTGCTGACACAAATTCCCCACGCGTTTTTCAAGCGGGACTTAAAGACACTGGGCATCATCCTGCCGGAGGCAGGACACTACGGGGTGGGTATGCTCTTTGCCCACAGGTACGAGGATTTCCGCAAAAAGCAAATGGCGGCCTTTGAGGACATTGTTGTCAGCGAGGGTCAAACCATTTTGGGCTGGCGGGAAGTGCCCATCGACTTTACCACCATCGGCGAAAGCGCCAAGGCCGCGCTGCCGCGCTTCATCCAGGTGTTCATCGGCAAGAGTGAAGACATCCCCTGCGGCATGGCCTTTGAGCGCAAGCTGTTCATGATCCGCAAGCTGGCGGAGAAGACCATTCCGAAAATGAGCGAGGACTACGGCGGCATTTTCTACTTTTCCAGCCTGTCCTCCAAGACCATTGTGTACAAGGGCATGCTCACGGCCTCCCAGCTTCGCAGCTTTTATCTGGACTTGTCGGACCTGGATTATGAAACCGCCCTGGCCATGGTCCACTCCCGCTTTTCCACCAACACCTTCCCCAGCTGGGAAAGGGCGCACCCCAACAGGTTCCTGGTACACAATGGCGAGATCAACACCATCCGCGGCAACGTGAACTGGATGAAGGCCCGCCAGCGCAGCATCGTATCCCCGCTGTTTGAGGACATATCAAAGGTCTGCCCGGTCATCGACGAAACCGGCAGCGATTCTTCGATGTTTGACAACTGCCTGGAGTTTTTGTACCTGATGGGCCGGTCGCTGCCCCATGCCGCGATGATGATGATTCCCGAGCCCTGGGAGAAAAACGACCTCATGTCCCAGGAGAAGCGGGAATTTTACAAATACCAAAGCTTCCTCATGGAGCCCTGGGACGGCCCCGCCGCCATGGCGTTTTCTGACGGTGATGTGATCGGCGGCATGCTGGATCGAAACGGCCTGCGCCCCTCCCGCTACTATGTGACGAAGGACAACCGGGTCATCCTGGCCTCGGAAGTCGGCGTGGTGGATTTGAAGCCCGACAATGTGGCCTACAAGGGCCGCCTGGAGCCTGGCCGCATGCTGCTTATCGATACGGTGCAAAAGCGCATCATTGCCGATGAAGAACTAAAAAGCGTTGTCGCCAGGGAATACCCCTACCCGCAGTGGAACAAAGAGCATATCTTTCCGCTGAGCAGCCTGAATGTGGACGCTTATCAGCCGCAGCCTGTGCCCGAAAACCTGCTGACGCTGCAAAAGGCGTTTGGCTATACGTATGAGGATGTGTACAAATTTCTTATGCCCATGGCGCAGGCGGCAGAAGACCCGGTAGGTTCCATGGGCATGGATACGCCCCTGGCCGTGCTGTCTGAAAAGCCGCAAATGCTTTATGTCTATTTCAAGCAGCTGTTTGCCCAGGTCACCAACCCGCCTATCGACGGCATACGGGAAGAGATCGTGACCTCCGCCAGCGTCTTTTTGGGTACCTCCGGCAACCTGCTAAAGCCCGATCAGGAGGAGCCCCACAGCCTGCTGCTGCCCCATCCCATTTTGACCAACGAGCAGCTGGCCGCCATCAAGGGACTGGATAACGGCACCTTTAAGACCGCCGTGGTTTCGCTGCTGTATAAAGTAAGCGACGGCCCCGGCGCCATGGAAAAGGCGCTGCACATCGTCAACCGCCTGGCCAGCCGTGCAATCGCCGAGGGCGCGAATATTCTGGTCTTATCCGACCGGGGCGTGAACGCGGAATATGCCGCGCTGCCGGCATTGATTGCCTGCTCCGGGCTGCACCACAGCCTGATCCGCCGGGAAATCCGCACCAATGTGGGGCTGGTGCTGGAATCGGGCGAGCCTCGGGAGGTACACCATTTCTGCACGCTGCTGGGCTACGGCGTCACCGCCATCAACCCCTATCTCGTGTTTGACACCATCCGTGATTTGGATCAAAAGGGGCTGCTGAACGGTATCGGCGCGGAGGAGGGCATTGCCCACTACATTAAGGGCGCTGTCAAGGGCGTGTTGAAGGTGCTCACCAAAATGGGTATTTCCACCATACAAAGCTACCACGGCGCGCAGATTTTCGAGGCCGTAGGCATTTCTCAGGCCGTCGTTGACAAGTACTTCACCCATACCCCCACAAGGCTGGAGGGCATCGGCCTGGAGGAAATCCACAAAGAGAACCAGTTGCGCCACGAAAGCGCCTATGCGGATAACTCTCCTTATAACGATACCCTGGAAACCGGCGGCACCTTTCAAAGCAAGGCCGATGGCGAGGAACATTTGTACAACCCCGAAACCATTTACCTGTTGCAAAAGGCCTGCCGAAGCGGCGATTACAGCATTTTTAAATCCTTTTCCAAAAAGATCAACGAGGAACAGCTGGCCACCCTGCGCAGCCTGCTGGATTTCAAGTTTACCGCCGGCGAAACCATTCCCATTGAGGAAGTGGAGCCGGTGGAGCAAATCGTCAAGCGCTTCAAGACCGGGGCCATGTCCTACGGCTCCATCAGCCGCGAAGCCCACGAGTGCCTGGCCATCGCCATGAACCGCCTGGGCGGCAAGAGCAATACGGGTGAGGGCGGCGAAGACCCGGAGCGCTTTTTGCCTATGGAAAACGGCGATTCGAAAAAGAGCGCCATCAAGCAGGTGGCCTCCGGCCGCTTTGGCGTCACCAGCAACTACCTGGTCAACGCCAAGGAGATTCAGATTAAAATGGCCCAGGGCGCCAAGCCCGGCGAGGGCGGACAGCTGCCCGGCCGCAAGGTATACCCGGCCATTGCCAAAACCCGCCATTCCACCCCCGGCGTAGGATTGATCTCTCCGCCGCCGCACCATGACATCTACTCCATTGAGGACTTGGCGGAACTGATCCACGACCTGAAAAACGCCAACCGGGATGCCCGCATCAACGTAAAGCTGGTGTCGGAAGTTGGCGTGGGCACCATTGCCGCCGGTGTGGCCAAGGGCAAGGCGGATGTGATTTTGATCAGCGGCTACGACGGCGGCACAGGCGCGTCGCCCTTAACCAGCATCAAGCATGCCGGCCTGCCCTGGGAAATGGGCTTGGCCGAAACCCACCAAACCCTGGTGCTCAACCGCCTGCGGGACAGGGTGATATTGGAGACCGACGGCAAGCTGCTAACCGGCCGGGACGTGGTCATCGCCGCCATGCTGGGCGCGGAGGAGTTCGGTTTTGCCACTACGCCGCTGATCGCCCTGGGCTGCCTGATGATGCGGGTATGCAACCTGAACACCTGCCCCGTGGGCATCGCTACTCAGGATGAGAACCTTCGCAAGTGCTTTACCGGCAAGCCGGAATATGTGGAAAATTTCATGCGCTTTATCGCCAGGGAAATGCGGGAGATCATGTCCCGCCTTGGCATACGCACCATCAATGAGCTGGTGGGCCGCACCGATAAGCTCAAAACCAAAGAAAACCTGCTCCACTGGAAGGCGAACAAGCTGGATTTGTCGCCCATCCTCTACCAGCCCTACGCCGGGGCGGATGTGGGCCGCTTCCACAAGCAGGGCCAAAGGCACAACCTGGAAAAAAGCCTGGGCATGAAAAAGCTGCTGCGCATGTGCAAGCCGGCCCTGGAAAGCGGCACGCCCATCCGTGCCAAGCTGCAGATCCGCAATGTGGACCGGGTGGTGGGCACCCTGGTAGGCAGCGAGATTTCCAAAAAGTACGGCGAAAGCGGCCTGCCTGCCGATACCATCCATTTGCAGTTTGTGGGCTCCGCCGGCCAGAGCTTCGGCGCGTTCGCGCCCAAAGGCCTGACCCTGGAGCTTCAAGGCGACGCCAACGACTATTTCGGCAAAGGCCTGTCCGGCGGCAAGATCATCGCCTATCCGCCCAAGGCGCCGGGCTTTGCGCCGGAGGAGAACATTCTCATCGGCAACGTGGCCTTTTATGGCGCCACCGGGGGCGAGGCGTATTTGAGCGGCGTGGCCGGCGAACGCTTTTGCGTGCGCAACAGCGGCATCACCGCCGTGGTGGAGGGCGTGGGCGACCACGGCTGCGAGTATATGACCGGCGGCCGCGTGGTGGTGCTGGGAAGTACCGGCCGCAACTTCGCGGCCGGCATGTCCGGCGGCATCGCCTACGTGCTGGACTTTGAGGAGATGCGCTGCAACAAATCCATGGTGCTGCTGGAAGGCTTCGCGTCCGACAAGGAAAAGCAGCAGGTGAAGGAACTTGTGCAAAAGCATGTGGCTCTCACCGGCAGCCCGGTAGGGGAGCGGGTGCTGGCCGATTGGGAGGCTTACGCCAAGCGCTTCACCCGCGTGATCCCCAAGGATTACAAGCAGATGATGCAGTATATCGAGGAAGCAAGTGCTTCTGGCTTAACGGGCGAGGAAGCCCTGATGGCCGCCTTTGAGCGCGGGGGGAAGGGGTAAGGCAAATACCTTTCCGATATTTATTTTCATAGAGGTTTCCGTCCGAAGGTTTCCAAAGGGCGACCGGAAAGCCCTTTGGTCGCGCCTATCAAGGCGCGAAATATCCCAATCACAATGATTATCTTAACGACCTCACTTTTGACATTGAGGTGAATACAGTGGCAAAACCCACCGGTTTCCTGGAATACCAGCGCGTCAATTATCCCAAGCGCTCCCCGGCGGACCGTCTCACCGACTGGCAGGAAATCCGACTGCCCGCCGATCCTATCGAGGTCAAAACCCAGGCGGCCCGCTGCATGAACTGCGGCATCCCTTTTTGCCATGGCGGCATCCTGCTTGCCGGCATGGCCGCCGGCTGCCCGGTGCATAACCTCATCCCTGAATGGAACGACCTCGTCTACCGCAACCAGTGGCACGAGGCTTACCTGCGCCTGCAGCGCACCAACCCCTTCCCCGAGTTCACGGGCCGTGTTTGCCCCGCACCCTGCGAGGGCAGCTGCACCGAGGGCTACCACATGGAGCCCGTGACCATCAGCGCCCTGGAATACGAAATCATTGAGCGCGCCTACAAAGAGGGCTGGGTCAAGGCCCAGCACGCCAAGCCCACCGGCAAAAAGGTCGCCGTGGTCGGCTCCGGCCCCGCAGGCCTTTCCGCCGCGTATTTTTTGAACTACGTCGGCCATGCTGTCACCGTTTTTGAACGGCAGGATCGGCCTGGCGGCCTTTTAACCTACGGTATACCCAACATGAAGCTGGATAAGGCCGTGGTGGACCGCCGCGTCGCGCTCATGAAAGAATCGGGCATCCACTTCATCATAAATACCGAAGTGGGCCGCGATATCCCCGCACAGCAGCTGCTTGCGGAATTTGATGCGGTGCTTATAAGCGGCGGTGCGACCAAGCCCCGTGGCCTGACCGTGCCGGGCAAGAACCTAAACGGCGTGCACTTTGCCGTGGACTTTTTGACCGCAAATACCAAGCATGTGCTGGACGGCGCACAGCCCGAAGGCTACATCAGCGCCAAAGACAAGCAAGTGATCATATTGGGCGGCGGCGATACCGGCACCGACTGCGTGGCCACCAGCCTTCGCCAGGGCTGCAAAAGCGTGGTCCAGTTCGAGATCATGCCGGAGCCGCCGGAGCACCGCATTGCCGCCGACAACCCCTGGCCCGAATGGCCCAAAAAGCTGAAGGTGGATTATGGCCAGGAGGAAGCCATACACGTGGCCGGCCGCGACCCGCGGTATTACCTCATCAACACCAAAGAGCTCATCGGCGATGAAAACGGCCACGTCAAAGAGGTGTGCACCGTGAACATCGACTGGATCAAAAATGCCCAGGGCCGCCTGATCCCCCAGGAGATACCCGGCAGCGAACGCATTTGGCCCGCCGACCTCGTTCTCCTGGCCATGGGCTTCCTGGGCCCGGAAGACACCCTCCCCAACGCCCTCACCCTGGATCGCGACGAGCGCAGCAATATAAAGGCCGCCTATGGCTCCTTCCAGACCAGCACCGATAAGGTCTTTGCCGCCGGGGATATGCGCCGCGGTCAAAGTCTCGTCGTCTGGGCCATTCAGGAAGGCAAGCTCGCCGCTAGGGAAATCGACAAGTTCCTGACCGGGAAATCGGTGATTGTGGAGTAGGGCTTGATGGATGGCAAGCGGGGAGGGAGCTTTTTGAAAAAATCTCCCTCCCCGTACACCACCCGAAAAACTTCAATAAATCATTATATGGCATTTGTGAAAGACGCAATGGTAAGCGGCCATTGCGTCTTTTGATTAATCATGCCTTTGAATGCTGTCACCTTCCGACAAGACAGCATTCAAAGGCGGTTTGCTCTGGATTTCATTTTCGGCATACGTGTTTTCACCTTGCTGCTGCGCTTCAACAAGGGTATCCACCGCATCCGCCACCATTGCGGCAAGCTGAAAGTACATTTTTTCATAATCCGGCACCGAAACACACTCCTTTAAGCATTAGTGTTATATCACTGATTATAACACAAAATAAAATCTAGTGCTATATCACTAACATCAAATCAAATTCTTTTTTATGATTTGTATAGTGATAAAACACTAGGGGGGCATATGGACACCAGACAAGCCGTGGCGGATAGAATCATGGAACTTTGCAACGAACGCAATATAACCCCCAACGCGTTAAGCTATCGCGCGGGGGTACCGCAGTCTACCATTAAAAGCATATTGAACGCGGAAAGTTTGAATCCGGGAATTGTGACGATCAAGAAATTGTGTGATGGGTTGGAGGTTACGCTGGTGGAGTTTTTTGATACGGGGATTTTTCGTGGGCTGGAGCAGGAAATCAAGTGATTGCATTTAAGCTGAGATATAAGTGCGGGGATGATTTCTTACATAAGGGAAGTTCTCCGCAAAGAATCTTGAGCCTCTTGCCATATAAAGATTCTTCGATCGCTTCACTCTCTCAAAATGACACACTGATCCTTTCATCAGTGTTTTTCCAAGGGTATAGCTCTGTTTGTACCTTGAACGATAACTTCTCTGCATGTATAATATTGGTAAACAACACCTAAGATGAATAAGGGCCAATTAGCCGTATCCTCTTCATCCCTTTGTCACAGAAAGGAGCCTCCCATGTATTATTGCGAAAAATGCATGCTTCTCACTCCAGAAAACCACTGCCTCACCTGCGGCGCGGAATACCTGCATCCTCCGGAAGAAGGCCAGCCCTGCTTCCTCACGGAAAAAGAATCCCTGTGGAGCGGCATGCTGGCGGATGTCCTAAATCAAAAGAACATACCCTTTGTGCAAAAGCCATTGTTTGGCGCAGGCCTTGCCATGAAAGCCGGACCGGCCATGGAGCGGTACCGGTTTTATGTTCCGTTCTCCTTCTATTCCGCCGCTCAAGAGATAGTGGAAGAATTGTTTGGGGAAACCAGCGAAAAATAATGTGCCTGACTACAAAAGAAGTAAGAAGCATGTTCTTTCTATTCCGGCGCTTCCTCCGCCTGTTTTATATGCGAAAAACATTCTGTTTCTTGATTGCCTTTTTATCTGGCATGCAAAAGCGCGCACCTTGGCAGAATACAAGCAATACGCTTTAGGCCCGGAACGATGGCTATGCGGCATAGAAAGGATTCTGCCAGGCTTTTATGAAACTCCTAGCGCGCGCCAAACGATTAAAAGGCGATATCCCTGCCGTATTTCTGGCGCTTTTTAAGCGGGAGACGCCATGGCCGGCGAAAGTGATCGCCTTCCTGGCGGTGGGGTATGCCTTGTCGCCCATTGATCTGATTCCAGGCTTCATCCCGGTATTGGGGTCCTTGGATGATCTGATTCTCGTGCCGGCGCTGGTGGCGCTAGCGGCGCGATGGATTCCACAGCCTGTGATGGGGAAATGCCGTGCGAAAACGCAAGCGCTGTGGAAGGATGGGAAGCATAAGTTCTGGTATTATATCGTGCCTATGGGGATTATATTGCTATTGCTTCTTTTCTTCCTGGTAAAACAGATATTCGGATTTTGAATGAAGGCAACCAGTCATGCAGCCTTGTGAAACTCCCTTTATCTGCATAAAGGGGCTGTCGTGCTAAGGCTGCATTTTGCATAATGCGATTCAAGAAGAGGGATATCACGTCTTCGGACGCGACCAAAGGGCTTTCCGATCGCCCTTTGGAAACCTTCGGACGCCATCTTCTTGGATATTCATGCAGTTTGCGCTTAACATGACAGCCCTGTATTGTTGCTATCTTACGACAGCCTCATCTTGAAATCCTCGTACCCAAACCTTCGCACCAGCTCGATGCCGCCATCCTCCCGCCAAAGCAATATGTCCGGCAGGTTCATGCCGTTGAAGGTATTGTTCTTCACCATGGTGTAGATGGCCATATCGCCAAACACCAGCCGGTCGCCTGTTTGAAGGGGCTCGTCAAAGGAAAAATCCCCGATCACATCGCCAGCCAGGCATGTAGGCCCGGCCAGGCGGAAGGTGTGGGCCTTTTCCTCCGGCAACCCGGCATTCAAAAGCGGCAGGCGGTAGGGCATTTCCAGCACGTCAGGCATGTGGCAGGTGGCGGAGGTATCCAGGATGGCGATGGGCAGGGCGTTATGCACCACGTCCATCACCGAGGTGATCAGGTATCCGGCATTCAGCGCCACGGCCTCGCCGGGCTCCAGGTATACGGTCACATCATATTTCGCGGCGAAATCCTTCACCAAGCGTACCAGCCGCAAAATGTCGTAGCCAGGCCTGGTGATATGGTGGCCGCCGCCGAAGTTGACCCACTTCATGCGGGGCAAAAATTTCCCGAACTTTTCTTCCACGGCCTGCAATGTTTCTTCCAGCGCATCGGAATCCTGCTCGCACAGGCAGTGGAAATGCAGACCTTCCAAGCCGTGAAGAAGGTCCTCCCGGAAGTGCTCCCGCAATACCCCAAGCCGGGAGCCCGGCGCGCAAGGGTCGTAGATGTCATGCTCCTGGGTGGAATGGGCAGGATTGATGCGCATGCCGCAGGAAACGCCTGCCTTTACAGCCCTTGGCCCGAACCTTTCCCACTGGGCGAAGGAATTGAACACGATGTGTCCGCAAAGCGAAACCACTTCGCCAAACGCGCCTTCGTCAAAAGCGGGGGAGAAGATGTGCGTCTCGCCCCCGAAATGGTCATGGCCAAGCCTGGCCTCGTTCAGGCCGCTGGCGGTGGTGCCCTGCAGGTATTCGGCCATCAGCGGGTACAGCCGGAACATGGAGAAGGCCTTTTGCGCAAGCAAAATCTTTGCGCCGCTTTCCTTTGCAACCTTTTGCAAAATCGTAAGGTTGTGCCGGATGGCCGCCTCGTCAATCAGGTAGCAGGGCGTTTTCAGTTGTGAAATATCAGGCAGGCCGCGCATGTCAGTCCACCAAGACCGGGTCAAAGCTTTCCTGCCACGGCAGACCCCACTTGTTCAGCGCATCCATAAAGGGATCGGGGTCGAATTGCTCCATATTGAACACGCCGGGCTTTTTCCACTGGCCGCTCATCACCAGCATGGTGCCGATCATGGCCGGCACGCCGGTGGTGTAGGATATGGCCTGGGAGCCGACCTCACGATAGCATTCCTGATGGTCGCAGATGTTGTACAGGTAATAAGTCTTGGGCTTGCCGTCCTTGATACCCCTGAAAATGCAGCCGATGTTGGTCTTGCCCTTGGTGCGGGGGCCCAGGGACGCGGGGTCGGGCAGCACGGCCTTTAAAAATTGCAGGGGGATGATCTCGCGGCCCTCGTACATAATGGGCTTGATGGAGGTCATGCCCACGTTTTCCAGGCACTTTAAGTGCGTAAGATAGCTTTGTCCGAAGGTCATGAAGAAGCGGATACGCTTGACGCCGGGAATGAACTTGGCCAGCGATTCAATTTCTTCGTGATGCAGCAGGTACATGTCCTTTTGGCCGATGCCCTCGAAGTTGTACTCCCGCTTGATCTCCATGGGCTCGGTCTCCACCCAGCGGCCGTTTTCCCAGAAGCTTCCCATGGCGGTGACTTCGCGAATGTTGATCTCCGGGTTGAAGTTGGTGGCAAAGGGATAGCCGTGGTCGCCGCCGTTGGCATCCAGAATGTCGATCTCGTGAATCTCGTCAAAGTGATGCTTCAAGGCGTAGGCGGAAAACACGCTGGTGACGCCGGGGTCAAAGCCGCTGCCCAGCAGCGCGGTGATGCCGGCTTCTTTAAAGCGGTCATGGTAGGCCCACTGCCACTTGTATTCAAACTTGGCGGTGTCGGTGGGCTCGTAGTTGGCGGTGTCCACGTAGTCCACTTTCGTGGCCAGGCAGGCATCCATGATGGTCAGGTCCTGGTAGGGGAGAGCCAGGTTCAACACCACATCGGGCCGGAACGCTTCGATGAGGGCGATCAGCTCCTGCACGTTGTCGGCATCCACCTTCGCGGTGGAAATCTTGGTTTTGCCGCCGGAAAGCTTGTCCTTCAAAGCGTCGCACTTGGACTTGGTGCGGCTGGCGATCATGATTTCTTCAAACACTTCGCTGTTCTGACAGCATTTGTGGATGGCGACGCTGGCGACGCCGCCGCAGCCGATGATGAGCGCTTTTTTCATGGTGGTGACCTCCTCATGTGCATAGAGAGTGCGGAAAGGATTTCGCATCTGCGGATGCGACCAAAGGGCTTTCCGATCGCCCTTTGGAAACCTTCGGACGCTGTCCCCCAGATGATATAGAATAATTTTTCCTTCCCTAAAACAGGGATTCTTAAGGGATATATTCCGGCTGGCTCAATCGTCGCGCCGCTACGCTACCGCTTGCGTCGCTCGTTTCACCAGCTTCCTCCGCCTCACTTTATCCGCCACAGGCGGCGTTCGGCTTCGGAACCTTTAGCGGAGAGTCCAGGGAGGCAGCTCCTCCCTGGCGGGCTTAAAGTATCGTCAGCAGCAGTTCCCGCAGAACCTTCAGGGCGGTTGCGGTGGATGTGCCGCTTTGGTCATAGGGCGGGGAAAGCTCATTGATATCACAGGCCACCACGTTGGCGTCTTTCAGGGACAGGATGGCATTCAGCAGCTCCATGAAGGTGACGCCGCCGGCTTCCGGCGTGCCGGTGCCGGGGAAGGCGGAAGGGTCCAGCACATCCAGGTCGATGGTTACATACAGGGGCTTGCCTGCAAGCTTTTGAACCGTCTGCGCGAAGCCGTTTAAATCAAACCTGCGCATGGTCACGTGGCCCTCGTCCGCCCACTTGAATTCCGGCCTGTCGCCGGAGCGGATGCCGAACTGATAAATGCGGCCGTCGCCCAGGATGTCCCAGCAGCGCCGAAGCACCGTAGCGTGGGAAAGGGTTTCTCCCAGGTAATCCTCCCGCAAATCGGTATGGGCGTCAAAGTGCAGTATGTGCAGGCCCGGGTACTTTTTCACCGCGGCCCGCACCGCACCCAGCGTGACCAGGTGCTCACCGCCCAGCATGACGGGAATCTTGCTGTCGGCAAGGATGACGTCCGTCTTTTCCTCGATCTTATTGAGCGCTGCCTGCACGTTGCCGAAAGGCAAATCCAGGTCGCCGCCGTCAAACACACTGTAATCCGTCAGGTCCTTGTCCTGGTAGGGGCTATAGGTTTCCAGGCCGTAGCTTTCCGCCCGCATGACCCGGCTGGCAAACCGCGTGCCGGGCCGATAGGAGGTGGTGCCGTCAAAGGGCGCGCCGAAGATCACAGCCTTCGCTTCCTCATACCCGCTGTCGCAGCCCAGAAAGGTGGATATGTTTTCAGTCCACATGCTCCACATCCTCCAACAGCTTTTGCACATAGTTGGGCAGCGCAAACGCGCCGCGGTGCAGGTTGGTGTTATAGTACTTGGTATCCAGCTCCAGCTTCTTCCACTCCTTGGCCTTTAAATCCCTTACGGGATGGTATTCCTTGGAGGCGAAGCCGAACAGCCAGTACCCCGAAGGATAGCTGGGGATGTGGGCCTGGTAGACGCGGCTGATGGGAAAGGATTCGGTGATCCGCTTATGGGCCCGCTGCATGGCCAGCGCGTCGGCGTCGTAAAAGGGGCTTTCATGCTGGTTGACCATGATGCCGTCGTCTTTCAGCGCCTTGTAGCAGTTGCCGTAAAACTCGCGGGTGAAAAGGCCTTCTCCCGGTCCGAAGGGGTCGGTGGAGTCCACAATGATCAAATCATACGTGCTCTCGCGGCTGCGCACGAATTTCAACCCATCCTGGTAGTGGATGTGCACCCGCGCATCATCAAAGCCGCAGGCAGTTTGGGGCAGGTATTCCCTGCACACCTTGACCACCATTTCATCGATTTCCACCAGGTCAATGCTCTTGAGGGTTTCATAGCGGGTCAGCTCCCGCAATATGCCGCCGTCCCCCGCGCCGATCACCAGCACGTTTTCCACATTGGGATGCACCGCCATGGGCACATGGGTCAGCATTTCGTGGTAAATAAACTCATCCTTTTCGGTGAGCATCATAAACCCGTCCAGCGTTAAAAACCTTCCGAACTCCTGCGATTCAAACACGTCGATGCGCTGGAAGGCGCTCTGGCCGCTGTACAGCTGACGATCCACCTGAATCGAAAGCTTCACCTGAGGCGTGTGTTTTTCGGAAAACCAGAATTCCATGATGCCTCCTTCCGGGGGCGCAATCCCCAGGCCCCCGCCAAAGGGACCAGTCCCTTTGGAATTCCTATATAAATTTCACATTGCGGCCGAAGGTTTCCAAAGGGCAAGCGGAAAGCCCTTTGGTCGCGCCAGCAGGCGCGAAAATCTATATAACCAGAATCTGTTTCACTTCCGGGTCCTGGGTCCCGGTCAAAAAGCAGCCCTTTTCCCTTGCATAGGAAATATACCCGATGATTTCCTTTGTGATTCGCTCGCCCGGCGCCACGATGGGGATGCCGGGGGGATAGCTCATCACGTACTCCGCGGCGATGCGGTCCGTGCTATCGTTAAGGGGCAGCAGCGTTTTGTCGGCGTAAAAGGCTTCCTTGGGCGTCAGCACCACCTGGGGGCTGATATATTCGTGATCCATCAAGCCGGCACGGTCCTTCTTGAAGCGCCGGCGGATCTCGCCCAGCGCCCCGATCAGCCGCTCGATATCCTGGAAACGGTCGCCCACGGACAGGTAGGCCAGTATGTTGCCGATATCGCCAAACTCGATTTGTATATCGTATTCATCCCGCAACAGATCAAAGACCTCGATGCCCGCCAGTCCTACATCCAGCGTGTGGGCGGCCAGCTTCGTCTCGTCAAAGTCAAACACCGTGTCGCCGTTGATCAGCTCCCGGCCATAGGCGTAATAGTCGCCGATGCTGTTGATCTCATCGCGGGCATAACGCGCCATTCCGGTGACCTTGCGGAAGATCTCCGCGCCCTGTATGGCTAGCTTGCGGCGGGAAATATCCAGGCTGGACATCAAAATGTACGATCCGCTGGTGGTCTGGGTCAGGTTGATGATCTGGCGCACATGGTTGGGGTTGACTTTGGGGCCGCACAGGAGAAAGGAGCTTTGGGTCAGCGACCCGCCGGACTTGTGCATGCTCACCGAGGCCATATCCGCACCGGCCTGCATGGCGGATACAGGCATGTTCTCGCCGAAGTAAAAGTGGGTGCCGTGGGCTTCATCCACCAGCACCAGCATACCGGCTTCGTGGGCCATGCGCACGATTTCCCGCAGGTTGGAGCAGATGCCGTAATAGGTGGGGTTGTTGACCACCACGGCCTTGGCGCCGGGGTTTTGCCGTATGGCTTCCGCCACATCATAAACGGACATGCCCAGGGCGATACCCAGCCGCTTGTTCACCTGGGGGCTGACGTATACCGGCGTCGCGCCGGTCAATACCAGGGCGTTGATCACGCTGCGGTGGACGTTGCGGGGCACAATGATCTTTTCGCCCTGCCGGACAGAGGATAAAATCATCGCCTGCACGGCGGAGGTGGTGCCGCTGACCATAAAAAAGGCGGCGGAGGCGGAAAACGCCTGGGCCGCCAGCTCTTCCGCCTCGCGGATCACGCTGGTGGGATGCACCAGGCTGTCCACCGGCTTCATGGAGTTCACATCCATGGAGACGCATTTTTCGCCCAGCAGAGCAACAAGTTCCGGGTTGCCCTTTCCCCGTTTGTGGCCGGGCACGTCAAAGGGAACCACCCGGTTTTTTTGCACAAATTGCAGGGCTTCCACGATGGGCGCACGGTTCTGGTCGAGCTTTGCCATGTGTCAGCCTCCTTTGCGGTATACGTTGGAGCCGGAGAAGACCTCGATCATTTCCTGCCGAAGGTTGGTGGTGATCTCCAGCCGCGTTTTGGGCGGCAGTTCGTAGATGTCGGTATTGAACAGGTAATGCTGCAGGTCTATTTCCTTGATCATCATCTTGGTGTGGAACAGGTTGGCTTGGTACACGTTGATGTCGATGGCGTCATAGTGTTCCAGGGTTTTCTTGTTGATATAGTCCTGTATGGAGGTGATGTCGTGGTCGATAAATATTTTCTTGCCCGATAAGTCCCTGGTAAAACCCCGCACCCGGTAATCCATGGTGATGATGTCAGAATCAAAGCTGCCGATCAGATAATCCAGGGTGGAAAGGGGCGTGATCTCCCCGCAGGTGGCCACATCAATATCCACCCGGAAGGTGGCCAGGGCCGTCTCGGGGTGGAATTCGGGATAGGTGTGCACGGTGACGTGGCTCTTGTCCAGGTGGGCCACCACGGTTTCTGAATCCATGCGGGAGAGCATCGATTCCTCGGCAATGAGGAACGTGACGCTGGACCCCTGGGGGTCGTAATCCTGGGTGGATATGTTGAGCACATGGGCGCCGATCATCTCAGTCAGCTTGCGAAGGATCTCGGTCAGCCGCTCGGAGTTGTACTGCGCATCGATATAGGCGATATAATCCCGCTGTTCCCTTGGCGTTTTGGCGTAGCATACGTCATAAATATTAAAGCTCAAGGATTTTGTCAGGTTGTTGAACCCATACAGCGTCATCTTTTCCTGGCTCACGGTCGCCACCTCCCCTCAAATAAAGAAAAAACGCACGAACACCGCTGCCTGCTGCACCGGATTTCTCGTGCGTCATACGCAAACTGTAGGCTTTACGGGCATTCTTCGCCCATGTTCATACTTACAGCATACTCAGAGTCTATATAGCCTTACACTTTTAATACTCTTATTGAACATTCACAAGTGGCTATGCCGCAGGGCATATTGGTTATAAAGTAACCAACTTATAAATTGAGCTTTTCCCGCCGTTTTGAAACGGTTCCGCTCCATCAATAAGGCAACAAAAGTTGCCAATCGGCTTAAGACCCGGCTGTCCGTATGGCCTATGCACCCCAGGGGTTTTCGTCGGGGCGGTCTTACTTGGTTTCAAACTGTATGCATGGCCTGCATAGTCTGAAACGAACTATAAAATACCATGATACTGTGCAAATGTCAATGGAAATTTTCGCAGATTTACAGAAGGTTTTTTTGCCGTAAAAACCGCCTGATTCCGGCCTGATAGCGGCGGATGGCAAGCCCAAAGCAAAAGGGGGCAGGTATACCGCCGGTTTAGAGGATGTAAACCGATTTTGGTTATGGTTTTGTATATATTTTGACAGGCTGTAGTAAGCGAATCTCCATTATTTACCCGTATATACCGTTGCATCCAAAAGATTCCAATGGTATAATCTATTATGCTGGCCCGCGCCGGCAAAAGGAGAGGTGACGCATTGCGGCATGGAAACATTCGATTATTTGAACGCCTATTACAGCAATCATGATGAGGATGTAAGGCTTGCATCCAAACACGGTCAGGTGGAGTATTTAACCACCATGCGCTATATCACCCGCTATCTTCAGCCGGACATGCGCCTATTGGAGGTAGGATTGGGCACCGGCCGGTACGCCCACGCCCTAGCGCGGAGGGGCTGCACGGTGGACGCGGTGGAGCTGATCCCCCACAACATTGAGATCTTCAAAAGCAATACCCGGCTGGGGGAGAAGGTTTCCATCCACCAGGGCAATGCCCTGGACCTTACGGAATTTGAAGACGGGACCTATGACATGACCCTTGTGCTGGGCACCATGTATCACCTGTATACCACGGAAGATCAGTTGAAGGCTTTGAGCGAGGCGCTGCGGGTGACAAAACAGGGCGGCATCGTTTTTGTTGCCTACTGTATCAGCGACGCGTGGGTGATCGGGTCCGGCTTCAAAACAGGCAATGCCATGGCACTATTGGAAACGGGCCGTTTGGACCCTGTGACCTTCAAGGCTTATTCTACTCCGGCGGAGGTATTTCATCGCTGCCGCAAGGAAGACATCGACGCGCTGATGGCGCATTTTCCCGTGGCACGGCTGCACTATGCGGCCACCGACTTGATGACCAACCACATGCGGGAAACCGTGGACGCCATGGATGACGGCCTGTTTGAACTGTATTTGAAATACCACTTTTCCATTTGTGAAAGGCCGGACATGGTGGGGCTCACCCACCACAGCCTGGATATTTTCAAAAAAGGCCTTGCGGATGGATGAATGCCCGGCGGCCCTGGAATACACTTACTTAAAAAATGGAAGGGTGAGCGGGTTGAAACGTAAAATCGCGAAGCTTCTTCGTGGCGTGCCGGCGGTGGATGGGGCCGGGGTCCGGCTGGTCCGCGTATTAGGCTACCATGACGTGTATGACTTTGATCCTTTTTTGATGCTGGATTCCTTTGATTCCCAAAATCCCGACGATTATGTCCGCGGCTTTCCCATGCATCCCCACCGGGGCATTGAAACCATCACGTACCTGATTGAGGGAAAGATCGAGCATCAGGATAGTTTGGGAAACAAAGGCGTCATCCTTTCCGGGCAAAGCCAGTGGATGACGGCGGGGCGCGGCATCCTGCACCAGGAAATGCCCAAGCCCTCCGAACGCATGCTGGGCTTTCAATTGTGGTTGAACCTGCCCAAAGCGGAAAAGCTGTGCGAGCCGGCCTATTTTGAAATCGCAGAGGAAATGATTCCTGTCGTCAAAACGGAGGGGATCGAAGTGCGGGTTATTGCCGGCAGCTACGGCGGCGCCGTTGGACCCAGACCCAGGCACATACAAGCCACGCTATTGGATATAAGCCTGGAGGAGGGCGCCACGTTAACGCTGGATACAAAGCCGGAGGAGACGGTATTCGCGTTTGTCATCCTGGGCAGCGCCTTTGCCGGCGGGCAGCCTTTGGAGGAGAAAACCGCCGTGCTGTTTGGGCCGGGGGATACGGCGGAGGTCACCGCGTCGGAGCATCAGGACGCACGGGTGATCTTCTTTTGCGGAAAGCCCGTGAAGGAACCCATCGCCTGGGGCGGGCCGATTGTAATGAATACCGAGGAGGAGCTTAATCAGGCGTTTCGGGAGCTGCGGGAAGGGACGTTTATTTCGACCCGTTAGTGTGCCTCAATATACGCCTTAATCTGCCCATGCCATTCATCCGGCTCATATACGCCGATCTGAGTATCTTCTGAAAACAACAAATCCACCAGGTGCCGGGGCCTTTTCCCTCCGATATGCATAGCCTTCACACACGAAACGCAATAGACCACCACGTCCTCACAGGGCATTTCATCTGCCCTGTTTTTCATGTACTCCTTGACCTTTTCTACCGGCAGCTGCCCGTACAGGCTGTCGCCGCAGCAGATGGATTTTTCCCTTGTATGCTCCGGCTCTACCACCCTGATGTTCATGCGGGCAAGCAATGCGCGCACCGCGTCGTGTACCCGCTTTTCCGCGCGGGTAGGGCAGGCGTCATGGATGGTCATGGGCTGTCCGTGATAATCGGGAAAGAGAAAGGCGTCGATTTCTGCTAATTTCTCCCAGATAGATGCGGTAGAAATCCCCTCGTACAGCGAGCGGAAGCGCCGGTCGCAGCCCGAGCAAGTGGTGATGATTTGGGTGCCGTGCGCAAGGCCCGGCTCATGGTGGCAGCAAATGTGATGCTCGGGGATAGTTTCGCCGGCTTCATTCAGGAATGCGGTGATTTGATGGGCCAGGTGGGGCTTGTACAGCATCAGCGCACAGCCGGGGGCGTAGACTCTTGCCATAGGAGCCTCCTTGATGGGTAAAAAATATGTATATGCCTATTGTACAGGAAATAGAACAGGAAGTCTTTACTGTTTAAAGAAATGTAATTTTTCGGCATCTTTAATAAAGCAATTTGCTCGATATCCCTGCCGGATGGGTTTGCCGCGCAGAACCAATACGATTGTACCGGATGCCGCAAAAAAAGCAAAAATAATCAAGACCAAATTCCGGGCAAGGTTTATAATAAGTATATCCTTGGGGGTGAGGGCGATGGAAGATAAGGCGAGGGTACTGCAAACGATGCGGCACATTGATAAAAACCTTACGGAGCCGTTCAGCCTTGATGGGCTGGCCGGCATGGCGCACCTGTCAAAATACCACTACCACAGGCTTTTTCACAAGGTGGCGGGGGAATCCGTTGCCAAATATATCAGCAGACGGCGAATGGAAATAGCATCCTACGAATTGCTGTCAACCGACCAGCCCATTATTGACATTGCCTTAAAGTACCAATATGGCTCCCAGGAGGCTTTCTCCAGGGCTTTTAAAAGGGTGCATGGTGTTATGCCGGGCCAGTACAGGCGCATTCACGGTGCGCGTAGGGTCCAAAGCGGCATAAACGCAATGATGAAGCTTGCCGCTTGACAGGCGAACAGGAGGGAATATGGGCTATCTGGTGCCAACGGTAATAGAACAGACGAACAGGGGCGAGCGCGCTTACGACATTTTTTCCAGGCTGCTCAATGACAGGGTGGTTATGCTCAACGGCGTGGTAAGCAATGAATCCGCCAGCGTGATCATTGCCCAGATGCTTTTTCTGGAATCAAGCGACTGCAATGCGGACATCCACTTTTACATCAACAGCCCCGGCGGTTCCATTACGGATGGGCTCGCTATTCTGGATACGATGAATTATATCAAGTGTGATGTTTCGACTATCAGCATTGGTCAATCCGGCAGCGCCGGCTCGCTGCTTTTGGCGGCCGGCAAAAAGGGCAAACGGTTTGCGCTGAAAAACAGCGAGGTGCTCATTCACCAGCCGGCCATCTCCGGGGGGCTTTCCGGCCAGGCCACCGATATCAAAATCCACAGTGACTGGCTTGACAAAACAAAAGAAAGGCTCCACGCAATCTACAGCGAATTGACGGGCCAGCCCCTTGCAAAGATCAAGGCCGACATGGAGCGGGATTTTTATATGACCGCCCAGCAGGCAGTGGAATATGGGCTGGTTGACAGGATATTGCTCAACCGTAACGAGCAGTGATGCGCTTGGAAACAAGACATAGAAAACGACGCAATGGCCGCTGGCCAGTGCGTCGTTTCTTATATCCCATCTACCCCGCCACAATCTCCTTGATCACAAACTCCCGCCCGCCCAGCACTTCGGGGCTTGCATCCCCGCAGGCCGGGCATTTTTTACGGTTTTTCAGGATATTGTACACCCGGCCGCAGGCCCGGCAACGGCCGTTGCCGGGCAGAATTTCAATCTCCAGGCGCGTGTTTTCCAGCATCGTGCCATAGGCGGCGGCAGGGTAGCACTGCTCCACAAAATAGGGCACGACAGAAGACAGCTCGCCGATCTGCAATACCAGTGTTTCCACCCTTGTCACGTTCTGCGCTTTGGCGATGCCCTCCACTACCCGCACGATCTCGGCCACAATGCCCAGCTCATGCATTCTGCGCCTCGCGGGTGAAGGATTTGCGCACCTTTTTGACGGCGATCTTGACCACGCGCTTGAGTGCGTGGGGCACCACGGCCTTTTTTAAGTTAAACAGCGTTACGCCTTCGCCGTCGTACTTGCGGGAAAGGGTAATGGCGTCAAACCGGCATTTGGTGGTGCACTGGCCGCAGCCCACGCAAAGGAATTCATCCACCACCACCGCGCCGCAATGAAGGCACCGCTCGGTTTCCTTTTTCACCTGCTCCTGCGTAAAGGTCAGGCGCGCATCGGCAAAGGGACTGGCGGCCTTCTCGTGGGCGGCCTGCTGACGCGGCATGCGGTCAAAGCTATCAAGCAGCAGGTCTTCCTTGTTCAGCGCCTTGTATGCACGCCTGTCGCGGCCGAGCACCAAGCTTTGACCGGGCTGTACAAAGCGGTGGAGGGAGATTGCGCCCTGCTTGCCGGCGGCGATGGCGTCGATGGCAAACTTCGGGCCGGTGTGAACATCGCCGCCGGCGAAGATATCCGGTTCGGCGGTTTGATAGGTGAAGCCGTCGGCCTGCACCGTACCGTTTTTGTTCAGGGCTGCCTTGGTGCCGTCCAGCAGCTTGCCCCAGTCGATGCTCTGGCCGATGGATAAGAGAATATGGTCGGCTTCCACTATGATGGTTTCGCTCTCATCATACTTGGGCGCGAACCTTCCGCTTTCATCAAACACGGATACGCAGCGCTTGAATTCCATGCCCTTTACACGGCCGTTTTCTACGATGATCCTTTTCGGCCCCCAACCGTTTTCGATATGTATGCCTTCCTGCTGCGCTTCCTCGATCTCTTCGGGCAGGGCCGGCATTTCCCTTTCGCTCTCCAGGCAGTACATCACGACCCCGGCCTTTGTCAGCCGCGCGGCGGTCCGGGCTACGTCCACCGCCACGTTGCCGCCGCCGATGACCAGCGTGCGGCCGGAAAGGGGAACATCCTCCCCAAGGGTTACGCGGCGGATAAAATCGATGCCGTTTTGCATGCCCTGGGCATCCTCGCCCTCGATGTTCAATTTCCGCCCCGCCTGGGCGCCGATGGCGATATAGAACGCCTCAAAGCCTTGTTCGCGAAGCTGTGCAATGGTCACATCGCGGCCTACTTCCACCCCTGTTTGTATGGTAACGCCAAGCTCCTTCACAATATTGATCTCGGCCTTGACCACATCTTTTGTCAGGCGGAAGGCGGGAATGCCGAACATCAGCATGCCGCCCGGCTCCTTCTCCTTTTCAAACACGGTGACGTTGTACCCGTCGATGGCCAGGTAATAGGCGCAGGAAAGGCCCGCGGGGCCGGCGCCGATAACGGCGATCTTCTTTTGATAATCATGGCGCTTTTGCGGCATAAATCGGTGCTGCGCATTCAGATCCTGCTGGGCGATGAACTTTTTGATTTCATCGATGGCGATGGGCTCGTCCACCTCCGCCCTGGTGCATGCGCTTTCGCAGCGCCTGTTGCAAATGCGGCCGCACACCGCGGGGAAGGGGTTTTCCTTTTTGATCAGTTCCAGCGCGTCGCAGAACCTACCCTGGGCGGCCAGCTTGATGTAGCCCTGTATGCCAATGTGGGCGGGGCACTCGGTTTTGCAGGGCGCGGTGCCGGTATCCACCACGTTTTTGCGGTTGGTGCGGTAATCCGGGTTCCAGTGATCGGGCGTCCAGTGTGTGTCTCTGGGTGTGTCTTTACGTATGATCTTCTCCGGCACAGGCTTTTTGGAGCAGACCTTTTGCCCCAATTGCAGGGCGTTCACCGGGCAGTTTTCCACGCACTGGCCGCAAGCCACGCACTTTTCCCGGTCGACTTGCGATACATAGTTGGAGCGCACCATGTCGGCGTTTAAGAACATTTCCGCCGTGCGCATGGAAAAGCAGCCGCAGCCGCAGCAGTTGCAAATGGCGTGGGTATGGCCGCTGCCGTCCAGGTTGGGGATCTCGTGCATCAGCCCGTTTTCCTCGGCCCGGCGCAGGATGGCGTAAACTTCATCCTTATTGACTTCGCGGCCCCGGCCGGTGCGGATGTAATACTCGGCGGCGTGGCCCATTTGTATGCACATGTCTTCTTTCAGGTGCCCGCAGCCCTCGCCCATGATTTCCCTTGCGGTGCGGCAGGAGCAGTTGGATACGGAGAAGATGGTGTTCGCCTCGATATACTTGGATAATTCCTCATACGATGCCCGGCGGCTTTCGCCGTCGATGGCCTTTTCGATGGGGATGACCCGCATCAGCCCGATGCCCACCGGTGTGAGGCCCACGGTTTTTCCGCCGCGCAGACGGCCATAGGCCTCAAAAGCCTGGGCAATCTGCGGGTATTTTTTTGCGTTGGTGGGGTGGTTGGTCATCATCTCCATGATGCCGGGCACCCAGGTGTCGTACCAGAACGTATCCTTGCCATCAATGGTATTGACAAAGCACACCCCGGCGTCGGCCAGCTCCAATAAGATGCGGTAGCATTCATCGACAGGCTTGTCCATCCGCCGGCTGATGGCCTCCGCCGTCACCTTTTCTTGGAGTGCCATGCTCATGCAAACTTCCGCCATTTCATCCGTTACCACCGGCTCCAAGATCAAATACTCCGGATCGCTGAAGGTATAGGCATCCCTGGCGCCGGGCTTTTTGCGGCCGATATGGTTGGCCAGGGCCAGCACCTTTACACTGCCGGTGCGCTGCGGTGGTACCTGTATGCCGGGCTGTAACGGATGGGTTTGTGCCATGATCGGTTCCCCCTTATGTGATGCTGATGAATGAACGGGCGTATTGTATATCCTTGCTTGGCATGGATATATGAGGCTTGGCGGGCGGTTGATAACCGTCCCTACGCTGATGGGCATAATTGTATTGTATGCCCCAGCAGATATTATTCCGGCAGTGAAGCCAATAAGCAATCAAAGCCGTAGGGGCGAATGATCATTCGCCCGTATTTACGGTCATTCCCGCGTGAGTTTGAGAACGTCTCCAGAGGCTTCCCCCTGGGGGGAAGCTGTCATCGAAGGTGACTGATGAGGGGGCATACCCAGGCCAGATAAATGCAGCGAAAGCACCTCATCCGGCGCTTCCTTCCGCCACGCTTCCACCTCGCCGCGCAGCCAGGCCGCCCATTCCTCCAGCCCCTCGCCAGTGCGCGCGCAAATGGGGATCACCCTGGCGCTGGGGTTGAGCCTGGCCACCCGCTCCCTGACCTTCTGCACATCAAAATCAAAATACGGCAGCACGTCGATTTTGTTGATCAGCACCACATCGCAAATGGTAAACATCAGCGGATACTTCAAGGGCTTGTCATCCCCCTCAGGCACGGAGAGGATCATGACGTTTTTGATGGCGCCGGTATCAAACTCCGCGGGGCAGACCAGGTTGCCCACGTTTTCCAGTATCGCCAGGTCAATATCGTCTGTGCCAAAGCCCTTTAGCCCTTCGCGGGTCATGCCGGCATCCAGGTGGCACATGCCGCCGGTATGCAATTGGATGACCTTTACGCCGGTTTCGGCGATGGCCTTCGCATCCACATCGGAATCGATGTCGGCTTCCATGACGCCGATGGAAAATGCATCCTTCAAAAGCGCAATGGTTCCTTTTAAGGTTGTGGTTTTCCCCGCACCGGGGGAGGACATGAGGTTTAACAGGAACACGCCCTTTTCCGTAAGCTCTGCGCGCAGGCGGCTGGCCTCCCGGTCATTGTCCGCAAATACGCTTTGCTTGATCTCCAGTATGCGAAAATTGCTCATGTTGTTTTCTCCGTTATTCCATCAAATTGCCACGGTATGCGTTTGGGCCAGTTCCTTCACCGCACGATACGCTTTGAGGTCGGTGTACAGCTCGCCCTTGTAGGGGTTGCGACGGGTCTTGCGTGCCTTGTAAACCATATAAACCAATACGCCGATGTTGGCAAGCAGCGCCAAGGCGCTTACGATGAAGTAGATGGTGGGATTGTAGGTGGAATTCACGCGGAAAGCCCCCGCATCCTGGAACATGGGGAAGGTTTGCGCGAACATGCACCACAGCGCCAGCGTTTGCGCCCGGTGCTGCAGCCAGGCGCCCTTGCCCACCGTAAAGGAGCACAGCGTCGGCGCCAGCAGCAGCGCAAAGCCGCAATACCAGGCGTGGTGGGGCAGGCAGTTGTAGGTGTAGGCAAAGTTCCAAAGGTCATAGGCGATGATCCAGAACCAGAGCATATCGGGCCAGAGCATATCCCGGCTGCCGTCCGACTTGGTTGCCTTGCGCAGGCAGATGCCGAACCAGCCCGTGATGGTGATAATGTTCAAAAGACCCGCGATGGCGTTCATATAGTTCCAGGGGCCGCCCATGAGCAGAACGGGTACGTCGGCGGCAGCATCCTGGGCCATGACGGCGTATGTGATGCCCACCTCGATATCCCGGGCGCAGGCTTCCAGTATGTTGACGGCCAGGATCAGCGGCGGAAAGCACAAGGCGATCCTGTTATCCGCCAGCCTCCACTCCTTGCCGTTCTTGCGCTTGCCCTTCAAATGGCGGATGCACCAGAAGCCGATGCAGCCGGCCGTGGACGAATACACCTTGGCCAGGTGAAACCAGTCGGTATAGGTGCTGGATTTCAGCACCGTGAACCAAAGCACGGAAAGCACCGCGGGCAGCACCACAAAGCAGAAAAAGCCCATCCACTTGAAGCGCCGCGACACCTCGTTCAAGGCAAACAACACTGACAGCACCAGCAGCCAGATGAGCAGCGAAGAAACGAAGGTTGCACCTTCCGCGTAATTGAACGTGAACATGTTATTCCTCCCACGCCTGTGTTTGCTTTGGGTTTCAGATGGGAAAACGGATGATGAGGACGGTATGATAGTGGACAGACCAGAGTGTAACAAGAATGTTATCAGTTTAACATTCTGCTTTGCGTACTGTCAATAGAACGCGGAAAAATCAAGCGGTAACAAGCGTTTTTCTTGCAGGATTCATTAAAATGATATATCATAAATACACGTGGTCCGTGGTTGAACCAGTATCAAGGAAGGCCGGGGTATCGCCATGCAGTTTCAAAAGCTCAGCGCGCCGACGCTCAAGGAATTGTTCATTCGGGAAATGGAATCTATGATCTTATCCGGCCGGCTGCCGGTGGGCACCCAACTGCCCCCGGAGAGGGAACTGGCCGCCGCCATGCAGGTGAGCCGGGCAGTGGTCAACGCCGGCATCGTCGAGCTTGCGAAAAAGGGCTTCCTGGTGGTGCGGCCGCGGCTGGGCACCTATGTGGCCGATTACCGGCGGGATGGCACCATTGAAACCTTTCTTTCCATTGTAGGCTACAACGGCGGCATGCTAAGGCAGGAGGAGGTGCGCTCCATCCTGGAACTGCGCATCGCGCTGGATACCCTGGCCGTGCAGCTTTGCGCCGCCCGCATCACCGATGGGGAGCTGAGCGCGCTAAGGGCCGCCGCCAATGCCATCGGCCAATCGAAAACCGATGAGGAGGCGGTGGGCCACGCCTTTTCCTTTCAGCACCAATTGGCCCTGTATTCCGGCAACACGCTGCTGCCCATTATCTTCAGCTCCTTCAAATCCCTGACCCGCACGCTGTGGCTAAGGTTTTGCATGCTCTACGGTGTACAGGCGTTGTTTGAAAACACCGACGCACTGTGCGCAAAATTGGAGGCGCGGGATTTTCAGGGGGCGATATGCTGCCTGACGGAGACGGTGAGAAACAGTATCGAGGGAAACAGAAAGATCTATTATTTATAAGAAAAATGTTATACATCAATCCATCGCCCTGCGGAAAACAATCTCAATGTGTTATTTGTGTAAAAAAACTGAATAATCACGGTCAAACCTGCCCATCTGTGCCAACCAGCCACCCATGCCCGATCCGCCCACGCCCAGCGCAACATCCCTTTTCCTTTCTATATCGAACCCTCGGGGGAAGTCATGGCAGGGAGGGTGCCGTTGCGATTTCTCTACCCAAGGAGTCTGGCCAGACAAAAGCAAAGGCCGGACCGGCCGCCGGATTCGGAAAATACTGAGGCAATTCACGCATGCTAAATAAAATGGGCTGCCGCCCTGCGGCTGAGCCGCATAGGGGGCAGCCCATTGTTTCGAAACAGAAGCCGTTGGGGGAATTTTATGCTTCCCACTCGCTCAGCAGCGTTTCGCAGGCCGCGATCATCGCCCGCAGAACGCTGTCCTTGGCGTCGGTGCGGTCCATGTAGTTGTTACCCTGGTTCACATACATGCTCTGCAAAAGGCCGGTGAGATATTCTCTGGTAAACTCCGGGTCCGCGGCTTTGCGCAGCGTCAGGTTCGTATACTCGCGCTCAAACGCTTCATTATAGATCTGGTCCAGATCATGATCCATAGCGAATCTCCTTTTCGGTGGCCGGCTCCGCTGCCCTGGCGCCCAGGGCGAAGCGTAGGCTGTTCCATTATATAAACAAGCGGCCCGGTACGCAAGCAAAAGCGTCGCTTTTTTGTGCAGTAGGGGGGATGCCCCCGTACAGCCAATGGATTATCAGAGGCGGGCGGGCAGGCAATTACACAAAAAACGCCCGGCTTATCGCCGGGCGGCTGTCATGAAAACAGTTACTGGCACACCACCGCCGTGCCGGAGGCGGTCACCATCAGCATGCCGTTGTTGGCGCCCAGCACCTCGTAGTCGATATCCACGCCGACCACCGCGTTGGCGCCCAAATCATGGGCCCGCTGCTCCATTTCGCGCAGCGCGTTTTGCCGTGCGTTAATCAGTTCCTCTTCGTAGCTGCCGGAGCGGCCGCCAAAAAAGTTGGACAGCCCTGCCGCAAAGTCCTTGATGAAATTGACGCCGGAGATGACCTCTCCAAAGACGATGCCTTTGTACTCCACTATGCGCTTGCCGTCAATGGACGGCGTGGTGGTGACGATCATATTTCTTCCTCCTTGCGTTGTGATTTGCCCGTGAAACCTATTCCACAAAGGAAATGGAAATTCCTACAAAACCTCGCCGGCATCAGCGGTTTTCGCCGGCCATGGCCGGGAGGATGTATGCATAATTTTCCGACCGCTGCCCGAAGATAGGAGCGAGGTGAAAAGAATGCGTAATATGTTGAGCAATTCACAGATGCCGATGGGGCTGGGGATGGCATTCGCGGAAAACATGGAGGCGATGAGCCGCTTTACAGCCATGACAAACGCGGAGCAGCAATCGGTAATCAGCAGGGCGCGCACCATTCATTCCAAAGAAGAGATGCAAGCCCTGGTGCGTTCCCTGATTTCATAAAATGCTGTGGAACAGACTGACCGGCATGCGGGATTTGCGGGAGAGACGGCGCGGCACACGCCGTTTTTTTTGCACAGTAAAAGCCGAACCGTACCCGAAGGCACGTCCGGCTTCCAAAAATATAATAAAACGCTGTGTGATCCACTTTTACCGCGTGAAATCCTGCATACGGTTTCTGAATCAGCAGGAGCAGATTGCGATGCCGCCGGGGCCCTGCACACCGGCAACGCTGCCAAGGGGCAGGCCGTAGGTGGTGAACGCGGCCACCTGTCCGACGCCGGAGATAAACAGCTTTGTTTCGCCGGCATCCAGGGCGAGCTGGTCAACGCCATAGTATGACGTGATGGTAAGGCCGTGGGCGAACGAACGCTCAAACGTCAGGTTCCCTGCGATGGGATCGAAGGCGTAGATATCGACATTCGCGGCCGTCAGGGCGAACACATGCCTGCCGTCACGCGTAACAGCCAGGCTCTGCGGATCTTCGGAGGATGGCGCGCCGCCCAGCAAAACGACGTTTGGGGGGATCAGCGTGCTCAGCACGTTGACGCGGTGGTCCGTATTGGCGGCCACAAAGGCAAACTCTCCGTTGGGGCTGAAAACAAGATTGATCGGGCCCGCTCCGGCGGGAAAGCTCTGCCCCGTGTCCTCCAACGTGCCATCGGGGTGGATTACGAACCTGTGAACGCTGTTATTGAAAAAATCCGCCGTCAATACAAGCTCGCGGCTTCTGGGAGAAATGGCGACAGCCTGCGCGCTGGCGGGCTGGGCGGAGACAAATACGTTCTGCCGGGACGAATAGGACACGATGTCCTGGTTCGTGGCAGAACCGTCTACGGACAGCGCGTATTTGCCGTCCGGCGTCAGCGCCACATCCTCAAGAAAAGTGGAGGAAACCGCGCTGCCCACAACCCGGGCAGGCATTGCGCACAGATCAATTTGATACATTGTCCGGTCATCAAAGGAAGTGACGAAGGCGCGGGTACACTCTGTGTTGACCGCCACATCAAGAAGGTCGGCGTCGATGGGTAGCTGCTGCAGCACTTCCAGTGTGTTTGTATCGAATATGCTGACTCTCCGGTTGGCGCTTTCCACGACAATACCGGGATAGCCTCTTGTATACATGGGTGCCACTCCTTTTCTTTTGAAAAGATGTCCTCCCATATATCGTATGGAACCCCTGCGTGATTTGTTCCCGGGCGCGGCAAAGGGGAGCTTTGACAACCGGAAAAGACCATGCTATCTTAAGGGAAAGACCGCGCGCAAGGAGGAAGCGATATGGGGGACGGCCACCGCCCCGGACTGTATCCCGCGCCGGATGCAAAACTGGTAGTGATCTTCGTCCATGGCTTCCTGGGCGGACCGGGCCAGTTTGAGGCGCTGGTCCGGGCGGTCACCGCCGCGGGCTTTGCCGCGCAGACGCTGCTGCTGCCGGGCCACGGCGGGCATGTTTGGGATTTTGCCCGCCATCCCGGCCGGGAATGGCAGGCGGCCGTGGACGATGCCTTGCGCTCTGCCCTTGCGCGATACGAAAAGGTGGTGCTGATGGGCCACTCCCTGGGCGGGCTGCTGAGCGTGAACGCATCGCGCAGGGCGGGCCCGGCCCACGGCCTGGCGCTGTGGGAAGTGCCGCTGAAGCTTCGCGTGCGTCTGCGCGGCCTCAAAAATGATCTGACGGTGGCCCTTGTGCCCCGGCGGCTGCATAATCCGGTGGCCAGGGCCTATTGCGCGGCCAACAGCGTGCGCGTTATCACGCCGCTTGGGTACCTGATGACCATCCCCCGGGCGGCGGAGTTGCTCCGCATCATGGCGGACACGGAGCGGGAGCTCTCCCACGTCAAGGGCCCGGTATTGCTCATCCAATCCCGGGAGGATGAGATCGTTCATCCCAGCAGCATCGAAAGGCTGGAAAAGGGATTAAGCGGCGCGCAGGTCACTCGCCTTGCCTTGCAAGCTTCCTGGCATTCCTATTTCCCGGACGATGAGTTTACCCTGCTGCGCGACCACTTTATCGCCTGGCTGAAAACTGTGTAAAAGCGCACGTCCTGAGGCAAGCCCTTTAAAGTGGATTTGTCCATTCCGGGCGTTTTTCTCTGACCTTGTTTTTCTGCTTGGAGTCCAGTTTGGGCGCAAAGGGAAGAATGACTGGTGCATGTTTATTATACTGCCTTGAAAACTGGTTGCAGGTATGCAGAGCCTTTCCCCTCAAGGGGAAGGTGGCGCGTAGCGCCGGATGAGGTACTTAGTTGCACTTGTCGAGCCGAGGCTTGGCACCTCATCAGTCACCTTCGGTGACAGCTTCCCCTCAAGGGGAAGCCTCCCGCATGCTTGCCGCAACCCATTTTCAGAATGGGAAAAATTAGAGGAAACAAGAAATAGCCAAAGCAATTCTCCCAAGGGTTGGACTGCTTTGGCTGCTTCACACAAGGAGCCATTCTCTGCGCCACTAATCTCTGAATTTATACACTCCAGCCCAGGCTTTCCTGCTGGATATGCCACAGCCTGGCATACAGCCCGTTCTTTTGGAGCAGCTCGTCGTGGGTGCCCTGCTCTGCCAGATTTCCTTCATCCAGCACGATGATCCTGTTGGCGCCGGCGATGGTTTTCAGCCGGTGGGCGATGACGATCACTGTCCGGTCGCGGATCAATTCGGAAATGGCCTCCTGAATCAGCACTTCGTTTTCCGGGTCGATGGAGGCGGTGGCCTCGTCCAGCAGCACGATGGGCGCATCCTTCAAAATGGCCCTGGCAATGGAAATTCGCTGGCGCTCCCCGCCGGATAACGTGCAGCCGTTTTCCCCGATGAGGGTGTCATAGCCCTTTTCCATTTTGCCGATGAACGCGTCGCAACGGGCGACCCTGGCGGCGGCGCGCACTTGCTCGTCGGTGGCGCCCTGCCGGCCGATGCGTATGTTGTTGATCACCGTGTCGTTAAAGAGCACCACATCCTGAAACACAAAGCTCATATGCTTCATCAGCGTTTCGGGGTCGATGTCCCGTATGTTTTTGCCGCCGATGGTGATTTCCCCCTTGTCCACATCCCAGAACCTGGCGATCAGGCGGGAGATGGTGCTCTTGCCTGAGCCGGAGGGACCCACCAGGGCCGTCACCGCGTTTTGCGGCAGCGTGAAGCTGATATTCTTGATGACATCCTCCCGGTTGTAGGCGAAGGTCACGTTGTTAAAGGCGATGCTGCAATCGGGCAGGATGACGCTTGTGTCACCCTCCATCACCGGCTCCTCCCGAAGCTGTTGCATGCGCCGGGTCGAGGCGAACAGGTACATCACCTCGGCCAGCATGGTCAATACCGCCAGCACCGGGGCGTAGATGCGGGTGCTGATCATGGTATACGTCAAAAACTTGATCACGTCCAGGCTTCCCGCGGTTAACAGGTTCACGCCAATCAATATGACCACGCCGATGCCCACCTGCAAAATAACGGAGGACAGGGTGACAAAGCTGCCGGCAATGGCTTCAAAGGTAATGGCCTCCTTCATCATCTGCTTGAGCGCCGATTTGAGGGCCGCCGATTTCTCGCCGGACAGGCCAAAGGCCTTCACCACCTTGATGCCGTCCAGGTATTCCTGAATCTGCTTGGAAACATTCAGCTTGGCCTTGATATGGCGCTCGCCGAACTTTTTTTGAATCTTTCTGGAAAGGTAGATCACGCCCATGGAGATGGGGAGCACGAACAAAAGCGCCAGCGTCATACGCCAGTCGTAAAACGCCAGCAGGATGGAAACAAGGGCAATGGAGATGGCATTGCCGGCGATTTGGGGCACCGCGTGGCTCATCATCTGTTCTACGGTGGCGCAGTCGCCCATGATGTTGGTGGTCAGTTCCGATAAATCCTTGCGGTTGAAAAAGGAAAGCGGAAGCCTGCGCATATGCTCCGCCACCTCGATGCGGATGTTGGTGCATTCGGCATAGGCGGTGGTGTAGGTTTTGTCATACTCCACGCTGTAGACAAAGTAATACAACGCCGCGGCCAGCAGGCCGGTAAAAAACAGCAGCCACAGCCGGCCGGTATTCAGGGGCAGTCCCGCGGCCAAAGGCGCGATGATGACCTGCATCGCCTGCATGATCACCGCAAAGGGAAGAAAAAGCACGATGTTGGCTAGCACGCAGACGAAGATTGCCCGCTTCAAATCCCGCGCGCCCTTGTCGGATAAATGCAGCAGCTTTTTAAGCATTGTTTGCCACCTGCCTTTTCGCAATCGTCCAGCTCATCGCCGAGGTATACTGCTGCCACATGCGGCTGTACCGTCCGCCGGACAGGACAAGCGCGTCGTGCCGGCCTTCCTCCGCAAGGCGCCCTTCATCGATCACCAGGATTTTGCCGGCGCCCCGCACGGTGGACAGCCGGTGGGCGATGATGATCACCGTTTTGTTCTTCATCAGCTGCTCAAAGGCAAGCTGTATCTTGTGCTCATTTTCTGGGTCCGCAAAAGCGGTGGCCTCGTCCAGCACGATGATGGGAGCGTTTTTCAAAATCGCCCTGGCGATGACGATGCGCTGCTTTTCCCCGCCGGACAGGTGGATGTTGTTGGTGCCGATAACCGTGTCGTAGCCGCTGGGCAGCTTTTCGATAAACTCATGGCACTGGGCGGCCTTGGCCGCCGCGATTACCTGATTCCGGCTGGCGTTCCTGTTCCCGATGCGGATGTTGTCCAATATGCTTTGCTGGAACAAAAACACCTCCTGGAACACAAAGCTGACGATGCTCATCAGGTAGTCATTGGACATTTCCCGTATATCCACGCCCCCGATTTTGATGCTGCCGGCGTTCACGTCGTAAAACCGGGGGATCAGGTGGGCAATGGTGCTTTTGCCGGAGCCGGAGGGGCCCACCAGCGCCGTGACTTCGTTCTGTTTTGCGGTAAAGCTTATGTCCGACAGCGTCTCCGCCTCCCCGTAAGAAAAGCTGACATGCTCAAAGGCGATGTCAAAGCCGGATGCCGTTTTGGGGCTTTGGGTTTCGGGCAGGGGCTGTATTGCAAACACCCTATCCATGCGCTCGATGCCGTCGGCGATCTGCTTGCCCTTTTGGGATACGTACATCAGCTTTAAAAACGGCGCGGTGATGGCTACTGAGAAGATGAGGTAAAACAGGGCCGACATCGCGAACCTGGGATAATCGGTCACGCCGCCGGACAGCCAAATAACGGCCGGCACCAGGAAAATATAAATGTTGTTGAGGATGACAAGAAACATCACGAACCCTTTTTTGAAGGCCTTTGTGTAGGCCAGGGCGAAATCGCCGTAGGTTTTGATGGAATCGTAAAATTTGCGGAAGGAGTAAATGGTCTGGCTGAAGGCCTTCACCACCGAAATGCCCCGCACATACTCCACCGAGGCGTTGTTCATATCCTCCAGCGAATCCTGGTAGGTTTTGATGAATTGCATGGCGTTCTTGCCCGTGTAGGCGCTTTGCAGCACGTACATCACAAAGACAGGCACCAGCGTCGCCAGCCCCAGCCGCCAGTCAAACACGAACAGTATGGCATGGATCACCACCGGCGTGGCCATGGAGCCCACGATGTCGGGCAGCTGGTGGGCGATGAACCCTTCCAGCTTTTCAATGTTTTCGTCCACAATCTTGCGTATTTTTCCCGTGGCGTTTTCGGTATGAAAGCCCATGGGCAGGCTGGCCAGATGGTTTGTGAACTTGAGTTTCAGGGCGTACAGCGTTTTGAAGGCAGCCATATGGGAACACATGAGCGCGAGGAAGTTCAGCAAAATCGCCCCGATGGCCGAGCCACCGGCCAGCCAGCCCAGGCGGACCATGTACCCGCCGTCCAGCCGGCCCAAGTCGCCCATGTTCAGGGCCAGTTCCCGTATGATGTAATAGATGGCGATAAACGGCACGAAGGATACCGCCACGCTGATGACCGAGAGCACGCAGGCCGATACGGCCAGCGCCTTTCTGGTAAAAGCCAGCTCCCACATACGCTGCGTGCCGCTTTTGGGCCGGCTTTCCACCTGCGGATTTTCCACCTTTGGACGGATCATGTGATTCCTCCTTTATTATTGGTTAGCTTACGCTAACCAAATATCAAAAAGAAAACGCCCCTGTGCTGAAATTAGCCAAGGCTAACCCGGCGTGATAAAAAACAGCAGCTTCATCATGCCCCGCCTTCAAACAGTTTGTGAAAGACACAGTTCCAGCCGCCGGTATAAAAGGTGCACAGAAAATCGAGGTTCTCGATAGCCTGCTCGTAGCTCAGGTTATGGCGGACAGGCTCCAGAATCGCGTTGATGTAGCTGTCGGAGATGATGTGGATAAGCGTCTTGTTCAGCTTCGCTTTCATCCCCTTTTCCTTTTCCATGCGGTCAAGGTACAAAAGCGTATGCGCTACTTCATAGCCGACAATGGTATGCACATAATCGGCTTTGGACGAGCCTTCCGCGCAGGATACCAGCAGACGGAACACATCGAAGTTTTCATAGATGAATCCGTAGATTTTGTGAAGATCGTCGATTGTGCCCTGCAGGGTGATTTCCCCGACAATGCCGGTATTGTTGTAATAGGAAGTGCTCAGATCGGTGAACATTCGTTCCACCTGTTTGCATACCGGGTCTACGATCGCTTCAAACAAGGCGTTCTTGTCCTTGAAATAACCATAGATCGCCCCTGTCGTCAGCCCCGCGGCGGAGGCGATGTTCCGAAGGGAGGCGTTTTGAAAACCGTTCTGCAGAAATTCCTGCTTGCCGCAGCCCAGAATTTTCTCTTGGGTGCTCACCGATGAATCCATATCCGTCCCCCTTCCACGCTTAATATAACACCGTTATATAACACCGTTATATAACGGTGTTATATTAAGTGATATGGCACCCAATGTCAAGATCAATATTTATGTCGATAAAAAATAATGGATTGCCCGGGAAATTGAACGGACAATTTCAGTCATTCGGTCATCGCACCGCCGCGAACCCCGCAGCCCGCATTGCTTGCTGGCCCTCGTCGGAAAGCAGCCAATCTGCAAGCTGCCTGGCTGGATGCTCCATGGGCAAGCCCTTTCTCAGTACGGCGTAATAGGTCACGCTCAGCGGATAGGAACCGTCGAAAACCGTCTGGTAGGTGGGGCGATACCATCTATCGCAAGCTTCCGCAGCCACTGCCCTTCTCCATCGCCCCATAGCTCCGCCCGCTGGATGGCGATCAAGCCCTCCAGTCCCTTACGCTCAAGCACAGACAGTCTTTCCCTATCGCCCTCTGTCAGTATTCGGCCTTCTTCATCATAAAAGATAAATTTGTTGAACATGCGCCTAGCCGTTGTTCCCATATAGGGAGCCAAGGCTTCCATGGACTGATCCTTCCCGCCAACCTCCTCCCAGGAGGTAATGCTTCCGCAATAAATATCCTCCAGCTGCTCTATGGTCAAGGCCTTAACTGAATTTTCAATGCGGCCGATGAAGACCAGCGCATCCCTGGCGATGGGAATGAACTCAAAGTCCTCCCAAGTGCCTTTTTCTCCCTCAAAGGCTTCCTCCGCCTCTTCGTCAGCCTGTTGCACCGCCTTGTTCCCGGCCCATTGCTCCATGGCGCCTTCGCGGCCTGTGGTGACCAAGGCCAGATCAATGTCGCCTTTTAAAAGGCGGTCCAGGGCATTCCCCTCCCAGTCATTGGAAACGCGCAAGGCGGCTTCCTCCTGGCTGATGCCCAGCTGCCTGGCCTGAAAAGGCACCGTGAGCTGTATGAGCGCGGCATTGCCGTCGGCGCGGTTGCCGATATCCATTATCCGCCGGCCGGTGTGCAGATCAAAACTGCCATCAAACACTGTCATAGTGTAATCGGGCGTAGGCACCTGAAGCCATACATGCAGTGTCTGCCCGCGGCACGCAATGGAAGGCGTGATCTGATAGTAGCCAAAGCCGCTGTCATCGATCGCGTTGGGTATGCGCATCTCCCGGAAGGACGCAGCCATCTGTACAAGAACCTGGTTGATTTTCTTTTCCGCCTCCGGGCAGCGGCCCTGATCAATGGAAATTTGGGGTGCGAAGAACGTGAAATCCTGCCACTTTTCCGGCGTAAGCGTCACGTCGACCACGCATTCGCCGTAGGGGCTTGCCCAGTGGGTCAGGGGCACGCCTACAAAGCAATAGTCTTTCTCCGGGCCAAATCCGGCGTTCATCATCGGCGTCTGCCAGTAAGGATTGGCACCGGTCCATAAAAGCTGCAGCATCACCGGCAGCGGGTCATCGATTTCATACACGCAGGAGGGGTAGATAACGCCGAAGTAGGGGTAATCCCGCGCAAGGCCGGCAAAGGGGCGCTTGAACATTTCCTCGATGGGCCCATTGTCATTCCAGTAGGTGTGGTAGCACTGATCCGGCTTTTGCGTAAGGAAAGTATTGATGTAGTCAATGTAGTTGAAGCCGTCGTAAAAGAGATCCGAAAGCGTAAGCTGCTCGCCGGCCGCCAGGTCGAACACCGCACAAGGTACTTCGCCATTCTCGGAACCGCGTTCCCAGCGAACGCTCAGCAGGCGGCCCACGATATTTTCTTCAAATTCGGCCTCAGCCTGCGGGTCATCTTTCCGCAATTGCCAAACCCGGATGGCGTCTTGTTTCCAGTTATCTACGATCTCCTGCATGTGCTGGCGCTCGGGGTCATTCAAATCGTCCTGCGACCACCACTGCTCATACGTTAGATGGCTGCCCGGCACAAAGGATTCCCCCAACAGCGGCCGGGCGCCGCCGGTGCCGCTGGACTGATGGACGGCCTCCTTGTCGGCGGGGATGTAGGCGTAGTCCCTTGGCGGAAAAAACTTCTCTTCCCCCGCGGCGTAGGATGCGGCAGCCATGAAAAGCAGGAGCAGGCAGATGCAGCTTGCGATTCTCCTCATTTTGACACCTCGAGGCCGCGCAGGGGGATATATCCGGCATCCTGGACGAGCTTCTGCCCTTCATCGGTCAGCAGCCAGTCCACCAGCTCGCGGTAGGGGCTGTCTGCCGGCGTGTCACGGCGCAGGACCGCGTAATAGTAGGTGAAAAAGGGATAGCTGTGATCGATGATGGTCTTGGCCGTGGGCTGAACGCCGTCGACGGCCAGCAGGCGGATGCTGTCGTTTCCGTACATGTCGGTAATGTAATAGTAGACCGAATACCCCAGGGAACGCTTGCCGTTTTCAAAGTTGGATACCTCATCCACCAGCAGGCCCATGGAGGTGGGCCGGTGGGCTGTTGGCGGAACCATGGGCTGCACCTTGCCCATAAGAAGTTGTTCAAAGAGCGTCTGGCTCCCTGAGCGGGCCGGGCGTTGGAAGGGAAGGATCAGTTCATCCTCTCCGCCGACCTCTTTCCAGGAGGCAGTCTTTCCCGTGTAGATGTTAAGCAGCTGCTGGGTTGTAAGGCTTGTGACCGGGTTGCGCACGTTGTTTAAAAACACCAGCGCATCGTGGGCCACCGGAATGAATTCCAGCTCCACCTCAAATTCCTTTGCGCTTTCCAGTTCATATTCCGAGGGGGCTGTCACAAAGATCAGCTCCGCGCCTTCTTCATAATCTCCATAACCATTTATGAGGCTATCGTAGGCCAGAGAGGTGGTGTTATGGTGAATCAGCTGGGAAGCCTGCTCCTGCGTGATGCCCAAGCGTTTGGCCGCGATGGCCTCCGAAAGGGGAATGGTGGCGGTGGAGCCATCTATGGCAGAGTAGAAATGCTTATCCTCTTCGCTGAGCATATCCTGCCGATCCTTCTCCGCCCACGCCGCCGGGTTCAGGGCGCATATCATCAGGCAGAGTAACAGACACATCAGCCGCTTCATCATTTTCACCATCCTTTTTCTCAGTTGGGCCGGCTTGGCCGGTCACCCCATGTTCTTTTGCTGGATTTCCTTCAAAAACACCTGTCCGTACCGCGCTGCCTTGATCTCGCCAACGCCGGTTACCTGCAGGAATTCCGCCATGTTCCGGGGCTGCCTGGCGGCCATATCCGCAAGGGCGGCGTTGGAAAAAATGATGTAGGCCGGTACGTTTTCCGCATGCGCCAGTTTGGTGCGCAGCGCTTTCAGCGCGGTAAGCATGCCGCCCTCCGCCTGCGCCGGCAGGGCCTTGTATTCCTTTTTCGAAGGAACGGCCTTTTCGAGAGGACTTTGCTTTGGGCAGGCGTACAGTACCTTTTCCCCATGGAAAAGCACCTGCCTTGCCCGCTCGGTCGTGCGCAGCACCGGGAATTCATCGCCTGTCAATATCAGATAGTCCTCGCGTATAAGACAGTCGATATAGTCCCTGATTTTGGTGCGGTCCATATCGCGCAGGATGCCATAGGTCGGCAAACTGTCAAGATCCAGCTGCATGACCCGCTGATCCCTGCTGCCGTGCAGCATGCGTACAATCAGTGTCAGGCCAAGGCCGGATGCGTATTTTCTCTCTACCCGGGTAACGGAGGAGAGTATTTTTTGCGCCGCCACGGTAATGTCGTCAAGCACCACTTCCCCGGTGCAGTTTCCGCAATTGCCGCAATTGGAAGGGGCGTTCTCGCCAAAGTAATTCATAAGATGGGCGCGCAGGCAGCCGGTGGTCTTGCAGTAGGCGGCCATTTGGTCCAACCGCTGCAGGTCCCTTTTTCGGACAAGCTCTCGTTCCTCCTCGGAAAGGGCCTCGTTTTCCTCGGCATTGTTGATAAGAAACTTTGCCGTTTGTATATCGCCGGCGGAAAAGAGCAGCGCGCAATGGGCCTTTTCCCCGTCGCGTCCGGCGCGGCCCGCCTCCTGATAGTAGCTTTCGATATTTTTTGGCATGTTGTAATGCACCACAAAGCTGACGTTGGATTTGTCAATCCCCATGCCAAAGGCATTGGTGGCGACCATAATCCTCGCTCTGTCGTAGACGAAATCCTCCTGGTTTTGCTTGCGCTCCGCGTCATTCAGCCCGGCGTGATACCGCGTGGCGGCAAGGCCGTTTCGCCGCAGTTTGTCGCAAACCGATTCCACCGTTTTTCGGGTGGCGCAGTAGACAATGCCGTTTTGGCCCGGCCGTTCGGCAAGAAAGGCTTGCAAGCAGGCATCCTTGCTATGGGGACGTATCACCTCAAAAGAAAGATTGGGCCGGTCAAAGCCCGTGGTGACGCGCAGGGGATTTCGCAGCAGAAGGAGCCTTTCCATGTCGGCTTTTACTGCGGCGGTGGCGGTGGCGGTGAAAGCACCCACCACCGGCCGCCTGGAAAGAGAACTCGCAAACTCCGCGATCTTCAAATAGCTGGGGCGAAAATCCTGCCCCCACTGGGAAACGCAGTGGGCCTCGTCTACTGCCAGAAGCGATATTTCCGTTTCTCCGGCAAACCGCAAAAAATCCGCGGTAGTCAGCCGCTCCGGCGCCACATAGATGATTTTGTAGGCGCCGTTTTTGGCGCGCCGGAGCACCTCGCGGTTTTGCTCCGGCGTGAGGGAGGAATTGATATAGGCGGAAGAAATGCCGGCTTGGGACAGCGCGGTCACCTGATCCTTCATCAGGGAAATCAGGGGCGAAACAACCAGCGTAAGCCCCGGCAGCAGCAGCGCCGGCAGCTGATAGCAAATGGATTTGCCCGCCCCGGTGGGCATGACGCCCAGCACATCCCGGCCGGACAGCAGCGCGTCAATCAGCGCCTCCTGCCCCGGCCGAAACTGGCTGTGGCCAAAATACCGCTTGAGCGGCGCGAATTTATCTATGGTAAACACCAGCCTTGTCTGTAAAAATACTTGTATCAAAAGTGGATTTCTTTTTCGTATTTTGTCGTTACGCCTAAAAAGGCAAGCGGCTTCTCATTGTGGCTATAAAACCCAATAAAACCTTCATACAAATTATACCGCATGGTTACTGAAAAAACCACATGTACCAAAATCAGGACCGCCGCGGCCGTACTTCCTTGATGCGTTATTTTTGTAAAGCCCCAAAAAATGACGTTATATACAGCGTGTGCATTTTGGCATACTGCTTGATACGATGCCTTTGCGGCAACCTTATTGTGCTTGCTTTTACCGCCATTTTTGCTGCCAATTGCATCAAAACGGACGGTAAAAATCCGTTATAGGGTTATAAAACAATAATGCGATATTTCCAGACAAACAGACGGATGGGGCTGGCAGTTTCTGCCCTCCCCCTTGTTTTTTGAGTGTTTTTTTGTATGATAAAAAACAGTACACATGGCAATCATGCATTGCCAAGAAAGGCAATATGGATGAGATACCGTTTGTTAATAATCGTTTGCTTTTCCTTTTGTGTCATTTTTTTGATGGCAAATACCATGACGGCACTGGCGCAAACCACCCCGGCCGCTGCAGCCGGGCCGGTCCTTGAGCTGAAGGTCAGCACGGCCAAGCAGAGCTACAGCGCGGGCGAAACAGTGAAAATGACCGCCGTGATCACTGGCACGGACTATAAAAACACGAAATTTTTTATCCAAAAAATTGGCGGATCCGGCGCCGGTATTGTGTATGAAGGCGCAGCGAAAACGGGAAAAACAATAAGCGACAGCTGGAATACGAAGGATGCGGCCCCCGGCACCTATGAGGTGGTTGCCATCGTTTACGGGGAAGGCGGCGCCGAGCTGCAAATCGCCGGCAGCACATTCCGGCTGACCGTGCCGGTAACGGGTCTGGAACTGAACAATACCGAACTGTCGCTTGAAAAAGACGGCACGTTCCAGCTGACGGCGGAGGTCACACCCAAAGAGGCCAACCAGGCCGTCAGCTATCAAACCAGCGATTCTTCGGTGGCAGAGGTAGACGAAAATGGCTTGATCACAGCCAAGAAGGCCGGCACGGCGGCCATCACTGCCACGGCGGAGGATGGGGGCAAGAAAGTCAAGTGTACTGTAACGGTCACGCAATATACGTATAACGTCAACAAGCTCGTAAGTGCCGCGGTCAAGTACCTGGGCACCATCGAAGACCCGCCGGACAGCAACCTGATCTCCTTCAACGACTGGTACTTTGGGAAAACAGGCATGGCGGTGCCATGGTGCGGCGTATTTGTCACAAAAGTCATTTCCGACGCCGGGATGATGGGATCGACATGGGGCAGCCTGAACACCGCCCGGAAATCCGTCGCTGAGGGAGTGCGCAACTACCATACGCTGGCAAAGAGGCAAAGCCGTTGGATTACAAGCGGGTACAAGCGCGGCGACATCGTTTTGTTTGACTGGCAAAGCAATGGGGATTACGACCACATCGGGATCATCGAACGCGTAAGCGCGGATGGCAAGACGATCACCACCATCGAGGGCAACACATCCGACCCCGAGGGGATACAAATAGGCGACGTGGGCGTGTACCGCAAGTGGAGACCCGTAGACGGGCAAGTGCTCGGGGCGTACCGCCCGCCGTATGAGAAGTAGCGGGGGCAGACTTCAGCCGCCTTTGCAATATGCGGCAATGGCCATAGGATCGGTTTGCTTTGGCTGCTCCATTTCCGGTTCACGTTCATCATGTCCCCCTGCAAGCGTCGCCGCCGCGGCCGCCCACTAATCATACATGACCTGAAGCTCGTTCCCCAGCGCCGCTTTTTCTGCGGGCACCTCATTGCGCCGTATAAAACCGCTCACGCGTACGGGCTGAATGATTCCGAACTGCCCAGCCGCGTTCAAAACATATACCAGACGAAGCGCGATGCGGATATCATTTCAGATATCAAGAAGATGTGGAATGGCGCGCCGACAGCAGCGCAGCATCGGTGGTTGGGAACCGACTTAAGCAAGGGGACCATACAGGCGCCCTTTTTTACTGCCATTTTTACTATTGATTGCATTAGATTCAGTACTATAACGCAAAAAAGATATATTAATATAATAAAAACGATGACATGAAAAGCCCGAAAACCCTTTTCTTATAAGGGGTTTCGGGCTTTTTCCTTGTGTAATGGCGCAAAAGGTGATACAAATAAACGATTGCCAAGGCTATCATTTCAAAGTATGGAACTATCGTGTAGTAGTATCTGAATATCCCTTATACACAAAAGTAAGGACCCTTTGCTCATCATAGCGTCACTAAGCCCCATGTTTGTTTTCCGGCTTTCCAGTACGGAATCACTCTTTTGCCGCTTTCCAGCGGTAGATAGCGTTTATCCGGTGGCTTCGTACAAATGCGCCATAATAAATCAATTCAACAATTCACATTTTGCTTATATAATGTTTGCCTTCATCCAAGCCGGAAGTCATGATGTGCGGGAAATGGAGGAGGGGCTCCGCCTCACCTGCGTTAGGCCGGGTTACCACAAGGCACCATGGCTCTTGACCTATATTGAGTGGAAATAATTACACCATATTTGACATGAAATACAGCTTGTGCTACAATGGCATTGAGCCAAGGGAAGGGATCCATCAAAGAAAGATGGCTCAAAAGGAGGGCGATTTGCTGAAGACGGATGAAACCATATCACAATCTGTTGCTTGCTTCGCCCGTTTCGGTGAATACTGACAATCACTTGACACCAGGAACCTTTGTTCTGATGCAACGGAAAAGTACCTGACCTAACGGAAGGGATATTGCCGGAATCATCAAACCATGATTTGTGCATTTCAGACGGTTCATCCCCATAATGGGGAACGCTGATTGATTCCGGGCGGGGCAAGCAGGCCCATCGGCGGGAATTATCATGTGAAAACCCAAGCAGCCTGAAAACCGAATAGAACCTTACAGCCCGCCGGCCACAATGTCGGCGGGCCTTTTGCACGCCGACACTAATAATAAACACTGATGATCACGCAAAGCCCGCAAGCCGGATTCATTTCCAACCGCAGCCCGCTTCTTTCCCCATACCGCAGTTTGATTCGGCTATTGACATTGAAAAGACCAATGTTTGCTTGCTCTGCCGCAGCCACTTCCTTGTGCTCCATCTTTTGATTGAGCGCATCCAGCTGCTCTTTTTCCATGCCGCAGCCGTTGTCACTGACCATGATGGTCAAAAGATCTTTTGAAAAATCCGCGCTTACCCAAACGATGCCTCTTTCCTTGCGCCCGCGATCAAAGCCATGCTGAATGGCGTTTTCCACGACTGGTTCCAAAATCATTCTTGGCACATGCAGCGCTAAAAGATCCTCCGGAACAGCAATTTCTATTTCATAGGCCTCGTCGTATCGCAGCTTGATAATTTGATTATACGTTCGTACACACTCCAGTTCTTCTTCCAGGGTGCCCTCGTTTTTATCCACGCAATACCGGTACAGCTTTGCCAGAAGCATAGCCATTTCTCTTGTCCGCGGCGCCTGTTCCTCGGTAGACATGCCGCAGATGCACTCCAGCATGTTATATAAAAAATGGGGATTGATCTGCGCCTGCAAAAACATGTTTCGGGCGCGAAGGTGCTCGACCTCCGCTTGTACAAGGCTCAGTTTTGTCCGGCTCATTTCCTGTCCCAGTTGAGTCGTACGTTCAATCATGGCGTTGATGCCATGGGCCAATTCCCGCAGCTCGTTCTTTCCCTGTACAGGGTTGATGATCTGCCCGTTTTCAATGCGGATGGCTAGGGTTTGGGCGTGAATGCTGCTAATGGGGTGAAGGATGCCGGCATAGATGAGCAACGCAAGAATGAACTCACTTAGAATGAAAATGCCAAGATAAATGCTGCCCCAACCAATGAAGGAATTGGTGGAACGGATAAACTCTGCCTGCGGATATGCCAGGGTGATGTCCCAATCGAGCGCACGAAGCCCTGTTGTCTCCAGCCTGTATGTCATGCCGCCGATTTCTGCCTTGCTGCCGGCGGCGTTTATGAAATTCTCCGCCGCCATGCCTGCCAATTGATTGGAAGCAATGACGGCTTTTCCGCTTGCAATCACATAAGGGTATTGCGCAAAGCGCAGGTCTGACAGAAGATCGGAAATAGAGGAAAAGGATACACACAGCCCCTCTGCTCCCGAAACCGGCACAGCTAGCGCCAAGACAAAATCGCTTGCCTCCGCCGGCATCAGCGGCAGGCTGATAAAGCTTGCCGGCGGCTTTTCCTTCAGAGAATGAACCACGCCGCGCCGGGCTACGTAATTGCCAATGGATAATCCCCTGCCCAATTGCGATTCGGTGATTTGCCCCTGGTTTGTGACAACGCATACGTTGGCCATTTGCGGTATGTAGCGTAGGATATCGTTCAGTGTGGAAACAACCATATCCGCGTTGGAAAACTTATAGGCACTGTCGCCATGCAGGTATGTTTTGATCTCCGTCTTGTTCGCCAGTATGTACAGAGCGCTGCGCATGTTGGACAAAGAATCTTCCATGGCGGAAAGCTCATCTCTGGCATATTGCCGGACGCTTTGGGCGGCTGCCTCCTCCAACTGATTGGCCGCCATCCATTCCGTAGAAACAACGGCAGCGGCTGTCAGCAAAATAGAAGCTACCAAAAAAACGATCAGCATCTTTTTCAGCGACCAATTTATAAAGAAACCTTCCCGTCGGATATTCACATCGCACTCCTCCTACAATCGTTTCTACTATAACAAAGATGGCATCTCTGGTCTATAAGTTCCCATATCACCCGAAATTATTGGAACAGAAGCCGAAGAAATCCGTCACAGGTTTTCGTGGGCACATGCTATCATGAAAAAAAGAACAAGGGAGCTGACATATGAAGGCACAACTTGCGCACAGCGCACCTGCCAGCCTGCGCGGCAGCGGTCTGGCACGGCGAATTTGGAAAAAACGGCACGCCTATTACTTTCTATTGCCCGGTCTTATATTCTTTGTCCTCTTTGCTTACACGCCCATGGCCGGCCTGATTTTGTCCTTTAAAAAATACAGTGCCAGGCTTGGCATCTTTGCAAGTCCCGGGGTTGGCTGGGATAATTTCCAGCGCATCTTTATTACGCCTCTGGCTTTAAAATCCATCATAAATACCCTGACCATCAGCCTGGGACGCATCTTGTTCGAATTTCCGGCACCTATCCTTTTGGCGCTGCTGCTCAACGAAATGCGCGGCAGCCGGACAAAGCGCCTGTACCAGACCGTATTTACATTCCCCCATTTTCTCTCCTGGGTCATTGTCTCCATTATTCTGCAGGACTTTTTGGGCAGCAGCGGCGCCGTCAATTACATGCTTAACGGCCTGGGCCTTGAAAAAGTCAATTTTCTCTCCACCCCCGGTTATTTCCGAACCTTGCTGTACGGCACCTCCGTGTGGAAAACCATGGGTTGGTCGGCCATTATCTACATCGCCTCGATATCCGGCGTCGGCGTGGAGCTGTACGAGGCTGCCGCCATTGATGGCGCCGGCCGGCTGCGGCGAATCTGGCATGTTACGCTGCCCTGCATCAAGACAACCATCATTATCATGCTGATTTTGAAAATCGGCAAGTCCATGAACGCAGGTTTTGACCAGGTATTCAATCTTCGCAATTCCGTTGTAAAGAATGTTGCCGACATCATTGATACGTATGTGTACGATATCACTTTCCAGTCCACGCCCAATTACGGCTTTTCTACCGCGGTCGGCATGTTCAAATCGGTCATCAACGCGCTGCTTTTGCTGCTTGCAGACTTTGGCAGCAAAAAATTGTTCGGCATGGGCCTGTTTGGCGCGGAAAGGGAGTAATACGGTGAAAAAAAAGCGGTTTGAAGCCCTGGATATTATCAGCTTTATCCTACTTACACTGCTGCTGGTGATTGTTGTACTGCCTTTCTATTCTGCGTTTGTAACATCCCTGACCTCCAGCGCGTCCTACGCCCGTTCTCCGGTCCAGCTTTTTCCCCATGAATTTTCCTTGGATAGTTACCGGTACGTATTCCAAAACGCATCCTTGCTGGCCGGCTACAGCAACACCATATTTATTACAGTCATTGGTGTGGCCTTATCCATGATCGTGTCCCTGACGACGGCATATGGCCTGTCCTACAAGGATTATCCGGGGAAGAAGCTGATGTTCATCCTTGTGCTGATCCCCATGTATTTTTCCGGCGGCCTGCTGCCAACGTACCTATTGATGAAGAATTTAGACATGCTTAATAACCCCTGGGGCATTATCCTTTTGTGCGGCGTGACACCCTTTAATATTATTATCATCAAAAACGGCATTGATCAGCTTCCCGACGAGTTGTCTGAGGCGGCGCGCATAGACGGAGCGGGTGAATTCTTCATCTTTGCGCGGGTATTGGTACCGCTTCTGGCGCCCGTCATCGCCACCTTCTCACTGTTCTATGCCGTGGATTACTGGAACGAATGGTTCTGGTCCATGCTGCTTTTGACAAAGCCGGAGGCCAAGACGCTTCAAATCATGCTTCGATCCATCGTATCCAGTTCCCAGGACGCCGCCTCGGGTTCCGTAGCCGCCGCTTACGACAATGTCGCCTTCTCCCAGGGCATAAAAATGGCCGCTGTGGTCGTGGCCATGCTTCCGATCATGCTGGTATACCCTTTCCTGCAAAAACATTTTGCCAAGGGCATGCTGGTGGGAGCCGTAAAGATGTAATCCATTTGGCGGAGGCCAACAGATGATATTTTACAGGGAAGGAGGGGAGGCGGTAGTTTTTCTGGAATCAAAATAAAGGATATTAGGAGGATGCACCGATGAAACGGATTTTCGCGCTGCTGCTCACCTGCATGATGGTTTTTGCGCTCGCCCAGGCGATGGCGGAAGCACCCAAGGATCGCGTCTCTTTTTCAGCAACCTACTACCAAAGCGCACAGGCTCAAAAGGATGCGGTGTACGATTACTTTGCCAATAAGTTTAACGTGGATATAGATATGATCGGCGTTTCTCCCGACAGTCTTGCCGAAACAAACAACATCATGATCCCCGCGGGCACCATGTACGATTGGATGCTGTGGGATTTTAATTACGCCACCTATCTTTCCTATGTTGATCAGGGCCTTTTAAAGCCCCTGCCCAAGGGCTGGGAGGAGAATTACCCCAACCTGTACGGCGCCATGAAGGCCAGCGGCATACTGGAAAGGCTGTATGTCAACGGCGAGGCATATGCCATTCCTAAAACGATCTACTACAATTTTGCAAAGGGCGATACCGCCCTCTGGCACATGATGCTCTACTACCGCGCCGATTGGCTTGCGGCATTGGGCTTTGAGCCTTGGGGCGACACCGTTGCCATCTCCCAGGTCATGGAGTTTATAAAAGCCGCCGTGGAAAAGGATATGGCCGGCAACGCCAATACCATCGGCCTGTGCGGCAGCACCGCCCACCTGACTTCCATGTTCATGCAGATGCACAACGGCTACTATGATTCTTTTGCAAAAGTGGACGGCCAGTATATCTGGGGTCCCACCCTGCCCGCCACGGTGGAAGGCATCGCCTATGTCAAGGACCTGTACTCGAAAAAGCTTTTGGATCCCGACTTTTATCTGGCTACGAGGGATGCGGCGCAAAACCTGTTCTGCTCCGGCATGGCGGCCGGCGTTTTCACCAACGGCACCGTTTCCAACTATACTTCCATTTTAAAAAACAGCCAGGCTGCCGGTATTGCCGATGCTCAAGAGAATGTGAAGAGCGTTGTGGTCACCGATGATCAGGGTGTATGGCGCGGCGCAGAAACCGGAAACTATTGGCTGGCCTCCATTTTCTCCCCCTCCCTGGATGACGCGAAATTCGAGCGCATTCTTTCCCTGATTGATTACCTCTTCACCGAGGAAGCGGAATTGATTATCAACATGGGTCTGGAAGGCGTTGACTGGGAGAAAAAGGCCGACGGCGGATACACGATTTTGATGGATTCCTCCTACGCCAACGTTCGTGAAAAGTATCCCTCCTGCTGGTTCTGGCGCTTTATGGCCCTGTGCCCCGATGAGTTCTCGCTGGTGAATCCCGCTGAAAACCAGGTGGTGCAGCAGGCGGTCAACGCGGCCTATTCCGCCCGGGCAGCCTCTGCCGCCCAAAACGGCTTTATCAAGCTGGACTACAACGTAAGCTTCCTGGGCACCCAGGCCAAGGCCGATTATTCGGTGAATATTTTGGATGAAGTGGTGCGCATCGTTGTGGATGAAAAGATTACGGCAAACGATATCGCTGCGCAATGGAATACATTCATTGAAAACTACCGCCAGATCTGGCAGCCGGTAGTAGATGACCTGAATGCCATACAATAACTCACATTAATACATAGGTGCGGATTGCCTTTTCCGGCAGTCCGCACCCAAGTGTTCTTCGGGAGATGAGATCGTGGAAAAATATACGTGCATCATCGTAGATGATGACAAATGGGCGCTGACCGACATGCGGAGCAATATTGCCTTTGACAAAGCGGGCTTTCGCCTGACAGGGGAATATCTGAATGCCAAGGATGCGTTGGCTGCCATTTCCGCCAATCCTCCCGATCTTGTCATCACCGATATCCGCATGGGGGAAACCAGCGGGCTGGACCTGGTGGATGAATGCCGCCGGCGCGGCTGCCCCTCCTTGTTTGTGATTATCAGCGGCCATTCCGACTTTGAATATGCCCAACGGGCGCTGAACAATGGTGTCTGCCACTTTATGCTCAAGCCTGTGGATGCAGGCGAAGGCCTGCGCGTGCTCCTGAAAATACGGGACCTGCTGGCCAATAAAAACGTTGCCGAAGTATCCCACCATGGTGCCATGAATGATATTATGCAATATATGCGCAAACAGTATCATCAACGGCTGACCCTGGAGGATGTGGCGGACCATTTTTTTATGAACAAAACCTATCTCTCTGAGCTGTTTAAAAAGGAAACGGGCAAGAGCTTCGTGCAGTTCAAGAATGAAGTGCGGGTGGAAAGGGCAAAGGTGCTGTTACGAAACACGGATGAGTTGATCAGCACCATTTCTCAGCAATGCGGCTTCGAGGACGCTGGATATTTTTCCACCGTATTTAAGCTCATGACGCAGCTGACGCCCCAACAATACCGGAATGAAAAAACGAATGACCGATAACTTGATTGTGGAGGAGCCAATATGGAATTTATTCGCCGCGCACGGGATGGCGGGGTTTATGATGTAATTGTATGCGGAGCAGGGCCGGCGGGCGTAGGCGCGGCATTAAGTGCCGCGCGCAAAGGGCTGAAGGTGCTGCTTTTGGAGTATGCCGGATGCGTTGGGGGTTGCTGGACCAGCAGCCTGATGAGTATTGCGCTGGACATGCCCGGGAAAGGCGGCATCCCCCGTGAGATCATGAATCACCTGATGTCAAAAGGCAAAGCGCAATGGGCCGATGAGGAAAGCTACGTATACGACGCAGAGGCCATGAAGCATCTATTGGAACAGAAGCTGACCCAGGCAAAAGTGGATATTTCGCTGCTCACCCGTGTCACCGCCGTACAAACCGAACAAGGACGGATACAGGCCATTCTGGCCGATAGCTTTGATGCCTGCGCCTACCGTGCCCGGTGGTTTGTGGACGCGACAGGCCACGGTACCCTTGCCGCGCTGGCGGGATGCAGCTATCAGGCAGGTTATCCCAATAGCTCAAAAAAGCAGCCGGCAAGCCTGGAAGCCCTGGTTACCGGTGTACCGGACAGCTGGCACAGTGACATTCACAATCCCGAAAGAAAGCGCACCTTCCGCAGCCTTCTTCAGTCTGTGGGCATTGAGTGCACCTACCCTTCTCCGCTGCTGTTTCAAACAGCACCCACCTCAAAGTGCTGGAAGTTTGCCATCAATCAGCAATATGGCGTGGATATTGAACAGCCGGGCAGCATCACTCAGGCCACGATTGCCGCCCGGGATGAAATCAACCGGGCTGTGGAAGCCTTGCGGACCCTGCCCGGTTGGGAGAACCTCACCCTGACAACCACCGCGGAACAAATCGGTCTTCGGGACAACAGGCGCGTCGAGGGGTTTTACCGGATTACGGGGGAAGACTGTCTTGCGGGAAAAACCTTCCCGGACGGCGTGGTTCCTGTACATTTCTTTATCGATGTTCACGAGCTTTCCTCTTCCGGCCATGTAGACGATGGTATCAGCAATCAAAAAACCCTTCCTTACCAGATTCCTATGCGATGCCTTGTATCCCGGGATATCAGCAACCTGTTTATGGCTGGAAGATGCCTTTCGGGAGATTTCTTCGCCCATGCATCTTACCGTATGACCAATACAGCCTGCGCCACAGGGGAAGCGGTGGGCATGGCGATTTCCAGCCTTGGCGCGCAGCAAAGCCATGCGGCACTGGATGGGTCTGGCGTACGCAATGCCATGTGTGAGGCGGGATATACGCTGTGATGTCCACTTTGTAGTGCTCTTAAAACGGGAATGGCTTTCCGCCTGACCATCAGACATAGAGCAACTCCTATTTGTTGCTCACTTTCTGGAATTGGCATGACTACTATATTTCGCCGGACTTGCGCAACAATGGCTTTGTGCCCTGTGGCAACAAAATCATGAGTGTTAACCCCAGGGTCTGAGAAGGACAGGCAAATGATTGCTTAATGCCATCCCCAACTATCCCATATCAAAAGCCTGCCATTAGATTTGCGAAAAATCTGATGGCAGGCTTTCCTGACATTTTTGCCATCAAAAAGACATCCGAAACAATAAAAAACCGGTCTCAGACATCGGTGTAAACTCTTGATTTATCAAGCTTTTTTGGCTCGCGTTGGGCTTTCAAGACCAGCTCCATCAACCGCTCGGCTATCTCTCCATGTTTTACGAACCAGCGAAGACGATTATACTTGAGTTTTTGGGCAGACCCCCCAATTGGTTAAGTCAATGTTCAGATGAGCATACAATATCCGTCAGCCGGATGAGACATTAATTTTCCATACTGACCGTGGGCCAAACTATAGATCTTAAACATTCTGCGATTATTTGAAGGCGCTGCATATTACTCAATCGTTTGCACGAGCATATGTACCTTATGATAATTCTGTTATAGAATCCTTCTTCGCATCCATGAAGCGAGAAGAACCATATCGTACCAAATATCGCTCTGAAAAAGAGTATCGTAATGCCATAGACAAATACATAGGCTTTTGCAATGCAAAGCGCCCACACACAAAACTGCAATACAAGACACCTTTATAGGCTGAAGCTGAATATGTAAGCAAACAAACAGGTTTCAAATGACTTCAAATTGGACCAGGGAGTTCAGATTTGTTCATTTTGAGCTTTTCTCTCTGACTTTGCCCTTTTTCTATCTTTGTGTCCAATTTGGTCGTACGGGGAGAAACGGCGAAAGACCGCTTGAAATAAAGGAAAATAAGAAGCAACCACTGCTGTCCAAACCTTGGGGGTTCGGATTGCTTTGGTTGCTTCACATGGCGTTCCCGGCGGGATTCGAACCCACGGCCTTCCGCTTAGGAGGCGGGAAGTCTGTACTTTGAAAAGTTCTTATATTTCAAGGGTCTTGGGGTTCTAATTTTACGTTTTCGACGGTTTGACTACCAGATTGACTACCAGACGTTTTGAAGTTGCTTTTTATGTAGTCAGCCATGGAAGCGGTTGACGCTTGTTTACGAATGCGGCTTAAGTGTGAGTATACCTTGAGCGTTACCGTTTCATCCCCGTGTCCCATCCATTGGGCAGTTGTCTTTAGGTCTACACCTGCGTCATAGCACATAGTGCAGAAGGTATGTCGAAGGTCATAGGCTGTGAAGGTGATTTCCTTCCAAACGTAATCCTTGGGCTTTTTCGTCTTTACCCAACGCTTATAACAACCGTTCAACCGGCGCTCCAGGTAGTATATATAAGACTGCCAAGCCCGCTTAAATGCAGATTTGGTCATATCGCCGCCCGTTTGCTTTTCGACCAGCCTGCCGGGAGCGCGGCCCGCCATGTACTCTGTCAGCGCTGTTTTAAGGGGGATGAATATTGGCACGTTGCGGATACCCGCCTTGGTTTTAGGACCGCCGATAATCGGTTCGTTAATGTCAAAGGAAATAGCCTCGTCGATGGAAATGATATCTTTTGTGAGGTCTATGGCTTTGTCTGTTAGGGCAATAGCTTCGCCCGGCCTGCAGCTTGCAAACATCATGATCATTGCCATGATGCCAAACCAATGACCACGCCAGTGGTCACACACAATATCGCGCTCCCACCGCTCAAGCTCACGGTGCTCGCTGACCGTACCGCGCGGCAGGGCGATGCGCACGCACGGACTATAAGGTATAATGTGATCGTCTACGGCGGCGTTAAAAAGCTGACTGGCGCTTGTCTTTAGTTTTTTGATGTATGAATCTGCCATGCCGGCGCGCTGGGAAAGGATGCGCTTAATGTCTGATGGCTCAACCTCTCGCATTTTTAGCGCGCCGATGTCCTCGCGGATAACCTGCATGTCAATCTCTTTGTTTCGGTATGTGTGCCCCCTTACCGTGGGCTTGTAATTGGCCAGGAATTCATCTATCCAATCGCTGACAATCATATTTGCTTTGTCCACCCGCAGGCCCGCCGCAACGTCGGCGAGGAAGTTTCTCTTGTTTTGCTCTGCTTCACCTTGCGTGGAGCCGTAAACAAATTTCTCTTTTCGCTCTCCGGTTTTATCGGTATACCAAAAATGCTTTGTATATCGATTGTCCGCACGCATCGCCATGCGCGGCTTTTTGTCTTGCTTACCCCGTTGGGGCTGTGTGGGAAATGCAACGATCTTTGCTGGCATAAGGGTTTCCTCCTTGATTTCCTGGCCCACATACCATATAATGGTATAGCAAAGCCTGGTATTCCGTCGAAAGAGTGGCTGGGGTTGCGGTGCCCGCTGCCGGTGTGAACGGCGGCGGGTTTTTGTTATTTATTATTTGATTGTTATCGGAGATATCAGGTCATAGGTCGAAAGCTCTTGTTCAGTGCACCCGGCGCTTTTGTATGCAGAATACATATCGCTTAATGCCGTACGTTGGTTTTCGCTCAAATCAAAATCAACGTCGCTCGTGCCGTCAATTCTGATTTTAACGTTTGTAGACGCAAGAATATCTTCAATCATCTTAATACCAACATCACCGCAATAGTAAAACATGCCATCTATATACCTACCATTTGTATAGGTGGTATCAATTGAGCCGGCTACAGGTGTGACGAAATAACGATGGGCATCTGTTTTTATTATTGCGCTTGTTGGGGAAATGGACTTTTCAGAGACGGAAACAAAATATAGAGTAAGAAGATACACCGGTTTCCCGCCTACATCGTTAGTTAAAATGATCGGCTGAATGATAGCTTTCCCATCAACCATAAGATCAAGAACTTCGAAGTCTGGCGTTACGCTCAGCGTTTCGGTCATATCATCGTATTTGTATACGACGCCTTGTGCCTTCTGGAATTCTTCGATTCTTATTTCGGCAACACAAAAAGACGGGATGAGGGTTATTAACAAAACAAGACCGGCCAGCATCAGTTTTTTCACGATTACCACCCTTTCTATCTTCACGGCATCAGGGCCGTTGAAGTCTCTTTCTTATATGATAACAAATCGTGCGAAGCCCATCATGAACAATTTAGTCGAATATAATATGATTTAGTTCAAAAAATTCTTGTTTCGACAAAATACGACATTAACGCTTATGTTATTCCGTTAATTACCATAGCCAATATCTGATTAACACTATACAATTATGGAACACTGTGAATCGTTAAAAAATAAGCAACAAAAGAGGAATTGCGGAAGGACGGGAGGCGTTGCCGGTGGTATAATTTGTTATGTGTGCATCCTACAAGCGCTGTTGCGGAGGGGATAGCGTTGTGCTATTATGAATGCAAACACGCGTTCGTGTGGGAGGGGTTTTATGATCGGTCCACTGGATGAATACGATAAGGAATTTATCTCACTTATTGAAGGCTTAACCAGTGAAGAAAAAGGAGTCATCCGCGCTTGCTTAGCGTCCATTTCATCTGAGAAAGAAATGCCCTTTTTTCTTCTGCCGTCAGCATCTGAAACGTAGAAACCATTTCCATGTCCAGTTCATCAAGCGTCCCGCTGTCGTTAACGACGGTGGGATTTTCATTTCCGTACAAAAACTCTACCGTTGTTCCCAGTGCATCCGCGAGCTTCTTTAGCGTGTTCCCTTTTGGATCTTTTGTTTCTCCGTTTAATAACTTGTTGATGGTTCCAACCGGTACTTTGGACGCCGCTGCCAAATCTTCTGTTTTCATACCCTTCTCGTTTTTTAGGGCAACCAATTTTTCATTTAAATTCATTTCAAACACCTCCAACGGGGAGGATTATACTGTAAATTCCCATCAAATGCAAGCAAAAAATAACCGTTTACGGGAAAAATGTTTTAAGTTATGCTTGACATTAACCGCAGACGGGTATATGATGCATATAGTAACCGTCAACGGTTAACTGGAAACGGAGGTGAATTCATGCTGGTGAACCTGTGTGCTGAGATGGTGCGGCACGGAATAACTGATGTAGATATTGCCAACACGATCAACCGCGAAAGGCGTGCCGTAAAAAACAGGCTTGATTGTAAAGTGCAGATATCTTCTTCTGACCTCAAAAAAATTCGCGACAAGCATTTCCCGTTTTATACTCTTGATTATCTTTTGAGCGAGGTTCCTACCGTAGAGGTACCGAGCACATCAGCCCCCGCCCCCGCGAGCGAAGCGAAGAACGAGTAACCCCACAACGAAAGGAGAAAACACATGAAGAGCGCTCCCATCAAAACATCCTCAATTGAAATCAAATCCGAGCACCACGAGATGCTAAATGCATTAATTGAATATCTGCGTGTAACGCAAGATGCGGCCCAAACCCTCAAAGTGAAGCTTGAGAGCTTGAACCGCACTGCGTAGAGAGTTTCGCACCGCTACTTCTCCGGATTTTCAGACAGACGATCTAGTTCAGAAATCATCCCTTCAATTGCACCATGTTCAAAAAGCATGAGGTAATTGCACACGGCGCACTTCACGATGTCGGCGTCTGCTCCTTCCACTATCATGTTATGAATGCCTTGATGCTTAGGAACTAGTGCATGGAACGCGTCCTTTAAATCCTGTTTCCTAATCGGGTATCCACATACCGGGCATTTTCTTTGGGACATGTTTTCACCTCCCTTCTGCCCAAATTCTACCACAACCGACACGACCAGACAAGAAAGGAAAATAGATGAACGATATCACGATTTTCAACAGCAAGGAGTTCGGACAAGTCCGCACCGTGGATGTCAACGGTCAGCCCCATGCCGTAGGCGTAGATGTGGCGCGAGCTCTGGAGTATTCCAGCCCTAGCAAGGCCGTTATTGACCACTGCAAGGGTATTACCAAGTTGGGAATACCCTCATTCAACCAACATGGAGCAGAAGTTGTTCAAGAAACCAACGTCATCCCCGTTGGCGACGTTTACCGCCTTATCTTCAAGGCAGCAGACCAGAGCCGGAATCCTGAGATCAAGGCTAAAGCCGAACGCTTTGAACGGTGGATATTCGATGAAGTGATCCCCTCCATTCACCAGACCGGGACCTACTCCGCCAAGCCCACCAACAACGCCGCCCAGCTTCGCGCCGAGGCCATGAAAATGAATGCAGAGAATCGGCGGATTCACGAGGTTACCAAGCTGATATCACTGATTCCAAGGCTTTCGCCTATTGCTGTAGAGGTTATTGGGCTAAAGGCGCTTGAACAGGCAACGGGGATTTGTGCCGATAACTATCTTCCGGCATGCGATAAGACCTATTCTGCCACAGAGGTGGGGGCCATGTTCTCCATCACCGCAAACGCCGTCGGCAAGATCGCGAACCAGAACAACCTGAAAACGGATGAGTACGGCAAAACGGTGCTGGACAAGTCCAGGTACAGCCCCAAGCAGGTTGAAACCTTCCGATACAACCAGCGCGGCGTTGACAGAATCGGGCAGCTACTTGGGCGGCAGTAAGGAGGCATAAAGATGACTGACCCATTGGCCCGTTACCCCGACATGCTGTCAATAAAAACCCTTGCGCGCCTACTTGATGTGCACTACCGCACCGCCTGGGCTATCATGCAAAAGCTTCCGCACACAAGCGTGGGGCTAGGACAGAAAAACGAAAGCCCGAGGGTTGGTAAAGAAGATGTCCGGGCCCGTTTTTTCCCGCATACAATCAAGCCAAACCTCAAAATCGCGAGGTGAAGCATGACCATTAATGAAGCCCTACACGTGGAAGAACAAGGCAGCGTGAACCACCACTACTTCCCGCGCGACGGCAAGGACGCGGCGGAACGAAAGAAAGCGAGGCACACAAGATGCACAAGGACAAGCGTTACCGGAGGTTTATCCGAGTAGCCCAGCCGGAGGTGTGCTGGTGCGGGGGGACCCCTCATACGATCACCCGGACGGACAAGGAGTATCCGGGGTTGTATGAATCCATCGTAGAGTGCCCGAAGTGTGGGCAGCGCAAGCAGGCGATCAGCAACGACGACGAGAGCGCCAGGGACACGGCGTTGCTGTTGTGGGCGGTAATCAACGCGGTTGTATCGCAAGCCATCGCGGAAAGTGAGGCTGTTTATGTTTAACCGCCTGTGGCTGTGGTGGACAAGTAGGAGGCCGGTTCGCGGGCTGCTGGACGCGGCGGTAAAGAGCGGGTACAGGACAATAAAAAGCCCCGACCCTGTTGGCGCAGAGGCGGAGCAAACCAAATAACTCAATACAATTGTATAACACGAAGGAGGATCATGTCAATGTGTAATTTCTTCTCTCTCATTTCTTCCGGTGACGGCAAGGTATACTACTTCACCCCGGAACAGCGTATCAAAGGTGTGCTGGACAAGCATGGGAACCCCTACAAATATGATTCCCACACATCCATTGCAGAACACTTCCTTGGCAAGAGCAAGGAGGACCGGTGCAACAAGTGGGAGTACAACCTTTTTACTGACAACCTTATGCTTGATCAGCGTAATACTGCGGATGATCGCGACGCGGTTCTGGCAGAGATCGCAAAGATCGACTTTACACCTATCGCGGGGAATGTTCAGGGAGTGCGCGATTTCCTTAAGGAAGTTAAGGGCGTGAAGTGGTTCAGCAATCACGGAGAGATTCCAGAGGGCGTGAGGATGTTCGACACCAGGGACGCTGCCGGGGACGCTGCCTGGGACGCTGCCAGGGACGCTGCCAGGGACGCTGCC
>JAFADG010000013.1 GCA_023425025.1 Bacillota bacterium
AATCAAAACCACCGGCTGAGCCGGTGGTATGCACCGCGCCTTCAAGGCGAATATACCAGCCGCATCTGAAGACGCATTGAATGGTCTGACAACCGCAATTCTATCACGGGCCGCCGCTAAAGCGGCCTTTTTTTATGCCTTGGAATTCTTGCCACCCGTAAACGGGTCGATGTACTCCTTGAAAGATATTTGATCTACCGAAATGTCTTCTTGCAGCTGGTTGCGGATGTAGGTCGCGATTCTTTCTTTATTCCTTCCCACTGTATCCACATAGTATCCTCTGCACCAAAAGTGACGATTTCCGTACTTGTATTTCAGATTCGCATGCCTATCAAATATCATCAATGAGCTTTTTCCTTTCAAGTATCCCACAAACTGGGAAACACTTATATGGGGCGGAATGCTTACCAGCATGTGGATATGATCAGGGCAGGCTTCTGCCTCAATGATCTCTACCTTCTTTGCATCGCACAACTGCCTGAGTATTTTCCCAATGTCCACTTTTATTTTCCCATATACCTCCTGCCGCCTGTACTTTGGCGCAAATACGATGTGATATTTACAATTCCATTTTGTGTGTGATAAACTTTGATTGTCATTTGCCATAAATGACAGACCTCCTTTGCTTTCTTTCGGTTGCCAGACCGTCTCTAGTATAGCAAGGGAGGTCCCTTTTTCTAAAGTTTTCTACCCTCACCAGCTCTGCTGGTGGATACTTTACGCTAAAGCTGACATAACAAGAAAATCCCGGCAATCGCCGGGATCCTCCTTGCATTGGCCTATTGTATTCTGTCAAACGGTTCTCAATTGCTCCACTTGGCAAGATGCGAATTGAGCTTTGCGATTTCATCGCGGTCAAGATGTATGGTCACATCGGTTTGAATATCGATATCCCTGCCCTGCTCAAAGTGCAGAACGCAATCCTCCGTCACCACGCCGTCAATCCCGTCAACGCAATGGTTGGGCAGGACTTTCAGTGCCGGCACCACGCGCATGGTCCCCTTCAGCGCCGCCTCGGCGCCGCCCGTCTTGCCGTCATAGGCAAAGGCGTACACGGCCTGCAGCCCATCCTCCCATTCCACTGCCGGCAGCTGAATGGAAAACAGGCCGTCCTCCCTGGGAATCACGGTGCAAAGCGCCATGTCCAAAGGCCTGTCAAACCGCGTGTTCTTTCCTTCCCATTGGGCTTCTCCCGCGCCGGGATGCACATCAACCTTCATACCCCAACCTCCCATTGCTTACAGGCCTCTCATCTTTGAGCCCGCAATCTTCTGTTGTACTGATTATACCACCTGCCGGACAAAATGAACCGTATTCAGATGCAAAGGCGCATAAATACTTTCTTCACAAGAAGGGCCCGGCGGACTTGCGACAGGCCCTTCCCGCGCGGCCGAAATTATTCGCCCATGGCCTGCCGGAGCACGTTCTCCACCTTTTCCTTGGTGGCCACGCCCTCGTGCAGCTTGATGCCGTCCACATAAAAGGTGGGCACCAGGTAATAGTCAAACTGGTTGGCGATGTCGGGCTGCTTGCGCTCGTCGATCACCTTCATGGGGATCTTTTTGTACTCGGGGTTCTCCTGATACAGTTCATCCAGCCATTTTTGGGCCTTGATGCAGTAGGGGCACACATCCATCATGAAAAACGTAATTTCCTTCATGGTTTTTCCTCCTTTACATGTTCGCGTCCATGGTTTCCAATATTTCCTTCAGGGCCTTGTCCGCCGCTTCCCAATCGTCAAACAGGGCGGCGATCCGGTCCTGGATACGCTGATATTCCCTGGCGGCCTTTGCCGCCTTGTCCTGGTCCTGGTAGGTTTCCGGCAGCGCCATCAAGGTTTCCAGGTCGGCGGCCGCCTGCTCCAGGTCCGCGATTTCCTTTTCCTTGGCAAGCGCGTTTTCCTGGGCTTCCCTGATGCGCTCCTTCTCCTGCCTGGTGCGCTTTTTCTCCTTGTCCAGCTCGGTGCGCGTCTTTTGGGGGCCGTCCTCCTCCGGCAGGATGCCGCGGGAGGTCATTTTCAGATAGTCGTCATAGTTGCCTTCGTATATGGTCAGGCCGTCCGTACCCAGCACCGCCACCTTGTTGGCGAAGCGGTTGATAAAATACCGGTCGTGGGAAATGGCCAGGATGGTTCCGGGGTAATCGGAGAGCGCCTGCTCCAGCACCTCCCGGCTGTCCATATCCAGATGGTTGGTGGGCTCGTCCATTAAAAGCAGGTTGTCTTTTTTGAGCATCAGCTTGGTCAGCGCCACCCGGCCCTTTTCGCCGCCGGATAAGGTGGAGACGGGCATGAACACATCGTCGCCGGAAAACAGGAACAGGCCCAGCGCGCCGCGGACCTCATATTGCTCCAGACGCCGGAAGTCATCCCACACCTCGTCCAGCACCGTTTTTCCGGGATGCAGCGCGGCCTGGTGCTGGTCGTAGTAGCCCAAATCCACATTGGCCCCCAGGCGCACCGTGCCCTCCTCCGGCGTCAGCTCGCCGGTCAGGCACCGGAACAGGGTGGATTTGCCCGCCCCGTTGGGGCCGATCAGCGCCACCCGGTCGCCCAGGCGCAAAAACAGGTTCAAATGCGAAAACAGCGTCCGCTCGCCAAAGCCTTTTTTAAGATCCTTGACCATCAGCACATCCTCACCCGTGCGGCGGCGGATATCAAAGGAAAAGCGGATTTGGTTTTCCTCTTCGGGCCTTTGCAGCCGCTCCACCTTCGCCAGACGTTTTTCCCGGCTTTCGGCGGCGCGGATGGACTTTTCCCGGTTGAAGCTGCGGAAGCGGGCAATAATGGCCTCCTGCCGGGCGATTTCCTTTTGCTGCAGGTCGTAGGCCTTTTGCCGGCTCTCAAACCGCTCGGTCCGCTGATCGATGTATCTGGAATAGTTGCCGTTGTACTGCTCCACGGTGCCAAGCAAAAGCTCCGCCATGCAGTCGCACACATGGTCCAGAAAATACCGGTCGTGGGAGATGGTCAATACCGTTCCCTTATAGCTGCGAAGGTATTCCTCCAGCCAGTTTAGGGCGCTCAAGTCCAGGTGGTTGGTAGGCTCGTCCAACAATAAAAGATCGGGCTTTTGCAACAGCAGCCTGGCCAGGCAAAGCCTGGTGCGCTCGCCGCCGCTTAGCTTTTCCGCCAGTTGGTCGTGCTGGGCACGGGTAAAGCCCAGGCCTGCCAGCACGCCCTGGATGGCGCTTTGCCAGGCGTAGCCGTCCTGCCGCTCAAAGGCATCGGTCAGCGCGGCGTATTCGCCGCCCAGCCTGCGCAGTTCCTCAGGGCCATCGGCCTGGGACATGCGCTCTTCCAGCCCGCGCATTTTCGCTTCCATTTCCATCAGGGGCCCAAATACAGCCTCCAGCTCCTCGCGCACGGTCAGCCCCTGGGTGACCATGCCCTGCTGGGCCAGATAGCCCAGCTTCAGCCCGCGGCTCATATTGATGATGCCGTTGTTGTACGTTTCCAGCCCGGCGATGATGCGCATCAGCGTCGATTTTCCGCTGCCGTTCACCCCCACAAGCCCCATGCGCTGACCCGCCTGCAGGGTCAGGGAAGCGTCTTTGAGCACGGTGTTTGCGCCAAAGGATTTTTGTATGTGCTGCAGGGAAAGAATAATCATGGAAAGGCTCCGATCAAATAATAGTGGTGTGCAGCGCTTCCCGGCGCCTTTGAAGGGTTTGCATGCTTTCCAGCACCTCGTTATACGGAAGCCCGCCGTCTTCAAGGCGTTTTGGCGGTACAGCCAGGCATTCATTCAGCAAAGCCTCGCCTTCGTCCAGGTAAGAAGCGCACTCCTCCGGCGCGGCCGCGTCCAGCGCCTCGTACAGCTGGTCCTCGCCCTTGCCAAACTGATCTGCCTGCACAAAGAACGCGGCGGCATCCATTTTGTCCCTGGCCGTCAGCAGCTCCTGCGCTTTTTCAAGGCATTCCGACAGGCGCTCGTGGCGCAATTCGCATAAAAGGCTTTCGCCCCGCAAGGATAAAAGCAGGCGGGCAGCGCGGTATAAAAGCTGCTCCCGCTCTTCCTCCGTAAGGGTTGTCCGCATGGCCTGTATGTACAGGATCTCCGCCATCATCAGCCTGGGCTGGGGGGCCAACAGATCAATCAGGCTTTCCACAGAAAGCTTCCGGGCGGCGTTCAAATCCATGCCGCAGTGCTGCCGGCAGGCATCGTCCAACAGGCGCAGCCGGTGCAGGTCATCCAAAAGTTCCCCGATGCGGCGCATGAAATCGCCCATCATTTCAATCATGCGCAGGACATAATCCTTTTGAAAAAACATGCGCCACCCTCCCTTTTTGGTATTCTGTACATGGATTATTATACCGTAGTCTTACAGCCTTTACAAGGCAGGAAAAATCAGGTTGCTTCGATTTAAACGGGATTGTATAATGAAAGCGATAGGAGGCGGCTTTGATGCGCATGACAAACGTCTACCTGCAAGGCATCGGCCCCTTTGCACGGGGCAAGGAGCTTCACAGCCTTGTAACCGATGATGACCGGGTGCTTTTCACCGGCATCAGCGGCAGCGGAAAAAGCACTGTATTGTGGGCGGCGGCCTATTTGTGGCGGCTTCTGGACAGAGCCCCCGGGGCGGAGGATTTGCCCGAGGGCAGCTTTGCCATGCACCTGACGGGCCTTGACGGCGGGGATATGCTGGCTGCCTGGTCCGACGATGATTGCTTTAAAGAAGAAATGCAAAAGCGGCACCCAAATGCCCGTGCTTTGTTTGCCGGCAGGGAAAACCCCAACGCCCTGCGGGGGGCATTGAATGAAAACACGCCCAATATGATTTTGCTGGACGCCGATTTCCACTTTGCCCGGCAGGAAAAGGATTTCAATAATGCCTGGTTCCTGACCGACGACGACGTGAAGGACGACTGGCCCCAGGCGCTTTCCCGCCTGTATAAGGAAAGCAAGCCCTGCGCCCAGGAGGTATTGAAGGCCGCCAACCGCCTGCTGGTGGAAAAAAGACTGGTCATCGCCGAAGACGGCCAGGTGCAGGTGGAATTGAAAAACAGCGGCAGCCACGGCCCCCACCAACTGTCCATGGGCGAAAGGCATATTGCTGTGCTGTGCTTCTGCGCCGCCTGCTGCCTAAAGCCGGGCGGCATACTTTTGCTGGATGAGCCGGCGGTGCACCTGCACCCCAGCCAGGTCATGGGGCTTTTGACCACCCTGGAGCACTTTTGCCGCAAGGTCCAGGCGCAGCTGCTGCTGGTATCCCACAACCCCGCCATCTGGCAGCGGTACCGCGAGCTGGGCCTGACGGTGGAACTGGAGGCGGGCCATGGCAGCGTATGAACGGCCGTATGACCCTGTGCTGAAGGAAGCCGCGGCCACGCCCGGCAAAAGGGTGCTGTTGGTGGAGGGCACCGGGGACATTTCCTTTTTGACCCTGATGCTGGACAAACCGCCGCTTCGGGAAGAAAACATACTGGCCGACTGGGTCCTTGCCCCCGCCGGCGGCAAGGATGCCGTGTTGCGCACCATACGGGAGCAGCGGGATATCTGCGGCATGGTGGACCGGGATGCCTGGGATGAGGAGGAGTGCGAAACGCTTCAAAGGAAATATCCGAACCTGCACATCCTGCCCCGCTTCTGCATCGAAAACTTTCTGGTCTGCCCCGATGAACTGGAGGAGGCGATTCCGGGCTTTGGCCGGCTCAGCCCCGTCATCTCCGGCGAAATACCAAGGGCCATCCGCCACGCCTGTTTATGGCGGGCCGCCCAGCCATTATATGAAGAGCTTTTGCAGGCCGGCTTCAACCGGGCGCTGCTGCGCTACCCGCCGCCCAAGGAGGAGGAGATGCAGCAGCTGCTGCACAGCTGGCAAGACCTGTTGAGCCCGGAAAACGTGCAAAAGCGCATGCAGAACAGCTTTTCCCGCATGAAGAACCTGCCCGAGGCGTTGGTGCTGCGCAGGTTTGTGCACGGCAAGGTGTTCTGGCGCGGGTGCGTGGAAGGCCTGATCGCCAACTTCTATCCCGGCAAAAAGAGCGATGAGTTGAAGCGGGAGGTCTTTAAGCGCGTGAAGCTGCCCCGGGACCTGGAGGTTTTTTTGCGCGGCATCTTTCTATCCGCCTAAAAGTGGGTAATTAATAAAGAATTGCACAAAGGAAATGGAGGAGTACCCAATGAAAAAGTTCCTGGCGGAATTCAAGGCCTTCGCCTTAAAGGGCAATGTGCTGGACCTGGCGGTCGGCGTAATCATCGGCGCCGCCTTCGGCAAAATCGTCACCTCCCTGGTCAACGATATCTTTATGCCGCTGATCGGCCTGATCGTGGGCAATGTGAATCTTTCCGGCGCGTTTTTATCGCTGGACGGGAAGGCGCACGAGGCGGCCGATGCCGGCACGCTGAACTACGGCATGTTCCTGCAAAACATCATCGACTTTGTTTTGATGGCGCTGTGCGTATTCCTGTTCGTGAAGCTGATCGCAAAGCTCTCCTTCAAAAAGAAAAAGGAAGAGGCCGCCGCCCCAGCCCCGCGCCTGTGCCCCTTTTGCAGGCAGGCCGTTCATGAGGAAGCAACCCGCTGTCCTCACTGTACCAGCCAGCTGGCGGAGTGAAATTGTTTCCGGCGTTATGGGAACCCTGTAAAACGTCATTGACAAACCCCACCGGAAATTGTACACTTGCAGCGGAAAAACAACTGCATATTTCGGGTGAACGGTTTAGGAGAGATCGCGGTATCGCGGCGCCGAAGGGGAAGACGCAACAAACTCTCAGGCAAAAAGACTAAACCGGGACGAAGCTCTGGAAAGCAATGATGCACCGAAGAAGCAACTCCTTCGTGCCAATCGTGCGGGGAGGAATCTTTCAGGTTCGATAACAGAGGCGGATAGGCTGCGAAAACGGCCTGTTCGCCTCTGTTGTTTTATATACCGACTCGGGGTCCATCCCTTGGCGCCCGTAACTTATATGTGAAACTTGCGGGTGTCAAAAGGCAAGGTCTCCAGGCATGTGCTCAGTGCAGCAAGCCGGCCAAGTTCTTTGGGGAGTGTAATTTCAACAACAAATAAGCAGGAGGATCGATCATGGACAGAAAGACGCCGCTGTATGAAAACCATGTGGCTCTGGGCGGAAAGATGGTGCCGTTCGCGGGGTACATTTTGCCGGTGCAGTATCCGGCGGGGGTCATTGCAGAGCACATGGCGGTACGTACCGCCTGCGGGCTGTTTGACGTATCCCACATGGGCGAGGTGCTGTTTTCCGGGCCTGATGCCCTGGGCAACATTCAAAACCTGGTCACCAACGACATGGGAAACCTGAACATCGGCCAGGTACGCTACAGCCCCCTGTGCAACGACGACGGCGGCTTTGTGGACGACCTGATCGTATACCGCCTGGGCGAAGAGCGCTACCTGCTGGTGGTGAACGCCTCCAACCGGGAAAAGGACGTAGCCTGGATGAAGGCGCATCTTTTTGGAAACGTTCAAATGGAAGACGCTTCCGATGTCACCTCCCAGGTGGCGCTGCAGGGGCCCAAGGCCCCGGAAATCCTGGGCCGCCTGTGCAAAGAGGAAGCCATTCCGAAAAAGTATTACTCATTTGTGGAAAAAGGAACGGTTGGAGGCATACCCTGCCTCATCTCCCGCACAGGCTATACGGGGGAGACCGGCTTTGAGCTCTACTGCGCCAATGAGGACGCGCCCCGCCTGTGGGATCTTCTTTTGGAAACCGGCAAGGACCTGGGGCTGATCCCCTGCGGCCTGGGCGCCAGGGATACGCTGCGCCTGGAGGCGGCCATGCCCCTGTACGGCCACGAGATGGACGATACCGTCACGCCCTTTGAAACCGGCCTTGGCAGCTATGTGAAGATGGACAAGGCTGATTTCATCGGCAAAAAAGCGATGGTTGAAAAGGGTGAACCGAAAATCAGCCGGTTCGGCCTTGCCATGACCGGCCGCGGCATCGCCAGGGAGCACTGCACGGTATATCAGGGCGACAAGGAAATCGGGCACACCACCTCCGGCACCCTCTGCCCCTTTGTGAACAAGGCCATCGCCATGGCGCTGCTCCAAAAAGAAGGCCTTTCTTTGGGCGACACCGTGGAAGTGGATGTGCGCGGCCGCAGGATCGCCGCGGAAATCGTGCCGCTGCCCTTTTATAAAAAGAGCAAAGCCTGGTCTCTATAGAAACGACTGCAAAATAGAAGGAGGAAAACACAATGAACACCCCCAAGGAATTGAAGTATACCAAATCCCACGAATGGGTCAAGGAACTCTCCGGCGGCATCGTTGAAATCGGCCTGACTGACTTTGCCCAGAGCGAGCTGGGCGACCTGGTGTTTGTAAACCTTCCCCAGCCGGGCGACAGCGTCACCGCCGGTGAAACCTTCGGCGACGTGGAATCGGTCAAGGCCGTCAGCGACGTATACAGCCCCGTCACCGGTGAAGTCGCACAGATCAACGAAGCCCTTCTGGACAGCCCGCAAAGCATCAACCAGGCGCCCTATGAGGCCTGGTTCATCCGCGTCAAGGACGTTTCCGGCACCGTAGATCTGTTGGATGCCGCGGGTTACGAAAGCGCCGTCAAGGAGGGCTGAGCATGGGCAGCTATATCCCCACCACTTTGGACGAGCGGCAGGAAATGCTGGCCCAGATGGGCTATGCCAGCGCCGCCGAGCTTTTTCATGACGTGCCCAATCAGGTGCTGCTGAAAAACCCGCTTGATCTGCCGGAAGGCAAACAGGAGCTGGAGGTCCGCAAGGCCATGAATGACATGGCAAAAAAGAACAGGGTGTACGCCACCATCCTCCGGGGAGCCGGGGCATACAGCCACTACATCCCCTCCATCGTCAAGTATGTGACCTCCAAGGAGGAATTTGTCACCGCCTACACCCCCTACCAGGCGGAAATCAGCCAGGGGATACTGCAATCCATCTTCGAATATCAGACCATGATCTGCGAACTGACCGGTCTGCCGGTGAGCAACGCCTCCATGTACGACGGCGCCGAAGCCGCGGCGGAAGCGGTGGCCATGTGCCGGGAGCGCAAGCGGGTGACGGCCCTTGTTTCCGCCACCGCCCATCCCGACACCATCGCCACGATACAGACCTTTTGCAACGCCGCCAACGCGCCCATGCGCATTGTGCCCGAAAAGGATGGCGTAACGGATACAGCGGCACTGGAAGCCATGCTGGGCGAGGACACCGCCTGCTTGTTTTTGCAGCAGCCCAACTTTTACGGCGCGCTGGAGGACGCAAAGCTCCTGGGTGAAAAGGTGCACGCGGCCGGCGGCAAGTACATATTGGGCGTAAACCCCATCGCCCTGGCCGTCATGCAGTCCCCGGCCGAAGCCGGCGCCGACATCACTGTTGGCGAAGGCCAGCCCCTGGGCATGCCCCTGTCCTTCGGCGGGCCCTACCTTGGGTTCATGGCCGCCTCCAACGCCATGATGCGCAAGCTGCCGGGCCGCATCGTGGGCGAGACCACAGACCACAAGGGCAACCGGGCCTTTGTGTTGACGCTGCAGGCCCGGGAGCAGCACATCAGAAGAGAAAAGGCCAGCTCCAACGTCTGCTCCAACCAGGCGCTGTGCGCCCTGACCGCCGCAGTGTACCTTTCCGCCATGGGCCCGGAGGGCCTAAAGGAAGTGGCCGTGCAGTCCATGAGCAAGGCCCATTATTTGCTGGACGGGCTCACAAGGGTTGCCGGCATCACAAGGGCCGGCTCCGCGCCCTTCTTCCATGAGTTTGTAACCACCTGCAATGGAAAGCGGGATGTAATTTTAAAGGCCCTGGAAGCAAAGGATGTTCTGGGCGGCCTGCCCATAGGTGATGATCAATTGCTTTGGTGCGCCACCGAGCAGGTCAGCCGCGAACAGCTCGATGCCGTCATCAGCATTGTCCAGGAGGTGTGCGCATGAACCTGATTTTTGAAGTAAGCCGCAAGGGCCACCATGTGAGCCTGCTGCCCAAGTGCGATGTGCCGGAGGTTTCCCTTCCCGAAGACCTTGCGCGGGAAACAGCCCCCCGCCTGCCGGAAATGGCGGAGACGGACATCAGCCGCCATTATACCAAGCTGGCCAAACGCGCCCACGGCGTCAACAGCGGCTTTTATCCCCTGGGCTCCTGCACCATGAAGTACAACCCCCGCATCAATGACGAGATCGCCGCGCTGCCGGGCTTCGCGAACATCCACCCCCTGCAGCCCAAGGAAACGGTCCAGGGCTGCCTGGAGGTTCTCTCTACTGCCGAAAAGCACCTGTGCGAAATCACCGGCATGTACCGCATGACCTTTCAGCCCGCCGCCGGCGCCCATGGCGAATACACCGGCATCCTGCTCATCAAGGCGTATCACCAATCCCGGGGCGATGGTAAGCGCACAAAGCTCATCGTGCCCGACTCCGCCCACGGCACCAACCCGGCCACCGGCGCCATGGCGGGCTATACCGTCGTCAGCATCCCCTCCGGACCCGACGGCTGCGTAGACCTTGAGGCCTTGAAAGCCGCGGTGGGCGAGGACACCGCGGGGCTGATGCTCACCAACCCCAACACCCTGGGCCTGTTTGACAAGAACATACTGGACATCACCCGCATCGTCCATGAGGCCGGCGGCCAGTGCTATTACGACGGCGCCAACCTCAACGCCATCATGGGCATAGTCCGCCCCGGCGACATGGGCTTTGACGTGGTGCACCTCAATCTGCACAAAACCTTCTCCACTCCCCACGGCGGCGGCGGCCCCGGCAGCGGCCCGGTGGGCTGCAAATCGCATCTGGCCCCCTTCCTGCCCTATTCGAAACTTGGCGAAGCGGCACAGCCCCAAAGCATCGGCCAGGTAAAAGCCTTCTATGGCAACTTCCTGGTGGTGGTGCGTGCGCTGACCTATATCCTGACCCTGGGGAAAGAAGGCATGAAAGAAGCTTCCGAAAACGCGGTGCTGAACGCCAACTACATGATGCACAGGCTGAAAGACACCTTTGACCTGGCCTATGACCACACCTGCATGCATGAATTCGTGCTGACGCTGGAAAACCTCAAAAAGGAAACCGGCGTATCCGCGCTGGATGTGGCCAAGGCACTGCTGGACAAGGGCATGCATCCGCCGACGATGTACTTCCCCTTGATCGTGCACGAGGCGCTGATGATCGAGCCTACGGAAACGGAGAGCCGGGAGACGCTGGAGGAGGGCATCGAGGCCTTGAAGGACATCGCCCGCCGCGCCAAGGAAGACCCGGAAGCGCTGCATATGTGCCCCGTGACCACCCCCATCGGCCGGCCGGACGAAGTGAACGCCGCCCGCAACCCGAAGCTCCGCTATACTTTTGAATAAGAGGTGACCGAATGATCCACCGCTGCCGTTACATCATCACGGACCATACCGATCCATACGGCAACCTGGCGCTGGAGGAACATTTGCTGGAGACGGCTGCGCCCGGCGAAATCATACTGTATTTATGGCAGAACCGGCACACGGTGGTCATCGGCCGCAACCAAAACGCCTGGAAGGAAGTGCGGGTGCCCGACCTGGAAAAGGACAACGGGCACCTGGTACGCAGGCTTTCCGGCGGCGGCGCGGTCTACCATGACCTTGGCAACCTGAATTTTACGTTCTTGGTGAGCCAGGCCGATTACGACGTGGCCCGGCAGACGGAAGTGATTTTGCAGGCGGTGCGTTCCTTCGGTATTCAGGCGGAGCGCACCGGCCGCAACGACATCACGGTGGAAGGCCGCAAGTTTTCCGGCAACGCCTTTTACAAAAGCGGCGGCAACGCCTACCACCACGGCACGCTGCTTGTCAGCGTGGACATGGACAACCTGGCCCGGTATTTGAATGTGCCCCAGCAGAAGCTGGATTCCAAGGGCGTATCCTCGGTCAGGGCCCGGGTTGTCAACCTCACGGAGCTTTGCCCCGGCCTTACGCTGGATGCGCTCAAAGAGGCGCTTGTGAAGGCCCTGGGGGCTGTGTACGGCACGGAACCTTTGGTGTTGCCCTCTGAACGCATTGACGCCGGTAAGGTTGCTGCCGGCAGGGAAAAATTCGCCGCCTGGGATTGGATCTATGGCCGGCCGATCCCCTTTGCTTGGGAAGGGGATGCCCGTTTCCCCTGGGGCGGCATCCAATTGCAGTTTTCCGTGGAATCAGGCCGTGTCAAGGATTGCGCCGCCTATTCCGACGCGCTGGATGAAACGCTGATCCAAAGCCTGCCGGGGTTGTTTGCCGGGTGCGAATTCAACGGCTCCGCGCTTTCGCAGGCTATAGCGCCTGTTAAAGCTCAGTCGGAAGAAATCGGCAATGATCTGACCGCGTTTTTGACGAGCCAGAATTTTTAGGCTTGATGCAGATCATGACAGTGTATGAGGTCTGTATGCCCAAAATCAAGCCTTCCCCTTGAGGGGAAGGTGGCGCGTAGCGCCGGATGAGGTGGCGACCATATGCATGCCCTACCCTTTACCACCTCATCAGCCGACTTCGTCGGCAGCTTCCCCTCAAGGGGAAGCCTCTGCCTGCGTATTACACGCCCTGCTTTCAGCACAGTGTAAGGAGATAAGCCATGGATTTTGACTGGATCATCCTGGGCGCGGGACCGGGCGGTTATGAGGCCGCCATCCGCGCCGCGCAGCTCAAGCAAAAAGTGGCCCTGGTGGAAAAAGCCGAGGTGGGCGGCACGTGCCTGAACCGTGGCTGCGTACCTACCAAAGCGCTTTTGCACGCCGCCATGGGCTTTGAGGAGCTGGACCGCCTTGCCGCCTGGGGCGTCAAGGTGGAGCAGCTGACCCTGGACCTGGATAAAATGTATGCCCGCAAGGACGAGCTGGTCGCGACCCTTCGGGATGGCATTGGCCGGCTGATTGCCCAAAACGGCATTACGTTTGTAAAGGGCGCGGGCGTCATACAGGGCAGCCATACTGTAGCAGTTGGCGATCAGGTACTAACGGGGGAGAAAATCCTTATCGCCACCGGTTCCACCCCCGTGCTGCCGCCGATCCCGGGTCTTGACCTGCCCGGCGTCGTAACCAGTGACGGCATATTGGCCGCCCCGCCCGCCGGCAAACGTCTTGTAATCATTGGCGGCGGCGTGATCGGTGTAGAGTTCGCCTCCATGTTTCAGGCGCTGGGGTATGAGATCACCATCATCGAAGCGCTGGAGAGGCTCCTGCCCCAAATGGACCGGGAGATTTCCCAGAACCTTTCCATGATCCTGAAAAAGCGGGGCGTGAGCATCTTTACCGGAGCAAAAGTCGCGCAAATTGAAAAGAATGAAGACGGCTCCCTGACCGCGCTGTATGATTTGGGCGGCAAGCAGGGGCAGGCAACCGGCGACACGGTGCTTGTGGCCATCGGCCGCAGGGCCAACACCCAGGGCTTGTTCGCCGAGGGACTCGCTGTGGAAACGGACCGGGGGCGCATACTGACCGATGAAAACCATCAAACAAGCGTCCCTGGCGTATATGCCATCGGCGATGTGGCCGGCACCATCCAATTGGCCCACGCCGCCTCCGCCCAGGGAATCGCCTGCGTGGAGCGTGCGGCCGGGCATACGCCCGCCGTCCGGGAAGACCTTGTCCCCTCCTGCGTGTATACCCGCCCCGAAATCGCCTGTGTGGGCCTGACAGCGGACGAAGCAAAGGCCAAGGGCATCTCCGTTCGCACCGGCAAATATATCCTCTCCGCCAACTGCCGCACCATGATCGCCGACGGCGAGCGGGGCTTTATCAAGCTCGTTCTGGACGCCCAAACCGATTCGTTGCTGGGCGCGCAAATCGTTTGCGAGCGCGCCACCGATATGATCAATGAGGCCACCGTGGCCATTGCCAACAACCTTACCCGCACACAGCTTTTGAAAGCCATCCGCCCCCATCCCACCTTCGCCGAAAGCTTCACCGAAGCCCTGGACAGCGTGGAAGGCCGCGCCATCCACATGGCTCCGGCGCGAAGGGGATGACGAATAGGTTTTATTGCGGGAAGAGGACTTTTTGAAAAAAGTCCTCTTCCCTTTCCGCAAGCTCAATCGTCGCGCCGCTTCACTGCCGTTCGCGTCGCTTGTTTCGCTTGATTCCTTCGCCTCGCTTCATCCGCCACAGGCGGCGCTCAGCTCACTCACCCATCTCTCAAAAACTTTCAATATGAATATTTAGGGCCGCAGCATAATAGGAATTGCTGCGGCCCTGTTTCATATTTTCACAATCTTGGGTCCACCGGTTCGCTTTCCAGCGCCAGCACGCCGAACACGCACTCGTGCACCCGGTACAAGGGCTCACGCCGCACAAAGCGCTCCAGCGCCTCCACGCCCAGGGCAAACTCCCTTAGCGCCAGCGAACGCTTGCGGGTAAGCGACCTTTTTTTCAGGCGCTGCAGGTGCCCTTCCAGCGTGTATTCCGGGCCGTAGATGATGCGCAGGTATTCCCTGCCCCGGCACTTCACCGCGGGCTGAAGAAGCTCCTTGCCGTTTCTCGCAATGAAATCCAGCGGCTTTACGACCATGCCTTCCCCTTTTGCCTGGGTCAGCTCCTCCCACCAGCGAACGCCTTCGCCGATGCTGGCCGAATCGGTGACATCCACGGTAATGTGGCTCGTGGGGTGGATAATGGTCCCTGGCGCGGCAAAGTACCGGGCGATGGTCTGCATGTGCCAAAGGTGGTTTTCCCCTACGCATACACCGCCTTCCGCGGCCAGAATATGGAACGGCGCCAGCCTGTAATCCTCCAGCGTATGGACCGGCCAGCAATAGGCACGGTAGGCGTCGATATATTTTCCCACCGATTCCTGCCTGTCCTTAAACCGGTTCAGCAGGGCAGAGATATCCAGGTCCAGGGTGGAGGTGCCTTCCTTCAGCCCATAGGTGATATGGTCTCTTTCCGACGCGGCGGCAAGGGCCTGCACCGTTTCGTAAAGCGATGCGGCGCCTGCCGCGCCTGCGGGGGCATACTGTTCGATCAGCAGCTGCTGCGCCTTGGCGGACCACGGCATCAGCTCGCAATCCAGGCACACCCAGTCTGTTTTGAAATCCTCCCAGAAGCCGCTTGCATCCGCCGCCTGCCGGATGCGCGCGATCAGCTCTGCCTCCACGGCGCTGTCCTCAAAAAAGCTCCGGCCCGTCCGCGTATAGCAAACGCCCGCCTTGCCATCCATAGCACCGAACCGCTTTCGGGCCGCGTCGGCGCTGCGGCACGCCACCACGATGGCCCGGGAGCCCATATGCTTCTGCTCACAAACCACCGTTCCCGCGCCCCGCGTGCGGTAATAGGCAAACGCCTCCGCCGGATGCTCCAGGTAATTTTCCTCCTTGCTTGTTTCGCAAGGGGACATGGTGGGCGGCAGGTAGACAAGCCAATGGGGATCAACGGCAAAGCGGCTCATGATTTCCAGCGCCGCGGCGGAATTCTCCTCCTGAAGCGTGACCCCGCCGTACAGCCGCGTGGAAACGATGCGCTTGCCGGAAACATCGGCAATGTCGATCATGTCGTCGTTATCCCGCGCCTGTTTTTCGGCCTGATTATCTTCGACCAGGAACGGCCGGGCAGGCTCGTAGTAGGTTTTGAGCGCCGGCACTTCTTCATAGGTATCTTCCGGGTAGCGGTAGGCGGTAAGCTTTCCGCCAAAGACGCAGCCGGTATCGATGTTGATCGTCTTGTTCAGCACCTGCGCCTGCGCTTGGGGCGTATGGCCGTAAACCACGGTGGCCTGACCCCGGTATTCTGCTGCCCAGTCATAGCGCACAGGCAGGCCGTATTCGTCTGTTTCCCCCGTCGTTTCCCCGTACAGCGCGAACTCCCGCACCTTGCCCGACCCGCGCCCCTGCATGCTTTCCTTCATGCCAGCATGGGCAACAACGAGTTTGCCGCCATCCAGCACATAATGGCTGACGAGCCCGTCCAGGAACCTGCGCACCTCCGCCTTGAATTCCGGCGGCTCCTGTTCCAGCTGCGCAAGGGTTTCCGCCAGTCCGTGGGTGATTTGAACGTCCTGGCCGTTCAGCTTGCGCAAAAGCTTCATGTCATGGTTGCCGGGCACGCACAAGGCGCTGCCCTCCCTGACCATGGCCATCGCCAGCTTCAGTACTTCCGTAACGCCGGGCCCCCTGTCAACCAGGTCCCCCAGAAAGACCGCACGCCTGCCCTGGGGCGGCACAACGGAATACATGCCGTCTTCCTTTTTCTCCACCGCATAGCCGAGCTTTGCAAGCAGCGCCTTCAATTCATCGATGCAGCCGTGCACATCCCCGATGATGTCAAAGGGGCCGTGCTCTTCCTTGCGGTTGTTCCAAAGCGGCTCGCGGACGATCTCCGCCGCGCCGGCTTCTTCTTCCGAAGTGATCTCGTAAATGTACCGGAACCCTTCCCGCTTGAGGCTGCGCATGGACCTTTTCAATTGCTGCATGTGGTTGCGGATGGCATGGTCCGGCACGCGCCTGTCCGTTCTTGTCCGGTTGCGCTCATAGCAAACCTTCTCCGGCAGGTTGAACACAATGGCCACCGGAAGGCAGTGATATTGCCGGGCCAATTCCACAAGGGGCTTGCGGGCGGCTTCCTGAACGTTGGTGGCGTCCACCACAACAAGCTTGCCAAGCTGCAGCCGTTTCGCCGCGATGTAATGCAGCACGTCAAAAGCATCGCTTGTGCAGGCCTGGCTGTTCTCGTCATCAGACACAAGCCCGCGGCAAAAGTCCGATGAAATCACTTCTGTGGGCAAAAACATCCGCCTGGCGAAGGTGGACTTCCCGCTTCCGGAAGCGCCTATCAACACGACGAGGGAAAGCTCCGGTATTTTTATTTGCATTTGGTAAACACCCCCATCTGCGTCGGCGCTCCCCATTGCGGGTGGATGTCGCCGATCTGCTCCAGCCGGACCGTGTAGCCGTACCGCCGGGCGATCTCCTCCGCCCAGGCCTTGTATTCCGCCCGCGTCCACTCAAAGCGGTGATCCGGATGGCGCAGGGCCCCTTCCTTCATGCCTTCGTAAAGAATGTTGTATTCCCGGTTCGGCGTCGTGAGGATGACTGTACCCGGCTGCGCGTGCCCAAAGAGAACGCGTTCAAAGGCCGTCAGCCGTCCCGCATCCATATGCTCCACAACCTCCACAACGGCAGCTGCGTCATAACCCGAAAAGCGCTTGTCCTTGTAGGTCAGCGAGGCCTGGAACAGGCTGATCCGCCCTCTTTGATTCTCCGGCAGGCGGTCCAGCGCCAGCTTTTCCTTGGCCCGCGAAAGCGCGGCAAAGGAGACATCCGTCCCGGCGATCCGTTCAAAAAACCGGTCCTTCATCAAAAGCGCCAGCAGATTACCGCCGCCGCAGCCCAGGTCGATGACGCTGCGGGCATTTGCGTTTTTCAGCGCCGCCAGTACGGTGTGAAGGCGCTGGCTGTTCAGGTTCAGCTCCCGTTCCTGTTTGGGGCGCTCCTCCGGCTCATCCCCGGCCGACGGTTCATCCTCGGTAAGCCGCGCAAGCGCCGCGTTCACCAGGGCCCGCCTGTGCTCCAGATACCTGCGGGTGATCAGCGGCTTTTCCGGGTGCTGGGCCAGCCATCCCTCGCCATGGGCCAGCAGCTTTTCAATCTCCTCTTCCCCCACCCAATAGTGCTTTTCCGCATCCATGGCAGGGATCAGCACATACAGGTGGTTCAGCAGCTCGCTTAGGCGGACCTCACCTTGGAGGATAACCTGATAATAGCGGCTTTGCCCCCATTGGGGAAACTGCCCGTCCAGCGGCCTGCCGGCAACGGACACCTCATAGCCCAGGGGCTCAAACAGACGCCGTATCACGTCTTCCCCGCCTTTGCAGGGAAGGGTCGTGATGCAGGCCTTGAGCGCAAGCTTTTTTTGCGCAAGCTCCGGCTTTTTGGCGCAGCGGCCGCCCAGCGCCGTGCCGAATACGCGGGAAATCGCCGCGCTCAAAAAAGATGACGCAACGTATGGCCGGTCGTTCACATAATCAAAAAGGCCCCCCTCACCGGAGCTCCCTCGCTTTCCGCGGGCCAGGTCAATGGGGTCCATATCCAGCAGCAGCGCCGCGGTGCAGCGCTCCAATGTGCATTCGGGATAAAACACATGGGCCAGGCCATAACTCAATTCCACCGTTTGCGGCCGGGCCGGGTTTTTATGAAGCAGATAGCCAAGATCGGTCGCGGGACTGCCCGTATAGGTGATGGTCAGGAGCATGCGATCACATTCCTTTGTTTTCTGCCGGAGGTATGTTCCATCATTATATCGGCATTTCCAGGATTAATCAAATCAGATCATCATTTGTCGCCCATAAAATATGAAAGGGTTGCCGTGCCCGCCGCAGCAAAACGCGGCATCAGCACGGCAACCCTTTTCAGACTGCCTTTACTTTTTCCTATTATAGGGATTCCAAAGGGATATTATCCCATCTGGCTCAATCGGCGCATTACTCGCTACCGCTCGTACTGCTTGTTTCGCCAGCCTCCTCCGCCTCGCTTCCTCCGCCACAGGCGGCGCTTCGGCTGCGGAGCCTCCCTGGTTACCGTCTTTCCAGCATCGACTTCAAATACTGGCCGGTATAGCTTGCTTTCACCTTGCAGATTTCCTCCGGCGTACCCTTGGCGATGATCTGCCCGCCCCGATGCCCGCCCTCCGGGCCCAGGTCCAGAATGTAGTCGGCGGTCTTGATGATGTCCAGGTTATGCTCGATGACGATCACGCTGTTGCCGGCGTCCACCAGGCGCTGCAGCACCTGCACCAGGCGGTCCACATCGGCCATGTGCAAGCCTGTGGAGGGTTCGTCCAGCACATAGATGGTTTTGCCGGTGGCCCGGCGGCTGAGCTCCGTAGCCAGCTTGATCCGCTGGGCTTCGCCGCCGGACAAGGTGGTGCTGGACTGGCCCAGCTTCATGTACCCCAGGCCCACGTCGTACAGCGTTTCCAGCTTGCGCAAAATCTGCGGATGGTTTTCAAAGTAGGTCAGCCCTTCCTCCACGGTCATTTCCAGCACGTCGTGAATGGACTTGCCCTTGTATTGGACCTCCAGCGTCTCCCGGTTGTAGCGCTTGCCCTTGCAAACCTCGCAGGGAACGTAGATGTCCGGCAAAAAGTGCATTTCGATCTTGATCAGGCCGTCGCCGGAGCAGGCCTCGCAGCGTCCGCCCTTGACGTTGAAGGAGAAGCGGTTCTCCTTGTAGCCCCTGGTCTTGGCGTCGGGGGTAGCGGCGAACACCTTGCGGATCACATCGAACAGGCCGGTATAGGTGGCCGGATTGCTGCGCGGCGTGCGGCCGATGGGCGACTGGTCGATGTCGATGATCTTGTCCAGCAGCTCCACGCCTTCCATTTTGTCAAAAGCGCCGGGGCGGGTCTTGGCGCGATTGAGGTGCTTGGCCAGGTACTTGTACACGATCTCATTGACCAGGCTGGACTTGCCGCTGCCGGAAACACCGGTGACGCAGGTCAAAACCCCCAGGGGGATGGCGGCGTCAATGTTTTTCAGGTTGTGCTCCCTGGCCCCGCGGATGGTCAGCTGCCCGGTGGGCTGCCGGCGCGTGTTCGGCACGGGTATCTTCTTTTGCCCGCTTAGGTACTGCCCGGTCAGGGAGTCGGGATTGGCGATGATCTCCTCCACCGTGCCCTGGGCCACGATGTGACCGCCGTGGGCGCCGGCACCGGGGCCGATATCTACAATATAGTCGGCGGCATACATGGTTTCCTCGTCATGCTCGACAACGATCAGGGTATTGCCGATGTCCCGCAGGTGCTTTAAGGTGGTCAGCAGCCTGGCGTTGTCCCGCTGGTGAAGGCCGATGGAAGGCTCGTCCAGTATGTACAGAACGCCCACCAGGGAAGAGCCGATCTGCGTCGCCAGGCGGATGCGCTGGGCCTCGCCGCCGGACAGGCTGCCCGCCGCCCGGGACAGCGTCAGGTAATCCAGGCCCACATCCACCAGGAAGCCCAGGCGGGCGTTGATCTCCTTGAGGATTTGAGCGGCGATCATGGCCTGCTTTTCGGTAAGACTCAGGCTTTTGAAGAAATTCCTGGTGTCCAGCACGCTCAGGTCGCTGACCCTGGCAATGTTCTCATTGCCCACGGTCACCGCCAGGGCCTCAGGCTTTAAGCGCTTGCCGTGGCAGTCGGGGCACTGGTCGGCCACCATATATTCCTCATACAGCGCCTTCATGCCGTCGCTGCCGGTTTCCCGGTAGCGGCGCTCCAGAGAGGGAATAATGCCCTCATAGGGCGCGTCAAAATGGCCCGCGCCATTCTGGCCGGCGTAGTGAACGGTGATCTTTTCCTTGCCGGTGCCGTACAGCAGCATGTTTAGGATCTTCTCCGGCAGGTCCTTCACCGGCGTGTCCATATCAAAGTCATATTTCTTTGCCAGGGCGGCAAAAAACATATTGGCGATGCTGGAGGGGTCCTTTACATTCCAGCCCATGGCATTGATGGCGCCCTGATTTAAGGAAAGGTTCGTATCCGGCAGCACGATATCGGGGCTGATCTTCATCAGCGTGCCCAGGCCCGCGCAGGTGGGACACGCGCCAAAGGGGCTGTTGAAGGAGAAAAGCCTGGGGGCCAGCTCCTCAATGGAAATGCCGCAGTCGGCGCAGGCGTAGTTCTGGGAAAAGAGTATCTCGCCCTGCTCGAACAGGTCGATCAATATCAGCCCGCCGGACTGGCCCGCCGCCGTCTCCATGCTGTCGGTAAGCCGCTTTTGCAGCTCCTTGCCGGGGCGCACGATCAAGCGGTCGATGACGATCTCGATGGAGTGCTTCTTTTGCTTGTCCAACGGCGGCGTATCGTCCAGCTCATACAGCGTGCCGTCGATGCGCACACGGACAAAGCCGCCCTTGCGGGCATCCTCCAGGATGCGGGCATGCTCGCCCTTGCGGCCACGCACCACCGGCGCCAGCACCTGCAGGCGCGTGCCTTCCGGATTGGACAAAATTTGATCCACCATCTGGTCGATGGTCTGCTGGTTGATTTCCTTGCCGCACTGGGGGCAGTGGGGCGTGCCGATGCGGGCATACAAAAGGCGCAGGTAGTCGTGTATCTCCGTCACCGTGCCCACGGTGGAGCGGGGATTGCGGCTGGTGGTCTTCTGGTCGATGGAGATGGCGGGAGACAGGCCCTCGATGTAATCGATATCCGGCTTCTCCATCTGCCCCAGGAACTGCCTTGCGTAGGCGGACAGGGATTCCACATACCGCCTTTGCCCTTCGGCATAAATCGTATCAAACGCCAGCGAGCTTTTGCCCGACCCGGACAGCCCCGTGAACACCACCAGCTTGTCGCGGGGGATCTCCAGGTCGATATTTTTGAGGTTATGCTCCCTGGCCCCTTTTATCAACAGCGTATTGCGCAATCTTTACACCTCGATCAATGTATACGCCCGGGTGCCGATGCCCAGCTTTTCGCTGTGGGTCAGCTGCGTAATCCAGTTCGTATCCGGATGGTTGTTCAAAAAATGGTCGTCGCTGATACGCGGCACTTCGGACAGCTTGCTGCCCGGCAGCGGCTGCTGCGCAAGGCACGCATCCACGCAGGCCTGGTCCAATGCCACCGGATCGAAGGAGGCAAACATGCCGATATCCGGCAGGATAGGCGCGTCGTTATAGTCGTGGCAGTCACAGACGGGGGAGATATCCATGACCAGGCTTACATGAAAATGGGGCCTGTCATGAAGCACTGCCAGGGTGTATTCGGCGATCTTCTTGTTCAGGATATCGTTGTGCTGATCGCCGGTGGGCGAAATGGCGTCCTCCGGGCAGGCGCCGATGCAGCGGCCGCAGCCCACGCACTTGTCCCAATGGATGTGCGCCTTCTTGTGGCTAAAGGTGATGGCGTCGTGGGCGCACTCCTTGCGGCACTTGCCGCAGCCCACGCACAATTCCTCATCCACCTCCGGCTTGCCGGATACGTGCATTTCCATCTTCCCGGCCCGGGAGCCGCAGCCCATGCCGATGTTTTTGATGGCCCCGCCGAACCCCGTGCCCTCGTGGCCCTTGAAATGGGTCAGGCTGATGAACACATCCGCGTCCATCACCGCCCGGCCGATCTTGGCTTCCTTCACGTATTCGCCGGGAATCTTGACCAGCGCCTCATCTGTGCCCTTCAGGCCGTCGCCGATAATCACATGGCAGCCGGTGGAGAAGGGGGAGAAGCCGTTTTCATAGGCGGCCTCCAAATGATCCAGCGCGTTCTTCCGCCTGCCCACGTACAGCGTGTTGCAGTCGGTCAAAAAGGGCATGCCGCCGTTTTTGCGGATGACATCCACCAGCACCTTGGCATAGTTGGGCCGCACGAAGGAAAGGTTGCCCGGCTCGCCAAAATGCAGCTTGATGGCCGCGTACTTCTTTTTGAAGTCAATGTCCTCTATGCCCGCTTTTTTGACCAGCCGGCGCAGCTTTTCCAGCAGGCTCCGGCCCTCTGTCACACGCAGATTGGTGAAATACACTTTCGAAGGCTCCATACCTTTTCCTCCCGAAAATTCATACCAGCATAGTGTAGCACAGCGAACGTACTTTCGCAATGTGCGCAACGGGAATTTGCCCAAGTGCACACGTATGGGTCTTTTTCTTTGTTTGCAAAGGAATTTTTTGGTACACAATGATAGCAAAATAAAAAAGAAGGGAGCAGCTTCCTCTGCTCCCAATATACTGTATGCTTTTCTCCTTACCCCTTGACTGGCAGCCCGCAGGGATGGGTGCTTTCCTGCGGTTGCGGAAGCTCCGCATGTACGGAGGCGTACAGCCGGTAGCCGCCGGCCAGGTTGTAGGCGTCAAAGCCGTTCTGGGTCAAAATGCGGCAGGCGATGTAGCTGCGCAGGCCGCTGTGGCAATGGACGTACACGGGCTTTTTCGCGTCCAGCTCGCCGATGCGCTCCCGCAGCTCATCCACCGGAATATGTACCGTGCCCAAAATGCTTCCCCGCTTTCTTTCCCCGGCGGTCCGCACATCCAGAAGCGTTACGCTGCCATCCGCGGGCAGGCTGTCCACATCGTGCCAGTGGAACTGCCTGACCTTATTCGTCAGCAGGTTTTCCGCCATAAAGCCGGCCATGTTCACCGGGTCCTTGGCAGAGGAGTAGGGCGGCGCGTAGCAGAGTTCCAGCTCCGCCAGATCATAGACGGTCATGCCCGCCCGAATGGCGGTATTGATCACATCGCAGCGCTTGTCAACGCCCTTAAAGCCTATGATCTGCGCGCCCAATACCTTGCCGTCCTCCGGCGCAAACAAAAGCTTGATGGTCTGGTTGGTGGCCCCGGGATAATAGGAGGCGTGGGAGTTACCATAGGCATACACCTTGTCATAGGCGATGCCTGCCGCCTTCAGCGCGGCCTCATTCAGGCCCGTTGCCGCCACCGTCATATCAAACAGCTTCAATACCAGCGCGCCCTGGCTGCCCTTATAGACAGAAGGGATGCCGCAAATGTTGTCCGCCGCGATGCGCCCCTGCTTGTTGGCCGGCCCCGCCAGCGGCAAAAACGCCGGCTGGCCGGTAATGAAGTGCTTGACAAGCACCGCGTCGCCTACCGCATAAATGCTTTCATCGGAGGTGCGCATATGGTCATCCACCCAAATAGCACCCTTGGGGCTAAGTTCCAAACCGGCCGCCTTCGCCAGTGAGCTTTCCGGTCTGACGCCAACAGAAAGAAGCACCATGTCGGCGGGGATCTTTTCTTCCCCCGCCTCCACCGTGAGGCCGTTTTCATCCGCCGCGATGGCTTTGACGCCGGTTCTCAGCACCAGGCGGATGCCCTTGCTCTTGACATAGCCGTGCACTTCGGCAGCCATGTCAAAGTCCAGCGGCGCGATCACATGATCGGCCAATTCCACCACGGTTACATCCAGCCCGGCTTCCGAAAGGTTCTCGGCCATTTCCATGCCGATGGCCCCGCCGCCCACCACCACGGCGGACTTGGGGCGCTTTTCTTCGATGTATTCCCGAATGCGCAGCGTATCGGGCACGGTGCGCAGCGTGAATACCCTGTGGTCCTTGGCTCCCGGGATCGGGGGCACCACCGGCTCCGCGCCGGGGGACAGGATCAAAGCGTCATAGCTTTCCTGATAGGCGGAGCCATCCTTCAGGTTTTTTACGGTGACTGTCCTGACCTCGGGGTCGATGGCCACCGCCTCGGAAAGCACACGCACGTCCACCCGGAACCTTGCGAAAAAGCTTTCCTGGGTTTGAAGGGTCAAATCCTCCTGATCGGTGATGACCCCGCCCACATAATAGGGCAAACCGCAGTTGGCGTAGGAAATGTACGCCCCCCGCTCCAGCATGATGATTTCCGCCTGTTCATTCAGCCGGCGCAAACGGGCGGCGGCGCTGGCCCCGCCGGCCACGCCGCCGATAATGACAACCTTCATGTAACACGCACCCCTTATCTTTCCACCGGTCCAGCATAGGAGCCGATGCCGCCGATATTGGTCACGCTCATATAGCCAAGGGAAACAAACCCCTGGCAGGCCGATTGGCTTCTTGCGCCGCTCAGGCAATAGACGTACAGGGGCGTTGTTTTATCGGGCACCGCATCCTCTATCTGCTGCCACCGGTCCAGCGGCAGGGACAGGCTGCCGGGAATATGCCCCTGGCGGTACTCCGCGACCGTGCGCACGTCGATCAAACGGATGCCGGGGTTTCTTTGCGCCTCTTGCAAGGCTTCGCCCATGGCCATGGATTTGAAGCCACGGTCAAACAGCCTGAACACCTTACGCCTCCAGCAGCTTCAGGATGTCCTGCTTGGAGCGGACGCCCACCAGGGAACCGGCCAGGCGCCCATCCTTGAACACGGCCAGGGTGGGAATGCTCATGACGCCAAACCTGGAAGCCAGTTCCGGCTGCTCATCCACATTGATCTTGCCGATCACGGCCTTTTCGCCCAGCTCTTCGGAAATCCCCTCCACCACAGGGGCGATCATCCGGCAGGGCCCGCACCAGGGCGCCCAGAAATCTACCAAAACCGGCACCTGGGAGGCCAGCACGTCGTTGAAGTTTTCCTTGGTAACCTTAATCGCAGCCATTGTATGGTTCCTCCTTTGTCCTTGCGGACAACTTGATAGACATACTATACCCGTATTTACCCGGAACGAAAGTGACAAAATCACAAAATATTGACTTTTTTTGCTTGCACGCGGTTTTTTTGCCCCGATCCGCTATTTGTCCATCAGGGCCTTCAATGCCTGCAGGCCTTCCTCCGTCAACGCCATGCTTCCCAGTTCCAAAATGGGCGTATCCATGGCGAAGCCTTCTTTTTTCGCCGCTTCTTTTACCGTTTCCAGAAAGTACGCATACAGATCGGATGTATGGTATTCCTCATAGGCATAGCCTTTGAGGGGCAGGTCGTAATCCAGGGTGATCAGCCCCGAATCCTCCAAGTACGCGAACACGGCGCCGGTTGCCTTTACCGTTTCCATATCTTCCTTGGGGTTGCTTATGTATACCGGTGAAAGCGCCACGGCAAAGGCGTCTTCGTTTTTGCTGCTGCCAACGGCGAACCGTGCCACAGGCAGGTATCCCCGCTGATGGATAGCCAATAGCACATCCGCCTGGCTGTCGGTGAGCTCGCTGCCTTCTGTGAAAAGGGGAGCATGGCTGCATCCGCAGCCGCAATGCGCATCATGGGTATGTTCGTGGTCATGGCCGTGGCCGCAATGCCCGTCATGGGTATGTTCGTGGCCGCAGCCGCAGGCCGTTTTTTCGGTGTGGTCGCGGCCGCAGCCGCAATCCTTGTCATGATGATGGTGGTGCAAGGGAAATCCGCCTTTCATAGTATATTGCGAAAAACCAAATCCTGTACATTATTGAGCACGCTATTTCCCAAGAGGATACGCGCACAGGGGCACATAGCGCAGCTGATCCTTGATACGGCAGCTTTCAAACAGCGTAATCTCATGAACGCTGCTTTGCGCGGGGGAAACACGAATCGAAGAAAGCTTTTCCGGCTCGATCCGCGCTTGCCTGGCCAGGGTGATATGGGCATGGTACAGCCCCTTTTCCTGCGGGAACCCGGCCTGATGGAGTTCAATATCCAATGCCTTGGCAAGTGCATCAAGGGGTGGGCAGTCTTTCAGGCCGCAGAACAGCACAGCGTCCTGGGGCCTGCGGAAATAGGAAAGCTGCGCAAGCTCCATGGAAAAAGCCGTAACGCTGCCGGCCGCCGCCCGCATCGCGCCCTGGATGGCGGAAACCTCCCGCTCCCCCGCTTCGCCGATGAATTTGAGCGTGCAGTGGTAGTTGTCCTTCATTGCATACCGGCCGGGAAAAAGCTTTTGTGCCGCCAACGCCGCATTGGAAAGCGCCGCGCGCATCTCCGCTTCCAGCCCGAAGCCAACAAACACCCGCATGCGCCGTCCCCCTCCCTTTCAGCATAGGCCAAGAAAAACCATCTGTCAATGACCGCGAAGCAAATTTGCATTGACATTCCCGCGGAAAAAGTGTATGAAGGAAAAAAGGGAAAACCATGGGATACGGAGGAATGAAAGTGGAACGCTTTGCGTGGAAAGCCATTGTACTGCCCGGCATGCTGGAGGAATACAAACGCCGCCACAACGAAATCTGGCCGGAGATGACGGCACTTTTAAACGAGGCCGGCATTCACAATTATACCATATGGAACGTGGGCGACGAGCTTTTCGGGTACTATGAATGCGAAAACACCGCCCATGCCAGCCGCGTGCAGAACGAAAGCCCTGTTGTAAAACGCTGGAATGAATCCATGTCGCCGATCATGCGCATGGTGGCCGACGGCCGCGGTGGCGAAGGCGGCATGGTACAGGTATTTTACCACAAATGAGCCGGGCAAAAACCGGCGCCGGGCAAAGTTTGCGGCGCCGGTTTTTCATTGATTTGTTCAGCTCCACTGGCGCAGTTCCTCTTCCGTGGCCAGCACCCGGTGGGTGCCCTCCAGCAGGTGCAGCGTGCCCTTCAAATAGTCGATGCCGCTGGAGGCGTAATCATAATGCAGGGAGGCGCGGCCCTTTTCCACCCTGGGGTTGGGATGGGGGATGGCCGACAGGAGGGATTTGGTGTAAGGATGAACGGGGTTTGCAAAAATCTCCTCCGTGGTGCCCGTTTCCACCAGGTGCCCCAAATGCAATACCCCGATGCGGTCGGAGATATACTTGACCATGGACAGGTCGTGGGCGATAAACAGGAACGCCGTCCCCGTCTCCTGCTGGATGGTCTTCATCAGGTTGACCACCTGGGCCTGTATGGATACGTCCAACGCGCTGATGGGCTCATCCGCGATGATCAGGTCCGGGTTCATGATCAGGGCCCGGGCAATGCCGATGCGCTGGCGCTGGCCGCCGGAAAACTGGTGCGGGTACCGGCTGGCATGCTCCTGGCTCAGCCCCACCTTGTGCAGCATTTCGTACACCTTTTCTTCCCGTTCGCCGCGGCTTGCGTACAGGTGATGAATATCCAGGCCCTGGGCAATGATGTCCAGTACCTTTTTGCGGGGGTTCAGGCAGGCCATGGGGTCCTGAAAAATCATCTGCATCTTGGTATGCAGGTGTTTTTCCACCTGGGCGGGCATGCCGGAGGAGATGTCCTGCCCGCCGAAAGTAATTTCCCCGGCAGTAGGCTCATACAACCGGATGACCGCACGGCCGATGGTGCTTTTCCCGCTGCCCGATTCCCCGACCAGCCCATAGATCTCGCCAGGGTAAATTTCAAAGGATACGTCGTCCACCGCCTTGACGGTAAACCGGCGGTTGATGCGGAAATACTGTTTCAGGTTTCGAACCGACAGCAGAGGCTTCTTCATTTCCATATCACTTTGCCTCCTTCAGCAGCCGGCGCATTCTTTCCCGAAGCTCGGCAGGCATTTCCACCTTTGGCGCATTCCCGTGCAGCAGCCAGGTGGCGGCAAAATGGGTATCCGTAATCTGAAACATGGGCGGCTCCAGCCGGAAATCTATGCCCAGGGCATACACATTTCTTGGCGCGTAGGCGTCGCCGGCCACCTTGTGCAAAAGGTTCGGCGGGTTTCCCGGTATGGTGTACAGCCTGTCATCCTTGGTATCCAGGTCCGGCATGGCCGACAAAAGGCCCCATGTGTATGGGTGTCTTGGATCGTAGAAAATTTCCTCCACCGTACCCTTTTCCACAATCTTGCCCGCGTACATCACCGCCACATCGTCCGCCACCTTGGCCACCACGCCCAGGTCGTGGGTGATATAGATCACGGAGATACCCAGGCGCTTTTGCAAGCTGGCGATCAGCTCCAATATCTTGGCCTGAATGGTCACATCCAGCGCTGTGGTAGGCTCGTCGCAAATCAATATATCCGGCTCGCAGGCAAGGGCGATGGCGATCACCACCCGCTGGCGCATGCCGCCGGACAGTTGATGGGGATAATTCTTCATCCGCTTCTCGGGGTCGGGAATGTTCACCAGCTTCAAAAGCTCCACGGCCTTTTTGTAAGCCTCGGCCTTGGGAACCTTATAGTGATAGCGCATACCCTCCATGATCTGGGCGCCCACCGTCATGGTGGGGTTTAGGGAGGTCATGGGGTCCTGGAACACCATGGCGATTTTCGTGCCGTTGATCTCCCGGCGGATCTGCTTGGAAGACATCTTCAAAAGATCCACTGCCACCGGCTTCTTTTCTTTTTCATAGGTGAATTGAATGCTGCCCGAATTCACCTTGCCGTTGGAAGACAGTATGCCCATGATGGCCTTGACGGTCACGGACTTGCCGCTGCCGGACTCGCCTACGATGGCCAGCGTCTTTCCTTTTCGAAGGTCCAGGTCCACGCCCCGGATGGCGTTCACCGAACCCGCGGCCGTCAGGAAGGACACGGAAAAATCCCTGATGGACAGAATGATTTCATTTTCCATGCTCCGCCTCCTCACATTTCCTTCATTTTGGGATCCAGCGCGTCCCGCAGGCCGTCCGCCAGCAGGTTGAAGGAAAGCATGATCAGCCCCAGCACGATTACCGGCGGAATGATCATGTAAGGATGTGTTGTAAAGGAATTGAAAGCATCGCTGATCAAAGAGCCCAGCGAGGCCAGGGGCTTGGGCACGCCCAGGCCCACGAAAGCCAGAAACGCCTCGGTGAAAATGGCGTTGGGGATGGAGAACATGGACATGATGATCAGCTGGCCAAAGATATTGGGCAGTATTTCGCGGAAAATAATAAAGAAGTTCTTCGCGCCCAGGGTCTTGGAGGCCAGCACAAATTCCTGCTCCTTGATTTTGAGCACCTGCGCCCTTGCAATGCGGCTCATGCCGATCCAGCCTGTAAACATCAGCGCGAAGGTAATCGTCGCCAGGCCGGGCTTTAAGACCAGCATCAGCAGCGTTACGACCACCAGGGTCGGTATCGAGCTTAGCACCTCCACAAAACGCTGCATCGCGTTGTCCAGCCAGCCGCCATAGTAGCCGGATATCATGCCGTAAGACAGGCCAAAGACCATGTCAATGATCACGGCAATCAGGGAAATATAGAGCGATATGCGCGTGCCTTCCCATACCCGGGTGTAAAGGTCGCGCCCCAGCGTATCCGTGCCGAACCAGTAATAGGTTTTTTCCAGTCCCGTTTCCTTTTCGGGATCGACATACTTGTTGACGACCTTTGTCCTGCTGGAGGTCCGCATCACCTCGGAGCCGTCCAGGATGCCCCAATCCTCCAGCCCCGGCACCCGGGGAGCCAGATTTTGATGCTTGATATTCTGCTGGTCATAGGTGCGCCCGCTCATACCGGGGCCGATAACCGCCATCAGTATGACCAGCAAAATGACCGCCAGGCAGATGATCGCGCCCCTGTTCCTTTTAAAGCGGGTCCAAATGTCCTGCCAATAGGGCTGGCTGGCGAAAGTTTCATCCACAAAGTTCTTTTCATCAATTCCAACGAGTTCAAAATCCCGTTCCTCAAACGCCAAACGATCCTCCGTCATGACCGATCCTCCTTTGCCAGCCTGATGCGCGGATCGATGATTCCATATAATATATCAATGATCAGCATCATGACCACAAACATCAGGCTGTACACAAACGCCAGCGTAATGGTCACATTGAAGTCATTGGCCTGTATGGCCTGCACCATCAGGCTGCCGATGCCGGGAATAGCGAAAATCTTCTCCACCACCAGCGAACCGGTCATCAGGCCGACCACCAGCGGCGCCAAAACGGTAATAATGGGAATCATCGCGTTACGCAACGCATGCCTTATAATCAGCCTTGGCCCCGTAATGCCCTTTGACTGTGCCAGCAGAATATAATCGGAATTCATTACTTCCAGCATCTCGGTGCGCGTAAACCGCGCCACCGTCGCAATGGTGAACATCGACAAGGAAATCGTGGGCATGATGGATGAAAACAGCGCCGCGTTGTTGTCATAGATCAGCGGAAACCATTTCAGCCTGAACCCAAACTGGTAAGACAGCGCCAGCGCGAATACGTAGGAAGGCAGGCTTACGCCCAGCACAGAGATAACCGTCGTGACTGTATCGAATATTGTGTTGTGCTTGAGCGCGGCAACGATGCCCAGCAGCAGGCCCAGAACCGCCCCCAGCAATACCGCCTGCCCGCCGATGCGCAGGGATACCGGAAGGCGCGTGGCCAGCAGCATGGATACGGGCGTATTTTTCGATATCGTATAGCTGATGCCAAAATCCCCTTGAAGGATGGCGAGCAGATACTTTCCAAAACGAATGGGGATTGGCTGATCCAGCCCGTATTTTTGCTTCAGGGAAGCAATCTGCTCATCTGACAGCCGTTCATCGTTGAAAGGGGAACCCGGCATAAATTCCAGCAGGGTAAACAAGATCAAAACAATCAGCGTAAGAACGACAACCGCGATTCCCAACCGCTTTAAGATGTATTTGCGCATGACGATCACCGACTTTCCTGACAATGCATCCTTGCGGCAGGGTACAGGGAAACATCCGCTTTGTGTTTCCTGTCTCCTGCCGCAAGGATGCTTTCGCCGAGTTTACATGGTCCTCCCTTGCCGCGGCATGTCAAGCCGCGGCAAGGGAAGAAATGGATCGCCTTATTTCTTTTCAGCGTTCTTGTAGCCGGGATGCCCCACGGCATGGTATTCAACGCCGGACACATTGGCATTGATCATGCGGGCGGCGCCCTTTTGATATACAGGGAAGATCGCGGCGTCATCCAGCAGGAGGCCTTCGGCCTTCTTGAGGGCTTCCCAACGGGCAGCAGGATCCAGGGACAATTCACCCGTCTTGGCCGATTCGATAATGGCGTCGTATTCGGCGTTGGACCATTTCTGGGTGGACTCAACCGTGGTCCACAGATCCAGATAGGTCATGGGATCGGCGTAGTCGGGGCCCCAGCGGGTGAGGGACAGCTGATAGTCGAATTCGCGGATGTACTGCAGGCGGCTCTTTTTGGGCATGACCTGCAACTCAATGGTCAAGCCGGGCAAAGCGGTCTGCCACTCGGCCTGCAGGAACTCGCCAACCCTGGGGCTGGGCTCGGCGTCTTCCACGATCAGGGAGAAGGTCAGGCTGTCCACGCCCAGTTCGGCAAGGCCGGCCGTCCAGTATTCCAGGGCCTTTTCCTTATCCGTTTCCAGGTAGACGGGCGTACCGTCGCGGTAGTCCTTGCCGTCCGGGCCGGTGGCAAAGCCGGTGGGAACGGCGAAGTCGGCGGCAATGGAGCCATCCTTCAAAATGGAGCTGACGATCGCCTCCTTGTCATAGGAAAGGGCCAGCGCCTTGCGGATGTTCAAATTGTCCAGGCCGGGCACGGTGTGCAGGTCCGTAATGTACCACAGATAGCCTTCCGCAATCTGCGTGAATTCGGGCTCATCCTGATACAGTTCCACCTGGTCGCCGGAGAGGATGGCCACATCCAGGTCGCCGGATTCATACACCAGCATGGCTTGCTGCATATCCTTGATGACCTTGTAGGTAAGGCCGTCCAGGCTGACGTTGGCGGCATCCCAATAGGTCTCGTTCTTGACCAGCGCAATGGTCAAAGCGGCCGGTTCATAGGAAGTGATCTTGAAGGGGCCGTTGGCGATGACCGTGTCGGGAGAGGTGCCGTACTTGTCGCCCGCGGCGGTAAAGAATTCCTCGTTGATGGGGTAGAAGGAAGCAAACGACATCAGCGACTCGAAGAAGGGAATGGGCCGGTCCAGCGAAACGACAAGGGTCTTGTCATCCGCGGCCGTTACGCCCAGCTCCTCCGGCGGCACTGTTCCGTCGATAATCGCCTGCGCATTTTTCACGCCGGCAATCCCCATAATGAAGTTGTACTCACTGGCGGTAGCGGGATTGACCAGCTTGCGCCAGGCGAACACAAAGTCATTGGCGGTGACAGGCGTGCCATTGGACCACTGTGCGTCGCGGATTTTGAAGGTGTACGTGAGGCCGTCCGCGCTCTTTTCGACAGACTCGGCTGCCGCCAGCACAGGCACGCCGGCCGCATCAAGCCTGTACAGGGGCTCAATGATCTGGGTCATTACATCAAAGGAAAAGCCGTCCGTCGCGATGGTGGAGTCGAGGGACACCACCTCAACATCCGAGTGGATATTCAGCGTACCGCCGGCCAAAGCCGCTCCGGGAGCAAGCAGCGCCAACGCCAGTATCAGACCGACCACCTTGGTCACAAACCTCATGGGTATACCTCCTTTTTGTGCTTGGAAAAAAAGACGTTGGCATATTCAATAGAATAGGCCAGACGCCTCATTGCATCCAAGCTGTTGCTTCACATTATAAATATATATGAAACTTCTGTCAAGCAAAGTGACGCTTTTTTATTTATTAAATACATTATCGCAAGGCTTGGCATCTCAAATATCCCGAAAAATCATGGGTGTACGGTATTCTGTATACCGTATTTGCAAGAATGCCATCACACTTAGTGCAAAACCGCCGCCCTGGCAAACATTTTCTGCATCTTGCCCATTTGCCTTTTCGTTGCTATAATTGTTTGTGCACTGCGCTCGCCGACCGCCAGCAAAAAGGACGCTTGATTATGACCGATTCTGTTGCCTCACCGGTGTATTCCCAGATTGCCCTGGATATTGCGCTGCGCATTTCCAAAGGGGAGCTGAAGGAGAATACCAAGGTATACGGCCGTTCCGTGATGGCCTCGGAATACGGCGTTTCCCCGGAGACGATCCGGCGGGCGATGAAGCTGCTGGAGGATATGGCGATCATTGAAATCCGCCAAAACAGCGGCGCGGTGATCCTTTCCGCCGAAAAAGCACGGTTGTACGTAAGCAAGCATGGGGAGCAAAACAATATCCGCGTGCAGCAAAAAGAATTGAACGGCCTGCTTTTGCAGCAGGTCGAGTTAGGCCGCCGCATTGCGGATGTCGCCGGCTCCATTGTACGCATCAACGAGCGCTTTTCCAAGACCACTCCTTTTCCCAATTACGAGGCCGTTCTGCCGGAAGGCTGCCCGCTGATTGGCAAAAGCCTTGGCGAGCTGAAATTCTGGCAGCAGACTGGCGCCACGGTCATTGCCATCAAACGGGATGGCCGCATCATCCTATCCCCGGGCCCCTACGCCGCGCTGGAGGAAAAGGACGTTCTGCTGTTTGTGGGCGATGTATCCTGCCCCGGCGCGGTTGAGTCCTTTTTGCGCCAGGGTTACTGAATATAAATAAGAAAATATATCCTTCTGTATTGCGCCGGCATTCCGCCGGCGCTTTGTCATATTGCCCAGGGGATGTGCATACGCTTTTTTTGTGCGGTAAGCATAGCTTGGTTTTCGTTGTTTGACAACTGACAACTTGTATACTATAATTGGGTTGTTACTTTTAAGAGGATTGGCTTTTTTAGGAAGGATGATGAGATGATTGAATTTGAGCACGTCTATAAAAGCTATGGCAAAAACCTGATCCTGAACGATCTGAGCCTGCACGTAAAGGCCGGGGAGTTCGTGGTGCTGATCGGCCCCAGCGGCTGCGGGAAAACCACCACGCTAAAGGCGATCAACCGCCTGATCGATGCGGACCGCGGCGCCATACGCATCGGCGGCAAGGATATCAAGGACCAGGACCCGGTGGCCCTGCGCCGCACCATAGGCTATGTGATCCAGCAGATCGGCCTGTTCCCCAACATGACAGTCGAACAAAACATCGCCGTTGTGCCAAAGCTTTTGAAACATCCCAAAGAAAAATGGCAGGAAGCGGTGCATTCCCTTTTGGACCTTGTCGGTATGCCCTATGAACAGTATGCCAAAAAGTATCCGTCGCAGCTGTCCGGCGGGCAGCAGCAGCGCATCGGTGTGCTCCGGGCGCTGGCAGCCTCACCGCCCATTGTCTTGATGGATGAGCCCTTCGGCGCGCTGGACCCCATCACGCGGGACTCCCTGCAGGAAGAGATCAAGCGCATTCAAAAAAAGCTGAAGAAAACCATCGTTTTTGTCACCCATGACATGGAAGAAGCGCTGCGCCTGGCGGATACCATTGTGTTCATGGACGGCGGCCAGATCGTGCAAATGGCTTCTCCGGAGGAGATGCTCAAAAGCCCGGCCGCACCCATTGTGCGCAGCTTCCTTGGCCGCCATATGGAAAACGGCGGCCCCGCGGCGAAGCTTTCTGCCGAAAACTTCATGCGGGAGAGGGTATACAAGGTTCAAAAAACCGCCCATACCCTGGAATGCATCGATATCATGCGGCGGCGGGATGTAAACTCCCTGATCGTGCTCAATGAGGATGACACCTATGCCGGCACCGTCTGGATTGAAACCATCCGCGCCCAGGGCAAGGCCGGCAGGGCAATCGGCGAACTGGTAACGACAGACGTGCCTGCCGTGGGACGGCAGGATGATGCGAAGGACGCCTTCGACAAGCTGCTGTCCTCCGCCGCCAACTATGTCGTTGTCCTCAATGATAACCAAACGGTGGCCGGAATCATTACCCGCACCAGCACCGCCAAGGCACTGGGAGAGGCGTTATGGGGGGAGATGCCTTCATGAATTTGATCGCCTTCGCCATAAAAAACCAGGGCGAGATACTGCGCAGCATCACAAGGCATCTGGAGCTTACGGGTCTTTCGGTGCTGGCGGGAATCGTGATTTCCATTCCCCTGGGCATATTTCTGACACGCCACAAAAAGCTCGCCGGGCCTGTGCTGGCATTGGCCGGCATGATTCAAACGATTCCGGGGCTTGTTATGCTCGGATTCGCTCTGCTGCTCTTTGGTATCGGAAAGCTGCCGGCGCTGGTCGTCCTGTCGCTGTACGCCATTTTGCCGATCCTGCGCAACACCTACACCGGCATCACCCAGGTGGATACGGGGTACGTGGAAGCCGCCACAGGCATCGGCATGCGGCGCTTCCAAGTACTTTTCAAGGTGGAACTGCCCCTGTCCCTGCCCGCGATCATCAGTGGCATCCGCATTTCCACCGTATACATTTTAAGCTGGACGACCCTGGCCGGCCTGATCGGTGCGGGCGGCCTGGGCGATCTCATCTGGACCGGGCTTTCCACCTACAATACACAATACATTCTGGCCGGCGCCATACCCTCCGCCATATTGGCGTTGGCGGCCAGCGGGCTCATCGGCCTTTTGCAAAAGGCCATGACCCCCAGGGGACTCGGGGGGTGGCAGGCATGAATCTATTCCCGCTGATACTGGAGCATATGTACATCGTCCTGCTCGCCATGGTCATCGCCGCCTTCCTGGGGGTGCTGCTGGGCATTACCGCCTACTGGGTGAAGTGGACCGCCGCCCTGTTGATGGGGATTGCGGAAATGATTCAAACCATTCCCTCCCTGGCGCTGTTGGCCATGCTGATGATATTGTTCGGCCTTGGCAATACCACCATGATCGCCGGCCTGGTGCTCTACGCGCTGCTGCCCATTATGCGCAATACCCATACGGGGCTGACCGGCGTATCCGACGCGGTGAAGGATGCCGCCAGGGGCATGGGCATGTCCAAGTTGCAGCGTCTTTTCCTGGTAGAACTGCCCCTCTCCTTCCCCCTGATCTTCTCGGGGCTGAAAATCGCGCTGGTCAACTCCCTTTCCATCGCGGTCATGGGGGTATTGATCGGCGCCGGCGGATTGGGATACCCCATCTACCGGGGCATACAAACGCGGAATGTCAGCCGCATTTTAACAGGAGCCCTGCCCGTGGTTTTGATGGCGCTGCTCTTTGACGCTTTGATGTCAAGGGTGGAAAAGCGCCTGTCAAAGCAGGGTTAAATATATCAAAGGAGGATGAAACATGAAACACGGAAAAAAAGTCGTACTTGTACTGCTGGCGGTGTCCCTGCTGGCAGTCTTCTCAGGGTTCGCGCCCCAGGGAACCATAACCATCGGTTCCAAGGATTTTGGCGAGAACATTGTGCTGGGTGAAATGCTGGCACAGCTGGTGGAGGCAAAAACCAGCCTCAAAGTCGACCGGAAGCTGAATATGGGCGGCACCTTCGTCAATTTTGAAGCCCTCAAAAGGGGCGACATCGACATCTACCCCGAATACACGGGCACAGGCCTGACCGCCCAATTGAAGATGGATGTCATCTCAGATCCGGATGAAGCCTACGCGGCGGTGGCGGATGAATTCCAGAAGCAATTTGACATCACCTGGCTTAAGCCCTTCGGCTTTAACAACACGTATACGCTGGCCGTCACCGACGCGGTGTACCAGCAGTACGGTGTGGAAACCTACAGCGACCTGGCGGCTATTGCCGGAAACCTGGTATTCGGCGCGGAACACGAGTTCTTCAACCGCCAGGATGGCTTCGACGGCCTGGTGGCGCTGTACGGCATGACCTTCAAGGGGGAGCCCCTGAAAATGAACGTATCGCTGAAATACCAGGCCATCGGCAACGGCGATATGGATGTCACCGATGCCTTCGCCACCGACGGCCCCATCCGCCAATACAATTTGAAGGTGCTGAGGGACGACAAGGGCTTCTTCCCGCCCTATTATGCCGCCCCCATCATCCGCACCCAAACGCTTGAGAAATATCCCGAGCTGGAGGATGTTTTGAACGCCCTGGCCGGCCTGATCGACGACGCCGCAATGACGGAGCTCAACTACAAGATCGACGTGGAAGGCCAGGATGTGGAAGCCGTGGCAAAGGAATTCCTGACCGAAAAAGGCTTGCTGAACCAGTAAAGCGCCTTCTCTTCAACCAGCAACAGGCCCGCCGTGCTCCCGGCGGGCCTGAATTTTTTCTATTCTGCAAAGCCTTAACCGTTTTGCACCCTGCGCCTTGTCACCCGCCTTTCCATCAAAGCTACGAAGTAGTACATCACCCCGGCCAGCGTGCAGAGGATCACAACGCTGCTCATGACAATATCCAGCTTGAACACCTGCCCGCCGTAGACGATCAGGTAGCCCAGCCCTGCGCGGGAAATCAAAAACTCCCCGACGATGACGCCGACCCAGCTTAAGCCCACCGACAGCTTCAAGGCCGATACAATGGTCGGCACATTGGCCGGCAGCACCACCATGTGAAGCATTTGAAGCTTGGTGGCCCCGAACGCCCGCATCAGCGTAAGCTTTTCCTCCGGCACCGTGGCAAACCCCGTGGATACGCTGGTGATGGAAACGATGACGCTGACCAGAACAGCGATGGTCACGATGGCCGATATCCCCGTGCCGATCCACACGATCAGCACCGGGCCCAGGGCGATTTTGGGCAGGGAATTCAAAATCACAAGATAAGGGTCCAGCACTTTTGCGGCCCTGGGGCACCACCAAAGGATCATGGCGATCAGCACGCCAAGCCCCGTGCCGATCACAAACCCCAGTACGGTTTCATAAAGGGTGTACAGAATATGCTTGAGCAGGTTCCCCGTCGCAAACAGGGAGCCGATGGTTTTTACGATTCTTGTGGGCGAGCTGAAAATAAACGGGTCCAGCACGCCGTTGCGGGTGCATATTTCCCACAGCGCCACAACAAGGACAAAGATCAGCACCCGGGACAGCTGAACAATCCATTTATCCCGCTTTCGGGCTTTCAGGTATTTCTGGCGTGCTTTGGAAACCGGCTGGTCATTTGACATGCGCGTCCATCTCCTTCCATATCGAATCAAAATATCCCTGGAAGGAGGCCTGGCTGCGGCGCTTTAAGGGCTGTATGCCGGGCATGTCGATAACGATATCCCGTTTTACCCGGGCCGGGCGGTCCGTCAGCAGCACCACCCTGTCCGCGATGCTGATGGCCTCGGCAATGTCGTGGGTCACAAACAAAGCCGTCTTTTTTTCCTTGCGGATGATGTCGCTGATCTCATCCCCCAGCTTCAGCCGCGTTTGGTAATCCAGGGCGGAGAAAGGCTCATCCAGCAGCAACAGCTGCGGGTTCACCGCCAGCGTCCGGATCAGGGCCACCCGCTGGCGCATGCCGCCGGAAAGCTCCTTGGGCAGCTGGTCCAGGAAGGTATGCAGCCCGTATCGCTTGATCAGCTCCATCGCCCGGCCGGCTCCCTGCTTTTCTTCGCCCCGCACCTTCAGCCCCAGCAGCACGTTTTGCCATACCGTCAGCCACTCAAACAAATGATCCCGCTGGAACATGTAGCCAATGCTCCCGCTGGGGCCGGTGACGGCCTTGCCCATCAGCGAAACCGATCCTGCGCTGGGCTTTAAAAGCCCCGCTATCAGCGACAGGATAGAGGATTTTCCGCAGCCGGAGGGACCGACAATGGCCAGAAACTCGCCCTCGCTGACCGTCAGGTTCAGGCCCGATATGGCCAGCGTCTCCGCGGTCTCGCCGTTATACGCCAAGGAAACGTTTTCCATTTTTAATAATGGTTCCATGTCATTCTCTCCCTTGCGGCCGCTTTCGAATGCAATCGGGCAATGGATGCGGCGGGACAGGCGCCAAATGCCTGCCCGCCGTGCCGCGCTTATTCTCCCGCTACGGCGGCCTGTGCAATGCTGTTGTCCACAATGGCCTCAAAGGGCACCCGTGCGGAAAGCTCCCCGGCCCCTTCGATGATGTCCTGCATCCGTGTAAAGGCCTCCTCCTTCATCACAGGCGTTTCGCACCAGGCGTTGATGGCCTGATAGTTTTTCGCCACGGAGGTGAGCGTTTCCACATCCGCATCGGGGAACTGGGGCGCCAGGGCCTTGGCGATCTCCTCGGGGGTATGGGTTTTTACCCACGTTTGACCCTTGATGACCGCCCTGATAAAGCGGTGGTACAGGTCCGTCTTTTCAGTGAGCAGGCTCTTTTTCACCATGTATCCCGTAAAGGGGATCTCGCCGCCCGCCGCGCCGACGGAAGCGACGATAAAGCCTTTTCCCGCCTGCTCGCACAGACTGGCTGTCGGCTCAAACAGCGTCACAAACTCCGCGTCGCTGCCTTCAAAGGCGCCGGCCATGAGGTTGAACTGGATGTCGGTGCGCACGTTCACATCGGTTCCGGGCATGATGCCCTTATTCTTGAGCACATACAAAAGCGTCATCAGCGGCATGCCGCCGGGCCGCCCGCCGATGATGGTCTTGCCCTTCACCTTCTGCCAGTCAAACTGATCGTCATCCTCCCGGCCCACCAGGAAGGAACCGTCCGTGTTGGTCAATTGGCCGATGATTACGGCATGGTCGCTTTTGCCCTGGTTATATACGTAGACCGCTGTTTCGGGGCCCATAAGCCCTATGTCCGCTTCCCCAGCCAGTACGGCTGTCATGCTTCTGTCCGATCCGCCGCCGTTCACAAGGTCGATCTCGATACCCTCCTCGGCGAAGAATCCCAGCTCCATGGCCACGTATTGCGGCGCGTAGAATACCGAGTGCGTCACCTCGTTGAGAGTGACCTTTTGGGGCTTCTCCTGCGCCAAGCCTACCGGGGCCAGCATCAAAAGTACAACCAGCATAAGAACCATTCCTTTTTTCATGGCTATCCCTCCTTCTGCATGCAACGTATGCCAAAAGGGAGGGATGTGTGAATGGCACGGTTGCTTCTGTACAGCTTGGTTGAGCGGCCTGGATTGCCTGCCAGGATATCCGGCACCTATATACAATTTTCGAATAGCAAAAAAGCACCCGATCGCTCAGATGCTTTTGCCTGGGCTATTCACATTCTATTTGAAAGAAATCATAGATTGCAAACATAAAAAGCGGCGTCATATTTCCCAAACAGTGTCTTTTCCTCCACGCAGACAAAGCCTTGCTTTTCATAGACTGCCCGCACTTTATGCCTATGCTGATGACAATCGAGCCGGAGTGTTTTAATGCCAAGGGTTTGCGCCTTTTGCTTTGCAAAGTCGATCATCGCTTTGGAGATACCCATGCCAGAAAATGCGCGCTTTACCGCAACCTTGTGAAGAAATAAAGATTCCCCTTGGGGTATATCCGGCCAGAAATACGGATCGTGATCTATCAGTGCCATGCACGCAGACGGAGCATTGTCTGCGTACGCAATGAAAAAATCGGAAGGGGCAAAATATTGGGAAAGCTCATGCCACTTGACATGCTCATGCTCCCACTGATGCAGTCCGTTATCATCCATCCAATGAACGACATCGGCAAAGATAGATTCGAGAATCGATATGTCCGATATTTCTGCCTGTTTGATCACAACATCCATGTTTGTACCCCTGTCCTTATTTCTGCTGCTCTCAGTCCGTAATTGAAACCGTTATACTTCAATCCCAAACTCAATCTCGAATCTTTTTTCTTCCATCGGCGCGAGCCGGACCATCTGCCCTTTCTCCAAAAGCCGGTCCCGGCCTTCCGGGTTTGCCGTGCCCGGTTCCAGCCCCACCACATAATCCCCCGGCGTCAGGTTCCGCCAGATGGTAAAGCAGGGCAGCTGGCTCTTTTTGTATTTCAAATAAATGCCCTTCATGCTTTCCAGTTTTTCGTTATGGATGCCTGCCTTGATATCCTCGCCATCCACCCCCATGAAGTATGCCCGGCCGGCATTCGCCCTGGGCGCATCCAGCCTGGCGATTTCCCGGGTCCATGAACCGGTATGCTCCTTGGCGGTATCGCGGAGAATCTGGGCGGAAGGCAGCACGATGCTCGCCCCCTCATCCACCAGCGGATAGCCAAAGTTGATATGGTAGAGGATGCAGATATCCTCGTCCTGCAGCGCCAGGTTCACAACGGTATCCGTCAGCTTGAAAGCGCTTAAGCCAAGGGTTGTTTCAATTTTCCGAACGAGCCGCAGGTTTTCCCTGAACAGGTTGGACTCCCGCATTTCCCCCTTGATCACCATCTTGTACTCGTCGCCGTCCCAATACCCCTCGACGCTTACGTTTTCCGCGGGAGCGTTGTGGATCCTGCCATGCTGGGCAAACTCCTCCCCTTCTACCGTGCACGGGTTGCCCACATTGCGAAGGCCCCAGGTGGTCAAGAGCCCTGGCCCGAAAACGCGGTGCAGCTCCGCCATTTTATGCTCAAAGTGCAGGGAACTGGAGATGCCGGCTTTCGAAATAAAGCCGATGGGCACGGACTTGTAATCGGCCCAGCCAATGTCCAAGCCCCTGTCCTTCAGCACTGTAAAGCGAAGCCCCGCGCCGGTGTTCACCTCCAACGCATCGATGCCCTTTGCCCTGCCATCACTTAACGTAAAGCTGCGGATGCCGCCCACCTGGGACACATCCGCGAACCGCTCGAAAAACTCCTTTTTGGTCCATTCCCTTCCGAATAGAAACATCCCTGCCACTCCTTTGTTTCGCCGCCGCTCATTGCTTTTCTGCTATTATCGCATAGAACCGCCTGTTCTGCAACGAAACAAAATCATCGCTTATGCCATGAGCAGCGCGCCTGCAACTCCCGCCAGAATGGTAAGCAGGATTGGATTCACCTTGAACCGTATATTCAGCACTGCGGTTGCAAGAAACAGAACCACGCAAATAAGCGACACCGAGCCGATGGGGTTCGCCAAAAGATCGGCCGCCGCCTTTCCCTCTACCGTCAGCACGCCGGAAGCAATGGAGACCGCAGCGGCCGCAATCAACCCCACTGCCGCCGGCTTAATGCCCGACAGGATATCCTTCAGCCAGGCGCTGTCTTGAAAATGCGTAAAAAAGCGCATGACGACCACGGTCAGCACAAAGGACGGCAGCGATACGCCAATGGTAGCGGCCAGCGCGCCGGGCAGTCCCATATGCAGGTAGCCTACGTACGTCGCCGCATTGATGGCAATCGCCCCCGGCACCACCATGTCCAGCGCGTTCAAGTCGGCAAACTGGGCCGGCGTAATCGAAAATTTCACTGATTCGGTCATGATCATGGAAAGCATGGCGTAGCCGCCGCCAAAGCTGACAAACCCCAGCTTTAAAAATGTGAAAAAAAGCTTCCAGCATTCAAGAAGCATGCTTGTCCCTCCCCACACCGCGGCGCAGGATGCGCTGATAGAGAAGGCCCGCAAGCCCTGCCAGCACGATCACTACCGGCGCGCCGACATTGCCCCATATGACCAGCATAAACGCGGCGATCATGACGATAACGGAAAACGTCGTCTTGATGTTGTGCCTGCCCAGCGAAAACGCGGCGGAAAGCACCAGCGCTGCGGATGCGGCCCGGACGCCCCGCATCGCGCTCACAAAGCGCGGTGACTGGGGAATAAGCGCCATCAGGACCACCGCCAGTACCATCAACGCAAACGCCGGCAGTATGGCGCCAATGCCCGCCGCCAGCATCCCCCATGCGCCGGCTGCGCGGCGGCCTACCAGCGTTGCGCAGTTCAAGGCGATTACGCCCGGCAGGGTTTGAGATAGCGTTGCGTACTCCATAAATTCATCCTTGCTCAAAAGGTGGTGCTTTTCCACCAGGTCCCGCTCGATGGCCGTAATAATCGCAAGGCCGCCGGAAAATGTAAAGGTACTGGCTTTAAAGAATGTAAGAAACAACGCCAAATACGGATTGATCTTTTTACTGTTCACTGAATTCCCCACATTTACCTTTCTAAAATCGTTTTGTGAAATATCAATTGCTTTGACAGCATAAAGAGTATACCACTTGAGAGAATATATTTAAAATACTATAATAAGATGTATGTTATAATGGATTTCTAATATAAGGGGAGGCGATATGTTTGACCTTGCGGCATATGCGGATATTTATCGCGGTATGCAAGGAAAATGGCATCACAAAAGCGGCGGAAGCGCTGCATATTGCGCAGCCAGCCGTTAGTGTTGCCGTGAAAGAGCTGGAGGATTACTACAGCGTAAAGCTTTTTGACCGGCTATCCAGGCGTTTGTATCTTACCGACATGGGCCGGCTTTTTCTGGAGCGTGCGATCCATATCATTTCCCTCTTTGACGATATGGAAAAGGATTTACACCTGTGGGAGGGAACCTCCAGACTACGAATCGGCGCTTCCATCACCATTGGTACGGATTTGATGCCCCGCTACATCAGTACCTTCCGCAATGAGCATCCCCAAGCCCATATAGAGGTTACCATTGGAAATTCTGCACTAATAGAAAAAAAGATACTTGAAAATGGCTTGGACCTTGCATTGATTGAAGGTGTGGTGCATTCGCAGAACATTATGTCTGAAACATATAGAAAGGACCGGCTGGCTGTGATATGCTCTCCCCTTAACCCGCTTTGTCAAAAAGACAGCATTTCGATGAATGAATTTTTGGACCAGCCTTTATTGTTAAGGGAAACTGGGAGTGGCACCAGAGAACTGTTCGACAATACCTTGGCTTCCTTTGAGCGTACCTATACCCCTTCCTGGGAAAGCACAAGCAACGAAGCGCTGATTCATGCCGCCACCGCCGGGCTTGGTGTTGCCGTTATGTCTTATATGATAGCACGGCCTCATCTGGACCGGGGAGCAGTGGCGGAACTGAATGTAAGCAATCTTCATTTTGAGCGCGGTTTTCATATCATTTACCACAAGAATAAATTTCTGACCGGCCTGGCAAAAGCATTTATGGATCTGTGCCGAAATTTCACGATGTAAGCACAATGGAAGCCGGCCGAAAGTACATGACCTTATAAAAAAAGGACACCTGCCTTATCTGGTGCCCCTTCAATTCATGAGAATCATCTCAAACAGCGCTTCTCACCGGTAAAAACCGGGCACTCCCTTATGCAGGCTTGTAACGGTATGCTCAATCCTCCGCTGCGCATCGTCTCCGTCGACGCCGCTTTCCACATACTTTAAAACCTGCATTTTTTCCTCTTTGGCCATTGCTGCAAAATGCTGCATGGCAACAGGGTCTTCCATCAACAGCATGCTAAGCCCTATGGGCAAATCACTGCCCGGGCCCATGTTATTGAGGCCAAATTCCGGGCCTGGGCCTCCTGCATGAAAGCCCGGCTCCGTGCCGTATGGAACGCTTCCGGTCCCCGGCGTATTCTTGCCATTCATTGCATTCATCTCTCCTTTATCTCGCGGCATCAGTATCTCCACAGGGGAAGATTTCATGCATGAAGACAGCCCTCTATAACCGCAAAGAGACAAACCGACCCCCCCAGCCTAGTTGGGGGGCATATGCAAAAAAGAGCACCTCGATTTGAGATGCTCTTCAAATGGAATCCGGCGGCGACCTACTCTCCCGGGCCGTGTCCAGCCAAGTACCATCGGCGCTGAAGGGCTTAACTTCTGTGTTCGGAATGGGAACAGGTGGGACCCCTTCGCCATTGCCACCGGAAATTGTAACGTATTCAGTTTCAGGGTTTATGTACCCTGACAACTGCACACACAGGAGAAAGAAAGGAGACCGTGTTGTTTTGTTGTTCTTCAATTGATCTTCAGGTCTTTAGCGACATTATGTCTTTACGACATGAAATCAAACCCTCGACCGATTAGTATCATCAAGCTGCATGCGTT
>JAFADG010000019.1 GCA_023425025.1 Bacillota bacterium
CTCAGTCCCAGTGTGGCCGATCACCCTCTCAGGTCGGCTACTGATCGTCGCCTTGGTGGGCTGTTACCCCGCCAACTAGCTAATCAGACGCGAGCCCACCCCTCACCGGATTGCTCCTTTGACCTCAGAACCATGTAGTCCCGTGGTCTCATGCGGTATTAGCACAGCTTTCGCTGCGTTATCCCCCTGTGAAGGAAAGGTTGCTCACGCGTTACTCACCCGTCCGCCGCTGGAAGAACCCGAAGGCTCTCCCCGCTCGACTTGCATGTGTTAGGCACGCCGCCAGCGTTCGTCCTGAGCCAGGATCAAACTCTTGAGTTCAATCCTATCTTCTCTCCTTATCTCGGTTTCCCTCGACAAAGTGAAAACTCATTCCTAGAATCAACTGTCGTTTTTCGCTTCTTCCTTGAGTCTTCCGACTCTGTATCGTTTTCAAGGTTCAAGGCCCGCTTGAGCGAGCTTGCTAATGATATCACGGCACCAATACTTTGTCAACACCCAAAATCAAATTTTTATGCGTTCTTTCGTTGTTTATGAATTTTGCGAACAAGTATTTTTCATGCCGAAATATCATTCGTAACTAAACGATATTTTCCCATGATCAGCCTTGTATTATCCGTGACTTACCGGATATCCGCCGGCGCGCATCCGCTGTCCAATACCTTGTCGACAATGGCTCCGCCCAGGCAAATCTCCCCTTGATAAAGTACCACGCTCTGTCCTGGGGTGATGGCGCGCTGCGGTTCCAGCGCCTGCACCAGAAGCTTGTCTTCCTCTATAATGGCGTGCACCGCCTGGTCAGGCTGCCTGTAACGGAACTTGGCTGTGCATGTGAAAGCTTCGCCATTGGATGCAGGCGGATACCCCTTGACCCAGGTGGGCTGCACCGCCACGGCCCTTGTGGCATAGAGCATGGGATGATCCGCCCCCTGGGCCACAAGCAGAACGTTGCGCGCGAGGTCCTTGCCGATCACAAACCAGCTGCGCCCGTCGCCCCGGCCGCCAATGCCCAGGCCCCGGCGCTGCCCCAGGGTATAGTACATCAGCCCATCGTGCCGGCCCACCTCCTCCCCGCTTTCCGTGCGCATATCCCCGGGCATGGCCGGCAGAAAGGTTTGCAGAAAGGCTTTGAAATCCCGCTCACCGATAAAGCAGATGCCGGTGGAATCCTTCTTGTCGCTGACAGGCAAACCAGCCTCGCGGGCAAGCTGCCGCACCTGCTGCTTTGTCATGCCGCCTACAGGGAACATCGCCTTGGACAGCTGATGCTGCCCCAGCATGTATAAAAAGTAACTTTGATCCTTGTTGCTGTCCGCGCCGCGCAATAGCCGGTAACCGTCATTTGTGTCCTTGCAATTCACAAAATGCCCGGTGGCGATCTTCTGGGCGCCCAGCTTCATGGCAAAATCCAAAAACGCCTTGAACTTGATTTCCCTGTTGCACAGCACATCGGGATTGGGCGTGCGGCCGGCCTTGTACTCCTCCAGAAAATAGGAAAAGACCCGGTCCCGGTACTCCCCGGCGAAATTGACGGCATAGTACGGGATGCCGATTTGCGCGCAGACCTCCTGCACATCGCGCCAATCCTCTTCCGCGGTGCAGACGCCGTTATCGTCCTGTTCTTCCCAGTTTTTCATGAACACGCCGACGACGTCATAGCCCTGCCGCTTGAGTAGCAGCGCCGATACAGAGGAATCGACCCCGCCGGACATACCCACCACGATCCGAGTCATGCCCTGTCCTCCATCCCGTACAGTCGGTGAAGGACTGCCTCAAAAGCTTCTGAGGCAATCACATCCGGCAGCCGGGAGGCATCTACCGGCACGTACCGGTCAGCGTTTTCGGTCATCAGCCTGTGATAAGCATTCGCCACCCGCTCGTGGAAGGCCGCTTCCTCTATTTCAATTCTGTCCAGCGCGGAGGCGTTCCCCCTGCGCCGCAACGCCTCCATGTGATCGATGTCCAGATAAACCGTGCAGTCTGGCGTCATACCATCCAGCGCCGGCTCGTTGATGGCCGACACAAGCTTCACACCCAACTCGCGGCCTGCCCCCTGGTACACGATGCTGGAATCCACAAACCGGTCGCACAAAACCACCCTACCTTGGTTGACACTGGGGCGGATGACTTCCCGGACATGCTGGGCGCGGGAAGCCGCGTAAAGCAGCGCTTCACAAGCCGCCGACATGCCGACATTCTCAATATCCAGCACCACTTGCCGTATCTTTTCCGAAATCGGGCAGCCGCCGGGCTCCCTGGTGCGCTTCACATCAAAGCCCCAGCGCGCAAGGTTCTTTTCCAGCAAATCCACTTGGGTGGTTTTCCCGCTGCCGTCCAGGCCTTCCACGGTCAGAAAAAAGCCCTGGGGTGCGGGCAGATCGCCACACAGCAAAGCCTCCAGCGCCTGTACGGAGGGAACAATATGATCGGCGCCGGCCGCCGCAAGCTCTTCCTCACTGCCATAGCCATAGGTGACACCGATGCTGCCAATCCCTACCGCTCTGGCGCCTTCCACATCAAAGCGGCGGTCCCCCACCATCACGGCGTTTGTGTACTGCTTGGGCAGGGCGCGCAGGATCAGCTGATCTTTGTCGGCCGTCGTATCGTTTTCCCCGATCCCTGCCACGGCCTGAAAAAACTTGTCCAGGCCAAAATGCGCAAGGATCCGCTCCGTCGGACCCTGGGGCTTGCCGGTAGCCACTCCCAGCCAGACCCCGGCCTTTTTCAGACGCCGCAAGATGGACCGGATGCCCACATAGACTGCATTTTCATACAGCCCCGTCACCACATACCGCTCCCGGTAAAAGGAAACGGCCTGCTTGGTTTGAGCTTCGTCCATGCCGCACAAATCCCGCAAGGAAGCGTGCAGCGGCGGGCCGATAAATTTGCGCAGCTCATCCTCCGGCGGAATGGGAAAGCCCATCTTTCCCAGCGCATACCTGGCGCTGTTGATAATCCCCTCTTCCGAGCGGGTCAGAGTGCCATCCAGGTCAAACAAAACGGTATCGAACGGATAATTCGCCATCTATTCAGCAGCCTCCGGTATGTATTATTCCTTGACGCACAAAAGACGGTTGTCGTCCATGCCAAACCTGTTCCGCGCAGGAGCCGACAGCAATATGGATACAGCCTCAGCCGGGATTTCCTCTCCCGGCGCGATGAGCGGCACGCCCGGCGGATACAGCCCGGCGCTTAAAGCCAGCACGCGCCCCGCGGAATTCTCGGCCGCCACCCACTCCGTCTCGCCCAGGGCCGCCTGCCTTGGCGGCATCACCCGTTTGGGCAATACGCGCGTGACGGTTGGCGTAAAGGTTGCCGCTTGAGGCCTAACCGCGGCCATCCTCAGCGCGCTTTCGAGCCGGCGGAAGGTCTCTTCTCCATCCATCACTGACAGGATGCACACAATGCGCCGGTCATCGGCCATCTCCACATCTATGGCCTGGTGCTTCAGTGCCTCCGCCAGGGCAAACCCACACTGCGGCGCCGAAATCACCAGCCGCGTATCATCAAAAGCAAGCGGCAGGTCCCGCCAACCCGCATGGGCATCGTGACAGCCCATGGCTTTCAGCTTGGAACGGAATACTTCCATCTGGCTTCGCAATGACTTTAGCGCGTTTGCCCCATAAGCATCCATCCAGGCCCGGGCATCATCCATGGACTTCATGAGGTAAAACGCGGGGCTGGAGGTTTGCACCATACGGAGCATCCGCCGGGCGCGAGCTGCGTCTTCTGCCATTCCCAGGTGCAGGAATGCCCCCGCCGTCAGGGCCGGCAGCGTTTTGTGGGCCGATTGCACCCACAGGTCCGCACCGGCTGAGCAGGCTGTCTCCACATCCGGCAGCCAATTGAAATGGGCGCCGTGGGCCTCATCCACCAGCAGGCGCATACCCCTTTGATGGGCGGCCGCGGCAATGCCGGCAAGCGGTATCATTCCGCCGTAATAGTCAGGCCTTGTCACCAGTACGGCCTTAGCCTGCGGATGCTGTTCCATGGCCAACAGAAAACCCTCCGCCGGCGCATAGGCATACCCGTCTGCCGTTACCTCAAGGGGCACGTACACCGGATGCAAATCCGCCAGGATGCAGCCGCTTAAGCAGGATACATGCGCATTGCGGGGCAGTATGACTGTGTCCCCCGGTTTTGCGGCGTACAAAAGCATGGTGAGTATGCCGGCTGTGGACCCGCCCGTGAGAAAAAGGGAATGGCCCGCGCCGGCCGACGCGGCCAGCAGCTCCTGAGCCTTCGCGATCGCGCCGGAAGGAGCGTATAGATCATCCGTCACGTCAAGCTCCGTCAGGTCAAAGCCAAAGACAGCTTCCTCTCCAAAGAGAACCTGTCCCTTGTGGCCGGGGACATGGAGCCGGAGCCTGTCTTTGCACTCTGTCAGCATTTCATGCATGGGGCGGTCAAGCGGCATACTTTCACCTTCGAAGCTATTGTACAGGGGATAGCGGTCAATTGCAAGGTGCAGCAGGCCGTGCCTGGGTCCTGACAGTACAAAAAACGTGAAGCCGCTTTTGCGGCGTATAGAAAAAACGCATCCCCGAAAGAATGCGTCTGATGGTCAAAACCTCCTTCGGGCGGTTTTGGAGGGCCGAATTCCTCCAATTTTAGATCGCAAATCAGCGACATGTGCGGTGATTTGCGCAGGAATTTCGAAGAAATTCCTTCCTTGCCCAAGCAAACGGCCGCAAAAGCGCGCAGCGATTTTGCAGTGCTGCGAGGGGAAAACTCGAAAAAGTGGCACCGCCACTTTTTCGATACGCTACGCATCCCCGAAAGAATGCGTCTGCTGTCGCAAAGACAATGCTCAGGACAAACGTCGTAGGGTATGTACCATCGGGCTTTCCGGCTGCGCAGCCCGTATCCACTGGCCCAGCCTGCGCCTGCGCGCGATGCTTACCCGCTGGGCGCCGTTTGGCAGAAGCAGCTTCTTTTCACACGGAAAGCAGATCAGGCATCCCAGCACATGCAAGCCGGCTGGATATTCTTTTCCGCAAAGGATGCATTTTTGACCCGGCATTGTTTTTTTCCCCCTTCCACTGATTTTCCAGTTCAAGTATCACCTGAATGCTGGAAAAATATACTGTGTGCCCTTTCTTTTTTCATTTCTATGCGGGCGGGGAAAAAAGGTGCAAGGAAAATTTGCTGGAATATCAAGGCTGTGGGGCGGGAGAGGCCAGCCAATTCGGCACCGGCTCCTGCAGATTGGAGATCAGGTAATCTATAAACTTTACCGTATCCTCCTGGTTTCCGCTGCGGACCATGACGCCAAGTACCATATTCCGGCAATCAATGCCAAAACGCGTCAGCAAGCCGTACAGGCTGTCGGCCGGTATGCCCATCAAATGACGCTCGCCGGTATCCGCGACCGTAACATAGCCATTGGCCAAATCAATGCCGGTCGCATCAATCGCGCCGTTTTCCACATATTCCTCCAAAGGCGCCATGGCCCCTTGAGAAGCATAGCTCTGGAAGCGCTCCCTGTCCAGCAGATAGAGATCGCCTTCCCCGGCCATGATGAAGGTGGAAAGCTGCATCTGGGCATACGGATCCTCCGTGCCGGCCATGACGGTGTAGACGTCCAGCAGCTCCATGTTGGGGAAAGCCTGAACGCGGGTCTCCTCCAGCCAGGCCTGCAGCGCGTCTGTGTCCACGGTGTTGCTGGCAACATAAAAATCGATCCGCTTCTCATCCGGCGGTCGGTATTCGGTGGAACTGTAGATCAAATTCCAGCCGGCAATGGCCGCGACGATCAGGATGAGGTACTTCCAGTAGCCATAGACAAAATGGTTTTTCACTTTTGCGGGACCAAGGGGCGTTTTGATAGCCATGGCCGATCCTTTCTGGGGAATGGGCAGATCAATCCCTGGGCTTCATAGTGGGGAACAGCAAAACGTCGCGGATGGAGGGGCTGTCGGTCAGCAGCATCACCAGCCGGTCCAGGCCGATGCCAAGACCGCCGGTGGGCGGCAAGCCGTATTCCAGGGCGTTGACAAAATCCTCATCCACCTGGGCCATAATGCCCTGGGTCCGGCGCAGTGCCACCTGATCTTCGAACCGCTTGCGCTGGTCGATGGGATCGTTCAATTCAGAGAAGGCGTTGCCCATTTCGCGGCAGGTAATGAAATACTCAAACCGCTCCGTCATGTCCGGCTCGTCCTTTTTGCGCTTGGCCAGGGGCGAAATGGACACGGGATGGTCGATAATGAAGGTGGGCTGGATCAGCTTGTCTTCCGCAAACTCGTCAAACAGCGCGGCCAGGCAATCGCCCTTTTGCGCGTTCTTTTCTACGAACACGCCACGCTTTTTGCACACTTCCCGGGCCGCGGCATCATCCGCCCAGCTATAGTAATCTTCGCCGCTGTGGATTTTGACGGCTTCCGCCATACTGATCCTGGGCCAAGGCGCGCGCAGGTCGATGATCTCGCCCTGATAAGGCACCTGGGTGGTGCCGCAGACCTTCATGGCCACATACTCGTACAGCTCTTCCACCAGGCGCATCACTTCATGGTAGTCGGCATAGGCCTGGTACAGCTCGATGGAGGTAAACTCGGGGTTATGGGTGGTGTCCATGCCCTCGTTGCGGAAGATGCGTCCCACCTCGTACACGCGGTCAAAGCCCCCCACGATCAGACGCTTCAAATACAGCTCCGTCTCGATGCGCAGGAACATGTCGATATCCAGGGTGTTGTGATGGGTCTTGAAGGTGCGGGAGGCCGCCCCCGTCTCGAGGGTGTGCAGCACCGGCGTATCCACTTCCAAAAACCCGCGGCTGTCCAGGAACTCACGGAGCGCGCTCAAAATCCTGGAGCGCGTGCGGAACACATCGCGGACATCCTTGTTGACGATCATGTCCAGATACCGTTGCCGGTAGCGCAGGTCGGTATCCTTGAGACCATGGAACTTTTCGGGCAGGGGCTTCAGGCTCTTGCAAAGCAGCGTGATTTCCTGGGCATGCACGGAGATTTCGCCCTTTTGGGTGCGGAAAACGATGCCCTTTATGCCCAGCACGTCGCCGATGTCAAAATTCTTGAATGCCGCATACGGCTCTTCGCCCAGGTCATCCCGCTTGGCATAGATTTGAATCTCGCCCCAGGTGTCCAAAAGATGGGCAAAGGAGGCCTTGCCCATGATGCGGCGGCTCATCATGCGGCCAGCGATGGACACGGTTTGAGGAGCTTCCTGCTTTTCCCAGGTTTCAAATTGCTCAAAAATATCCTTGCTGGTATGCGTTACATCAAAACGGGTAATATCGTAAGGATTCTTTCCGGCAGCCTGCAAGCCCTGCAGCTTTTCCCGGCGGATCTGTTCCTGCTCGCTTACATCCAGCCCGCTGTCCTGCGGATTAAACCTGTCCTCCGACATGGGAGCCCTCCTCTGGGATGATGATTACTGGCGGCGAATTTCCAGCACCTGAAGGCGCATGGCGCCGATGGGCGTTATCGCGGTTACGGTTTCGCCCTTTTTGGCTTCCAGCAGCGCCCGGCCAACGGGGCTTTCGCTGGAAATACGGTTGGCGTAAGGATCGCTCTCCCGCGCGCCAACAATGGCATACTCGTCGATATCGCCGGCCTCCACGTCCTTGACCTTGACGATGGTACCGATGCCCACCCGGTCGGTGGAAATCTCGTCATCCTCAATAATGATGGCGGTGCGCTTGATATTTTCCAGCTCGCTGATTTGGCCTTCCAGCGCAGCCTGCTCTTTTTTCGCCTCGTCATACTCGGCATTCTCGCTCAAATCGCCAAAACCGCGGGCAACGGCAATCTGTTCGGCAATCTGGTTGCGCCGGACAGAAATCAAAAAGTCCAATTTTTTCTCTAATTCCTCATAACCTTTGCGGGTAAATTCATTTTCCCTATGCTTTCGCTGCTCTGACATCGTCCATGCTCCTTTCCTGATCCGCCGGGTCTAAACCCGCTGCGGTGGAAGAAAATGAAGAAGCACCTGTCCCCTTGCTTTACGCCAGGCGGTGCATTCCTTCTGTTTTCATATACAGTTTGCCTCAAGCAACTGATATGCCGAATGCATTATACTGTATCTGCCTGTAATTGTCAATGTCCGGGTGTGTGCCCTTCGAATATTTGCAGGTCGTACCGCCTGCCGGCCTTGGCTTCCTCCTCGCCGGTGCGCACCGTCCAGGCCACAAAGAGCGGCCTGAACAACCGCCGCAAAAGCCACAGGCTGGCGTTTTCATTGCTGCGTATGTCGTAGGCAATGAAATCCGGCCTGGAAAAAGCGTTGAGCAGCAGATACTTCAATATCCTTTGCAGATATTTGGGCGTACCCCCGCCAATGACCCCGGAGGCCAGCTGGCCGCGTATCACGGCCGGCGCGTTTTTTTTGAACCAGCGCATGGCCAGCGGATGAAAGGATTCCACACAATAGGGGCCGTTATACCGGCTCAGCACATCGTTTACTTTGGCGCAAAGCGCGGTCACTTTGCCGTAATGCTTGATTTCTACAATCAGCGGCACACGGCCGCCCACGGCTTCGAGCACAGTGGAAAACAGCGGGATGGTTTCGCCGGTGCCCAGCAGGTGATAAGCGTTCAGGTCTGCCAATGAAAGCTCGCTCAGATGCACCTCCCTGCCGCACATGCGGCGAAGGTCCCTGTCGTGGAAAACGGCAATCTCCCCATCCGCGGTAAGCTGCACATCCAACTCGATGCCATAGCCGTGCTCCACGGCTTTTTGAACGGCGGCAAGGGAATTTTCAGGCACGCCTTCCTGATTGTCAAACAGCCCCCGGTGGGCATAATGCCAGCCCAGCAGTTTGGATACATCCCTCCCCCGCCTGGCCGGCGCGATCAAAAACAGGTACAGCGCAAAGAGAACGAGGACAATAGGTATCACTGGGAGCATGCGTCAGTCCTCCGCCTGGAAGGCTTCCAGCTTGCTTGCAAGCTTTTCCGGCCTGCTGTCGCCATGCCGTGTCAGGCTGATGGTAACAAAGGATAAAGCCACCATCACTGCCGCGTAAGGGAACAACGTCCAATATCCCACATACTGCAGCAGAAAACCCGACAGGATGGGGGTTACAATCTGGGCCGCCATGGAAAAGGTATAATAATACCCGGTATACTTGCCCACACTGGCGCCGCGGCTCAATTCCACCACCATGGGATAGCTGTTGACATTGATGCAGGCCCAGGCGCAGCCCACCAAAGCAAACACCACATACAAAGCCGGTGTAAAGGCTGTGAAAAACAGGCTGAGGGCAAAGCACGCGGTCAGAAGGAGAATGCCAAGCTGAATCATCCGCCTGCGGCCAAAGCGCGCGGAGAAAATGCCCACCGGCAGGTAGGACGCAATTGCGCCTGCAGTGGCCACCATCAGGCAGGCGGCAGCTGAGCCGGCGCCCATGTTCCACATTTCTTGGGCATACTTTGTAAAGGCGGTGGTCACGGCATTATAGCCCATAAACCACAGAAACACGGAGGACAAAATCAGTATCAGGCTCTTCAACAGTGCCGGAGAAAGCTTTTCAGTGCCCCCCTCTGTCACCTGGGCCGCTTGCTCTGTTGACGGATCAACGCCGTAGTTGATATCCTCCATCTGTTTTACCAGCTTGCGTTCACGAACTGTCAGCACCAGCGCCACGACCGATACGGCCATAAAAGCCGCCACCGATATGAAAAGCATGCTGTAATCCGTACGAAAGCTGCCCTCCGCCGGCTTTTTCACAAGCACCTGGATGGCCAGCAGCGTAAACACGCCACCCAGCGCACCCATCAAATTGATGACGGCGTTGCCCTTGGAGCGCAGAGGCTTGGGCGTCACATCCGGCATCAGCGCCACGGCAGGCGAACGGTAGGTGCCCATACCGATCAGCAGTACGCCCAGAGCCGCGTAAAACAGCAGTGCGTTCCCCGCATTGGCCGCGCCCGGCAATAGCAGCATCATGCATGCGGCAACTGCAGTACCGGCCAGAATAAAGGGTATTCGTCTGCCGATCCCAAGCCTGCAGCGGTCCGACAAAAGGCCGAACAGCGGCAATAGGAACAATGCCAGTACGTTATCCGCGGCCATAACGTTACCGGAAAGAAAATCACCCATACCAAAATCGTTTTTGAGGATCAGTGGAATGATATTATCGTACAATTGCCAGAATGCGGAAATCGACATGAACGCAAGGCCCACCAGCAGCGTACGTTTCACATTCAGTTTCATAAGCGCCCTCCGTGATTTTGTATAACAAATTATACCTTTCCTCTTAGCTAAATGCAATGAGGAAAGTGTGTGAAGGGGCTTTTCATTTGCGAGGTTTGTGTTATACTTCTGCACAGATATCAAAGGGAGGAATCCCATGAAGACGATTGCCCTTTTGGCAACCGGCGGAACCATTGCCAGTTCCCCCACCAAGGATGGCTTGGCCCCGGCGCTGACCGGAGCGGAGCTTGCGCGCCTGGCCGGCGTCGGCACGCTTTGCCATGTTACATGCCAGGATGTGTTTGCGCTGGATTCCAGCAACATACAGCCGGAGGAATGGCGCGTGCTGGCCGCCGCCGCCAAAGACGCGCTTGATCATTGCGATGGTGTGGTGATCACCCATGGCACCGACACCATGGCCTATTCCGCCGCCGCCCTTTCCTACATATTGTGCGGCCATGAAAAGCCCGTCATCTTTACCGGGGCGCAGTTGCCCATCACCCATCCTTTATCCGACGCCGTCCCCAATCTGCACTGCGCCTTTGCCGCGGCGCTTTATGGGGTGGCCGGCACGTATGTGGTCTTCCATCAAAAGATCATTTCGGGGGTGAGGGCGGTAAAAACGCGGACCACCAGCTTTGATGCTTTCGACAGTGTCAACGCGCCCCTGGCGGGATACGTGGATGGGGACGGTGTGCATTTCACCTATCCGCAGGCATCCGGCCTTGCCTATAGCTACCGGGATGAAATCGATGCAAGGGTATTTTTGTTGAAGCTCATGCCCGGCACCATGCCGGATGTATTCGACTGGATCGTATCGGCCGGCTACAAAGGTGTGGTGATCGAAGCCTTTGGCCTGGGCGGGCTGCATTATATCCGCCGCAATCTGGTGGATAAGCTCCACATGCTGGCGGAAAAAGGCTTGTACGCCCTGGTGGTGACCCAGTGCCTGTATGAGAAAGCCGACTTCACTGTCTATGAAGTCGGCAGCCGCATCTTGTCCAGCCATGTGTTTTCCGGGCGGGATATGACGACGGAGGCCGCCGTCACCAAGCTCATGTGGGCGCTGGGACAGGGGGAGCCGGAGAGGTATTTGAAAAAATGCTTATGCGGAGAAGCAAGCTCTTGAAAAGAGCATTCTGTGGGGGTATACAAATGAACGGCAAATTGAGAAACATGACATCCATTTATATTATCAATAACGAAAACATATTGATGCTCTATCGGATAGGCTCAAGAGTTGTGCCTCCATCATGGTGCGGTATCGGCGGGCACTTTGAGTGCAATGAACTAAACGATGCAAGGGCTTGTGTATTGCGCGAGCTTGAAGAAGAAATACACTTAACGGAAAACGACATAAGAAACATTGAGCTTCGCTATATCACGTTACGGCTTAAAAACGGAGAAGTCAGGCAGAACTATTATTTCTTCGCAGACTTGCAAGAAGATGTCTCAGTTACCCTTGTTTGCGACGAAGGAAGACCTGAGTGGGTTCCTTTGGGGAAAGTAAATGAGCTGGAAATGCCTTTCACATCACAGTATGTGTTACGACACTATATGGAAACCGGCCGGTACTCAAGCATCTTGTACGGCGGTATTGCATCTGATAGTGACGTTCAGTTTGAAGAATTGAATGAATTTTGATTTTCTGGTTTCAAAAAAGCGGGAAGTCTTCACTCCCCGCTTTTTTTATCCTTTATACTAATGGAAAACATTAATGCGTCCAAAGCCGTGAGAGATTTTCGTGCAATACAAGGAGGCGAAGTGAGGCGTAGCAGCGCTACGCGCAGCAGCAGACGACGCTCAAGTAGCGCGAAAAGATCCACGGCAACGACGCAATAATGTTTGGAAGCAGTATTAGCTGTCAGAATATCAGCCTTTTCTCGATATACGCCTTCAAGTCGGCGATCGCCACCCGGTCCTGGGTCATGGTGTCCCGGTCGCGGATGGTGACGGTGTTGTTTTCCAGCGTGTCAAAGTCCACGGTGATGCACATGGGCGTGCCGATTTCATCCTGCCTGCGGTAGCGCTTGCCGATGGAGCCGCTTTCGTCGTAATCCACCATGAAGTGCTTGCTCAGCTCCTGCTGGATTTCCGTGGCCAGGCCGCCCAGCTTGTTCTTTTGCAGGGGCAGCACGGCCGCCTTGTACGGCGCCAGGAAAGGATGCAGGTGCAACACCGTGCGCACGTCGCCGCCCTCCAGCTCCTGCTCCTCGTACGAATCGCACAGGAAGGCCAGCGCGGCCCGGTCGGCGCCCAGCGCCGGCTCCACCACATAGGGGACGTACCGCTCATTGGTGACGGGGTCGATATATTCCATGTTCTCGCCGCTGACGCTTTGGTGGGCCTTTAGGTCAAAGTCCGTGCGGTCGGCAATGCCCCACAGCTCGCCCCAGCCGAAGGGGAACAAAAACTCAAAATCGGTGGTGGCCTTGGAGTAATGGCTCAATTCCTCCGGCTTGTGGTCCCGCAGGCGCAGGCTTTCCTGCTTCATGCCAAGATTTAGCAGCCAGTCGCGGCAGAAGGCGCGCCAGTACTGGAACCATTCCAGGTCTTCGCCGGGCTTGCAGAAGAATTCCATTTCCATCTGCTCAAACTCCCGGGTGCGGAAGATAAAGTTGCCGGGGGTGATTTCATTGCGGAAGGATTTGCCCACCTGGGCCACGCCCATGGGCAGCTTGCGCCTGGTGGTGCGCACCACGTTCTTGAAGTTGACGAAAATGCCCTGGGCCGTTTCCGGGCGCAGATAGATTTCGTTGGCAGAATCCTCTGTCACGCCTTGAAACGTCTTGAACATCATATTGAACTTGCGGATGCCCGTAAAGTCGGTTTTCCCGCAGGTGGGGCAGGGGAGCTTGTTTTCCGCGATATAGGCTTCCAGCTTGTCGTTGCTCCAGCCGTCGGCCTGCAGCTCTTCACCCTTGGAGGCAGCATAGTCTTCGATCAGTTTATCGGCGCGGAAGCGGGCCTTGCAGGCCTTGCAATCCATCAGCGGGTCGTTGAAATTGCCCACGTGGCCGGAGGCCACCCAGACATTGCGGTTCATCAAAATGGCGCTGTCCAGGCCCACATTGTACTTGCTTTCCTGCACAAACTTGCGCCACCAGGCCTTTTTCACATTGTTCTTGAACTCCACGCCCAAGGGGCCGTAGTCCCAGGAGTTGGCCAAACCGCCGTAAATCTCGGACCCGGCAAAAATAAAGCCCCTGCCTTTGCACAGGGCTACCAGCTTATCCATGGTCAGCGCCGCCATGTGTTTCCCCTCCGCCTAACGTAATACCGTATCATCATAGCCGCGCAGGGCTGTTTTGTCAAGAAATGCCGGGGAGGCGGCAGTGCAAATGCGTCTAAATTCCGTTGCCCTGCGGGAGGTCATTTGACATCGCGTTTCCAGCGTGCTATCATAGGCCAAATTCCAAGTATACAAGCAGCACGGCAGGAAGGCAGAAATATGGTTCCACTGTTTTTATCCGCACTGATGGTTGGCTTTTCCGGGGCAATGATGCCGGGTTCGCTGCTTACCTACACCCTGCGCCAATCGCTGAGCGCGGGGCCGAAATCCGGCTTCATCATCATATTGGGCCACGCCTTATTGGAACTGGCGCTGATCGTATGCATCTTTCTGGGGCTGGATATCGCGCTGAAATCAAACATCGCCCAGACGGTCATCGGTTTGCTTGGCGGGGCGCTGCTTTCCTATATGGGCGTGGATATGATCGTGAAGGCCGCAAGAAAGCAGCTTTTCATCAGCATGGATTCCGGCCGGGACAGCGCAAAGAGCATGCTGATCTCCGGAGCGCTGATCAGCGCGGCGAACCCGTATTTCCTGTTATGGTGGGCGGTCATCGGCCTGGGCTTCCTGCTGGAAGCGTACCGCGCCTATGCCGTTTTTGGCGTGGCCGTATATTTTGTCGGCCACATCCTGGCGGACTTTCTATGGTACGGCCTGATCTCCGTTGTGGTGGGCACCACCCGCAAATTCATCAAGGATACGCCTTACCGGATCATGATCATGCTGCTGGGCGGCCTATTGATCTTCTTCGGAGCAAGGTTCTTCATAAACGCCGTCAGCACGTTGGTATAAGATACGCACAAGGCGGCATGCGCTTTATACATGCCGCTCTCGCTATGGAGGAACATATGGGCTTTCACATCATGGGCGTCCTCATACCGCTTATTATCCTTTTGCCGAACCTGCTTTTCATGCTGTATCCGCCAAAGGACATGCCCGGGCAAAAAGAAAAGGAACCCCTGTGGCTGACGGTCCTGGAGAATATCGGCAGAATCATCTGCTTCCTGTATCCCATCGTCTTTGGCGTGGATGTTTCCAATGCCATCAGGCTCAACAGTGCTCTTCCCTATGTCATGGCCTTGTGCATCCTGGCATACTACTGTCTGTGGGCGCGGTACTTTATACATGGGCGAAGGTTTGCGCTTTTGTTTCGGCCTCTTTTCTTCCTCCCCATCCCCATGGCGGTCTTCCCCGCGCTCTATTTCCTGGCTCTTTCCATCCTTTTGCAATCGTTGATCATGGGCGTGGCAGCCGCCATCTTCGCGGCGAGCCATATCGCGCTTTCGCGCAAGACTTACAGGCAACTGCAAAAAGACGGCAGCGCGGTGTAAAAGCACCAAACTGCCGTCACTTGTCCTTTACCACACCGGCGGCTGCCACAAAACAATCTGGCCGGCCGCCCTTGTTTTGGGCATGTCGATCAGCCGCTGGTTCCGGCTGCCGCAAAATTTCAGCTCCAATGATCTTTCTTTCAGTATAAACGGCCCATCCACCAGCACATCCGTTTCATTCAGCAGCGCCCGCCAGCCGGGATGCTCTTCTTCCCCCGCCAGCAGCCGCTCATAGGTATAGCCGGTATACGTCCACACATTCAGGCCTCTTTGATGGGCCGCCGCCGCAATCCTGGCGCAGTCCTCCGCCTGGGCAAAGGGCTCGCCGCCGCTTAGCGTCACCCCGTCCAGCAGCGGATTTTTTTCCATTCTCTGAAAAATCTCTTCTATCTCCATTTCACTACCGCCCATGGGATCATGGCTGCCCGGATTATGGCAGCCGGGGCAATGATGGGGGCAGCCCTGGGCAAACACCGTCAGCCGGATGCCCGGCCCATCCACAATGGAGTCACTCACAAGCCCCGCAACACGCATACAACCTCCTTTCCAGGGGCTCCGCCCCTGGACCTGGCCAAAGGGATATATCCCTTTGGAATCCCCTATTTTATCTTTTCCTCTATGAAAATAAAGTTGCCAGAGGGGGCGCGGGGGGGGGGGGTTTT
>JAFADG010000028.1 GCA_023425025.1 Bacillota bacterium
ATTACCGATTTGGCATAGCTGGGCAGGGTTTGCAATATGGCCGCCACATCGCCCCGGCCGGCTGAAACCAGGTTGGCAAAATAGTTGACCCCGGCATCTCCCCAGCGCTTTTGCGCCGTCTCCGCGCCGCCGCCGCTTTGCGCGGCCACGGTGGCCATGCCGTCAAAAGCCGCGTTGCCGGTATGCACCTGCGCGCCGGACAGGCTTTTTGCTACCGCCCCCGCCAGCGCCTGATGGGCAAGCCCGTCGGCGTCCGTTTTTTCACCGGCGGCGGCACCGCGCAGCTTAAAAAGCCCGGAAAGGGTTTGCAAAAAGGAAAGGGGCTGCTCTTCCCCTTCCAGCAGGTTTTGGGTTATGGTCGAAAGCACGCCTGCGCCTGTTCCCAGCAATAGGGATACAAGGCCCGCCGTGCCCGGCCGGGCGCTTGCGCTTTTGCCCGCCGCCGCGCCAAAGAAGGAGGCGATTTTGCCCAAGGAATCCTGGCGTATGCCCAGCAGCGTATCCGCCAGGCGGTCCATGCCCGCCTGGGCCTGCCCGCTTTCCGCCTCTATCCCCCGGCCCGCGGCGGCGCTGATGATCCCCCGGGCGGCGAAGGCTGCGGCCTCTTCCTCCGTTCGGGCAGCACCGGCGTCTTTCACAAGGGGAGGAATGGCCGCCAGCAGCCCACCGTTCCAGAGAAGGTTCCTGCCGGCGGTGAGGCTGATGGGCGCGGCATCCATTTGCAGCGCGCTGCCCTGAACCTCAATGACGGCCTGCTTTTCATTATGGGCCGCGGCCGTCAAAGCTTCGCTGCTTTTTGTGCTGCCCATACGTTGGTTGAGGATATCGGCCTTTGTTTGGACCCGGGCGGCGATATCCTCCACCCGGTAAGGGAGGGCCCGGGTCAGCTGGGCCGGATTGCCGGCTAAGCGCCCCTCATCCATACGGCGCAGGGCGGGATAGTTTGCAAGCACGCCCCGAAGGAGGGCGCCGGCATCCGCCTTGCCCGAAACGGCGGCCAGGTCCAGCCTTGCGTCGATGGCCTTTTGAAGGTCCTTCCATTCGCTCTCCGCCTGGCGGGTGAAGCGCTCCGCCGCTTCCACCGCGCCGTACATGTCGATGGCGGTTTGATTGCCGGTTTGCAAAATGGGCCGGTTCTTTTGCAGCCAGGCGGCGTCGAAGGTGTCCACGTTAAAATACCGGGCGGCGTCATCCACGGTGCTGCCCAGGGCGTAGGGGTTGTAGGCGGGGCTGCCAGGGTCCTGCAGGGCACGGACCGCGGGGTCCGGCGCAAAGGACCGGCCCTCGCCCAGGGCATACCGCGCCGCGTCCATGGCGTTGCTGCCGCTGGTTTTTTGGTTGCGGGCAGACCAGAGCATGCCAAATGCCGTATCGTCGTCAAAGTCGATGGCCTTGTTGAGCGGGGTGGGCAAGCCCCTTTGCCTGTCCGCCCGCAGCATGGACAGGGTAGGGTACCTGTCCCAGCCAACGCGCCGCAGGACCTCCGCGTCGGAGTAGTTCCTGTCCTTACGGCCGGCCCAATAGCCGATTTCGCGCTTGAGGCCGGCAAGCTCCTGCTCGGCCCGCTCGGTGGTATCCTGGGCATCCGCCAGCCGGGTATAGTAATAGCCGGCCTTCTCCGCGTCGCTGCTGTCCTCTTTCGGGGGCAGAAGCAGCCCGGCGCTGCCGGTACGGGCGTACCGCTTGAGCCAGGCGTTCTTTTCCAGCCACTGCCTGTCGATGCCGGACGCGTTGACGCCCAGCCTGTTCAATTCATCCATGGCCATTTGGTTGGTGGGCCGGGCATAGGGCCGGTAATAGGGGCCGTCCGGGTCCCTTTCGGCCAGGCGCAGAAACGTAAACAGCTTGTCCGCTTCCTCGGGCTCTTGCCTGGAAAGCGCCATGAGCTTCGCCAATCCCTTGCCCATGGGCGAAACGGCGTCAAAAAGCGCGGGCATGCCGGATGCCTGCGCTTTTTGTGCCTGGGTTACATTCTTCACGGGGGGCGTTTGCGCCGGGCCGGCGGGCTTTGCGTCTGTTTGCTGCCTTGGCTTGACGAGATAGGGCAGCTTTTGCATACGCATTTCCAGCGCTTCCCGCCGCTTCTTCTCCTGTTCCTCCAAATCCTTGGGTTTGATGGTGCCGGGCATGTGCCGTTCCTCCTTGCCGGGCCTTTGCGGCCCGCGTATGATGGGATAAAAAACGCAAGAAAAAAGGCCTCGCGGGCGCCCTCCCACTCCCTGAACGGGCGGAGGCGAAGCCATTGCGGCAGCCTTATATGACATGATATTACCATACGTAAAACCGGAAAAACAAGGAAATCAGCGCGGGCGATGATTTTTTGCCTTAAAGCCCTCTTTCACGAGCCGGTGGATTTGTAGTGCCCAAGGCCAAACCGGAAAAGCCCATAGCTTGGCAGCAAAAACAACAGGCCCAAAAGCGGCGCGAGCATGAACAGGACGCCCTGTTCCATGCCCAGCAAATACAACAGCGGGTAATACTGAAACAACGCCAGCGGAATCACAAAGGTGAGAAATAGCAATACATTTTTCCCGTATATGGAAAAGGGATACCGGCCAAACTGCCGGCCGCCGTAGGTGAACAGGTTAAAAAACTGCAAACCCTCCACGGTGAAAAAGGAACAGGCCGCAAAGATGAGAAACAGGCAAAAGAATACGGCGCTGCCGCAAAGTATCATCAGGCAGAGGGTGACGATTTTGCCCGCGCTCCACAGGACGCCGCTGTGTTTCATGGCGTAGCCCAGCACCAGCACGGCCTGCACAAACAGGCCGATCCGCGTCAGGTCCATCTTGGGCGCCAGAATTTGAAAAAGCGTGCTCCGGGGCCGTACAAGAACGCGGTCAAACTCGCCGTTGCCCAGCATCCGCGGAAAGGTCGCGAACCCGCCGCCGGCCATTTCCCCCAGGGAAAAGGCCATCGTTACCACCGCAAAGCACAAAAGGGCCTGCTCGTAGGTGAACTGCTCCACCGCCTGAAAGCGGGAAAACATGAAGCTTACGCCAAAGAATGCCGCAAACGATGTGATGAACTGGCCCAGGGTGGTCAGAAAAAACGAAAGCTTGTACTGCATCTGGCTTTTCAGCTGCAGCGCGAAAAAACGGAAGTATAGATGCATGTTACCCTCCCTGCACAATGACTTTTTTGAGCGCCCGGCCCATGGCGGCCCGCCCGAACAGCACCAGCGCCGCAAGCCAAAAGGCCTGAAAGGCGATGCCGAAGTACGCCTGGGCCCCCGCGATGCTGCCGCTGTAAATGCGCAGGGGCATATTTTGCATAGCCGCGAAGGGGAGCCACTTTACCACCGCAAGAACGGGCGCGGGAAAGAAAGGCAGCGGGATGACGGCACCGGACAAAAAGCCCGTCACGGCTGTCACGATAATTCTGACGCCCCTTTGCGACAGGGTATAAAAGAGGGAAATATACATCAGCATGGCAAAGGCCACCACCACCCCCAGCGCCAGCACGGCAGACAATAAAAACAGCAGGAACATGCCCGCATCCGGCGGCAGCGACATGCCATAGGGCGCCGGCGCCAAAAAAGCTACGAGCAATGCGGGGACGCCGCTTAACAGCGTAAACGACAGCCTGTTGGCGGCGGACTTGCAAAACCACCGGCCATACAGGCTCATGGGCCGGACGAGCTCATAGGCGATATCGCCGCTTTCCAAAGCGGAATAGATATCGCCATCCTGAAAAACAACCGCGAACAGCACCAGCAGGACCTCCTGCATCCACAGATAGGAAACGGTTTGAGAAAAGGTCATGGGAAACGCGGCGGGGTTGGCGCGGTAAAATGCCGAAAACGCCAGAATCTCCATGATTCCCCAGGCGAACCTGGCCATCACCTCGCCCAGCACGACGGCCCGGTATTGCAGGCTGTTGATAAAGCGTATCCTAAAAACGGAAAGATACATGTTCATATGCGATACTCCCTGTACAGCGCGGCAACCATTTCCTCAGCCGTAACGCCGCCCACGGATACATCCAGCAGATCGGTCTTTGCCGCCAGGTGGGCAACCGCGCCGGACACCGGCATAACGGATGGGTCCAAGGCGATCACAAGCCGCCCTTCCTCCCCTTTGACAAGCGACATCCCGGGGCCTAATTCAGGCGCGCCGCCCGCATATTCCACCACAAGCGTTTTGTGCCGGGCGGCGTGCTTTTTCAGCTTATCCAGGCTGCCGTCCATCAGGATTTGGCCTTTGCCGATCAGCAGTATGCGCTCGGTCAGCGCCTCAATATCCTGCATGTCGTGGGTGGTCAGGATCACGGTGGTGCCGTGCTCCTGGTTCCGCTTTTTGATAAACTGGCGGACGGCGATTTTCGATACCGCGTCCAGGCCGATGGTCGGCTCATCCAGAAACAGAATTTTCGGGCTGTGCAAAAGCGACGCGGCGATTTCACAGCGCATGCGCTGGCCAAGGCTGAGCGTTCTGGCGGGGGTTTTCAATATTTCGCCCAAATCCAGCAAATCGGTCAGCTCCTCCAGATTGCGTTTGAACAAGGCGGCGTCCACCTTGTAGATGTCGCGCACCAATTCAAAGCTGTCGGTCACGGGCACATCCCACCAAAGCTGGCTGCGCTGGCCGAACACAACGCCGATCTCCCGGGCATGGGCGATGCGCTCCCGCCAGGGCGTGCGGCCGTTGATGACGCAGCTGCCGCTGTCGGGTGTCAGGATACCGCACATGATTTTGATGGTGGTGCTTTTCCCCGCCCCATTGGGGCCGATGTACCCCACCATTTCTCCTGCACCGATGGTGAAGCTGACGTCATGCAGGGCGCTTACCGTTTCATCATTGCGCGAAAACAACGCCTTGACGGCGTTGCCAAGCCCGGCCTGGCGCTTTGACACACGGAACGACTTTTCGATGTTTGCAAGCGTGATCATATTTTGCTTTCCTTTCAACCGGTCATGATGGGTAATTGTAATGAAGGAACGCGCGCGGCAGTGGCATATTATCGTAATGCAGGACGCGCGGCATGTCAAAAGCGCAATATCCCCGCTTTCTTCCTTTTCAGGGAGGAAGCGGGGATATTGCGCTCCGATTGGTTTATTTTCACTCAAATGCTTGACCGGTTGCGGCTTGCATGGTATAGTATATATAGAATTGATGTGAAAGCAGCAAGGTGTTTTTTCCTTACTGCCTCAAAATATATGCGGCGCGGGTGCGCTGTTTTTTATGTTCATCGCTCTGTTTGCAAAGCCCGGCGCGTTCCAGTTGGGGATTCATATTATGCTTATCGAATTCTACTGCTTTTTCTGCACATGAAGCCCGATGGCCGCCCCCCACTCCGCATACAGCACTTCCTGTAAATGCTGGACCTTGCTTAGCGACAATTCGTTCATCAGCCAATTCTCATCATGACCTGTCTTTTGCAAATTCTTGTGAAGGACTTTGCCCTCAATAATCAGCGGCAGCGGAAGCTCCGCCGGCTGCGCGTCCACCTTCAAGTCGCCCTTTGTCACCTGATCGTACTGCGGCTTTTTGATGATGGATATCATGCCGTTGTGCTCCAGTATCGCATATTCAATTTCGCCGACAGCATATGCGCCCCTGTCCCGCAAAAGGCTAAGCAGCTCCACAAAGTCCAGGCGTTCTTTTTTCATCACCTGATAATCAATTTGCCCCTTGTTGATGATGAGCACAGGCGAGCCTTCCACCACCCGCCGGAAGCCGAAGGATTTTTGAGAAAGCTTTTCGACAATATAAATCAGCAGCGTCCAGACAGCAATGGAATACAGGATGTGCAAAACCGAAATTTCATTGTCATAGATGGCATTGCCCATAAATTCGCCAAACACGATGGCCGATATAAAATCAAAGGGAGAAACCTGCTGAAACTGCCTTTTCCCAATGATTTTCACGGAAACAAGCATCGCGGCAAAACCCAAAACCAGCTTGATCGTCAAATGGAAATAGATTGAATCGAGCACGCGCATCCTCCTGTCATTCCATTGCGCCGCAAAACATCTATTTGGCAGCGGGCTTAGTTTGGGCGCGATTGGAAGATGTTATGCCTGCTTGGGCCGCTTGCCAGGATTTGCGCGATACAGTCTTGAAAAAGTCAGTGGCGGATTTTTCTTAATCGGTAAGGCGCAGGCCCGATGATTCTGTAACACGCTTTGCTCTTTGGATACATTGCCTGGCGGAATGATCGCATTTAATGCGTCCAGCTGGCCGATCTGCCGGGCCGTTCCCTCCCCATCCTGTTTTCGGCGCAGCTCCATCTCCCGCTTGACCTGATCCCTGGGTCTTTGCCATGGCCTGCTGCCGTGCGCCATAGGCCACCTGTGCATCCAAAGCCGTTTGCCTGGCCGAATCCACATTCTCTTGCGCCGCCGCGATTTGGGGAAGGGCGCCTGCTTCGGTCAAATCCGCCACCCGGGCCTCCGCCGCCTGGCGTGTGGCGCGGGCTGAGGCGTTGTGCATCATAAAGGGGCTGTTCAAATCCGCGGCCAATGCTTGCAATTGCGCATTCAATCCCTTTTCATTCAGGGCCATGCCGGACATGTTCTTGGCTGCCACAACGGCACTTTGGGAATACGTGGGAAGGGTGGGCAAAATCGCCGCCGCATCCGCATGCCCGGCCGCCACCAGATTGCTCATGTAGTTGATACCGGCAACTCCCCAGCGCTTCCCGGCAAAGTCCAGGGAATGCCCCGTGTCCATGGTCAGGGATACCGCATGGCCCAGGTTTCCGGCTGTGTGTACCGTAACACCCTGCATAGCCTTGGCGGTCGCGCCGTTTCCATCCCGTTCTTCTCCACCCGCTGTGCGCGCTCCTGCGCAAGAGGCTCTTTCGCCTGATTTTCTAAGCCGCCGTCGACATGAGCCTGGGCGCTGCCCAGGCTCTGGCTGTTGGCGAAAGCCTGGTCGGTCATTTACCCGCCCAAAAATAAAAAATGCACCCCGTTGTACAGGGCGCAAAATGCAGAAATGATACATCAGGTGCTTTCAAAACACTTGATAAAGTTCGACTTTCTTATTGTGTGAACACAAAGAGAAACGCCAATTACTCTTAACGATTAATTATCCTATATTCAAATTCCACGATAGAAAAAAGTTTATCAAAGGCTTTATCTTCAATGGGCGTGGATAATCTAATGCTTTGCAAACCTCTTTCTTCATTTATGTATACCTTCCATGTACAATCTTCATTATCATAATAGCATCCGAGAATATATTCTCCTTTGTCCAAATGGTCAACCACTATCTCCCATCCACCCAAATGCTCTTTAAGGCCTTGTACCCGCTTTAAGAACTCATCCTTTTTCATATTATTCCTCCTTCAATATTCCCAATGCCTTCAGAGTATCACCACGAAATGGAGTAACAAGCTGCCCAGCCCCTCCTGCCAAATCCCCCCATGCTGCTGCCTTACCTTTTATGCCATAGGTTGCATCAACATAATCTCCGATTTCCCTGGAAACCCTTACGAGATAAGCATCATAATACTCACGTAGGTTCTCAAATTCCGACGTATCCATCTTACGCATTTCTTCTGACTCAAGTATACCATTCAGTGCATCCAAATCACCAAATCTTATAGCATCTATTTTATCAAAATATGTGGCATTATTAAATCTCACTTTGTGATACGCCTTCTCATTTTGAACATATGGAAGGGACCGTTCGCTATATGTATATTTCACACCAGGAGGAACGTCCGAAAAATTTGAGCCCTGCATTGGCCCATATCTATCACCATTTTCCGGCAGCGTGTTACTTCTGGTGATTGATGCTATTGTTGATTCATCCAATCCAAGATATTTGGGCCAATCATAGTCTACTCTGCCAACTGCAGTGAAGCCCTTTACATACTTAGCGTCAATCGGAACATTGATATCTGTTTTGTCTGTAACCCTATTATAGGCTTCTTGAATCTTCCGAACCTTTTCCGCATTTGTTAAAGTAGCATCTTTGGCAACATCCTGAAAGTAGATGCTAAAATCGTTCCATGATCTAAATTCCGGGCCTCTTCCCGGGTTTGGAATAGCCCCATCCGTGCCCCCGTCCGTGGTTTCGGCCTGCGATCCTTCATTTATTATACCTCTTCCATTGTTTGGCGCAAGGGGACCAGTGGCATTTTTTGCGGTATTGCTTTGATTGCTCACATTTTTGGGGGATGATTGGTATGTCTGCGTTTTCGCAACTGTCAGAGGTTCGGCCTTTCCCTCGGCTTGGGCCGTCGCGACAAGCCCGGAAAGCAGCTTGTCCAATACCGTCTGACGGTTCAGCCCCGCCCCTTCCTGCTTTAAACGCAGCTCCGCTATCTCCTGCTTCACCTGATCCCGGGCCTTTGCCATGGCCTGCTGCCGAGCGCCGTCCAGTCTCTCCTGCGCCTTTGCAAGCGCCTGCCCGCTGGCCTTTACCGCTGCCTCCGCCTTGAACCACCCTTCGGCCGACGCCTGTACCTGATCTATGGCTGCCATCAGCTCGTTTAATGCGGAATCATCGGCGGGGTTCTGCGCAAAGCGTGCCTGCGCGCTTACGTGCGCATTCACAAGGGCTTGCCGCCTTTTTGCGGCCTTGTCCAGCTCCACCTGGCTTGCGTCATGCGCCGTCCGGGCAGTATCGATATCTTTTTGAAGGCCGCTTACATCGCCAAATTCACCGCTGTCCAGCATCTGGGCCTGCAGGGCGCTTTCCGCCTGCAGCCGCGCTATCCGTCCGGCATTTTGTACAACCTTGCGGTTTTGCATATCCGCCGCCAGCGCGCTTTCCTGGGCGGCCACCGCCGTGCCATTGAGCGCGAAGGCGCGCATATTTGTTTCAGCAACGATGGCGGATTTGGCATAGGTAGGCATGACCGCCACGGCTGCCGCCAGATCGCCCCGCCCTGACGCAACCAGGTTGCTGATGTAGTTGACGCCGGCATCGCCCCAGCGCTGCCGGATGGCATCCATATTGTGGCTGGTTTGGTTGGCCATACGGGTGAACGCATCCAGGTCAAGATTGCCCGTCCCGGCGGCGCTTACGCGCAGGGCGTCGCCGGTGGCCTGTGTCAGTGTTTCCAATGCTGTTTCGGACGCCTGCGACTTTGTACCGGTTTCCATGTCGCGAAGCTGCAAAACGCGGGACAGCGTCTGTACCGAACGCAGGGAGGAATCTGTGCTCAGCACATGATTGGTTACGGCGGTCAGGGTGCGCTCGTCCAACCCCCTCAGCGCGCCGAAGAGGGCGGCTGTACCGCCCGCCTGCTGCCCGCCGTCCCCCTGGGCCGTGGTTGCCCAGGTGACCTGCGGGAGGATTTTTGCAACCTCGCCGGGATCGATACCCAGCGTTGCGTTGATCACCGTATCATATTGAGCCGCGGCTGCCTGCGCCTCCGGCACGGCAAGCCGCTCCGGGGTAAAGGTTTTTTCGGTGTCATACAATAGACTGATACCCATTGCGACCGCGCCCGGATTGGTGGATAATACGGCCGTATCGATGCCGGAATTTAAAAGCATGCCATATTCCAGCGCAGCGGCCCGCGCATAGTCGCCGTTCTCCCGCGCAGCTGCGGCCACCTGCACTTGCGCCGGGCCGGGTATGAAAACCGGCATGCCGCCGCCGCCGGACTGTGCCAGCGACTTGACTTTCATGCCGATGGTGCCCAGTTCCCCAAAGAAGCTGCCGGCCAGGACGCCTCCCAACAACTCGTCCTTTGCTTCCATCGCCAGCTGCCCCATGGTTGCCGCCCAGGCCTTGTTTGTGTCTCCGCCGGCCGCTTTCAGGTTCTCCTGAAGCATTTTGCTGATCTGGCCCTCGCCCTTGCGATAGTACGTGTCCGCCAGCAGGTTGCCGGCCCATTCCGCAAATTCTTCCATGCCTTCCGGAATGCCCTGCTTGAATGTGTTTTTAATCATCCCCCACAGAAATTCCTGAAAGCCCTTGCCAAGGGTTTCCGTTTTGATCATATCCGTCAGACGGTTAAACTGCATATGCTCCGTGGCGGCGGAAAGCGTTGAGGCGATCAGGCCAAGGGCCAACGCCTGGTCCATATTGCCGCCGGATTTGAGGACCTCGGACATGGTCGAACCGCCGGCTTGCCCGGCCATCGCCAGCATGGAAAGATATTGCGCGCCAGTCGCAAAGGAGGCGGCGCGGGTCACCAACGCACGGCAGGGACAGCGCCGATATCGTTGCATCCACCAAAAATAATAAAAATGCACCCTGCAGATTGCGGGGTGCGAATTGCCTAACGGCATGGGCGTCAACTGGGTGGAACCAAATGGAAGTGACGTCCAATAGTGCAAGGCTTCAATTTAAGCTCTGTCGAGAAATTTCTGCTCGTATCGCATAAGCTATCCAAAAATACTGTGTCACGTAAGAAACCGTCTCCTGGTCATGCATTGGGGGCATGAAGAGTCAAACGCTAGCACTATTCTTTTTCTCCATCGAAGTGATCTTCCAGACCAAAATGTCCCGCATTTAGCTTCTTATGAATCATGATCAATTTATTGAGCTTGTCATATGCATCTTCCTCATTGTCTACTTTATAAAGAGGTTCTTCGATTCCCCTTTCATCTGTTTCATATATTCTCCACTGATTCTCCTTCTGATCAAAGTAACAGCCCAGTAAAAAACCCGCCCCCATCGGAGGTCCCACCATAATACCCCATCCACCGATATTTTGTTTTTCTTGCTGAATTTTTTCCAGAAGCTCACTTCTAGTCATAATTACCTCCCTCATTTCACTTTATTAGGTTCAACAAGCCTAATTCCATAAGTATAGTCCCTGGAAATGGTGTAGAAATTTGCTCGGCACCGCCCTTTAAAACTATATTGCCATCAATTTCCCAAGGCGCAATATATCCCATCAGTCCATATGTTGCATCAACGTCACCAATCTCTTCCTTCACCTTCTCTATAAAGCTGTCATACTTGCCCTTATAATATTCCATTTGTTCGATACCTAGTTTAGGCAACTTGAGCTTATATCGAATCAAATTTAATGCGTCTAGATCGCGGTCTCTTATAGCATTAATCACATCGAAATAGTCATTTGCATTAAATGTTCCATAATGCCGTGCCGACAGATTGTCGATGTAGGGCAATGAGAGATCAGACATTGTGGGAACCTTTCCATTTTTCGTCATTGTAGTGAAATTGCTGCCCCATATGGGTCCAACTCTATACCAAAGACTGGGTAAAGAATTATCTATGGTAATCGGCTTGATGTTATCTGTACCTGGAACAAATCCATAATATTTCGGCCAATGGTAAGCAATATAGCCGTTTGCGAGAATCTTTTTCACAAACCGCGCATCTGATGGACAATTAACGTCTGTCTTGTCCTCCAACTGATAGTAAGCTTCCTGAATATGCTGGACCATTTCATCGAGGCTGAGATCATCCCTGTTTGCAATCCCTATGACATAGTCGCCATAATCTTTGCTCGTTTTCAATATGGGAATATTTCTTGCGCTGCCTGCCGCCCTAGCTTCCACTTCCCCCTGCTTACCTTCTTCTATTATACCGCTTCCATCATTCTGTGCAAGGGGATCACCGTCATTGCGCACATTTTCAATTGGTGGCTCAGCTTGTACACCTGGCCCCTTCCGCATTGCCTCTATTTCCGACTGGATTTCCCCATGGGTTCTTTCGTTTTCCTCCGCCCGGGCTGTTGCGACAAATCCGGAAAGCAGCTTGTCCAATACCGTCTGACGGTTCAGCCCCGCCCCTTCCTGCTTTAAACGCAGCTCCGCTATCTCCTGCTTTACCTGAGCCTGAACGCTTGCCATGGTCCGCTGCTGCAAATCATCCAGTTTGACTTGGGCGGCTGTCAGCGCCTTCTGGTTGCTTTGATACGCAAGCTTTGCCTGCGCATCCGCCTGATTGGCATCCTCCACGCTGCCGATCGCATCCATCACCGCGTCCATGGCGGCGGTATCGGCACGATTCTGGCCAAATGCAGCCTGCGCTGCCATCAGCGCCGCCCTCGCCCCCTGGGCGTTCCGCGCGACTTTTGCATACGCGGCCTGTGCATTCAAAGCCGTTTGCCTGGCCGAATCCACATGCTTTTGCGCCTCTGCGATTTGGGGAAGGGCGCCTGCTTCGGTCAAATCCGCCACCCGGGCCTCCGCCGCCTGGCGTGTG
>JAFADG010000034.1 GCA_023425025.1 Bacillota bacterium
CCGATATCGCCTGTGGGACCCGTGTCGCCCGTGGGACCGATATCGCCCGTGGGACCAGTGTCACCCGTAGGACCTGTGTCGCCTGTGGGACCGGTAATTGAGGGGTTTTCAATTGTTACCAAAGCTGAGCCCGGTGTAACTGTAATGTCGAGAGTTGCGCTTTGGAAAGTTAAATCCTCTCCAAAACCGACATCGGCTGATCCTGTGGTGCCAAACACAGTAAAGAGCGCTTCACCCGCATCAAATGTGCCGGTGGGCCCGGTGTCGCCGGTGGGACCCGTGTCGCCGGTGGGGCCGGTGTCACCCGTGGGGCCTGTGTCGCCGGTGGGACCCGTGTCCCCCGTGGGGCCTGTGTCGCCGGTGGGGCCTGTGTCGCCGGTGGGACCCGTGTCACCAGTGGGGCCGGTGTCGCCCGTGGGACCCGTGTCGCCGGTGGGACCGGTGTCGCCGTTGGGACCCGTGTCGCCCGTAGGACCCGTGGGACCGGTGGCGGCAGTCATTTATGTACAACCGTAGAAAGCCGCACAGTTCCTGCATGTGTGCACTCTTGATAGCGGTTGTATATGCCGGCAGAGAAATATCTTTTCACGCGAGCGGAAATATGAGAGGCTCCGGGGGGCAACTCAAGAAACCAAGCCCAAAGCATCCGGTGCAGATAGATAAATGCCCTGCGCGCCTGCTTCCGTCCATGCAGCGGTTAACGGCATCACCACCTCCCGCGTATGGTTATAGGGAGAATTGGAAGGACTGCATACACAAGAACCTATGCCGTGATACCGTTCAGCCGGTAAACAGGAAAAAGGCTGTCTTCTATCATGGCATAGGCTGTAAAGCACAGGAAAGAACCGAGGGGGGATATATTATGGGATTTGTATCCGGATAACGTGCGCATCATCACTCCCGGTATAAAAGCTCTCACGAAGCAAATCCTGCTTGACCGTTGTTTTTTTGCCGTTATAATCGATGGTAATATCATAGCTGCCAAAGAAAAGGCGCGTTCCGCAAACACCGTTGGACCCGCTCACAAGGTCGGCATCGGTATGCCATTCACGGTGGATCAAGTCATACAGCGTATTGTACACAGGCTTGATCTTCAAATCCTCCGTGACAACGCCGGCCGGCGCGCCAAGCCAGCGGTGATCTATAAAGTCAAACCAGGAGAGCGCCTCCGTTGCCGGGTGGCTGAATACCAGCGTATAGAAGTCGCGGGCATATTCAGCCTGGGAATAAAGATCCTCCTCGGTTTCTTTCCAAAGGTTTTCGGTACTCGACTGATAATTGACCGGCCCTGCGGGCACCCCGCTTATGATGGAGCACTCCGGGAAATGAATGGGCCAGCCGAACGCCGCTGCGCGCTCTATGGTATCCAGCGTTTGTTGATAGCCCCAGCGCTCCTTGTGCATATGGCTTTGCATGCCAAGTATATCGATATCAATATCGTTTTCCCGCATCTCGCGCAAAAAGCTGTAGTATTCATCCGCGTGAACGTTCCAGTCGCCATAAAGCAGTTTTGCATCGGGCTTGAATGACCGAACAAGCCGTGTTCCAAACTTCATCATATTTATAGGCCCATATTGGCGAACCCAGCGGGATACCGGCGTATCAAAACGGTCGTTCACAGTCGTCTCATTGGCAACGTCAAAGAATTCAAAATCATTCCCATGAACCGTCATGAGCCGGGATATACGCTCAGTGTATAATTCCTTGACATCATCGGTATAGCTGACCCATTCGGGTGTGAGCTCATGCCAGATCAGTGCATGCAGCTTCTTTTTCAGGTTGTGCTCCTTTGCCCACTTGACAAGGTTCGACGTATACGGTTCGTTGTACGCATTCCGCTTTGGCTCATACCAGCTCCAATGATAAGGTATCATTGTGTAGTTGAACATTTTTATGAATTCTTCGGTGAACAGATCATTCATTTCCTTGGTTTCATACGTGCCGTATTGGTAACAAACTGCGCCGAAGAGGTACTGGTGGTTTTTCATGCGGACGGTGACGGCCGCATTGTCAACCGGCTTTCCATCCCGTAAAACTACTATCTCCACATTTTTTTGGCGGACCTGCCTGATACGCTGCCGGGCATTTGAAACGATGTCGCTCATTTTTGTCCCCCTCCTCTGATAGCATGATGATTGACCGGCGGTTACGGTTTGAAATCGATGCGCCTTGACGAATCGCGGGTGCATTCGTACAGCTCCTGTTTGCCAGGACCTATTGCCAAAGGAAAAACGTTTATCCTCCGAAGCAAAACAAACCTCACCCAGCTTGTTCCCAACATGCACAGCATACCGTTTTCCCGTCATTTTGTCAAGAAATCAAGCGGCTGTTTATACTGTTTGGGGTCATCCGGGTTTGACAATGCAAAGAAAGTGTGCTACGCTGTGCGCAAGGTGAGTTAAACGTTATTCCAATCCGATTTTTTACTATTTACCGTGCGGGGAGAACCGGGAAGGGATGATTTTGTGACGCAGACCGTTGCATTGGGGCTGGACATAGGGGGAACCCATGTGCGCATGGGACTGGTGGAGCCTTCGGGGGAGCTTACGCATTTTGTTATGCACAAAACGGCCGACTTTATTCGGGAAGGCTTTGTGGATGTGCTTTCCCACACAATATTGTCTTACCTTGACGCCCATCTGTGCGGCCGCTCCCTTCATACCGTATCAATGGGTTTCCCTTCCGCCATTGACAGGGCATGCCGGGTGCTGTATTCCACGCCAAGCATTCCGGGGCTTTCCGATATTGATATCGTTGCGGCAATGGAAAATCGCCTCCGTCTGCCTGTTTGCATCAGCCGGGATGTGAACATGCTGTATCTGTATGATGCCCGCCGCTACAGCCTGCCGGATACCGGGGTGGTAATCGGCGTGTATTTCGGCACAGGCATTGGCAATGCCATCGCCGTCAACGGACAACTGCTCAGAGGCAGAAACGGCGTGGCGGGAGAATTGGGCCATATTCCCGTATGGGGAAAAAGCGATGCCTGCGGCTGCGGCAATAGCGGGTGCATGGAACTGTATGCCGCCGGCCAGGCGCTCGCCAGGCTGCACAACGCCCATTTTGCCGGTACCCCCATGGAGGATGTATTTGCGCGCCACGGCGGGGATGAACGGCTGGATGATTTTCTGGAAGCGATGACGTTGCCCCTTGCCACGGAAATCAACCTGCTGGACCCCGAGGCCGTGGTGCTGGGCGGCGGCGTGCTTCAAATGAAAGGCTTTCCGCGGGACGTGTTGGAAAGAAAACTCCGTGCCCATGTACGCAAGCCCTATCCCGAAAACACTTTGAAGCTGATCTATTCCGATTTGCAGCAGGAAAACGGCGTTATTGGCGCCGGATACTATGGGTTTTTGCAAAAAGCATAGCATTGAGTGATACAGCGAAACACGACTCCCGTCGTTTGAGGGAGTCGTGTTTCGTTTATCTGCTTCTTTACCGCCGGGAACCTTCTTTCTTGCGCTGTGCAATCATCCCTCCGACCCGGCGGTACCCATCAGGGCCTGGGCTTCCTCCAAGCTGGGCATGCCGGTCTGGGCCCCCAGCTTGGTCACGGACAGGGCGGCCGCCGCGTTGGCCAGCACCACCGCCTTTTCAAGCGGAAAGCCTTGGGCAAGGCCTGCCGCCAGACCTCCGTTGAAGGTATCCCCGGCAGCGGTGGAATCCACCGCCTTCACTTTGAACGAAGGGATATGGGTCCAGTTGTCCTCAAAGGCGATGTACGCCCCGTTGGCGCCCGATTTGTGCACCACGCAGGAAACGCCCATTTGAATCAGGTGCCGCGCCCGTTCCTGTATCCCCGCGTCCTCCGCAAGATCGCCGGTGATGGTTACAAGCTCCGTGGCGTTGGGGGTGACAATGCTTACCTTGGAAAGCAGCTCCCGGTTCAAAGGTCTGGCGGGAGCGGGATCCAGGATAATCGTCTTGCCAAGGGCATGCAGCTTGTCCACCGCGGCCTGCACCGTTTCCAGAGGGATTTCCAGCTGCAACAAGAAGATATCGGCGTCGCTGAGCAGGGGAAATATTTCTTCCAACCATGCCGGCGTGCAGGTATCGTTGGCCCCCGGCACGACAATGATGTGGTTTTCCCCCGCGTCATCCACCTCGATGGCGGCCACCCCGGTGCCCGCGGCAGGATCGAACCCCACCGCCTGAACGCCGGTGCCGATTTTTTCAAAATGGGCAAGGTACATGCGTCCATATAAATCATCGCCTACCCGCCCGGCCATGAAGGTCGGCACGCCCAGACGGGAGAGGGCCACCGCCTGGTTGGCGCCTTTGCCGCCGGGAATGGTTTGAAAAGAAATGCCGCGCCTGGTTTCGCCGGGCTTTGGAAACTTGTCTGTCCTTGTGACCATGTCCATGTTGACGGAACCGATGACGCAGCATTTTTTCATAGAGTCTGCTCCTTCGCTTAGCCCCAGACCACGGGGCGCTTTGTGTGCGCGTGAAAATACGCGAGGACTTCTTGCTTTTGCTCCGTGCCCATGTCGGGCAGGTGGGACAGCGTATAGGGTTTCCCCAGTTGCTTGTACTTTCCTGTCCCCATCCGGTGGTAGGCCATCAGTTCGGCCCGGGGGATGTTCGGGTACCGCTCAAGCAAGGCAATAATGCCGTCATAATGGGCAGTCTCCGTGTTGCAGCCGGGAATGATGGGGCAGCGCAGGATAATGGCTGCTCCCAGCTTATAAAGCATATCCAGGTTGTTTAGGATGCGCCGGCTGCCGGCCCCCGTCAGTACCTGGTGGGCCGCCGGGTCCGTGGCCTTGTAATCATACAGGAAGATATCCGTCAGCCTTGCCGCTTCCCGCAGGGCCTCTTCCTCCACACGCCCGCAGGTTTCGATGCAGGTATGCAGGTTTTGCTCTTTGGCGGCTTTCAAAAGGGCCAGGGTGAATTCCGCCTGCAGCAGCGGTTCGCCGCCGGAGACAGTGATCCCCCCGCCGGAGGTATCGTAGTACCGCTTGTCCTTCATGACCTCTTGGATGACATCCTCCGCCGTTATGGTCCTGCCGCTTAACGCCAGGGCATCATAGGCGCAGGCTTCCACGCAGGCGCCGCAGGCGATGCATTTGTCAAAATCCACCCGGTGCTGCCCAGGGGTAACATGGTGGACATCCGCCGGGCACACCTTCTCGCATGCGCCGCAGCGCACGCAGGCGGATTCCACATACCGCAATTGCACCTTGGGGCTGATGCACTCCGGGTTATGGCACCACAGGCACCGAAGGGGGCAGCCTTTTAAAAAGACCGTGGTGCGGATGCCCGGCCCGTCATCCACCGAAAAGCGCTGGATATCTGTAATGAGTCCCGTTACGGCAGCCATATCAATGCACGGTGCGTGACAGCACTTCCTGCTGCACGTCTTTTTCCAGCTCCACAAACCGGGCGCTGAACCCGCCCACCCGGACCAGCAGCGAGCGGTGCTTTTCGGGATGGTTAAGAGCATCCTCCAGGTCCTCGCGCCCGATGACGGTGATCATGGCCTGGGTGCCGCCGTTTTCAAAATACGCGTCCAGCAGCGCGCGCACCTTTTCGGGCGCCCGCGCAAACACATCCCGGCCAAACTTGATGTTCTGCACGGAGCCCGCGTGATTTTCCGGCGGGAAGGAGGCCAGGGAATTGAGCATGGCGGTAACGCCGCTATTATCCATGCCGCCTACGGGATTGTTGGCGTTGGCCATAAAGGTCAGCGCCTTGCGCCCGTCGGCGGAAGCGCCGGTCCAGCGGCCCAGGTACGTGTTGGCGGAATTGTTGATGACCACCATCAGGAAGGAATGGAGGCCTACCCGGTCCGCCTGCTCCTTGATGGTGCGGGCTTCAAAATCGTGCAGGTCCCGTGCCAGATCATCCACAGCCTTGATATCGTTGCCGTATTTCGGGGCCTTGAGAAGCAGCTTCTGCTCCTGTTCATAGCCCACAAAGTTGGCTTTCAGCGCTTCCAGCAAGCGGGCTGGGGTGATGGTTTTCTTTTTAAACACCGTTTCCCGGATGGCGGCCAGGCTGTCCACCGTATTGATATTGCCGTAGGATTCCAGCGTGGCCCCAAGGTAGGCGATGCCCCCCGACAGCATGGATTTTCCGTTTTCGATGCAGCCGTCATACAAAAGGCTCATCATCAGGAAGGGGGCCTGCTTGGCGGTCTCCTCCAAAATAACGGCTTCCGCTTCAGCCAATACCTCAATATAATGGGTGATCTGCTTTTTATAGGCCGCGTAGAAATCCTCAAAGGTAGCATATTCCTCAAAGCGGCCCAGCGCAAGGCCCATAGCGCGGTTCAAAACGATCTCACGGCCATCAAACAGCGTCACTTCCAGGGCTTTGAGCATATTGATCACGCCGTTGGGCGAGCCAAAGCTTTCATGGTCGATGATGTATTCGCCGCAGCCAAAGGGCACATACTGCTCCGCCTTATTACGGGGCAGGCGGAAGGCGTTTTGCACGGCCGGCACGTTCACGTCGTCGCTGTACAGCATGGGATAGGTGGCGCCCTGGCCGATCACTTCCAGCGCCGTTTGGTACAGCCGGTCATCCATACCCTTGTACAGGCGCAGCGTCAATTGAGGCTCGATATCATGGACGATGCGGGAGGCCTCCATGGCCAGCAGAGCAAATGCATCGGCGTTTTTCGCATTCCTGCGGCCAACCCCGCCGATAACCACCCGCCCGTGATAAACGGTTTTCCGGGCCACCATCAGCCGCCACAGGCCGACAACGCACGCAAGGGCCTCCGACTGCGAAAGTGTACCGGCCGCCAGGTCGTTGGCCAAATAGTCCCCCAGATATACATCCATGCGGCCATAGTCCATCACCCCGGCCAGGCAGGAGTACAGCCAGATTAGTTGAATGGCCTGGCGGAAGGTTTGGGGGGCGTGGGAAGCGATGTGTCTAAGGTCCATGGCCATTTGCTCAAGCTCTCCCGCCCGCTGCGCCGCGGCATCCTTCATCATGGCATAGGCCTGCCCGGCATAGTACAGGCAGCATTCGCGGATCAAATCCACCGTCAGGGACAGCCCTTCGTAAAACCCTTCCGGGTCGCCCAGCGTCCGCTTTTCTTCAACCTGCTTTTTGAGGCCCGGCAGTCCCAGGACCAGCAGGGTTTCGTAATTTTCATAAGCGCCTGTCATGCGGTACAGGGGAAAGCCCACGCCCACATCCCCCGCAAAGGAATCGCTGGGCAGATAGGTGCGGACGCGCTCGGTAAAATGCTCCTTGACATGGGCGGTGGTGCTTTCCTTTTCCCAGAAAGCCATCATATCCCGTATTTCGGCGGCCTCCGCGCTGCCTTCCGGAGCCGCTTCCAGCGCCTTTTGAAAAAAATCCGGGCGGTAAAAGTACCCCATCCCGTGGGGAAGCCGGTACAGCGTCACATCCGGGGAAAAGCCCACGCCCCGGTATTCCATGATGAGTGTTCTGCCCGCAAACAAATCCCCGTTTTCAATGGGGGGCAGCAGCGCGGGATATAGCACCTGAAGGCATTTCGCCTCCCGAATAGCCAGCGGGGCATGTTGATATTCCCTGAATACCTGCGTAAACTTTTTTTCAAGTGCAAGGTCTGCGCGCATTGTATGTGCCTCCTTATCCGAACAGGCGGATGTATCCCGCAAAGCATGCGTTTCGCCGCGTTCTCTCCGTCCATTTGATTTTATTCTAGCATGGCCCGCATCCTTATGCTTGCGCTATGCTTGCGGATTATGCTATATTGATATCAAACTTTGAAGGAGACACGCGGATGGAGGTTTTCCATTTTCGGGAAAGCGCGGTTTTGGATCCGGTTTCCCAGGCGCATTATAACTATATTACCCAGGTGAAATCCGTCACCCGCCTGCATGACCATGATTTTTGCGAAGTATTTCTCATTGCCTACGGGCGGGTGAACCATATGGTGAACGGCCAAACCCAGGAACTTGGGGAAGGTTCCATGATGTTGATGCGGCCCACAGATGTCCACTGCTACCAGCCCATGGGGGAAACGGGCTGCGGCATCATGAATCTGGCCTTTCCCACCTCTGTTTTGCAAAAGGCGCTGGACTTATTGTGGGATGATTACCGCACTTGCCCGCTGTGGATAAATCCGCAGCCCGCCCACGTACTGCTGCCCTCCGGAAAAGTGAAGGAATGGATTGGCGCCTTTTCGGAATTGAACCTTCTGCCGGTGGAGGACAAGGAGGGCATACGCCACCATGTCCGCCGGCTGCTGATGCTGCTTCTGGCCACCTGCTTTTTTCAGCAGCGTCCGGCCCCCAAAACAAAGGTGCCGGAATGGCTGCTTACGCTGTATGCCGCCATGCAGGAGCCCGAACGGTTTCAGGCGGGGCTGCCTGCCATGCTTGCCCTGTGCGAAAAAACGCCGGAGCATATGTACCGCCAGTTCCGCCATTACTACCATAAAACACCCTCGGAGTTCATCAACGAGCTTCGCGTAAACTTTGCCGCCAATCTCCTGCGCAATACCGACCAGCCCATTACCCAGGTGGCCCTTTCCTCCGGGTATGAAAACCTGAGCTATTTTTATGAGCAGTTCAACCGGCGCTTCGGCCTGACCCCCGCCCGTTTCCGGCGGGAAAACCAGACCTCCGCCATCAGCCCGGAGGCGGTTCCCCCGCATTGACAGCCTCCCTTGGGCCGTGTTACAATGGCGCCAGTGATTGGATAAACGTTTATTCTTTGTTTGAAGTGCAGAAAGGATGGAGCAGATATGGATCGCAAAACCTATGAAGCCGCCCGGGAAAAAGCGCTGGAATACTTTGAGAAAGCGCACATTGCCCTGACCCAGGCGGAGCGGGAAAACGTGGAAGTGGCGGATTTCGGCCTGAACGACCTGGACCGCACCGGCCTGGAACTGGTGACCTATATCAATACAAAGCGCTGCTGCGCCAAGGAACTGGTGCTGTTCCCCGGCCAAACCTGCCCGGAGCACCGGCACCCCACCATTGATGGCGTGCCCGGCAAGGAAGAAACCTTCCGCTGCCGCATGGGTACCGTGTACCTGTACGTATCCGGCACGCCCTGTGCCGCTCCTTCCGCCCGGCCGCCCAAGGGGGATGAAGCGTATTATTCCGCCTTTCACGAGATCGTTCTTCACCCCGGCGAGCAGTATACCCTTGCTCCCGATACGCTCCATTGGTTTCAGGGCGGCCCGGAGGGCGCCGTCGTTTCCGAATTCAGCACCTCCAGCCACGATGACACGGATATCTTCACCGACCCCAGGATCAAGCGGGCGCCGGTGGTGGAAGGGTAAGCATCTATTCCATAGGAACAGCTTTGCGGACCGCCTCCCGGGAAAGGGTTTTTGCACACTTTTCCAGGGAGGCCTGCGTTGACATTTCCGTTTGTTTCCCCTATACTGTTATCTATAGGCTAAACGTTTATTCAATAAGAATTATCATTGATAGCGCATTACGCGAAGGGAGCTTTTTACGCATGGAAAGAGGCATATATTTTGACGGATGGTTCAAAAACAACCATTGCTACCACCCCAGCCTGCCCTTAAGAAGCCTGCAAATGATTGAGGACCTGGAAAAATACCACGGCACGCTGCTGGTATGGTCGGCCATGGGCGGCGGCAGCATCTCCCTTCCCTACTTGGAGAACGAAGCCTTCGGGCCGGTGGACCCCAGGATGCGCTTTTACGGCTATATGAACGATTCCGAGTTTGTGGCGGAATGCAACAAGCGGGGCATCAAGGTGTTTGCCATCGTCTTTGAGGTGCAGGGCTGGGAATTCCCAGCGGTCATCGATGAGACGACCGGTGAAATCAAACGCCTGAACCTGCATGCCCAGCAGGAAGAAAACCACGGTTGGTACGGCCTGCGGGAATTTTCCAAGAACATGTATCCGGGCGCCTTCCGCACATCGCTGAAGGACTACTATCCCGATGGGATCATCAACAGCGACGGCGAAGCCGTCACCGACCTGTGGGAGGAGTGCGCCGCCCGCAAGCTGGATGGGACCGCGGTGCATGCCCGCTGGGTGGAAGTGAAAAATCACGATCAGGTTTGTTACCAAACCTGCCGCAACAACCCCGTCTGGCGGGATTACCTGAAAAAAATCATGAAAATTCAAATCGATGCCGGCGTGCCGGGCATTCAGCTGGATGAGTGCGAGCTGCCCATCACCTCCATCGGCTCCGGCGGCTGCTTCTGCAAGGACTGCATGAAGCAGTTCACCGAATATCTGAAGGAGCAAAAGGCCAAGGGGCTGCTGGGGGCGGAGTTTGACGGCGTCGACCTGGATACCTTCAACTACAAAAACTACCTGCTGGAAACAGGTTCTTCCTATCCCCAGGGCGCGCCGTTCTACCGCCATTACTGGGAATATCAAATGCGGGCGGTGAAAAAGTACTTCTCCGAGCTGGTGGACTACGCCAAGGAATACGGCAAGACCACCTATGACCGGGAGATCATGGTATCCGGCAACTTCTTCAACCTGATGCCGGTATACTATCCCATTGAAACCAAGGTGGATGTCATCATTACCGAAATGCAGCACACCTTGTTCCGCCAGCCCCACTTCTACCGCTACTGCGCGGGCTTTGCCGGGCAAAAACCCATCATCGTGGCGGAAAACCCCTACGGCGGCATCGTGCCCCAGCTGCTTACGATGCTGGACGCCGGCAAGGGCTACGATCTGTACCGCATCTTCCTGCTGGAGGCTTCGGTATACGGCTGCAACATGGCCGTGCCCTACGGCGGCTGGATGGGCAACACCATCAAGGATTCCTTCTATCCGCCCCGGGAGCTGACGGCCCAGGTGCAGGATTTCCTGTATCAGCATGAGGATTTCTATCCCAAAACGCCAGTCAAAGGCGCGGCGGTACTGTACTCCTTCCCCAGCTACTACTGGCGGGAAACCACCAAGGGCAACGGCGGCAACACCATGCTGGACGAGCAGGAAAGCCTGCTGGACTGCACCACTAGCGAATGGTCCGATCCCAACGCCAGCCACATCCCCTTCTGGGACGCCATCAAGGCGCTGTCTGACGCCCAGGCCATGTACGATGTGAAAATGCTGGCGGATGGGGACGTTCGGGAGGATGATTTCAGCTTGGATGTCATCCGCCCCTATCCCCTGGTGGTGGTGCCGGATTGCCATGTTCTGACAAAGAACCAGGCGGACGTGCTGGTTCAGTACGTCAAAGCAGGCGGAAGCCTGCTGGTCCATGGCCGGATTGGTGAAAACGTTCAGGCCGCCGATGGTCTGAAGGAATTGCAAAACGTCGTGTTCACCGAATGCGGCCCCGATTGGAAAGCGGCCCGCCAAAATTTGCTGGAAGGCTTCAACAAGCTGTACAAGCCCGCCTGCTCCATCGAAAGCGGCAGCGGCAAGCTGGGCATACAGCGCTTTGACAAGGACGGGCGCACCTTTGTGCACATCCTCAATTACGCCTACGACGCTACCCTGGATGCCATTGTTTCCGCTGAACAGGCTGCCGTCACCCTTCGGGAAGTACAGGGAGGCGTGAAGGTGCACACTCTGGACGGGCATGCGGTCGTCTATGAAACGGATCATCAGGGGGACGCGCTCGTGGTCACGCTGCGCCATCTTCCGGTATATACGGTGCTTGAAATCGGCTGATCCTTCCCGGGAGGGGTTTCCCCCTCCCGGCTTCTTCTATTTTTCCTGGCAAACTTATGCCGAAAGGCGCTTATCAGGAGGCTCTTTATGGCTGTCACCATCAAGGATATCAGCAGGCAGGCCGCCGTTTCCACCGCCACCGTCTCCAAGGTGCTCAATGGCGACTACAGCAAGGTCAGCATAGAAACACGCGACCGCATTTTGAAGGTGGCAGACGAGCTGCATTACCGGCCCAACCTCCTGGCCCGGGGCCTTGTTTCGCAAAAATTCCACATGATCGGGCTGATCATTCCTGACATTTCCAACCCCTATTATGCCGATATGGCCCGCGGCATGTCGGACGAGGCTCTCCGCTTTGGCTACAACACCATGATCAGCAATACCGACCAGATGCACTCGCGGGAGCTGTCCGCCATTCAATCCATGGTGGAGTACAATGTCAGCGGCCTGATTCTGGCCGGGGGCACCAATACCAAGCCGGAAAGTCAGGAGCTTTTGCGCCGCTACCGCGTCCCCTTTGTCTCGGCGGAAAACTACACCGCCGGTATAGAATACTGCGTGTATGTGGACAACTTTACAGGCTCTTACAAGGCGGTCAGCCATTTGATACAGCGCGGGCACAGGCAAATCGCCTACATTACGGGCTTCGGTTCGCTCCACGCGCCGGAGGACGACCGGCTGCGGGGCTTTGAGCAGGCCATGGCGGACCATCGCCTTCCTGTGGACCCCTATCTTCTGGAATGCGGCAGCTATACCCTGGAAACGGGATACCGGAAAACGCTGCAGCTGCTGGGCAGGGGGATTCCCTTTACGGCCATCGCCTGCGGCAATGACCTGATTGCCCTGGGCGCTTTCCGGGCCGTCCGGGAGCACAAGATGAAGGTTCCTCAGGATATTTCTCTGGTGGGCTTTGACGATGTGTATCTTTCCTCCACCATGGAGCCGCGGCTGACCACGGTAAAACAGCCCGCCTATGAAATCGGCGTGTACGCCATCAAAATGCTGCTGGACCGCATTGAAAAGCGTACGGCAGCCGAGAAGGTCAAGTGCTTTGAGCCTTCCCTGGTGGAGCGTGACACGGTAAGCTTCCGGGCATAGTAGCCCTATCCTTGCAATACAGGGGGAGCGTTATGCTTTTCAAAAAAAAGCCTGTCCTCCTTTGGATGCTGACCCTTATGGATGAGTCTTCCAGACCGCTTTATGAAGGCCCGCTTTTTCATATGCCATTTTCGGAGGAAACCGTAAAAGCCCTGAGCATCGAGTTTTTCCGCGATCCGGAGCCCTGCCATATCCACCGCTCGGCAGTGATCCAGCGGGCCATGATGGAAATCGAAACAGCCTGCCCTGCAGGGGCGCCTGTGGCTTTATCCGCCCTGCCCCCCCGGATCGCAGGCTTTTTTGCCTGTTATCCACAGGCCCGTACACTGACCCTTGCAAAGGAGGAAAAGCGTTCATGAGGCGCGTTTTCGGCTTTTTGCTGGCCTGTCTGGTTGTTTTGAATCTTTTTGCTCCGGCTCTTTCCGAACCCAAACCCGAACTAAAGTACTTTTTTGAAAACTATTGCGGTTCCTGCACGCCGGAAGAGGATTTTCTGAAAACCTTTCGGGACCTGACCGGGAAGAACAGCAGTGATTACGCCTGTACGTTTTACAACATCAGCCATCAAAACGCCAGAAAAGCGCTGGATGAGGCCATTGCCCAATACAACATTCCCAAAGAAAAGCAGCTGCTTCCGCTGCTGATTATGGACGGCCAGGTATATGCCGGGCAGGATGCCATCTCCGCGGAACTGCCCAAAGATGCTTTGGCCAAAGAGGATACCACCGACAGCGTTGTCTATTACCTGTATGTTACCGCCTGCTCAAGCTGCGCGGAGGCGAAAAAGGTGCTGGATACCCTTCCCGCAAGCGTTTCCCTCGCCCGTGGCACATATGCCTTTGAATCCAGGGTGGAGGTCATTCCCATCAATATTGGGGAAGAAACCGCCCTGGCCTTGTCCCTGTTTGAAAGCTACCGCGTACCGGAGGACAAGCGGGTCGCCCCCATCGTCTTTTTAAAGGACAGGTATCTGAGCGGGAGCGAAGAAATCCAAAGAGAGCTGCCCGGTGCCCTTGCACGCGGAGAGGCGGTGGGGAACCGCGTTACGCAAACGGAAAAGACAGGCCTGCCGCCGCTGCGCCTTTTGTCCACCCTGGCGGCCGGGCTGGTTGGCGGCCTGAACCCCTGCGCGCTGTCGATGGTGCTGCTGCTGCTGAGCATCCTGGTCCCGCTGAAAAAAAAGGCGGGGCGGTACGCACTCCTGTTCCTTGCCAGCAAGTTCGTATGCTATCTGGCCATCGGTACACTGCTTGCCGGTGTGCTGCGGGCCTTTGATCTGAATTGGCTTCCCATGGCGCTGAAAATCTTTCTCACGGTCTATTCAGCCGCATTGATACTGTTGAACCTGTGGGATGCCTACGCCGCCAGGCGGGAGGAATACGGGCAGATACGCAACCAGCTGCCCGCAAGGATCAGAAGGTTTCTCCATCACCGCATCGAAGGCATTGCCGTCGATTCCAAGGCAATGGTCCCTGCCATTGCACTCCTTGGCGTTCTGGTGGCCGCAAGCGAGTTTCTCTGCGCCGGCCAGGTATACCTGGCAACACTGCTTTCCAGCCTGCAATCCGGTGCGCAGGCCGTGCGGATGTTCCTGATGCTGGTAGTCTACTGCCTGGCATTCCTTGTGCCGTCCGCGCTGCTCACCGCGCTGGTGATAAAGGGAAAGACCGTCATGGCGCTTTCTGACTGGGTCAGGCGGCGCATGACGGCCATTAAGCTGATGACCGCGCTGTTCTTCGCGGCGGTGCTGCTTTTTCTGTGGCTGCTGTAACGCAGCGCTTCGGTCCTTTCGGTCTCTTGCAAGGTCCGCTTTTCAATAGCGTTTCGCTATGCATGTGCAATAAGTAAGACAAGATTTATTAGAACTTACATATATATTCTAATGTCTATACAATATCCATGTCAAGCATAAAAAACTGCCCGGTTTCGACAGGGTTTGACATGGATAGGGGTGAATGGATGGAGCAGTACGGAACAATCCGCATTAAGCTGGATGAGCTTATCAAGGCGGCGGGAATCAGCAAGAACAAGCTGAGCCACAAGGCAGAAATGCAGCGGTCGCAAATCAACCATTACTGCAACAACGAGATCACACGTCTGGACATAGAGGTGCTTGCCCGGATATGCACGGTGCTGGAATGCGGGATAGGCGATTTGCTGGAGTTTGTCCCTCCGGGCAAGACAGAATGAAAAACGAGCGATAGCGCCATAAAAAAGAGAGGCTCTCCCATGTGCGGAGAAGCTTCTCTTTTTTATTAAACATTAAGCTTGTATATTAAAGTAAGATGCTTACAAGCCCAGCGCGTCGTGGAGATACCGCCTTGAGATCATGGCCGACTTGTAGTTGCACACGGGACGCCTGTCCAGCTCCACGCACAGCACGCCGTCATAGCCGCCGTTTTTGAGCACCTTGTAAATGCCCCTGAAGTCCACCGTGCCAATGCCCAGCTCGCAGAAGCTGTCCATGGGCCACGCGGCGTAACGCTCCCTGTCGGGGTCCACATCCTTCAAATGGATGTAGGCAATGCGGGGCAGATACTTTTGAAAGGCCGCCACCGCGTCCATACCGGCCAGGGTGGTATGGGCCGTATCCAGGCACAGGGATACCAAGGCGGGATCGGTATTGTCAAGGAACAGGTCGATCTGCTCCTGCGTGTAAATGGCGGTATTGGCGTGGGGGTGGAAGCAGGCCACGCAGCCGTTGTCCCGGCACAGCTTTCCGATGCGGTTGGACAGCGCGGCGTATTTCATTATCTTTTTCCGGTCAGTGGGCCTGTCAAGGGGCGTATCCCGCCACATGACGCCCTGGAGGTTCAAATAGGTGGCGCCGATCTTCTTCATAAAATCCACGTAGGCGACGGCGCTTTGATAATCCGCTTCGTCATCGTCGGTGTAGTGCTCATACAGGTTCGCCATTTCCAAACCGTATGTATCCAGCAGCGCTTTTACTTCCTCGGCGTTGTTGCCAAAATACTTGGTGATAAAGGCGAAATTCTCCACCGCTTCATAACCCAGATCGGAGACTTCCTTGAGGAATTGCTCAAACTCCCACTTGTGGTTGTCGTTGTGATTCACCAGCCAAGTCCAGCCGGTATAGGCGATTTTCATAACGCTGCATCCTCCCTTAGAATGTGATGACGCCCTTCATGTAGCCGTCACTCTTGTCAATGGACTTGTTGAACAGGGCATTCACCGCTTCCACATCGGCATAATGGGCCACGTGGGAGACCAGCTCGCCGGGGGTATACACGCCCCGCTTCACCAGCGCGGCGGTCCTGGGGATCATATCGGTGTAGTGGCGGTTGCTCATGGGCGATAGGTTCAGCACATTCAGGCCGCTCATATGCCAGTTGGTCCCGTCAAAGGTCTTCTCATGGCGGTGCCAGGTGCCCAGCACCAGCTTGCCGGCATTGTAGCGGCGCAACGCCAAGGCCAGGTCAAAGCCGGAGTCGGAGGCGGCAAAATCGATCACCACATCCACGCCGCCGTTTTTGACGATCTCCTCGATCTTGGCCTTGCCCTCCTGCGAGTTGGGATCATACACATGGCCGGGGCAAAGCTTCTCGGCCAAAGCCCTGCGGTCATCCCGGATTTCGAACACCGTGATGTCCCCCGCGCAGGAGCCGCGGGTCAGGCCCTGCAAAGTTAAAAGGCCCATGTAGCCGGCGCCTACCAGCGCCACGGAATCGCCGGGCTCCAGTTGGGTCAATTTCAACAGGTTCACCACGCAGGTGGTGGGCTCCAGTACCCAGGCGGCATAATCGGTCACATCGTCGGGAATCTTGGCAATGCAGGAATCATTTTGATTGAAATATTGCTGCATCATTTCATTTCCGCCGCTGGAGCAGAACACCTTGTCGCCGGGCTTGAAGCCTTTTACGCCCTCCCCCACTTCCCGTATGATGCCTACCGCCTCATGGCCGATCACGTACGGGATGGGGCCGGGGGCGCTCAAGCCCCGGTAAAGATAAGAATCCCAGGCGCATACGCCGCAGGCCTTGGTTTCGATTTGCACTTCATCATATTTGGGGGCCTTTGTTTCCACCGGACGGATTTCGATCTTTTTTTCAGCTACTACCCATACCGCATTGCTTCTCATAAACTTTCCTCCGCCTTACCACTTTGTGCAGTCGATGATTGCCTTGATCATATTGCCGGGCTTTATGTCCAGATCCTGCTGCGCCTGATCGAATTCATTCAGGCCATAAATGCGGGTATTCAAGTTGGTGAACTGCCACTGGCCGGAGGACAAAAGCTCCATGGCATGCTGGCAGCACTTGATCTGAAAGGGATCCTTGCGTTCATGCAGGCTGACGGCGCTGATGGCCTTCACGTTCCACAACTGAATATCCACCATGCGGTTCCCGCCGGTGTGGTACGCGCCGATGCCCAGAAAGCCGTCGATCTTCGTCATTTCCCCGGCAAGCTTCAAGGATTCGTTGGTGCCGGCCCACTCCGTCACGATGGATACGCCGCCGGTCCAGATGTCGCTCCAGGACGCCAGGTACTCCTTGGGCACCTGGTGGGGCAGGTAGCATTCGGTAGCGCCAAAGCGCCTGGCGTTTTCCAGCGCCTCCTCCCGCACATCCACAGCGATCACCTTTCCGGCGCCCTTGAGCTTCAAAAGAGAGATCATGCCAAGGCCCATGTAGCCGGTGCCGACCACCGCCACAGGGTCGCCGGGCAGGGCAAGGGACACCTTGCTGGCGGCGCTGACCAAGCAGGACAGGGGCTCCGCCGTGGCGTCCTCATCCCTGACATTCTCCGGCACGTGCACCAATTTATCGGGGGAGAAAAGCAGGTATTCCGTAAAGGCTTCCAGGCCAAGGCCCGTTACCCGGTCGCCGGGCTTGAATTCCGTCACGTCCTTGCCCACCTTTTCCACCACGCCCATGGGCTCATGGCCGAAGACCCGCCCCCGGGACGCGACAGCCCAGTCGTGATGCTCAGACATGCATACGCCGCAGTACTTGATTTTGACCAATACCTGATAATCGCCCGGCACAGGCACGGGAACATCGATCAGGATACTTTTCCGGGGTCCGTCCATGATCAGCTTCTTCATACGTTTCCCTCACTTTTCATTTACAAAGCGATTGAACCGGGGCTATTTTTGCATGACGTCGCTCTTTTTGGGGCTGTTCCGGCCGGTAAGGTCCGGAGGCCGCCGGTCTATGGCCGCCATGGCAATTTCCACGTCTTCCAATATTTCTTCCCTGGTATAGCACCCCACGGTGACCATATCGCAGGGGCGGATGGTACTGTAGGAGAAGGTCAGGCCCACAAAGGGCGATACCCGCCCGGCTGCCATGGATTTGATGGTCATCACCGGCTTTTGGGCATTGGTGATCACCTTGTGGATGTATTCTACCTCCACCTGCATCAAAAAGCCCAGGCAGTTGTAGATCTGCACATACGTCTCCACGTCATAGCCGTTCAGATCGGAATACACGATCAATTCCGGCATATGGGCGGAAAGGCCGGGGATCATCCCCTCCTGGCGGACCATATCCAAATAATCCGGCAGGCGGTCCATGGTGCGCTTGTTCTTGTTCACCAGTTGCTCGGCGCTAAAGTGGTGGGGCATGCAAAACGTGGCGCCCAGCTCTTTGGACCGTTTGATGGTCTGCCGCGCTTCCCGGCGTGCGGCCTCATTGTCGTCCACATTGAGAATGGGCGTATCGATCACGGTGATTTTTTGGCCGGTGCGCTCCTGTGCAAGCTTGATGCCCTGTACAAAAACGGGGCTGCTTTCCATCAGGCACATGGCGGCGTCGATGCCAAAGGATAAAAAGGTTTCCAGCATGTCGGCCACGGCTTCTTTGCCCGCATAGGCCTGCTTGATTTGGTTATCCGCGGCAACGCTGGTATGGCTGTAGCCCACCATCCAGTTGGAGCCGATCAGCATACGGGGCAGGGATACGCCGCCGACCAGGGTGCGGGGAAATGGTGTCTTGGACATGGAAATAAATCCTTTCGTTCATAAGCAATATGCCGGAGCCTCATAAATATCCCCAGGCTTCCTTTGGGAGCGTGGTATTTCAAAGCCGGAGGCCAGGCGTTTCCCGCTTCCGGACCTACAAGCATGCTTCGGGGCGAATGGGTCATTCGCGAAAGGGCGGCAGATGATGAACCAAATGAAAAGGGAAGGACCCGGCGGCCTATGTCGCAAGGCCCTTCCCTTTTACAGAACCGAAAGCTTCAAAAGGGGCAAAATTAATTCTTGTACGTGGCGTCGTATGCCTTTTGCTTGAGCTCCAGATAGCGGCTCAGGCCAAGGTCATTCAGGGTGCTGATGTAGGAATCCCAGTCGGTGTCCAGGCTCAGGTCCCCGATGATGAAGCGGGAGCGGCTTTCTTCGATGTAGTTCTTCAGCTGCACCTGGAGCATGCTCAGTTCATCGGTGTCGATGCTGTCCATGCGCAGGGCGGGCAGCTCGGAATATTCCTCGCTCTTGTAGGGCTCATACTTGTTCTCGGTCTCCACCCACAGGAGCTTTTCAAACCCTTCGGGAGAGTACAGGTCCATGTCGGGGGTGGTCACGTTGGTGCCGTTCCACAGGGTATTGTCGGTGTACTCGATACCCAGCCAGCTCCAGTGCACGTTTTGCGCCTGCTCGTCAAAGGGGATCAAGGTCTTGTACAGGGCGGGGGTCACGCCGTCCAAGCCGACTTCGCCGTCTTCGGCCTCGCGCCATGCAACGCCTTCCTGGCCCCAGCCGCGAATCATGCTGGTCTCGTAATCATACATAAGATCGGCCCAGCGCATGGACGCTTCGGGGTTGGGGTTGTCCACGGTGATGACGAATTCGCCGGTGGTGATGGGGAAGAACGGGAAGTAGGTCACATTCTGAGCGCCTTCCGGCCCCTTGAGGGGAGCGACGGAGGTGTAGTGGCGGTAACGCTCGGGGTTGGTGACCACATCCAGGAACATGCCCAGATGGCCGGCGGGGGCGGCGCCCACCAGTTCGTCTTCCGCCAGGGCCAGGGCTTTCACCTGGTCATACTTTAGCGTCAGGGAGTCGGGGTAGATCAGGCCTTCGGTATATAGCTTGTTCAGGTACTTGAGGCCTTCGCGGTAGGCATCCTTGTTGATGGAGGTATCCACCACGCCGTCCTTGGTGACGTAATCTTTTACCTGGTTGTACACGCCGCTGTCATAGACGAAGGCGTTGAGCAGGTAACCGGTCACGCTCTGATACCAGCCCTCGTTTTCCTTGGCGCCGATGAGCGGGATCTCATCCTTTTTGCCGTTGCCGTTGGGATCCTTGTCGCGGAAGGCAACCAGCACGTTGTAGAATTCCTCGGTGGTGGTGGGCATTTGCAAATCCAGCTTGGTCAGCCAATCCTGATTGATCCACATCTTCTGGCTGTAGCCGCAGTGGTAGCAATCCTGAATGGAGGGCAGGGAATAGATGTTGCCGTCCTGGGCGGTGATGGCGCCCTTCACTTCAGGCCGGGCTTCCATGATGGACTTGAAGGTGGGAGCATAGTTTTCAATAAGGTCATTGAGGGGCAGGAACATATGCTCGGCGGTGCCGTACAGTTCCTCGGTGGCGGTGGAAACCTGCACGCCCAGGATGATGTCCGGCAGATCGCCGCTGGCCAGCATCATGTTCAGCACTTCGGGCGCAGACTCCTGGGGCGCGGTGATCCAGTTGATATGGATACCGGTCTTTTCTTCGAGCCATACGGTGAATTCGTTGGTGGCCAGGTCAATAATGGTGGGAATCGCGGGCGCAAACACGTCCAGGGTGATCTTTTCCTTCACGATGGGATACTCGTTGTTGGGCGTCACTTCCGCCAAGGCGGCGGCTGCGCTCAAGAGCACCATCACAGCACACAGAAGGATAGCAAGCGTTCTTTTCATGGGTTGTTCTCCTTTCAAAATCGCCTTTGAAATGAATGGGTCCCCAGATTTGTAAGGCTTCTTGGTTGGATGCGTTAACCCCCTCCTGGTTTCAATCATCCTTTCAGTGCCCCGACCATCACTCCTTTGATAAAGTACTTTTGCACAAACGGGTACATAATCAGCAGCGGCACCGTAGAGACAACGCTGACTGAATATTTCAGCAGGTCCGCCAGGCCTTGCATGCGCAGCAGCACATCGGCATCCTTGATCATGGATGTGTCCACGTTTTGCAAAACCAGGATATTGCGCAATATGATCTGCAGCGGATAGTAGTTTTCATTGCGCAGGTACAGCATAGCGCTGAAGTAGGAGTTCCAGTGGCCGACGCCGTAATACAGGCCCATGACCGCAAGGATCGGGCCGGACAGCGGCACCGCCACCTTGGCAAGAAATTTGAACTCGTCGCACCCGTCCAGGGTGGCCGCTTCATGCAGCTCCTCCGGGATAGTGGACTGGTAGTAGGTGCGTGTCACGATAACGTTCCATACCGACAGGGCGCTGCAAAGAAGAAGGGCCCACCGGGTATTGAGCAGCTTCAGGTCCCCCATCAAAAGGTAGGTGGGAATGAGACCGCCGGAAAAGAGCATTGTGAACACGAACAGGCCCGTAAATACGTTCCGGCCTACCAGGTTCCTGCGGGAAAGGGCGTAGGCCGCCAGCACCGTCAGCAAAAGGTTGATGGCCGTGCCCGCACCCATATAAAACAGGGAGTTCAAAAAGCTCATGACGATGCGGGGGTTTTTGAATACGGCCTCATACGCCACCAGTGTAGGGTTCACCGGCCAAAACCACACCCGGCCGGCGGATACCATCCGGGCGTCGCTGAAAGACGCCGCGAAGATGAAAACCATGGGGTACAGTACCACCAGCATGGCCAGCGTCAGAAACAGGTACAGGAAGCCCATGAATATCCGGTCTCCGGGGGACAGGCGGATTGCCGCCCGCTTTTTTTTCATGTTCGTTACCACAGGCTTGTGTCACCCACCTTCCTGGCGACCAGATTGGCAATGACCAGCAATGCCAGATTGATGACGGAGTTCAATAATCCGATGGCGGTGGACAGGCCAAAGTTGTTGGACTGCATGCCGATCTTGTACACATACGTGGAGATGATCTCCGAGGTGGCGGTGTTCAGGCTGTTTTGCATCAGGAAAACCTTCTCAAAGCCCACGCTCATGGTATAGCCAAAGCCCATGATCAGGATAATGGTGATGGTGGGCCGGATGCAGGGCAGGTCCACGTGCCATATCCGTTTGATCTTGTTGGCGCCGTCGATGGTGGCCGCCTCCTGCAATTCCTGGTTGATGCCGGCCAGTGCGGCGATATAAATAATGCAGCTGTAGCCGCTGGTCTGCCAAACGCCGGACCATACGTATACCGAGCGGAACAATTCGGGCTTGCCCATAAAGTTGACAGGCGCGATGCCTACAAGCCCCAGCAGCCGGTTGACGATGCCTACCCTGGTTTCCAGCAGCATCATCATCATGCCGACCAATACTACGGTGGAAATAAAGTAGGGAGCGTAGGTCACCATCTGCACGAACTTTTTATAGCGGCGGGCCCGGATCTCATTAAAGGCGATGGCTAGCAAAATCGGGATCGGGAAATTGGCAATAATGGAAAAAAGACTCAGCGCAAACGTATTACGGATAATCTGCCAGCTGATTTTGGTATTAAAAAACTGCTGGAAATAAGAAAACCCAACCCATTGACTGCCCCAAATACCGGCCCGGGGGCTGTACCGCCGAAACGCCAGCTGCAGGCCGTACATGGGGCCATAATTGAATATCAACACCCACAATAGCGGAAGCAGCAAAATAACGTACAGCTGCCAGCCGCTCAGTATTCTTTTCAGGTAACTTTTCCGGCATGTCCTTGCGGCAGGCGGCTTGATCGCCTTGGCCAGTGGTGCCATCTCTTTCCCCTCCGATTTTGCTCAATTGCCTTTTTGGCGCGCGTTTTTCCGCAAAAATACACTGCACATCGCGCGCAGGCCCTCCCTTGCACCGGCGCAATGATCTTCTGATAATGAACCGTTCGCATCCTCATTGACGGATAAACGTTTATCCAAATTGATAATCCATTAATCATATTATAAGAACAATTCATCCCGATGTCAAGTTTTTTTCAAAGGAACATGCACATAAATACTTTCCATTTGTGGACATATACACCTGTTCATGTTGGTATTTTTTATCTATTTCTCATATCATATGTATCAGATATGCATTTTTCGAAAATTGCATGATGGGGCGCTCGGCACCATCCTTGACAGAAATTAAGATAAACGTTTAATAAAGTGAGGGAAAAACACTTTTCCTTTCCCCCTTTTGCTGATATACTGATTCGTAGCAAGGGAATTTGAAGCCCTAAAACGAGAGGAGTTTTTTTATATGCTCAAAGGGATCTCACCGATGCTGTCGCCGGAGCTTTTGAAAACGATTGCCGAAATGGGCCACGGGGATGAAATCGTCATTGGCGACGGCAATTTCCCCGCGGCCTCCATGGGCGCGCGCTGCATCCGCTGCGACGGCCACAAGGTACCCGAACTGCTGGACGCCATTTTGCAGCTTTTTCCGCTCGATACCTTCGTGGAAAGCCCCGTCACGCTGATGCAGGTCGTGCCCGGCACCGCGGCCGGCGATCCGCCCATCTGGGACAAATTCCGCGAGATTGTTGAAGGGCACGAGCCTGGAACAAAAATCGGCTTCATCGAACGGTTTCCCTTTTATGACCGCAGCCGCAAGGCCTATGCCACCATTCAGACCGGCGAAGATGCCCTGTACGCGTGTGTCATCCTGAAAAAAGGGGTTATCGGCAAGTGATTCCACGTTTCAAAAAAGTGGCTCTGCCGCTTTCAGCTACCTGAGCCTTCCCCTATTGGGGCTCCACAGCCAAGGCGCCGCCTGTGGCGGGTCTGGCATGGAGGAGACTGGCGAAACAAGCGATGCGAACAGGCTCCTTTTGAAAGGAGCTGTCAGCGAAGCTGACTGAGGATTGGCCCGCGCAGTGCAGCGATTGAGCCAGATGGAATAGGCAGCGCGTAGCATCGGATGAGGTGCGTTCCTGTTACGTGAGGCGCACTTCCCGCGGCAAATGCGCCGCCCGGCAGGGAGGACCCTCATCAGTCGGCTTCGCCGCCAGCTTTCCCCTCCGGGGGAAGCCTCTGCGCGTACGCCGGTTGCAATCACGTTTTCAGGGTAGTATAAAGGGGCGTGCTCCCGATAGAGAGCGCGCCCCTTTTTTCCACGCCTTCAATCACGCCTCTCCCCGAATGCGCTTTACCATGCGCCCCATCGCTTCGGCTTCCTTTACGGCAACCGCTGCGCGGATGGGCTTTTTTTGGGCAAAGCGCCGCTCCACGGTAACGCCCCTTGTGAACTCGCCCTTCGTCTCAATCACAATGTCCTTCATTTCATAGGTCAGCAGATCATCCCATAACAGAGCGGCTATGGTCAAGGGGTCGTGCAGGGTGGGCAAAAATGAAAAGTTTTGAAAAAACCGGTCCATTTCCCCGCGCAAAAAAGTCATTTCCCTATTTTCTCCCTGGACCAGCGCCAGCGATTCACCTTTGCTGAGCCGGCATTTTTCCGTCACATCCAGCCCCACCAGGGTGATATCCGCGCCGCTTTCCAGCACGATGCGGGCCGCTTCCGGATCACACAAAATGTTCCATTCGGAATAAGCCATTGATAGCATTCCGCCCATGATAAAAAGGCGAAGACCCGCCGCGATGTCCGGCGCCTGGGCAAGGGCGAGGGCCACATTGGTCAGCGGGCCGATGGCCGCCACGCACAGGCCGGAATTTTCCCGCGCGGCCTGAATCAGCGCCGGCACCGCCTCATTGGGGAGCGGCGGCTCTGGGGTATGGTTGTCCCACAAGCCAACAATGGGCTTTTCCGCGCCCAGATGTACCGGAATTTCCGGATGTCCGTATGCCTCCATCATGGAGCGTACCAAACCCGTGCGCCAGGCATTGCCGATGTATACTGTGGATATCCCCACGACATCGACTTCCCTGGAATGCAGCGCCATGCTGATGGACAGCGCATCGTCGATATCTCCGCCCATATCCGTATCGATCCATAACTTTTGAGGCATTGCTCTCTCCCCTGGTCTGCCTGGGCAGCGGTATTTCGCCGCCTGCAACTCAAACTCATCGGTTTTAGTATAGCTGCTTTTGCAAGGTAAAAGTCACAAACACATTGATGAAACCGCCGGCACGCAGAGCGGCAAGGCTCCTTGGCAAACCGCGGAACCCTGCCGTTTGTCCTCCCTATGCCTTTGGGGTGCGGTCTTACTGCTTATAGGCAACAGAGGGCTGAATGCTGACGGCAGCCCCGCCGTCATCGCCGGAGCGCACAACAAAAAGGATCTTGTCGCCTTCGGCCACTTCCACCTCAATGCCCGCGGTGGCGGCGGGCGTTTGAGCCCATTCCCCTTCCGCCGGGAAGAGCTGGACATCCCCTTCGGCGGAGGGCTTGACGATCTTTACCAGATAGGGCGCATAGATGTTGCCGTCATCCTTGATGGCAAACGCGGCGGGCGCAATGACGACGGTGCCCGCCCTGGGCGCGGTAAAGGCGGCAACGATGTCGATGTGCGCACCGATCCAGGTGCCGGGCATGGCGTAGACGACGCCGTCCCACTCGCAGATGGAATGATACACGTTATCCACCGTGGGCTGTGCGGAAAACTGCCAGTTGTCGCCCCAGTCCGGCGTGGGGTTCAATTCCGCCAATTCATTCTTGGCGGCGTCAAAGTAGTGAAAGGACCACACGGGGCCCTGGGTCAGGGTCAGGGTATCCACATTCAGGGGATAGGCAGCCTGGACCGCTTCCGCCAGCGCCGTGCCGGCGGTAAACAGCACCATCAGGGAAAGGACCAGGGAAAGGAGCTTTTTCATGGGGAATCCTCCTTGCTCTATTTTCATGTGCCGCTGCACATGGGTTCTGATCTTACGGGCAGGCCAGCATCACATAGCCGTAGGGAGGAAGGGTAACCGTTTGAGCGGTGATCAACGCGCCGCCATACAGGACTTCCCCGGAAAACGCGGGCAAATCCGATAGCTGAAGGGTTTTTTCGTCGCCGCAAAGGTTCACCAGCACCAGCCGCCGGCCAATTGCGTTTGTCCTTGTGTACACTGCCACGCCGCTTTCGTTCAAATGATAGTCCGTTTGCATATCATCTGCCAAATAAGCCTTGCGCGCGGCAAACAGCTCCGTAAAGAAACCGGTCAGGTCGTATCCGCCTTTGAAGTGGTACAGGCTTGAGTCCTCATCGCCCTGATACAAAAAGGGAATGCCGTCGATGGTGCTCAAAAGCACCCACAGCGCCTTGGCCTTTTCCTCTCCGTAGATAAAGCTGGCCCGTGCTTTGTCCCACGTCCAGGATACGGTGTCATGGTTGCCAAGAAAGCGCAGCTTTTGCTGCCCCCGGACGGAAGCGAGGCTCTCCGAGCGCAGCCAGCGGGTGAGCTCCGTGGCAAACGTTACCTCATCCACACGCTTTTGCCGCATTTCAAACATCATGCGGTACAGGGGCATGTCGTAAAAGATGTCGGTGACGGAGGCGTAAAAGGGCAGCGGGTGAAAGTTTTCCGGCAGCAGCGTAGGGGTCACGCCGCTTTCCAAAAAGCCTTGGCGGATGGCTGAAACGATGCCCACGCCGCCTTTCAGGCCGGAGGAAGAAGGCCGGTTGCCTTCTTGCGGCTGCCAGTTGGAAAGGCCGCCCATGGCGCAGTCGATGCGGCCGCCGTCCACTTGAAACCTTTCCACATGGTCCATAATCAGCCGCTTTGTATACGCCTGATAATCGGCATTGGCCATGTCAAAGCTGACACAGTCCCACTCAATTTGAAGCCCGCCCCGCCGGGCGACGGCGCACCATTCGGGGTGATCCTGCGCCAGCCGGTCCTGAGGCTCCGGCCCGTGGGGCACATAGTCGAACAGCACCTTCATGCCAAGATTGTGGGCCGTATCCACAAAATAGGCCACATCCGCGTCCGTGCCGTAACGCCTGTCGATGACGGCCTGGTCAGTGGGGCTGTATACGCCGCGGCCCGTATGCTCAAAGATCGGAAGAACCCACAGGTTTTCAATCCCCATCCGGGCAAGGGCCGGCAGGCTTTGCGCGAACCTGCGCATGGTTTTTGTATCGCGGAAGCCGCTGTCCATGGTGCCTGCCGGATGGCAGCTGTACACGGGGCCGGCGGCGCTGCCGTCCTTGCGGGAGGCGGCGGTGTAGCCGTTTTCGGCGTACAGCGCCTGAACCGATGCGTATGGGTCCTCGCCGGTCAGCTGCAAATACAGCGTGCCCACCTGAAAGCTCTCCCCGGGCAGGAGCTTCAGCTCGGTCATGGAGAGGTTGGCAATGTACATGCCCCCCTCCTTGTCCCGGTAGACGGCGGTAGACCATTTTTCCTCCTCATTCAAAAACAGGGCATTGAAGCCTTCCTGCCCCTGCCGCGTCAGCACAAGGGGGTTGCAGTAGGCCGTCTGCTTTGTGGCAAAGGCACGCAGGTCGTCAAGCCAGGTCACCTCATACGGAACGTTGCCGGGAAATTCAAAGGTCGTGCCTCCCGGAACCTGGATATTCCGCAGCAGGAAGTTCACGCCCTGTATTTCGCACACCGCGCTCTTGTTGGAGGTGACGGTTACACTGCACGCGACGCTGCTGGGGGTTACGGTATACCGCTGGGCAAGCAGCATATCCTGTATCGCAAGGGTCACGGTCACGCTGTCGCCGTTTGCTTCCATACCCAAAAGCCGCGCTTGCTCCGGCGCCCTGTTCAGCGGGACGATTTTGGCCAGGTCCCAGGTAGCCATGTCCCAAAACCGCTGGTAACCGACGGTGGCATACAGGAACGCGCCGTCCACGCCCACATCGGTGTACAACCCCTCCAGGGCAAAGCCTTTTCCCTCCCGTACAATGCCGGTCAGCTGCCCGCCCTCTGAAAAGGACAGCGTTACGCCGCGTATATCAAAGCGCCGGCCGGATGCCGCTGCGGCCCCACAAGGAATGGAAAGGACAACCGCCAGCAGCACAATGAACAGCGCGGCCGCGGGACCGATTTTCCCGGTTGCAAATGCTTTCAAAACGTGAATCTTCCCTTTCATTGCTGCGTTGCCGGCAAAACAGGCTCATCAGGATAAACGCTTAACCAATTCAGAAACAAAAACCCAGCCTTTTATACCGGTTTTTGATTGCCAAACATTCTTTCTGATGCAAAGTTTATCCCAAAACACCAGCTATGTCAATAAGAAATTAGGCAATATTCAGATATCCGGAACGGAATATTTCGTTTTTGGTTATTGACAAGGGGGATGACACTTTCTATACTGTGCATATAGAGAAATCGTTTATCCAAAGTATTGGAGCTGATAAGCATGCGGTTGAACAGGCGTTTTATGCGCAGCCTGCCCTTGGTGACAGCCATCTTTTTGGTACTTTGGGGTACATGGGCCTGCGCGGAAGCATTGCCTGTTTCCGGTGCCGTCATCAGCTATGATGCATACCTGCAAGCGGATAGCGGGGCGGAAGCTCCGCAGGGAGAGATCCTTTTATGCGGCGGCGCGTTTACCGATGCCCATGAAAGCGGGGCGTATGCGGAACCCGGGGATACCCAAGGCGTAAAAAACGCTTTGATCCTGAGCCGCCCGTCCGGCTTTGTGGATTGGGCGTTTACGGTGGATGCGCCGGGGTGGTATCAGCTTGAAATCACCTATCTTGCGCTGCCGGCGCGGGAAAGTGATATCCAGATGCAATTGAAGCTGGATAACGCCTATCCGTTTGCGCAGTGCCGGAACCTCCTGCTGCGGCGCCTGTATGAAGCGGAGGGCCCCATTACACGGGACAGCCGGGATCACGACGTCCGCCCCAGGCTGAAAGAGGCTGCCCTTTGGCAGCGCGCGTTTTTTCAGGACCATAACAACCACTATGGCGAGCCCTACCGTTTTTACCTGTCGCCGGGGGAGCATACCTTAAGCCTTGGCTTGACGGCCGAGGCCCTGGCCATCGGCAGCCTCAGGTTTGTTAACATCCCTGCCGCACCAACACATGCGCAGGCCATAGCGGATATGCCAAACAATGCCCAAAGCGTGTCCGTGATCATTGAGGCCGAGGGGGCCGGGCTGCGCAACAGCCCGGTGCTGTATCCCCTCAGCGAACGGGCCGATGCCGCCGCCAGCCCCAGCGACCCCGTAAAGGTGCGCATGAACACCATCGGCGGGGAGAACTGGAAGCGCCAGGGAGAATGGATGGAGTGGGACGTTACAGCGCCGGCGGATGGCCTGTACCACCTGAGCATGCGCGTCAATACGGATTTTCTTAGGGGTATGGGCAGCACCCGAAGGCTGTATATCGACGGCAGGATCCCCTTTGAGGAAGCAAGCCATGTGACGGTGCCCTACGCGCCGCAGTGGCAGATGCATACGCTCTGTGACAAGGAAGGAACCCTTTTGCCCCTGTATCTGACAAAAGGAGCGCATACCCTGCGGATGGAGGTAGCCAGCGGTCCCTACAGCGAACCGCTGCGCAGGCTGGAAGAGGTCATCGCGGAACTGGGGGACATCTACCGCAAAATCATCGTCATCACCGGGGACAACGCCGACGGGGACAGGATCACCGTCGATTTAAATCGTGACTTCCATCTGGACAAAAAAATCCCCGGCCTGATGGAGGATTTTGCGCGGATCGCCGGGCTGCTCAAAGCCCAGCAGCAGATCATTGAGCAGAACACATCGGGGGGCAGCGAGGCCTCCCTCTTGACCCAGGTGGCCGTGCAGCTGGAAAACTTTATCCAGTATCCGGAGGACATTCCCCTGCGCCTGGAATCCTTCAAAAACAATATTTCCGGCCTTGCCTCGCAGGTGTTAAGGCTGCGGGAACAGCCGATGCAGCTGGACTATCTTGCCCTGACCTCTGTAGATATGCCTTTGCCCAAGGCGGGAGCAGGCTTTTTTGACCGGACAGCCTTCCGCCTGCAAGCTTTTTTCGGTTCCTTTTTTGAAGATTACGCGGCGATGGGCAACGTGTATCAGGACAGCAAAACCGCGCCGACCATTTCCGTCTGGGTTTGCGCCAACGACCTTGGCGCCACAGGCATTGCCTCCGGCCGTGACCAGACCCAAATTCTCAAGGAGCTGATCGATCAGCGCTTTGTGCAGGATACGGGCATACAGGTCAACCTGAGCCTGATCGACGGCTCACAAACGCTGATGCAGGCCATTCTGGGCGGCAAGGGTCCGGATGTGGCCATCACCGTGTACAAGGAGCTGCCGGTGAACCTGGCCATGCGGGGGGCCCTGGCGGACCTGACGCAGTTTGAGGGCTTTGCCTCCGTCAAGGGCAGGTTCATGGCTTCGGCGCTTGTGCCCTATACCTATCAGGGCGGCGTGTATGCCCTGCCGGAAACGCAGAACTTTGACATGATCTTTTACCGCAAGGATATCTTTTCGCAGCTTGGCTTGCCGGTGCCGGATACCTGGGAGGATTTTCGGGCGCTGGTGCCGGTAATCCAGAAGCAGGGCATGCAGGTTGGCATTCCTTCGCCTACGGTGACAAACAACAATACCTTGGGCTTCCAGGCCCAATTGTTCCAGCGGGGGCTGAATTATTACACGGACGACCTGATGCACACGCAGTTTCAGGACCCGCTGGCGCTGGAAGCCTTCAAGGCCTGGACGGACCTGTACGCAAAATATGCGCTGCCGGTGAAGTACGACTTCTTCTCCAGGTTCCGCACAGGCACCATGCCCATTGCCATCGAAAGCTACACCACCGCCAATACCCTGGCGGCGGCAGCGCCCGAGCTGGACGGCCTGTGGGACATTGCCCCCATTCCCGGCACGAAAAAGCCGGACGGGACCATGGACAGAAGCGAAGGGGCCACGGGCACAGGCGCGGTCCTCATCGCGGCATCCAAGGAACAGGCGGCGGCCTTTGACTTCATTTCCTGGTGGACAAGCGATGATATCCAGGCGGAGTTCGGCCTTGCGCTGGAAAGCCTGATGGGCGCCTCGGCCCGCTGGCCCACCGCCAACACCGGCGCTTTTGAGCGGATGAAGTGGACCCTTCCCCAACAAAAAGCCTTGCTGGAGCAGTGGAACTACGTCAAGGACATCCCCCAGCTGCCGGGCAACTACATCACCAACAGAAACTTGTCCTTCGCCTTCCGGGCGGTGGTGTACAGCAAGCAGAACCAGCGGGAAGTGCTCAACAAGTACAACAAGGAAATCAACAAGGAAATCCTGCGCAAATGGGCGGAGTTCGGGTACGCCCCGGCGGAAGGGAGGCAGGCGCCATGATAACAGCCCAAAGGCAGGCCCAAAAGGCGCTGCGCCCAAAGCACCGGGAACACGTGCCCTACCGCCTGGCAACCATTTTGTTTACAGGTCCCTTTCTCATTTTGTTTTTTACGTTCACCATCCTGCCCATCCTCGCCTCGGTGGTATTGAGCTTTACAGACTTCAACATGCTGCAGACACCGTCCTTCGTGGGCATGGACAACTATGTGCGCCTTTTGCTGGAGGATGATATCTTCCTTACCGCGCTTCGCAATACCATGATATTCGCCCTGATTACGGGGCCGCTCAGCTATATGCTCAGCTTTGTGTTCGCCTGGTTCATATCCGATTTCAAACGCGGCTTGCGTACCTTTTTGACCTTTCTGTTTTACGCGCCTTCCCTGGCCGGCAACGTGTATTTCATCTGGACGTACATCTTCAGCGACGACGCGGCCGGCTTTTTGAACGCCATGCTTCTGCGCGCGGGCGTGATTCGGGAAAGCATCTACTGGCTTTCCGATCCCGGCAAAAACATGACGGTGGTTATTGTGGTCATCCTGTGGCTGAGCATGAGCGTAGGCTTTCTGTCCTTTGTGGCCGGGCTGCAAAGCATGGACAAGTCGCTGTACGAAGCCGGCGCGGTGGACGGGGTCAAAAACCGGTTTCAGGAGCTTTGGTACATCACCCTGCCCCAAATGGTGCCCCAGCTTCTGTTCGGCGCGGTCATGCAGATTTCCACCTCCTTTGCCGTGGGGTACGAAGCCATGTCGCTGACGGGCTTCCCGTCTACGGATTATTCCACTCATACCATCGTTTTGCACATCCTGGACTTTGGGGCCATCCGCTTTGAAATGGGCTACGCCTCCGCCATCGCGGTGGTGCTGTTCCTTTTGATGCTTGTATTCTGGTCCCTGGTGAAAAAGGTGCTGCACACCTTTGGCGGCGGCGAAGGAGGCGAGGCGGCATGACAAGGCCGATGGCTATGCCCGGCAAAAAAAGCCTCCGGGCCAGGCAAAAGCGGGTGACACGTTCCCTCAGCGGCAACATGCTGGTGCTGTTTTTCCTGCTGCTGATGAGCGTATTTATGGTATTGCCGATTCTATACACGGTAGTTACGGCCTTCAAGCCCGTCAATGAGCTGTTTTTGTACCCGCCGAAGTTTTTTGTGCAAAACCCCACCCTGGAGAACTTTTCCGCCATGGTCCGCCTGGTCAATGAAATGTGGGTGCCCTTTGAGCGGTACCTGTTCAACAGCCTGCTGGTGGCCGCGGCCGGTACGATAGGCTATGTAACCATCGCCGGCATGGCGGCGTACGCCCTGGCAAAATACAGGCACAAGTGGCTGAAAGTCTTTTATGTGGTGGTGGTCTGGGCCATTCTCTTCCGCCCGGAGGTAACGGGCATCCCCCAATACATCATCATATCCCGGCTGGGCCTGATCAACACCTATTGGGCGATCCTGCTGCCGATGATGAGCGGCTCCTTCGGCGTGTTCCTGGTCCGGCAGTTCGTGGTAACGGCTGTGCCGGATTCGGTGATCGAAGCGGCGCACATCGACGGCGCCGGCGAATTCCGCCTGTTTGCCTCCATTGTGGTGCCCATGATCAAGCCGGCCCTGCTGACGCTGTCCATTTTCACATTTCAGGGCTTGTGGAACGCCTCGGGTGTTACGTACATCTACGACGAAAGCATGAAGGTACTCCCCGTCATGCTCCGGCAGATCGCCTCCGCGGGCATCGCCAGGGCGGGAGCCGGGGCTGCGGTGGCACTGGTACTGATGCTTCCGCCGGTGGTGTTTTTCCTTGCCAGCCAGTCCTCCGTGCTGGAGACCATGTCCCATTCCGGAATGAAGTAAGGGAGGGAGTCAAAATGGCCAAACGCCTCACCGCCTTTATCCTGTGCCTGATGCTCCTCCCCGCCGCGTTTTCCTCCGCCGGGGCGGAGGAAGCGCCCTACAGCAGCTATACATACAATCTTTACGGGCAGGCGGCGCCTTCCCCCATCGGGTACAGGGTAAAGGCGGTCTTAAGCGCCGCGGCCATGGGCGCTACGCCCTTGAGCCAGCCCCAGGACCTGATCTGGGACGCCAATCACAGCGAACTGTACATTGCCGATACGGGAAATGCCCGGGTGCTGGTGCTGGACGGCAGCTACCGCCTGCTTCGGGAATACAGCGCTTTTGAAAATACGGCGCTGATCCGCCCCAAAGGCGTTTTTGCCGGCCGGGACGGCGACGTCTACATCGCGGACGACGAACTGGGCGCCGTGGTCCGCTTAAGCCGGGAGGGAAAGCTTCGCCGCCTGTACACCCGGCCCGACAGCGACCTGTACGAGGATACCACGCCCTACAAACCGCAAAAGGTGGTGGTGGACAGCGCGGGGCGTGTGTATGTGCTGTCCCAGGGGGTATACCAGGGACTGATCTGCTTTTATGAAGACGGCGCGTTTATGAATTTCTTCGGTTCCAGCCACGTGACGGTTACGGCCAAGGTGCTTTTGCAAAAGGTTTGGCGCATGTTTCTCACCAGGGCGCAGCGGCAGGGGCTGGAATCCTTTATCCCCATCGAATACGGCAATATCGCCATTGATGATGAGGATATGATCTACGCCGCGGTGGTAACAGGAGAACAGGGAGACAGCAAGCCCTTTGCCAAGCTGAACCCCATGGGAATTGATATCCTCTCCTTCAGGGGATCCGCCTCCTTTGCGGATGTGCTGCCGGAACAAAACGGCATCTATACCGCTTTGAACAAAACCTCCCGAGCCATCGGCCAGTTTACCGAAACCACCGGCACGCTTTTGACCTTTGGCGGATACGGCACGCAGGATGGGTTGTTTCAAGATCCGGTGGCCATGGAGCGGGTGGGGGACGATATCCTGGTGCTGGATGCCCAGGCGGGCACCATCACCGTGTTTGAGCCTACCGCCTTTGGCCGGGCCATCCATGAGGCCAGCGCGCTGTATGATGACGGGCGGTATCAGGAGTCCATTCAGCCCTGGCTGGAGGTACTGAGGATGGACAACAATTACAACATGGCCTACTTTGGCCTGGGCAAGGCCTACTTTCAGCTGGAAGATTACGCAAAGGCCATGCGTTACTTCCGCCAGGGCAATTTCAAGGCCGGATACAGCGATGCCTTCAAAGAGTACTCCCTTCAGCTTGTCAGGCACAACATGGGCTGGATACTGGCCCTGAGCGTATCGTTTTTCGCGCTGGCAAAAGGCCGGGGCATTTACAAAAAGCGCCGCGGGATCAAAAAAGAAAAGCGGCGGGACGGATTTTTCCGGGCGCCCATGTACTGCATGGCGCATCCTTACCAGGGTTTTGAAAGCGTAAGGTATGCAGGCCTTGGCTCTGTGGCTTCCGGCGCCGCGGTATTGCTGGTCTTCTTTCTGGCGGTGGTGTTTGAGTACCTGCAAACGGGCTTTGCCTTCAACCCAAACCGCATCGACCGGCTGAACGTGCAGCTTTTGTTCCTGGGCTCGGTGGGCAGCTTCCTGCTGGTATATGTCAGCAACCTGGCGGTTTCCTCGCTGATGGGCGACTGCGAGGGCAAAAAGCACGAACTGTTCATTGCCTTTTCCTACGCGCTTTTGCCGGCCATCCTTGGCATGATCGCGCGGACGGTGATCAGCAACTTTGTCACGCTGGACATGAGGGTTTTTCTGGATTTTTTGAGCGCTGCCGCGATCTTTTGGTCGGCCATCCTGCTGGTGATGGGCGTGTACCATGTGAACCAGCTGACGCTGAAAAAGACGCTTTTGAACCTTGGGCTCACCGCCCTTGCCGTGGTCATCGTACTGGTGCTGATGGTGCTGGCCTACAGCCTGTTCCAGCAAATGTGGGTGTTTTTCACCACCATCTATCATGAGATCATGTTCCGGCTGTAGAAAGGAGAGGGGTATCCGTGAAAACCGCAAAGCTTGTTCTGCTGCTCGCAGCCGTGCTGCTCTTTTCTTCCCTTCCCTTGTACGGGGTCCTGGGGCTTGCGCCGGATGGGTTTGAACTGGTGGATGAAAATGACCGGCTCGCGCTGTATGTCGATCCCGCGTCCGGCCAGGTGATTGTGGAAAACAAGGCCGACGGATACCTGTGGCGGTCCAACCCTGAGGAGCCCGACGCAAAAGCCAAGGGCGTTCACAAAATGACGCTGCAATCCCAGCTGGTGCTCAATTATTTGAGCGACCGTGGCACGGCGCTGTCGGCCCCCTCCCAGGTGGAGAGCGTGAACAAGGACGGTCTGACGGTGCGCCTGGAAAACAAAACAGCCGTCTGCCGGTACGATTTTGTCAAGGCCGAGATCGCCGTCACCGTCACCTACCGGCTGAAGGATGACTATGTGGAGGTCAGCGTCCCCGTAGACGGTCTGGAAACCCGGGGAGTGAACACCGTTTCCTCCCTGGATATCTGGCCCGCCTTTGACGCCCAGGATGAAAAGGCCAAGGGATATTTGTTTGTGCCCGACGGCTCCGGGGCACTGATTGGGTACAACAACGGCGTCACCGCCATGGCGGAGTACAAGGCACAGCTGTACGGCAAGGACTATGGCATCGAGGGCCAGGTGGGCTCGGCATACGTCCTGCAGCGGACAGCCCCGAAAAATGAAGCGGCGGCCAGGCTGCCGGTGTTTGGCAGCGGCGGCCGGGACCACGGCTTTCTGGCGGTGATTGTGGAAAACGACGCCAAGGCTGTCCTCCATGCCAGGGTATCCAACCTGACCAGCTACAACTATGTATACAGCGAGTTTCAGGTCCGTTCCAGCGGCTCCATCATGATGTACAAAAAGGAGTTTGACGCAAGGGTCACCGGCGTTAGCGAGCGGGCCGGGCTGACCACAGGCGCCTATACTGTGCGGTACTACTGCCTCGCCGGGGAAAAGGAAAGCTCCTATGCCGGGATGGCGGACAAATACCGGACCTACCTTTTGGAGGAGCAGGGGTTTTCAAAGCGCGTCGAAAAAGGGCAGTATCCCCTGTATCTGGATGTGTACGGCTATGTGAAAAAGCAGGCCCAATTCCTGGGCTTCCCGTATATGAAGGCCTGGATGCTGACCACCGTTTCCGACATAGAGGACATGGTCGCCGGGCTGAACATCCCGCAGACGGTGGTGCGCTATTCCCACTGGGCAAAGGACAGCGCCTATGAAAAAATCCCCCAAAGCGCAGAGCTGCAGGGCGGCCTGGGCACAAAGGAGCAGCTTGCGGCATTGGGAAAGAAGCTTGCGGATATGGGCGGCGGGCTGTACCCGAACGTTGATCTGACGCGGGTATACAAGGGCGGCAACGGCTTTACAGCTTTGTGGGACGCGGTGCTTTCCCCTGTCAACGCGCCGCAGATGCAGTATCAGCTCCATTATGACAGCGCGGCGGTAAACGGCGAGATTCCCCCCTGGTATCTGCTGTCCCCCTCCAGGTACCGCCTGTTTGCCGGCAGGCTGATGGAAAAATACAAGGCGCTTAATCTTCCCGCCATTTCCCTTGCCGGCTTTGGTGAGATATGCACCAGCGACAACCGCACCGGCGGCACAGGGAGAGGGGATGTGCCGGCCATCGTGCGGGATACCCTGGAAGATGTCATGGCGCAAAGCCCAAGCGTTATGCTTTCCCACGGCAACGGCTACGCGGCGGCCCTGGCCTCCCACCTCATAGAGGTACCGGGCGGCAGCAGCAATTACGCCATCTGCAACGAGACCGTGCCCTTTTACCAGATGGTGTTTCACGGCTACATCCCCTATGCCCTAAGCGCCGTCAACCACATGTCCAACCCCGGGGAGGCCGTTTTGAAATGCCTGGAATACGGCGCCAGCCCCATGTATTCCTTTGTGAAGCAAAACAAGGAGGAGCTGCTTTCCTCCCGGATGGTATTCCTCTACTCCCCCGATTTTGATCTTTGGCTGGATACGGTAAAGCAGGATTATGATACCTTGTTCCCGGTGCTCAGCCGCGTGGCGGCGGAGCGGATCACCGGCCACCGGCGCATATCGGAGTCGCTGGCGCTGACGGAATATGAGACGCTTTCCATCTATGTGAACTATGGCGGCCAGGCGCAAAAGGCGGATGGGCAAACCGTGCCGCCCATGGGATTCCTTGCGGTGGAGGTGAAGGCGCAATGAACCGTGGTTTTGCTTTGGGTAAGCTCAAACGGCGCAAAGCCCGCTGGGGGTATCTGTTCGTGGCGCCCTGGATACTGGGCTTTCTGTTTTTTTTCGCGATGCCCGTTCTCCAGTCCCTGTGGTACAGCCTGAACGACATCAAAATGTCGGATACGGGCTTTGCCCTCACTTGGATAGGTTTTGGCAATTATGCCTTCATGCTCTTGAAGGACGCAAGGTTTGTGCCTCTTTTGACGGACGCCGTGCTGGAAATGTTCTATAAGGTGCCTTTGATCGTTATTCTGAGCCTGTTTATCGCCGTTCTTTTGAACCAGAAGTTCCGGGGCAAGGGCTTTTTCCGCAGCGTGTTTTTTCTGCCGGTGATCATTACCAGCGGCGTTACGTATGTCATGCTCCAGGGCGTCATCAACGGCAATACCCTGGGGGCCGCGCAAAACGCCTACATCTTTCAAAGCGCGGGGCTGCGGGAGATGATGATTGCCGCCAGCCTGCCGGTGGGCATTGTCAACGCCGTCAACGAGATCGTCAACAGGGTGTTTGCGCTGATCATGGAATCCGGTGTTCAGATTCTGCTGTTTTTAAGCGGTCTGCAGAAAATTCCCCCAAGCACCTATGAGGCGGCGCGCATGGAAGGGGCCGGCGAGTGGGATTCCTTTTGGAAAATCACCGTTCCCCAGATGGTGCCCATCATGCTGCTGAACGTGGTGTATTCCATCATCGATTCCTTTTTGGCTTACGGCACGGAGGAAACGGGCAACCGCGTCATGGCCGCCATCTACCGCACGGGCTTTGGCAGCCAGTTTCAATTCGGCCTGGCGGCCAGCATGAGCTGGATCTACATGGCGGTCATCACGCTGATACTGCTGCTGGCCTTTGGCGTGCTGGGCAGGCTGGCCAGAAGAATGGAGGAGTAATATGACGCAGACACAGCTGCTTATAAAGGCGCGCCATCAGGCATCCCGCGCCGCGCGCCATGGCGGAGCGTTCCTCATGCGCTTGTGCAGGCTGCTTTTGCTTGCGGCCATGAGCTTTGTGGTATTGTACCCCATTTTGTACATGGTCTCCAATGCTTTCAAGCCCTTTATGCAGACGTACGACCCTTCGGTGATCTGGCTGCCCAAGACCCTGACCGTGGAAAACATACAGGATGCCACGGTCATCCTGGACATGGGCGTCTCGCTGCCCAATACGCTTTTATCCGCGGTGGTTACCGCCTTTATGCAGGTGGCCATGTGCCTGGTGGTGGGGTACGGCTTTGCCCGGTTTGCCTTCCGGGGCAAAAAGGCGATGTTCCTGCTGGTGGTGCTGACCATGATCGTGCCGCAGCAGGCCATATCCACCTCCCTGTATACCACATACAGGTATTTTGACCTGTTCGGCCTCTTTGGCCTGCTGGGTTCCTTGACAGGCGGGGCGGTGAAACCGCTGAACATGATCGACAGCTACTGGGTGTTCTGGCTGCCGGCCATGCTGGGCATGGGGCTTCGTGGCGGCTTGTACATTTTTATCTACCGCCAGTTTTTCCTGAGCATGCCCCATGAATTGGAGGAGGCGGCGGAGATTGACGGCTGCACCCCTGTGGGAACCTTTTTGCGGGTCATGCTGCCCAACGCGTGTACGGTGATGCTGACGGTACTTTTGTTCGCCCTTGTCTGGAACTGGAACGATTACTACACCCCCGCCATGTTCATGAAAAACCACACCACCCTGGCCACAGCCCTTTCCATGTTCCAGCAGAACCTGCAAAACCTGTCCACCATCGGCGGGAACTATACCGATACCGCCCTGATCGCCACCCGCATGCAGGCCGCCTGCCTTTTGTGCATCGCGCCGCTATTGGTGCTTTACGCCTTTACCCAGAAATACTTCGTGGAGTCGGTGGAGCGGACGGGGCTCACCGGCATGTGAAGTTTTTTAAGGGATCATCCCTTGAAAATAGATCGCAACCAAACAAAAAAGGAGCGTGCAAACATGAAAAAGGCGCTGTCGGTCATCACCGTTCTTACCATGCTATTGTCCCTTGTTCCGCTGGCCCTGGCGGAAAGCGCCCCTGCCAATCCCAACCTTAAAATCGTGTTCTGGATGAGCAGCAACGGCTACCTGAACATGAAGGCGAAAAATGACGCGGTGTTTGAAGCATCCATGGAAGCCAAGGCCGCCTTTGAGGAAAAGTACGGCGGCACGGTGGAAATCATCGGCGTGACCTGGGATCAGCAGCTGCAAAAATGCATCGACATGCAGCAGGCCGGGGATGCGCCGGACCTTGTGCTGATGTATGAAAACGTGTTTCACGGCGCAGCGCAGCAGGGCATCATACAGAACATCGACGCGTATGTAACGCCGGAGGATTACGCCTACTTCCCCATCTCCCAAGAAAACTACATGTGGGGCGGAAACCATTATGCCGTGCCCATCAAGCCCTACCTCAAGCACATCACCTTCAACCGCACCCTCTTTGAATACGAGGGGTTGGAAGCGCCGGATGAGCTGTATGCCAAGGGCGAATGGACCTTCGACAAATTCCTGGAGGCCGGACGGGCACTGACCCAGGACACGGATGGAGACGGCGAAATCGACCAATGGGGCTTCAGCGGCTACGGCGATACCATGAGCCACCTGCTTATTACCAACCATGGCACTTTGCTGAACATTGACCAGGCCAACAAAAAGGTGACCTCCGGGCTCAAAAACCCCGAAACCCTGGAAGCGATGACGTATCTTGGCGAAATGATGAATGACGCCAACCCCATGTGGATGCTGGAAGATTCGGAAATGTTCGGTTACTTTGACAACAACGCCCTGGGCATGATCGTGGGCAAGGAAATTCAGGACGCCCGGGAGCTGCCTTTTGAGGTGGGCATGGTGCCCTATCCGGCCGGCCCCAGCGGAAGCACGGACGAAGTATATGTTTACAGCCAATGCTGGGCCGTACCCACGGGCGCAAAAAATCCCGAGGGGGCCATTGCCTACATCCGTATGATCAATGACATCCAGAAGGCCCAGGGCGACGAAAAGGAACGCGCCCGTTACGGCCAGACGCCCGACGGCAGCGACATGTACGACCTGATCTACAACGGGCATACCCTGATCACCAAGTATGACAAGGGCCTTGCCGGAATCTTTGAAGTCATGGCCACCATCAACAATTACCTGTCCGAAGGGATTCCGGCCTCCACCATTGCCGAACGGGTGGAACCGCAGCTCACGGCCGAAATTGAAAAGACTTTCGGAAAGTGATGCAAATCCTTCAGGTATCGCCCCTTTGCTCCGCAAAAAAATCCCCCGGCCGGGGGATTTTTTATTGTAAACTTTTTTACGTCCGGTAACTTACCGTATCCCGCTCCATAAGGATGGGCACAAAACACTTGTTTTTTTCGGTGATGGGCTTCCCCTCCATCCGCTCGATCAACATCCGTACGGCGCACACGCCGATTTCATACGCCGGCTGCCTGACTGTGGTCAGCCTGGGCTCCAGCATGGAGGAAAGGTACACATCATCAAAGCCAACCAATGAGATATCCCACGGCACCCGCAGCTTGTGCTCCCGGATGGCCTGGAAAGCCCCCAGAGCAATCAGGTCGTTGCCGCAGGCGATGGCCGTAAAGGGGATGCCGCGGCCCAAAAGCTGCAGCGTTTTCCGGTATCCCGTTTCCAGGTTGAAACTGCCGCACTCCAGCAGATATGGGTTGACGTGCAGGTTATGATCGGCCATGGCCTTTTCAAAGCCACGGAGCCTCTCGTCATTGGGGGCGTGCAAGGTGCCCTGGCCCGTAATGTAGGCAATCTCCTTGTGGCCGCGCTTGATCAAATGCTCCACCGCCTTGTAGGAGCCCGTAAAGTTATCCACATACACGCAGTTTTCCATGCCGTCGTGATAGTTTTCCACGGCCATGTAATGGATGCGGTATTTTTTGATCAGTTCTATGTTTTCCAGCGCCGTATTGTAATTGCCCACCAGCACCAGGCCGCCCACATTGTAGCCGGCCATGGTTTTGATGCAGCTTAATTCCCGTACGTGCATCTCGTCCGTATTGTTGATCATGGCATGGTAGCCAAAGCGCAGCGCCTCGTCCGTCATCCCCCGGGCCATTTCCGCGTAATAGGGGTTGGAAATGTCGGGAACGATGAGGCCCAGCATGTTGAACTTCTGGGAGACGAGGCTCCTGGCCAGCATGTTGGGGCGGTAGTTCATCTCGTCGGCCAAACGCTGGATGCGGTCGCGGGTTTCGGTGCTCACCTTGCTGAAGTCTCCGTTGAGAACCTTGGAAACAGTGGCGATGGAAACACCTGCCGCCTTGCTCACATCCTTGATGGTAACTGCCATGAAACCGCCCCCATTTATCTATGCCAATAGAAAATTATACCTGTTAAATGGGGTAATGGTCAAGGAGCGGAGCCCAGATTCTTTTCCCTGCCTGGTGAGCAGGTTGGCAATGGTGTTCACTACCCGTACGGTGAGGGTGAAACGGCAGGTTTTGACAAAGGGCGTAATATCCAACACATAGGGGCTCCACAGCCTTGCGCCGGCGGAAACGCCGTCAATAAACACCTCGTACAGGTCATCCCCCACATCGGCTTCAAGCAGCAGGGTTTTGCCCATATACCCTTGCGGCAGCGTGATCTCTTTTTCATAGTCCACCATGGCGGCCAGGTACGGATATCCCTGCTTGCACCAATCGCCGTAGGAAAGGGTGCTTTGCGGCGCGTAAATCACATCGTCACGCACGGTGAAGGTTCCGGTAATCTTCAAAAGGTCCAGGATGCCGCCGTTTTTGCCATGCACCGTCATGCGCACCGCCAGGGTGTTTTCACCGGTCACGGCGTCCTTCAAGGGAAGGGAAAGGATTTCGGCATCCAGATAGCTTCTCACCGGCGTTTCCGTCAGCTTTTCGCCGTTGAGATAGATTTCATAATCGCCCTTGAAGCCGTCGATCATCATGCAAAGGTCTTCCACCCTTGTCCGGCAGGTGAAGCGGGTGACATACCACAGCGTCACAGGATAGGTGCGGGCCGCCCTTTCGGCCGGCAGCTGCAGCTCCCACGCGCCCATGACAAAATCCATCCAGCCGGGAGCGGCGGTATCCAACTCCCCTACCTTTGGGGCGCAGACAGATTCATCCTCAAAGTGCACCTTCCACCGGTTGAGGATCAGGGCATTGGGGCTGTGCATGCGCACGGCAAAGCCGTCCTCAGGCGTAAACGCGGGCAGGGGCGCTTCGGCCTTAAGCGCGTGGCGCGTTTGCTGTCCGGCGGCATTCACAAGCACATACGCCTCGCCTGCTTCGACGCGGCCATAGGCGGTTGCGCTGCTGCCGTCAAAGCTGTCCACGGTCAGGTTTGTGCCGCTGATGTAGTTTTCTTCCGCCGGCAGCAAATGGATCATGGCCGAGCCCACCCGGTGCAGCGTCAGGGTAAAGCAGGTAAAGCCGTCCTCCACGGTGTAGGGGGCAATGGGCACGGTCTTTCCCGTTTCCAGGTCCCACAGCTCCGGGGCATGCTTTCCGCGGATGCGGACCTTCGTTGCAAGCGGCTCCTCGGTGGGGTTGACCAGGAAGAAGAAATCCTCCCCGTCCTTCACCCTATGCAGGTAGAATACCTCCTCCTGGTCGATAAATATCTCACTTTGGACACAGGAGCGGATGACGCCTTCCAGATAGGCAAGGTTGTCGCCCTTTTCAAAGCCGGCGGGGCAAAGGATGGCCTGGCCGGTTTGGCCATGCCGCAGAGTCAGCGCGCCGGGGATTTGCGCGTCCGTCAAAAATGCTTCATGAACGGCAACGGGGTCCTGTCCGAACAGGTTTTGAACCCGCTTCAGGAAGTTTTCCCGGCTGCCCGCTATGGCGTCATAGGGCAAAAGGCCGTCGGCGATCACCTTGCCGCCGCTTTGTACAAACGCTTCCAGCCGGGAGAGTGTCTTTTCCTTGATGTGGGTCACGCCGGGCAGCACCAGGCATTCGTAGCTTTCCCCGCGAATCGTGATGCGGCCGTTTGCAATCTCGCAATCGTCCATCACATCCTCATCCAGGTAATCAAAATCCACATGCAGGCGCAAAAGCCGGTCCGTCATGTAATTGAATTCCCTTTGTATGAAGGCGCTTTCCGCGTTGGCCTGCTGCGGCGTGTAGTGGGCCCAGATGGAGTTGATGGGATACAGTATGGCGGCCTTGGCCACATGATGGCCTCCGCTTAGGATATAGCCCATGCGGGACACATAGTCGTTGAACTGCTTGTACTGGGGCCACCAGGTATGGTGATAGAACATGGAGGGGGGCCAGTCCCGCTTGCGCTCGCCCTCAATGGAGTAGTGGAAGCCATGGGGGTTGAACAGGTTCACGCCCAGCACATACTCCCAATCGGCGATCCACTTCATCCGCTCCATGGTGCAATCCCAGTACGCGCCGCCCATGCTTTCGCACAAAAGCCTGGTGGAACCGAATTGGTGGGCCGCGGAGGAAGCGATTTTCAGCGCCACATGCTCGTCGGGCATTTGCTTGTTGCCGATGCGGGGATACAGATGGTCAACGCCGGTCATATGCAGGTGCTTCAAGTGGGTGAAAAGGTTGCCGCCGGTGCGGGCATGCAGCCGCAGCCATTCCTCAAACAGCAAATGGCCCGTAAACGTCAAATCGTTCTCCCGGCACCAGTCCTCGATCTTTTTGTAGTAGGACTTTTCATACTGTTTGGTCAGCGCGGAAAAGAAATCGTACCGGAACTGCTGCGTATCGCCGCCAAAATCGTAAAACAGCTTGGGCAGGTGGCGCAGGAGGTCATAGCCGTTGTATTCCTTGAAGATGGCGCACATCCTGGAGGACCAGGGAATGATGTAATTGTCCTTGGCGACTTCAAAATAGTGCATGGCCGGCTCATCCGTATAAAAACCGTGAATGCTGTCCGCAATGGGACCCAGGGCGGCCAGCTCCTGCTTGTAACGCGCATGGGTCAATTCCAGAAACTTGTCGGTGGCTTCCTCATTGAGCACATCGGCATACCAGCTGGCCTGGCGCTCGATAAAGTACATCAGCCGCCAGGGGCCCTTGGGGGCTTCCCAGGTGATGACCTTGTCAAAGGCCAGGTTGGGCATGAGATCGACATACTCAAAACGCTTGTTTTGAAGGTTCTCCTCCAAAATGGCGCAGGCATAGATGGGCTCGGACTGCTCCAGGTCGTTGTAGCGGCTGTCCGTGCCCTCCATAAAGGTGAAAAACTGGCCCGGGATGCGGCTTTCCACCAGCTCCAAATACCGTTGTGTCAGGTTGGGATCTGCTGCCATCACCTGTTTGTTGGCGGTGCCGCTGGGCCAGTTGTATTCATCATACACCCATATTTGCAGGCCGATTTCCCGCGCTTTTTCAATGGCGAAGCGCAGCCTGTCAAACCAATCCTCCGTCAGATAGCCGGTGCCGGTGAGCGTGCCGAAACGAGCGTGTATGTAAATGCCGGGAATGCCCTTGTCCTTGTATTCCTTCAGCTGGTATTCCATTTCGTCATAGGTCATGGCGCCGTTGACAAACCAGAAGGGCATGATGCCGAATTCGGGAATGGTTTTCAAAAAATCCTGGCGGCTCAACTTTGCGCCATTGACAAGTATGTTCTCTTTCATAAATAAAATGATACTCCTTTTCATGATGATAAAGAGACGGACCGAAACGAAAGAAAGCTTTTGTGGTACGGAATTTTCAAGTCATCCAGCCGCCGTGCCGCAGGTTCATCCGCCGCGAAACGGGCACAGCATCCATTTTAGAAAAACGTTTATCCTTACAACCGTAGTATAGGGGAAAAATATACGATTGTCAATTGCCAAACGAAATCCCGGTAGATCCGATAGGGCAAAAAGTACAAGAATCGGTTGACAAATAGCTGAAAATAGCCTACCATAGGGCTTGACGTGTGAAAGATACGTGTGGACGATAGGGTAAACGTTTACTCTTTTTAGTAACCGGCACGGATGCGCCAGGAAATGAACCGGAGGGTTGCGTTATGCACATTACGCAGGATGCACAGCAGGTATTGCTTTGCGGCAGCGGAGCCGCCTATGCGTTTTCCAAGGAAACCGGCCATCTTTGTATGGTAAAGGCGGACGGGAAGGAATACCCCATGGCGGGCATCCGCGTGGATGTGGGTGTGGAAGGTGTCTACGCCCGGAATATGCTGACGTTTGACTGCCTCGACCGCAAAAACACCTGGGAGCTTCCGGCGATCGCACCCACCGGAGAAAAGGACGCCGCAAGCTTTGAAGGCCTTCATATACAAGATGGCTTGCTGGAAGCCGTCTTCAGGTGCGGCCGGGTGCTGATCCGCCAGCGCTACGACCTGTGCGGCAGTGTGCTCAGGGTCTGCGCCCGGGTGGAAAACATTTCGGATGAAAAGGTGACGGTCAATGGCGCCGCCTTTTTGACCTCCCGGAAAATAGCTGATACCCTGTTTGAATTCCCCACCAATGTGCCCAGCAACGCGTTCTTCGCGGCGGATTTGCAGCCGTATGCGCCGGTATCCTGCGGCCTGGTGGGCAGCATGACCCATATAAAGGATGCATCCGGCGATATGAACCTTTTGTTCCTGGACACGGTGGAAAAATGGTCCCAGGGCGTGTACCGGGAAGAAAACAATGTCGTCTGCGCCTATGTGGCCGCGGTGGAGTGCTGGCTCTTGCCCGGCCAAAGCTTTGACTGCGGATACCTGTATGTGCAGCCGGTTTCGGAAGGCGACCCCTACCTTGCCATCCGGGATTTTTTTGACAGCCTTGGCTACCGTGCCGCCACTGACGGCATTAGGGAAGGCGTTTTGTATTCCTGCCATCCCCACGGCACCATGGACAACAATTTTCAGCGGCCCCGCGACCTGTGGCAATACGCCAAGGAGCTGGAAGATATCAAAGCGCTGGGCGTGGACCATGTATGGATCCTGCCCGTGTTTGAGCATCTGGACCGGGGCGTGTACCACCCTACGGACCAAGGCATCATTGATGCTCGCTACGGCGGGGAGGAGGCCATGCGCGCTTTTGCCGACCGCGCCCACGAACTGGGCCTTACCGTCCTGTTTGATTACGTTCCCCACGGCCCCGCGCCGGAAGACCCGCTGGCAAAGGAAAAGGATCACTGGTGCTCCCGCCGCCGGGATCTTACCTTGCAGGATGAATGGCACTGCGTCAGCTTTGATATGACCAACCCCGATTACCTGCGCTACACCTCCGATCTGGTGAACAGCCATGTGCGCCGCTTTGACATCGACGGCGCCCGCATCGACTGCGCCATGGGCGGCTTGTCCAACTGGACGCCCTACGCCAACCACAGGCCTTCGGCATCCAACCTGGCCGGCGGCGTGGCCATTTCCGGCGCCATCAAGCAAGGCTTTTGGGAGATGGGCAAAAAGGCGCTGAGCATGCCGGAAAATTTCAATCCCGTGCCCGCCTATTATCCCATTACCGATTTGTTTTACGGCATGAACCTGTACAGGGTGTTGGTGGAGCTGGACAAAAAGCGGGACGACGCCGCGTACTTTGTCCGGGAGTTGACCCGCTTTTTGTCCATCGAGCACCGGGCCATGCCAAAAGAACTGAAAAAGCTGCGGTTCCTTGGCAACCATGACACCGTCTCCTGGGTGTGGCAGTCCAAACGCGCCTATGAAGTATACGGCACTCAAAGGGCCAAGGCGCTCTTTGCGCTGATGGCCTTCCTGGACGGCATTCCCATGATGTACCAGGGGGATGAGGACCCAAGCCTGGCCGGCAAGGAAGGCCCCGTGCTTCGTGATTTTTTCCGGAATCTGTACGCGGCGCGCCGGGCATATATCGGCGAGGGCACGGATATTACCCATTTATACACGGATTGCGGCGTGATGGCTTTTATCCGGAACGTAGAGGGTATCAGTCGTCTGGTGCTGATCAGCCTCAGCGGGCAGGAAGAAACAGTCTCCTTAAAGGAGCTTTCGGGGGCCCGCTCCCTGCTGGGTACCCTGCAGGTCAGGGACGGCAAGGCGGCTGTGCCTGCCTATGCCTTTGACATCTTTGATTTGGAATAACCATGCATCAAAACTGGAGGGTGGCTATGCGGCAAAAGATAGTGGATTGCCACATGCACACATTGTCCGGCGCGCCGGAAAAGCTGCAAACCATTGCGGACCATTTCGGGTTTGAAAAGTATGCGGTGCTTGGCTGCCCCTGCTTTGCGGGACCCCTGAACAACCTGGAGGTTCTTTTGGCAAAAGCCCTGCATCCCGGTCACGTGTACGCTTTCGGCGGGCTTACCTACCTGCCTCATGAACGAAACGGGCAGACGCACGTGAATCAGGCCCGGCAGCTGATGGCGGCCGGCTTTGACGGGATCAAATTCATCGAGAGCAAGCCCACCATCGCCCGTGACCTGAAGCTGCAAATGGACAGCGAAGAGATGGCGCCGGTTTTTGCGCTGCTGGAGGAAACCCAATTTCCCATCCTCTGGCATGTGGGCGACCCGGCCCCTTTCTGGGATGAACGCACGGCCCCCCGCTTCGCGGTGGAAAACGGATGGTGCTATACCGATTCCGCCTTCCCTACCCTCAAAGAACTGTATGACCAGACGGAGCGGGTGCTGGACCGCCATCCCCGCTTGCAGGTGTGCCTGGCCCACTTTTACTTTACGGCGGATGACATGCCCCACGCCAGGCGGATGATGGATACGTATCCCGGCCTGCGCTTTGATGTAACGCCGGGAACCGAAATGTACGGCCATTTTTTGCGGGAGCCGGACCTGTGGCGGGAATTTTTTATGCAGTATCAGGACCGCATTCTCTTTGGCACGGACCTTTCCGATGACGAAAAGGACTTTGAAAGCGGCCTGTACGATACGCTGGTGGGGCTGATTGAAAGCGCCCTCGCCCAGCCGGGCCCGGTAAAGGTGTGGGATATGCAGGGCCGGGGTCTTGGGCTGCCCGGAGATGTGCTGGACAAGCTTTTTGCCGCCAATACAGAGCGGATGTACGGCGCCGCGCCCCGGAAAATCTGCCGGGAAGGTATGGCCGCCCTGATAAAAGGGTGCGAAGAACATGCTGACGCGGCGCAAAAGCAGCAGCTTAGCCGCCTGGCGGACAGGCTATACAGTGCGCTTGAGGCGGGCGGAATGAATGACACTTGTACCCTGAAAAATGTAAAGCGCATGATGATCTGATATGCCTTTCTGCATCAAAAGCACAGCTCCCTGTTTGTTTTTATGGAAACCGCTCAAGAGTAAACGTTTATTCTTGCGAGGATTCTGTCGGTATTCATGACAAAAACATTGCAGATTTGCCATGCAGGCTGGAAAACGGTAAAAATTTTCAGGGTTTCTGGCTGGAAATTCATAGATTTGTACTTGTAATGTCATCCGTATGGGAGTATACTTGAGAAAAGAAAACGCATGAATATTTCGGCCGACAGGAGAGGCCTGAAGATATGCTGAAAGGATAAACGTTTATCCTTTTGATAAGCAAATGTTCTGCCGTGCGGCAGCACAGAGGAGGGAAGAGAGAACCTGTCCCGCGGTAATCACGTAATACATCTGAAAATCTAAGGAGGAAAGTACCGTGTTGAAAAAATGGCTTACTCTTGTTCTGGTGGCATGCCTGTTTGCGAGCCTGTTGCCCGTGAGCGCGCTGGCGGCGCAACCCTTTGTGCTGTTCACCCCCTGGTCCAACACCTCTACCGCCGAAGACCTGAAGGAAGTCCGTCAGGCCATCGAACAGGAAATCGCCGATTCCATCGGCCTGAGCCTGGATTGGATCGTGGTGCCCACCGACGGCTCCCTGGAAAAGCTGAACGTGCTTCTGGCCAGCGGCGACCAGCTGGATGCCGCCACCATGAATATCGGCGACGCCATGAAGTATGCTACCGGCAGCGATCTGGTGATGCCGCTGAACGACCTTCTGAACGAATACGGCAAGGATCTTCTTGAAAAGATCCCCGCGGAAGCTTGGGTTCCCTGCACCAACACCAAGGGTGAGATCCTGTTCATCCCCGATTATTACCAGTGGCGCTGGCAGGGTTGCGTCATCCGCACCGACCTTTTGGAGGAACAGGGCCTTTCCATGCCCACCACCGTCGCGGAGCTGGAAAATGTGATGGAAGTGTTCAAAAACGCCTATCCGGACATGATCCCCGCCACGGGCCTGCCCTGGTTCTCCGATCCCTTCCTGCAGGGCGCCGTCAGCGGCCAGGCCTCCCAGATGACCGAGTGGGTATTAAGCCCCGAAGGCAAGGTCGTGCCCTCCATGACGCTGCCCGAGTACAAGAACATGGTCGCCCTGTACAAAAAGTGGGTGGACAGCGGCTGGTTCGACCCGGAATTCCTGTCCGGCAACGATGACAGCCAGACCCTTTTGTGGACCTCCGGCCGCGTGGGCATCTGGTTCTGCGATCCCCACCGCCCGCTGATCTGGGCCCGCGACGCATTGCTTGCCAACTTCCCCGACGCCGAAGCGACTTTCATGCCCGTTCCCATGAACGATCAGGGCGTGAAATCCTTCCCCGTATCCTATGGCGTAGGCCGCGTGCTGTGGATCCGCCAGGGCACCAAGGTGGCCAAGGAAATCGTGCAGTTCTTCAACAAGATGATCGCTGAGCCGGATTTCTACCGCTTGGCCGACATGGGCATCGAAGGCAAGCACTGGATCGACAAGGGTGAAAACTGGGGCTATCCCGAGAACATCACCGGCGAGAACGCCCCCTATAACGACATCTACCGCCCCCTCTCCTGGGAGTTCCTGGACATTTTGAAGCCCATGGAGAGCACCGATCCCGCCACGGAAAACATTCACAATGCCCTGAACGAGGAATATGCCACGGCGGAACTGATCAAGACCGGCCTGGAAGGCTTTACCGTGGATTCCAGCAATACCGGCATGTATACCCCCATCGATCTGTTTGAGAACATGTTCAACATCGTCGTGGGCGTCAACAGCCTGGACGACTTTGACAGCATCGTGGAAAACTGGTATGCTACCGGCGGCACTCAGTTGGTGGAGGAATACACCCGCCAGTATAGCGAATGGCTGGCTTCCCAGCAATAAGACGCCTGTGCAATACGCGGGAGGGGAAGAAGGATATTCTCGCCCCTCCCCTTTTCTCCCTCAGGCCAAGAAAGGGGTCAGCCCATGAAGAAGCATGGCTTTCTTTACAACATAAAGGCATATAAGCTGCTGTACCTGATGTTTCTGCCTACGGCAGCCTTTTTGCTGATCTTCAACTATCTGCCGCTGTGGGGCCTTCGGATGGCTTTTTTCAACTATATCCCTTGGAAGGGGTTTGAAGGCAGTGCGTTTGTGGGCTGGCAGAATTTCAAAACGCTTTTTTCCCTGCCCGACTTTGGCAGGCTGGTAACCAACACCGTGGTTATCAACATCTATAAGATACTCATCGGCTTTCCGATGCCCATCCTGTTTGCGCTGCTGCTCAACGAAATCCGCGGGAGGCGGTTCAAGCGGACCGTGCAAACCATCTCCTATCTCCCCCACTTTGTATCCTGGGTGATCATCAGCGCGATCCTGTATTCGCTCATCAACGGCAGCTACGGCCTTGTAAACAAGTTCATCTCAAGCATCGGCATTACGCCGCCCAAATGGTATGTACGCCCCGATCTGTGGCGCGGGCTGCTGGTCGCCACCGATGTATGGAAATCGGTGGGCTTCAGCTCCATTCTGTACCTGGCGGCCATCGCCAACATCAACACGGAAATGTATGAGGCTGCCGTCATCGATGGCGCCAGCCGGTTGAAGCAGATATTATACATCACCCTGCCCAGCATACTGCCCACCATTATCGTGATGTTTATATTAAGCATGGGCGGCATGATGAACGGCAACTTCCAGCAGATTTATTCCCTGGTGGGCTCCAACACGCCGCTGTACAAAACGGTGGACGTACTGGATTACGCCATTTACCGCAGGGGCCTGCAGCGCAGCGAGTTTTCCCTGGCGACGGCCATGGGCATCTTCCAGTCCGGCATCAGCTTCCTGCTGGTGGTCATCACCAACAAGATTGCAAACAAGGCAGGTGAGTACGGCGTATGGTGATCCGTTTCTTTCGCAGAAGGTGGATTGAGCCCACGGCGGCTTCCCTCCCCTTCCGCATTTTCAATACCGTCTTGATGCTCGTCCTGTCTGCCCTGTTTATCGCGCCGTTTCTTTTGATTGCCATCGCCTCCTTTACGCCGGAGGTGGAGATTGCCGCCAAGGGATTTCAGTTTTTCCCTTCCCAGCTGACCGTGTATAACTATCAGTACCTGTTCGGCTCCAGCGAAAAATTCACCACCTCCCTTCAGGCCACGTCGCTTTTGACGGTCGTGGGCACGCTGAATACGCTGTTTTTTACCTCCTTGGGCGCGTATGCCCTGTCCAGAAAATACCTGCCTTACCGCAAGGGCATGACGTTTTTTGTGTTCTTTACCATGCTGGTCAACGGCGGCTTGATCCCCTGGTACATGGTGGTGAACAACCTGGGCCTGATCGACAGCTTCTTTGCCCTGTTCATACCCGGAACCATCGCCACCTGGAACCTGATCATCATGCGCAACTCTTTCATGTCCATTCCGGAATCCCTGGAGGAATCGGCCAAGATTGACGGCGCGAACGACTTTACGGTGTTCTTCCGCATCATACTGCCCATGTCCATGCCCATCATCGCAACGATGATCGTTTACCTGGCGGTGGGATACTGGAACGAATGGTACGCCTGTATGCTGTTTATCACCCGCAACGAAAAACTGTTCACGCTTCAATACCTGCTGCGGGAAATACTCAACTCCAGCGCGGCCATGAACAGCCGGGGCGCCATTGACCTTCGGGCGGCCGCCAAGCAGGCCATTCCTTCCGAAAGCCTGAAAATGGCGGCGGTCATGGTGGCCACAGTACCGATCCTCTGCGTGTACCCGTTCCTGCAAAAGTATTTTGTGCACGGTATCATGATCGGGTCAATCAAAGAATAGCTGCCTCCGTTCCTGATGCAGCGTTTTCCAAAGAGACATTATGTGATTCAGCCTTGTTATTCAAACCGCCGGATAGGATCGTGCATCCTATCCGGCGGTTTTTCCTTATACCCTCTATCGGGATCACCGGTTCAGCACACATCCTGCAGAAGTGTTCCCCCGCTTTTTCATATGCACAGCGGCAGCGCATATGCTTCTATGACACACTGATATAAGGGAGGGATTATGCTGCCTGCCGGACAATTAACGCAGCTGAAAAACACGAAAATACCCGCTGACGAAAGAGTGGATATCGTCGGGATACATATAGATACGGCCATTCCCGCCATATTGAGAGCCGAACAATACCTGTGCCAAGTAAAAAATCCATACTCCTTCAAATGTGGGGATGTTGCCGTCAACGTTCGTTTTTCATCAGATGGCAGGACCCTCAAAGATGCCTTGAAAGCCTATATGCAGGCACTGAAAAAGAGCGAATAAGCTGCCAATGGCTTGCATGACCGGTGTTCCAGAATACGCTGGCAGCGTGATTTGGGAAGGTTTGGAGGGCATATGGCACGCATCAAAAATGAGACTGTCCGTATCGGCACAAAGAAGGATAACCAAACTGTGTGGCGCATTGCCGTTTACATTCGTCTTTCCAAGGAGGATGCAAACAGCAATACGAACCAGAGCGAGAGCGTAGTCAATCAAAAGAAAATACTCCTGGAGTACCTTGAACAATTTTTTGATGGCCGGTATGTCATCGCGGATTTCTACATTGACGATGGCCTGACCGGCACAGATGATGCACGGGCAGATTTTATGCGCTTGGTTCAGGACATTGAGCAGGGTAAAGTAAACTGCCTGATATGCAAGACTCTGTCCCGTGCCTTCCGCAACTACTCCGACCAGGGCTATTATTTGGAATACTACTTCCCGCAGAAAAATGTACGCTTCATTTCCACCGGCGACCCCGCCATTGATACCTTCAAGAACCCGGATGCGATCACCGGTTTGGAAGTGCCTATTTCAGGGCTTATGAATGACCGCTTTGCGGGCAGAACTTCCAGCGATGTTCGGCGCACCTTCAATACCAAGCGGAGAAAAGGAGAATTTATCGGCGCGTTCCCACCCTACGGCTACCTGAAGGACCCTGCTGACAAAAATCATCTCATTCCTGATCAGGACATCGTTCCCATCAAAAGGGACATGATGACCTGGATTAGCCTGGATGGCATGAGCCTCAACGGTGTTGCAAAAAAGCTCAATGAGCTTGGAATCCCCAATCCTACTGCATACAAACGCAGCAAGGGCTGGAGATACAGCAACCCGAATGCCAAGGAAAACGACGGCTTGTGGACGGGAAGCACGGTTAAGCGGATACTGCTGGATAAGGTCAACCTTGGGCATATGGTGCAGGGCAGGCAGCGTGTAGTAAGCTACAAGGTTCATGACAAGGTAGCCGTGCCGGAAGGCGAATGGTTCATTGCAGAGAATACCCATGAGGCAACATTTACCCGGGAGGAATACGAGACACTGGCCCATATCTTAAAAAAGGATACCCGGACACCCAATAAAACGCGCAATCTGTATCTGTTTGCAGGTTTCCTTCGCTGTGCAGATTGCTGCAAGGGGATGCTAAGAAGAAGCGCCAAGGGTTTTGTATACTATGCGTGCCGTACTCACCTGGAAAAATCAAAAGAAAAATGCACCCGTCACGCTATCCGGGCGGATTATTTGGAATCGGCGGTGCTGGCAGCCCTTCAGGTGCAGATCGCTCTTGTGGATTCTCTTGCAGGCTTGGCGGATGAAATCAATGCGGCTCCGGCAGTGGATACGCAATCCAAGCGTATCGAAAAAATGCTCAGCGATAAGCGCAGGGATTTGGAAAAGGCGCGATCTGCCTCAGACAGCCTGTATGCGGACTGGAAGTCTGATGAAATCACCCGTGAAGAGTACAGGCGCATGAAGGCAAAATTCGAGGAGCAGATGGGCCAATTGATTTCTTCCATTGTACACCTTGAAGAAGAACAGCGGCGTATGCGTGTCGGTGTGAACGCTGAAAACGCCTTGTTCAAAGAGTTTCGGGAACGTCAAAATGTGCAAAAGCTAGACCGCGGTATCCTGGTTGAGCTTGTTGATACCATCCACATACATGAGAATAAGGAAATAACCATTACGTTCCGGTTTGCGGATGAACTTGAGCGAATTCTTGAGTTTGCAGTGCAGAACCCCTTGGATACCGGAACCGCCTGTCAGCTTCCATATTTTTTGATATCGGTTGTACATAAATGACTGCCGCCGTGTCGCCCGTGGGACCAATGGGACCGGTGTCGCCCGTGGGGCCTATAGGACCGGTGTCGCCCGTGGGGCCGATGGGACCAGTATCACCTGTGGGGCCGATGGGACCAGTATCACCTGTGGGGCCGATGGGTCCGGTGTCGCCCGTAGGGCCGATAGGTCCGGTGTCGCCCGTAGGGCCGATAGGACCAGTGTCACCCGTGGGGCCGATGGGACCGGTGTCGCCCGTAGGGCCAACGGGACCCGTATCGCCTGTGGGACCGATAGGTCCAGTGTCGCCCGTGGGGCCAATGGGTCCGGTGTCACCTGTGGGGCCGATGGGTCCGGTGTCGCCCGTGGAACCGGTAGGTCCAGTGGGACCCGTAGGGCCAGTACCGCCCGTTGAACCGGTGGGGCCGGCAGGACCTGTATCGCCTGTCGGGCCTGTGGGACCGGCCTCTCCGGTGGGACCGACAAAATCATCTTCCACAATCACCAGCGTCGCCTTCAAGGGCACCATTGTAGCATAAGAGACAGCGCTCGTAGAGGCGTTGACCAGCGAAACGGTTACCGGCGCAGCCGCGACATCAATAATGCTGACACCGGTTACCTCATCTGTCTTTATCGGCGAATTTCCTTCCAAAAAGTCTCCCTGGGAGGAACTCAGCGCAAAGACAATGCCGTTGGTAGACAGCGAGGATTGTGTTGCCACCCACCAATTGATAACGTACCGGCCGCTTTCATTAAAAGTGATCACGCCTGTACCGCTGTTATAGGTTATATTTCCATCAGAGTAGACAATCGAATCGAAAACCACGTTGCTTCCAACAGCTACCGATCCGGCAATCGTCCTTTCAATCTGCAAAGCAATATTGCTCATCATAATCCCCCTGTTTCTTGGTTTGTGGTGTGTTGGTCGGGGATGTTTCATCCGTTCCTTTCGTCCCATGAAGAAATGAAACGTAAAGCAGATGGTTTGCGGTTTATGCGTTTTTCAAACAATCTGCAAAATGCACAATTCAAGCAATGAGATAGAAAGGAGGCACGGCGTATACGCCCATCAATCATGCACGGGAGATAGCCGTACCGACTAAGCAGCGTTATCATACGTCGCACAAATAAGCTTATAACGCCACTTTTATACTATGCTTTTGCACGGTTTTGGTTAATGAACCCCATTGAGACGAATCATAGATTTGAATAGCACTTTAACAAGTGATAAAAGAGGCCCGGGAAAATCCGGGCCTCTTGAGAATGGTTTTCACGTTATACAATCGTCAGTCCAGCACTGGCAAAGCCGGTGATTGCCGTGGCGATGTCAATGCCTGCCGTTACAGTTGCCAGGAAGACCATCATCAGGCGTGTGCCAGCCGTAACGGGTATTGCCAGGCCGGTCGTTAACCCGGCGCTATTGGTGCCTATGGCAACAATTCCTGTATACGGCGGCGCAAGTGTAACGAGCGCGCCCGCTATCGGCGTGAAGGTATTGCTCAATGCGGGAGCCGAGAACAACTGTGCTGTGACCGTTACGGTAGAGCCTACCAAAGTTGCTGCCACGGAAGTGCTAAACTCGGCTGCCAGATCCGTTATCGTGCCATCGCGCGAAGCAGAGAAGGCCATATTGGTGGTACCGGTGGTATCAATCGTACCGCCTACAACACTAAGGCCTGCGATGGAGTTGCCAAACCCAACCGCGGTGGTTGTACCCACCAATCCACCCAGAATCGTGGTCAGCACCGCGGGAGTGCCCGAAGCAAACGGAATCATTGCGCCTTCACCCGCGGGGCCAGTGTCACCTGTGGCGCCAGTGTCGCCTGTGGGACCGGTGTCACCTATCGGGCCGGTGTCGCCCGTAGGACCGGTGTCGCCTGTTGGACCTGTATCGCCTATCGGGCCGGTATCACCTGTCGGGCCAGTGTCGCCTGTTGGACCTGTATCGCCTATCGGGCCAGTGTCGCCCGTCGGGCCGATAAGGCCAATGGGACCAGTATCACCCGTCGGACCGATAAGACCGATGGGGCCGGTATCACCCGTCGGGCCAATAGGACCGATAGGGCCAGTGTCGCCCGTCGGACCGATAAGGCCGATGGGACCAG
>JAFADG010000002.1 GCA_023425025.1 Bacillota bacterium
CCTGCCTTTATCCCCCATCTGGCTCAATCGTCGCGCTGGTTCGCTACCGCTTCCAGCACTCGTTTCGCCAGCCTCCTCTGCCTCGCTTTATCCGCCACAGGCGGCGCTTCGGCTGCGGAGCCACAGGCGGCGGCAGGGCTTCGGAACCTTTGGAAACCTTCGGACGCCATCTTTTTGAATACTCATGCAGGTGTGCGGGCACGGCAGCCCCAGCTTGTTGAAAAGACTTCCTCTGGAAGAGGAAGCCTCTATATGCCTACTTGCTGCAGGACTGCCTTCCGTGCAGTTTGCGGGGCGAACCATATCGGTTCCCCCCTTTTTCCATATCATGCCGCAAAGGGGGTTTAGCCGGTTGAAACGGAAATTGTGGATCGACATCGCCTTCATGTTTCCCTGCTTATTCGCATTCGTCATGGTCATCATCTGTCCGTTTTTTCTGGGCATCTATTACTCGATGACCGACTGGAACGGCGTACGTGAAAACATCACCTTCGTAGGCCTTGCAAACTTTCGGGGCATGTTTACCCAGCCCCAGTTTTTGTATTCGTTCCTCATTACGGTGGTATATACGCTGATCAACGTGGTGATCGTCAATGTGGTCAGCTTTTTCCTGTCGCTGCTGGTGACGGGCGAATCAAGGCTTCGCAACCTGTACCGTGCGGGCTTTTTCGTGCCCAACCTCATCGGCGGCATCGTGCTGGGCTATATCTGGCAGTTTTTGTTCAACAATGTGTTCACCCTGGCTGGGCAGGCGCTGCCCTTCCTGGCAAAATCCTTTATCGCCCGCACCGATACGGTGATCTGGGCCATGAGCTTTGTCAACACCTGGCAGTACGCCGGCTACATTATGATCATCTATGTGGCCTCCATACAGTCGGTGCCGGCCAGCATCATGGAGGCCGCGTCGGTGGACGGCGCAAGTTACTTCAAACGGCTGCGGCGCATACTGATCCCCATGATGGCCAACGCCTTTACCGTTTCGCTGTTTTTGACGCTCACCACCTCCTTCAAGCAGTTCGACATGAACTTTACCCTGACCAACGGCGGGCCCAGCACCCGTTTTGCCGGCGGCGTGGTCAAGGCCAGCCAGCTGCTGGCCATGGACATCTACGTTACAGCCAACGGCGCCAACAAGATGGCCGAGGCCCAGGCCAAGGCGGTCGTGTTCTTCGTGGTGCTGGTCGTGTTTTCACTGGTGCAGGTCTACTTTAACAAACGCCGGGAGGTGGAGATGTAATGACCGTGATGGCAAGCCCTATGAAGCTGACCATCGCCGGCGCCAAGGGCGGCTCTGCCCGCAAGGTGAAGCGGGCCTTGGCGGAGGCGGCGGGCATGTTGCTGTTCCTTTTGTTTATGGCCCCCTTCTGGATGGTGGTCATGAACTCCGCCAAAACCGCCAAGGAGATCATTTTCAGCGCCGTATCCTGGCCGGAAAGCTGGGGGCAGACGTGGACGAACATCGTGACGATATTCAACAACCCCACCACTGATTACTTCGGCGCGTTCATCGATTCGGTGATCATCACGGTTTCCTCCCTGGCGGTGATCCTGCTGTTCTCCTCCATGTGCGCCTGGGTGCTGGTGCGCAACAAGACAAAGTGGTCCACGCTGATCTTTATGGCCTTTGTGGCGGCCATGGTCATCCCCTTCCAGGTGGTCATGTTCCCGCTGGTCAGATGGCTGCGCATCGTGGGCACTTTTTCCGGCCTGCCTCTTTTGGGCACGTACCAGGGTATCGTGTTCGCATATTTGGGCTTTGGCTGTTCGATGTCGATCTTTATCCTCCACGGCTTCATCAAGGGCGTGCCCTTGGAACTGGAGGAGGCCGCCACCATTGACGGCTGCGGCCAGGCCGGGGTGTTTTTCCGCATTGTGATGCCGCTGTTGCAGCCGGTGGCCGTGTCGGTGCTGATACTAAACGGCATCTGGATCTGGAACGACTATCTGCTGCCGCTGCTTGTACTGGGCTCCAACGGCGCGGTACAGACGATCCCGCTGGCGGTCACATCCTTTGTGGGATCGTATTTGAAGCAGTGGGACCTGATATTGACCAGCGCCATGCTGGCCATGCTGCCGATTATTGTGCTGTTTTTGTTCGCGCAAAAGTACATCATCAAGGGCATGGTGGAAGGGTCGATCAAATAACCTTTCCTCCAAACGTAAAAACAGCTCCCGTACTGTAGGCATTGTCCGTCAGTACCGGGGCTGTTTCCTTTTCATGCCGGAACTGCCGCTTTGCGCTTGCCTTCTTTCCCACTCAACTCCTGATTCGCATTTCATATAATGAGGGAGGCACTGTTAAAAGCTGTACGCCAGAGGAGTTATTGTATATGAAGTACAAGGTGGCCATTTACTGTCATAACCTTTATGCGGGCGACATTTTATGGGGATTTACCGCCGCGGGTTGTGAAGCGCAAATCATTGCGCCGGTTTCCATACAGGGGTTTGACACACTGATGGAAAAAATCGATCCTGACCTATTGATTCTTTCCTCTTCCATGGATTATTTTCAGCGCGACATGCTGAATCATATCGGTTCCAGAAATGCATCCGGTTACAAGTGCGCCTGCTGGGATACCGAGGGCGTTGGACAATTCCAGCTGCAGATGACGGCGATGGAAGCGTTCAAGCCCGATATGGTGTTTTCCATTTGCCCCGAAATGCTGGAAAGGCTCAAAAGCAAAAACATTCCCTGTCACAGGCTTGATTTTGCCTATAACCCCACCATTCATTTTCCACAATCAGTAACTGCCGGTGAAAACAATGCGGTCAGCCTGGTTGGCAACGCGTGGCTATGGTATTCACACCGCTATCCCGCGCATTTTCGGTACAGCAAAGCGATTCCGATGCTATTGAAACCGATCATTGAAAGCGGGCATCCAATCGATTTTTATGGTTCGACGGAATATAAGCCGGTGATCAAAAGGTTTCTGGGCCTTGATGTGCCTGGCGAATGGTTTAAAGGTACGATTCCTTACGCCGCGACCCGCGATGTGTACGATCGTTCCTTTGTCAATTTGATCACGCAAAATCATGAGCTGACGGTCACAAGGCGAACCTTTGAGATCATGGGCTCCGGCGGCTTCGGGCTTACCTGTTATAACACTGGTATAGAAAATATGTTTGGGAAAAGCGGCGGGCTGGCCATTTCGCATTCTGAAAAGGAGACGCTGGATTTGCTGGAGTATTACCGCAATCATGCGGACGAATATCGGAAGGTGCGCAAAAATGCTGTGATCAGCGTGCAAAAACACACGTATAAGGAAAGGGCCGAAGAGATCATCAGCAAGCTGTTTCAAACAGATAAATAACGGAGCCTTGGCCGGCGGCGCTTAAAGCTGCCGCCGGCCCTTTCAGCGGACCGGCGCAGGGGCCTTGACCCGTCTGCCGGCCGTCCCGTCATGCACCCTGAAAATTACAGCGCGTCGATATGCAGCAGGTTTTTGGCCAGCACGCCGATGAAGAACGAGATCAGCGCCACCGACAGGGAGATCAGCGCCATTTCACCAAAGCGGCGCAAAAACGGTTCCTCCTTGGCCACGGACAGGTAGTAATTGAAGAACAATATGATCGAAAGGGCGATGGCGATCATGGCCCCAAAGGCCGCCGCGTACATGCCCACGGGCAACAGCAAATAGGGCAGCACCAAAAGGGCCACGGTTACAAGGTAGGCCGCGCCCGTGTACACGCTGGATTTCATAGCGTTTTGGTTGCCCTGGGCCCGTTCGGCCAGGTAGTTGGAGGCCGCCATGGACAGCGTGGCCGATATGCCCGTAATGATGCCGGTCATGGCCACCAGCCGGGTATTGGCAAGGGCGAAGGTGACGCCGGCGATGGCGCCGGTCAGTTCCACCAGCGCGTCATTGAGCCCCAGCACCATGGCGCCCACGTAATGCAGGCGCTCCTCGTCCAGCATGTTGTACAGGTCGTTTTCATGCCGGCGCTCGTCACTGAGCATCGCGGCGGCGCCGGGCAGCGAGCCTTGCAGGCTTTCATAGTCGCTTTGGGCAAAGCGCTCGTTCTTTTGCATGGTCTTGACCGCGAAGGTGAAGCCGAACAGCACGGTCAGCAGCTTCAAGAAGAACAGGCGCAGCGTGCCGGGCTGTGCGGCCTTGCCGGTAATGCCTTTCCACACCGCCGCGTGCTGCCGCTCGTCTTTCGCCATTTGCGTGAGCAGCCGCTTGTTCTGCTCGTTCTTTTCCCGGCGGGCCATGAAATCGTACAGCGCGGCGCCGTATTCCTCATCCAGCTGCGCTTTTTGCACCTTCTGCATCAGTTCCGGGCTTATGGCGATGCTCATCCCATCCATCCCTCCCAAACGCTTGCGCCCTGCCGTGGGCGTTGTATGCAAGATTCGCCCGGCGGCGCGTTTTTCCTGCCGGCCGCAAAAGCAAACGTGGGAGAAAGCGCGACATCATTCCGCCGGTGTTGACGTATAAGCCCTTCCCATGCTAAAATATTGCGTTAGTTTGTGATTTTTCCACCTTGGGAGGGGTATTATGTCCGGGCATTCCAAATGGGCCAACATCAAGCATAAAAAGGGCAAGGCGGACGCCGAGCGCGGCAAGATATTTACCAAGATCGGCCGTGAGATCGCCATCGCCGTCAAAGAAGGCGGCAGCGACCCCAACGTCAATGGCAAGCTGCGTGACATCATCGCCAAGGCCAAGGCCAGCAACGTGCCCAACGACAACCTTACCCGCTCCATCAAAAAGGCGGCAGGCGAACTGGGCACCGTCAACTATGAGGAGATCACCTACGAAGGCTATGCCCCCGGCGGCGTGGCCGTGATCGTGGAGGCCATCACCGACAGCCGCAACCGTACGGCCAGCGACGTCCGCCACTGCTTCGCCAAATACGGCGGCAACCTGGGTACCACGGGCAGCGTGGGTTTTATGTTCGACGAGAAGGGTGTTATTGCCCTGGAAAAGACCCCGGGCCTGACAGAAGACGATTTGATGATGACCGCCCTGGACGCCGGCGCCGAGGACATGAAGGCCGAAGAGGACGCGTTTGTCATCTATACCGCTCCTTCCGATTTCCACAACGTGCGGGAGGCGCTGGAGAAGCAGGGACTGTCCTTTTTGTCTGCCGAGGTGCAGAAGATTCCTCAAAATACCGTGGCGGTCAGCGATCCAGAGACGATTGAGAAGATTCAAAAAATGCTGGACATGCTGGAAGACAACGACGACGTGCAGGATGTTTTCCATAACGCGGAGCTGCCGGAAGAAGAGGAAGAGGACGATTGAGTGTTTTAAGGGATGGCGGTCCGCCATCCCTTTTTTGCTGCGGCAATGGAAGCCGCCCTCCCGTGGCGAAAACGCGGGAGGGCGGTTTTTGCGTTGACCGTTTGTTTGCTTACCTATTTCAGCCTGACATCAAAGGCAGCAGCTTCGTCGTACACCTTAAAGGGCATAATGGTTTTTCCGTCCACCGGCGCCGGTGTTATCCTGGCGGCAGCTTCCTCTTTGGTGGGCTCCCTGTATTCCATGGTATACGGTATAAAGGTGAGGACATCTGGCAGGCCGCCGGGACAGCCGAATTCGCCTGAGTAGGTGAAATGGACCGGGTCCTTGTCATCGCTGGGGCCGCCGCTGTAGTAACCGCCGCCGCCAAGCGCGTAGGCGCTTTTGCCGCCGACGCGGGCCTCAAATTCAATGCCTGCCGCTTCCCCTGTTCCGTTTTTGAAATAGACATCAAAGGCCCAGGTGACTTTCATGAAGGAGGTTGTGACTTTGCCCATGACGATGGTATAGCCGTCAAACTCCAGTCTGTCGCCGGTGTTTATCACTTGGTTGCTTGTAGGCAGGGGGGCTGTCCAGGTGCATTCGATGGTCTCCGTCAGTGTGAAGGCTTCCGATTGGGCAAGCTGCGGACCCAGTCGCTGATTTAGGTATTGCTCGCCGCTCATGCCTTCGGGGGCGGGCAGGATGACCGCGTACTCAACCAATGAATATCCGTTGGCCAGCAATATTTTCTTTTGGGCATAGGCATCAGAAAAGCGCCGCAGGTATTCGTCCATGGGAGGATCGCTTTGATCCCCGCGGAACTCTGTCAGATCGTTGGCCAGCTCCCAATTGGGCTTTAGCACCATGAAGGTCAGCGCCCACTGCACGTCGCCATCCGCTTCGTCCTCATAAATGCAGGCGTCCACGCTGTATTTGCCTTGAAGATCCACCTCCTTGTCCGGTACCCAGAAGCCGGAGAAGAAGTCGCCCCGGCAGCCTTCGATGTCCACCGGCAGTTCCCGCCCGTTGCAGGCGGCGGTGAGCTGAGGGTACAGGTATACAGGTTCCGCGCCTTCCTTGGGCTTGATATCCATGGCGATGGAAATGCTTCTGCCGTCAAACACGGCGTCGGTCACATACAGGGAAAAGAATTCGTTCTCATAGCTTTTGCCGATGAGGGTGATGCTTTTTTGGAATTCCTCGCTGCTGTTTTTGTTGTAGTCCTTTACGCTGTAGTGGGTGGCAATGGCCAGGGCGGTGCCGGCCAGCAGCGTAAGGATCAATATCGCGATGAGCACTGTGCGCAATGTGAAGCGTTTCATGGGTACATCCTCCTTGCATAGAAGGAGCGCGCTTTCCATGCGTTTATGAAAGCTGCCGGTCGTCTTGGAAAACGCGCGGTCCAGGTCAAACTCTTTCAAAGCTCAAGCGCCTCCTCTCCCGTCAAAAGCTGTTTCAGTTTGTTGCGCGCCCGATACAGGCGCGTGGTGACGGTGCCGGAAGGCAGACGCAAAATACGGGCGATCTCATCCACAGCGTAGCCGTCCCGGTACTTTAGGGTAAGGGGCAGGCGGTATTTGATGTCCAGGGCGTACAGCGCATCGTGCAGCGGCTGATCTATGTCCGCGTCCTCCCGCGAAGAAACGGGCATTTGATCCTCCGGGATTTGGGCCACGGGCAGCATGCGCCTGTTTTTCCTTAGCGTCCGCTTGCATTCGTTGATGAGGATGCGCGTGGCCCAGGTCTTGAAATAGGCCTTTTGCTTTAGCTGCCCCCTGCACTGCCAGGCTTTTAGGGCGGATTCCTGCAGCACATCGTCGCAGTCGGCATCCGATAAGGAAAAGCTGCGGGCGATGCAAAACAGGGAACGCTCCATTTCCCCAAAGGCGTTGACAAATTCCTCCCTGCTGATGACTTCCGTCTTTCTCATTCCTTCCGTGCAATCAGATCTGATTCATTCATTAGATACATGAGGAAGCTGCCGCATTTCATTCATTGTATCATTTTTACAATTTATTTTGTTGTATAAAAAAGCGGGCGCGCAATGAACGCCCGCGTTGTCCTGATGTGTGCTCGGAATCGGTATTATTCGATTTCTTCGCCGTTGGCCAGCTTATCCAGCATGTCCAGCCTTACTTGGTGCCGCGTTTCGTAGGTGGAATCCAGCCACTCATCCACCAGCATTTTGGCCACCTCGCTGCCCACGACCCGGGCGCCGAAGGCGAGCATGTTGCAGTTGTTGTGCTCCCTGGCCATGCGGGCCGAATAGGGGTCGGAGCAGATGGCGCAGCGGATGCCCGGCACCCGGTTGGCCGCAAGACCGATGCCGATGCCCGTGCCGCAGATGACGATGCCAAGGTCCGCCTTGCCGGCCGCCACGGCCTTGGCCACCCTGGCCCCATAAACGGGATAATGGATGGATTCCCTGGCGTTTGTACCAAAGTCCGTCACGGTGTGGCCCTTGCTTTGCAAATGGGCGACGATGATTTGCTTTAAATCCACCGCGGTGTGGTCGTTGCCGATGCCGATATGCATGGTATATCCTCCTTTGGATGAACACGAATTAAATGTCTTTCACCTGCATTATAAGGCGGCGGGGGGAAGGTGTCAACGGAGGGAGGGGGGATGGGAAGATGGTTGGGGGCATTTTGATGTATTTGTGCTCCGGGGACGGGCCGGGTCGGAGCGGACAGGCGGGCGAATGAGAAGAGCCGTCTGGCGCAATTGGCGCGCTGGGTCGCAGGCCAATCCTCAGTCAGCTGCGCTGACAGCTCCTTTCAAAAGGAGCCTGGGGAGACTAGGGAGCCTGGAGGAGAAACTGGCTTGCGAAAGCGGGTTATCCATCCTCCGCAGTGGCGCAGGCGCTCCACTTGGGGCTGCCCGGCAGGGGACACTTTTGCATGCGCTTGGCGGCCCTGGCCTGTATGTAGCAGCCGCACTGGGTGCAGGTGAATTGTATGCGGTGGGGACAGCCTTCGCAAAGGGCCAGGCGCCGCCGGTATTCCGCCTCCGGAGTGCGGACATCCTCATGCAGGGAGGCGGCGTAGCTGTCCAGGTGCGCCCGCAGGTTTTGTTCGTCCACATCCTGATCCAGGCATTTGCGGCAGAGGATGCCGCTGCTTGCATAGGGCATAATGGCTCCTTACGGCAGGATTCCCGCGATGCGCAGCGCGCCGGATACGCCCATGCGGCTGTAGGTTTCCGGATCAACGGAATGTGCATGGGCAAAGCCCGCGGCAAAAAGGAGGTCGCACAGCGCGGTTTTCACGGGCTCCTTACCGGCGATGTAAATCGCGGTATCTATACCGGCGAAGGATTTCAGGGCCGTGACGTCCGTTTGCAGGACCGTGCCCAGGAGATAGCTTGCCACCATATCCGGCGGCTGCCTGTACAGCGTGGAAAGAATGCGCCCCGCAAAGGCCGCGCGGCCAAGGCCCGATTTTTCCGCTTCATGATATCCCAAAAGGGCCATGTCCCGGTCGTAGGTATCCGGGCCGGCGAAGCTGTGGTTTACCGCGGAGGCCAGGATGGTGTGATTCGTCAGCGCGCTTAACAGCTCGCCGGAAAGGACCGTCCTGCAGGCCAGGATCTGTCCTTGCGCTCCCATTTGGATCAGCTTGTTGTGGGAGCCGGGCAGCACAAACACGCAGGGGCCGGTAGGGGGTACAAGGGGCCAGAGACCCATGGCCTCCGTCTCCTCGCCGCGCATCATATCCATGGTGGCAAAACTGTTGAATGTATCTGCGTCAGTGCTGTTTTTGACGCCGGGGATGAAGGCGATGGGGAAGGGTGCGATTTCCGGGAAGATCATGCTTTGCATGCCATGGCGCAGCGCCTGCATATCGGCAGGGGCGGCCAGATGGGGGATTTCCAACAGGCCCTCGCGGCTTGTGATCATGCCGTAGGCCACGCAATGGGCGATGTCGCCGGCGGCAAGGGAATGACCGGACAGAACGCTATGGATGGCCTCCCGCAGCGCGGTTTTCAGGCGGCCGTTGTGGCCGTCGATGGCGGTATGGGCAACGCCGGCTTCCTTTTTGACGGCGGCCAGCACGGTCCCCTCGCCGCTTGACAGCGTGACGCGCAGGTTGGTGGTGCCCCCGTCGATGACAAGGCAATATTGGGACATGGTTGACCTCCCGGATGCAGGATGCTATGGGCCATTATATCATAAAAACCCGGACAGCGGTGTCCGGGTTTTCGCTGATCCAATGGAAAAAGGCCATTGGCCCAATGGACCGCTGGCTGTGCGCCGTATTGGATGCAAAGTTTTGCCGAATCAGAATTCCTTGATTTTCGCTGCGGCCTCCGCCATGGCCGCCTGGGCCTGCGGGTCTTTTTCCAGCTTGTATTGCGCCTTGAGATAGGTCTTGCCGTGGGGGTTGCCTGCCTCCCCCAGGGCTTTTGCCGCCGCGGTGCGGATGAGCGCATCCGGATGCCTGAGCAGCAGGACGAGGCGGTTGAACCCGTCGTCGCCGTTAGTTTTGCCAAGGCCGGCAATGGCGGCCTGCCTGACTGCCGTATCCTTGTCATTGGTAAGCTGGATGAGCTCGTGCTCGTCGCCCTTTTTGACGGCTTTTTCGATCTTGCTCAGCTTGTTTCCAAACATTTGGGTCCCCTCCTTTTTTGGTGCGTTTCTGAAAGAAATGTTTCGGGAAGGCGGAAGTGGATTTCGCTCGTTTGTAAGGCAAAGCCGCGCTGCTTATCAAAAGCAGCTCTCTATTCGCTTATATTACGAAAGGGGGGATTTGAGAACTGGTTTCCGCCATAATGGTCAAATGGCTGATACATTGCCGGTGATGGATGATAAGGTCAACAACGTTGATAACCAAATTATCACTGCCGGATTGACGATAAAACCAGAAACCCCCTTGAAATGGTTGTTTTCAAGGGGGTTTGCTCTTGCCTTCCCAGCGGGATGCATGCCAGCGGAGACTGCCTCCCAAGCGGCAGGGCGCAGGGCGCATCCCACCCACCCTTACAGCCCGCTTTCCAATACGTGCACGCCGGCGTCGCTGTCAAAGTCGTTTCTGTTGATATGCTCCAGCTCGTGGTGGAGGGCTTTTTTCTTGCCTTCCTCATCCAGGCAGGCGTTTAAAACAATGCACACACGGCCGCTTTTCATGCGCCGGGAGAAAGCCCGTATGCTGCCGGGCAGGGGCTGCGTGGTCACGCGAATATCGTCAGGGCTCGTTTTCATCTTCTTCATCCATCCGCTCAACCATTTTTAAAACGATCTCCAGATCCTGGGGCTTTAACTTGGCCGACCTGGAAAACAGGATGGCCAGTTTTTTGTTTTTGTGGAAAGCCTCCACAATTTCATCGACTTCCGATTTTTCCGTGGCGGGGGTCATGAAATCCTGGTAGATGAAGTTTGCGTCCACCTGCAGCACCTTCATCAGCGCGTACAGAATGGAATCCTTGGGCGAGGAATGGTCGCTTTCGTAGTTGCCGACGGCGCCGGGGGAGATGCCCGCCATTTTTGCCAGCTTTGCCTGGGACCAGCCCTTCATCAGCCTGGCCTGCCTGATTCTGCTTCCGATACTCATGTAAGGTCCCAGCTTTCTTCATTGATGCGCTCACGATATCATGAGTTTCCTGTAGTGTCAAGAGAATATTTACAAGAAATTTGAGTAAAAGGGGTTGACTAATCAAGAATCGTGTATTATCATGTGGTCATACTCAAGAAACTTGAGTAAGGGGAGGATGCTTTGGGGATCGTTGCGGACAACGTGGCGCGGATCGTAAGAGAGCAAGGGCTTGACGCCCGGGCGGTGGCGGAGCAGGCGGGGCTTGATCCGCGGGAGTTTATGAAAATGCTCGCAGGCAAAAGGAGCATACTGGCCGGGCATGTGGCGCCCCTGGCGAAGGCCCTTGGGAAAACGCCCAACGAGCTGTACGGGTTTATAAAGGGCGGCGCGGCAGATTTATGATACCACGAGCTTCCATGTCTGGATAGGGGATGGGGAAAAATGCACACGGCAAAGCCAACGGAAAGGAGGGAGGATATGGATCACCTGTTCAAGGCCCTGGATGAGCACATTGCCCACCAGGAATGGCTGCTAAAGTGCGAGCGCAACGCCAAGGAGGCCCTGGAGAAGGAAGCGGAGGCGCTGCGGGCGGAGAACCGGCGGCTTGGGCTTTTGATGAAGGAGCTTGATAAGGACAAGCCTGCCCAAGGGGTGGACAAGCATGAATCTGGACCGGTTTGACGGCTATCCCGGCGGGGAGGAGCGGTATCATCCGCCGCCCACGGCATGGGAAAGGTGGCAGGCGCTGGGGTTTGATCCGGCGGAGGAGGTGGGACCGGAGGAGGAGGAGACGGCTTGGCGGAGTTATCTTGCAAATAATACATCTTGTATACAACTATTCAAAAGGGGGGACATCGCGTCCTCAGACGCGACCAAAGGGCTTTCCGATCGCCCTTTGAAAACCTTCGGACGCCACCTTTAGGTTGTTATATCTTGGCTAATTAGCATAGCAAGACAATGGCGCTGATGTGTAACAACACTAAATACAATTTATTCAAGGAGGAACAAACGATGGCATTTTCAGTGGATCACGACAAGGCGGCAAGGGGCCGCTATCTGCCCCCGGAGGGAGAATACGAAACGGTGATCAGGACCGCCAAGCAGAACGTGACAAGGGACGGCGTAAGGTTTTTGGACTTTCGGCTTTTGATACGGGAAGACGTGACGCAGCCGGGGCAGGGCGAAACCATACGCTATGCCGTGTGGCGCAGAAAGCTGCCCGGGGAGTTTGATCCGGAGGGATTTCCCGCCGGGGTGATACACAACCTGTGCAGATGCGCCGGCATTGCCAATGGCGTGCGCTTTGAAGGCCTGGACGAGTGCCTGCGCTGCCTGACCGGCCTTTGCATCCGCGTCCGGGTAAAGCACGAGGAGGTAAGCGGGGTAAGAAAGGCGCGGGTATGTTTCGTGCTGCCGCCGGAAGTCCCTTACGCGGCGGAGGCCATGGCGGTTTCACAAGAGCTGCCGTTTTAATACCTGACAGGGAGGTTCTTTATGTACGAACAGGTGCCGGAGGAGTTGAAAAGGCTTCGCCAATGGGTGTGCTATCGGGTCGTGCCCGACGAGGGAAGGCCGGGAAAGATGAAAAAGGTGCCCGTGAACCCCAAAACCGGCGGCATGGCCATGAGCAACAACCCCGGCACCTGGGCGGATTTTGACGAGGCGGTGCGGGGTTCGCAGCGCTTTTCCGGCATCGGTTTCATGTTTGCGGGCGGGTATTTCGGCGTGGATATCGACAATGCGGATGCGGCCATCGCCGACTACAAAGCCGGCGGCACGGACAATATCGTGGCCGAATTCATACACGCACTTGCGTCCTACGCCGAGTATTCGCTGTCGGGCCGGGGCATACACGTCATCTGCCGCGGGGCGCTGCCGCCTGGGGGCCGCAGGCGCGGCAATGTGGAAATGTACGACAGCGCCCGTTTTTTTGTGGTCACGGGCAACGCGGCCGGCGGGTACGCCGCCATAGCGGACTGCGGGGAGAAAATCAAATGCCTGCATGAAAAGTATATCGGCGGCGGACATGCTGCCGCATCGGGGGCGGGCAAGGCTGCTCCCAGGGCCGCGCCGCCGGATGTTAGCGACGATCAAATTATACGCCTGGCGCAAAGCTCAAAAAAAGGGCAGATGGTTTCGGATCTGTACGCCGGAAGGTGGCAGGGGCATTTTCCCAGCCAGTCGGAGGCGGACATGGCGCTGTGCAGCATACTGGCTTTTTACACCCGTCGGGATGAAAAGGCGGTGGACAGGCTGTTTCGCTTATCCGGTCTGATGCGGGACAAGTGGGATAGAAAACAGGCAGGTTCCACCTACGGCGCGCTGACGATCAGCAAGGCCATCCGATCGATAAAGAAGGTATACGAGATCAGGGAACACTACGCGGTGCGCATCGGCCCCGGCGAAGAAGAGGCAACACCGGCGGAGAAGACGGCGGGCAAGCGCTACACCTTTGACGACACCGGCAACGCGGACAGGTTTTACGACCGGTTTGGCGCATCGGTTTTGTATAATTATACAGCGAAGAAATGGATGCACTTTGACGGCCGGCGCTGGGCGATGGATGAAAGCGGCGAAGTGAGGCGCATGGCCGACGAGATTGCCGAAGATATGCAAAGGGGGCTTGGGGACTACCTCAAATCCCTTGGGCCGCAGGCAGATATACCGGCGGTGCAAAAGGAATATTTGCGGCATGTGCGCTTCACCAGGTCCAGCAAGGCGAAGACCAACATGCTCATCGAGGCGCAGCACAAGGTGCCTGTGAACACAGGGCAGCTGGATCAAGATCCATACCTGATGTGTGTTTCAAACGGCGAGCTGGACCTGAAAACAGGCGCGCTGCAGCCCCATGACAGGGCCCATCTGCTCGCCAAAATCGCGCCCACGGAGTACCTTCAAAACGCAAGGCATCCAATGTGGGACAGGTTCTTAAACGACATCTTCGCGGGGGATCAGGCGCTGATCCGCTATATCCAAAAGGCGGTGGGGTATTCGCTGACCGGTTTCACGGGGGAGCACTGCGTCTTCTTTCTGTATGGCACAGGCCGCAACGGCAAGAGCACCTTTTTGGATATACTCACACAATTATTGGGTGAATATGCGATCAATATACAACCGGAATCCATTATGCAGCGTCCCGCCGGCGGGGCTACCTCCGATATCGCCCGGCTAAAAGCCGCGCGGCTTTGCACCGCATCCGAGCCCGGTGAGGGCGCCCGGCTGAACGAGGGGCTGATAAAGCAGCTGACCGGGGGCGACAAGGTGACGGCCGCCGCAAAATATGAGAACGAGTTTGAGTTTACGCCCGAGTTCAAATTGTGGATGAGCACCAACCACAAGCCCTGCATCCGGGGCACGGACTTGGGCGTTTGGTCCAGAATCCATCTGATTCCCTTTGATGTGCAGATCGAAGAGCACAACATGGACCGTCAGCTGAAAAGCAAGCTGCAAAGGGAGCTGCCCGGCATATTATCCTGGGCGGTGACGGGGTGCCTAAGCTGGCAGCGGGAAGGGCTGAAGCCCCCCGAAAAGGTAGCGGCCGCCGGCCGGGAATACCGGACGGAAATGGACGTGCTGGCCGCTTTTTTGACGGAGTGCTGCGAAGCGGGCGGGGAGGCGCCGGCGGGCGAGCTGTTCCGGGCCTACGCGGCCTGGGCCAGGGAAGGCAATGAGTTTGAGATATCGGCCACCAAGTTTGGCCGCGAGATGCAAAAGCGCTACGAAAAACGCAAATCCAGCGGCATGGTTTATGCCGGGCTGCATTTGCGCGCGGCGTACAAGCCCGACCATACGGACAGGGTTGTTTAGGTTGACGTTTATGAGAAAAAGAGGTTGTTTTGTTAGTGTGTTATAGGGAGAGTTTTGGGAAAAGCCAAAAACCCTCCCAACTATCCCAAAGAGGGTGGCCAGGGTTGTGCTCCGCATGAGGCGGGCAGGATGCGGGACGGAGGCGGGTGGGGAGAAGATATGTGTTGCATTTTGGAACAGTCAGGGAGGGGCCGCCGCCCGAATAAAGTTTTTGGCGGCGAGTACAAAGGACGGCTTTTGGCGCCTTGCAGAAAGGGGATGACGATATGACGCCCAGGCAGTTGTGCGAGGCCTGCCGGTTTGCGGTGCGGGAGATGGCGGCCATTGAGCAGCAGATTTTAAGGATCGGCACCATCGGCGGGCCCAAGGGGTATGGGTCCACAGCCATGACCGGCATGCCCAGGGGCACCAACCGGCCGGACGCCGCGCAGAACCAGCGGGTGGACGCCTATGAAAAGATACTGCTGGATAAAAAGCAGGAGGCGGTGGAGTTGCTGATGCAGTTTGAGCAGATGCTGACGGGGGTGAAGGACGGCACCGACCGGGCGATCTTGCGGTATTATTATGGCGCGGGGTGGACGGACGAACGGATTGCTGAGCAGATGGAGCTGACGGACAGGACGGTCAGGGGGAGGAGGAAGAAGGTGGTGGGGGGAGAGGGGGGCCATATGTCATAGCATGAATGATGCGGGCATGCATTGTTGAAATCAATGGCTTTCACTTCAGGACTTAATCATTCATGGCCATATAAGTGCGTATTCTATCCGCAGCCTGCACGGCTAAAGCTGAATGGATAACAAAGGCACAACGATGATAGGAGGCCAGGTTTGTGGAAGACAGCATTAGGCAGTTCATTAAGAAACGCCGCTCCTTGGAGGCAGAAGCATGGATTCTCCATTCCTGTTATGACAACAATTCACAGTTCGCTGATTCAACAAAGGTAAATCATATGAGTTCCTTGGGGAAACAAATTGCACTTATCGATAGCTGGCTGCTTTTACTGAATGAAGATGAAGCATATGTGATCAAACGGCATTTGATTGACGGAATTGACTGGCCGCGCATTGCCGTGGAGTATAAGGGCATATGGGGAGAAGACTATGCCAAGTCAGAGCCGACGCTCAAAACCTATCAGCAGCGGGCAATGAGTAAAATAATAAGGTTTACACAGGAGCAGAACACTTACCCTGATTTCATGTAAAAAGGCATACCCCAATGGCATTGGCCGAATTTTCCCTAAACCTTCACTATATCGGCACCAGGTCCTCGCTCCCTTTTTGGGGAAAAATAACTTACACTAAGACCAGCAGAAGGAAATGCTGGCCAGCAAATCAGATGCAACAAAAAAACAAAAGGAGAAAAAAGAATGGCAGTCAAGAACATAATATTTAACGGAACCTTTGAGACCGATGATAGATGGGTTCTATCCAGTCCGGCAGCAATTGTCAGTGATGGGATGCCATGAATGGCTCACGTTGCCTGCGGTACGTCAATCGGACCACGGGCGGCAGGCAGGATGCCTTCCAAACGTTGCCTATTGTCAAGGGTGCACAGTACGACCTTTATTTCTGGGCTAAACGCACAGGGCGCATGGATGTATGGGCTGCATTCGCATACTATGACGCAAATGGTGTCCAGCAGATGGTTCATGCACCTTCCATGTTGAACAGCATAACAGGAAGCTACACCCGCCAGCATTGGACCTTTACAGTTCCAAGCAATGCAACCAACCAGTATATAGCTTTGTATATCCTTTCAGGCGGGAATCCTGGCGATACAGCCACGGCATGGATTGATAATGCGGAGCTGTGGGGCGAAGAATACATCGCTCCGCTTCCGGATCCCGGGCCTCACCCGGCCGGTTATAACCACATTGTAAACGGCACGTTTGAAAATGCTGACGCCTGGCAATTCGTATCGCCTGCAAGCATTGTTACCGACGGTACCAATGCAAAGGAAGGCACACGCTGCTTAAAGCTCCCTTACAGATCTGCCGCCGGTATGCAGTATGCTTACCAAAGCGTGAATCTCGTGCCCAGCAAGGAGTATATTCTTTCGTTCTTTGCCAAGCGCAGCGGTCGTTTGGATGTATGGGCCGGATACAGCTACACCGATACGAATGGCGTTAATCAAAGGGTTCACGGGCCGTCTCTTTTGAGCCAAATGCCTGACAATGGCGGATACAGGAGGCAAGAATACAGGTTTACCGTTCCTTCAACGGCAAGTTCAAACTATTGCGTATACATCCACGGAGGCAACGATCCAAGCGACGCAGGAGTATCCGCATATGTGGACGATGTTGTGCTTGTACGCGCTGATGGGGGTGGCGGAGAGGGCGACACGATACGTACTGGGTATATCAATGCCGTTGATACTGCGGTACGTTCAAGTATGAGTACCTCAGGTACCTTATTGGGACGGTATCCCATGAACGCACCAATCGGCTACAGAACAACCTCGAACGCTGATTGGCATCAAACATACTTCGGCTTTAAGCCGAACAATGTTGGGTACACTATGAGTAATCTTATTACCCCTACTTCCATAACCAAGGCGCGGTTACTCGCTGATATAGCGGAATTCTGGTATAGTAAAGGATGGGGCAGAGCAGATTTTGGCATGACAGGTGATTGGTGTCAGTGGTTCGTGAACTGGTGCGTGACACAAGCTTGTCTGGTACCGGAAAATAGTTGGGTAACAGATACAAACTGCACTGGTGGATGGGGGGCCTTAGGCGCCACCGCGATTCAGGTCCCGTCTCTTGGCTACATTTTCTACACGAAATCCGGATCAGATACAGTCTCCCACACAGGCATCGTTGTGGAGGAAATATCCAGTACCAAGTGTATGGTTGTTGATGGAAACTATAACGGTTCTTCATCGCTAACGCGTCGTGAAATGGATCTGAGCAATTTGGCCACTGGTGTAACCTTGCTAGGCTTTGTTAAGCCTGCAGGCATGTAAACCAACGGGATCTGCTGTTGCCGATGAGTGCACAGCAGATCCCGCTTTTTCATGTTATCCATTATGTGTGTAGTAGATGGTCAGCACACAATTCTGGATTTCAACAAACGAAGAATCATAAAGCTCGATTTGACTGGTTTCATACTTTTCTCCGGGCGCAAGTATGCGGCGATCCAACTCATTGCCAAGCAAATCATATCGTATGACAACCCCGCTTAAGCTTTGATCGGCCACGGTGAATGCATACGTGACCCCGGTTTGATTGACGTTGAACCTGAGAAACTGAGACGCAACATAAAACATACCGCTTCCGGTATATTGAAAACCGTTTTCTTCCGTGAGAACGGGCGCCTGGCGCATGGGTGTCAAGGTTCCGCCGCCCTCCAAGCGAAGGTTTACGTCCTGAGGGATGTATAGGGTATAGGTGGATGGTCCGGTGGCTTGTATGCTTCGGTTATAAGCTTTTTGTAAACTGCTGATGGTGAGCGTACCATTTTCACTCTTTCCCAGAGTGAAGGTATATAGGCCTGGTTTTACATCCTTTCCTGCTTGATATTCACCTGATGTCAAGGCAAGCATATGGTTCACAAACAAATCGTCCAGGAGAATTTTTTTGCCAAAGCAACTTTTCTTCATGAAGCCGCAGCCAAATTCATCCATTACTCGAACCTGATACCACGCACCAAGATCAGCAATCAATTCTATCGGATAAGATAAAGAGTTTGTTGGCTTTGCAGACAGCCATGGATGCGCTATAGTCGTGGCATCCTCCGCGGGATATTCCTTTAATACAGATGGTTCAACCTGTTGTTTATCCAAGTACAGATAACCGATTTCCGGAACTCCGCCATAGATATCCGGCAAAATAGCATCCCGAAGCAGCAAGTTGTTTAAAGAGATAAAGCATTGTTGGTTCGCAACCGCCACATGGTAATATTCCTCATACTTCCCATATACCCTGACTTTTGCTTGATTGGGTAGATAGCCCAATACGGCAGTATGTACGTCTGGTCCCTCATAATAAGGGATTTTCGTATCTGTGGAGCACGTAACCAAACCAACTCGAATTTTATGATACCCAGTTACTGCTTCTATGGACGTATTCAGGCCTTTAGACCTGACATAACCCTGGATAGGCAGCATACCATCTCCAATACGGATAAAGGACCACTCGTCCTGCGCACTCAATACTTCCACTAGGGTACCATCATAGTAGGTTCCAATGGACGCACCTTTATTGATATCGAAAAATTCAATATCTTCCTGAACACTTGCGTGGATACCTGCGGTCTGTGCAAGAGCAATATGTGCAAACAGCATAACAAAAAATACCGCAATCACAGATGCCAACGACTTATTCATAATGATTCTACCTCCATGTTTTTGATATTGCGTGAAAGTCCGGAATGGAATTATGAAGCAGTAAAAATGAGCAAAATCACAAAGGCGATCCCCACGGGAGATGGAACAACCGTAGGAGATCAGGCAAGGATTCACTTGTACCGGCCGAAATAACACAATCTGCAAGGAACGGCTTGCTGCCTTGATTGGCAGCAAGCCGTCTTGCGCCATTACCTTCATCATGTACAAGTGCGGAAACGCACTGATACCCTTCCCAATCGGGGGTGTCAAAGAAGGATGAAACTGGATCGGGTATCTCATTTTCGCTTGCATTTGCAGGTCCGGCAGAGGCAGCGAATAAAAGGACGAGAAGGATGCAAAAAAATCTTTTGAGCATTGGATACACCTCCAAATAGGGTTGGTGGGTGACACTGCAATTGATTATGGAATGCAGTTGCACAAGCCGGCGGTTTTCCCCGCTCAGGTATTGACAAGTACAAGGATTCGGCGCAGGCCCATGCATTACTTTGCAATGAAAAAGCCAATGCAAGGACAAACAGCCTAAAGAAATGTTATGCCTTCATTTCCATATGAAAAAAGCACTCATGATTGTTTCCCTTACCATGAATGAACGATATTGCATCATGAAATTATTCCCATGAACTGAATTTTGGTGGAACACAATAAGCGGCACCCATGGAAGTAATGCAGGGACCAGCGGTCTTAGCACCAAACGCTGCATCAGACGTCATGCATAAGGCGCATGGATGAAAGATTATGATTCCTTTCTCCTTTTCCAGACGTTATAGACGATATCGAATATCAGGCCGCCGGCGACGGCCAGGAGGATGATCGTTTTCAGCGGGCCGGGTTCCATAAAGGCTGAAATGACCATGATGGACAGGGCGGCGAGCAAAAGGTATGCGCGGCGGTTTTTCATAGCGGTTCACGCGGAGGCGCAGGATCAGAAGGGGCGTGCGCTGCTTCTGATTCATTCCCAACCGTTTCCTCCTTTTCAAATTCTGCGCTCATGATAGCATATGTGTGCGTATCTGTACAGTGGGTCTGTGCGTGCCGGGAGGGTAGCAGGGTGCGGCTTGCAGGCGGTTGATAACCGCCTACGGTGTGCGCGGCGGGAAGTGCGCTCCTTCCGGTACGGGTTGGGGGCGGGGCGCGTGGGAATGGCGCAAGAAAAGATGAGACGGCGGAGGAATGCATGACGGAGCCGGAAGGAAATAAGAAAGGGGATGCTTTGATTTCCTTGTTTTTCCGGTTTTGGGTATGGTAATATCATAGCGTACAAGGCTGCACCAAAGGAGCGGCCTTTTTGTATGGTGATAGAAGTTTGGTGGGCCGCGCGGAGCTTATGCAGCCGGGCGGCGGGAGCGCTCCAAAGGTAGGCGTGGTGGGGCCGGGGCGCATTATCATTGGGAAGAAGGAAGTGTGCAGTACGGGGCAAGGTAATCAACTACAATCGTTTGGCGCAGATAGAACCTCATCAGTCGCCTTCGGCGCCAGCTTCCCCTTCAAGGGGAAGCCCAGCCCGTTGACAAAGTATCAGCGGGCAATTTTTTATTAAGAACCAAAAGGAAAGAGGAGAGCGAATGTCGAAATAAACACCAGGTGATGAAAGATGCTACTGAATCGAGCGAAGC
>JAFADG010000026.1 GCA_023425025.1 Bacillota bacterium
CGCGACGATTGAGCCAGATGGGGGATAAAGGCAGGGCGCAGGAAGCCAGCGAAAAGGAACAATGCAAGCGACAGCGCGGCATTGTGACTATTGAGATGGCCGGACTGATCGGAAAGCCCTTTGGTCGTGCCCGCAGGCACGATATTCTTCTTCCTGAATACCATAATGCAAACCGCCTTAGCGCGACAACCCCGCTTCAAAAGCTTATAAGGTGGGAACAGATGCGATGGCGTCCGTCAAATCCTTGATCAGCACGTTCACGTCGCTGTGGTCCTGGGCGAACAGGTCAAACACGGGGCCCAGCACATTCTGGCTGGTGCCGTCGGGCATGGTGCCAAAGCGCCAGTTGTAGTTGCCGCCGGCCGCGCTGGCTTCCACCAGGGCGGCGGAGAATTGGCCGGTGGGCTTTAAGGTAACGTTCTTGAAGGCGGGCACCATGCCGGCCTGGTTGACCATGTAGTCAGCGCCTTCGGGGCTGGTAGCCATGTAGTCCAGGAAATCCAGGGCAGCCTTCTGCTCGGCTTCGGGAGCGCCGCTGTTTAAGCAGTACCAGCTGGGCGCGGCCATGAACAGGCCCTTCATCTCCTGCTTGTCGGTGAAGCAGTGGGAGATGTAGCCCATCTTGAAAGTGACGCCCAACTGCTTCATGTTCGGGTCCACCCAGTTGCCCTGGTGGAGGAACGCGGTCTTCTGCTGCGCGAAGGCGGATACCTGGGCGTCATAGTTGCCGTTGGTCAGTATGTCCTGATCGGCATAGTCGAACAGGAGCTTGACATAGTTGGCGTACTCGGCCAAACGCTCCTGATCGACTTCGCCCTTTAGCAGCTTATCCAGCACGGAGGTGTCGGTGTAATCCAGGCCGCCGGCCAGGTAGGCGTTGAAGTTGTGGTTGCCGCTGACCCACCACATGCCGCCGGCGATGGAGGCGGCCATGGAAACCACGGCGTCCAGGCCCAGTTCGGCCTTCATGGCGTCGATCTTTTCAAAGGCGGCCTTCACGGCGGAGAAGGTGGTCAGCGTAGCGGGATCGATGCCGGCTTTTGCAAGGATATCGGCATTGTAGCCCAGGCCGAAGCCTTCCACGGCCACGGGGAAGCCCACGGCCTTGCCGTCGTCGCCGATGTAGGCGAAGTCGGTGTTCTTGACCCATTGGGCATTGGACATGTCGGCCATGTTGTCCTTCCACACGTCGTAGCCGCCCTTGCCCTCAATGTTGTACAGGGTGGGCATCTGGCCGGCCTGCAGCTTGGCCTTCAAAGCCGCGCCGTAATCCGCGCCGCCGCCGAAGGTTTCCACCTTCACGGTAACGCCGGGGTGCGTGTCGTTGTACGCCTTGGCAAACGCCTGCAGCGCGGAGTCGATTTCCACCTTCAGCTGGAACAGGGTGACAGTAACCTCGGATTCAGCCGCCGCAGCCTGGAACATACCCAGGACGAGCAGCATCGCAAGGACCAGGGCAAGAGTCTTTCTCATTTGCGTGCCTCCTTACATATTATGGCTTTTATCACGCTCAGTGTACCTTCTGTTCTGTCATTTGTCAATAGTAATTTCCCAAGTTATTTGATAATATCGTATACGACAAACGATTGCGCAAAAACCGTTTTCGAAAATGGGTTTTATCTCCTTAATATGTAATATGAAGTCATTATTCGCTATATATCCCTATTCAAAAGCTCCATTTTTTCTCCAGCGCAGCCTGCAGCTGCGAACCCTGCCCTCCGCCGCCAGATGTGAACGCCGCCGCACGACGCAGATGACATTGACTTCCCTCACCCGCTATACTACAATCATGATTGGCCGCACGCCGGTCCATCTTTTTTTATAGGTGAAGAAAATGATCTATCTGGATTACGCCGCGGACACGCCGGCCTCACAGGCCGCCCTTTTGGCGTTTATGAATACCGCAAGGGAATTTCCGGCCAACCCCAACGCCGGCCACGCGCTGGGGCAAGCGGCCTTTGCGCGGCTTACCGCGGCAACGGAGCACATCGCCGCGATGCTTGGCGCCGCGCCTTCGGAAATCGTACTTACCTCCGGCGCCACCGAGGCCAACAACCTGGCCATCCTGGGCGCCGCCCGGGCCTATCAAAGCCGGGGCCGCCACCTGATCACAAGCCCCATGGAGCACGCCTCCGTCACCGCGCCGATGATGGCCCTCAAAAACGAAGGCTTCGAGCTGGATTTTGTGAAGGTCCTGCCCAACGGCCAGGTGGATATGGCCCATTTGCGAACCCTGCTCCGCCCCGACACGGTGCTTGTGTCCCTTTGCGCCACGGACAGCGAAGCCGGCATCATACAGCCCCTTGAAAAAGTCCGCCAAGCCATTGCCAGCTTTCCCAACTGCCGCCTGCATACAGACGCCACCCAGGCCGTGGGCAAGCTGCCAATAAGCCTTGACGGCATCGATCTTGTGACCCTGTCGCCCCACAAGTTTTACGGCATCACCGGCAGCGGCGCGCTGATCGTGCGCGGCGGCCTGCGCCTAACCCCCCTGTGGCACGGCGGCACCGGTGCCACGCCCTACCGCAGCGGCACGCCGGCGCTGGCCCTCGCCGCGGCCATGGAGGCCGCCTTGGAGGATGCATTATCCCACCTGGAGGAACGCCTTGCCCATGTGCAGGCCCTCAGCAAAACCCTGCGGGAAGGCCTTGCCGCCCTGCCCTTTGCCGTCATCAACAGCCCCCAAAGCGCGTCGCCATACATCCTCAATTTCAGCGTAACCGGCATCCGCGCAAGGGACCTCATTGACCAATTATCCCAGCGCGGCATTTTCGTATCCTCCAAATCCGCTTGCTGCGCGCCGGCCGCTCCCTCCCACCCCGTCATGGCCATGACGAATGACCGCAAGCGGGCATTAAACACCGTTCGCGTAAGCTTAAGCCATTTAACAACCGGCAGCGAAATCCATCAATTTCTTATGGAATTGCGTGCCTGCGCGAAGCAAACGGAGGCGTAACATGGAAGCAAGCCAGAAGATCGAGCGCAGCATCATCACCAAATTCCGCAAAACCATTTGGAATCGTTTCACCGGCGCGCTGACCGAGTACCGCCTGATTGCGCCCGGCGACCATATCGCCGCCTGCATTTCCGGCGGCAAGGATTCGTTTTTGATGGCTAAGTGCCTGCAGGAGATACAGCGCCACGGCACGATCCCCTTCACGCTTTCCTTTCTGGTCATGGACCCCGGCTATCATGAAATGAACCGCCGCCTGATTGAGGAAAACGCGGAGCTGATGGACCTGCCCATCCACATTTTTGAAACCGACATCTTTGACAGCGTGGCGACCATGGATCAAAACCCCTGCTACATGTGCGCCAAAATGCGCCGGGGCCACCTGTACAAAAACGCGCAGCAGCTTGGCGCCAACAAGATCGCCCTGGGCCACCACTTTGACGATGTGATCGAAACGGTGCTCCTGAGCATGCTTTACGGCGGCGAAATGAAGACCATGATGCCAAGGCTCCGCAGCGTAAATTATCAGGGCATGGAGCTCATCCGCCCCATGTACCTGATACATGAGGAGGACGTAATCGCCTGGCGCAATTACAACCGCCTCACCTTTTTGAACTGCGCCTGCCGGTTCACCGAAAACTGCGCGCTGGGCGAGGGCGGCGGCGGAAAACGGGCGCAGGTCAAGGCATTGATCAGAAAGCTCAACAAAGAACACCCCGGCGTGGAGATGAGCATTTTCCGCTCCTGCCACAATGTGAACTTGAGCACGGTCATCGGCTATCAAAAGGACGGCGTGTTCCACCCCTACGACGAGGATTTTGAAAAGCCATAGTTTTATGAAAAACCCTCTTGCAATTGCCGCTGCGTCAGCTTGTACAATGAATGCGTGCCGCAAAGATAACGCAAGGGGGATGGATTGCATGAAACATAGATGGACGGCTTTTTTGAAACGGCTGGGTATGAAAAGGGAGAAGCCGCACGATACAACGCTGCAGGAAAAAGGCTTTGTCATGCCGCACCGCCATGAAACAGATCAGTCCCTGAATGAATTGCGCCTGGCGCTGTATGAAAGAATACGGACACGCAGCCTGCTGTAAGGGTGAAAGGTGAGCAGCCGTGCCGATTGCATCATTACGGAAAGATTCAAGAAGACGGCGTCCGAAAGATTCCAAAGGTTCCGAAGCTGAGCGCGCCTGTGGCTCCGTATCCGAAGTGCCGTCTGTGGCGGATGAAGCGAGGCGGAGGAGGCTGGCGAAACAAGCAATGCGAACGGCAGTGAGCAGTGCGACGATTGAGCCAGATGGCGGAAATAGGCTCCTTTTGAAAGGAGCTGTCAGCGAAGCTGACTGAGGATTGGCCTGTGAGCAGCGCGCCACTTGCGCCAGAGGGCGGCTGTCAAGGGCCCGCTTACAGCAAACAAATCAGCGCTGCCCGGCCGCATTCGCCCTTCTCCAAGGCAAGCGGCCGCATAACACATGCGATGCGGCAAAGAATGCAAATCAACACTTGACGCAAACCAAAACCTTTGGTATACTCTTCATTGCACAAAGAAGAAGCTGCCCGCTTCTCACCCTGCGAAGCATATTGCATGGGTTACGGCAATTCATCCAAGCGTTTGATTGGAATGTATTTTGCGGCGGGTGGTTCATACCCCGCCGTTTTTTTGTGCTCTGCGGTGCGGGAATATCCACGGACAAATAACCGGGAGGTGTATGGACATCGACACAGAACTGATGATCAATGAGGAGATTCGCGACAGGGAAGTACGCCTGATCGATCAGAACGGCGCGCAGCTGGGCGTTATGCCCACACGCAGGGCGATGGAGCTGGCAGAGGAAGCACAGTTGGACCTGGTGAAGATTGTGCCCAACGCCCAGCCCCCCGTATGCAAGCTTATCGACTATGACAAGCACCGCTTTGAGCAGGCCAAACGCGAGCGCGAGCTTCGCAAAAATCAAAAGATCGTCACCCTGAAGGAAGTGCAGCTGTCTGCCACCATCGAGGATAACGATGTGCAGGTCAAGGCCAAGAACGCTATCCGCTTCCTGCAGGAGGGGGACAAGGTAAAAGTGTCGATCCGCTTCCGGGGCCGCCAGATCGCCCATTCCGAAATCGGCATGAAGGTCATGGCAGATTTTATCGAGCGCACCAAGGATTACTGCACGGTGGAACGCCGTCCCTTGCTGGACGGCCGCCACATGATCATGATCCTTGCGCCCAAGGCGGAAAAGGAAAGCTTTGCCGAGCGCAGCGCCAAAGCCCGCGCCGCCGCAGCACAGCCGCCCGCCAACCAGGCAAACAATTAAACCTTGGAGAGGAGGATCATCATGCCCAAACAAAAAACCCACCGCGGCGCCGCCAAGCGTTTCTCCATCACCAAAAACGGTATCGTGCGGCATAAACAGCAGAACGCCAACCACCAGGTGCATCTGAAGACCACCAAGCGCACCCGCCACCTGCGCGCAGCCGGCGTCGTAGACAACAAGGCGGAGGCCCGCACCATCAAGGTTTTGCTGCCGTACAAATAAGCCGCATAAGGAGGAAACACCATGGCACGTATCAAAAGGGCCGTCAGCTCCCTGAAAAATCGCCGCAAAGTGATGAAGCTGGCCAAAGGTTACTTTGGCGCCAAATCCAAGCAATACCATGCCGCCAGTGAACAGGTGGCTCGCTCCCTGCGCTATGCCTTTACCGGCCGCAAACTGCGCAAGCGCGATTTCCGCCGCCTGTGGATCACCCGTATCAACGCCGCCGCCAGATTAAGCGGCATGAGCTACTCCACCTTCATCTCCGGGCTTAAGAAGAAGAACGTGGAAGTCAACCGCAAGATGCTGGCCGACCTGGCCGTCAACGATGCCCAGGGCTTCGCCCAGCTCGTGGAACTGGCCAAAAAGGCTTGATGTTGCATAAAGCATAATAAAAACCAGCCGTACCGTTTGGACAGGCTGGTTTTTTTATATACCAATCATTGATTTCTATAATATCAAATCAATGATGATCCCCGTCGCCAGCGCAAAGAAGATGGCATACACAATATACAGCGCGAACCGCTTTGCGCCAAGCACAATCTTTACCGCGCCCAGGTTGGTGATTTTCGTGGCAGGGCCGGTGAGCATGAACGCCGCGGCAGACCCCAGGCTCATGCCGCTTAAGAGCCACTGCTGCAAAAGCGGAATCGTTCCGCCGCCGCACACATACAGCGGCACGCCGATGGTGGCGGCCATCAATATGCCAAAGCCCCGCTGCTCGCCAAACAGGCTGGCAAAAGCATCCTCCGGCACATAGCGCTGGAACAGGGCGGACAAAAGCACACCCAGCAGAAAGTACACGCCGGTGGCCTTTACATTTCGGCCCAGGTTTTTCAAAAAGCGCAGAATCAGGTTCGGGTCCGTATCCCGGCTCGCCGTTTCGCCAAAGCTCCTGAAATCAAAGAAAGGCTTGTTTTTATAAAACAACCGCACCAGCAACCCGGCTGTGACGCCGCAAAGCATGCAGGTCACAAAGCGGACCCAGAGCGCCGTCTCCCCCAGCACCGCGCTGTAAATGAGCAGCTGTGGATTAAGCAGCATGGAACTCATCATGAATGCCGCCAGCCAGTCGTGCCGCATTCCCTTTTGGGAAAACGAGGCGGCCAGGGGGATGGTGCCGTACATGCAGATGGGCGAGGCGATGCCCAGCAGGCTGGCCGGAAAAAGGCCAAAGATGCCCAGCCTTTTTCCCTGCAATTTGAGAAAGAGGGCGTTTAAGCGCCCTTTCCCAAATACGGAGATAAACGAGCCCAGGAGCATGCCCAGCACCCAGTAGAGAAAAATCTGCTCCAGCTGCACGCTGAAGTAGAACCAAAGATAGATGAATTCCCGGCGCAGGATCTCAATCATCGATACTCACCAGCGTGTAGGTTTTTGAGCCCAGGCCGATCTGCTCCGCGTAATCCAGCGTGTGTACGCCGTTGCGGGATTCAATGCGCTGGATCACCGATTTCCCGTCCTCCGCGGCGTATATAAGGTCCACGCAGGCCTGATCCAGGGCCACGGGGTCCAGCGACGCCAGAATGCCGATGTCGTGCATGTCGGGGGCCTTGGGGCGGGGGTTGCAGTCGCAGTCGATGGAGATGTTGTTCATAACGCTGATGTAGATGATATTGCCGCCCATCTTGTCCGCCACGGCCTTGGAAGCCTCCGCCATGGATTCCAGAAAGTCGTCCTGCACGCCGCCCCACATGGACACGCTGCTTTTGCCGGCGGTGTGGATCAGGCACTTGCCTTCTTTGGAAGCGATGCCGATGGACATGTTCTTGATCGCGCCGCCAAAGCCGCCCATTTCGTGACCCTTGAAGTGGGAGAGGATCACGAAAAAATCGTAGTTTGTGAGGTGGGCGCCCACCAGGTCTTCCTTCAAATGCTTGCCGTTTTCAATGGGCAGCGCCAGGGAGCCGTCGGCGTCCAGGATGTCCACGGGCGCGATGTCCGTAAAGCCGTGGTCCTTGGCCACCTGCAAATGCATGGCGGTGGACATGCGCCGGCCGCCGTAGGCGGTGTTGCTGTCCACAAAGGTGCCGTTGACGCTTAACACAAAATCCTTGATCAGATCGGGCGAAAGAAAGTTTGTACCGGTGGGCTCACCCATGTGCAGCTTGACGGCCACCTTTCCGGTGGCTTCCCGGCCCAGGGCCTTGTAGATGGCCATCAGGCCGGCGGGGCTGATATCCTTGGTCATGTACACAGTGGAACCGGGGGCGGAAGCGCCCTCGGCCAAGCTGCAGGGCCACGCAAAGCACAGGGCCACAAGGAGGACGGTCAGCAGGACTGCGATGCGGCGCGCGCCGGCATATGGGCGGAACAGGTCTTTTGTCGCATGTTTCATAGGTTCATTCCCCTTATGTTGTAGTTTAATTAACGATCAAAACATCTGTCTGATATCATACCATAAATTGGAATAAGGTCAAGTGTCTTTTTGCGTTTAAACTGTTTACGCCATATGTGAGTACGGCAAGGCGGGCGATTGCTAATGCGAATCAAGGGCTAAAAAAGGAAAGTGAACAGGAACAAGGCGGCAGCGAACCTTCCAAAGTTGCAGTGGGCGAATCGGCTCAATTGTCGCAATGCGAACAAGGCTCCTTTTGAAAGGAGCTGTCAGCGAAGCTGACTGAGGATTAGCTTGTGAGTAGCGCGACAATTGAGCCAGATGGCGATTATCAATCGCCCGCGTGCCCATGCCAAGCCAATTGGGAATATGGATCAATCAGCGCTTATTTGAGGAGCAGTCCCTGTGTACATGCTGCAATTCTATTTTGGGGATAATCAAGGGCTGTCTCCCGGCGCTTTCGCGCTTTGAGACAGCCCTAAACAATCAAATTGGCAAATCAATGATCGGTGATCCTCTGATACATCCTTGAAGCGAATTCCCCCAAATATCCCATGCACGAAAGATCAGAGCGGATTTGGACAGGGAGGTCCGTAACATACATATGCCTTTGTCATTGTGTGGCTGCATTTGTAGCAGTACACTTTATAATAGTGGCTATTCTTTCCAGCAGCATGCCCTTCATCACCAGCATATGCTTCATTATGGCGCTCCATTTCTTTAGTTAAAGTCACCCAAGTTCCACTGCCTTGGCCGCATGCGCCACAATACCAATAGTTCCTTATGGTTTTATCATGATATGTTACGTTATAATACTCGTACCTTAGTAATTCAGTTCTTGCTAGAGTCCTATAATAATCTTGGTGCTCATAGATATTAGGGCAAACTGCAAGAGCTGTATAGGATATAGAGACTAGACACAAAACCAAGATAGAGCAAACAAACAACCTGCGAATTCCTTTACGCATATTCTCACTCTTTCGTTTTTTGTTAAGCATGCCAGGCTGCCCACGAATGCTTTCAATGAATAGTTTAGGTCAAAATGAATCTACTGCCAAGTACGAATAGCATGCCGAGAAGGTATAAATAGCATGCAGAATAGCTACATGCACAGTTGCTTCGACGCCGGTCATAGGCCTATTCGCTTTTTATTTTTTCCAAACGCTCCTCTAGTGCAATTATTAATTGTTTCCAATCCATATGGCCTGCCATATAGCGCTTCAAGAGGGAATCCAGTTCTGGTGCTTCCATCATGGTCGTAACGAAACCGTTATTCAAGTATACATAAGGCGCATATATCCTGTATGCATCAATGGTCTCCTGGCTAAGCGCCCAGCGGCGTTGTTCCATGGAAGCCAGATTGCCTTGATATTCCCAAATCAAACTGAGATACGCTTTTTGTTCTTCGGCAGGCGCATTATTCTTTTCTTGTTCCAACTGTGCAATGATTTCACTTATTTCGTGATGCGTTTGCACGTACAGCGTATTCTCAACAGGAATGGTTGTATCAGGCCACAGAAACAAACGGTTCAAAGCATCCATATTCTTTTCCAGAGATCGAAGATAGGTCATGGCCTGAGGGAGCTTTTGAGATCGGGGGTTGATGATGTACACCCTCATAGCGGCTGTAAACCGCAAGGGCATCCCTTGCTTGGGCGTTAAGGGCAAAAACACCCGGGGGGTGTCGGTTTCATACTGCATAAACTGCGAATCAGGTCCGCTCCCCGTTAACAAGACCGGAAGCAGGTCGGATGTATACGAGTGCTCTTTCATCAGTTGAATCAAACGGTCCGTTTTTTCCATCAGCTCATAAAACAGCTCGCTTGTGTAATGCAGCGGCTCCTCCTGCGCTGCCTCATAGTAATTTGTATATTCACTCACAAGAAACCGGAGAAACTGGTAATCGGGTTCTTTGTAGTCAATCAGGCGAACCCCATCCATCCTGCCGGACTCGTACCATTCAATCAACAAGGACAGAAAATCTGACAAATTGTCAGGCATCACATCTTCCGTCACGTCCATGGCCGCCAGTGTCTCCGGCGAATAGCTGAATGCCATGCCCCCAAAACGGACATCAATTGGGAAAGCCATCAGCTTTCCGTCATACATCAATCCCTTTTGCAGTGCCTCCGGCATATTTTGAACCAAGGCCATCAAATCGCTGTCAGCAGACAAATCCGCACCGAAACCTTTTGACAGCAGGCTTCCGTAGCCCGGATAAACCGAATCAACAACAAATATGTCCGTTTCGGTGTCGTTGCCGCGAATAGCCTGCGCTACATCTTCCGGCTTAAGGCTTACGTTTCGCGCTATGACAGGAATCTCCGGGTGATCCAGTCTAAAAAGCCTGGTCACATCCATTTCCATTCCGCCGTCCGCAATGGTCAAAAACGTGCCGCTGGTCTTGGAAAACTCGGGGTTCAACTTGGTCCAGAGCAGACGATTGCCATCGGCTATCGCAAAATAACCATTGCCGGTCAGCACGCCCTTTTCTGTGTTGCGGGAGGTTACCGGCAGATAGCCCTGCTCCGTCATCGTCCCGTCTATTGCCCCTGCATATACGCTGGTCCGCCGGAGATAGGCGACTTCATTATTTTGCTTGGAGTACGCCAGTATTTCTGTAAAACCGGGCAGGGCAGAAACGATAGTCGTTTGCTTTGTAACGATATCCAGCGTTACAAAACTCTCTGTCATTCCAGCATCCATTTGCGTTCCCAGCACAAGTCCGTCCCGATAGGGCGCTATGCGCCGGGTAGGGAAATTATCCCATATCCACTCCTGTTGTGTAGCAGTATCATAGGCATATAGGGTTTGTTGTCCGGTATAACTATTAAGAAGCAGCATAAAGATTGTGTTTTGCTGATAAAAAGCGTTGTAAATGTAGTTGTTCTCCGCATCGGGCAATGTAAGCGTACACACCTGCGATACGGAAAGGTTCTGTCCGCTGAACGAGCAGCGAAGAAGCCTTGTGCTTTCGCTGTTTTGCCCCAGCGCGAGCAACTGCCCCTCATCGTCCGTAAAAAGCGCCTGTACACCGTAAAAAAAGGCATTGCCCCTTTTTTGCGGCTCCCGTTGGTCAGGATTCCAAAACCAAAGCCGGTCTCCTTCCAAAAGCATGATGCCATCCTGATAAGGCGTCAGGGTGTAAATATTGTTATCAAACGCCCATACACCCTCGGCCGCGGCCTCCCCACCGATACGCGGGGAAAAAAGGAGGAGTCCCAACAAAAGCAACAGGCAAAACGGTGTACGGATAGATACGTTTTTCATGATTCGTTTTTCCTTTCAAAATGTAATATCAAAGGCTAATCACATTTCATCCGTGAGTTCAAGCGGAATATGTTCAAAGGAATTGGCAATCCTTTGAAGTGCCTTTTTTTGATAACTCATCAGCGTTCTGTCGGTTCTAGCATTTTCATTTCCCCATTTCATGCAATATTCTGTAGCAATCCGCGGCCAGTCAATACCATCGATCAGGTGCCGTTGAACTGCGTAGGCTTCATCCTCTGGCAATGAGTCGAGCCAAACCTGTATGCAGCTTTCATATTGCTCAAGCAACATAAGGCGCTTTCTATGTTCGTTTGTCAAATTAGTGCCATTTTTTTGAACGTCACTCAATATTTTGTATTCTGCTGAAAACAATCGCCTTTTTAGGAAAAGCTGCTTTATGCGTTCACAAGTCAAATGCCCCATATATTCCTCCCCACCACCTAATGTTATAAGGATACCTTCAACATACGGCTATCATGAACCACCTACCTCAAATAGATAAGTAAAGCACCATGGCTCTGCCCCTTAAGAACCATCTGCCAGAAAGTAATTTCATCCGGCTGGCAAATAAACACTGGATTGACAATCTATATGATAGAGTGGCCACAAAAGGATTTTGACGCAGTAAATTCCACAAAATTGCAAATTTACATATAATATGTCTGTCCATTGCCACGCTTTGCCCTTGGCTTCCCATTGCTGCCGTAGATGAAAAGCTGCCCGGAAAGACTTGCTTTCCGGGCAGCTTAAGACCCTATCTTCCCTTATGCTTTTACCGTTTGAAGCGTAACCGCCGTTTTCCCAAGCCCCGGCACACTCAGGTGCAGCTCCGCCTTGCCGGAATTTTGCCCCGCGCGGATAAACACGATGGCACGGCCATGATACGTGGGGCGGGTAGCGCTTTCGTAGCTGGTCAAATCGAAAGCGCAGCCGTTTTCCAGGCCCAGAAACTGCACATCGCCGACCACCTGGCAGGTAACGGGCCGGTCATCCTCCGCCGCGATACGCCCATCGGCGTCCTTCAATGCGATTTCCACCTGCCACACGCTCTGACCGTCGGCCGGCAGCGCTTTCACATCCGCCGCGGCCTCCAGCTTGACCGCTTCACCGGGGGTGTGCAGTTCAAAGGCGGCCGCCTCATTCCCCCGCGTGCAGGTGACAGACAGGGTACCTGGGGCGTAAGGCACTGTAAAGGCCGCCACGCAGGTTTCATCCACCATGGCTTCCCCCACCGGCTTGCCGTTTAGGGAGAGCGCGGCAGTTTCGCCGTTGGTCAAAACCAGCACATGCTTTGTTTCGCCCGGGATGCCTGCCCAAAGGGTGTTCGCTATCCACAGCTTATCGCGTTCGCCCACCGCCAGGCTGGCGCAAAGCGTATCGGTCCACAGCGCCTTGCGCAGCGCGAACCTGGGCTTTTCAAACCCGGCGGTGTCGATGAGGCCGGCCCGGGAGGTACGGATGGGCCAGCCCTTGGCCTCGCCCAGGTAATCGATGCCGGTCCACAAAAACTGGCCGCTGATGTAGTCGTTGTGCTTCACCGCCAGCCAAGCCGCGGGGTCGTGGCCATTTTCGCTGCCCATCAGGATATGGGTGGGATACTTCGCGTGGTCTTCCTCATAAAACTGTTCTTTGTAGTTGTAGCCCACCACATCCAGCGCCTGGGCGTAGCCCGTGAGATTGCTCAGCTCCGGAAAGGCCAGGGCACTGGTCACAGGCCTTGTGGTATCGTGCCGCTTGACGATCTCCACAAGCTCCCGGGCGATGACGGCCAGGCGGTCGGCATTGGGTTTGTTCTTATCGTACTGCCGCTCCTGGGCCGGCTTGTTGGCGTCGTTGTTGCCGGTCATGGTCTCAAAATACGGGTGCACATAAGGGTCGTTGGGATAGTCGATCTCGTTGCCGATGCTCCACAACACAATGCTGGGATGATTGCGGTCCCGGCGGATTAAATCGGAAAGGTCCTTTTCATACCATTGGGGGTAATCATCAGCATAGCCGAAAAGCTTGGGCGGGTACACGTTGTGGCCCTGCCACCACTTGTTCTTGCAGCCTTCCCATTCGTCAAAGGCCTCGTCCATGACCAGAAAGCCCATTTCGTCGCACAGGTCGATGACATCTGTCGCCGGCGGGTTATGGCTGAAGCGGATGGCGTTGCAGCCGCATTCCTTCAATTTTTGCAGCCTGCGGGCCCACACGGCCTTGGGTACGGCCGCGCCCAGGACGCCCGCGTCATGGTGGATGCACACGCCTTTGAACTTGGTGCTGACGCCGTTCAAAAAGAAGCCTTCGTTTACATCAAAGCGGAAGGTGCGAATGCCAAAGGGGATGCTTATGGTGTCCGTCACTTCCCCGTCCTTTTCCACGGTGCCCACCAGGGTATACAAATGCGGATTTTCCGGCGACCAAAGCTCCGGGTCCTTGACGGTCAGCTGCGTCTTTCCCCTGGCCACGGTGCGGCCCTTCGCATTCTTCAGCGCAAAGAAAGCCCGGCCGCCTCCCAGCACCTGGGCCGAAACGGCTATCAGCGCGCCTTTTTCCGTTACAGACTCCGTATAGGCAAACACCCCGTCCTGCGCAAAGTGCGCGGGGGATGTGATGGTCAAAGTCACGTCGCGGTAGATGCCGTTGCCGGTGAACCAACGGGAATCCGCCAATTCCGTATGCTCACAGCGTACGCTGACCACGTTGCCGCCGGCGGTCACAAATTCGGTGATGTCATAAGTGAAGGTGCTGTAGCCGTAGGCCCGCATGCCAAGGTAGTTGGAATTGACATACACCCGCGCGTGCTTGTACACGCCGCCAAAGGTAATGTAGACCTTGCGGCCGGAAAGCTCCGGCAGCGCAAAATGCTTGCGGTACCAGCCGATGCCGCCGGCAAGATATCCCGTGCCGCTGGAGCAGCTTTCGTCAAAGGGCAGTGTCACGGACCAGTCGTGGGGCAGCGTCACGCTTTGCCAGGCGCTGTCGTCGTAGCCCTTGTAGCCGGCCTTTAAGACTTCGCCCAAGTGAAAGCGCCAGCCAAGGTTTAGTGAAATGGTGGTACGCATCATGCGCTCCTTTCAAAAAGGGAGGGCTCACATTTTACTGCGAGCCCTCCGCAAAAGGGACTTTGAACCTTACTTCTTGTACACGGCGTCGATCTGGGCCTGAATCTCAGCCATAACCTTTTCGATACCGGCATCCTTCAGCGCCTGACGGAATTCAGCCACATAAGCCTCGGGCTCGGCGGCCTTGCCGAAAGCGATCTGCGGGGCGTAGGTATTGTACACAGCGGACAGGTTATCCAGCTCCACAGACACGGGATCGCGATTGAACACGACCTTGCCGTAGGGATAGTCAATCTTCACGGCATCATATTCAGCGGTCAAAGCATCGTAGACGGGCCAATCCACGCGGAAGTCGCGGATTTCCAGGTCATCGTTACGGCCCCACCAGAAGTTGAGGTCAACGCCATCCACGGCCTGCTCGGTGAAGGAATCGGGACGGGTGCGGTAGCCATCTTCGGTCAGCACATACTGCTGGCCTTCGATGCCGTAGTTGAACAGGTTGTAGAAGGTGGGATCGTTGCGGATCAGGTCATACACCATCAGGGCGCGCTCAGGATTCTTGGACTGGGAAGCAATAGCCATGGCGCCGTGGGTGATATTCAGGCTGACCAGGTTGTTGCTTTCCTTGCCCCACCAGAAGAAGCCGAGGTCGCTGCCGGGCTGCTTCTCGTTCATGGTGTAGCGCTCGCCCTTCCAGGTCTGGGTGTGGTGCTGGTCGGCACCGGTGAGGCCTTCGCGCATTTCCTGGCGGGTGTCGCCGGTGTAGTTGAGCACGTCCTCGCGCCAGTAGCCGGCATCGTTCCACTGTTTCATCAGCTTGGCGAATTCAACCAGGCTGTCGCCTTCCAGGTAGAACCTGGACAGCGTGTAGGGATCGTCCTTGCTTTCGCCGAAGAACAGGCCGACGGGCAGGCCTTCGATGGCGATGCCGGGGGTCTTGCTGGCCAGCCAGCCGTTGATCATCTGCACGGGGAAGGAAGAACCGGAGGCGGCCACATCCCACGGAATCACATCAGGCATGGTGTCCTTGATGAACTGGAGATAGGTGCCCATTTCTTCCCAGGAATTCACGCCGTTTTCCAAGCCGGCGGCCTTGGCCCAGTCGCCGCGGTACATGAAGCCGTGGTTGGTCCATTGCGCATAGTTGTCTTCGGGGGCGAAGTAAATTTCGCCGTTGAACTTGCACAGGTCCCAGTACTCGGGGGTGACGGAGGCCCAGGTCTTGGGGGCATAGGTCTTGAGCATGTCTTCGGAAAGGGGCAGGTAGGCGCCATTTTCAGCGTTTTCCCAGGCGTAGAGCCAGTCGGTAGCGGTGCCGACCAGGTCAATGGACCCATCCTGCATGGCCAGGCCCAGTTGGTACTTGGTCTGCCAGTCGGCCCACTCGATCCACTGGATCTGGAGCTCGGCGTTGATGGCGGCGGTCAGCTTCTCGTTGAAAGCGGCCAAAACGTCATTGGTCTTGTTGGTGGGCACGTTGCCGGTGACGTAGTACGTCAGGATGACGTGTTCGCTGGTGTCCACACCGGGGAACCACGCGGCATAATCCGTCGCGGCGGCGTCCTGCGCCATAGCGGGCGCCAGGCTCAGGGCCATGGCCAGAACCATGAACAGGGCTACGAGTTTCTTCATGCGGTTTTCCTCCTAAAAATTTGGTATATGATCCAGCGCCGTCTTCCGGCGGCGCGGAAATCCGATCACAAGGTAAAAATCATCCCTTCACCGCGCCCACGGTGAGGCCCGACACAAAATACTTTTGCACGAAGGGATAGATGAGGATCACGGGGCCGGTAGCCAGGGTGGCGGTGGCCATTTTCAGGGTTTCGGTGGGCAAATCGGTAATGACGATGTTGTTGCCCGCCAGCGAGTTTTTCAGCGAGGCCACCGTGTTGATAATGTTGTACAGGTGGTACTGCAGCGGGCGGTAGGTGACCTTGGAGGACAAAAATAGCGAGGAGTAGTACCACTCGTTCCAGTACCCCAGCGCCAGGAACAGGCCGATGGTGGCCAGGGCCGGCGTCATGGAGGGCAAAATCAGCCGGTAGAAAATGGTAAAATCGCCCGCGCCGTCAATCTTGCCCGATTCGGTGATCTCATGGGGAATGGCCTTTACAAAGTTCTTCATCAGTATGATCAGCCAGGGATTCATCAAAAGCGGCAGGAGCACCGCCAGGTAGCTGTCCTTGAGGCCGTAAATTTTAACAATGACGTAGTAGAAGGGTACCAGGCCCGCTGAGAACAGCGACGTAAAATAAACGTAAAAAGAGATCACGTTGCGGAAGTGGAAGTCCTTTCGCTGCAGCGCGTACCCGGTCATGGAGATGATGGACAGGCCGATGACGGTGCCCACCAGCGTAAGGGAAATCGTCACGATGTACGAGCCGATCAGCTGGTCGGGAGACTTCATGATCAGGCTGTAGGAGTAGGTGGAAAAATCAAAGGGGAACAGGGTAAAGCCCGTGCGTCGGATGGCGGCCTCCGCGCTGAAGGAGGAGGCGATGATCAGCCAAAAGGGAATGATGCAGCATATCGCGAAGATGGATACGATGACGTAGGTAATGCCGCGGATCGTGCGGTCGGTCCAGTCCAGCTTCACCTTGTTGTTCCTGGCGCGCAGCGTTGTCATTGGCTTTCCTCCTTTCCTTAAAACAGCGAGTAGTCGGGCTCGATGTGCCTTACGACGCCGTTGACGATCATGACGATGGCGAAACCGACAACGGACTGGAACAGGCCCACCGCGCTGCCCTGGGAGAAGTTGAAGCTGTTCATCAGCGCGCGGTACACATACGTTTCAATAATGTCCGTCGTCTTGAACAACACGGAATTGGCGCCTACCAGGTTGTAGAACAGGCCGAAGTTGCCCTTCACAATGCCGCCCACCGCGAACAGGAGCAGGATGACCACCGTAGGCTTCAAGCTGGGGAGGATGATGTAGCGGATGCGCTGGAAGCCGTTGGCGCCGTCCACCCTGGCCGCCTCCAGCATGGATTCGTCGATGCCGGTGATGGCCGCGAAGTAGACCACCGTACCGTACCCCGTGGATTGCCACAGGTTGACCAGCACGATGATGAAGGGCCAGGCCCCCGCCTGGGAGTAAAGCTTGGGCATCGTGCCGCCGGAAGATCGCACCAGGGAGGAAATAAAGCCGTAATCATAATTGATCATGTTGTAGACCAGCAGGCTCACCAGCACGGCGGAAATGAAGTAGGGCAGGAACATCATCGACTGGGTCAGCTTTTTGAAGGCCTTGCTCTTCACCTCGTTGAGCAGTATGGCGAACGTCAGCTGAAGGAGGTTGCCCAGCAGGACAAAGGCCAGGTTGTACAGCACCGTGTTTTTCAAAAGCAGCGCCAGCTGGCCCGACTGGAACAGAAACTGAAAGTTCTGAAAGCCGATGAAGGGGCTGCCGAAGATGCCCTTGTTGTAATTGAACTTGGTGAAGGCGATATACGCGCCGGGCATGGGAGCATAGCTGAACGCCAGGAAAAACAGGATCGCCGGCAGGCACATCAATAGAAGCGTCCTGTTTTGGACGAGCTTGCGCCAAAGGGACATTTTTCTGTACGTCAGCGGCGACGTATTCACTACCCGTCCGCGGGCAGCAGCAGCTTTTTCAGACACCCCAACCACCTCATTTTGTAAACGCTTTCTCCGTAAGCCCAATATATACTATGTTTGCATGCTTGTCAATCATTTTTTTGATGAATATGTGCAATTTTCATTTCCCTTATCCATAATAATGCTGTAATACCACTTGATAACCGTTTATCAACGCCTGCAAAATAAGCCAAATCATTTTCGTTTAGCATGTTCTAAAATGAATTATATACACCAAATTCCACATGGTGAAACGTGTGATAAATTCTTTTGTGAGGTCATATTGTATACGCTTACACGATGTGCTATACTTTTTTCATCCATCGGCAGGCGCTGTGCCGGCCGGTGACAAGGAGGAAGTACATATGGGCAGTGTGGTGCTGGACAAAAACGGCTTTGTGCTGAACGGAAAACGGCAGGTGCTTATGGTAGGCTCCCTGTTCTATTTCCGCATTCCGCGCGCAGCCTGGCGCGACCGCATGGAAAAGATGAAAAAGGCCGGCTACCATGCCCTGGACGTGTACTTTCCCTGGAACCATCACGAAATGGCCCCGGGTACGTGGGATTTTTCCGGCGAGCGGGATGTGGACGCCTTCTTGACCCTGGCCAGGGAAGCGGGGCTGTATGTGGTGGCCAGGCCGGGCCCCTACATCTGCTCGGAATGGGACGGCGGCGGCCTGCCGGCATACCTGTTCGCGGCCAATATGCGCATACGGGACAACGACCCCGTTTATTTGCAATACGTGCAAAATTGGTTTGACCGCATACTGCCCATCATCAAAAAGCACAGCATCGTATTAGGCGGCAGCGTGATCGCCATGCAACTGGAGAACGAGTACGACTTTTTCTCCGACGTTTTGGATCGCCACGGCTATATTCACGCCCTGAAGCAAATGGCCGTCGAAGCGGGGATCGACGTGCCCCTTTTCTTGTGCGCCGGCCAGGGCGGCATCGACGCGTCGGGCGGGCTTGCGCCCGGCGTATCCCCCGCGATGAATTTCTATCCTTCCGATGACGACGCGCTCTTTGGGCAGCGGGTGCTTTTCTATCAAAAGTGGCTGACCGGCCAGGGCTTTCCCCTGCTGGTGACAGAAACGAACCGGGACCACCACTTTTTGCGGCTGCTGCTACTGCTTGGCGTCAAGCTCATCGGGCCCTACAACCAGGCCGGCGGCACGGACTTTGGGTTTACCACCGCCGTCAACAACTGGGGCGCGCCCTTGTCCTTTCAAACCAGCGATTACGATTTTGCCTCCCTTGTCACCCCCTCCGGCGAGTATCGCAAAAGCATGGTGCTGGAGGCAAGGATTTTGCGCGGCATCATTGACTCCGTGCCGGGGATTGCCGAAGGCGAGCCCGTATCCTTGCCCGAAGGGTTTGCTGCCCCGGAGGATGTGTTTGCCACTGCCTTATCATTGCCGGGCGGCGGCATGATCGCCGGGGGCATGGTGTACGGATGTGAAGCGCGGCAGGCCAAGTGGCCCGAAAATGGCTGTGAGGTAGACTTCCTGCCCGGCCGCTGCACGGTTATCCTTAGCCATGTTTCCCTAAAAGCCCTGGGCGTGGATGCGGAGATCACCTTCGCCAACGCCGCGCCTGTTGAAATTTCAAAAGACCGCATCGTCTTCGCGGCGGAGCAGCCAAAGACCCATATTGTCATCAATGGTAAACCGCTGCCCCTTGAAAGCAAGAATACCCAGACGGCGGACGGTATCACCGTTACGCTTTTGCCCTGGGAGGAAGCCGCGGCCTTTGCGCCCGACATCAAAGAGAGCAAGCTTGTTTCCGTGCTATTTGAAAAAAGCCCTGTGGCGGACGCTACCCTGTTCCGCTCCCTGCCGCAAAAGGCGCTGGCCGCGGGCAACCTTGGGCTGGAGGCCAGCGGCATCCTTCGCGGTTACGGCCTGTATACAGCCAGGCAGAGCTTTGACGCCGTCCACGGCCTTTTGTTCACCGACGCCGCGGATGTGATCACCGTAACCCTTGCCGGGCAGCCCATGGGCGTTTTCAGCCCCGAGGGCCGCAGCTTCTACCTACCCGCCGGCGGCTTAAAGGGTGAGCGGCAAATCGAAGTGCTGGCGGAAATCTGGGGCCACAGCAACTTTGACGACCACCGCACCCCAAGCCTTCGGGTCAAGTCCACAAGGGGCATAAAGAGCATTGTTGCCGTTTCCTCCCTAACGCCGCTGCCCCTGTGGCTGCGCACCGACAACGTATCCGGCGCCGCTCCCCAACTGACGGGGCTAGGCAACTGGCTGACGACGGATATGCCGGCCCGGGGCGTCTTCCGCGCCCATCAAAACAAGGCAGGCAGCGTACAAATCCTGCACTTTGAGGGCATGCAGGCCCAGGCCGATGTATATGTGAACGGGCAATTCATGGGCAGCGCCGACCGCTTCCGCCCCTTTGTGGATGTAAGCGCCGCCCCCTGCGACGACGGCATTTTACGCATTGAATGCCACGTGACGAAGCTGGATTACTGCCAGCCCTGCGGCAGCCAGGTCCTGTATCAGGGCGAGCCTGTGCAAAATGTGACCGTCAAGGCTGTGGACGAAGCGGAGCTGCACCTGGCGCTTGCGGGCAGCAAAGCCGCTTTTGAAAGCCTTTTCCTTCCATTACAGTTAGGGGATGGTCAAAAGATGGCGCTGCGTGGTATAATCGCTGAAGGCGATTGCGAGCTTACGCTTTCCGGCCATGAAATCAAGGCCACCGTACTGCGCGGCGGCCGGGTCTGCGGCAGGCTGGTGCTGAACTCGAAGGTCCTGCCCGCCATGAAGGGCGGCCGGCCCGATACGGCGTATCTGCCCGCCTGCTGGGGCGATGATGTGTATATCTATCTGGAGCCCATTACAAAAGAGGCCGAGCTGACCCAAATCACCGTGAGGACCCTGGGCACCTATCTGCCCGAAGAATAAGCAGGCCTTTCCCCTATGACCGGAAAGCCTGCGAACCGATTGAAGGATGGTTCCATGGCTGCCAACAACATCAACATTTACGACATAGCCAGGGAAGCGGGCGTATCCATCGCCACGGTTTCCCGCGCCTTGAGCGACACCCCCAACCCCCATTCCGTCAAGCAGAAGCGGGTGCTGGAGGTGGTGCGCAAGTACAATTACAAGCCCAGCGTAGCAGCCAGGGGGCTTAACAGCGGCGAGTCCCGCCTGATCAGCATCGGCCTTCCCGAAATTGCCAACCCCTTTTACAGCGAAATGTTCAGCGCCGCCGACGAGGAGGCCAACACCCAGGGCTACTCCCTGGTTTTGACCCGCATTCCTGACACGAGCAACGGCTACCAGGCCTTTTTGGACCAATTGATCGAGCGCCGGCCCGACGGGCTGATCATGGCCGGCGGCATGGTGGAAGATTTTATGGGCTCCCAGCGCCTGGGCGTGCTCCGGCACCTGAGCAACTATATGCCCGTGGTGCTGATCGGCCAGCCGGTGGAAAATTTCCCCTGCGTATGCGTCAACGGCGATATGGCCGAGGGCGCCCGCATTACCGTGCGGCACCTGAACGCCCTGGGCCATGAGCGCATCGCGCTGCTGGGCGGCAGCCACAACAAGCGCGGTACCAGCAGCCGGGAGCACGGCTACCACGATGAAATGAACCGCCTGGGGTTAAACGGCGGCCTGCGCTTCCGCCAGGAGCTGGGCTACAACCTGGAGGACGGCGCCGCCGGCGTCATGAAGCTGCTGTCGGGCCAGCCCAAATCCAGATGGCCCACGGCCATCATTGCCATCAACGACCTGGTGGCCATGGGAGCGCTGAGGCAATTGCACCGCATGAACATCAGGGTGCCCGAGGACATGGCGGTGGTGGGCTGCGACAACCAGTTCTTTTCCGCCTATACCCAGCCGCCGTTGACCACGCTGGACCTGCACATCAGCGAACTGGGCCGCCTGGCGGTATCTTATCTGCTCAATTGGCAGGAGGGGCAGTCCTTCCTGCATGTGATGGATACCTCGCTGATCATACGGGAATCCTGCGGCGCGAAGCTGGGCAGAAGGACGTTTGGCGACTGATCCTTGTATTTGAGTGCAGCACTTATTGATGAATGTTTTCAACCGCCGGCCGCCATCGCGCAGCCGGCGGTTTTGTTGCTGCCATTCACCTTACCGAAAGTTCCGAAAACGATTGAAGGGAATTCGAATCTCCTGTATAATGGAAATAGTATATAATGAGCGTTCTCCCCCCGACAATGAAATGAGGTATCGCATATGGCGAACAGAAAGCTTCCCGCGGCCCGCCGTTTGTGTTCGTGGCTTCTGACTTTGATGTTTGCTGTGTCCCTGGCCCCTGTCCTTGGCGAGGGGGAAAACCTGCTTGCCAACGGGGATTTTGCCAAGGGAAACAGCGGCTGGGGGCTGTACATGGAATCCGGCGGCACAGCCTCCCTCCAGGCGGAAGGCGGGAAGGGTATCCTTTCCATCACCAAGGCCGGGCAAAAGGATTATTCCGTGCAGCTGTATTACGATGGGTTCGGGCTCCAAAAGGGCGGGCGGTACCGTCTGAGCTTTACCGTGACCGCTTCCATCGCCAGGCACATACGGGCCCGCATACAAAAAAACGGCGGCAGCTATGACGGCTACGCCATGCTGGATGTGGCGCTTGACGCAAACCAGGCCACCCGCCTGGATTTTGATTTCACCATGAAAATGGACAGCGATCCCGCCCCCAGGCTGTGCTTCAACGTGGGCAAACCTGAGGACGACCCGGAATACGAAAGCCACACGCTCATTTTTGAAAGCGTGGAACTAAAACTAATGGACGGTTCAAGCATTGCGCAGGACACAAACAAGAAGGAAGCTCCCGCGATCCTCGTCAACCAAATCGGCTACCAAATCGCGCAGCCCAAAACGGCCTTCTTCAGGGAGGGCGCTCTGGGCGAAACCTTCGAGGTCGTGGACGCGGCGGGCAGGACCGTGTATGCCGTCCAGCAGTCGGCCGCAATCGACGATCCGGCTTCCGGCGATACAGTCTCCTCCGGTGATTTGCGCGCCGTTACAACCCCGGGCACCTATCATGTGCGCGTGGGCGACAGGGTTTCCCCAACCTTTGTCATCGGTGAAAACGTGTATGAGGCGGTGCTTCATGACGTGCTCCGCTTTTTCTATTACCAGCGCTGCGGCGTGGCATTGGCCGAGGATCTGGCCGGCGCTTTTGCCCATCCGGCCTGCCATACGGGCCTTGCCACGGTGCAGGGCACAAACGAAACGAAGGATGTCTCCGGCGGCTGGCACGACGCCGGGGATTACGGCCGCTATGTGGTCCCCGCCGCCAAAACCGTTGCGGACCTGCTGCTGGCCTATGAGGCAAACCCCGCCCTGTTCACGGACGACACCGGCATTCCGGAAAGCGGCAACGGCATCCCCGATATTTTGGATGAAGTCCGCTTTGAGCTAGATTGGCTGATAAAAATGCAGGAGGAAAAGACCGGCGGCGTATACCACAAGGTATCCTGCGCCACTTTCCCCGGCTTTGTCATGCCCGACCAGGAAAAGGAACCCCTGGTGATAAGCCCCGTTTCCACCGCCGCCACCGGCGACTTTGCCGCTGCCCTCGCCCTGGCCGCCCGCATGTATGAAAAAAACGATCCCGCGTACAGTCAAAGGCTGCTTGCCGCGGCGGAAAAGGCCTGGGCGTACCTGGAAGCAAACCCCGGCGGCGGCACAGGCTTTCGCAATCCGGAGGGCATACAAACCGGAGAATACGGTGATACCGTCGATACGGATGAACGTTACTGGGCCGCCGCGGAGCTTGCGCGCACCACCAAAAAAGCCGCGTACGCAAAAGCCGCCGCGGAGCTTCGCGCAAAGAATCCGCCTTCGGGCCTTGGCTGGCAGGCCGTGGGCACCTTCGGCGACATAGCCCTTTTACAGGCGGGGGATGCGGCGGACGCGGACACGCAAAGCGCCGTCAAGGCCGAACTGCTGCGCACGGCCTCCATGCTGTACGCCTTATCCGGCCAGGACGGATACCGCATGACGCTGAAAACGGACTACCCCTGGGGCAGCAACATGACCGTGGCCAACAACGGGCTGTACCTTCTGCTGGCCGCCGCCGTTTCCCCTGAGGATGCAAAGGCTTTTACGAACGCCGCCTGGCAGCACCTTGATTATCTGATGGGCGCCAATCCTATGGGCTACTGCTACATAACGGGCCACGGCACGCTTTTCCCCGTCAGCCCCCACCACCGGCCCAGCCTGGCCGCAAAAGAAACCGTACCCGGCATGCTGGCCGGCGGCCCCGATGGCGGGCTGGAAGACCCTTACGCCAAAACGGTGCTGCGCGGCCAGCCCCCCGCCAAATGCTATGTGGACAACGACCAGAGCTACTCCACCAATGAGGTGACCATCTACTGGAACTCTCCGCTTTTGTATCTGGCGGCGCTGCTGGAAAAATAGCTTGTCCAAAAGACACGCCCCTCCTTGTCAAAGGTGGGGTGTGCTTTTTGCATTTCCCCGTTTCTTACCCCTGGGGTTTCTGGTATAATAAGAATGTTGAGTTTCACCTTTCCCCATCAAGAAAGGAAAAGAGGTCCTCGGTGCTTGATGCTTTCCTTTAAGGAAATCACGCTGGAAGACAGACAATGGATGGATCCGCTGTTTCAAATGGGCAAACGCGGTTCGCTGGATTACAATTTTACGACCTGCTTTGTTTGGCGCTACATTTACAACTATCATATCGCGCGCCTGGGTGATTACCTCATCCTCCGCTCCGAACCCAAAGACCCCACCTACCTGTTCCCCGCCGGCCAGGGCCCATTGACGCCCGTGATACAGGCCATGGCGGAGGACGCAAAGTCCCTTGGCGCTCCGCTCCGGTTCAACACCGTGCTGGCCGGCGATAAAACCAGGCTGGAGGAAGCGTTCCCCGGCAAGTTTGAATTCACCCTGAGCCGCGACGCCGCCGATTATATTTACGAAACGCAATCGCTGGCCACGCTTTCGGGCAAAAAGCTGGCCGCCAAGCGCAACCACATCCACAGGTTTCTGGACAATCACCCCACCTGGCAGTACGAGCCCATCCACAGGGACAACATCAGCGATGTGCAGCAGATGCACATGGCCTGGTGCCTGCAGGCCGGCTGCCAGAGCGACGGCACCCTGGCAGACAGCGGCCTCAGCGACGAATACTGCGCCGTGGAGCAGGCGCTGAAGCACTTTTACGAATTGCGCCTGTCCGGCGGGCTGATCCGCGCCGAGAGCAGGGTGATCGCCTTTTCCATGGGCGATCCGCTGAATGAGGATACGTTCCTGGTGCATTTTGAAAAGGCCTATTCCGACATACAGGGCGCCTACCCCATGATCAACCAGCAATTCATTTTGCACAACTGCATGGACTACGCATATGTCAACCGGGAAGAGGACGCCGGCGTCGAGGGCCTGCGGCACGCGAAAATGTCGTACCACCCCCACCTGCTGGTGGAAAAGTACACCGCCGAACAAAAGGAGCCGATATAAGCCATGATCCGGTTTGCGCGCCGCGGCGATCATCCGCAATTAAAAGCGCTCTGGGCGGAAATCTTCTTTGACACCGCCGACGCGGTGGAGGCGTATTTTGCCCTGCGCCACCTGGATGAAAACATGCTGGTGGAAGAAAGGGAAGGCGCCATCTCCGGCATGCTGTCCATGCTGCCGGTGACGCTGGCGGCCATGGACGGGCAGGCGTTTGCGGCCCGCTACATCTACGCCGTGGCCACCCATCCCGCTTATCGCGGCCAGGGCATCAGCACCGCGCTGCTTACTGCCGCCCACGCGCACATAAAGAGCTTGGGGGCGGACGCCGCCATCCTGGTGCCGGCGTCCGCAAGCCTGTTTGATTTTTACGCAAAAAGGGGTTACCAGACCGTCTTTTCACTGGATGTCATCACGCTGGACGCATCGAGTTTGCCGGCTTTTCCCGCTTCCGGCCAATATGAAGCCTGCTCTGCCGGGGAGTACGCCCGGCTTCGGGATCAGGCGTTTCATGAAAGCCGCCTGTATGCCCGCTGGGAGGAAAGCGCCGTCGCCTACGCCATGTCTGCCTTTGCGGAGGATGGCGGCGTCACGCGCCTTGTTTGGGAAGGCGGGCACGGCTGCGCCGCCTGGGAAAGAACCAAGAACGGTGTATTGGTGCGGGAGCTTGCGCTTTTGGATGGGGACATACAAACCGCCCTTTCCATTTTGCATAAGGCGTGCAATGCCAGGTCGTATACGGTGCGCCTGCCGGAAGGGACTGTGCCCGGCGCTATAAAGCAACCCTTTGGCATGATCCGCTGGCTGGCAAAAGAACCTGCGCTTCAAGGCGCCCCGCCCTACCTTTCCCTGGCGCTTGACTGAATGCTGACAGCCAAATCAATATCACCTTTCGCCCGCACTGCGCCAAGGCTTGCGCTGACGTGTTGCGGGCGTATTTCTCATGGAATTCTCATCCACTTTTTAGCTTATATGCAGTGATTTGCCGGGCAGCCGCTGATATAATAGAGCCGTATGTCTGGATGATATTGGATGGGGGATTGTATGGAGAAAATCATTGAGGTTTCCAAGCTTACAAAAAGCTACAAGGATGTAAAGGCGGTGCAGGGCATCGACTTTTACGTGGACGCGGGCACACTCTTTGCTTTCCTGGGCCCCAACGGGGCGGGAAAGTCCACCACCATCGACATGATCTGCACGCTTTTGAAGCCTGACGCGGGTCAGGTGAACGTGGGCGGCTATGCGCTTTCCAAGGACGACGACAAGATCCGCGGCCTGATTGGCGTAGTCTTTCAGGACAGTATTCTGGACGACATGCTCACCGTGCGGGAAAACCTGTCCACCCGGGGCGGGTTTTACGGCCTGAGCGGGCAAAAGCTCAGGCAGGCCGTGCAAAGGGCCGCCAGGGTGGCCGAGGTGGAGGGTTTTCTGGATAGGCCCTACGGCAAGCTCTCCGGCGGCCAGCGCCGGCGCGCCGACATCGCAAGGGCCCTGGTCAACACCCCCAAGATCCTTTTCCTGGATGAGCCCACCACGGGCCTGGACCCGCAAACGCGGCAAAGCGTGTGGGATACCATCCGCGCCTTGCAAAAGCAGGAAGGGATGACCGTGTTTTTGACCACCCACTACATGGAGGAGGCCGCCGGCGCCGACTATGTGGCGGTCATCGACAAGGGCGTCATCACCGCCAAGGGCACGCCGGCGGAATTGAAGGAGCGCTTCAGCCGCGACCAGCTGAAGATCGAGCCCGCGGATGAGCAAGGCCTGCTTGCGTATCTGAAGGAAAAGAATATCGCCTACGATCTAAAAGGCGCCATGGTTCACATCCCCCTGGCCCGCACAAAGGACGCGCTGCCCATTTTGAAGGACTGCGAAGCCTTTATTGATATCTTCGAGGTCGTTTGCGGCAGCATGGACGACGCGTTTATCGCCATCACAGGAAAGGGGATGAGGGAATGATCACACTGAAATTCGCCTCCCGCAACCTGAAAATGTTTTTTAGGGACCGGGCCGCCGTGTTCTTCTCGCTGCTGGCGGCGTTCATTATCATCGGCCTGTACATTCTGTTTCTGGGCGATATGCTCTCCAGCGGCATGAAAGCCGTGCCGGGGTCCAGGTTTTTGATGGACAGCTGGATCATGGCGGGGTTACTCAGCGTCACCTCCGTCACCACCACCATGGGCGCCTTTGGCATCATGGTCAGGGATCAGGAAAAGAAATCCGCCAAGGATTTTGCCGCTTCCCCCATCAGGCGCTCCACCCTGGCAGCCGGCTATATACTCAGCTCCTTCATTATCGGGTTGATCATGACCCTGGTCACCTTTGTGCTGGCCGAGGTGTACATTGTGGGCTACGGCGGACAGCTGCTAAGCGCTCTAAGCGCTTTGAAAGTGCTTGGCGTCATGCTGCTGTCCGTCCTTTCCAGCACGGCCATGATCCTGTTTATGGTATCCTTTTTCAAAAGCAGCAACGCCTTTGCCACGGCCTCCAGCCTGCTGGGCACGCTGATCGGCTTTTTGACCGGCGTGTACATTCCCATGGGCCAGCTGCCCGAAGCCGTTCAATCCATTGTGAAATTCTTTCCCGTATCCCACGCAAGCTTATTGTTCCGCCAGGTGATGATGGACGCGCCCATGCAGGCCGCCTTCGCCGGCGCGCCGGAAACATCCGCCCGGGAATTTCAAAAGATGATGGGCGTATCCTTCCAAATCGGCGGCGCGCAAGTGTCCATGCTCACAAGCATCCTGGTGCTTTTGGGTACGGCTTTGGTATTCTTTCTGCTTTCCACCTGGAATCTTTCAAGGAAAAGGAAATAATGTTCCGCGCATGGAATGGATAGGGGAACATTTTCTTTGGAGAGGATGAACCCTATGCCCGATATGCTGGTGCATTTGCTGAAACTGCCGGACCTTGCGCCCCAACTTGCCGACATGGCGCAAAAAGGGATTTCCGTGCGCCGGGCGATGGTGCCCGACCTGCGCCGTATCACCGCCTGGGTGGAAAAACACTTCGGCCCCCGCTGGGCCAGCGAATGCGAAGTCTGCTTTTCCCGCCAGCCGGTGAGCCTGTTTATCGCCGTGAAGGACGATGAGATTCTGGGCTTTGGCTGCTACGAGGCGACCTGCCGCGACTACTTCGGCCCCACAGGCGTATTGGAAAGCCAGCGCGGCCTTGGCATCGGCAGGGTACTGCTCATCGCCTGCATGCATGGCCTTCGGGAACTGGGGTATGCCTACGCCGTGATCGGCGGGGCCGGCCCTGTGGGCTTTTACGAAAAGGCGGTGGGCGCCGCGGTGATCCCGGATTCCGTGCCGGGGGTATACAAGGATTTGCTGAAGGAGTAATGTTGCAGATACCCGTGATGCAAGCATCATCCCAAGGGATGAAAAGCGCGTACCAGAGCCTTCCCTTGGAGGGCTCCTTTTGAAAGGAGCTGTCAGCGAAGCTGACTGAGGATTGGCCAGCGCCGGATGAGGTGCTTGGCTGCGCTTAGCATACCCCGGCTTATCACCTCATCAGTCACCGAAGGCAGACAGCTTCCCCGCAAGTGGAAGCCTTTTGGCTTATACTAATGGAAAACATTATTGCGTCCATGGGCGTGAGAGATTTTCGTGCAATACAAGGAGACGTAGCGAGACGTAGCTGCGCTACGCGCAGCGGCAGACGACGCTTAAGTAGCGCGAAAAGATCCACGGTAACGACGCAATAATGTTTGGAAGCAGTATTACATGCTCCTACCATTTTTCAGGCAGTATAAAAGCGCCGCCGGGAAGTCCATGGCTTCCCGGCGGCGCTGCTTATCAAAAAGTATTTACTCCTGCCGCAGCGTCATCAGCCTGTCCAGGCCAATGGCGCTGATCAGCAGGCGTTCTTTTTTATTGCCCAGCATCTTTTGCGTCCAATCCACAAAACCGCCGTCGCCCACCTCCGACAGCTCATCGCCTGTGGGTATCATCAATTTGAAATTAAGCCCCTGATAGTAGGCGTTGTCCGAATTCCCTGTCTCCAAGGTGACGGAAAGCCCGGGCAGCGTTTTTTGAATATGCTCGGCGGTCCGCTCCAAAAACCCCTGGCCGTCCTTGTACCCGCCACGCTTTTTGAGGATGAGGGTCAGCGGCGTATTCAGCGCCTCCTCAAACAGCCGGCTGTAATAGGCAAGGTGCTTTGCAAGCAGGCTGTGCTCGCAGGCGTAGGAACCGGTATCCCGTCCGGAAGAAACCGCGCAAAACAATCCAAAGTGGCTGAAGCTGTTCGGTCCCGAAAAGGCCTGGCCTCTCGCCACGCGGCAGGCGGCGCCTGCGTGAACAGGCTGCCCGGCGTTGGACCAGGCCTTTTTTTGCAGCCTGTCCGCAATGAAAAGCGCCAGCATGTTGGTGGGGTCGGCCAAGAGCTCCGTGCCCCGCAAAGCGGAAAGCACCTTGTTCTGGCTGACCGCCGCCAGAGCGGAACAGCTGAAAAGCTGCCCCGCGGGGGAAAGCAAAACAGGGTCGATGCCCATTTCCCTGGCCAGGGTCAGGGTTTGCAGCTCCGTTTGCAAATAGGCGATGGCGTCTATCGTGGCGGGCTTCACAAACCGGTTGCCTTGATACTCCTTCAAAAGCTGGGGCGGGGTCACGCGGCCGGCCCTTTTTAAGAATACCTCCATCAAAAGCGACTGCAGATCGGAGGCGGAAAGGGCGCTCAGCTTGTCGAGCAAGCCTTCGTCGCCCGATTGCTTTAGGATCCTTTCCAGGATAGGGGATGGGTTTCCCGCCATTTTCACGTTCCTCCCTGCTGCCGCGATGATACGGCTGGCGCTTTGTATGTACCCATAAGTATACACGAAAACAGGCGGAGAAGGAACAGGGGGCGGCGCAGGGCAAACGCTTTTGCAACCAATTTTCTTTGATTTGCTTGCTATAGGCGGGCGATTATCATTCGCCCTCCTGTGCCGCAATCCCACGACAAAAGAAAACGGAGGATGAACCTTTCCTTCACCCTCCGCATGATGTCCTTGATTGTCATCCAGGAAACGGCAGCCGCGTTTCCTTTTCCACGGTGACGCTTTGGCCGTACAGCGTCAGGGTGAGGGGTTTGCCTTCCAGCAGAGTCAAAACCGTGCCCTCGGTGTTTACGCAAACCCGAAGCAGCCTCTCCCGGTAGTTTACGTTGAAGGTATAGCCCTTGAAGCAGTCGGGCAAAAAGGGCGCAAAGGACAGGCCGTTTGCCGTGCGCATGCCCGCGAAGCCCTGGGCGATGGACAGCCAGCTGCCGGCCATGCTGGTTACATGCAAGCCGTCCTCGGTATCGTGGTTAATGTTGTCCAGATCCAGCCGGGCCGTTCGGCGGTACATTTCCACCGCCTTTTCGGGGTAGCCGATCTCCGCCGCCAGTATGCTGTGCACGCAGGGGGACAGGCTGCTTTCGTGGACGGTGAGGGGCTCGTAAAAATCAAAGTTTCGCTTCTTTGTTTCCGCATCATACAAATGCCCCAGGAAGTACAGGCCCTGCAGCACGTCGGCCTGCTTGATGTAGCAGGAGCGCAAGATCCTGTCCCAGGACCAGTGCTGGTTGATGGGCCGGTTCTTGGGGTCGATCTGCGCGGCGGGGGTCAGGTCCTTGTCCAGGAAGGTATCGTGCTGCACGAAAATGCCAAGGCCCTTGTCTTCGGGAAAGTACATGTTTCCGGCCACTTCCCGCATGCGGGCCATTTCTTCCTCCGTGACGCCCGTCTCCTTCACGCGGCGGGGACCGGCCATTTCGGCGGCTTCCAGGAAGTACTGCAAGCACCAGACGGCGATGCGGTTGGTGTACCAGTTGTTGCTGACGTTGTTTTCGTACTCGTTGGGGCCGGTAACGCCGTGGAGCATGTATTTGCCCGCGCGATTGGAATAGTGGACGCGGCTGCGCCAGAACCTGGCGATGCCGGCCAGCACGTCAAGGCCCTCGTTTTTCACATACTCCGTGTCGCCGGTGAAACTTACGTAGTTGAAGATGGCATGGGCGATGGCGCCGTTGCGGTGGATCTCCTCAAAGGTGATTTCCCACTCGTTGTGGCATTCCACGCCGGTAAAGGTAACCATGGGGTACAGCGCCCCTTGCAGCCCCTGCTGCTTCGCGTTGTGGTACGCGCCGGGCAATTGCTTATGGCGGTACAAAAGGAGCTGGCGGGCCACGTCCGCCCCGGCCACGGCCATGTACACCGGCAGGCAGTAGGCCTCGGTATCCCAATAGGTGGCCCCGCCGTACTTTTCGCCGGTGAAGCCCTTGGGGCCGATGTTCAGCCGCTCATCCTCCCCCGAATAGGTGGACAACAGATGGAACAGGTTGAAGCGGATACCCTGCTGGGCGCCGTCGTCGCCGTCAATGCGCACGTCCGCCATTTCCCAGCGGCGCTTCCAGCCGGCCTTGTGGCCCGCCAGCGCCTGGTCATACCCCGCCTGGGCCGCCTTTTCCGCGGCTTCCATTGCCAGGGGCAGCAATTGATCCTCCTCATGGTCCCGGCTGGTGAACACAAGGGAGAACTTATCCAGCGACACGGCCTGGCCGGCGGCGGCCATCAGGCCGTACACCGCCTCGCAGCGGCCCTTTTTCGTTTCCTTACGGGCCAGGGTCATATCCTTCGCGTTCACCGCCATGGCGGCGGCCACGGTAAAGCGGGGCGTCAGGAAGGGGTTTTCCTTTGTTTGGGTGAGCAGGCCCAGGGCGCCGTCCTCCTCCTTTTCCTCCAGCAGCTCCCAGAAGGTCTCGTCGTAGTTGGCGTCCAGATTCCTGACGTTGCCGTCCAGATAAGGCTTTAAGGCGATGTGGGCGGGGAAGGAGGGCGTCACCGTATAGCGGATGGCCAGCAGCTCCTTTTGATTGACGGATACAAACCGCTGGCTTTCCACCCGCACGGTGCCCTTTTGCATTTCCACCAGGGCCACCCTATGCAAAACGCCGTGCTGCATATTCACTTCCCGCAGGAATTTCACGACGGGATAGCGGTGCAAATCCAGCGGCTCCCCATCCACCGTCACATCGATGCCGATGAGGTTGACGGCATTGATCACCTTGCCGAAGTATTGCGGGTAGCCGTTTTTCCACCAGCCCACCCTGGTCTTGTCAGGGAACCAGACGCCGCCCAGGTATGTGCCCCGGTGGGTGTCGCCGGTATACTGCTCCTCAAAGTTGCCCCGAAGCCCCATGTACCCGTTGCCCAGGGAGCAAAGGCTTTCCCCCAGGCGCATGTCGCTTGGGTTCCACCGCTGCTCGACCACCTTCCAGGGATGCACGCAAAAGCCCATGAATCCTCTCTCCTTTAAACGCAAATGCGCAAACGTTTGTATACCACAATAAACGCATCATAAGCTGTAAGCGCCCCGTTTGTCAAGGCGCTTACAGCGCATCGAAAAAGTGGCGCTGCCAATTTTTCGAGTTTTCCCTCGCTACACTGCAAAAGCTGCGCTTTTGCGGCCGTTTGCTCGGGCAAGGTAGGAATTTCTTCGAAATTCCAGCGAAAATCACCGCACATGTCGCTGATTTCCGATTTATCATTGGAGGGCCGCGGCCCTCCACTACCTCCCAGCGTTTTTTTCAGCTGTTTGCGGACTTTATTCTTGTATTTCTATAGCGTCAAACGGCACGCACCCCCGCACGAGGCCTTCGCTTGTTTCGGCCTGTACATACGCCCAGGCGCGGTCGTTGTTCAATGTGCCAAGATACGTTACCGCGTCGCCCTTTTTAAGCGTGGCAAGGGGCGCGAACGAACTGACGGGATCGTCGGTGACGGAAACCCTTCTTGTGACGGCGGCGTCCTGATACGCAAATTCCAGATCATCCGCGTACACGTCGCCCTTGATTTTCTGCCCATCCACGAAGCCTAAGCGGGCGCCGCCCTTGCTGACCCTGTACAATACCATCAGCCAGCCGTTTTCCCAGCCGTACACGTATACCGTGCCGTTGGTGCTGGTCATGGCCTTGCCGCCGGCGGCCCGCAGATAATCCATGCCGGGGCCGGTATACACGTTCAGCTTCTGCCCGGGCGCAAACACATACTCGGTAAATTCATCGGGAATGTTGAAAAGCGTGGGCTCGGTTTGTTTCAGGGGCTTGCCTTCCGGATTCTTGGTGCCCATATCCCGCATCTGCTGGCGGACATCCTTTACCAGCCGCTCATTGTACCACTCGACGCTGCTTAACCGGCTGTAGGTAAAGCTCTGGTCCTCCCGATACCAGGACTGGGCGTTGAAATAATCATAATAGTTTCCGTCCGGGTCGAAGGGGAAGCCGTGGCGGGCAAAGATTTCATTGAGCACAAAGCCCAAAGCGGTATACTGCCACTGCCAGAGCTCCTCTTCGGTCAGGCAGCGGTTATTGCTGTCGGGAATCAGATAAAAGTTGGAGGCAAAGGCACCGGCAGGCACAAGCGCGGCCATCAAAACAAGGACCGCGGCGAAGGCCAGAATGCGTTTTTTCATGGTTTTGTCCTCCCAAATCGGTATATTCCCCACACAATAAGTATATGCAAGCTGGGGCTGGTGAGACCCAGCCCCATGAACGGTACAAATTGATATGTAAATTTTACCATAAACAGCCGCGCCTGTCAATGAAAACAGCCCGGTGCTTCCGTGTTTTACGGATGGGCCGGGCTGGTTGCGGATATATTGTCTTACGCGTGCTCCCCGCGGAGCCAGCGGTGTATTTCTTCCTCAATGATGTCGGCGGCGATCTTCGTGCCGTTCTCTTCCCGAAGGCGCATGCCCAGCTCCCTGGCGGCCACGCGGTAGGATTTGGTCTGGGTCAGGTTGGTAAGCGCCTTGGTCAGCCTTTCCACCGTCAGAAACTCCCGGCGGATGGGCTTGGGCCCCAGGCCCAGCGCGCGAACCCGCATGCCCCAGAAGGGCTGGTCGCCGCCAAAGGGAATCACCAGCGTGGGCTTGCCGGCTTTCAGCCCGGCGGCGGTGGTACCGGCCCCGCCATGGTGCACCACGGCGGCCACCTGTTCAAACAGCCAGTCGTGGGGGATGTAGTCGGCCACGTAAATGCGGCTGGAATTCGTCGCGACCTCCGAACCGCCCCAACCCTTTTGCAGTATTGCCCGTGTGCCGGAAGCCTCCACCGCTTCCAGCACGATGGAAAGGGTTTTGCCCATATCGCCGGAGACCATGGAGCCAAAGCCGATGTACACCGGCTTCTCGCCGGCCTTCAAAAAGGCCTCCAAAGCAGGGTCGGGGGTGAAGTCCGGCGTCTTGTTCTCCATCCAGAAGCCGGTCATGTGAATGTGCTCGTTCCAGGAAATGGGTCTGGGCATCAAAAGCGGGCTGACGGCGTACAGCACCGGGATTTGGTGGCCGTTGACCGTGTAGTCGGGCTTGGGGCGGATTTTGCGCACGCGCATGCCCTGCTCCTTGCGCCAGCCGGTCAAGTACCTGCGCTCCAGGGAATTGATCAAAAGATAACCCACCTTGTAGGTCATCTTGTTCCAGGCCTTGCCGGCCTTTAAACCCGGCGCGGAGGAAATGGGCACCGCGTCGTTATAGTCCATGGGATAATATTGTGTCTGTATGCAGGGCACGTTGTTCTTTTCCGCGATGGAATACATGCTGGAGCCAAAAAACGTGGTGATGATGGCCTCGGCGCCCTGGCAGGCCGTCTGCATGTTTTGAAGCAGCGGGCCGGCCACCTCCTTGATAGCGTTTTGCACCCGCTGCAGGTAGTTGATGCCGTTGGTGCCCGGCTTCATGATGCTGGCCATGAACTTGACCACATCGCCCGCCAGGGGGTAAAAATCAAGGCCCGCGTCCCTGACCATTTTTTCAAAGGGGTTGAAGGCCGCGATGCGGACCGTATGGCCCCGGCGTGTCAATTCCTGACCCAATATCACATAGGGCCGCACATCACCTGTTGAACCGATGCTGATCATGGTCAAACGCATGATGTCCCCTCCTGAACGCACAATTAAGAGTCCTACACCAAGCTTTCCCCATCCGATGGCTTTCACTCAGTATACTTCATAGCGGTAAGGAATGCAACCATGGGCCTTTGCGCCACTCTGCCGACATCCGCACGCAAAAAAGGAGTACCCCTTTTGAGGGTACTCCCGCAGGAAAGCAGCCTGCCTGCCCTATTTCCGGCCGTCCCGGCCGCCCTTGGGCAGGTTTTTGTTGTTGCTTTCATTGTTGCTTCCGTCGACGTTCCTGTCCATGCCCTGACGGAAATCCTTTATGCCGGTGCCGAACCCTTCAAACATCAGCCCCCTGCCCGCGATCCCCGCGTCCGCAAGCGTGCTGTTCAGCGTCTCCCGTGCCTGCCGCATGGTGCTGACGGCCGTCTGAATGACAGAGTTGGTGCTTGCGTTCTTCAGAACCGCCGCCCACAGGCCGCTTTCCCCCTGGGCGCCCAGCGCGCCGGCCTGATCCTGGGTCAGCTGCCCCGCTTCCGCCAGCGCCTGCATGGCGGCCTTGCGCTCGTCGCCGGTTTTGGCGTTGGCCTCATAGTACGCCTTGTACTGCCGGGCGGTCCAGCCGGATTGGTCCAGCGCCTGCAGCGACTTTTGCGCGGCGCGCAGGGCTATGTAACTGTCCGCATCGGCCTGCGCCACAACGCCGGCAGTTACCAGATCGGAAAGCACCGCGTCCTCCACCTGTTCATACAGCTTGATCGCGCTGTCATAGACGGCCTTCTGCTCCTGGGTGAGAGAGCTTGTATCCAAACTGTAGCCGTCTGGCGCAAAGCCACGGCCGCCCCGCCCGGGCATCGCCGCCCGAACCGTGGCGCCGGCGGCAGCTTCCGCCGCGGGAGCCTCCTGCGCGGTAGTTTCCGCCAGCGCCGCAAACGGAATCACGGCGGCAAGCAGCAGTGCCAGCAGCGCCGCTCCGTTTTTCATCTTTTGATGTGCCCTTTCCTTTGCCATGTTCTTCATCTCCTGTTTTTTGATGGCCCGCATCCATTTACGGACATACACAATATAACCCGTCATTGCGATAGAAGCATGACTGCATAATGGACGTTGTGTGAATCTATCGTGACCAGAAATCCTTGTTTTTTTTGCATGCGGGTTTTTAGACAGCATGAAGAAAGTACGAAGCTGCATGTCATGGGAAAACCCAAACGGGAAAGGATAGAAAACAAGGGCGAAAATGTGTCCTGCCAAAAAGCAAAGGGGATACCGTATGAAAATCGTCGTCGTGGGCGGAGGCTGGGCGGGCTGCGCCGCAGCCCTGGCTGCCGCAAAATCCGGGGCGGAGGTCACGCTGCTGGAGCGCACGGACATGCTGCTGGGCACGGGGCTGGTGGGCGGCATCATGCGCAACAACGCAAGGTTCACCGCGGCGGAGGAAATGACAGCCCTGGGCGGCGGCGAACTGTTTGGGCTTGCGGATGCGTGCCTGCGCCACAAAAGCGTTTCCTTTGCGGGCCATGAACACGCGGACCTGTACGATATCGCCCACATGCCGGGCGCGGTTGAAAAGCGGCTTGCAAAAGCGGGTGTGAAGGTTGTCATGCCGGCCCGTGTCCACAGGGCGGACGCGGAGAAGGGCCGTGTGCTGCGCGTTCATGCCGGCGATGAAAATGCGTACGAGGCCGACGCTTTTGTGGATGCCACCGGCACCTTCGGCCCCATGAACAACTGTACAAAGCACGGCAACGGCTGCGTGATGTGCGTCATGCGCTGCCCAAGCTTCGGCGGCCGGGTCAGCCTTGCCGGCCTTGCAGGCGTAAAGGAAAAAACGGGCGTCAGAGAGGGCGGCGCGTTGGGCTCCATGAGCGGGGCCTGCAAGCTGATGAAGGACTCCCTATCCGAAGAGCTGCAAGCGCGCCTTGCCCGGGAGGGTGTTCTGGCCGTCCCCCTCCCGCCGGATCTTTCCACAAACCGCCTTTCCCGAAAGGCCTGCCAGCAGTACGCCCTGGAGGCTTTTCATGAAAACCTGATCGTATTGGACACCGGCCACGCCAAGCTGATGACACCGTTTCTGGAGCTTGATACGCTGCATCAAATTCCCGGCTTTGAAAATGCCCGCTACGAAGACCCCTACGCCGGGGGCCTGGGCAACTCCATGCGCTTTTTCGATATGGCCCCCCGGGACGACGCCCTGCATGTAACAGGCCTTGAAAACGTATTTTGCGCCGGGGAAAAGGCGGGGCCCCTGGTAGGGCACACCGAAGCCATTGCAACCGGCGCGCTGGCCGGCCACAACGCGGCGCGCTGCGCCCTTCAGCTCGCGCCCCTCATACTCCCCCGAAGCCTTGCGGTGGGCGAGGCCATCGCCTATTCCCGGGAAAAAACGGCGGAGGATGCCGGACTTTCCCTGCGCTTCACCTTCTCCGGTTCGGTGCTGCTGGAAAGGCTCACGGAACTGAATCTGTACACCACCGACATCTCCGCCATCCAAAAACGGGTGGCGGATGCGGGGCTTATAAACGCGCTTGCCCGGTTTGCCTAAAGGTCCGGCGGCCTTGTTATTTTTGGCTGTGCATAGGATATGCAAGCAATGATGCGTATGATACAATAGGTGTATTCTGGACGTTGGAATAGAATACACAAGGAGGCTTGCGCATGGTTCTTGCTCTTGTCATTTTCATCGCTACCTACGCCCTGCTCCTGGTTTTCCCCAAAATCCGGGCGTACATTGCCTTTGCCTCGGCCGTCTCGTTCGTTGTCATCGGTACGCTCCCCGGGCAGAACGTGCTTCCCGCGGTGGACTGGAACGTGCTGATGATGATCGCGGGTACCATGGGCACTGTGTATCTGTTCATCGAATCGAAGATGCCGGCCCGGATGGCGGACTACATTATTGAAAAGACGCCCAATGTCAAGTGGGCCATCATCGCGCTGGCGCTGTTCGCCGGCATCATTTCCGCCTTTGTGGACAATGTGGCCACCGTTTTGATGGTTGCCCCCGTGGCGCTGACCATCGCCAAAAAGTTGAAGATCTCCCCCGTGCCCAGCATCATCTGCATCGCCATTTCCTCCAATTTGCAGGGCGCGGCCACCCTGGTGGGCGACACCACCTCCATACTGCTGGGCGGCTATGCCGGCATGGACTTTTTGGATTTCTTCTTTTTCAAAGGCCGTATCGGCATGTTCTTTGTGGTGCAGGTGGGCGCCGTCGTATCGGCGCTGATGCTGCTGCTGGTGTTCAGAAAGCAGAGCCAGCCGGTGCATTTGACGGAAAAAACGGAGGTCGAGGATTATTTCCCCTCCTTCCTGCTGCTTGGCACCGTGGTGCTGCTGATCCTGGCCTCCTTTATCCCCGTCAAACCGGCCACCACCAACGGCATCATCTGCATCAGCCTGATGGCGATCGGCATCATCAGGGAAATGATACGCACAAGGGACGTACGGGCGTTTGTAAGGGTCGTCAGGGAAATCGACTTTTTCACGCTCCTGCTTCTGGGCAGCCTGTTTGTCGTCATCGAGGGCATCAAGCAAGCCGGCGTGGTGGATGAAATCGCCAAGCTGTTCGTTACATTAAGCGGCAACAGCCTGTTCCTGGTCTATTCGCTGCTTGTATGGGCGTCGGTGCTGCTGTCGGCGTTCATCGACAACATCCCCTACATCGCCACCATGCTGCCGGTAACTTCCAGCATTGCCACGCAGCTTGGGGTCGATCCCACCATATTGTACTTCGGGCTGCTGGCCGGGGCCACCCTGGGCGGCAACCTGACGCCCATCGGCGCGTCGGCCAACATTACGGCCCTGGGCATCCTGCGCAAGGAAGGGCATGAGGTCGCCACCGGTACGTTCATGAAGATCAGCGTGCCCTTCACCCTGGCGGCGGTGCTTTCGGGATACATCCTCATCTGGTTCATCTGGCGGTAATCAAAAAGGGACTGTCCGGAAACGGGCAGTCCTTTTTTAGCACGCAGGCGGGTTGCGATGCGCGGGCGGGCGATTTTCAATCGCCCCGACGGCTGTAAAGAATTTTTGGCCTTTCTTCCGGATTGCGCATGCTCTGGCAGAGAGGCCAACAAACATATAGCGGTGTAGGGGGAATATCATTCGCCCGCGGAGCCCCGCCTTCATAAAGCCTAAGGGAAGCATGACCCTGTTCCTATCTCCAAAATGGGAAACCCCCGGAGCGTGAACTTGATACACACTCCGGGGGCCCATTGCTTATACAGGCATATTACTTGATCAGGGAAGCACTCAGGAACATGGCCGCGGTCAGGGAAGCGATCAGGGAGACCACAGTCACCTGGGTGTTGATGGAGGGGCCGGCGGTATCCTTGAAGGGATCGCCAACCGTGTCGCCGATAACGGCCGCCTTGTGGGCGTCGGAGCCCTTGCCGCCGCTGTTGCCGGCTTCGATGAACTTCTTGGCATTGTCCCACAGGCCGCCCGCGTTGCTCATGAGCAGCGCCAGCAAAAGCCCACAGGTGATGTTGCCGGTCAGGTAGCCGCTGATGGCGTTGACGCCGCCGACAAAGCCGACAACCAGCGTCACCACGATGGCCATCAGGCCGGCGGGGATCAGTTCCTTCAAAGCGCCGACGGTGGCGATGTCGATGCACTTTTCATACTCGGGGTGCACGCCGGGCTTGCCTTCGCGCAGACCCTTGATTTCCTTGAACTGGCGGTGGATTTCAGCCACCATGCGCTGCGCGTTGCGGTTGACGCCCATCATCAGCATGGCGGAGAACACGGCGGGCACAGCCACGCCCACCAGCAGGCCGAAGAATACCGTGGGGTTCATCAGGTCAAAGACAACTGTCGCGCCTTCGCCCATAGCCTGCTGCACGATTTCCTGGAAAGCGCCCAAGAGAGCGATAACGGTAAGACCCGCGGCGCCGATGGCAAAGCCCTTGGTAATGGCCTTGGCGGTGTTGCCGGCGGCGTCCAGTTCGTCGGTGATTTCCAGCACCTTTTCGCCCAGGCCGCCCATTTCGGCCACGCCGCGGGCGTTGTCCACGATGGGGCCGTAAGCGTCATTGGAGATGATCATGCCGACGACAGACAGCATGCCGATGGCGGAGAAAGCGATACCCAGCATAGCGTAGCCGGGGCCGATGGAGGCGCACAGGTTGTAGGACAAAAGGGCCGCCAGGCCGATGCCGCACAGGGAGGGGAAAGCGGAAATGAAGCCGTAGCTGATGCCGGAAAGGATGGTGAAGGCGGGGCCGCTCTTGCAGGCCTCGGCCACCTTGGCCACAGGCTTTTTGTCATCGCCGGTAAAGAATTCGCTGGTGAAGCCGATGACGACGCCGGCGACCATGCCCAGCATGGCGGCGCCCCACAGGCGCAGGTCATAACCGTTGGCCGCGCCGCCCAGCAGGAAGGCAGCCAGGGTAAGCACGGCGAAGATGCCGCAGGTCAGGTACGTACCGTTGTTCAGCGCCTTGCCGGGGTTGCCGTCCTTGCCGACCCTGGATACGAACACGCCGATGATGGAGGCCAGCAGGCCCAGCGAGCCAAAGCAGAAGATCAGGTTCAGGTTGCTCTGGCCAAGGCCCAGGGCGATCACCATGGCCGCGGCGATGGAAGCCACCTGGGAATCGAACAGGTCGGCGCCCATGCCGGCCACGTCGCCCACGTTGTCGCCTACGTTGTCGGCGATAACGGCAGGGTTGCGGGGGTCATCCTCGGGGATGCCCAGTTCCACCTTGCCGGTCAGGTCGGCCGCGATGTCGGCGGTCTTGGTGAAGATGCCGCCGCCGGCCTTGGCAAACAGGGCCAGGGAGCTGGCGCCAAAGGAGAAGGCCAGCACCACGTCATGATCACCGGGGAAGATGATGGACAAGAGGGCCGCGCCAGCCAGAGCGGTGCCCACCACGGCCATGCCCATGACGGCGCCGCCGCGGAAGCCCGCCATGAAGGAGGGCGCCAGGCCCTCGCGGGCGGCGGTGGCAGCCTTCACATTGGCAATGGTGGCAATGGAAATGCCCACCCAGCCCGCCAGCCCGGAGAGCACGGAACCGGCGAGGTAGGAAACCACCATCCAGATGCCCTTGACAACGCTGCCTTGCGTGCCCCAGATGGGATGGGGGAAGAACAGGAACAGCAAAACGGATACGGCGGCCATAAAGATGGCCAGGATCCTGTATTCCCGCTTCAAAAAGGTGAAAGCGCCTTTGCGGATGAGCTGTCCGATGCCGGCAAGAGGGCCTTCCGCGGTGGGGAGCTTCTCCACCCAGCGGTAGAAATAGAAGGCGACGACAAAGGAAATAACAGATACGGCCAGAGCGATCCATGCCCAATTCATAGCAATCCCACTCCTTGTCTTGTTTGCATTTTGGCAAATGATTCCTGATAAATGCCGTCTTCCCGAGGCCATGCCGAGCCGGCCAGACTGGCACGCCGGGGCCAAAGCGTATTATAAGGGCGGCGCATGACCTCCAGTCCGGGAAGCCAATTCACTCAGCGGCCTTTTAAACATCATGCTGCGCAGAGCATGACAGACCGCCAACTGCCGGCTGGGCAGCTTTGGTTCCAATGCGGGAAGGGATAGCAAAGCTTCCCCCTCCTGCGTGTAAAACAAAGACTGCGCTGGCGTCATGCCCCCGCGGGAAGCGGCGCCGTGGTTATCCCGGCCGTCCTCCCCTGGCGTCGGCTCTCCAGCCTGCGTATAGGATAAACCCGCCAAAGAATATGCGGCATGCACCATGTCCATGCCGCCTTGCGTGCAGGCGGCGAAAAACCAGGCAAGCGCAAACAGGATGGCTATCCATCCAGCGCGCCGGGCTGTTCGCTGCCGCATGTGCATTCTCCTCAAAAATTACTCCGATTCTATCATATAACAGCAGAATTGTGATGTCAAATATCAACTGGAAAAAAAACAAATTTCATACCGTGTATGTACTTGTCCGCAAAAACAGCGCCCCGGCCGCGTTCAGCATCCTGGCTGAAAATGGTCTGGGCGCGTTTTTTTCTTGCCAAAGATCCGGTTTTCGTTTCTGTCAGCCCTTTTTGCTGCCCTTGTACATGACAAAGATCAAAACCACCATGTACACGGCGGCAAGCCCAAGGGTCAAAAGCAGCATGGGCACGGATTTGGCAGCCAGGCCGATGAGTATCAACAGCGGCGCGCCCAGCACAATGCCGAAGCTGGAACCGGTGATCAGATTGTTGGCCGCGGGGGTCTTGAAGACGGGATCCAACTGCCGAAGCAAGATCACGCCCGAGCTGATGGTGCCCGTCAGCATGCCGTACATGGAGACGAAGGCCTCCTCCTCATAGCCGGGGTAGACCACCTTGCACAGCCAGCGCAGGTAATAAAAGGTGGTGACGCCGCCGATGACCGCCATCAGCAGGAAGGGCACCCACAGGCCGGAAAGCTCCGAAAAATTGATGGAGGAAATGCCCGACACGATCATCAGATCAAAGGCCAGGCCGGAAATGCGGCTCAAAAGATAATTGTTTTGATACTGCCGCGTCATGATGTTGGATTTGCGCAGCGCCTTGAAGATGACACGGATGAGCAGCGCCACCATGGAGCCGATAATGAAGTTGAAGCCCCACAGCAAAGGCGACAGCATATCGCCAAGGCTTGGGGAGGCGGCCCCGATTAATTTGGTCAGCCCCAGGGTCACAAGGTAGGTGAGCAAATACGCCAGCAGCACCAGGCACATTTGTATGGACAGCCTGTCCACCGATTCGGACAGCGGCGCTTCGCCCTTGTCCTCAAAGGTGTCCACGGTGATGGAGCCGGATATAAGTTCGTTTGCCCCGCCCACGCGCCTGCCCTTTCGGGAGAGCACGTTCAGGTAGATGACGCCCACCACGCAGGCGCACAGGTAGCCGGCCGCCGCCAGCGAAAGGCCGAAGGACTGGCCGCCAACAAAGCCCAGGGCCTCATAGGTGCTGCCCACGTTGTTGGCCTGGCCGGCGCCCTGGCCGTAGCCCATGGGCAAAAGGATGCCCGAGGCCTTGAAAAGGTCCGGCATGAAGGTGTAGCTGAGCGCCAGGGAAATCAATAGCCCCGCCACCGCCTGCATCATGTAGGTGCTGATGATCAGCGCGCCGGACAAAAAGCCCTTGCCCTTTGATTTGTCGCCCTCCGCCTCGCTGCGCAGGGACAGGGCGATAAAGCCGATGGCAATGCCGTGGTAGGTGACCATTTCCAAGAAGGCCGCGGGCAGCTTCAATATGCCAAGGCTTCTTACCGCCAGCAGCAAAAACCCTGCCAGCACGGCGGTGGGCATCAGCGATTTGCGGATGATGCTGCTCTTGCGCAGCAGCACGTTGGCGATCAACAGCGCGCCGGCCAGGATGCCCATGTTGATAAAGAAATTCCAAAGACCTGTGTTGGCGGCAGAGTAGTCCAAGCGGGTTCCCTTCTTTCTATTACAGCTTTTCGCGAATTCGGTACGCTTCCATATATTTTAAACCGCTGCGCTCCTGCTCACTGCGCAGCCTGTAATGGTTGCCGGCGCTATCGGAAAACACCACGCGGTTGCGGCCGTAGACCTCCATGCCCATGACGCCCTCCCAGGGCAGGAAAAAACCTTCCATTGCAAGGCCCGCCCCGGTGACGGACAGCGTGCCTTTTTTGAGCAGCGTTTCCTCTTTGAGAGAATGGATTTGGTACAGCTCCTGCGCCCGGTCGGAAAAGATTTCGCCCTCCAAAGCGAGCGCAAACCGTTCCCGCAGCTTTTCCTTCTGCCAGGCGCCCCATTCATCGGCCTTTGCAAAAGGCGCGCCGGTGAGGTAGCCATATTCATCGAGGCTTGCATTCATGCCGCAGGTACAGGCAAAGGTATCCCCCGTACCCTTCAAGGTACCGATCTTTTGACAGGCGGGGCACATGTACAGCGCGTTTTCCAGCCCTTCGGCCAGCCGCTTTCCGTGAAAGGCGATCCGCTGTACATCCTGCCGTGCGTAGGCGTCCTCGCCGATATCCCGGGCGATGGCATCGTTGATTTCCTCAGGGGTCATGTCCTTCAGCTCCGCGGGGGTATATACCTTCACCGGGTAGCCCTTCATGCGGCCCTTTCGAAAGGTGCGGGCCCAGCGGGGGCTGGTGAAATAGCCGCCCTCCAGCCGGTAGGTGACAAGGGACGCCCCGGAGGCCTTTACCAGGCTGCCGGTAGCCGGAACCACCGGGCAGGGCTTGCCGTCAAAGGATTTGCTGCCCTCGGCAAACAGGCCGATGTTCATGCCCTTTTTCAGCCTGCGCACCATTTGCATGGCGGTTGCAATATCCGCGCCGCCCTTTTGCTTGGGGATGGGGTCCAGAAAATGCACAAGCAGCCGGCCCAAACGCTTCCCGCGGAAAATATGCTCGCTGGCCACAAAATACATGTGCTTTTTGAAGCTTATGGCTACCAGCAGCGCGTCCAGGTCGGTGGTGTGGTTGGCGATGACGATATACGGCCCATCTATGTCCGGCGCCATTTGCGCTGTAAAGCGAAAGAAACCTTTGAGCAGGGGGGAAAGCAGGGCCCGCGCGCCTTTGTAAAACAATACGTGCCGTTTGAAAGGCTCCATGTTGCCTCCGTTGATGCGTTCATTCAGACGGGATTTGATTCCAGTATTAAAATATAACATACAATTGAATTTTCCGCCAGATTGTTTGTTGGCATGTGTGCCATCATTTTGCCGGATGTACGTTATTTTTTCGAAAGGCGGCAGGAGATTTGCAAAATAAAAACCGCTTGTCTTGACAAAGCGGAAGCGGAGAGGTATAGTGATATGCTGCTCTTGGTTAATATCTATTCCATTAAGTTTAATCATATCACATTTCTTTTGTTCTGTCAATAAAAATTTTTGGAAAGGATGGCCTGCGTATGGATGAGCTGATCAGCCTGTTTCAAAGCGGGCTGCCCAGCCGCGAATCGGCCGCGGATATCCTGTCGGTCAACCGGCAAACGGCACGTCACGGCCTTGTATTTACGCCCAGGCAAGCGGCGTCGCTGGTTGCCGCCCGGGAGAGGGCGCTTTCCGCCACCGGCCGGCTGGAGCTTGCCGGCGGCGTGATCAAAAAGCTGATCCTGGCCTTTTGTGATTCGCCGTATTTTGACGCGGAGCTGGCGGAGGAAACCCTTTGCCCGCTGCTGGAAACCTTCTATCAATTGAAAAACGAAACCTTTGACGCGTTTTCCGACGACACGCTGATCGCTGTCCTGCGGGAATTGTTTGACGGCGCCTGCAAAGGCTGTATGGATGTATTGCAGGACGCGGCGTTTGAGCAGCTGATAAGGCGCGCCCACGGGGCGAATGATTGCAAAGAGGAAGAGGAGGAGCAGTATGATATCCGGGGAGAGGGCGGCAACGCGTGATGTTTTTGCAACCGGCACTTCTATCCCCGAGGCGGGGATGGGCGCTGATAGCCGGCAGGTAGAATGGTACGAACTTTTGTGTAAAACCGTCCAGGCATACACGCGGGGCGAAAGCAGCTCCCTGCCCATCGAAACGGCGGGGAGCCTGTTGCAGTCCCTCCACTATACGGTGTCGTTGGCAGCTTGCGGCGCGGATGCGGGAACCCTGCCCCTTTGCGCGCTGTATGAAAGGGGCAGGGCTTCTGTGGACAGGTATCTCACAAAAGCCCGGCGGCTTTGGTACCTTGTGAAAACCACCCTGCTGCCCCTTGACGCGCCCTGCCATACCCAAGCTATTGAAAAAGCCGGGCCCAGCTTTTTCAAGGCCTACGACCCGGCGTTCTTCGCCCATGAGACGCCGGGAGATTTCGATTATTTCACAAGCGTTTCCCTTCACGGTTCCGGCGCCACCTGGATGTATGCTTTTCTTCACGCGCTGTATTGGGAAAACCTCTTTTGCCGCCGCTTCCCCCTTGGTGATGTGGAAAGCACGCTGAAAGCCCACGGGCTTTTAGGCAAGGCCGTGCCGATCAACATTTTCGAGCCGGTGTTTCAGGCGGCGATTCTTAGCTGCCTGCTGGAAAAGGAAACGATCACCCTTTGCGTTAAGCCGCAGGACAACCGGCGCCTGCTTTTTATCACGCGGGATCAAACGCCCGATGAAATGCGCCGCGCATTGAATGCGGCGCTTGTACGGCTTGCGGGTATACTGCACATACAAAGCAAGCCGTTTTTGCATTTGCTTGCGGAAAACACCCAAGCCCTTGCGCCAAGGCTTATTACCGCGCGGGAAAGCGGAAGTTTTTGCGCCCTCTTTCATGAATGGTAAATGTCGTCACCCAAAGCGGATACCAGGCAAAATACAATATATCGTACTCCATTGGGCGGAGCGTTGCGTGCGGGCGATTGATAATTGCCCGTCCCGGTTCCGTCTCCTACCGGAATACAATTCCCCAAACATGTGTAAGCGCGGGGGTGATTATCAATCGCCTGCCATACACAAGCCAAGCCAACAACAAGGCCTCATAAGCGCTACTTTCAGGCAAAAGCTGCCCAGGCAATTCAGGGGTTCTTCTCCTCCAAAATCCCGCTCAGCTTCACCTGCTCCAGCATATGGCCGATGTTCCCCTCGCCGGCATATTGCCCCATATCAAAAAAATTGTGATCCAAATCAGACCAGAACAGCTCGTTTTCATCACCGGCTGCCTGTACGTCCCTTTTCAGGCGGCCTGCGTATACTTCCACATAGCAGCCCTGATAGTAATAGGTAAAATCCATCAGGTGGTGAAGGGCGATGTCCTCCCCCGTGATGCCGGTTTCCTCATACAGCTCCCGGCAGGCGGCGGCAAGCCCGTCCTCGCCGGGCTCAATCTTGCCGCCCACCAGATTAAAAAGGCCCTTGTAGGGGTCTTTGCGACGCCGGCACATAAGCAGCTTGTCCGCGTCACGGCTGTACACCATGATGATGTTGTATCCCTGCATATATTACCCCTTTTGCACGTAGGCCGCCAGCAGCGAAAGCGTGTTCTCCACGCCCTGCTTGTGGGTGCGCTCGTACCCGTGGGAAGCGAACACCCCCGTGCCGACCAGCGCGTGGCGTGCTTCCATGCCGGCGCGAAGGGCCGTGGCGGTGTCGGAGGAATAGCGGGGATAAATGTCCAGCGCGTATTGCAGGCCGTTTTCCCTGGCCAGGGCCACCAGTTCGTTGGTAAGCTCATAGTTAAAGGGCCCGGCGGAATCCTTGGCGCAGATGGAAACCATGGTTTCATCGCACAGCAAATCATCGCCCACGCAGCCCATATCCACGGCGATCATGTCGGTTACTTCGCGGGGCAGGTAGGCGGACGCGCCGTGACCCACCTCCTCATAGACGGTGAACATCAAATGCACGCTGCGCTTTAAAGCAACTTCGCCGTCCTTTACCATTTGGGCCAGGGCAAGCAGTATGCCGCTGGAAGCCTTGTCGTCCAGGTGCCGGCTTTTGATAAAGCCGGATGCCGTGACGACGGTGCGGGCATCCCAGCTGATAAAGTCCCCGGCCTCGATGCCCAGGGCCTTCACATCCTCGGCGCTTTTCACGATCTCATCCAGCACGATTTCCAGCGTTTCGTCGCTGCGCTTCATTTCGGTAGTGTCCCCGTACACGTGGGAGGAGGCTTTGGTGGTTTGCACCGTGCCGGAATAGACGCGGCCATCCCTTGTGTGAACCAGGCAGTTTTCGTTTTCGATGGCGTTGTCGTTATAGCCGCCGATCTTGGTGTAGCGCAGCCGGCCGGTGGATTTCACGCTGCGGACCATGCCGCCCAGGGTATCCACATGGGCGGACAAAAGCAGCGGGCTGCCCTCGCCGCCGATATGGCAGACCACCGTTCCCTTGGGGGTACGCTCCGGCGCAAAGCCCATTTTCGTCAGTTCGCCGATCAGGTATTGCTCCGCCTTTTTGGTAAAGCCGGTGGGGCTTGGGATTTCGCACAAAGCCCTGATATGGGCAACGGCCAGTTCCAGCGCTTGCATAAAACGTACCTCCTTGTATTTGGCAGGAAAAGCATAGCACAAGAAGGAAAGCGTGACAAGCACAATAGAACGGCGGAAGCATCATTCCCATTTAAACAGGGCATATTCTTTCGCTTTTATGGTGGCGGTAGTCTGCCGCTATCACCGCCATTCGGGAACAAGGCTTGCGCTAAAAGATACAAAAACCTTCTCCGAAAGCTCATTATTATATTCTTCACGCAGATATTCCTCCAACGCCGGTGGACAAAGCGGGATCGCATCACCCTCTTTGTAGAGGACTTCATATTCAGATTCCGTACCCTTGCGGATTTCCTTGATAGGATGCTCCACACCGGCATCTACATCGTCAGAAGTCACGCACCTCCCGTCCCTCCAGCGCAACTTCACATAGCAGTCATATCTGGTGTTTTTCAAATACTCCGCTGATCTTATCGGAATAATCGGGCTATCCGCTGATATATATAGGATTCTGTAGTCTAGACCGGTGCTGTTGCGGGCTGGTCCGATTCGAAGTCCATAATCATACCCTTTGTAATCCACGCTGGCAAGCACAGTTCCATCTTCTGTACGGGACAAGTTCACGCTGTACCGATCAAGCGGGAGCGCCAGCGATCTTTCGCGAAAGAAGTATTCGTAACCCCATGACCCTGCTATTGTAAGGCACAGTGTCAGCGCCACGCTGATCACAATCACCTTCATACGCCGCCACCCTACCGTCCGGCGTAGCTGCCGCATGGCCGCCGCGAAGGAGACTTCGTCCGCCACATCCTTTTGCTCCGGCGTTTTGGACTGCATATCCGCATACACCTGCGCGCAAGGTTCACAGCCTGCCACATGCTTTTCCACCAGCGTACGGCTTTCTTCGCTGGCCACCTGGTCGATGACAAGGGGCATCAAATCCCGCGCCACATTGCATTCATTGCTGTTCATCCCATTTTTCCTCCCTCATCATGGCTTGCAGCAGGGCTTTCGCCCGGTAAAAGGTGACCCGCGCCCAGGCATCCGTTTTGTCAAAGAGCATGCCGATCTGCTGATGCGTAAGATCACTGAACACCCGCAAGGCAAACACCTCCTTGTACGGCTCCGGCAGCTTGTGAAGCAGGCGGTGGAGGCTAAGCTGCGTTTCATCGGCGAAAATCGCTTCCTCCACGCGCATGCCGCCGTCCAGCTGTACATCCTCCAGCGGGATCAAGCGCTTTTGCCGCAACTGCGAAAAATAAATGTTTTTCGCGATGCTAAGCAGCCAGGTATTCACAGCGCAATTCCCACGGAACTTCTCCCACCCAGTCATCGCGCGCACAAACGTCTCCTGGGCAATCTCCTCCGCCAGGGAAGCGTTGCGGCACAGGCCAAGCAAAAAGCGGTACACATACTGAAAATGCCGAACGTATACCTCCTCGAATTTCTCCACCACATCACCTCCCTGGCCATTAGTCGCATAAAAAGAGGTTTCGTTACAAAATCCATGCAGGAATTCCTGAATTTACAGCCATTGTTTCATTGTAACCGATGAGTGCGCTCCAGGCAATCGCCCAATTGCTCGACCCGGGACATCCGCAAAGCGGCGAAATCTCTTTTGAAGCTTTCTGTTTGCCGCGTTCAAACAAAAGAGGGAGGGACATTATGTCCTCCCCCTTTGTGCGTATCCATCTGTGGAAAAAAGAAATTACCGGTTGGGATTATCCAGGCGGAAGTAATGGAAGGGCAGCTCCTCCGTTTGCCCGTAATCCAGCAGCATGGCGGTTTTGACAAGCGTAAAGCCCAGCTTTTTGGCTACCGCGATGGAGGAAAGGTTTCCCGTCTGAACGGTCGCGACCAGGGATTCGATACCGTATTTTTGGAATGCGGTTTCGATCAGCGCCGCCATGGCTTCCGTCGTATACCCCCTGCACTTGTAATCCTCATCGATAAAGTACGCGGCGCCGACTTCGTTATCCTCCATCGGACAGATGCCGGCGTTACCGATCAGACGCCCGCTTTCCTTTTCCACCACCGCGTAAAACAGCATGCCTTTTTTGGGGTCGTCTGTCCGGTAGCCGTCCATAACCTTGCCCTCGATCCAGGGCTTGGCCCATTCGCTGGCGCCGGCCCAGTCAGGCAGCCATTTTACAATAAAGTCTTTCCCCGCAAAGCTTCCCAGAGCTTCGCCGTCCCGCGGGGTATATTCGCGGACGATCAGCCGTTTGGTTTCACAGATCACCTTGCCCATGACATCCTCCATAAAAGCGGTATGCCTCTATTATACAGTTATCCGGGCGCGGCGGCTGATACCATTGGTTTATCGCAAAACCAAACCGGCGCTTATTTAACCTTTTTTCAGCGCTTCTTTCACCTTTGCAGCAATATCCTCCGCCGTCAGGTGATAGTGGGCCATCAATTCATCGGCGTTCATGGCCGACTGGCCGAAGGTATCCATTACCGCCACGGCCTCCAGTGTCCGGCCGCCGCCCCGCAGCGCCCAGGCCACGGCGGCGGAAAGCCCGCCGATCACGGAATGCTCCTCGGCGGTGACAATGGCCTTTACACCCGTGAGCAGCTCCTGCAGCGGCTTTTCGGGGAAGGGCTTTACGCAGGGCACGTTGATCACCCGCAGGCTGATGTTTTCTTTCGCCAGCAATTCCGCCGCGTCCAGGGCCTTTGCAACCATCACGCCGCAGGCAATTACCGCCGCGTCGCCGCCTTCCCGCAATACGCAAGGCGTCAGGGGATCGGGATTTTCCCCCGTCACCTCCTTTAAATCATTGCGGGAAATACGCAAATACACCGGGCCGTCGTAGGCGGCAAGCCAGCGCATCATGGCGCGCAGCTGCGGCGCGTCCGCCGGAACCAATACTGTCATGTTGGGGATGGCCCGCATGATGGCGATATCCTCGATGGCCTGGTGGGTGGCCCCGTCGCCAAAGTCGGAAAGCCCGGCGCTGGAGCCCGCAATCTTCACGTTCAGCCGGCCGATGGCAATGCCCTGGCGGATTTGATCATAGGCCCTGCCGGCGGCGAACACCGCGAAGGAGTTGGTGAAGGCGATTTTGCCGGTCAGGGAAAGCCCCGCGGCAAAGGAGGTCATGTTGGCCTCGGCGATGCCCATTTCAAAATACCGGTGGGGAAACGCCTGAGAAAAGCCAAAGGTCATGGTGCTTTTGCCAAGGTCCGCTTCGCAGACCACGATATCGGAGTTTTCGCGGCCCAGGGAGACCATCTCCTCGCCGTAAGCCGTGCGCTGGTTGGAAACCTTCATTGCACCGCGCCTCCTTCCGCCATTGCCTGCGCATACTGTTCCTTTGTCATGGCGCCGTTGTGGAAGGACACCACGTTTTCGGCAAAGGCAAAGCCCTTGCCTTTTATGGTTCTGGCCAGGATTACGGTAGGCTTGCCCTTCGTTTCCCTGGCGGTATAAAACGCCTCCCGGATCTGATCGATATCGTGGCCGTCGATCTCAAGCACGTGCCAGTTGAAGGCCGCCCATTTTTCATTATAGGGCCTGGTGTCAAACCGCTCCGCCACCGCGCCGGTGGCCTGCAGGCCGTTTACGTCCACCACGGCGGTCAGGTTATCCAGCTTGAAGGCCGCGGCGGCCATGGCCGCTTCCCAGATTTGCCCCTCGGCCTGCTCGCCGTCGCCCACGCAACAGTAGACCCTGGCCTCCTGGCCGTTCAGCTTCAGCCCCGCCGCCATGCCGGCGGCAATGGACAAGCCCTGGCCCAGGGAGCCTGTGTTGGCCTCAATGCCCGGCAGCTTGCGCATGTCGGGGTGGCCCTGCAGCCGGCTGCCCAGGGTTTTGAGCGTCGCTTCCTCCTCCCTTGGGAAAAAGCCCAGGTCCCCCAGCGCGGCGTACTGTATCAGCGCCGCGTGACCCTTGGAGAGGAGAAACCTGTCCCGCTCCTCCCAGTTGGGCTCCAGGGGATTCACCCGCATTACATCGTAGTACAGAACCGTCACGATGTCCGCCAGCGAGCAGGAACCGCCCAGGTGCCCCACCTTTTCGGGACCGATCATGGCTGCCACGTCGCGCCGAAGCTGCGCGGCTTTTTTTTGAAGTTCTCCCGTGGTCATAGCCTGCCTCCTTTTCTATGCATCAGCGTTACTCAAACTTTTTCAATGGTCAAAAGGGAAACGGCATGGGTAGGCAGGGTAAAGCGTGTAAGCAGCCTGCCTTCGTGTACCAGCAGCGTTTGGGGCGCCTGACACAGCTCAATGCCATCCTTGGCCTTGATGGCGGCATACTGACCTTCGTTCGGATAGTTGGGCTTGCCCTGGCGCACCCACTCGGCGTAAGCGTTGGAATGCTCCGCGTCGATGCGGGCATGCTTCACAAGCACCTTTCCGCCCATGGGAAGGTTCTCAAGGGCCAGCTCAACATCAAAGGTTTCCTTCACATCCCAGTCGTCATGGTGGCAATAGAGCAGCACCTGCACCGCGTTTTCGTGGGTGATAGTGGCCCAGCCGTCTACCTCCGGACCTTCTTTCGTGCCGTTTGCATCTTCAAAGGCGAGGGGATCGATATCCCGGCTGCAGGTGATGGCAATGCGCTGGCCACCCAAGCGGGCGTAGAGCTTGAAGAGGTTGAACACCGCCTTGTCAATGCCCTGGGTGGAAAAGGCCCGGGTGCCCTCAAAGCAGCGCTCGCCCTCGAACATGAACGCCCAGGCCAGGGGGCGCAGGTCCATATGCATCTCTTCCGCCAGATCATAGAGGTTCTTGTAGGCGGAAGCCACGTAGGAGGCGTAGTATTCCGTATTGCGGAAGTTCAAATTGAAGTTGTCATACCGGCCGCCGGCGGCCCAGCCGTCGGGGTCGGCCTCGCTCAACACGCATTCCAGACCGCCAAAGCCCAGTTCTTTTATAATGGAAGCCTGGGCGTGGACGTTTTGCAAAAACACCTTTACCGATGGAATCTGCTTTTTCGCCAGGGTGTCAAAGCTGTAGCCGCCGCCCTTGGTATGGAAGGAGGTATAGTCGATGCGGGTGCCGGTTTCGCCGGTCACGTAGTTTTTGCCTTCCTTCACATGGGTCAGGAAAGCACGCAGAAACCGGCCGGCCCGGCCATTGGGGTCCGTTTCGCCGCAGGTGGCGGGGCCGCCAAAGCGCGCCGTTGGCAGCGCTTTGTGGACGGCGGCCTCGGTATAGTCGTACAGCTTGCAAAACTCCTCCACCGTGCCCCGCCAGTAAAAGATGTCCGGCTCGTTCCACATTTCAAAGTACCAGGTTTCCACTTCCTTTTTACCGTAGCGGCGGACGCAGTGGGAAACCAGGGCAAAAATGAGGTCATGCCATTTTTGATAATCCTTGGGCGGCATGGCCCAGCCGACGCGCTGGTATTCGCTGATGCCGTAGGCAACCTGGTAGCTTTTTTTGTTCTCCGCGTCCCTGGGGTCTGAAAGGTCCCGGGGCATAAAACCCAGCTCGAAAAACGGCTTGCAGTTGCTGCGCAGCCAAATATCGATCATTTCGTCGATCACGTCAAAGTTGTAGACGGGGTTTCCGTTCTCATCCTCGATGTAGGCGTTGGTGGAGCCCCATTTGTAAAATCCGTGGAGGATGCCGGTGCACAGCATGTGGTGCGCCCGCATATAATAGGGCTTTTCCAGTTTGCCGAACTTTTCGATCAGCGCCATGCCGCCGGGGGAATGGGTGTAGTTGCACTCGTCGTAGCCGATGTAATTCCAGGTGTGCGCAAGCTCGTTCAGCCATTTGCCCGCGTCCACCTGTACGGATACCTTTTCGGACATGCGGTTTTCCTCCTTTGGGATATATCCGTCAGCGTCGGAAGCCCCTTTGCCGCGCTGGTGACTCGCCGGCAGCCCCTCATCAGTCACCTTCGGTGACAGCTTCCCCCAAGGGGAAAGCCTTTGGGTATGCCGGATCCGGCCGATTAACGAAATTCCGGATGCTGCCAAGGGAGCTGCCTGCGGAATCTCTTTCCAGCGACTTTCAAACGCCATCCCCCGCCTGCGGCTCCAAAGCACTGCCGCCGTCCTTCTCCGCGTTCCCGCCCTGCCGGCCCACAAACAGATCCAGATACTTTACTTCATCAGGAACCGACACGATGCCGTGCTTTTGCAGGGCGTCAAAATACAGGCTGTCGCCCTTGCGCAAAAGATGCGTTTCCCCGCCCACCGCAAAATTCATTTCGCCTTCAAAAATGAACAGAAATTCTTCCCCCGGGTGGGATACCAGGTGGCGCTTCACCTCGCCGTGCCTGGCGCGGATCATCATGGGCTGCATGGGCCCATCACCCCGGCCGGCTGCCTTGGTGAAAATGCTGTAGCCCAGTTCCGTCATCACAAACCTCGAAGGGTCCAAAAAGGGATTGGCGGTCATCACCGTGCCGGCCTCAAAGCCGGATTCCAAAAGCTCCGCCACCTTTACCCTAAGCGCCGCGGCGATGCGGGTCAGCGTATTTAAGGCCGGGGCCACCACCCCGTTTTCCACCTTGGAGATCATGCCCTTGGTCAGCCCGCAGCGATCGGCCAGCTGCTGCTGGGTCAGCCCCGCCATCAGCCGAATTTTGCGGATATTGCTGCCTGTCTCCATCCCCATCCTCCTTATGCCCAAGCGGATCAATCCATTGCCAGCAGCATCTGCCTGGCCCGCATAAAGCCTGTGCGGCCGCTGTTGTATACGGGCACGGGGGTATTGGTCAGCTCCGGCTCCAGGGCGGACATGGACACCTGGGCCAGCACGATGGCATCCACCTTTTTGGCAAGCGCGCCGATCTGCTCCAGCAGCATTTGATTGTGCAGCGCCTTGTTGCCGGCGCGCAGCGCTGTAAAAGCCTCGGCGCATAGCACGGGGAAGACCTCCACCTCCCGGTCCAAATCCCTGGCCGCCTCACGCAAAAGCCGCTCGGAGGAGGGCATGGTGGAGGGCAGCGTGCCTAAAAGCCCCACCCGTTTGCCGTCCAGCACCGCCAGGTCCATCATGGGCCGGTCAATATTGAGCATGGGCGTTGTCACCATGGGCCGGGCATACTCCACCGCCTGGTTGAACGTGGAGCAGCCCAGCAGGATCAAATCGCACCCGGCCTCCTGCAAAAACCTCGCGTAGGTGGCGAATTTATAAAAGTTCGCCTTGGGAATCGTACCCACCGGCGCTGAAAAATTATCCCGCTGGATCGTATCGTCGCCCATGTGCATGATTTGCACCTCGGGGATGATTTCCTTTGCATAGGGCTCCACCACCTGGGCGGTAAACACGGCGGCATGAATGATACCAAGGGTTTTATTATGCAAGCCTTTTCCCATACAATCTGCCTCTTCTCATTTTGAGCGCGCAAAATCGCGCTGTTTGTACGTACGTTTTATCCTTGCCCGCATTATACCACAGCGGATATTCTTTGGAAATAGAAATATGAAACATAGTTGAAAAATATTCAACTTTACAAGTGCGTAGGGAAAGCGGTATGATGATGTTAAAGGCAAATATCGCCAACAGGGGGAATCAAATATGCAATTTGGCTACTGCATCAGCATGGGCGCCCAGGACGTGAGCGGCATTGGCGCTGACCGCATACCCGTACTCAAAAAGCTGGGCTTTGACTATGTGGAGCTGCCTTTGGCGCAGGTGATGAGCCTGGAGGAAGCCGCCTTCCGCGACGGCCCCCTGGAAATGCTTCACCGCTGCGAAATGCCCTGCCTGGCCATGAACAATTTCTTTCCGGGCAGCTTTCGCCTGACCGGTTCCGGCGCCGATCACAAAGCCGCGCTCGCCTATGCCCAAAACGCCATGGAGCGGGCGCAGCGCCTGGGGGCCAAAGTGATCGTCTTCGGTTCCTCCGGCGCGCGCAACCGGCCCCTTGGCACGCCGCTGGAACCGGCGCTGGACCAGCTGGCCTCCCTGCTTTTAAAGCTGGCCCTCATGGCCAAAGAATATGGCATTGTCATCGCCATTGAACACTTGAACAAGCAGGAATCCAACCTGGTCAACCGCTTTTCCGAAAGCTGCGCCCTGGCGCGAAGACTGGGTGACGAAAGCGTCGGCGCGTTGGTGGACACCTACCATATGAACCTGGCCAACGAGCCCATAACCAGTTTGCTCGACGGCGGCAGCCTGTTAAAGCACGTGCATGTGGCCCGCACCCTGGGCCGAAGCCTTCCCTGTGAAGGCGACGAGGAGGATTACGGGGCGCTGTTTGCGCACCTCGCGCGCATCGGCTTTAGCGGCACCGTCAGCCTGGAGGCCAATATCCGTCAGGATTTTGAAAAGGAAGCCGCCGCCGCCCTGGCGGTATTGAAATCCTGCGCCGGTTAAGGGGACGCGGCCGCGCATACCGCATGCCTTTGAGGAATGTACTGTACAACCGTCATTCCTCCGGCGTTTACCAGGCCGGCCATGCCCTATGGCTCAATCTCCTCGGCCATCCTGTACCCGACGCCCATTTCCGTTAGAATATACTTGGGTTCGCCGGGGTTTGATTCGATCTTGCGGCGGATGTTGGCCATGTTCACCCGCAGCGCCTGCTTTTCGTTGGCATAGGGGCCCCAGATTTCCTTGACCATGGCGTCATGGGTCATCACCTTGCCGATGTTCTGGGCCAGCAGCACCAGGATTTTGTATTCAATGGGCGTCAGGTGCACCTTTTCCCCGGCGAAGGTCACGGTGCGTTTGCCTTCGTCAATTTCCAGCTCGCCCACCATAAACTTTCCGGCATCCTGCATGGTGCTTTTCGTAAGCTTCATGCTGTGCCGAAGGGCCGTCCTGATCCTGGCCAGAAGCTCGCTTGTCCCAAAGGGCTTGACGATATAATCGTCCGCCTCCAGGTCAAAGGCCTCCACCTTTTCGCGCTCGTGGCTTCTGGCGGTGACGACGATCACCGGCGTTTTGGTAAAGGCGCGGATGCTTTTCAATACCTCCATGCCGTCCATGTCAGGCAGGCCCAAATCCAGCAATATGATGTCCGGGGCATTGGCGGCGATCAATTCCACCGCCGCCCGGCCCAGCTTTGTTTTCAGGGCGTTGTAATTGTTGGCCAGGAGGATGGCGGAGATGAAGTTGCCGATGGTCTCGTCATCCTCTACGATCAGAACCAATGGTTTGCTGCTCATTGCATTTGACTCCCTTCGGGTGCGGCCTGGTCAAGCGGCAGGGTAAACCGGAATACGGCGCCGCCCAACGGCCGGTTTTCCGCCTCCATCACCCCGCCGTGGGCCTTGATGATGGACTGGCAGATGGAAAGCCCGATGCCCATGCCGCGCATGGAGCCGGAATCCTTCCGGTCGCCGGCAAGGTAGCCTTCAAAGATGTGGGGAAGGTCGCCGGGCGGTATGCCCGTGCCGTGGTCGATGACCTCAAACAGGCCTTCGCGTTCTCTTTTGATCAGATTCACTTCCACGGTGGAATCGTCGGGGGAATGCTTGACGGCGTTTTCCGTAAGGTTCATGAGCACCTGGGCGATGAGCGTATCATCCATGGGGATCATCAGCAGCTCCCGGGGCACCTTCACCGCAACGCCGCGGTTCGGGTACCGCTTGCGGATGCGGCTGACGGCCTCCGCCACCACCTCCTCGGCAGCTTCCGGCGATTTTGCGACGCGCATGGAGCCTTCCTGGATGCGGGTGACGGACAGCAGGTTTTCCACCATGCGGATGAGCCACTGGGAATCGTCCCGTATGTTGTGGAGCAGCTTTTTCTGGGTGGGGGCGTCGATGCCCTTTTCGTTTTCCAATATGGCGGAGCTGGCCCCCCATATGCCGGAAAGGGGCGTGCGCAGATCGTGGGAGATGGCGCGCAGAAGGTTGCCCCGCATCTTTTCCTTTTCCGATTCGATCATGATGGTGCGCTGCTCGTCGGACAGTTGCTGGCGCTCCAGCGCCATGGCCACCTGGGAGGCGATCATGCGCAAAAACAGGCGGGTGTTGTGATCCAGCGCCTCCCGACGGCAGGAGATGCCGATGACCGCCAGCACCTTCTTTTGCGAGATCACCGGCATGTAAAAGCCGCCGGCGTCCGAAAGGGTATCCGTTCCCGAGCCGGCCCTTTTCCGGTTGACAAAGACCCAGCGGGCCGCCGCCCGCTCCTCCTGAAGCTTCATATAGGCGTCGTCCGGGCTATTAGGCGCCTGGGCAAACACCCCTTCCGCCCCCTCCATGGGGTCGGCGGCGTAAAAGATCACGGACCTATTGAACAGGTTGACCACATACCCGTTCGTCAGGGCGATGATGTTCTCCAGGCCTCTTGTGGCCAGCAGCTTTTTGTTGATCTCGTACAGCACATAGGTGCGGTGCTCCCGGGCGACGGCCAGCCTGGCCTGGCTTTTGATGCGCACGGTCATGGCACTCATCATGACGGCCACCAGCAGCATGATGAAAAAGGTGATGGGGCCGTCTGACCGGATGGTGCTGAACGTGAGATAGGGCTCTGTAAATAAAAAGCTGAAGATCAGCACGCTGATGAGCGATGCCGCAACCCCATAGGCGTAGCCGGCCGTCATCCTGGCAGCCACGGACACGGCGAGGATGTACACCATTACGATGTTTTGATCACCTATGCCAAGGTCCTGCAGCATCAATGACAAGAGCGTCGCGGCCCCGATCAGCCCCAGCGTTTTCAGGCTGTCCGGCAGGGACAGTAAAAAGCGGGGCCGGGGCTTGCTTTTTTGTTTTTGATAGACAGGGGAGGGCGTGCCGGTGGAGATGATGTGCACCTCGATATGGGGCAGCTTTGCCACCAGCTCGTCCTCCAGGTCCTGCGAAAAGAAGCCGCGCAGCGTCTTTTTGTTTTTGCTTTTGCCGATAACGATGTTGGTGATGCCCGACAGCCTGGCGTACTCCGTCACCGCGCCGGCAATGCTGTGCCCGGAGAGGGTGACGACCTCCGCCCCCAGCTTTTCGGCCAGATCCATATTGGCGCGGATGGCCTTTTGCTGCTCCTTTGTGAGCGCGTCGCTTTCCATTTTCTCCACATACACCGCCGTCCACGGCGCGTGAAAGGATTCCGAGGCCCTGGCCGTCCAGCGGATGCAGCGGGCGGAGGAGGGCGAAGGGCCGATGCATACCAGTAGCTTGGCGTTGGCCATCTTTTCCGACAGCCGGCGCTCGCTTTGGTTGTCGTGGCTGACGCGGTCGGCAGCCCTGCGCAGCGCGAGCTCCCGCAGCAGGCGCAGGTTTTCCTTGGTAAAAAAGGCGCGAAGCGCGGCTTCCGCCCGGTCGGGATGCAGGCCCTTGCCTTCCTCCATCCGCCGCAGCAGCTCATCCGGCCCGATGTCGATGAGCTGTATTTGATCCGCCTGGTCGAAGATGGAATCGGGCACCGTTTCCTTCACATCCGCCTTGGTGATATCCCGCACCACATCGTTGAGGCTTTCCATATGCTGCACGTTGAGGGTGGTATATACGTCGATGCCGGCGTTTAAAAGCTCCTCTATGTCTTGATAGCGCTTTTGGTTGCGCTGCCCCGGGGCGTTTGCGTGGGCCAGCTCATCGATCAGGATCAAGGCCGGCTTGCGGACAAGCGCCGCGTCCAGATCGAACTCCTTGAACGTTATGCCTTTGTTTACCACTGTTTGGGGAGCAAGCACCGGCAAACCATGCATGAGCTGCATGGTCTCGGGCCGGGTATGGGGCGCAAGGTACCCCACCAATACGTCCACACCCGCTTTATGCTGCTGCCGGGCATCGTCCAGCATGGCGTAGGTTTTGCCCGCGCCCGCCGCGTAGCCGAAGTAGATTTTCAGCCTGCCCGGGCTTTTTTGCGGCTGATTGACGATTTCATCCGGATCAAGACGCTGTTCGGGCCTGTCCATCATAGCGCCCCCTTTGGTATATCATACCACAGCGCGCCCAAAAGGGGATACGGGCACTTTTCCGGGTTTTTGCGCAAAGGGGTTGACATTTCACTTAAGGAGTGTTACTATTTTATTGAAACGTTTAAGTGATCGAAATGATGTGACTGCATGAGACGCGTAAATATCAAGGATGTGGCGAAGGAAGCGGGCGTTTCGCCGGCCACCGTCAGCTATGTGCTGAACCGGAAATCCACCGAGACCATCAGCGCCGAAACAAGCGAGCGCGTTTTTCAGGCGGTCCAAAGGCTCAATTATGTGCCCAATCTCAACGCCCGCAGCCTTTCCAGCAAAAAAACCAACCTGATCGGCGTGGTAATCCCCCAAACCGAGCCCGGCAAGGAAATGATGTTCGGCAATCCATTCTATGGCGAGCTGCTGTCCGCCATTGAGTATACGGCCCGGCGGCAGGGATACCACTTGCTGCTGTCCGGCCCCGAAACCAACCAAAGCTACATGAACATCGCCCGCAACCGCGGGGTGGACGGCATCATCATCGTCGGCTCCTATCCCACCAAGAGCCTGGATGAGCTGCACCAATTGTCCGTGCCGGTGGTATTGATCGATACCTATGTCAACGATCCGGTGTTTCACACCATCGGCATCGACGACCGCGCCGGCGGCCGCATGGTGACACGGTATCTGATCGAGCGGGGTCACAAAAAAATCGCCTTTGTTTCCGGCGATATCAGCGGCCAGGGCGTCAATTACAAGCGGTACCTGGGCTATGTGGAGGCATTGGAGCAAGCCGGCCTTGCGGCGGAGGAAAAGCACCTGTACCTGGGGACCGTGGAATTTGAATTCGGCATGGCCGCGGCGGAGCAGCTTGCGCAAAGGGGCAACGGCGAAACGGCGGCCTTTGTGACGGCCGATATCCTGGGCGTGGGGCTGGTGAAAGGGCTTAAAAAGGCCGGGCTGAAGGTGCCCAAGGATGTATCCGTGGTGGGCTTTGACGATGTGAGCCTTTCGCGCATGTGCGACCCTTCGCTGACCACCGTGCATCAGGACATCGCCGAAAAGGGAAAGTGCGCCGTGCGCATGATCCTGGATTCGGCCCAGGGCGCCGAGGGCAAGCAGGAGCGGATTCTGCCCATACGGCTCGTCGAGCGCGAATCGGTGCGGTCGATTTAGCAATAATGAGTTAATAAAGGGGCGCTGGAAATGATTAAGCATCTGGGGGAAAGCCTGACTCCGTTTGAGACAAACGGCTTTTCGCGCACGCCGGAGCTGCCCGTGATTGGTGAAGCGGTATCCGTCATTTGCCGGGTGGATGGCAGCGATTTGACGCCTTCGCTGCTGGTATGTGCAGGCGGGGAAACCGTGACCCTTTCGGGAAAAGCCCTGGGCGGCCGCCGCTTTCAATTTGACCTGGGCGCATTTACAAGGCCTGAAACGGTGCGCTACCGTTTTTTCACCGATGCGCAGGAGACTATCTGGTTCTCCTTTGACGTGCTGATGAAGGAAGAGCATACCGTTTTTTCGGCGGTATACCGTGACGGCCAAAGGGTGTGTTTGCGCTACGGCGAGGATCTGACCGTGACCTTTGCAGGCGGGGAAACACTGGAAATCGTGACTGAACAGGGCAAGGCATCCGGCGCCGCCAGTGCTTTTGAAACCATGGCATTGCCGGAAGGTTTTTTGTGGGAGGTCTCGGAGTCCGAAAAAATTTGGAAACTGAAACGATTCAGTGGAGTTGTATGCGAGGGACACGGGCTGACGCTGTACCGCCGCGCCGATGGCAGCATTGCCAGGATACAAACCCATATTGCCCTGATCTGTGATTATGTGCTGGGCACCGGGGAGCGCTTCGACGCCGTCAATCAGAAGAACCGCTTTTCCAACGGCCGGGTGGTGGAGAAGTTCACCCGCCAGGGGGAGCAATCGTATTTGCCCATGCCCTTCTTCTTTACGGAAAAGGGGCTGGGGTGGTATAGGGATACCGCCATTCCTGCCGCGATGCAGTTTGGAAACCTTACGACCATCACCCAGGAGACAGAGGGCGCAAGGCTTACCAGGGATGTGCTCTTCTTTGGCGCGCCGTCACAGGTGCTCTCCCAATACATCACGGCTACCGGACAGCCGGTGCTGCCGCCGGAGTGGGCCTTTGGCGTGTGGATCAGCGCCAACGGCTGGAACAGTGACGCGGAAGTGGAGGCTCAACTATCGGCACTTAAACGTTTTGGTTATCCGGCCAGCGTGATGGTGCTGGAGGCCTGGAGCGACGAACGGACCTTCTATCGGTGGAATGACACAAGCCACTGGAAAGACCCCGCCGCCATGGTCGCCAAGCTTCGGGAAAATGGCTTGCACCTGGTACTTTGGCAAATTCCCGTCATCAAGCATGAGTGGGACGGCGCGCCGGGAGAGGCGCTTACAAATGACATCCGGGAAGCAACCGAAAAAGGATACGTGATCAAAAGCGCCGACGGCAGCCCCTATCGGATCACCGAAAACTGGTTCCACAACAGCATGCTGCCGGACTTTACGAACCCGGAAGCCAAACGCTGGTGGTTTGATAAGCGCAAGCATCTTTTAGACATGGGCGTGGAGGGCTTCAAAACCGACGGCGGCGAGTTTCTGTTTGAAAAAGGCGCGAAGCTCTATGACGGCAGCACCGGCCTGGCGGCCCACAACCTGTATCCCGGGCAGTACATCGGCGCGTACCATGATTTTCTTCGGAAAAACGGCATAAACGGCGTTGTATTCAGCCGCGCGGGCTATGTGGGGGCTCAAACCCAGCCCATCCACTGGGCGGGGGACCAGTTAAGCGAATGGAGTGAGCTATTAGGCCAGCTTCGTGCGGGGATCACCGCGGGCCTTTCCGGGGTGCTGTTCTGGGGTTTTGATATCGGCGGCTTCGCCGGCGAACTGCCCGGCGCCCAGCTGTATTTGCGGGCCACGGCCATGGCCTGCTTCAGCCCGGTCATGCAGTGGCATGCCGAGCCCAGGAACGGCCAGTTTTACGGCACGTATCAAAAGGATTACATCAATGACCGCAGCCCCTGGAACCTGGCCGAAAAGCTGGGCGATGACCGCGTCGTCACCATTGCCTGCGAATACGCCCGGCTGCGGGAACGCCTGCGCCCCTATCTGTGGGAGGAAGCGCAGTATTGCGCAAAGCATAACCGGCCCATGATGGCGCATTTGTGCCTGGACTTTCCCGATGATAAGCGGGCCTTTGCCGTGGATGATGAATATATGCTGGGCCGGCGTTACCTCATCGCCCCCATTGTAAACGAGGGCGCACCGGGGAGAAGCGTATACCTGCCCAGCGGCATATGGCGGCACTATTTTACAGGCGAGACGTACGACGGGGCGCGGGATATATACGTTCATTGCCCGCTTGACATGATTCCTGTATTCGAAAGGAGAGATGCGCTTGGCGAAGGTCCGCATTGAGCCGTGGGCAATATCCATAATGTCGCCGGCGGATGATTTTTGCCAAAGCATATTCTTCACCGGCAACGGGACACTGGGTGTCCGGGGCTTCGGCGGATATGAGGAAAAGAAATCGCCTGAGGCGCACGGGATCTTCCGGGCCGGGCTGTTCGACTTCATCAAGCCCGGGATTACGGACATGGTACAGCTGCCCGATGTTCTGACCCTGTGCATGGTAGGCGATGCGCCCCATGAAATCCGCCAGACCCTTGACATGCGCCGGGGCGTGCTTCGCCAGGCCTGGGAAAATGAAAGGGCCAGCATTGCGTTTGACCGGGCTGTGAGCATGGCGGACAGCCAGCTCATTTTACAGCAGATAACCGTCACGGCAAAGCAAGCCGGGCTGTTCACGGTGGAAGCCATCGCGGATGCCGCCGTCAGGAACCTGCCCGTCCACGACGACCAAATGATCAAATCGACTGATTTAATAAAGCTGCTGGAAGTGGACGCGCTGCGGGAAGACGGGCTTGATATGCATACCGTCCCCAGCGGCCATCCGGTCACGATGGCGTGGGAGCTTATCAGCAGCCTGCCTGCAAAAAGCACCACCCAAATCGCCGGAGGAAAGTCAGGCACCAGGCTTATGCGCACGCTTTTAAAGGGCGAAGCCTGGACCGTGGAAAAGCGGGTGCGGGTGTTGGTGAAGGGCGAAGCGTCCCATTCAAAAGAATCAGACCCCTGGGCAGCTCACGAGCTTCAGTGGGAGGCGCTATGGGCGGATTGCGACATCCAACTGGACGCGGAGGATGCGCTGCAGGGCGCGGTGCGCTACAACATCTACCAAATGCTTTGCAATAACGCAGCCGACGACCGCACCGCCTCCATCGGCGCCAGGGGCCTGACCCACGGGCGCTACAAGGGCAATACCTTCTGGGATACGGAGATTTTTCTCTTTCCCTTCTACCTGTTTACGCGGCCGGAAGCTGCAAAGAACCTGATGCTCTACCGGGCCGACAAGCTCGATGACGCCCAGGCCCTGGCCGCCAGGCAGAACCTCGGCGGCGCGCGCTATCCCTGGATGTGCTCGGATACCGGCCGGGAGCAGTGCGAAAGCTGGGACATCGGCTTTTGCGAAACCCACATCACCGCCGACGTGGCCTACGCCATGCAGCGGTATGTATCGGTTACCGGAGACGGGACGTTTGTAAAGGAGCACGCAGCAAACGTATGGCGCGAGACGGCCCGCTATTGGCTCAGCCGCTTCGCCTTTGAGGAAGCCACAGGCCGGTACAGCTCCTTTTTTGTCAAGGGCCCCGATGAATATTGCGGCGCGGCGGTGAACAACACCTACACCAACTACATGGCCCGCAACAACATCGCCCTGGCGCTGGATCATTGCGAGCTTGACCCCGGCGAACGGGAAAAGATGGCCCATGTGCGGGAGAACATCACGATTCTTTACGATGAAAGCCGCGAGCTTTACTTGCAGGATGAACTGTTGGACCGGCTGGAACCGTATCCCTTCCCAAGGGATAACGACCGGCCCGCCTACAAGCAGGTGTGCTTCGACCGGATGCAGCGCTATAAAGTGCTCAAGCAGGCGGACCTGGTGCTTTTGATGAACCTGTTCCCCACTAACTTTACGCAGCGGCAGAAGCGGAATGTGTTTGATTACTACGAGCCCATTACCCTGCACGATTCCACCTTGAGCTTTGGCGTGCATGCGCAGCTGGCGCTGCAGCTTGGCCTTTTTGATAAGGCGGAGGCGTACCTGCATAAGGGGATTTATCTGGACTTGTACGACGTGATGGAAAACACGGGCCACGAGGGCATACACATGGCGGCGCTGGGCGCGGCCTGGCAGGCGCTGGTGTTCGGCGCGGCGGGGCTTGCCGCACATGATAACGGCACGGTAACGGCTGCGCCCCATCTGCCGCCCTCCATCCGCGCGATGCATTTTGCGGTGCAGGTCCGTGGAAAGCGGTACAAGGTTTCGGTGTACGAATCGGGCGAATCGGAGATTCGGGAGATATCCTAAGGGGAGGTGATCTGCTTGTATTTATCCAACCGGCGGGAAAAACGGGCAACGGTGGCGCTGTTTCTCGCGCCGTCCCTGATCGGGCTGTTCGTGTTCTGCCTGATCCCCATGCTGGCCTCCATCGCCTACAGCCTGCTGGATTACGACCTTTTAAAACCCATGAGCAGCATCCAGTTTGTGGGCCTGCGCAACTTTATCAGGGTGCTGACGGGGCGGGAGCTGTATGAAACAGGGCTGCATACCCTGACCTACGTGGTGCTCTACGTGCCGCTGGTGCTCATCGTCTCTCTGTTTCAGGCGCTGCTTCTAAACCGCGACTTCCGGGGCAAGGCCGCGTACCGCATCATCTTCTACACCCCGGTCATCACCTCCTGGGTGGCCGCGGCGGCGGTGTGGCGCTGGTTTTTGAACGGGCAGTTCGGCGCGTTCAACCAACTGCTGGGTTTGATCGGCATTGACGGCCCCAGCTGGCTCAATGACAAGAACTGGGCCATGCCGGGCATTGTGATCGCCGCGGTGTGGAAGGATTGCGGGTATTTTGCCCTTATCCTGCTGGCGGCGCTGAAAGCCATCGACAAAACCTACTACGAAGCCGCCGACCTGGACGGTGCGGGCTTCTTCCGCAAGCTATGGTCCATTATCCTGCCCTTGATTTCCCCGACGCTGTTTTTGCTGGTGGTCATGATCATCATCGGCTCCCTGCAGGTATTCGATTCCGTATTCATCATGACCGGCGGCGGCCCGGCCGGGGCGACCACCATCTTCATGGAGCGCATTTACCGCTACGCCTTCCGCATGTACAAAATGGGCATGGCGTCGGCCTTCTCCTGGGTTATGTTTGTGCTGATCATGCTGTTCACGCTGTTGCAGTTCTGGCTGCAGAAAAGGTGGGTCAATTATGATACATGAGCAAGCGTCCCCGGCCATCATCCGTCAGCGCAGGCGGCCGGCCTTGCGGCGCGCGGCCGGCCAAACCCTTTTTTACCTAGCCATCACGCTGCTGGCGGCGTTCGTGGTGATGCCCTTTTTGTGGATGATCTCCACCTCGCTCAAAAGCCACGAGGGCATTATGACCGTGCCCATCCGCTGGATCCCTGCGCATCCCACGGTGGAAGGGTATAACCGCGTCTTTTCCATGACCAATTTTTCCTTCCCCAGGGCCGTGTTCAACAGCTTCTTCCTATCCGCCATGGGTACGCTGGTCAGCGTTTTATCGGCGGCCATGGCCGCCTTCATCTTTGCCAAGGTTCCCTTCCGCGGCCGGCAGCGCATTTTCGGCCTGTTCCTGGCGACGATGATGATCCCCGGCACCGTGACCATGGTGCCCAACTACATCATACTAAGCTATCTGGGATTACTGGACAGCTTTACGGGGCTGATTCTGCCCTCCATCTTCAGCGCCTTCTCGGTGTTTATGCTAAGACAAAGCATGATGGGCTTAAACGACGCATACCTGGAATCCGCCTTCATCGACGGCGCGCCGCTGTACAAAATCTTCTACAAAATCGTGCTGCCCATGGTCAAGCCCACGGTGGCCACGCTGATCTTACTTAACTTCATGGGCCAGTGGAACAGCTACCTGTGGCCGCTGATCGTGCTGCAAAGCCCGCAAAAGCAAACGCTGCAGGTAGTGCTGGGCACCATGGCCAGCATGTACGGCGGCAATGAGCACATTCAAATGGCGGGCGCCGTGCTGTCCGTAATCCCGATTCTGATCGTGTATATGTTCTGCCAGAAGTATGTCGATAGGGGCATCGCCATCGGCGGCCTGAAATAATGGATTTGTTGGGCGGGCGTACCGCCCTTCAGATAAAAATGAAACGGAGGAAACTGCCATGAGGAAACTTCTGTCCCTGCTTGCGGTATTGGCGCTGCTGGTGGGCGTCGCCCCCCTTAATGCCGCCGCGGAGCCCATTACCATCACCTACGCCCATTTCTCCGCCGGCGAAGCGCAGGAAGCGACCCTGCGTGAAATGATCGCCATCTTTGAGCAAAAGAACCCGGACATCAAGATCGACGCCCGCGCCGTGGGCTACGGCGAGCACTTTACACAACTGGCCACGCAGATTGCCGCCAACAACGCGCCCGACTGCTTTGAACTGAACATGGAAAACTTTCTGGCCTTTATCGTGCGCGACGCCGTGCAGGAAGTGGGCGGCCTGTTTGAATTGACCGGCGCCGACAAGAGCCTGTACAGCGAGGGCGTTTTGAACGCCTGCAGCAAGGACGGCAAGCTCTACGCCATCCCCATGAGCTACTCCACCACCGTGGAGCTGTACAACAAGACGCTCTTTGACAAGGCCGGCATCGCCTATCCCACCGACGGCTGGACCGTGGAAGACGAATTGAAGGCCGCCCAGGCCATCCAGGCCCTGGGGATCGAAGACACCTACGGCATGTTCCAGGAGATTCAGTACTGGGAGTTTTACAAGACCATCCGCGCCTTCGGCGGCAGCATGCTCAGCGAAGACGGCAAGACCTTCACCCTCAACAGCCCCGAAAACGTGCAGGCCTTGCAATACATGGTGGACCGCGTCCGCGTGCACAAGGTCATGCCTTCTCAGGAGCAATTGGCCGGCCGCGGCAACGTAGACCTGTTCATTGAAGGCAAGCTGGGCATCCTCCGCTGCGGCATCTGGAATTTTGCCTCCATCGCCCAGCGCGCCACCGGCTTTGACTGGGACATCGCGGTAGAACCCGGCGCCGGGCAAAAGGCCACGTTCTTCTTTGCCAACGTGGGCTGCATCTCCCGCAACGCCGATGCGAAAAAGCAGGAAGCCGCCTTTAGGTTCTTAAACGCCATGGGCTCCGATCCGGACATCGTCAAGCTGCGCCTTGCCAGCCAGTGGGAGCTGCCCGTTGTGGCCGATGAGGCGCTGATGGCCGAATACCTGAAAGTGACCCCGCCCAATAACAAGAAGGCCGTTCTGGACTCCATGGACTTCGCCGTGACCCCGCCCGCCCTGGAGGAGTTCAGCTATGCCGTGGAAATTTTGAACCCCTTATTGTCCGGTTTGGAATCCACGGCCCTAACCGCCCAGGAGCTGCTGGATCAGGCCCAGGGCGAGCTGGAAAGCGCCATCGAGCTGAAGTAATGCCGGCTGACTGGTGCAGATCATAACAACAAGGGCAGCCGTGGGGAAAGTTTCTCCCCATGGCTGCCCTTGTTTTGGAGCCGGTGTCTAATCAATAAGCGATGGTCGCATGCATCCTTTTTAGGCTCATGATATATGCGGCTCGCTGCAGGCATTTTTAATGCTTGACGCCGTTCTCTTCCTCCGGCATCAGCAGCATCGGCTGAATCTGCACGCCGGCCAGGGCGGAGGCAATGGTTTGCGGAATCTTGTCAAAGTGCGCCACCAGCGAGCGGGGCTTGTTGTAGGGGTCGTCCTGCCCGTAGGGCACGAAATACAGGTTGCTCATGGAAAGCAGCCGGCCGATGTTGGCCGCGCTCATGGACAGCCCATCGTTGGTGGATACGGCGATCACCACCGGCCGGCCGTTGCGCAAATGGGATTTCGCGCCCAGCAGCACCGGCGTGTCATAGATGCAGTTGGCCATCTTGCCCAGCGTGTTGCCGGTGGCCGGGGCGATGACGTATACGTCCGTCATCTTCTTGGGGCCGATGGGCTCCACCTCGTGCAGCGTTTCCAGGGGCTTTTTCCCCGTGATTTCTTCCAGCTTTTGATGAATTTGCGCCTGGGTGAAGAAACGGTTCTCCTCATGGCCCGCGTTGTAGGACAGGATGGGGATCACATCGTATCCCCTGTTCACCAGTTCCTGCATCTGCTCAAACACTTTTTCGAATGTACAAAAGGAGCCCGTTAAGGCAAAGCCTACGCGGGTGCTGTTCACATTAAACCCTCCTTATGCGGCTTTCAAAATAGTCAAACAACAGCCGGGCCGCGGTCAGCGGCGCGTACCGGCCGGGTATGCCGCCCTCCCGCCAGGCGTTGATTCCGTGGCGCGCGGCGGCGTCCAGATCGATGCCGAAGGGAGCGCTGGCCAGGTCAATGGCCAGGGCGTGGCTTGGCAGCGCGGCCATCACATTTTCGCCTGCCACCGGGGCCGGCGCGGTGTTGAACAGAATATCCGCCTCCATGGCCGCGATGGGCAGAGCCTCCATGGGCACGGGTATGCAGCCCGCGTCTTTCGCCCAATTCAGCCCTTCCTCCCGCCGGGCGGCCATGAACACCTTCGCGCCAATGCCCCTCAGCATCCGGGCCAGCTCCTTGCCGATGCGGCCGGGGCCGATAACAAGGCACGCGGAACCGCAGATGGTATGGTTGGCCTTTTGCATGGCGGCGTAGATAGCGCCTTCCGCCGAGGGCATGGCGTTGGATTCCTCATAGGCCGGGTCCTCGCCGGGCAGTATCAGCTGCCATTCCTTTTGCCGGGCGGTGCGGCTCAAGTCCTCATCCAACTGGCCTGTCATCACAAATACGCCTTGGCCGATGAGCGAGGCCACCTCCGCCGCGGGGATGGGCCTCTTTGCTTTGGCTGCCGGAATAAACCCATCCCGGCTGGCCCGGGGAAAAGGCAGCACGACTGCCTGGGCGCGCGTCAGCGCCCGGGGCGCATCGAAATCGCCCTGGCCCCATGTATCGGTTTCATAACCTCTTTTTGCAAACAGGTCCGCCAAAAGACGAAGGCGGTCATCCCCGCCCACGATGCACACGCGCATATGGTTTTCCTCCTTAGGCATCCTGCTCCATCCTATTCCGGCAGAGGCGATGTGTGCGGCGGAAAATACAGTCGAAAATTGTAAATATACGGTAGACGTGGAAAGAAAAATGCGTTACACTATAAATAGGGAGGAAAGGATATGAACGGAAGTGAGAGTGCAGTGACGGTACCGCTTCACCTGTTTGGACACGCCCTGCGTAAGTTCTGGCAGCATAGGGATCTGCTGTGGTCTATCTACCTGATGAATGCTTTTCTCATTTTCCTGCGCCTGTTCGCAGGCATTTATCTGATCAAAAGCCCGGCTGTGGATACCGTTTTGAACCTTTTGTTCAACATTTTCACGACACCCGTCATGGTGCTGGGGCTAAGCCGCGTGCTGCTGAGCGTAATGCGGGGCGGGCCGGTGCGGCTTTCGATGCTGCTGGCGGATTTTGCAAGCCTGCGGACACTGAAAAAAGCGCTGGCCGCCGCGTTGATTTGGCAGGCGCCGACATTTTGGATCACCTTTTTGATTTCCGTGAACATTCCCCAAATCAATACACTGGGCCAGGTATTCCTGGCCGTACCGCTGCTCGTCTTTGGCATTTTGGCGTGGCTCTGGCTTTTGCTCAAGCTGTTTCTGTTCCCCTACCTTTTCGTCACAAGGCCTGAAGAAAAGCTGCGCACGCTTGCAAAAGCGTCGTTTGAGGCTGTCCGCGGCAAAAGCTGGCGCACCGCCGGAACCTACCTCGCGTCGGTATGGATGGTTGCGCTGCTTGCCGTCTGCCTGATTTCGCTGACAGGTCCCATGATCACCCACGATGCCGCCAGGGCCAGCAGCCTGTGGCTGTTCTATAACGGGATCATCACCATCTCCGTCACCCTCGTGGGGCCCTACACGGGGCTGGCCATGGCCGGTTACGCCGACCGGCTGCTGGCGAAGGAGTAAGGCGTGGCCTTCATCCATTGATATGGCACAGTCAAAAAGGGGCTGCGTGCTAAAGCTGCATTTGCATCATGTTATTCAAGAAGAAGGATATCGCGTCTTCGGACGCGACCAAAGGGCTTTCCGATCGGTCCGGCCTGCTCAATAGTCGCATTGCTGCGCTTTCGCTTGCACTGCTCCTTTTCGCCGGCTTCCTGTGCCCTGCCTTTTTCCGCCGCAGGCGGCGGCAGGGCTTCGGAACCTTTGGAAGCCTTCGGACACCATCTTCTTGAATATTCATGCAATGATGCGCTTAGCACGACAGCCCCTTTTTCGGAATAAAAACAGATGGAAAGCGCCGGGCAAGAAAGCGGATAGCTTGCTTTTCATACTAGTGGAAAACATTATTTCGTCCAAAGCGGCGAGGAATTTTCGATGCAGGGCAAGGGGTCGGAGCGAGACGTAGCAGCGCTACGTTGAGCGGAGAACGACGCAGCCCTGCGCGAAAAGTACTGCCGCAACGACGAAATAATGTTTGGAATTAGTATCAGCCCATGCCTATCAGACAAACCGGCTTGGGCACTTTCGCTTCGCCGAGCAATACCAGCTGCTTTTTGCCTCTATCCAGCCGCATCACCTGCACAAGGTTCGCCTCCTGACAGGCGCACAGCAAATAATCGCCCGCGGGCAGGATATCCCTGGGGCACGCGCCAGTTGGAAAAATGCCGCAAAGGTTCGGCAGCCGCGTCAACGGGTCCAGCTCAAACAGCGCCACGCCGTTAAACCCCAAACGGCTGGAGGCGAACAAAAACCGTTCGTCATCGCTTAAGCGCACCGCCGCCGCGGCCGCGCCGTTTGTGCCCTCCGGCAGGTATTCAAACCTGCCTGCTTCTTTGTACCCATCCCCCGTTTTGCGGTAAGCGCATATGATATTTTGCAGCTCGCACAACAGGTACAGCATTTGCCCGTCCGCCGTTATAACAAGGTGCCGGGGCCCCGCGCCGGGCTGTGTTGAAAGGAGAGGGGCCTTTTGCGCATACCTTCCATTCCCATCACGTTCAAAGACACGAACCGTGTCCGTGCCCAGGTCGCTGACCCAAATGCTTTCCCCATGCTTTACGCACTGGTGGGCATGGGCGCATTCCTGCCTTGGGTGCGGGCCGTGTCCATCCAGCGCGACGGCCTGCGGCAGCTGGGTAAGCGCGCCGTCCTCCGAAAGGGGATAGAAGCTGACCACGCCATCCATATAGTTCGCCACGGCCAGCATGCTGTTTTCCTCATCCGGCAGCAGGTGGCAGGGCGCCTCACCCATGGAGGGCTGGCTGCCGGTCTGCTCCCAGCCATTTATCGTCCGGCGATAGCTGAACACCCGGCCGTCGCACGGCGTTTCCATGACGGCATACAGCCGGTTTCCATCCGCTGACAGCGCCAGATACGACGGGTCCTGCTGGGCTATCGCAAGCCGCACATTGCAGATGGCGCCGGTATCCGAGTCAAAATCCGCTTCATAGATTCCCTTCGAATTCCCTCCGGAAGTATAGGTCCCAATCAGCAGCGATGTTTTCACAAAAACCCCCCGCTTCCCGTATCATTCATCGTTGTATATGGATGGCTGCCATCCCTGCCGCGTCAGCAGGCGATTTCGATAAAGTTCCCTTCCGGGTCGGAAATCCAGAAATTCCGCTGGCCCCAGGGCTGGGTCACCGGCTCCCCCGTCAGCGACTGAACGCCAAGGGCGGTAAGCCGCCTGTATTCGCTGTCCACATCCTCTTTTGTGGGAACGCCGATGCCGATCTCCATGGTCTGGTTCAGCCCACGCGGCGGCTGGTATGGCTGATTCATAGACTGGGCAAACAGCTTCCGGTCAAACATGAACAATCCGCCGTCCCTCACCTTGAAGCCGGCAAAGGGCCCTTCCGTCCAGTCCGTTTCAAAGCCCAGGATGTCCCGGTAAAAGGCCACCATCTTGGGGATATCTTCCACAAACAAGCCCGTATGCACGCTGTTTGACAATGCGCTCATCCTTGTTCCTCCTTAGCTGCGCTCGTCCCGGCCAGCATGCCGCTGGCCCAGGCGAAAAGCAGGTTGTAACCGCCGCAGTCGCCGTCCACATTCAATACCTCCCCGGCGGCATACAAGCCTTCATGCAGGCGGGAGGCCATGGTCTCAGGATCAAAATCACGGGTGTCGATGCCCCCGGCCGTCGCCTGGGCGCTGTCAAAGCCCTGTACGCCGGTAACGGCCAGCGTAAAATCCGATACGGCGCGGCACAGGGCGGACAGCTCCGCTTGGGTCAGGGAGGCGCAGGGGCGGCTGAGGGGCCCGATGCCGGCGCGCTTCAAAACCGCCATGCCAAGGCGCGCGTGGACAAGCCCCAGAAAGAACTGCTCCAGCGGGGCATCGCAAAAAAGCTTCGCCCGATCCTGAAAATACGCGGGCAACGCATCCTTTTCCAGATTCATGGCCGGCGCAAGGCTTACATGCAATACGCCGCCGGCGGCGTCCCGGGAAAGCTGCATGGCCGCCACGCCGCTTACCCCGTATTCGGTAAACAATATCTCGCCTTGCTCCAGAGCCAGCTCCCGGCCGCCTTTTTCCAAAGCAATTTCAGCCTTTGCCCGTATGCCGGAAAGGCCGCGTATGGGCTCCAGCTCCGTCTTTAACTGCGTGATGGCGGGCTTTGGCGCAATCAGCCTGTGCCCCTGGGCCTGCAATAGCGCGTAGGCGCTGCCGTCGCTGCCCAGCTTCGGCGCGGCCTTGCCGCCGCCGGTAACAATCATGGCATCGGCCGCATACCGCGACCCCTGCGCATACGCCGCCCATCCATCTTTAAGCCTTTCCAGCCGTGTGACGGGCGCGCCGCAGACCGTTTCCACCTGATGCCGGGCGCAGCCCAGGCGCAGCACATCCAATACCGAAGACGAAAGTCCGCTGGCAGGGTAGACCCGGCCCTCCTCCTCTTCCCGGAGCGCAAGGCCCAGGCTTTCAAAAAAGGCGGCCACTTTTTTTGCACCCGTCCGTTCCAGCACTTCTTTGGCAAAGGCCGTATCACCGTGATACCTAGGCGTCCCCGCGTTCATCACATTGCAGCGGCCGTTGCCGGTGGCCAGTATTTTTTTGCCCACCCGGTCCATTTTTTCCAGCACGGTCACCTTCGCGCCCTTTCGCGCGGCGCAGATCGCCGCCGCAAGCCCGGCCGCTCCGCCGCCCACCACCAGCAACGTTTTCATATCAACACGTCCACCTCTTCCCATTTTATTATACCGTCACAGCAAGGAAAGCGAAAGGTTTTCTTTGGCTTGTTTTACCAATGCGCTTACGGAACGCCTGATTTGTTATTTTCATACCATGAATCGTGCCGCGAACCAAATATAGGAAGGAGATCTTCATGAGCGATCCCGGAACGATCACAACCTGCCCCAATGGGCAGACGGCCTATACCATCCAGCCAAGAGATACATTATTTACCCTTTCCAGGCGGTTCCTTGTCAGCATACAAAGCATACTGGACGCAAACCCCGGCATCTTCCCCAATAACCTGCGGGTTGGGCAGGTTATTTGCATTCCCGTCAACCCCGGCCCGCCCGTCTGTCCGCCCAACAGCTTTTCCTACACCATCCAGGCAGGCGATACGCTTTTCCTGCTGGCGCAGCGGTTTGGCGTCACCACCCAAAGCATTTTGGACCTGAACCCAAGCATCCTGCCGGGTGATTTGCGGGTCGCGCAGATCATTTGCATTCCCAACGCCACCGCCCCGGGGGTCTGCCCCGCGAACACCTTTTCCTATACCATACTGATCGGCGATTCGCTCTTCAGCCTGGCGCAGCGCTTTGGCGTCACCACCCAGAGTATTCTGGACGCAAACCCGGGCATTTCGGCCGACAACCTGCGGGTAGGGCAGCAAATCTGCATTCCGAGCGCAATGCCGCCATCATGCACCTGCGAGCAGAGCCTGGCGGCGGCCAACAGGAACATCGCGCTGCTTAGGGGCGAGAGCGGCGCCCAGATATTCGGCGATACCACCTATGGCACCTCCACAGCGACAACCATAGCCACGCTGGTGTCCGCAACGGAGCTGCGTTTTGACGCCGCCGCCGTCACATTCACCGGCGACTTTTCCTGCCAGTTTACCCAAGGTTCCGCGTATGCCTATTTCATGGACAGCGCCGCCGGCGGGCAAAGAGGCCTGATCGTCCGGGACAATTTCGGCATCTGGCATACGTTTGAATACCGTGTGCCCATCGGGTAAGTGAAAGCGATCCTCCGCCCGGAGTCAACAAAAAGAACCACATAAATGAATCCTGCAAGCTCGAAAAAATGGCTTTCCATTTTTTCGAGTTGTTTTCTTTCCTCACCCTTCGTGGTACAATAAGGAAGATCATGAAGGAGGAAGCCCATGCTGCGCTTATCAGGCCTGCCTTTGCCCCTGGACGCCGGTGAAAAGGAGCTGCGCATTTTGGCCGCGAAAAAGCTGAGTATGCCGCTTTCCGATATCTCCGCCCTGCGCATTGTCAAAAAGAGCGTAGACGCCAGGGATAAGGGCGACGTGCATTTTGTGTACAGCGTGGATGTTTCCCTACAGCAGGAGGACGCGGTGCTGGGCCGCCTGCGCTTTGGTACGGCGATGAAAGTAGAAGAAGGCAAACCGCCAAAGCCCTTGCCCAAGGCCGCTTTCCATCGCCGCCCGGTGGTGGCCGGCGCGGGGCCGGCCGGGCTGTTCGCCGCGCTGACGCTGGCCAGGGCCGGGGCAAGCCCGATCCTTGTGGAGCGCGGCAAGGCTGTGGAGGAACGGGCCCGGGATGTGGACGCCCTGATGCAGCGGGGCCTGCTCAACGAAGAAAGCAACGTACTGTACGGCGAGGGCGGCGCGGGCGCTTTTTCCGACGGAAAGCTGACCACCGGCATCAAAAACCCGCTGTGCGGCGATGTGCTAAGAGACCTTGCCGCCTTCGGCGCGCCGAAGGAGATACTCTACCAGCAAAAGGCCCACATCGGCACAGATTTATTGCGCGGCGTGGTAAAGAACCTGCGGGAGGAAATAAAACGCCTGGGCGGGGAGGTTTTGTTTGAAACAAAGCTCGCCGGCCTTTTGATCGAAAACGGAAAGCTGCGCGGCGTCGCCATCACACAAAACGGCGAAACCTCGCAAATCGATACCGGCACGCTGATCCTGGCCATCGGCCACAGCGCCAGGGATACCTGCCGCATGGCCTACCATGCCGGCCTGCCCATGGCGCAAAAACCCTTTTCCGTGGGCGCGCGTATCGAGCATCCGCAAAAGCTGATCAACGCCTCCCAGTACGGCAAGTTCGCCGGCCACAAGGCCTTGGGCGCGGCGGACTACAAGCTGAGCGTGAAAACCCGGGACGGCCGCGGGGCATACACCTTTTGCATGTGCCCCGGCGGCGTGGTGATCCCGGCGGCAAGCGGGCAGGGCGGCATCTGCGTAAACGGCATGAGCTACCATGCCCGGGCCGGGGAAAACGCCAACTCCGCGCTGCTGGTGGGCGTAAATCTCCTGGACTTTGGCGACGGCCACCCCCTGGCGGGCCATGATTACCAGCGGGCGCTGGAACAGGCGGCCTTTAAGCTGGGCGGCGGCGGCTTTATCGCCCCGGCACAGCGGATAGAGGATTTTCTTGCGGGCCGCGGTTCCAGGCGCATCGGCAGCGTGACCCCGTCTTATCAGCCCGGGGTGACCCCCAGCGACCTTGCCGCCTGCCTGCCCGGCTATATTATTGAGAACATGAAGACGGGCATTTTGCAGATGGACAGGCAGCTAAGCGGCTTCGCCCACCCCGACGCGCTTTTGACCGGCGTGGAAACCCGCTCCTCCTCCCCTGTGCGCATCCTTCGGGATGAAGGCTGCCAGTCGGAGATACGGGGCATTTTCCCCGCAGGGGAAGGCGCGGGCTACGCCGGCGGCATCATGAGCGCCGCGGTGGACGGCATCGCCTGCGCGCTAAAAGCATTGGAAGAACGTTAAGGGAATCGCCAAAGCGCGGGGTATGAATCGCCCATATGCGCAATTCCTTGTCGCGGCAAGGGCGGGCGGTTGATAACCGCCCCTACGCTGCCATTTGTTTGTTAGCTGCACTTGCGGAACATACGGGAACCGGAAGAAAGGCCAATATGCGCTTTCCGGTGTAGGGGCGAATATCATTCGTCCGCATAAGCGGCAAGCTTACGAATGATGCTTTCCTCATCACTTTTATGGAAAGGAAACCATACTGAATGATTGAAGCCGTGATCTTCGACATGGACGGCGTATTGTTTGATACCGAGCGCCTGGGGCTTTTAAAGCAGTTGCAAGCCTGCCGGGAGGTGGGCTATCCGGTGACCGAAGCGCTTTTAATGCGTACCATGGGTTCCAGCATGGCTGCCGGCCGGGAAATACTACGCAGCGCTCTGGGAGAAGCATTCCCCTATGAAAAAATGATCGGCCGCTGGACGGACCTTATGTATGAGGACATGGCGGAAAACGGCATCCCCGAAAAGCCCGGCATCCGGGAGCTGCTTGCCGTTTTGAAGTCAAAAGGCATCAAAACCGCCGTCGCCACCTCCAACAACCAGTCCATCGTGGAAAGCTACATGAAAATGGCGGGACTTGCAGGCGCCTTTGATACCGTCGTCTGCGGGGATACGGTTCAAAAAAGCAAGCCCGCCCCGGACATCTACCTTCTGGCGGCGAAGCGGCTTTTTGCGGACCCCGTCCGCTGCATCGGCGTGGAGGATTCCATCAACGGCGTAAAGTCCGTGCGGGCCGCCCAAATGACCTGCGTCATGGTGCCCGACCTGATCCCATTCACGCAGGAGCTGCACCCATTTGTGGACCACTGCGTACCGACACTTCATGACATCATCCCCCTACTTGATGAAAAGGAGCAATGAACATGCGCGCGTATGAACGGTTTTTGAAGTATGTTTCCATCGACACCACCAGCAATGAAACCGTGGAAACCTGTCCCTCGACCCCAAATCAAAAGGTGCTGGGCCAGCTGTTGGTAGATGAAATGCTGGCCATGGGCATTGGCGACAGCCGTATGGACGAGCACGGCTATGTGTACGGCAGCATCCCGCAAAAGGGCGAGGGCGCACGGCCCGCCATCGGCTTCATCGCCCACATGGACACCTCCAACGCCGTGCCCGGCGGGCCTATCAAGCCCGCTATCCTGTCCTACGAGGGCGGCGACATCGCGCTTGAAAACGGCCTGATCATCAGTGAGAAGGAATTTGACTTTTTACCGGAACTGATCGGCCTGGACCTGATCGTAACCGACGGCAACACCCTGCTTGGCGCCGACGACAAGGCCGGTGTGGCCGAGATACTGACGCTGTGCGAGCGGCTGCTTTCGCCTGATGCGCCTGACCACGGAAAGGTCTTGATCGGCTTTACCCCGGATGAAGAGATCGGCCGGGGCGCCAACCTCTTTGACGTGAAGGGTTTCGGGGCGGAATACGCCTACACGGTGGATGGCGGCGCCCTGGGCGAGATCGAGTACGAAAACTTCAACGCCGCTTCGGCCACGGTGAAAATTTACGGCGTGAACATCCATCCCGGCAGCGCGAAGAACAAGATGCGCAACGCCAGCCTTTTGGCCATGGAGTTCAACGCCATGCTGCCGCCCCAGGAGATTCCCGCCTGCACGGAGGGGTATGAGGGCTTCCAGCACCTGACCAGCATCCGCGGCGAGGAGGAGCTGTGTACCCTCCATTACATCATCCGCGATCATGACATGGAAAAGTTCCAGTACAAAAAGGCCCGGTTTGAAAAGATTGCCGGATACCTGAACGACAAGTACGGCCCCGGCACGGTGGCGCTTACCCTCAAGGACAGTTATTTCAATATGCGGGAAAAGCTCAAGGATCACATGCATATCGTGAAAAAGGCGGAGGAAGCCATGCTCAGCTGCGGCGTGAACCCCATCATCCAGCCCATCCGCGGCGGCACCGACGGGGCCAGGCTTTCGTATATGGGCCTGCCCTGCCCCAACCTTTCCACCGGCGGCTACAATTTCCACGGCCGGCGGGAGCTGATCCCCGTGCAGGCCATGGATTCCATGGTGGAGGTTTTGCTGGAAATCGTGAAAAAAGCCTGACCGCACGGCCGGTATATTTGGAAGGAGGCCTCCTCCCGTAACCTGGAGGCGTTGCCATGCAATCAAAACCCCGTTCCAGGCTTGACAGATTCATATCCGGGTTTGTTTTCCTTTCCCTGCTGTTATCCATGGTCTATATTGCCGTGCAGTGGGCAAGGGCGCCCGCCCTGCCCGGCAGCCTTATGCATGAAAAGCTGAAAAGCGATTACGCGCTGATGGCTGTGCAATGCCTGCTGGGCCTGCTGGCCATGCTGCTGCCGGGGTGGCTTGCGCGCAGGTGGCGGGTGGAGATCCCCTCGGGCATGATGATCCTGTACGTTTTGTTTTTATACGCCGCCATCTATTTGGGCGAGGTGCGGAGCTTTTATTACCGCATCCCCCACTGGGACATGATCCTCCACGGCTTTTCCGGGGGCATGCTGGGCGCGCTGGCGTTTTCCTTCGTGCGGCTGCTAAACAAATCCGACCGGGTGCACCTGATATTGAATCCCTTGTTCACCGCCGTTTTTGCCTTTTGCTTTTCCATGGCACTGGGCGTATTCTGGGAATTTTACGAGTATTTTGTGGATGGGATGCTGGGGCTGAACATGCAAAAATTCCTGTTGGAGGACGGCGCGGCGCTCACGGGCCGGGAGGCCCTTTCCGACACCATGCAGGACCTTTTGACCGACGCCGCCGGCGCGATATTCACTTCCGCTGTCGGCTATGTATCCCTCAAATACAAAAAGGGCTGGGTGGAAAAGGTGATGCTGAAAAAGCAGCCCCAAAGGGAGGAGCAGAATCAGGCCTCCATCAGCGGCTGACAAGGGACAATCTTTCACTCCCTTGCGTCCTTTGCAAACGTCTGAAATTCGGTATAGGCAAAGCGCGCCTGTTCGTTTTGATCAAAAAAACGCAAAAGCGTATTGAGCTGCTCCACCGTGGATACGCCCACCACATGCTCGATCAGCTCCGTTTCCAGCAGCAGATCCCTGGAGCCGATCAAGTGCAAAAACCGTTCAATGGTCTGATGCCTGTGCATTAAGTATGCGCCGGCATCTTTTCCTTTTTGGGTCGGCAGTATGATCTCGTACTTGTCATACTCCACAAACCCCTTTTCCCAAAGCTTCATGATCATTTTCGACGCGGAGGAGGGGCGAACGTGCAGCGCCTCCGACAGCCGGCCGATGCGGGTGTAGGGCCCCGCCATGCACAGCCGGTAAACCATTTCCAGATAGTCCTCCATGGCCGGGGTCAGGCGGTCCTTGCCTTTTTGCAAAAGCTCATACCCGCGCACAGTATGAAATTCCCTGCCGCTTTCCTCTATCACGCGCCCACCTCCAGTTGTCCTATCCTATTCAGCCCATCCGCCGTTTAGGCGACGCGTGCGCACGCTTTTGCCCGCGGGTCATATAGTTGGCTTAGGGAAAAACCTTCCCGTGAAAAAACCATCAAGGAGTGAAAACCATGGAGGCTGCCATATCGCTTATGCAGCTGCATACAGGCAAAAAGGCAAAGGTGCTGTCCCTTGCATTTGACGGCGCCCTGCGCCGGCGCATTCTGGACCTGGGCGTCATCGAGGGAACCGAAATCGCTTCCCTGTACAAAAGCCCCTCCGGCAATCCTGTGGCGTACCTGATCCGCGGCGCGGTCATCGCCCTGCGCTCGGACGTCGCATCCGGCATTATGGTCAGGGAATCCTGACTTTTTCATAAATTTGTATAAAAATACAAGGAGGCGCCCATGGGCCTTTCGCATGCATTTTCCTGCCCCTGCCAAAGAAACCGGTATGGACTGGATACAAGAGATTTGCTGCCAAACGAAAAAATCATCGCGCTGGCCGGTAATCCCAACGTGGGAAAAAGTACGGTATTCAACGGCCTCACGGGCCTTAGGCAGCACACAGGCAACTGGCCCGGGAAGACCGTCTCAAACGCCCAGGGCATATACCGCCACAAGGACAGCCCCTATCTTCTGGTAGACCTGCCCGGCACCTATTCGCTGATGGCCAACTCCCAGGAGGAGGAGATCGCCAGAAACTTCATCTGCTTTGGCGAGCCGGATGTAACGGTCATCGTGGCGGACGCCACGTTGCTGGAACGGAACCTGAACCTTGTGCTCCAGGTGCTGGAAATCACCGGCAGGGCGGTGCTGTGCGTCAATTTGATGGACGAGGCCAAAAAGAAAAAAATCACCGTGGATATTGGCGTGCTTTCCAAACGGCTGGGCATCCCGGTGGTAGGGACCAGCGCCAGGGAGGGCAAGGGGCTTGGACAGCTGATGGACGCGGTGCATGACGCGGCCCATGCGTCTGATGCCGCCTCCCCCCTGCGCGTAACCTACCGGGAGGAGATCGAGCAGGCCGCTCGTATGCTTGCGCCGGCCCTTTCGCGCATTCTTCCCGAAAATATTCCAGGCCGCTGGGCTGCCCTGCGCTTGTTGGACGGCGAGGAAACGCTGGTGTATGGGCTAAAGGAATACCTGGGCTTTGATGTGCTGCAAGACGACGCCGTGCGGGAGCAGCTTAACAAGGCAGCGGAATATCTTGACTCCTGCGGCATCACCCAAACCATGCTCCGGGATGAGATTGCAGTTAGCACCGTCCGCCTGTGCGAGCGCATCGCCGGCGAAGCCGTCGTCCTAAAGGACGGGCGGTATCATGACCGGGACCGCAGGATCGACAAAATCCTGACCTCCCGCCTGACCGGCATCCCCATCATGGTCCTGCTTTTGTTTCTCATCTTCTGGATCACCATCACGGGGGCCAACGTGCCCTCCGGCCTGTTGGCCGACGGCTTTTTCTCGCTGATCGCCCCGCTCAACAGCCTTTTAAACAGCCTGTCCTTCCCTGCCTGGCTCATTGGCCTGCTGGTGGACGGCGTGTACAAGACCCTGGCCTGGGTGGTATCCGTCATGCTGCCGCCCATGGCCATCTTCTTCCCGCTGTTTACCCTGCTGGAGGATTTGGGATATCTGCCCCGCATCGCATTCAATTTGGACAATTTCTTTGCAAAGGCCGGGGCTCACGGCAAGCAGGCGCTGACCATGTGCATGGGCTTTGGCTGCAATGCCTGCGGCGTCACCGGCTGCCGCATCATCGATTCCCCGCGGGAGCGGCTGATCGCCATCCTTACCAACAACTTTGTTCCCTGCAACGGCCGTTTTCCCACGCTGATCGCCGTCATCACCATGTTCTTTGCGGCGGCCGGGGGACTAACCGGCGGCCTTAACGCCACGCTGATATTAACGGGGGTGGTGGTACTGGGCGTCGTCATGACGCTTGCCACTTCAAAGCTGCTGTCCAAGACGCTTTTAAAAGGCGTTCCTTCTTCCTTCCAGCTGGAGCTGCCGCCTTACCGGCGGCCGCAGATCGGGAAGGTCATCGTCCGCTCCATGCTGGACCGCTCGCTGTTCGTGCTGGGCCGGGCGGTGTCGGTGGCCGCGCCGGCGGGGCTTATCATCTGGCTGCTGGCCAATATGCAAATAGGCGGCCTGAGCGTGCTTGCCCATTGCGCCGGCTTTCTGGACCCCTTTGCCCGGCTGATGGGGCTGGACGGCTATATCCTCATGGCCTTCATCCTGGGCCTGCCCGCCAATGAAATCGTGATCCCCCTTTTGCTGATGAGCTACCTTTCCCAAGGCTCTTTAACCGATTTTGAAAGCCTTGCGCAATTGCGCACGCTGCTTGTGAACAATGGCTGGACATGGCTTACCGCCGTATGCGTGATGCTGTTTTCGCTGATGCACTGGCCCTGCGGCACAACCTTATGGACCATTCAAAAGGAAACAAAAAACACGGGGTGGACCCTCGCCGCCTTTTTGATACCCACCGTTGCGGGCATTGCGGCCTGCATGCTGACGGCGGGCATTGCAAGGCTTATCGGCCTTGCGTAACGCCCCGGGGGCAAGCCCGTTACTTCATGCTCCTTTTGTCTTTGGTCTTCATGTGCTTCAGCCGCCATTTGCTGACATGGGACTGGTCAATGAACGCTTTTGTCAAATCCCCCTTGCTGTAGGGCGCAAAGGGCGTCATGAAGGGGATGCCGAAGCTGGTATTGGAAACGAGCATTGCCAGAACAGCCGTCGTGGCGATGGTAAAGCCAAAGAAACCGAAAGTGCCTGTCGCCAGGATCACAAAAAACTTCAGTATTCGAAAAGGCGTCACCAGCGTATAGTCGGGGATGGCAAAGGAGCACAAAAGGGAAACGGCGGAAATGATCAAAAGCAGCGAGCTGAAGATGCCCGCGGCAATGGATGCCTGACCGATCACGATGGCGCCCACGATACCGATGGCCGGGCCGATGTGCCTGGGCACCCGAAGCAGCGCCTCCCGCAGCAGCTCCATGATCATCTCCAGCAGCAGCGCGCCGATCATGGCCGTAAAGGGCGTGCTGCTTCGAAGCGTCGCCAGCAGTATGGCGTAATCGCCGGGCAGCACGTCGGTATGGTACGATGCCACCGCCACGTACATGCTGGTGCCCGTCAGCGCAACCTCCAGCGCCGCATACCGCAGTATTCTGGAGAAAAAGCCGAATATCTTGCTGTCATACCGGTCGTCGCAGGAAAAGAAGTATTCGCTGAACGTCTTGGGGGCATAAATGGCATTGTTGTTGCCATCCACCAATATCACCACCTTGCCGTCCAGCAAAACATGGTACGCCATGTCCGACCGCTCGATCAGCCCCATTTCCGGAAAAAGCTTATAAGGATGCTCCAGAAAAGCGGATTGCAGCTCCCCGCTGCTTGCCAGGCCATCCACGTCGATGGCCTGTATTTTGTAATGCACCTGGTTGATCAGCGTTTCATCGGCGATGTCTTCCACGTAAATCACAGCCACATTGGTCCGCGTCCGCCTGCCCACCGTAAAATAATCGATTTTCAAATGCTTGTCCTGCAGCCTGTACCGAAGCAGCGACAAATTCGTATTCAGGCATTCGGTAAAGCAGTCCTGGGGGCTGCGGATGGCATAATTGAATTCGGGCTGAGGCACCGCGCGGTGCGCCACCATTCTCAGGTTGATGACCAGATACTCCCTGTCCTGGGAAAAGAGCACCACCGTCATGCCGGATAAGACATGGGCTTCCACATGGTCGAAATTGGCCGCCACCGTCATCTCATCCGCAAAAATCAGCTCGGCCGCCGCGCGCCTGGCCGTAACGGATTCACGCGACGTGGCGCAGAACAGCGTCAGCGGCTTGATGACATTCTGGGCAAGGGATTCCCGGTTGGTCATCTGGGAGATAAAATAGATATTCACCGTGCCGCCATGAAAGGGGATCACCCGCTCCACAAAATCGTGGCCCTGCGCCTTTAATGCCTGGGTCAGTTTTTCAAATTCCTTTTCCCGCACGTCCGTCATCCTTTCACCTGGCCGGGTTTGCCTCATAGTCAAAAGAGGGAGATACGCTCAGGTCCACCCCGACCGCGATATATGTCTGGGCATCTTGAAAGGCCGTCTGCCAGTCCAGCCTTTCAAACACCGCCGGATACTTGATGCGGAAGGCGTCATCCATTTGCAGATAGTCGGTATGAAACAGATTCTGCGCCTGGCCTACAGCCAGAAGCAGCTTTTCCAGTATCATTTGCCTGAGCGTTTCTTCCATTTTCCCAAGCGCCGATTTATCCAGGTTGAAAGGCGTTCTTTTGTTGCCGTATTCCACCGTCGCCGTGAAGCTCAGCGTGAACAGGAAGCTGATATCATTGTTTTTGTAATAGGGCGCTATGTCTTTTGACTTGAGAACCGTTTTCACCACAAAAACCTTGTCCTCATGCGGCACGTTGAAAAAACACCTGGCACCCTCCGTTTTGAGCATGTTCACGCCGGCGCTGTCCTCCAGGGGGATAAAGCCGATCACGTCGGTGCCGTCGATCACGGAATAGCCCGCCAGATAAATCGCCTTGTTTTTCAGCCCGATGCATGGTATCAGAATGCCGCAGTAACGGCTGCTGATGTTTTCGATCAGCCGCGCCGTCGTTTTGGTGAAGGTCTCGCCCTGCTGCTCCAGGGAGGCCACGGTGTATTCCGCGGAATAGCCCACGGAAAGATTTTTTTCATTCAGCGCCGTAAACATTTCTTCCAAATCGTTGCGGGTGATCACCGTCATTACCTTTTTGCGGTAGGTTTCATCCGCGCGCACGCGGTACAGGTATTGCACCATATCATCATCGTCGCTGGCAAAGCGCTCCGTAAGAACAAGGGTCCTGACGCCGCCCAGGTAAAGGGGCTGATCCAGCTGCCGGTCAACGTCCAGCCTGGCTTCCGTAAAGGTTTTCCCGTGACCCTTGACAAGAAAATATTTGCTGCCCATGGGCGGGCTTCCGCTTCCGTTCGCGCCGGTACTCCCCGCCTGTATGTTGGCGGCCTCGATATAAAACCAAAATTCATCCCCTACCTTATCCACGGCGACGGTGGTTACAATGAACTTTTTGTTGATGTCCATCGCATCCATGCAGCCGCACAACAACACGGCAAGCGTCATAAGCAGACAGGAAAGCAAACCAATTTTCAAAACCCGGCGCATAGGTCCCCCTCTATTCTAGGCATTGTGCTTCCTTTTCAGCTTGGCCAAAAGGAAAAGCAGCGTGGGCACCGCCCCGGCAAAAAACAGCACCAGCACGGGCAGCATGGTTTGATACGCCAACTCATATCCGGGTATCTTGATCACAAGCAGGGTACCCAGGTATGTGGCGGCGCAAACCGAAGAAACAATTGCCCCCCGTTTTGCTCTGGGCAGCATCTTCAGCAGTATTTCCACCAGGGAACGAATCAGTATGATCAGACCGGCAAACAGGCTGGCCAAGCCAAAGGTCAAATAGAATATGTCCATCCGTTCAATCACCGGCGCTTCCGCCAGCTTGATGGCTTCAATAAACGCGTCGTTGTAGGCCGTCGCGTTGTTCACGCCGGTCAGGCCGATGCTGCCTTCGGTAATCAAAACAAAAAGCAGGGCAATGGTGATGATCGAAAAAAACGCCACCTTTGGCGCCCCCTGGTTTCTTTTCGTAAAGGGGATCAGCAAAAGGTTTTCCATCCCGCCGTAGATGGCGCCAAACTTCAGCAGGTTGCTTGCAAATTCCTTGCCCTCGTTGGGATTGTACAGCGGCAGAACATTGGCGGGCTCGCTTTGCACCAGCATCAAAACACACAATGTCACCGTAGCTACAAGGTACAAAATCCCAAGCAGCTCAAAAAGCCTGGCGATGGTATCCGTGCCCTTGTACACCACAAATCCAAACAAGGCGGTTGCCGCCGCCAGCGTGAACATGGGCTTTGTCTTGGGCAGAAAATTCATGGAAATCAAGCTGTTCATATTTTGGTTGAGGAAGACAAGCACAGAAAACAAATAGACAAAAAGCAATATGCAAAAAATATAGCTCAGCGCTTTGCCCAGCAACATCGGCCCATACTCAAAAAGGGTCATGCCCTTGAACATGTTGTTCAGCTTTGCCAGCATCAGGGCAACCAGGGAGAAAGGGACGGCATACAACAGGATCATGATCCATCCGCTGCGGCCCAGGTTCTTGGCGATAAGTTGGGGAATATCCGTTGTGCGGAAGGCGGAGATGACCAAAACCAATATAAAAAACATCTGCCTGTTGGTAACGCCCTTTTCCAAACTGCCCCTCCTCAAAACGGCCGGAAGCCCAGCAAACGCCAAGAGAATTCCCGATGGCTCAATAAAGGTATCATCCCCTTTTTTACACTGCCTATGCCTTGGCGTTTGGTAAATTTTCGACAGCATGTTTACAAATACAACAAAAAAATCTATCATATACACATGTGAACGTGTTTGGACAGGCCGGAGGGTCTTGTTTGCCTGTCCGAAGAGAAAAGGATGGATGGTATGGAGAACGGGCTTCGGAAAAAGTATGGCCTCTTTACCGCGATTTCCATGGTGGTGGGCATCGTCATCGGCAGCGGCGTATTCTTCAAGGCCGAAAAGGTGCTCAACGAAACAAACGGCAACATTCCCCTGGGCATTGTGGCCTGGGGCCTGGTGGGCCTGATCATGCTCGTGTGCTCCTACGCTTTTGCCACCATGGCCACGCGCCATGAAAGGGTCAACGGCGTGGTGGATTACGCCGATGTGTTTGTAGGCCGCAGGTACGGCTATCTGGTGGGCTGGTTCATGGCCGCCATCTATCAGCCGACCCTCACCTCCGTGCTGGCCTGGGTCTCGGCCCGGTACACCTGCGTGCTGCTCAATTGGGATATCACCGGCGGCTCCTGCATGGTCATCGCCGGCTTTTACCTTGTGGCCATCTATGCTTTGAACGCCCTGTCCCCCGTCCTCGCCGGCCGGTTCCAGGTGACGACGACGGTCATCAAGCTGATTCCCCTCACCTTAATGGCGGTGGCCGGCACGGCCATCGGCCTTTCCAATGGCATGACGGCGCAAAACTTCGCCCAGGCAGCGGCGGAGACCACCAAAACCGGCGGCGGATTGTTTACCGCCGTGGTGGCCGTGGCCTTTGCCTACGAGGGCTGGATCATCGCCACCTCCATTAACGCCGAAATCAAAAATTCGAAAAAGAACCTGCCCCGGGCGCTGATCATCGGCGCGCTGATCGTGGTAGCGGTATACATCGCCTACTACATCGGCCTGGCCGGCGCGGTGCCCGCCGCCGAGCTGATGAAGAACGGCCAGGCCGGCGCGAAGCTGGCCTTTCAGAACATCTTTGGCGAAGTGGCCGGCACGCTGATCTTTGTGTTCATCATCATTTCCTGCCTGGGCACGCTAAACGGCCTCATGCTGGGCTGCACCCGGGGCCTGTATTCCCTGGCCGCCCGGGGCTACGGCCCCAAGCCCGAACTGTACAAGCAGGTGGACGGCGCCACCAACATGCCCGCCAACTCCGCCATCATGGGCCTGCTGCTCTGCGCCTTCTGGCTGTTGTACTTCTACGGCGCCCAGCTGACCGATGTCTGGTTCGGGCTCTTCAGCTTTGATACTTCCGAGCTGCCCATCGTGACCCTGTACGCGGGGTACATTCCCATTCTCTATATGATGATCAGGCGGGAAACCGGGCTTTCGACCTTCAAGCGCCTGGTGATGCCGGGCCTGGCGATTTTAAGCTGCGTGTTCATGGTCGTGGCCGCCTGCATCGCCCACAAGATGGCCGTGGTGTATTATTTGATCGTGTTTGTTCTCATCATGGCGGCGGGGCTGGCGTACATGCCGAAAAAGGATTCGCTGAAATAGATTTGGCCGCATCGCCCCGGCGAACCCAAAAAGAAAGTGCTTTCCGCATGCTATGCGCAGAGCACTTTCTTTTTATTATCATGGCATTGAAACTTGCAGCCCGTATCCGCTTGGGCTGCACATCCTCCGCTTTCATTGCCTGAAGGAAGCTGTATAAAACAGCCCGGTTCCTGAAAAAATTACCTCAAGGAAAAGGGGCGAAGGGATGAACCATGACTTTTTTATACTGACCGCGATAACCGCCGGTTCGCTGGCGTCCATTTTCTACATCCCCAAAGACAAGTACAGAGTGGCGCTGGTCAGCCTGCTGGTATACCAAACCATCACCTGGTCAACCTCCCTGGTGCTGGTGCAGCTGGGCTTGTACTCCTTTCCCATAAGGGAATTTCCCCGTGCGACGCAGGGCAGCTTTCTGCACCTGTTTGTGTTCTATCCCGCGCTTTACGCCTGGTTTATCCTCCTTTTTCCGGACGGGGCGACCCTGATAAAGCGAATAAGCCACTATCTGATTTTTGTTTCCGTGCTTGTATGGTTTGAATACTACATGGTGGCCTACACGAACCTGAAAAGGTTTCATAAGTACCCCATGTCCGTTCACCTCGTGATTACGTACATCCGCTTCCTTCTTTATTTTTATGTCTGCCGGCGCTACATCCTGTGGATGGCAAAAAAGACACACCTCGCAGCAGGCGCTTCCAAGACCCCGGAATGAGCCCCGGAAGGCACGCCTATCCGGCCCGGCGAAAGGAAGGACAGGGATATGTACGTAAAGGAGACCATCCTGCTGATCAGCGCGGCTGTGGCTTGTTTTGTTGCCATCCTGTTTATCCCGCGAAAAAGAGCCGCCGAGGCATCTGTGATCTTCTTGGTGGCTCAGTTCTTTACGTGGATTTTCGGCCTGGTCGTGGTGGAATTCGGCTGGCTGGAATATCCCGTTCGGGAGCTGGCACAGGCAAACGCCACAAGCTTTTTGTTTGAGTTCCTTCTTCTGCCGGTGCTCATCATCTATTTCATTCTCTACTACCCCACCGGCAAGCGGCTGATCATAAGGCTGCTGTATTATGCCGGCATCATTTCCGCGTTTACGCTGCTGGAGGTGATCGTGGAAAAATGCTCGCGGATCATTCTGTGCCATACCTGGAAATGGCAGTATACCTGGATCACCATGGCGGCGCTGTATTATATGGTCATGGTCATCTACAAGTGGTTCTTTGGGATTAAGAAGATATTTAAGCTGTAAGCGGGGGGTGTACATTTCTGTCCCAATATTTTTCTGCCGGTGATCCTCCGCCGCTGGGCAGAAACGGCTTGAAGATAGCCCGTTTCTTGTACGAACAGCTTAACGTCCCTCCACAAACCCCATCACCATCTCCTGAAAAACGGGCTTGTCATCATATTCGCAGTGCCCGTACCCCTCCATATAATGAAAACTTACCTTTTCCTCGTATCCGAACTGCTTCAACACCGACAGCATCAGCAGCGTCTGTTCATACCGGCCCGGAATATCCCTCTCTGCACACAAAAAGAGCATCGGCGGATAACTGCGCTCCCTTTTCACATGATATATGGGCGCGCGCTCATCCACCGCCACCATTTGCGGGTTCCTGCCCGCCTCTTTCAGCACATTAAAATGCACGGTGGGCTGTCCCGCGTCAAAGATATATCCGGCAAAAGCATCCGGGTGAAGGTCATGGGCTGCCAGATACCTATCATCAAAGCACAGCATCATGGCAAGGTAGGCCCCGGCCGAGCTGCCGGCCAGGAACAGCCTTTTGCCCGCAAAATGAGCATCCCGATAATCCGCCGCCCATTTCGCTGCCGCCGCCGCATCCAATATAAATTCGGGATACCGGGCCGCGGGATACAGCCTGTAATTGGGCACGATCAGCCCGATGCCCTTTTCCGCGAGCCCTTGCAAAAAGGCGGCATCCTCCTTGCAGCCGGCCTCCAGCCCGCCGCCGTGAAAGTATATCAGCAGGGCTTTTACTTCGCCCTCCGGCAGGTATACATCCAGCCGCTGCCGCTCTACCTGCCCGTCACCGTAGGCAATATCCTTTAACATACGCAAGGCTTCTCACAATTCCTTTCCTTTGCTCAAGTCAACACACTGCATGTATTGGATATCGCCGGCATTGATTCCTGCCGGGCGCTTACCACAAGCACGCGGTGATCCATACCATTCTTGGCTGATGTTGTGCAAGCATGCTCGAAAAAGCTGCCCTGCCTGCTCTCAGCGAAGAATTGCTCCCCTGGTCCATAGACTGACAACACTTACGGCTTTTTGAAATTCGAAGCACCTGAAGCAATGCAAACATACAAGCAGCCGGAGTGTCCCATCCATTTCAATGGCACGCTCCGGCTGCCCAATCGTTGGGTTCCCGGCTTAAAAACAAAGTCCGTCGTTCAACAATGCCATATCACCAGCATCCGGATGGCGCTTGCATTATTTTTTCGCCCCCAGCAAATCGGAAAGCTCCTGAATGTGGGTCACATCAGTAATGGCCATGACCTTGTCGTTGGCGTTTAGTACCGTGCCGCCCCTGGGAAGGGTGAGCTTGGAATCGTGGATCACCGCCACCAGCACGCAATCCGCCGGCATCTTCAAATCGCGAAGGGGCTTGCCGATCGCCTGGGAGGCGGGATCGACGATCTTTTCCACCAACGAAAACTGGCCGCGGTTGAGTTCCAGCAGCAGCATCATGTCGCCCATGGACAGCTCTTCGGCCACCAGGTGCGCGATCATGTCCGCTTGATTCAGCCCCACATCCACGCCCATTTCCTGGGTGAAGAGCCAGGCGTTCTTGGGGTTGTTGACCCTTGCCACCACCCTTGGCACGCCGTATTCCAGCCGGGCCAGGGTCGATACCACCAGGTTCGTTTCATCGGCGCCGGTGACGGCAGCCAGCACATCCGCCTTTTGAATATTCACCGATTCCAGCACTTTGGGGTCCGTGCCGCTGCCGATGGTGATCAAATGCTCCGGCAAATCCCGTACAAGCGCCGGCAGCCGGGCGGCCCGCTCCTCAATGATCCTGACCTGATGCCCGCGGGAAAGGAGAAGACTGGCCAGATAAGCGCCGGCCTGCCCGCCGCCTACAATAATCACGTACATGGTTTTACATCCCCTTTCCGTCATCAAAGCCCAGCATCCGTTTGAACCGGCCGCTGGATGTGGTGGTGACCGCCAGATAGATCATGTCGTCCTTTTCAAAGGTTGTGCCCATGGTCGGCAAAAAGGTCCTGTTGCTGCGGGTGATGGAAATCACGTGGAACTCCCCCAGCACCGTCATATCATTCACCTTGCGGCCCACCATCAGCGCTGGAACCTCGATCTGCACAAGGTTCACTTCCCCATCGCCCAGGGTATACACGGTGTTAAAAGGCGTGTAGCAAAGCAGCTCCACCGCCCGCTGGATACCTAAGTTGGTGGAAGATATGGTCTGCACGCCCAGCCGGCGGTAAATATCCGCCTTGCCGGGATCATACAGCCTGGCCACCACGCTGGGCACGCGAAACTTGAGCTTGGCCATTCGGGCGATGACGGCGTTGGCCTCATCGCTGGCGGTGAAGGCGGCCAGGGCGTCCGCCCGCTCAATGCCGGCCCTTGTCAGCACTTCCCTGTCAAAACCGATTCCCTCCACCTTTTCGCCCCGAAAGGCCTGGCCCAGCCGCCCAAAGGCGGCGGCGTCGGAATCAATAACGGTGACAGCGTGACCGCCGCGGTTCAATGTTTCAGCCAGGCCTGATCCAATGCGGCCGCAGCCGACGATAATGATTTTCATGTTGCGTCCTCCCATTTATGTTTACGCGATCTTTACATGGCGCTTTGCGCGCCCGCGAAGGATAGCCTTACGGATTTCATCGGCCACAAGCACCGCAGGCGTCCACAGCACGCAGAATCCCCACTGGGAAAGGCTTAGGGGCGCGGTGTTGAAAATGCCGTGCAGGAAGGGGGTGTAGCTAAGCAAACACAAGAGGGCCAGCTCCACCGCAATGCCGACCAGGATCAGCCGGTTGGAAAAGAATCCAATCCTTATAATGGAGGCGCGGTCCGTGCGGCGCGCGAACACAGCCCCGATCTGCGTAAACACGATGGCGGCCAGGGTCATGGTGGTTGCCGTCTGATAGCCGATGCCCTCGCCTATAAGAGGAAGCCCCGTCCAGCCGGTTTGCCAATAATAGAAGAAGAACGCTGCCATTGCTGCCAATGATTCTATCATACCATATCCCAACAGCGCGCGCATCATGAATCCCCGGTTGACCAGCGGCTCCTTTTGCGAGCGGGGCGGCAGCTCCATAATGCCTTCCTCCGGCTGCTCCACGCCCAACGCGATAGCGGGCATCATGTCCGTGCCAAGGTCAATGGCCAGCACCTGCATGATGGTTAGCGGCAGGGGGATCAATCCCCTGGAGAACAGGTAAAACACAACGGGAACAGCCTCTGGCATGTTGCTGGTGAAAATGTACATGGCGAATTTGCGGATGTTGTTGTATACGGCGCGGCCTTCCTCCACAGCGTTGACGATGGAGGCAAAATTGTCATCCGTCAAAATCATGTCCGCCGCTTCCTTGGCCACGTCGGTTCCGCTGATGCCCATGGCCACGCCGATGTCAGCCTTCTTGAGCGCCGGCGCGTCGTTGACGCCGTCGCCCGTAACCGCCACCACCTCGCCCATTTCCTGCAAGGCGCTGACCACCTGCAGCTTTTGCTCGGGGGCGACGCGTGCAAAGATCACTTCTCCCCTTAATGCTTCCTTCAGGGTGTCCGTGCCCAGCGTTTCCAGCTCGACGCCGGTGATGATGCGGGGATGCTCACCCTTGACGATGCCGATGCGGCGGGCAATGCTCTCGGCCGTCAGGCCGTAGTCGCCTGTGATCATAATGATGCGAATGCCGGCATGGTGGCACTTTTCCACAGCCCTGCTGACTTCTTCCCTGGGCGGGTCGACCATGGCCACCAAGCCCAGAAAGGTAAGGTCCTTTTCTATCAGTTCAGGAGTGTAGGCGCTGAGTGCCGCGGGCAGGTCGGATTCTTTTTTCAGCCGCCGCACCGCAATGGCCAGCACCCGCAAGCCGCTGCGGGCATATTGATCGTTGGCAGCCATGATTTTTGCGCGCAGTGCCTCGTCCATGGGCTTTTCCTGCCCGTTTTGCATGGCGCCTGTGCAAAGGTCGATCACCTCTTTGGGCGCGCCTTTTACATAAGCGATTCGGTCACTTGCCCCTTCAATGGGGTGAATGGTGGACATGCGCTTGCGCTTGGAGTCAAAGGGCAGCTCCCGAAGCCTGGGAATGCGGCGGCCTTCCTCCTCCAGGCTGATGCCTCCCTTTTGCGCCAGCACCAACAGCGCCGCCTCGGTGGGGTCGCCCAGCACGGTATAGCGGCCGCCCTCGTTTTCCGGGGGCAAAAGCCTTGCGTTGCAGCACAGGCCGGCGGCGGTGAGCAATTGACGAAGCGCGGGCTGATCCTTGGATACTTCCTGGCTGCCGGCCATGATCTTGCCGACGGCGGCATAGCCGATGCCGGTCACATCCATGGAGCGGCCGTCCATCCACAGATTGCTGACGGTCATTTCGTTCTGGGTCAGGGTGCCTGTTTTGTCGGTGCAGATCACCGTGGTGCAGCCCAGGGTTTCCACGGCGGACAGGCGCTTGATCAGCGCGTTGCGCTTGGCCATGCGCTGCACGCCCATGGCCAGGGAAAGAGTGACCGTGGGCAGCAAACCCTCCGGCACGAAGGCCACGATCATGCCCATGGCAAAGATGAAGGCCACATACAGCTCGGTATGGACAAACAGAATCGACGCCACAAAGAAAAGCACGCCAATGGAAATGGCCACCACTGATACAAACTTGGTCAGCCGGTCCAGTTCTTTTTGCAGGGGGCTTTTTTCTTCCTTCAGCGTTTGGGTGAGGCCGGCGATCTTGCCAAACTCCGTGCTCATGCCGGTGGCGTACACAACCGCCTTGCCAGTGCCGGCGGCCACGCTGGTGCCGGCGAAGATCATGTTGGGCTTTTCGGCCTGCGACAGGTCGGTGCGCATCACTTCATCCCTGGCCTTGCGCACGGGGTGGGATTCGCCCGTCAGCGTGGACTGGTTCACCTGCAGGTCGCTGTCCTCCACCAGGCGTCCATCGGCGGAAATGCGGTCGCCCTCCGACAAAAGCAGTATGTCGCCGGGGACCAGGTCCTCCGCCAGCACCCGCTGCTCCTGCCCGTCCCGAAGCACCCGGGCGTAGGAGGGCAGCATTTTCTTTAGCGCCTCCGTAGCCTTGCCGGCGCGGAACTCCTGCCAGAAGCTGAACAGGCCGTTGATGATGTTGACCAGGATGATGGCGATGCCCAGCTCCGGCATTTTCGCCACAAAGCCCACAATGCCGCCCACCCACAAAAGAATCGCCATCATATGGGTAAAATTCGATAAGAACTTGATGATAACCGGCGTGCCCTTTTTTTCCTGCAATACGTTTTTTCCATATTTTTCAAGACGCGCTTGGGCTTCCTGTACAGTTAAGCCCTGCTCGCGGGTTTCCAAAACAGAATACACCTCAATCACCGGAAACTTATGCAGCTCTCTTCCGGTTTGTATAGGATCAGTCTGTTTATTCCGATTGTCCATGGAGTGTGTTTTTCACTCGCTTCCTCTTTATTTTTTCCACACATGATCTACTTTGTTTTTTCCGAAGAATCACTGGCCCTGGCAGATAATTTCAGGTTGAAAAGCCGCAGCCTCGTTCAATGCTTTTGCCGTTTGTTTGGCGCGCGGCCTTCGCAGCTTCCTAAAAAGTGTGCGTTTAAATACCGCCTCCCATACATGATCCTTTCTGATTGCCGGAGCACCGGTTTTTCTTTTCCGACGATGAACATTATATATTCTTTCTGGATAAAGGGAGCGTAAAGAAACAGGACGGCGGTATAAAGGAGTTATAAAGAAATCAAAGGGAGCGGAAAGTAGTAAAATGCGGATATCGGCGGGATATGTCTAATAATTTGCATCAACGCACTATTCAATCACCCATATAATAAGGCGCAGCATTTTGCCACGCCTTACATTAAAGCAGTTTATACACTTTCGACTACGTTCCGATTTGTTTTATTCTTGCAGAACTATTGTAGCATAAAAATCCACTCTTGTCTACTATCGTAGACATTTTTATGTAATTCCGCTCCTACACTATCCATCGAGAGGTGTAAGGGCGTGAAATACGATGCATCAGCTATCGGAAGGGTCATTCGGCAGCTTAGGACAAACAAGGGCATGTCCCAGGAAGTTTTAAGCGGCTTTGCAAACATTGCAAGAAGCCATCTGGCCATGATAGAGGCCGGCAGCAAAGCGGCAAACGTAGAAACGCTGTGGAAGATAGCGCAAGCGCTTGAAATGCCATTAAGCGAACTGATCCATATGGCTGAACAAAGCAGTCAAGAATAAAGCAAAAGCAGCTATAGCCTTTCCTTTTCCACATACTTTGCCCGATTTTTGCGAAACCGCTTACCCTGCCAGCGTTACCACGCTTTGAGTATACGCTATTTCCCCTTTCCCATCGCTCCATTATTCCATACAGAGAGGCTGCCTCGCTGCGTTTCCACCGCTTTGAGGCAGCCTCTTATATTAAATCTGTATCAGGCGCTCGTTTGTCGTGCCTTCAGTGAGTGAAAAGCGGTATTTTCTTGAGCCATCCAATGCCCGCTATTTTTATTGGAAGCTTTATCTATTCCGTCCGAATATGCCCATCATACCCAATATATTGAGCATATTCAAGATATTAAGTAGGATAAAATTACATTGGTGATGCGCATGATTTCGTATGAACCCTTTTTCGCCACATTACTTAAAAAGGGCATAACAGAATACCAACTGATATTCAAACAAGGTTTATCGGCAAATACAATACACCGCATGAAACATGGCGAGGCAATCAGCACAAAGACCTTGGATGTGCTTTGCTTTATTCTCGAATGCGAAATAAGCGATGTTATCAGATACGAGAAAAAGAAGTGATTACTTTTTATTGCGAACATAAACCCAAGGGTCGGAAACAGACGAGTGTTGCACGGTTAAGCCTCCTCTTGGCAGGGAAGCCTCTGTATACACTCCCATCGCTCCTATCTTGTGCTTCTCCTTTCCCATCATTATCCCTCTCTACCGCATTATACACTATATATGGCGTAAACATTAATACACCACTTATGGTGTGGCTATACTTTTACATAAGGTGGTTTGCTTATGAAAGAGTATTGGGAAGTTCTAAAAGAGTTGCGGGAAGATAGAGACATGAACCAAGCGGAAATTGCCGCCATCCTAAAAACCACGCAGCAGGTATATTCCAGATATGAAAATGGGATCAACGAAATGCCAATCCGTCATTTACGGACGCTTTGCCAATTTTACCATGTGAGTTCAGACTATGTACTGGGCATAAATAAACAGAAGGAAATAAAGTAACTCGATTGGTCCATACATGTACAATTCAGCGCATATCATGTGGCCGGTGAGGTCAGCCTTGTTGCTGCAGCCTCACTCTCTGTCATGCCATCTTGCGATTCGGTTAATACTATCCTTGAGAATCACATGCAATAAGTCGAGGTATCTGAAAAGGGAATACCATTCATATTGTGGAGCACACTGCCCGGCATCCGCCAACACATATCAAAGGACAACAGGTAAAAATTGATCAAGGTCTCGTTTGCTGCATACAAAAGGCGCCCTGGCTGGCGCCATAGAGATTTGCCAGGGCGCTAATGGGTAGCGATGGAATTGCCGTTATGCCGCAGCCTTATTGAACAATTTCATGATGGCGGGTCGTCCTCCCACTCGTCCTTCTCTCCTGGTTTCTTGTCGTTTTTAGAGAAGAACTTCTCCTTCAAGTATTGTTTCAGTGAATAAATTGGCCACATGCCATTCCAGTAATCCATTAAATCACCCCCCGCATCAGTGTTCCCAATGGAGGAGGGCCGCATGATTCCAGTTCAAGACATCGGCTTTATCCCGAATGACAGAATAACCAATTCTGTTCATACGCCGGCTCGCGATACCATTCTCTTTAGCGCCTGGCCACAAGCTTTCCATACAGTGCATGCATAAAAACACCCTTCCTTTTCCTGCAAAGCAAGAATCGGAAGGGTAAAAATCAAACCCATGATTTTACGCAAAACTTACTTCGCGTCCACCGTCGCCATATGGTTGATGAGGTCAACAACCTTGTTGCTGTAGCCCCACTCGTTGGGAACCAATTCCCATGACTTGCAACGCCGAAAACCTTTGTAAATCCTAGTTTTTCCCCTTTACGCTGTTACGTATTTTATCTTTATTGGTAGGTATCATTGTCGTAACAAACGTGTACATTTTCCGTACCACCAGAGTATAATTCAAGAGGTTTTTATTGTCAATAAATCAAAAAATAAAGGGTTAGCAGTACCCTAAAGCACCACTAACCCTAATTCTGTTTAACCCTTCAATCCATCAATTTCAGACGCAAGCCGTTCAAGAGCGCTAGAAATAGCCTCAAGTCTGCTTCCGTATGTTTCAAGCATCCCCATAAGTTTTTCTTCCCTAGTCTTGTTTTCGTCCTGAATCCTAGTTACAAATTTCCAGATAAAAAACCCCAAACCTACCACACAAGCGATAGGAAAACCCTATGTCTGAATAACCGTTATAAGTGCTTCCATCTATATCATCTCCTGTTAAAAATGAGTCCCATATTATCTATTAGCCTGCCGTATTCAAACTTTCATCAGTACCTGCAATCATTTGCGCTTGCTCCAGCGTTATGTACTTTGGTACATACAAAAACACTTTTTCACGGCTTATCCTGCCCTATAGACACATGTTCCGTATAAACTCAAACATCACATTACCCCCATGTCCATGAATGCCAGTAACGCCGCTTCAGCCGCCGCAACTCGTTCTTCAAGCGAAGGAACAATAGGAATAACAGACATTTCTTCCGCTATATCCTGTTCCGTTTTCTGATAAACTTCACCATCAATCCACCGATAACGGTAAATACCTTCGTCGGTACAAATACCACCATCTAAATAATTCCCCTGTGCAAGCGCATACTTATCGCCATTACCTTCGTCAATTTCAATCCAGCCTGTTACGTCAGATAGAAACCTACTACTATTGATATCAATAATATTCGAATTTTCATCAGTCTTGATATACACTTTGAATGTAGGGAAAACAGTAAACAATTCCATATTGTCACCTCTCAATATATTTCCGCATCAAATGCGCTGGTAGTGGTAAATTGCAACGTTGCATCAGAAAGCCCATGCGAGATTTTAGTTCCCCTAATCATAAGACACCCAGGCATTACATAAGCAACACCCAATATGAACCCGCCCTGCGCAACACCATCAAAGGTGTTAATTCCATACGTACCCAGTATTGCTGGTGCTGTTCGCATAGTGGATGTAGTAGGTATCATGAAGTCAAATATCGATTCTGTTTTTCTTGCTGCCCGGACCTGTCCGTTTGTATTATAACGCAGGTAATACCGCTGACACATCGCTAATTCTTCGACATATGGACGTGGAGAATAAGGTGTAGCCACTTTACCAACCTCAAGTTTTACCCATTTGACAGCCACGTTGCTTCCAGCCGTGGCATGCATCAAGCACCTGATTATAATTCAAGCCACTATACGTAATAACACGATGGATAGAAGGCATAACTTCAATCCCTTCTTCCTGGCCTTCATTATCAGGCAAAGAAGGGATTCTTAAAAATCCTGGTTCTGTAACTCAAAAAGAAAGCTTTGATACGCTTCTATAACTGCGTTCTTTAATTCTACTTCCCAGGATTCAATATCAGCTAGCGTAAATACCTTTTCTTCTTTGTTGTTATTAAGTATATTAATCAACACTTCATTCAGTGCCGTTATAATCACATTTATGTCAGGTTCAACTATGTATTGTGCAAGTAAAGTCATCTTTAAAGCTAATGCCTGTGTTGGCTTTTTCAGATGAATAACAGAACCGTCAAGCAATTTCAAATCAATGTATCTTTGTTCGTAAACTGACAAGTCCTATGTTTTTACAGTCTTTCCCATGTTTTCACATCCCCTTATTACGTATAGAAAAAAGAAGGGGAGATTTTAACCTCCCCTATTTTATTACTCGCCGCCTTCTTCAACTTCGTAAGTTTCTGTCAGGATAACAAGCGCACCATTTGCACCATGGGCAACAGCCTTCCAAGTAGCATCAATAACGGTTTCAGTGTCCGGCCTAAAGCCAAGGGTAAACCCAGCAGAAGCAGTAGCAACCAGCGTAACGCGGAATTTGCCATTCTGATGCACGAACCGCACAACCCACTTTGTCATTTCACGCGCACCCTTGCCGCCAAGGGTAAGTGTGCGAATACCTTCCTCATCGTCATCTTCATAAGAGCCAGCCGCAGACAGCTTGTGCAGGGTTTCCATATCCCAGGTCATAACACCGCTTTTCAGTTCAGCGGATTCTTTGATAACAAACCTATGCTGTACGTTGTTGCCATCATCGGCAGTTTCGTACTCTTCTGGTGTGTAGGTCAGTTCAGCACCACCCTTGATGCGTCCGATAAGATTGCCTTCCACTTCCAAAGTAGCATCAGCAGGGATAGTATCCGTAAAAGCCGCTACATACAGATTGCCAGAACCCAAAGTAATATTTTCACTCATATAATTCACTCCCATCATTTTCTGTAGGTTATATAATAATAACCAGTGTTGTGATATGTATTTGTTTCGTAATTGAAAAGATTCCCACCGCCATTTAAAGCTACTTGCATGATACCGCTGGTAAGTGTTTCATCACCCAGAGTAAGCAAAGCGTTACGGATAGCATTATCAATAGACATACTGTTTTCAAGCGTTTTTGTTATGGTCGTAATTTCAATACGCCAAGTCTCTTTGACTTTATCATCTTCCAGGGGAACAGGGGTGTAGACAATACAATCCTGCGAAGGATCAGAAGTATGGAAAGGATAAATTCTGTTGCCTAACTAGGCTTGTACTGCTGTATCAGCTTTAAGTACACTAATAATACTCTTAATCGCTTCCATCATCTAACACCCCTTTAAAATATGATAGTATCTCTTGACGTTTTGAATCTACTGCCTTTTGAAGAAATGGATTCGGCTTTTGTCCTTTGGTAGTTCTCCATTCGCCCGTTTCCAAGTCTTTATACTTCCAAGGTACTTGTTTTCTGCCTAATGGAGAATATATGCCCGTACCCTCATGGACATAAGGCGCATATGAAATATTTGTTCCAACGTAGCCAACAAGTTTACCGTCTTCTTTTTCCACGGAAGTTGTTATGCTTTGGCGTAGTGTACCATCATCATAAGGACATTCTCTTTTTGCTTCTGTTTCTACGGCCATGCATGCATCTGTTAAAGCTTTGATACAAGCGGCTTCCTATTCTTCCGGCATGTTTGCCAAGGCAGCGAGAACTTCACTTGCATCAATCGGCATTGGCAACACCGCCTTGCGCCTGAAGGTATAGTATTGTGAAACTACCTGATGGATTTACGGAATTGATAAGGTATTCAGTGTCATCTTTCAAAAGCCACATACCAGCCTTTATACCTGAATCCTGTGTTAAGGCTGTATGTGTAGTGCTTTGCGTTATCATGCTGTTCTGTGCGTATATACTGCCACTCCCAAACGACAAGAAGCATTGAATGCTTTTGATAAGCTGTTTACTTGATACCTTTCCATAATCGCCATCAGTTTCAACCATGCCATATAATTGCGCTGTCTGCATAATCATATCAGCTTCACCCGCCTAAAATGGTTCAGGGAAGCATAAATATCAGCCGTATAGCTATCACGATAATCTTCCCTAATGCCACTATAAGAAGCCCCTGAAAGCCCTGCACCGTGCCTTGTATTGTACTTGTGGGCAATCATCTGTGCTTGCGTATTGTCCTATGCAACAGGTACGCTATCAATATTGCAATATGCTTTGATTTCATCCGCTACGATTTCAGTCAGCATATCCAGAATGGCAGAATAGGCTTCACCATCAATACCAAGCAGTACAGCCGCTTTCTGTTGTGGTGTCATAATATTTCCCCCTTTCCCATAAAGGGAAGGGAAGGAGGAATACCCCTTCCCCTATTCAGTTTTGATTACTCGTCAGCTTCCAGAATCTTTACCACTTTGGTAGCGTCGGTCAAGGCCACAAGGCCAACACGCCGCATGATAACGGTATTGGTGCGGGTTTCCTTTGCCCTATCTTGTTCAACCTCAGATTCCTTCTTAATGAAGCAGGTCACAGCAGAAGGATGTGCCAGATAAGCAACACCAGCATCAACCAGCTTGCTAACGATGACAGGCACACCAGAAAGAGTACCAATGGCACCATCAGCAATAACCCTGCCAAGTTCCTTAGACTTGAAGTCTTCATCCTTGCGGATAGCGGCTTTCAGGTCTGTGCCGATAACCAGGAACAATCCAGATTCATCTTCCAAATTCATCTTCGCAATGGCATCTACAACTGTATCATAGCTGATAGCACCGCCATTTGCATAAGTCTGTTCCAATGTGGCCTTGTCCAACTCAGCGAAGAATTTGCTGTTCAAGTCATTAATCATAGTTGTGGAAGCACCTTCAAGGATGAAGTCCACAACATGGTTATCCTGCATAGCATCTTCATCGGTGTAATCTGCTACCTGCTGATAGACTTCCACTTCATAAGGGGAAGTAGCGAAGGTGATAGAACCACGTACGGTGTTACCAGCACCAGCGGCAACCTTTTGCACAGCGCCAGAATAGGTATACTTGTTAACCTTCTTAATCATGCCAGCGTTTTCAGCAAGACTGGCATCAATAGTCATCTAGCCTTTAACAGCCAGCTTAGTATTTAGAAGGTCGGTGAGTTTGGATTCCAGAATAAAGTTTTCGTATACGGTATTAGCCATTAATAATCACTCCTAATCATTATTGTTTTGTAAGTTTGTCGTATAGTTCCTTATTGGTGTTAAACAGGTTTGTACGTTCTGCAATACCCATTTTCTTGAAAGCGTCAGCAGTAATTTCAGCAAAAGCACCGCCAACCTTTGGTGTACCAGAAGCAAGACGCTTGCGTACCTCAGCTTCCACGTTCTTAGCAAGTTCCTTTTGAAACAGCTTAATGTTTTCCATCATGGCATCTGCATCATCGGAAACAATGAAGTCAAGGAAGGCAAGAGAAATGCCTTTTTCAGCCATCACTTTAGCAGCCTGAATTTTATTTTCCTGCACAGCCAAAGCCTTTTCTTTATCTGCCAAGGCTTTTTCACGTTCATCAAGCTGGTACTGTACCTTTTCTTCAGCACCCATACGTGCCAGCTTTTCAGCTTCAGATACTTTTGCCTGCGTTTTCCGTTCCCACTTCTTTAGCGCATCGCTGATACGTCTATCAACGTCTGCTTCAGTGTACATTTTCTCTTGGGTTTCCTGATTTTCAGTTACAGAATTGTTTTCTGCCCCTGTTACCTTATTTTCTTCCATTTCAACCATCCTTTCAGTTATGACATATCATCATCCCTGTGTTTTATTTAGTTTGCTTGTTTATTGCCTAGCACCCTAGAAAGGCATATGAACAAAACACAATCACAGCATGGAGTCGTAATTGTGCCTTACCGCATGTTTTGGATTGCCTGAATTTAAATGTTCATAATGAACATTTAAAAAGTCAGTCTATTTTCTTTTGCTGAAAACCAGCATTAGAAAAGTTATTTAAGTTCCACTATAGGTGCGTAACAGCACCGACATCTTGCATGGTGCGGAACAATTGGACATGCGTTAATAGGATATATCCCTTTGCCATATCCAATATCCTGATTGCCTTTTTCCTGGCATACTTCGCATGTACGTTCGTCTTCCGCTATCATGAATTCCATAAGCTGTACGCCAGCTTCAAGGTATCCAGCTTTAGAAGCTTCACTAAAGACATAGGCTGATTCTGTGCGTACAAGCCTGTCAGCATTTCCAAAACTGACTTTGAAGTCCTCCATCAGCCCAGCCTTGATAGCATTTGGTGTCTTACCTTGCAGAATCAGCCGTGTTATATCTTCTTTTACTCTATCCGCAATGGAAGAAGCATTCTTCCATATGCGGCTACTGTAGTTTGCCCCTGCCCAATTTTCATTCAGCAGTTGCATCATCTGTTTGCTGTGCATGATATTGAATGCTATGTCTTTCCTGCCCAACTGCTGAAGTGTAATACCCTATGTTTGATGAAATACTTCTTCCAACATGCTTTCCATGATGGTTATCTGTTGCCGTGCCATACCATTAAAGCCTTCATAGTTTTTATCCATCAATGCCTTCCACTTGCTGAAATTCCATAGCTGTGTACGGCTGATATCATCAATACCTGCATTGGTAAGCTGAAGGAGTAGGCTATCTACTTCCTTTACCAAGTTCCTATACAAATCCTTATGAAGTGCGGCCTGACGCTTTACAGCCTTATCTGCAAGTCTTTCAGCCGTGTTTCTGTTGTCAACTATGCGACCTTGCCAGTATTCAGATACTTGTGCCATCAGCATCACCACCGCTTATATCAAAAGGCAAGGAAACAGAAGCTTCCTTTTCAGCATTGCGCTTGTCAATCTCTGCCTGTGCATCAATATCAAGTCCAAGCATCTGTATCTGTGTTTCTTCAGAAAGCAGGTGTCCAACCTTCTGGATGAAGTCGGCAATTTCAACCTGATTTTGTGGTAAGCTTCTATGAAACTGCATACCGATTGACATATAATCAAAGTCACTTCCCAATACAGACAAGGCATTGCAAATCAGTTCAAAGCGTCTTTGGAGTGCCAGCTTAAAGTAGCGTTCTTTAATGCCAGCGGTATTCTCCAACCCCAGCAGCTTATACTTCATAGCCACACCAGAAGCATTGGCTGCAAAGTTTTCATCTGTCATATCAGGTGTTTTACTGAAAAGCAGAATGTTACTATGCAGCCGCTTCTTCATGTTTTCCGTTGCGGTATCATTACTGGCCTTGATAAGCCATTCAGCTTTTGCATCCGCTGGAAGAAGCATAACACGCTGTTCCTTCATTGCAGCTATGTCACTGGCTTCTGTACCTTGTAGGCCTGTCAGTGCAAGATACGCATCAGTAAAATACTGGAAGTCATCCATTGTTAAGGATTCAAGCAGGTTATAACTATCAATCAGCGTTAGTACTGGTTCAAAATCCCCCTGCACATCACCGTTATTCTGATACACGCAAACAGGCACATCATTGAAATAGTGCTGTGTTTCCTCTATGAAGCTGATAGCATAGCCTTCAAGCAGATACCGCCTGGTGCTTGCTTTATCGTATACTTCCACATAGGTTTTAACGTTGCCTGTCATGATGTCAGTTTCATCATAAAACCTGATGAAGTACAGCAGCGCATTTTCAAGCGTATTGTTATAGATGGGTATGCAGTACTGTGCGTCAAGCGCTTTGAACCTGATATTTGCATCAGCATCATGATACAGCAATTCATAGGCCACACCATAAATACTGCAATCCATTGCCAGCTTGCTATTCTCCTGGCTTTCATCATTATAAGCCAGAATACCGTCAAATACCATCTGACTATCATTATCAGGATAACTATAGGTGACGGCCTCACCTGCAAAGAATGCAGCCATGGTATCAGTTATAAGCTTTGGATATCCTGATACCAGCTTGTTACATGGCTTACTGGTATCCTGCACTGTGCGCTTCAAGATGTCATGTTTACCAATATAGTAGTCATGAAGCTTGCCCTATCTGGCACTTTCTGTACGGTGTATTTCAACATATTTTTGTACCATATGTTCAGATAAAACCGCGTCAGATGAAAGTCTGTACAATTCCATTCCTCCTTTGTATAAGCAAATCATAGGGTTTTTCATTCAAAAAACGATTTGAATTTTACCCTAGTAAATATGTGTCTCTTTATTAATCGTTCAAAATAGAGTCTGTTTGTATAAGGTATTCTTATGCTTTTTACAAACCCAGCTTTGTCTTTGACATTGTCTGTAACCGCTGGTTATTGTCTATGCATTGCATGCTATACCGCAAGGCATCCATCAGGTGATTATACTTATCAATGGCTTCATTGATGTATTCCCCTGATTGCCTATCCTTCATCCAAGCATAGTTTTGTAATTCCACCTGCACATTCACGCAGGAAGGATGCACAATAAGCTTGTATTGCTGAAGAAGCTGAATCCCTTGCAGTATGCTTCCCTGGCCTTTTATCGCTGGTTTTATGCGTCCTATGCCATGTTTTAGCCGCAATTCATCAATGCTTTTCTGTTCTGCACTATCCGCAATGATGACTTCTTTTGCATAGCCTTTGTACTTGATAACGTCTGCAATCTGGTTGTTCAGCTATCCCTTCTGGTATACTTCATCAAAGATGTAAATCGTCTTCTCCTGTTGATTTACTATGCATGCCACCAATGCAGATTCATCCTGCACATAGCCAAAGTCAAGGCCTATGCATAGCTGGCCTTTAAGCTGCTTCCAATCAAATATTTGTTCTGCCCAGTTATTATAGACAAGCTTGTCAAGCGTACAGAAGTCACCCAATGCATAGATGTTATACCATGTTGGGTTAGTCTGCTTCATGTCTTCCAGCCTTGCAACATAATCAGCAGGAAGGAAGGCATTGTCTTTGTATGTTGTTTTTACGATAAGTGTATTATTAGGTGTTCCATTTTCAAACCAGTGTTTATAGCACCAATTGGCCTTTGATACAGGGTTAAATGACAAGAAGAATTGCAGGTTATCAACCTTTGCACGTAACCGCAAATCAAGCTGAAGAAAGTCTTCCTCTGTTCCTTCTGTTGCTTCTTCAAACCAAATATCTGTAATACCGGCTATTGATTTCAGCTTTTCAACGTCATCAAGCCCTTTAAACAGCAGCATGCTTCCTGAAGGAAGGGTTATTGTCATGTTGCTTAGATTCACCTGACAATAGGCCAGAATACCAAACTTCCGTATGGCTTCCAGCATCAATTGAAAGCATGAATCCCTTAGTGTTGCGGCTACCTTCCTGGCTATCTACACCTTGCGCTTGCTATTCAAGGCTTTGGTTAGTATTTTCTGTGCTATGAAGTGTGATTTTCCAGAACCAGCGCCGCCATAGTAGACTTCATAACGGTTTTCATACCGTTTCAGATACGGCCTGTATGTGGCATTGATGACTTCAGACTTCAGTTTGATATTAATCGCTGGCATCTTCAATACCTACTGTTATAGTCAATTCCCCTGATGTTTCAACCCTTTGTCCAGCAAGCAGTATGCTTCTTTCCAGCAACGTTTTAGCAGCACCCAATTCTACTGACGGGTTACCACATTTGGTAAGTCTTATAACTGTTTTTACCGCATCAGGAATAGCGTCGGATAGCATGCGCCGCAATGCATCATCATACGCTTGCTGGAATTCCGGTTTATTGAACCATTGGGAAAGAGTAGCTATATTTATGCCAATTTCTTTTGCTACGTCACCCTTTAGTTTTTCTTGCATCAGCTATTCAATCGCCTTAACTTGCTTTATAGACAACATAAACATACCCCCCTTCATTTTGCAGATTTTTAGATTACAAATTGAACTTATACTTATTGAAAATATTATTAATTCTCTTCATGATAACACCATAAACAACAGCATAATTCCGAGTCGGAACATTTGGCATATCGTCGCTCAGTATTCCCTCAAAATGATACTTTTTTGCCATATTCCTCAGATTCTCTATATGTTGTTCTGGTGCCTTATCTTTATCCATAGTTTCATAAAACATCAAGTCACTAACTAAAGAAAGAAGCACATCAATTTCATTATATGTATCTTCGCTGAATAACATATTTGCTACAAATCGAACTTCGTCCATCCTATTAATAAATGCAATTTCTCCATGAATATCCAATTTCTTTTCAAAGAACTTTGCTGGAAAATCCTTTTCAAAAAATCTGTATACACTAAAAGCCTTATCCATTACAGCAATCTTTGCTTCACGTTTGCGCAATTCTTCTTCTCTACTTTGCTGTCTATTCGCTTGTAGCAAGGCAAATATACTGATAGATAAAGCAGCAAGTCCCAAAAAAACAGAACCAATTACGCCAGCAATTTCCCACCCATTACTATCAACAATAGAAACAAACACCGGCAAAGGTGAAACCGTTGGCGTTGGAATAGGTGCTGCCGTTGGCGCTGTAGTAGCCGTTGGGATAACAGTAGAAACAGCATTCAGAAAAGCGTAGAACATACATCCACCGCCTTCGACATTTTCCACCATTATACAGCAAATGATATCGCAATTCAAATAAAAATGGTACTGGCGAAGGTATTTGAAACCTTACTTGTACGGGTTTAGAATCCGTTGCGTCTGCCTATTGCGCCACGCCAGCATAATAAAGAAGGGGACAGCCCCCTTCTCATAGAATCGAATATTTTGTTATGCAATTATCTTCCACTTGTCCAAACCGCAGAATTTACACCCTTGTTCCTCTGATACAAACCAACACCCATAGTAAATAATGATATCCATTAATGGAATTAGTGCAACTTCAGTAGTCTTTGCTTTGCCAACCAGTTCATGAACTAATCCATCTTTGTGTTTGTTATAATATTCTCGCAAGTGATTTTTGTTAAATATCCAGAACTGTTTATTATCAGCAGGTGCTGTAGCTGCAAAAACCACCACAAAATCAACCCATGAATCTTCAGATAATCCCCACCCATAATCACCATTTGGCTTGTTATTGTAGGTTTCAAAAGCGATATTTTCAGTCCCATAGATGCAGGTGTCCCACTTGACATCAAAGATAACTGTCTCACCTTTGTATTCACCTTTTATATCAACCCAGTGTTTGAAATCATCATCTTTGTTGTAAGGATGTAGTTTCCATCCAGTTCTGATTAACCAAACCCTAAACAAATGTTCCCCAATGTCACCTTGCTTTTTATTCACATCCCAATTGTCAACATTTTTCATTAAAATCACGCCTTTCTGCCTTGGCAGGAAAGACGCACACACCATAGATATGCAGAAGCAGTAGTATCAGATGTGAAGCATCTTCCCAGCTAGGTCTTCAAACCTTAGTTGAGGTAACTTCACAATCTTCATTTATCAAATCCCTTTCTCAGTTAGATAACATAATCTCATAAAAAATCTAGCTTCCTGACGTTTGCCAGAATGCATTGATGTAATGTCGTGATAATAGAGAAAATCGAAAAAAGACTGAAAAACAGTGTATTTATCTTATGGAATTTGAAGCGGTGAATAGCCGCATGGATACCAGACAGATATCTGTCTATACTCCACACCTGATTTACTGCTGTTCTGCTTCTTGTATTAGCCGATTTATCAATGCCATATCTTTAAGATAATCGGCTTGCGGTATCATCCTTGAATCATAAGCAGCTTGTAAATGTCTCTTATGCCACTCCAATTCCTTCAAGGTGTCTTCTTTAGTTTTAGGAAATAGCGTTACGTTTTCCATTCAAATCATTCCTTTCTTTTAAATCCAGTATTATAAGTCAAAATCAAATAGTAACCAAACCCCATTTGCAGAATACTAATCACAAAAAGAATCAGTATCGTCTTTCGGTCAATCAGTTTCGGATCGAATAAAAAAACCAAAAGTATCATCTTTGGACGATGTGAAGCATCGGACAAACAAGGCATATGTTGGACGAAACGAAGTGAAGTCCACTTATGCCGCGAAAAAGAGACAAGCACAGACTGCAACGATTGTGTTACCTCATCGTGAAATGGACATATAAATTATGGAATGAAATGGAATAATTTATATGTCCATTATATATATTCACCTTATCTATTAATCTTATATATTCTCTTATCTATTCACCTTATCTATTATGGTTGGAATATCTTCCTACCACCCTTTGGAAATCCTTCCTATACCCCTAGGAGTTTCTTCCAATCCCCTATTGGAAGTTTTTCCCATAACCCCTTGGAAGATTCTCTAATTATCCTTGGAAATTTTCCCATGTGCCTATATCTCGTCATCGTTAATAAGCTTGATATATTCGTCAATTCTGTCCCTCTGTAAATAGATAAATCTGCGTGTTGTCTTCTTTGAACCGCTGTCTCTTTCTTCATGGGTCTTGATAAACCCCAGCTTCTTAAGTTTCTGAAGATACTTGCTGACTGATGATACATCAATCCCCAAAGTATTTGCTAATGATTCGTTAGACGCAAAGCAGCCATTTTGTGAATTGTTGGACAGGCTGTCAACCAGGGACATCAGGAACAGCATCACATGATTAAATTGAAACTTTTCATCTTCAACCTGTTGTGTTCCAATAAGAGATAACCATTCATAGTCTGTTTTCAGGAATTGTTTTTTCATAAGTATCAGTCTTCCTTTCTTTTGTTGAAAACCATAAGATAAACATATAGTTTTTGATGCTAAAATCGTTTGTACTAACTCCTTGGTGTGTTTGTTAGGGTGTGTTCTACAAGTCAAAATCAATGCGATTTTTCCTTATTGCGGAATTCATCAACATAGTTCCTGAGTTCATCACCGCATGCGTAGTACCATACCAAACGAGCACTGCTTTGCACTTTTTCAGTCATGTCTTCCACTGGGTCAATACTTTTGTCATGTAGAAACTGATGTAAAAATGGGTTAGATGTTTTGAAGTATCCAAATTTTCTGTCATCCATTGTGCATTTCTCCTTTCTATCTTTCTTTTGTGGACATATATGATTAAGCCATTGAATGGAATGGCATTAATCCAAAAATGAAACTAATCTGTCATATGAAAATGACAGTGTCTGGTTATTGGGAATCCAGTTGACATGTAGGTATAAAGACTTCAAATGAAGCGTGAATCTGCAAATCTTCCCTGATACCAGTTAAGTTAATCACATTAGATGGGACAGGTGAAATTCTCATTACCTACCCAAGTTGGGGTATGAAACCGTGTTTTGTTAGTAAATTCGGAGATTGTTCCCTTAAAGGGATTTTTGCGAAAATGCTTGTTTTGCTAGGCACAGCAAGGGTTTGCGAGCTTTTTGACGGATACCACAAAATGTAGATATGTGGAAAAAGCTAGGAGAATCAAAGGTTTGACTAACTTTGACTTTCAAAAACATCTGACTTCATTTTAGCAGACCTTCTTGCTCTCTGAGTAATCAGCTTTTGCTGTTTTCGATGCAATTCATAGCATTGATCGCACTTGGTTTTCGTCATGTTTCTAGCATCCACCTCAAACTTTGCTCCACAGTCCACGCACTTCACGATCTTTGCCCCAATCGGCTGGTATTCCTGACAAGCGGCACTGGTGCAATAGATTCTACTGGGATGATCCTTACTAAACCGTGCCCCACACCTAACGCAATACGCACTCCCTTCAGCCAGGTTCTTCTCAATATTCTGCCGCACGATGTCTCCAAAGCATAGCCAGAAAATATTTTGCCTACAGATGTCATTGCATAACAAAAAATACCATTATTTGTGGCAAATTATTCTATCATGAACATCGATATCATGTCAATAGGGAATTTGCAAAATCCACAAAAAAAAGTGGAAGGTTTCCCTTCCACTATGTGCAATGTGAATTCAATTCAGGTATTGCTTTATAGCCAACGACAATCCCTCAATTTCTTTTTCACCCAATATGGAATTGAAAAACGCATATTCTGGTTCAATCTTGTTTTCATAAAAAAGCCTTGCATTTATAAAAATTTCATTCCATGTTGCCGTTTCGCTATCGTCAACGGGGTTTTCCTTGCCATCCTCGACGATGAAAAAGGAAGGTTTATAATGCTTATCACAGTCGGATGCATATTTAAGCAGTTCAGCTTTTTCTTCTGCTGAATGGATATGCGGCTGTATCTCAACCTGAACAGCAACAGAAGGAGAAGCCTCATCAGTTTTCACCCATAGAAACATACGGGTTTTTGTAGAATCTTCAACAGGTGTGTATTCAGAATTATCAGCCACATAGCTTCCCAGGTCAGCAAACAATTCCTGTGCATTTCCAGGCACATAGGGGATAACCAAATAAACATCCTCCATGTGTGAATGGGCAAAATTCAAATTGGAAAACTGGATAGGAGCGTTGAACAGTTTTAAAGGCATGTCTCCGCGTATTTCTTCAATCTTCATGGTTCATCCTCCGTAATAATGATGTTAAGGCAATGCCTTACAATGGATAGTGTATACTATTATTTGGCACTTTGTCAATATATTTTTGTATATTAATCATATATTTTAATCTATATTTTTGTATTGTATTCATCAATAGAATTTAGTAATAGCAATACATGAAATACATCTGCAATATAAAACCCTGCCATCTCTGACAGAGTAAAGTGGTATAAACGCTTAAAACGCATTCTATGGTCATTTCTATTTAATATCTGGGTCAATTCTTTTACTTATTTCTTCTCCCGCTGCTTTCAACTTCTCAGACGCACTATCATAACTGCTTTGCATTTTATCAATTAGTGCATCTATATTTTCTTCCTTTTCAAGTGATTTGACGCACTGAAAGGAATCCATGAAAAATTCCCTATATTTACTTAAACAGTCATTACATACTTCAATTATCTCTTTATTAAGATAAACCGAATAAGACATAATTAACGCATTTAGCCTTCCAAGTATCTCCATGTTTTTAAAAAGGTCCGGCTTGAGTAATTCAATATTTTTGCCTTTTTCTACAGCTACATTATTAATTTCAATAGGTAAACCACTATTTACAAATGTTACAGACACAAAGACCAACATAGATTTCTCCGTTAGTTCTTGAGGCATAGTTCCAAATTTCTCATAAAACTCATACTGCTTCTGAATGCGTAAATCAAACGCCTTACTTCGTCTTGTTATCTTTTCAGACAGCGTCTGTGATAACTCATCTGCTTTAGCTTGCATTTCTGCCTGTATCTTTGCCTGATACTTAGTTTTCCATCTGAATGTAATAAGGCCAGCTATACCACCAGCTATACTAGTTAGCCAGCCAAGGGATATTAAAAGAGTGTCTAGCATCGTACCTAATGCTTCATTCTGCGGTAAAAGTTCCTTAAACATATCTGCTGTCTCCTTCCATCATGCTGGGATTGTGCTATTTGATTCGTGAGATTTCTTCAAGGTGCTTCATTATATCTTTCTCAATATCCTCAATGATATTTTCAGTGATTTCAGTTAACAACATCACAACGTCATTAATTTTCTCATTGAGTTCATCTCTATCAGTATCATCATCCGCTTTTTGAATAAACACTAAATCGAGTAGAGACATCCCCATTTTATGGGACAATTCTAGCATTTTTTCCGCTATATTCGGATTGACAAATATACTTGTCCTTCTATTCACATCATGCACTGTATGAATTATCCCTCTATATGCGTCAAGACTTTTGATATCGATAGGTATCGTTATGGGGATACTTTGTGATGCTGTTTCCATTACTGTTTCACATACCTGGGTATCTGCACTGCGTATGACATCAAGAATTTCGTTGTAGCAAGCCAATTCCTTGTCGAGCAAAATTTCGTATGCCCTTGTCTTGTGCATTAACTTATGTTCAATCCGCTTTCTGCGATACCAGACAAAAAAGGCAACAGTCCCACCAACTAGCGTCAACAGAGGTAGTACAACATCCCTTGCAATGACTACCCAAAGCGGTGTACCGTCTGATATCGTTTGCTGAAAGAACTGCTGCATACTCATTCCCCTTTAGCATCCAAATAGGCTAAATCTGCTTTATAAAGAAAGACTTCCATATTAGGGCTTGATACGTCAATAGGTTTCTTCTCAAATACATCCTTACACCTTATAGATGCTTCTATCATCATCCTGCTAGATGCGCTGCCATCATAACAACCATCACATTTACCTAAAATGTAGACATACTCCTTGATTGGTAGAGTGCCATACCCACTAATCTTTTCCTTCACATAATCAAAGAAAAAAACATAAAAACATGAAGCGTTTTTTTCTGTAATAGGTATACATACTTTAAGACTCCCATCATCATTCTGTAGGAGTAGACATGTTTCATCCTTAAGTATGATTTCCTGAACACCAACATTAAAGAATCGGTCAAAATAGAGTTTCTTATTAAGTGCATCAAGTTGAATCAGCTTCATAAAAAACACCTCCTTTCTTTTGTTGTCCATCCATATTATAACACATCTAAAAATTCCTTGCTTTTGGCATGAATAAACCCTGCCAGCTACGGCAGGATTTATTGTTTTATAAGTTCATCAACGGCGAAGTCTTTTTTCCTTTTTCAACTATTTCTTCGTCCTGTATTCCTTCAAGGTATCGTTGCGTGATGCTAATGTTTTCATGCCCCATGAGACGGCTTAATGTATACAGGTCACACCCGTTCCGTAATTGCATATGAGCAAACGTATGACGGCAAGTATGAGGGGAAACACGTACTTCCTTACGTACATCTATAATCTTTGCAGTATCCTTCATGAACTTGCATACCGCTTCTTCCGTCAGCATGCGTCTATTTTTTGACGGAAACAAACATTCACATTCTTCTCCGGCCAGAAACATTTGCCGTGCGTTCAGGTATTTTATGAGTTGCTTCCCCAGGTAAGGTGTAATTGGTACAAGCCTTTCCTTATTCCCTTTGCCATAGATTAAGATACTATCCTGCTTTATTTGACACGGCTGCATGTTTGCCATTTCTGCCATACGTGCCCCTGTGTCAAACAGAAAAGCCATCACTGTTTTATTCCGTACAGAAAGAAAGTCCCTGCCACTAAAATAATCAAGATAACCCTTTACTTCTTTTTTATTGAATGAAATGATTTTCACCTTTGGCTGCTTCACATTCTTGATACGGATGGTGAGAATATCAGATGTATATCCTTCCTCATGGATATAGCGAAAAAACACCTTAAAAGCTTTTAGCAAATCGTTGATGTATTGAGGTTTACATGTTTTCATTTTGCTTACGAGGAATTCTTTGATTATCTGGCTCGTAAAGCTTTCAATAGTATCAACTTGATATATTTCCTTAGCATACCGCAACAGAAAGCCAATTTGCTTTGAATAGTTGTCAATTGTCTTTGGGGAAAGCTTCCGAGCCTGCATTGAAAAGACAAATTCCCGTTTTAACCCTTCCATAAGTAAACCATGTTGTTTCTTCGCGGACATAGAAAAACCCCCTTATACTGTTGTTACGAAATCAGTACAAAGGGGTTCTATCGTTGTCGTAACAGGAAGCGTATTTTGTGGATAACGGTTATTGATTCATATCAAACTCCCATTCCCTCAAAACCCGCACCCCATTGATTCACAAGGCTTTTTACTTCGCGTCCACCGTCGCCATGTGGTTGATGAGGTCAACAACCTTGTTGCTGTAGCCCCACTCGTTGTCATACCAGGCAACCAGCTTCACGAAGGTGGGGGTGAGGCTGATACCGGCGGTGGCATCGAAGATGGAGGTGCGGGCGTCGTGGATGAAGTCGCTGGAAACAACGGCGTCCTCGGTGTAGCCGATGATGCCCTTCCATTGTTCGCTCTGCGAGGCTTCCTTCAAGGTCGCCTTGATCTCGTCCATGGAGGCGGGGGTCTTCAAATTGACGGTCAGGTCAACCACGGACACATCGGCGGTGGGCACGCGGAAGGACATGCCGGTGAGCTTGCCCTTTAATTCGGGGATCACCACGCCCACGGCCTTGGCAGCGCCGGTGGAGGAGGGGATGATGTTGAAAGCCGCGCCGCGGCCGCCGCGCCAGTCTTTGCTGGAGGGGCCGTCAACGGTCTTCTGGGTGGCGGTGGTGGCGTGCACGGTGGTCATGAGGCCGTCGGCGATGCCGTACTTGTCATTGATGACCTTGGCCAAGGGGGCCAAGCAGTTGGTGGTGCAGGACGCGTTGGAAACAACGGTCATGTCCTTGGTGTACTTTTCGTGGTTGACGCCCATTACGAACATGGGGGTTTCCTTGTCCTTGGCGGGAGCGGTGATAACAACCTTCTTGGCGCCGCCCGCAAAGTGGGAGGAAGCGCCTTCCTGAGAGGTGAACACGCCGGTGGCTTCGGCAATGTATTCGGCGCCGGCGGAAGCCCAGGCGATTTCCTTGGGATCCCTGCAGGCGAAGACCTTGATCTTTTTGCCGTCCACGATCAGGGAGTTGGTCTCGTGATCCACGCTGATGGTGCCCTTGTACTGGCCGTGCACGGTGTCATACTGCAGCATATAAACCATGTAATCCAGATCGATGAACGGATCGTTGATGGCAACGACATCCACCTTTTTGTTTTCCATGGCAGCACGGAAAACCAAACGGCCGATGCGGCCGAATCCGTTGATACCTACTTTCGCAGCCATTGTATTACCTCCTACATATTGCTTGGCCCCAACCAAGATTGTACAAAAGTTTCCCTGTTTTTGCAAGAGCCAAACCTTGTTTTCCAAGGCTTTTTCACGAAGGATTGTTAAAAAAATCGCAAAATAGGACTACGCTTCTAGAAAAATGAGACTTCGCGCCTGCGGGCGTGACCAAAGGGCTTTCCGGTCGCCCTTTGGAAACCTTCGGATTTTTGCAAGAGAACAACATATCCATTTGCAAAAAAATCGGGAAGTCCTTGCAAGGAGCGGCATCACTTCAGCGCATCCGGATTCAGGCAAAGCAAATCCTCCGCCACAAACAACCCGTCCTTGCGCACCAGCTCGCCGTCAAAGTACATTTCGCCGCCGCCGTATTCCGGGGTCTGTATGCAGACCAGGTCCCAGTGGATGGCGCTCTTGTTGCCATTGGGGCACTCGTCGTAGCAGTTGCCGGGGGTAAAGTGGAAGGAACCGGCGATCTTTTCGTCAAACAGCGTATCCTTGATGGCGGACGTAATGTAGGGGTTCACGCCGATGGCAAATTCGCCGATATAGCGCGCGCCCTCGTCGGTGTCGAAAATCTCGTTGATACGCTTTGTATCACTGCCGGTGGCCTCGATGATCTTGCCGTCCTTGAACACCAGGCGGATGTTTTCATACGTGCGGCCCTGGTAGAGGCTGGGGGTGTTGTACTGCAGCACGCCGTTCACCGATTCGCGAAGGGGCGCGGAAAACACCTCGCCGTCGGGAATGTTTACTTCCCCGGCGCACTTGATGGCCGGCTGCCCCTTGATGGAGAAGGTCAAATCGGTGCCCTGGCCCACGATATGCACCTTGTCCGTCTTTTGCATGCGAGCCACCAGATGATCCATGGCCCGGCTCATTTTGCCGTAATCCAGGTTGCAGACGTTGAAGAAATGATCCTCAAACGCTTCGGTGCTCATGTTCGCCTGCTGGGCCATGCTGGGCAGCGGATAGCGCAGCACCACCCATTTGGTATGGGGAACGCGGATTTCGGAATGCACCAGCTTGGCGTAATGCTTGCCAAACAGGGTCATTTTTTCACCGGGCACGTCGGAATATTCAAAACTGTTGTCGCCGGCCCGGACGCCGATGTACGCCTGGCAGTCCTTCATGCGCAGGGTGTCGTACTTGGCCATCAAATCCAGCTGCTCCTTGGTATAGCCCATGTACAGCGCCCGCTCCACCGTGGGCTCGCGCAGGGCCACCAGCGGAATGCCGCCGGCCTCGTACACCTTTTCCACCAACGCTGCCGTAAACTCGTGGGGCACGCCGGTGCTTTCGATGAGCACGCGTTCGCCCTTTTCCACATGGCAGGAATAGTTGACCAGATTATGCGCTAATTGAATCATCCGCGGGTCTCTCATGTACTTTTATCCTCCTGTGCAAGATTTTATGGACAAGCGCCGCCGCAGGCTTTTCCAGCCCAAAGGTCAGCGCCGATGCCAGCAAGACGGCAATACCAAAGCATGCAAGCGTGTACTGGGTTTGCCAGGGCTGCTCCCCGGCCATGAAGGGCTGGGCATTGACATAGGGCGGGAAGCGCCACTGCTTGAGCCACACCGCCAGCAATTGATGCCATATATAATAGTTGAATGAGATCGTGGATAAGAATTTCATCACCCGGTTGCTGAACAGAAACTGTACAAAACGGAACGAAAGCGCCAGCCCCAGCATGCAGACGGACAGCGCCAGCGCCAGGAAAAACCGCTGATTCATTTGCGAAAGCCGGATCGCTTCGTACCCATTGGCAGAAGCCTGGGATTTCATGAGCAGGATCACCGCGTATACAGCCCCGCAGGCAGCGGCCGTCGCCGCAAGCTTCAGCCAGACCGGCGGCCTTTTATGCTTGCTTACCAGGGCCACATAGGCCCAGGCGGCCAGCATGCCCAACGCGTACACATCCAAAAACGCGGGGAACTGGTTGAACCACATGGCGGTATCCGTCGCATATACCGTAACCAGACCCCGATACAAAAAGCCCGCGCCCATCATCAGCGACGCCGTTATCCACGGCTTTTTCACAAAGCCCATGGCCAAAAGGGGAAATACGATATACGCGTGCATCTCCACGCCCAGGGTCCACAGCGCGCCATTCAGCGGTGTTTGCAGATAGGTTTCCGGGCTTAAAGTATGGGTGAAGGTCAGGTGCATGAGCACATCCTTTAGCAGCGCGCCAAGGGAGGCGTATCTTCCCTGGGGGATGGCCACGGCAAACAGCATGAGGAATACGCAAAAATAATAGGAAGGAACGATGCGCATCACGCGCTTGACATAAAAATCCCGTATGGCGGGAAGCTTCTCTCCCTCCGCCTTATGCCTGGCATAGGGCAAGAACAGCAAAAAGCCGCTGAGCAAAATCAGCCCATCCACAAAAATATAGCCGCTGCGCACCACAAAATCCAAGCTGACCGTTTGCCCAAACCATTTGAAACCCGGCGACAGCCAGCTTTGCTGCCAAACATGAAACCACGCAACGAAAAACACGCACAGCGCCCGGACGCCGTCCAGAACGCCTACGTGCTTGGCCAGGGGCGCTGCCCCTGGCCTCCGCCAAAGGAATATAATCCCTTTGGAAACCCTCTCCTTAATCACAACCAAGTTCATGACTTCACTCCCGGTGAAATCTCATATAGCAAAACAACCGCCCCGCCAAGCCCCGTTCACCGTATGCCGAAAAGGATAATAGGACGCCTTCGATCTTCACAAGCGCCTACTCCACCTTCGTCAGCTTGATAATGATGTTTTTCCCATCCCGGATATCCCGCAGCGTCAGGCCCTTCGCGCTCACCGCCGTCACCTTGTGGGTCAGCGTCAGCCGGTCGCGGGTCACGCCGGTGGACATGGAGTAAGCGCCCATCACATTGAAGAACAGCTCTTCCCCATCGATCACGCAGGTGCCGTCTTCCCGGAATTCCATGGCAATGCCCCCCTTGGATACCCACTTGCCAAGCACCTGATAGCAGCTGCGGTCCAGCCGCCTGGAGGTCACATCCTTGTAGTCGGGGATGTTCTTGTAATAGGCCAGCGCCTCATAGGGCTTGCCTTCCTCATACAAATCATTGGCATAATCGTAGTTGGCCTGGTTGTACATATCGCCAAGCGCTTTGTATTTTTTCGGCAGGTCGGTCAGCTCCACCTGGGAGAGCACGTCCACCACAGCCTTGTAGTTTCCGGCGTTCATGGCCGATTCCGCCTCGGTTTGCACCTGGGCGTAATAGCCGTCAAAACAGGCTTCGCTTTGGGCGGCCGCGTCCTGATAGCTGCCCACCGCGGCGAACAGCCGGCCCGCCAGGTTCAGATCACCCGCGTCCCTGACCCGCACGGCAACCTGGTAATTGCTTTGCTTGAACAGATCTTGCGCATCCTCATACGATCCCAGGCTCTTGAAGATCTCCGACGCCTGCTCGAGTTCGCCGGCTTCCAAAAGCAGCTTGCCCTGGGCGTAGCTGCAGGCGTTCAGCTGATTCTGGGCGTCCTTGTATTTGTCAAGGGAGGACAGGAGCGTAATGGCTTCCTGGTATTCGCCCTGTTCCTTGTGGCCCATGGCCATCTGATACTTGGCTTCCTTGATCTTTTCATCGGAATCGCTGTATCCGTTCAAATCGGCATACTGGTCGATGGCCGCCGTATAATTCCCCGCCGTCAGCAATTGGCCGGCCTTTGCGTACAGCGCATCCAAAATACGTGTTTTGCTGTCGGAATAGTCCCCCAGCTCCTGATACATCTCGATGGCGCTGTCAAAATCGTTGGCTGTCATATAGGCGGAAGCCTGCTTGTACCTGACGGACTGCACCTGGGCGGCCACGTCCTTGTATTCGGGGATCTTGGCGAATTCACCAAGCGCCTGCTCGTATTTGCTTTCCTTGACAAGCGCAAGCGCAGGCAGATAAATGGCTTCGGTCGCCTTTTCCGCCGCGTCCAGGTGGTTGGGGATGCTCAAAAACAGGTCCCTGGCCCGGCTGTATTCCATATCCTTCAAGGCTTTGTCCGCCACGCGGTATACGCATTCGGACGCCAGCGTCCTGGCATCCTGATAGCCCTGGATGCTCAGGAACATCTCGGCGGCACGGCTGTAGTTGCCAGACTCCATTTCATGCTTGGCCGGCTCGTAAATGCATTCCGAAGCCTTGGTCTTGGCGTCGCGATAATCGCCGGCAAGGAGATACTGCCCGCCGGCCTCCACGTATTTGCCCTCGGCCTTGAGCGCCTCACCCATTCCGTACCAGGCTTCCTTCAGCCTTTGATCCGTATCCTGGAACCCTGCCACCTGGGTCAGGTACGTGATGGCCTGGTCATATTCCTTGTTGTCAAGGGCCTTGATGCCGGGCTCATACAGGCAGAGCTTGGCCATTTTCTCGGCATCCGCCCGGCCGGAAAGCTTCAGGAAGATCTCCCTGGCCTCCTTATATTCACCGCCGGTCATCAACGCCTTGGCCCTTTCAAAGCGCACATCCTGCTGGCGTACCCGGGCGTCGGAATAATCCGGGATCGCGCCGAACAGCGCGTCGGCGTCATCGTACTTCCCATCCTTCAGCAGCTTTTCGGCCCTTTGATACCGTGCTTCCTTGGCCAGCTCCGCGGCATCCTCATAATTGCCCAGGCTGTCGAACATGATCTCCGCGCTTTTGAGCGAATCCGCCGTGCCCGTATTCAGGTCGCTCCTGGCCTTCAAATAATCACTTTTTGTCACCAGCTCATCGGCGTTCAGATACCCGGACATTTGGGAGAAGGCCTCCCTGGCCTCGCTGTACAAGCCGCCCTCCAGCTGCTGGCTGGCGCGGTAATAATTGTAGTAGGGAATGCCGTGGAAATAGATGCCGTATGCCGCGCCAGCGGTGAATACGATGGCGGACACCGTGACAACCACCCTGCGGCGGCGGTGCTTCTTACGCTTGTGCCTTGCCTCCCGCTCCAGTTGCTGCTGCGAGGCCTGTACCCTGGCCTTATGGGCGATCTGATCCAGTTCCTTTTCCCTTGTGGCCACCATTTCCTCAATGGCGGCCTGGTTATACTGCTCAAACACCGTCAGCTTTTCCCGCTGGCAGCGCCGACACACGCTTTCGCTAGCCGCGTTGGCCCGGCCGCAGACGCACATCCACACCGCGCCCTGGTCCTGGGGATACCCCACGGCGTCGGAGCCGGCCACATAGCGCAGCATTTCCAGGCGCCTGTTGTTGGGCAGTGTGTTGGGCACGTATTCGGACAGGTGGGCGTTTCCCCTGCGCCAGACGATGCCGTCGTCGTACCATACCTTTTCGATCACCAGTTCCATGCCGGCAGCCTGGGCGCCGCCCTCCATGGCGATACCCACCTCAAAGGCAGTCTTGTGCGTGCCGTTTATGCCCTGAAGGCGCTCCACCTGACGGCTGATGACTTCGCCCTGGGCGTCGTATCCGGCCAGCGTCACCTGGATGCTTGTCACATCCTTTTCCGACAGGTTGTACAGCAAAAGGCTGCAGGCATCATCCTCACCTTCAGGCAGCTGATACCGCCAAAGTTCCACAGGGCAGGTAAGGTCTATCTTCATCCGGCTTTCTCCCTTCCCATTGCAGTTTACAGCGGGAGCTTGTCCATTTCACACCCTGTCACCAGGGGTACAAAAACAGTTCCGTAAGCTCTGTATTCACAAATATCATGTACATTGTCACGTTTTCAATACCCGCAGCATTGCTGACCGGCTGGATATAATGCAGCGTCACCGTGGCGCTGTCATATTCGGCCAGGCCGTAAGGGGGCGTCTGCCCGTCGCCGTAGAGCACCTCCGTCGCCAGGCCGTCAAACTGGCCCTCGCTGTGACGGAAGCGCATAATCACGCTGGACAGGGAATCCCCCACCATCACCGCCCGGGGCCCTTCCAGCCCCCGCTGATTGAGGGCAAACGTGTCCACGCGCTTGAATACCTTATCATCGCTGTAAGCAAAGGTGATCTCGGCCTCCGGCCATTGCAGTATGCGCAGCCAGTCCCCGTTGTCGTCTTGAAGCCAGGTTTCCGCTTCATACGCGCCCAGGGCGCCGACTGCCGTTTCCGGCGTAAGGGTCAAATAGTCCATGCCGGAAAAGTGCAGGTCATCCCGGTCAAAGGGATCCAGGTCTATACCGTCGCTGCTTTGCGCATAGGCGAAGTAGGATTCCTCCTGCTGCTGCGCCTTCACTTCCTGAGCGGTCTGCTCCACCTGGTCCCCGGCAATGGCCGCCGACAGCCCGTAGGCCCGGATGGCCGTTATATAGCCGTTCTCCAGGCTGTACAGAAGGCCGCAGTCCGTATACTGGCCCTCTTCGTCCAAAACGCGCTCATGCACCGCGTACTGCACGGTTTGTATCTGCTGCCCGTCCCGCTGCACCCGGCCCCACAAAACCGACTCCGGAAGGCTGTCGGACAGGTACAGCACCGCGAAGTCATGGCTGCCCAGCAGCGTGGGGTTTTCGTTTGCATACGCCTCCAGCAGCAGCTGCTGCCTGTCGGTAACGCCCACGCCCCTTGGGCACTCCACCTCATAGTGGGTTACGGCAATGGCGTTTAGCACACTTTCTTCCTTTAATGTAGGCGTATTCAAATAAAGGGTCGCAAAGTCATAGGCTACCGCATACCCGTCCTCCGTCCATTCCGGCTGGGCGGCGGGATCCACGGGCGCAGACGACCAGGCAAGCGTCATCATCTTCTCCGCCCAGGCATCCAGCTCCTCTATGGTCAGGCCGCCCACATCCAGATCGGCGGCAAACGCGCACAGCGGGAAAAATATCTGCAAAACCAAAATCAGTGCAAGAAAAAGACCTTTGAAAGTATGCTTCATAGACGCTCCTTTTGCCAGGGTGCCGGTTGGGACCGCAAATGGTCCCGAATCCGGCAAACCATAGATGTTTCCTATTTTATTTTACCCCATGTTGGGCTGTCTGTATAGACGCAAATGTAAAAACCCTTCGCGCGGGGCATGCCCTGCGCCCGGCGTCCATCATGATGTCCCGCATACCGGACCTGCAAAGCTTATATTTTATAAAAATGGGAGAACCGTGTGCACAAATTGCAAACGCAATCCTTATTATTCCATATAAAAGGGGTGGGATACGAACCATATTGCATTTCTTTCGTTTTTTTATGGGGAACCCCCTGTCGGAAATGCATAATTGGAGAAATATACATTCAAAATGCATTGACACGCCTACATGCACGCGCTATAATGTCACCACAAGCAATGGAGCATGGCAGGACGGTAGTCTGCATCACGTCTGTTGCTTTTGGTTTATCGGATGCCTATCGTCTATCCCGGAAATCCATTTAAAGGGAGGAATCACCTGATGAAGAAAATGCTGTCCCTGTTTGCCGTACTGGCACTGGTCCTGACGACCGTCTGCCTGCCGGCCATGGCCGAAACCGCGCCCATCAAGGTTGGCGCCATCTCCCCCAACACCGGCGATCTTGCCGCCTATGGCGAAGCCGTGTCCAACGGCATTGATCTGGCCGTGGCGGAAATCAACGCCGCCGGCGGCGTTCTGGGACGCCCCCTGGAAGTCATCCACATGGATGACAAGTTTGACGCTACTGAAGGCGCCAACGCTTTCAACAAGCTGGTATCCGACGGCGTTTGCGCCGTTATCGGCTCCGTAACCTCCGGCATCACCGCGGGCCTTGGCGCCCTGGCCGATGCGGAAGGCATGCTGCTTTTGACCCCCACCGCCACCGCCGACACCGTGACGGAAGGCCTCACGGGCGTGTTCCGCGCCTGCTACAAGGATTCCTTCCAGGGCGAAGTCGCCGCCAAGCTGGCCGTGGACCTGGGCGTGAAGAAGGTTGCCGTGCTCTACGCTTCCGGCGACACCTACTCTTCCGGCCTGTATGAGTCCTTCAAAGCCGCTGCCGCTACCCTGGGCCTGGAGCTGGTCGCCACCGAGAGCTCCTCCGCCACCAGCGACACCGACTACACCACCCAGCTGACCAATATCGTCAACTCCGGCGCCGAGCTGATCTTCGCCCCCTACTACTACAGCGCTGTCGGCCCCTACATCGTGCCCCAGGCCCGCGCTGCCGGCTTCACCGGCTACTTCGCCGGCGCTGACGGCTGGGACGGCACCATCGGCACCATGGTGGAAGACAAGAGCCTGTACAACAAGAGCTTCTTCGTCAACCACTATGCGCCCGACGATCCCTCCGAAGTCGTGCAGAACTTCGTCAAGGGCTACACCGACACCTACGGCGCCGAGAGCCTGAACGCCCTGGCCGCCCTGGCCTATGACAGCGTGTACATGCTCAAGCAGGCCATCGAAACCGCCGGGACCGATGAAACCGCCAAGATCATCGAAGCCATGACCGGTATGAGCTTCTCCGGCGTCACCGGCTCCTTCACGCTGGACGAAACCGGCACCCCCGCCAAGGCTGCCCCCATTATCGAATACGTGGACGGCACCGCCAAGTTCTACAAGTACATCTGATGCTTCTGTCGTCGCCGGCAGTCGTACCGCTCCGGGCGTGACAGGATATGTAGTATTCCATTGCGCCTGGGACAAAAGGGGCGGACCAAATAGTCCGCCCCTCTTTTGTTTTCATAATCATTTGTGGTATCATAAACGGAGCAATTTTTTCTAAGAGAGGAAGATGTCATGCATGGATGGGCTGATGCTGTTCATCCAACAGACCATTAACGGCCTGCGCGTAGGCAGTATATATGCTCTTGTTGCGCTGGGCTATACCATGGTCTATGGGATCATCCGGCTGATCAATTTCGCCCACGGTGATTTTATCATGGTGGGGGGCTATGCCCTGGTACTCACGGTACCCCTGATGATCGCGAGCGGTATGCCTGCCTGGCTGGCAGTTATCGCTGCTGTCATTGCCTGCGCCGCTGTGGGCGTGTTGGTGGAAAAGCTGGCCTACAGCCCGGTGAGGAAACGGGGCACCAAGATGTCCACCCTCATCACCGCCATCGCCATGAGCCTCTTTTTGGAGAATCTGGCCCAAGCCTTTTTCGGCGCGAACCCCAAGCAGATAAAGACCATCTTCAGCCTCCCTCCGATCCGCATCTACGGTTCGGGCGAGGGCCTGGCGGATAAGCCTGTGCTCCTGACGCTGGACATGAACACGCTGCTGACCATTTTCATCGGCGTGGCGGTCATGGTGGCGCTTTTCCTGTTTGTCAAATACACCAAGAGCGGTCAGGCCATGCGCGCCGTGTCTGAGGACAAAAATGCCGCATTCCTGATGGGCATCAACGTCAACCGCACCATTTCGCTGACCTTTGCCATCGGCGCGGGGCTGGCCGGCGTTGCATCGCTGATGTATGCGGCCCAATACCCCTCCATCACCAACACCATGGGTTCCATGCTGGGCCTGAAAGCCTTCGTGGCCGCGGTATTGGGGGGCATCGGCATCATTCCCGGCGCCATGCTGGGCGGCATCGTCATCGGCATCGTGGAGAGCCTTTCCAAAGCCTACATCAAAGACCTGACGGGCGGTCTCATCACCTCCGCCTTCTCCGACGCCATCGTGTTCAGCATTTTGATCATCGTTCTGCTTGTCAAGCCGGCAGGCATCCTTGGCAAGAACATCGGCGAGAAAGTGTAGGTGGGGCAGTATGACAAAACGCAGGCAAAGCTTGTTTGGCCTTCTTACCAGCCTCATCGGCCTGGCGGCGCTGATGCTCCTTTTGTACGCGACGGATTCCGCAGGGCTTTTGAACAATTATTACCGCGGCATCATCGTACAGTGCATGTACGCCATCATCATGGTCACGTCCCTGAACCTGGCCATGGGCTTTCTGGGGCAGATCGCCCTTGGGCATGCCGGCTTCATGGCGGTGGGCGCGTATACCTCCGCCTTGGTCACCAAGGCCATGGGCAACGCCATCAAGGCCGGGACCATGGCGCCCATTGACCCCATGATCCTGTTTTTGATCGGCCTTGTATGCGGCGCGCTGATGGCCGGCGTCTTCGGCTTGCTGGTGGGCATACCGGCGCTTCGGCTCCGGGGCGACTACCTGGCCATTATCACCCTGGGCTTTGGCGAAATCATCCGCGTGGTGATACAGAACCTGAAGTTCGCGGGCGGCAAGGGCCTTGAATTGGGCCAGGCCGGGCAGGCGCTGATCGGCATTATGAAAATGAACAACATGTATGTGCTGATCTGTGTTGTCGCGCTGTGCGTGGGGCTGATGTTCGCCTTTGTGCGCTCCAAGTTCGGCCGCGCCATCATTGCGATCCGGGAGGACGACATCGCCGCCGGCAGCGTTGGTGTTAACAACACCTTCTATAAGGTGCTCACCTTCGCCCTCTCCGCCATGTTCGCCGGCGTCGCCGGCGTCGTCTTTGCGCACCGGGGCCTTGGCACCATATCGCACAATGACTTCTCCTTTTTGAAGTCCACAGAGTATGTAATCATGGTGGTGCTGGGGGGCATGGGCTCCTTGACAGGCTCCGTCATCGCCGCCATCATCCTTTCCATTGTGCCGGAGCTATTGCGCGCCTTTGCCGAATACCGCATGCTGGTCTACTCGGTGGTGCTGGTCATCGTCATGATCTTCCGGCCCACCGGCTTGTGCGGCAATTACGAGTTCAGCCTGTACAGGTTGATCCTCAAGGCATTCCGGCTGTTTTCCCCCAAGAAACGACAGCCCGCTGTAAAAGGAGGCGAATGACCAATGGCTGAAGCACTTTTGAAAGCGACCAACCTGGGCATCGCCTTTGGCGGTTTGAAGGCCGTGAACCACTTCGATCTGGAGATCTTTGAGGGTGAGCTGGTCGGCCTCATCGGCCCCAACGGCGCCGGCAAGACCACGGTGTTCAATCTTTTGACCGGCGTTTACAAGCCGACGGAAGGCTCCTTTTCCCTGAAAGGGCAGCGGATGAACGGCAAAAAGACCCACGAGATCGTCGCCGCCGGCATCGCGCGCACCTTTCAAAATATCCGCCTGTTCAAAAAGATGACGGTGCTGGAGAACGTGCTCATATCCTACACCGGCCGGCTCAAATACGGTATGTTCAGCTCCCTGCTGCGTACCGGCTCCTTCTGGAAAGAGGAAAAGCAAATTCGCGACCAGGCCATGGATTTGCTGGCCGTATTCAACCTGCAGGACAAGGCGGACTGGAACGCGGAAAACCTGCCCTACGGCCAGCAGCGCAAGCTGGAGATCGCCAGGGCTTTGGCCACGAACACGAAGATGCTTTTGCTGGATGAACCGGCGGCAGGCATGAACCCCACGGAAACAGCGGAGCTATTGGCCTGCATCAACGTGATCCGCAAAAAGTTCCCCATCAGCATCCTTTTGATCGAGCATGATATGAGCCTGGTCATGAACGTTTGCGAACGGATCGTCGTCATCGACTACGGCGAGATCATCGCCCACGGCGCGCCTGACGAAATCGCCCACAACCCAAAAGTCATCGCCGCTTATCTTGGCGAATAGGAGGGGTTCACAAAATGCTGAGCGTGAAAGACCTGCATGTGCATTACGGAGCCATCCACGCCATCAAGGGCGTTTCCCTGGAGGTAAATGACGGCGAAGTCGTTTCTCTGATCGGCGCCAACGGCGCGGGCAAAACGACCATACTGCATACCATCTCCGGGCTTTTGAAGGCAACGTCCGGCACCGTCACCCTGGGTGATGCCAACCTGCGCGCCACCGAGCCCTACAAGATCATCAACCTGGGCATGGCCCACGTGCCGGAGGGCCGCCACGTGTTTGCCCGCATGACGGTCATGGAAAACCTCAGGATGGGCGCGTATGTGCTTGACAACAAGGATCAGGTCAGCAAGAATTTGGAGGAAGTTTTCAAAAGCTTTCCCCGCTTGAAGGAGCGCGCCCGCCAGCTGGCCGGCACCTTGTCCGGCGGCGAGCAGCAGATGCTGGCCACCGGCCGCGCACTGATGACCAACCCCAAGATCCTGCTCATGGATGAGCCCTCTATGGGCCTGTCCCCCATCCTGGTCAAGGAAATCTTCCGCATTATCCAGACGCTGCATGAGCGCGGCATCACCATACTGCTGGTGGAGCAGAACGCCAAGGTGGCCCTTTCCGTTTCCAGCCGGGCCTACGTGCTGGAGACAGGCTCCATCGCCATGTCCGGCAACGCCGCGGAATTGATGGAGGATGACCGGGTGCGCAAGGCGTATCTGGGAGCATAACGAAAGCAGCATGAAAAACAGCGGGGAGGAGAACAGAAAGTTCCCTCCCCTTTTGATTTGCAAAAAGTGTTACGGTGTTGTTTCGAAAAAACGCAGTATGCAGCCGTCGATGGTTGTTATGCTGCATTCCCTTGCGCCCCAGGGCTGCCGCTCGATAGCGGAAATCTGGTCCCATCCGTTTTCACGGACAAACTGGTGCAGCCTGTCCAACCCCTGAACCATCAGGAAGCCGGCCACGCCCTTGATGGCTTCCCCCTTAAAAAGGTGGATGCCGCGAAACGGGGTCAGGTGCGCGACGATCAATTCTCCCGGATAGTCGAACACGCAGCCGTATGTGCCTTCTCCGGCCTCATTCCGCGCTACGATATCCCCATACCAGCCCAGCACATTCCGGAACCAATTGCATGTCCTTTCCATATCCCCGGTAAAGTAGACCGGCGCGTTCTCCCTGACATGGTATCCCCGTGTGCTGTAAGACAGCATATCGTTTTGTTCCTTCATTTGGGTTGACCCGCCTTTTATGTCAGATTGAAAGGCGATTCTTGGATACGGCAAAAGCGCTGTGCCTTCATTGCGCGCCGATGAAGGCGAAACGCCGTACGCTTGACCAAACGCCCTGGAAAAAGCGGCGGGGGATTCATAGCCGTACCTCAGTGCTATATCAATGATTTTGTCATTGCCGCGCTGAATATCAATGGCCGCAAGGGCAAGCTTTCTTCTGCGGATGTATTCTCCCAGCGAAATGTGTGCGATGAACGAGAATATGCGCTGGAACTCCCATACGGAGCTCTCCGCCCGCCTTGCCGCCGCCTCCAGCTGAAACTCCCCAGCCAGGTTTTCCTCGATGTAGTCAACCGCCCGGTTCATTTTCTCCTGCCAATCCAATCTCTCACCTCCCGTGGCCATTGTAGCAAAGAAGGCTTGCCGCCGCTTTGCTTATTTTGCACACTTTGGCACAGCGCGGGCTGACACCATACGCGGAATCAATTCCGCACAGGGCTATCCTTGGGGTTCAGGCCTCTGCGTCATAGTAATGGATCACCGCCTGGGTGCCCAGATCGCCCATGCCTTGTGCCGCAATCGCTTCAAACTGGGACAGCACCTGCCTGAGCACCGGCAATTCAAGTCCCTTTTGCCCGCTTTCCTCGGCGGCGATGCGCATATCCTTGATATAATGCTTGACATAGAAGCCCGGCGCCATGTCGCCCCTGACCATCTTGTAGCCGTTGTTGCTCATTTGCCAGCTGCCCGCAGCCCCCTGGGAGATGCAGTCCAGCATCGCCTGTACATCCAGCCCCATGCTGCGCCCATAGGCCAGCGCCTCCGCCACGCCGGCCACAGCACCGGCGATAGCCACCTGGTTGGCCGCTTTCATGTGCTGGCCGCTGCCCGCCTTGCCGGCATAGGTAATGTTCTTGCCGATGCGTTGAAAGATGGGCCTGGCTTTCTCAAACGCTTGCGTATCGCCGCCCACCATAATGGTCAGGGTGGCTTTTTGCGCGCCGATATCCCCGCCGGATACAGGGGCGTCCAGCGCCTGCAGCCCCTTTTCCTTCGCTGCCTCATAAATGCGGGCGGACAGCGCGGGACTGGTGGTGGTGCAGTCAATCAGCAGCGTGCCCTGGTCCGCGTTTTCAAGGATGCCTTCCCCGCCGAAATAAACCGCTTCCACATCCTTGGGAAAGCCCACCATGGTGATCACGGCCTCGCAGCCCTTCACGCAATCGCTCACGGTGTCCGCCCAGCGTGCGCCGGCCGCGATCAGCCCTTCCGCTGTTTCCCTGCGCCGTGTATAAACCGTAAGCTCGTGTCCCCCCGCCATCAGGTGCTTTGCCATGGGCACGCCCATTACACCCAGGCCGATAAATGCGATTTTCATATCCGTCCCTCCTTTGCTTTCCATTTAGTATAGCAAACGCCGGCGCTTGGGGCAAGCTTTCCTATTGGCCGCAGGGCCAACACATTTATACCCTAATTCCCTTATTGGCCAATTGATATCCTTTTCCCAGGGCCTGCAGGCTCTGACCGCTTGCGCAATCCTCAGTCGGCTTCAAAGCACGGAATAAATCCATCCCTTCATTGGCTTGATTTGTGCAGGCAGGCGATTGCAGCCGCCCCAGCACCATGGGCTTTGTTTGCCACAGGCGGGCGATTATCAATCGCCCGCTTTGCCGCATAAACGCATACCTGAATAAGAAACCCAAAACCAGTACAGGCCATTGACAGGCCGCGCTTCCGCGTCTATACTGTATTAGTACAATACAGTTATTCATAGGCTGTAAACCATTATATTTCAAAGGTTTTTTTGAATCATCAAACAATACATGTATTGTGAGGAAGCATCATGCAGATCCATCTTTACGACAACGCCGCCCAAGTCGGCCAGGCCGCCGCCATGCTGATTGCCGCCCAGCTGATTCAAAAGCCCGACAGCGTGCTGGGGCTGGCCACCGGTTCCTCTCCCATACCCACCTACCGCCAGCTGATCGCCTGGCACAAGGATGGGGTCATCGATTTTTCCAAGGCCGTCACCTTCAACCTGGATGAATATGTGGGCATCGCAAAGGATCACCCCGCCAGCTATCACGCCTTTATGGAGACGGAGCTGTTCTCAAAGGTGAATATCGCGAAAAAGAACATCCACATCCCCGACGGCAGCGCGCAAAACCTTCAGCGGGAATGCAGCGACTACGATACCGCCATTTCCCGTGCCGGCGGCATTGATGTTCAGCTGCTGGGCATTGGCCGCAACGGCCATATCGGCTTCAATGAACCCCACGCGCAGTTTGTATATGGCTGCCATGTGGTCAACCTTACCGAAAGCACCATCGAGGCCAACCGCCGCTTTTTCGCCCCTGATGAGGATGTGCCCCGGCAGGCCGTGAGCCTTGGCGTGGGCAGCATCATGAACGCCAGGCGCGTGATGCTGATCGCCACCGGCGCCGACAAGGCCCAGGCCATCCGCCGTGCCATCCGCGAGGATGTAAACCCCCAGGTCCAGGCCTCCATCCTGCGCACCCACCGCGACGTGATCTTCCTCCTGGACCGCGCCGCCGCCGGGCTGCTGTAGGAGAACGATACCAGGGGCGCTGCCCCTGGACCTCGGCAAGGGATTTCATCCCTTTGCAATCCCTGAATAATATAAATAAGATTTTTGCCCTCACCCGACACATGCGGATGAGGGCAAAAATCGCTTTACAGCCAGTCCAATCTTAATTTTTCCCCTTGATCTTTGCCAATGCGCCATGCAGGGCTGCGATGACGCCCGCATCCGTTTCGCTTTTCAAAAGATGCTCGATATGGGCGCGGAGCTTGGGATCGCCGTATTCCGCCATGGCGTTGGCCACTGCCGCGCGAACGGCCGGGTCCGGGCTGCGCAAAAGGGCAACCAAGCCATTATGGGATGCCTCTCCCCGAACCTTGCCAAGACCAGCAATCGCCGCCATGCGCACCTTTTCGTCCTTGCTTTCCGCCAGCTTGACAAGCTCCGCGTCCTTCTTCTTTTCGATCAGCTTTTCCACCTTCGATATGTTGTTTCCAAACATCCTGTAAACCTCCTATTAATTAAATGAAATACTGTATTCTCTCACAGTTTCGTGAACATCCCATGAACACAGGCTTTCCAAACACGCGATTTTTATCAATTCTGCCAAAACGTTTGCAGGCCCCATAAGCTCAATGGCAAGCCCCGGCTCCTTCCATGATACGCGGTTCTTGTCCATACATCCTTTGATCTGCTATACTACCCAAGGCAACAATCATTATGACGAGGTAACGTATGGCCAAGACACTGCTGACCGCCCATTCCGGATGCGACGGAACACACGACAACTCACTGGAATACATTTACTACGCGCTGGCCCTTGAGGCAGACTGCCTGGAGCTGGATATCAGAAAGGATCAAAGCGGGGCGCTGGTGCTGGCCCACGATGACGGCCCGGCCCGCGCCATGCTTGCCGACGCCTTTTTGCAACTAACGAACCATCCCGAAAAAAAGCTGAACTGCGATTTGAAGCAGGAAGGCCTGGAGCTTGAAACCTATGCCCTGGCCAGGCAAATGGGTGCAGACGGCCAGATCGTTTTCTCCGGCACCGTATCCGGGGCCGTCGCCGGCGCAAAGCCGGATATCTTCCAATTGGTGCCCTGGTTTGTGAACATCGAGCTGCTTTTTCCCCAAATCAAGGCCCTGGGGCTTACGGAGGCCGTAAAGGCGCTGGGCGCAATCCCCATGGCGGATACGATACAGGCCTTTATCAGGGATAACGGCGCGCGCTGCCTCAACGCCCATCATTCCATCGCTAAAACGCCGCTCTATCCTGAGCTCATGGCAAGGGGCGTTTCCCTTTCTTTATGGACGCCGGACGACGAGCAGGCGATAAGGGGGTTCCTGGCGGACGGAGTGTACAACATTACCACAAGAAACGCAAAGCGGGCGTGCGAAATCAGAAGAAAGCAAATCTGATCGGCTCGTTCAATGAAACAGCCGCCGAAAAAAATTGCCCCGCACAACCTATAAGCTGTGCGGGGCGGTCTGCTCTGATTACCGCTCTTCCTTGAAATAGGGAAGCCCCAAATGGGCCGGCGGCTCATTTTCACGGCTCTTTTTCAAGGAAACGGCTACGAGTACGATGATGGTGACGACATAGGGCAGCATCTTGAATATCTCCTGGGACGAGCGCGTAAGGTTGGGGATATAGAAGAAAAGCCAGAACAACGCGCCGAAGAGATAGGAACCCCAAATCGCGTGCCAGGGCTTCCAGCGCGCAAAGATGACCAGCGCCACGGCAAGCCAGCCCAGCTTTTCGATACCGGCGTCATTGGCCCAGGTCCCCTTGATATAGTCCATGGTGTAGTACAGGCCGCCCAGGCCCGTAATGGCCGAGCCAATGCAGATCGCCAGGTATTTGTACTTGGTTACGCGTATCCCCGCCGCGTCGGCCGTCGCCGGGTTTTCGCCCACCGCGCGCAGGTTCAGGCCCTTGCGCGTTCTGTTCAGAAAATAGCTGATGACCGCCGCCAATACGATGGCCAGATATACCATGAACCCAAGGCCTGAGAACACGCCCACGTTGGACAGGAAAGGCAGCGTGGCACGAAAACCGCTGCTCGTCGTCGCGACAGATATCTGGCCTACGCCGCCGGCCATCTGATTGAGCGCCCCGCCAAAGAGGTTGGCGACGCCGGAGCCGAAAATGGTGAGCGTAAGGCCGGTAACGTTCTGATTGGTACGCAAGGTGGTCGTCAGAAAGCAGTACAAAAGCCCCGCCAGCAGCGATGCCGCCAGCGCGCACACAATGGCAATGACAAGGCCTACAAAGGCAACGGGTTCCGCGGCGGACTTTTCATACAGGAAGGAGCCGGCCAGGCCCGCTATGCCGCCCAGGTACATGATGCCCGGCACGCCAAGGTTCAGGTTGCCCGACTTTTCTGTCAATATCTCGCCCAATGCGCCGAAAAGAATCACCGTGCCGAAGACGATGGATGCCTGCAGCAGGGAAAACAGCTGCGCCATATCACTTCGCCTCCTTCTTTTGACGGAATACAAGCCGGTAATTGACAAAGAATTCGCTGCCCAATATAAAGAACAGAATGATGCCGGTCAGCATTTCCGAGGCGTAATCGTTCAGGTTGTACTGCGAGGCGATTTGTATGGCGCCTTTGCGCAAAAACATCAGGAGCACGGAAACCAGTATCATGGCGCCGGCATTGAATTTGGCAAGCCATACCACGATGATGGCGGTGAATCCGCGCCCGCCGGCGGTGCTGGTGCTGATTGTGTGGGAAGCCCCGGAGACGGCAATAAAGCCGGCGATGCCGCAAAGCGCCCCTGAAATAGTCATCGTGCGCAGTATGACATTTTTGACCTTGATGCCGACGTAGCTGGCTGTGCGCTCGCTCTCGCCCACCACAGATATCTCATACCCCTGTTTCGTAAACCGCAAATATACATACATGCCGATGGTGAGCGCCAGCACAATGACCACGATGAACAGGTATTGCTGGCCAAACAAGGGCGGCAGCCACCCGGCCTGGGTGTTTTGGTTGATGATGCCCACCGTGTTGGAGCCGTAGGGATTTTCCCACTTGGCAACAAAAAACGAAGTCAATTGTATGGCCACATAGTTCATCATCAGCGTAAAAAGCGTTTCGTTTGTTTTGTAAAGGGCCTTGAACGCGGCGGGAATGATGCCCCATACCGCTCCGGCCGCCGCGCTGGCGATGATCATCACCATCAAAAGCAGCCATGGCGGAAGCGTCTTGCCCAGGTAAAGCATGCAGGCCGCGGTCACGATTCCGCCGGCAAGCACCTGGCCTTCGGCGCCGATGTTCCAAAAACGCATTTTGAAAGCCGGCGCAAGGCCGATGGCAATACACAAAAGCATCATGGCATCGCGCACGGTGACCCAGGTCCGCCTGGCGGTCCCAAACGCGCCGTTCCACATGGCCTCATACACCTTCAGCGGGTTCAGCCGGACCATAAAATAGATGACGGCAGCACAAACCAAAAGGGAAAGAACGATGGCTCCAAGGCGGATGCCCCAAGATTTCCACGCCGGCATGGCATCCCGCTTTGTGATGCGTACGATAGGTTCGCTCGTCCGGTTCATTTTTCCGCCTCCCCTCCGGTGCCTGACATCATCAGACCAATTTTGTTCTTGTCGGCCTTCCCGCCCTCCACGATACCGCTGACGCGCCCGCCGCACATGACCAGGATTTTATCGCACAGTTCCAGCAGTATGTCCAGGTCTTCTCCCACAAAAATGACGGCTGCGCCATTTTTCTTCTGCCTATTGATCAGGTCGTAGATGGTATAGGACGAGTGGATGTCCAGGCCCCTTACGGCATAGGCCGTCATAAGCACCGTCGGCGAGGAGGATATCTCGCGCCCGACCAAAACCTTTTGCACGTTGCCGCCGGAAAGCCTTCTTACGGGGGTGGAAAGGCTCGACGTATCTACCTTGAGCTCTTTGACCACTTTTTCGGCCAGGCTGCGGGGGCTCTTGCGCTCAGTCAGGAAGGATCTGCCGTTCCTGAAGCTGCGCAGCATCATGTTTTCCGTCAGGTCCATGTTCCCCACAAGACCCATGCCAAGCCTGTCCTCCGGCACAAAGGAGAGCGCCACGCCCATGGCGGAAATATCGCTGGGCGCTTTTCCCACAAGCTCTTCGGGCTTATCTGTTTCTGGATGTATGTAGCGGATGCTGCCCGATTCCACCTTTTGAAGCCCGGCGATGGCCTCCAAAAGCTCCTTCTGCCCGCTGCCGGCAATGCCCGCGATTCCCAGTATCTCGCCGCTGCGCGCGGTGAAGGATACATGGTCCAGCCGCGTCACCCCGTCGATGTCGCGGACGGTCAGATCCTCAACGACAAGGCGGTCTACGGGATTCTCCGGCTGCGGGCGCTCGATGTTCAGGGAGACGGCGCGGCCCACCATCATGCTGGTCATCTCTTCCGCGCTGCTTTGCGCCGTCGGCATCTCGCCCACGAACCGCCCGCGGCGCAGCACAGCCACCCGGTCGGAGATGGCCTCCACCTCGCGCAGCTTGTGCGTGATGATCACGATGGCCTTGCCATCCCTGCGCATATTGTCAAGGACCTCAAAGAGCCTTTCCGTCTCCTGCGGCGTCAGTACCGCGGTCGGCTCGTCCAGGATCAGGATATCCGCGTTGCGGTACAGAACCTTTACAATCTCCACCGTCTGCTTCTGGGATACGGACATCTCGTACACCTTTTGTTCGGGATCGACCTTGAACCCGTACTGCGCGGCGATGTCCCGGACCGCATCGCCCACGGCCTTCATGTCCAGGCGTCCCTTGCCGGGAAGCCCCAGGATGATGTTTTCGGCGGCCGTCAGCACGTCCACAAGCTTGAAATGCTGGTGAATCATGCCGATGCCAAGCTCGTGCGCATCCTTGGGATTGCGGATGACGACCTCGCGGCCGTCCACGATAATTTGACCCTCATCGGGCAGGTAAATGCCCGAGAGGATATTCATCAGCGTCGTCTTGCCGCTGCCGTTCTCCCCCAAAAGGGCGAGTATCTCCCCGCGGCGTATTTCCAAAAAAACTTTATCGTTCGCCACTACGGAGCCGAACGTTTTTGCCACGCCCTTCAATTGCACTGCAGTCCCATTAACGCCCAAGCTTGTCCACCCCTTGATCGCAAGATATCCCATTATAACATGAAAGGAGGGAAAGCCGCTTTTTTGAGGCGGCTTCCCCGGCTTTTTTATTTAATGCTTTTTGTCAATGTCAGTTCAGTTCGGTGATGCCGTCGATGCGCAGGCCGAAATACGGAGCGCTGCGGAGCTTGGACTCATAGAACACGCCGTTTTCGATGGCTTCGCCGGTGTCGCCAACCCAGTCGCCGTCGGTATCGATGGCAAGATACGTGGTGGGCGCCTGGCCGCCAACGGTGAAGGTGGAGCAGTCAAACACATTGAAGCTGCCGTCCTTGATCGCGGCTTCCACCTGCGCGACCTTTTCCGCGGTGCCGGCGGCGCAGCTTGCGCCCAGCTCGGAAATCATGACCGCGCCCTGGTTATAGCCCTCGGCCCAGTCGGTTAAGATGGCTTCGCCTTTTAATGCCTGGCCGAAAGCATAGGTGTAGTAAACGCTCCAGTCATTCTGGGAGCTGGTCAGGGCGGCGGTGGGGGCGGCGGAGAGCATGCTCACATTGTAGCCTACGCTGTACACGGTGGTGCCGGCATTCAAAAGCGCTTCGCAGGCGGCGGGAGCGCCGGTAGAGTCGGCATGCTGGCTGACGATAATGCTGCCGGCGGCGACCAGGGCGTTGGCGGCTTCCGCTTCGGCCGTGGGGTTATACCAGGCGTTGGTGTAGGAAACGGACATGACAACGTTGCTTACCACCGATTTGACGCCAAGGTAGAAAGCGGTGTAGCCGGATACGACTTCGGCGTAAGGATAGGCGCCGACATAGCCGATCTTGATGTTGCCGCCTGCGTCCTTGTTGGTATCGGCAACCTTGCCCTCGGCAACAAGCTCCGCAAGCTTCAGGCCGGCAACGACGCCGGAAACGTAACGGGACTGGTAGGTGTGGTTGAACGCGTTTTTGAAATTGGCCAGCCCGGAAAGCCCGGCGGTGTCGCCCGTCATGGCGACGAAGGTCACATCGGGATTTTCGGCGGCAGCCTGCTGCATGTAGCTTTGATGGCCGTAGCTGTCGGAGAAGATGTACGTGCAGCCCTGCTCCACAAGGTCGGTGGCGGTATCGTAGCAGCTTTCGTCCTCGCTGATGTTGTATTTCCAGACGATCTGGTCATCCGAAATACCAAGGGCGGCGGCGGCCGTCTTGATGCCGCTGATGTGGGCGAAATCATAGCCGGTATTCTCGTCATGGACCAGGATGACGCCGATCTTCACCGCGGGGGCCGAAGCCGACGCGGCAAAAGGCACGAGCATAAGTACCGCCAGCAACAGGGCAATGATCTTTTTCATTGGTTTCCCTCCAAATTTTGTATTTGGGCTTTTTTATCAGAATCGCATTGCGATCCCAAGCAATGATGACTGGGGCGTTCCGCTCCCCATATGCCCGCCGGTGAGCACCTTATGCTTCATCGTCCTGGCGCATGATCATTTTGCCATCCGCTATCGCGTCGACAATGGCCAAAGACACAACCCTGATTCCCTGCTCTCGCAGGCGCCTGCCGCCGAGCTGGAATCCCTTTTCGATGCAGACGCCAACGCCCGCCAGCGTGCATCCGGCCTGACTGATAATATCGCGAAGGCCGTCCACCGCTTCACCGTTGGCCAGGAAATCGTCAATGATCAACACCCGCTGGCCGGGCTGCAAATATTCCTTGCTCACCCGGATATGGTTTTCCTTGCGGTGGGTGAAGGAGTACACGCGGCTGATATACGCATCCTTGGCGACGTTTGAGGTTTCGCTTTTTTTGGCAAACACCACGGGAATATTGCCGAAGGCCTGGGCGGCTGCCACCGCAGCGGCGATGCCGCTGGCTTCGATGGTCAGAATCACATCCACCCGCTCATCGCAAAACGCTTTGTAAAAGGCCTGTCCCATCCGTGTGAGCAGCCCCACGTCGATCCGGTGGTTCAAAAACATGTCCACCTTCACAATCTCGCTGCCAATGCCCCGACCCCAGGCTTCAATCGCCTGCTTCAGTTCCTCCATCAAAAGCGCCCTTGCCTCCTAGCAGGAAAAACACGAACAAACCGGCCCCAAAAAAAGGATAACTCCAGTCCAGTTCGCAATAATCCGAACATTTACCGAGAATATATGCGTATTGTACACTAATTTTCCGAACGATGCAAGCGGGAATTCGATGTTTTTTGCTTTTTTTCTGCGTGCCGCAATTGTATCTAATTGTTTCTATTTCAGAAGCTTCGAGTAATAATTTGTAAAATTTCTGTAACAAGGGAACTTTTCCAATGCTTTTTTATCTAATATGATGTAAAATACTTTCATTGTTACAAATTTGTCGGGAGGGGGAAGGCGTTATGTCGGAAAAGCGGCTCAAACGGCTGTGCTGGCTGCTGCCCCTCCTTGTTTTGCTTTTCCCGCTGAAGGCAACACCCGCGTTTCAGGAGGTGTCCCCCAAAGCCCCCATCGACCCGGCGGCGGTCACGCGGCGCGGGCTGTATGTGGCCTGTGATTTTTTCAAAACCCAGGAGGATACGTGGCCTTCCTCCCGCAACAACATTGAGGCGGTAGAAAAAACGCTCAATAGCGGCAGCATGGTTTTTGAAGAAAATATCTCCCGGGACAATGACCTGTATTCTGTTGAGGGCTTGAAAAGCGCTATCCTCGACGCCTTCGGCGATGCCGACAAAAACGATGTTTCCTACTTCTACATCAGCACCCACGGCATTTACGATCCCGCAAAGCCCAACCTGGAAGCCGGGCTCTTGCTCTCCGACGGCGCAAGGGAGGAGGGCATTACCGCAAGGCAGCTGGAAGAGGCCTTTTCCGCCATCCGCGGCACGAAGGTGCTGATTATTGACGCCTGCAACAGCGGCGCGTTTATCGGCAAGGGCGTCAGCGGCGGCGCGACGGAAGCTGCCTTTTTGGGGCCGGATTACAAGGTGCTCACCAGCGCGGGCGGCAGCGAGGAAAGCTGGTACTGGTCCAGCCGCGGCAAAGACTCCGCCGTGGTGCAGGGCGCGTCCTATTTTTCCTCCGCCTTGACCGACGGGCTGGGCTATCACGGCGAATACGGGGCGGATTTGAACAAGGACGGCGCCATCACGCTGACGGAATGCTACCGGTACCTGCTGGAGAACCATTCCGCCTCCACGCCCCAAAGCTACCCGCAGGAAGACAGCTTTGTGCTGTTCACCTATGACGGGGACAACGCCGCGGCGGGCCCGCCGCCGGAAAGCAGCATCATCTCCGGCGTCACCTTCTACGATACGGTGCTGGATATCCGCCAAAACGCGGTATCGTTTGAGTTCACCGTCGAAAAGCCCGTGAAGATGGCTTATCAGATGGTCTATTACCGCAATGGAAAGTGGCAGTTTTCCAGCGCGAAGCTGGAATACGACAATCAGGAAATCGGCGGCGACTTTGGCGACCAGCCCGGCGCCATATCCGCCGGGCGCAAGCAGCGTACGCTGGAGCTTTTGCCCCAGGAGGAGGACACCTACGGCTATGTCATGGTCCAGCTTGTGACCATCGGCGGTGAAAAGACCACCGTTCACGGCAGCCGCGTTCTGTGCGTCCCGCCGGTCAGCGGCAATCCCGAATTGTCGGTCAAGACGGACGCTTCCCTGAATCCGCAAAACGGCCGGGAGCTGTCCATCCTGGTCAACCACAAGTACCCCTGCCTGCTTTCCGTTTCCATTGTGGATAAAGGCGGCAAAACCGTCCGCCGGCTGACAAGCTACCAGCCCACCCGGCCGCAGCAGTTGACGCCCGCAGGCTCCTTCTTTTACTGGAACGGCTCCCTTGCGGACGGAACCCCTGCCGCCCCCGGCGATTATACGGTGAAGGTCACGGCACAGATCGGCGACATGCAGTTTGAAGCCGCGTCCGAACCGTTTGTCCTTATGGAAAGCGAATAAAGCGTGCTTTCCTATAATAAACGGGCCAAAAAGGATTCGTCCGGCGCATTTGATATTTGCAAAATTTGTATAGGAACCTTGACGCCGTGTTTTCGTCTTATGTGTTGTGTGTTATAATGAAAAAACACGGGCGTTTTTACGCCCTCCCAAAGACAGAACCCCTTTACGATTTTTGACCGCTTCCCTACAGAAAGGAGCGATTTGAATGCAAGTGACCCCTACCCCCCGCGTGCCTCAAAAGCGCAAGCCCATCAGCAACCGGCGGAAAAAGCGTTCCGTACTGCCCCCGCTGCTTGCGCTGCTGGCCGTGCTGGCGCTGATGGTGGCTGTTTTACCCAAAGAGCCTTTGCAGCGCGCTATGGCCACCATACAGACTGCCGAGGGACAAGCTTCTGAAAAAACGCCTTCCTCCGCTTATGAGGGCCTTGTCATCAGCGAGGTCATGACGGCCAACAGCACCGCCGTGGCGGATGACAAGGGCGAATTCAACGACTGGATCGAGATCTTCAACAGCAGCGACCATCCCATCGATCTGACCAGCGTCGGCCTGTCCGACCGTTCGGACCGGGTTTTGTTCCTGTTCCCTTCCATCACGCTTCCCTCCGGCGGCCGCATTGTCGTCTTTGCCTCCGATACCAACGCGGCGGACGCGGCCGGCACGCTGCACGCCAAATTCAAGCTGTCCTCTGCCGGCGAGACCGTCTACCTGTATGACCAGGCGGGGATCGTCTTTGACAAAGTCACGGTGCCCATCATGAACACCGACGTTTCCTACGCGCTGATGGCCGACGGCAGCTTTGCCCAAACCGGGGAATACAGCCCCGGCTTTGAAAACACGAAGGAAGGCTTCCTGGCCTACCGCAGCTCCAGCGCAATCACCCAAGGCATCATCCGCATCAATGAAGTGATGGCTGATCCAAAGACGGGCCTGTACGATGAAGACGGCGAGCTGACCGACTGGGTCGAACTGTACAACAACTCCGACCAGCCCGTTTCCCTGAGCGGCCTTGCCCTGAGCGACAAGGAAAACGACCCCTTGAAGTGGCGCTTCCCCAAGGATGCGGCCATCGCCCCCCACGGCTATTACCTGGTGTTCTGCAGCGGCAAGGACAGGGCCTTGTCCGCCGATACGATTCCCCACACCAATTTCCGCATCAGCGCGGAGCGGGAAACCATCATTCTTTCGGACAGCCAGGGCCGGCAGATGGACAGGGTCGCCATCGACAACCTGCCCATGGACGCGTCCTATGGCCGCAATGAAAGCGGGAGCTGGCAGGTTTTCAATACCGCCACGCCCGGCAATCCCAACAACAGTCAGGGCGCCGCCCAGGCGGAAAAGTACCTGCGGGCAGCCAACCCAACCGGCGTGTACCTTTCGGAAGTCATGTCCTCCAGCGATAACGGCAACGACTGGGTGGAGCTTTTCAATTCCTCCACCCAGACCGTATCCCTGGAAGGGTACGGTCTGAGCGACAACCTGGGCCGGCCCCGCAAGTGGCAGTTCCCCGCCGGGGCGTCCATCTTCCCCGGGGAATACAAGATCATTCAGCTGGACGGCCTAAACAGCCAGGCCAACGGCTACCACACCAACTTCAAGCTTCTTCGTGCCGGCGGCGAAATCATGTGCTTCTCCGATCCCACCGGCCGGGTGCTGGACAAGATCAACCTGCCGAAGGTTCCCACCAATATTTCGTATGGCAGAACCAGCGGCCTTGAGGGCTTTTTTTATTATGACGCGCCCACCATGGGCAGCGTGAACGGCACCGGCTTTCTGGGCTTTGCGGATACCCCTTCCTTTACGGTGGCCGGCGGCGTGTTCAAGCAGTCGGAGCCGGTATCCGTGTCCATCAACGTGCCGGAAGGCACCACCGTACATTATTCGCTGGATGGCAGCACCCCCACCCTGCAAAGCCCCGTCTATGACGGCACGCCGCTTGCGCTCACGCAGACCACCCCCGTCCGGGCCCGTGCTTTCAGGCAGGACCTGCAACCCAGCGAAACCATTACCCGGACGTATCTGATCAACGTGTACCACACGCTGCCGATCGTGTCTTTGGTTACCGATCCGCAGGAACTGTGGAACGAGACGGACGGCATGCTGGCTGTGGGGGGAACGCTCAACAGAGAGGTCTTCCCCTTCAAGGTGCTGGAAACCGGCGCCTGGCCGCTGTACCGCACGGCTGGCAAAGAGCCGCGTCCCGGTTATGTCGAATACTATGGAACAGACGGCACACAAATACTGTCTCAAGGTATGGAATTTGGCCTGCAGGGACAATATAGCTTGGATATGCCTCAAAAAACCTTCAAGGTGCGCGCCAAGGCAGCGCAGGGCAAGCCGATGTTTGAAGCTTCGCTGTTTGAATCAAGACCCTATACCGAATACAAATCCTTTGTGCTGCGCAACGGCGGCAACGACAATGTTTGGACCAGGATAAATGACGACTATCAATCCATGCTCATGGACAAAATCGATACCACCGTCATTCATCAGGCCACCAATCCGGTAGTTGTCTATTTGAACGGCCAATACTGGGGCCATTACAACATGCGGGAACGGGTAGACCGTTACTTTGTCGCCCAGCATGAAGGCATTCCCATGGATCAGGCCGATAACATGGATATTCTGGAAGCAGGCGGTACAGTTAATTACGGCAGCAACAAAGAATACAAGGCGATGATTGAAAAGGCAAAGACCCTGTCGCCCGGAAAAAATGCCGAGGACTTAAAGTACATCACGGACCGCATCGATGTGGATAACTACTTTGACTTCATGGCGTTTGAAATGTTCTTTGGCAACTCCGACGCAGGCAACATCCGCTTCTACAAGCTTAAGGGTGAAGGACAAAAATGGCGCTGGATATTCTATGATTCGGACTATGGCATGTATGATTCCACCTATAACAGCGTCAAATCCTGGCTTGACCCCAAGGGAGCCGGCGATAAGAACGTGAACAATACGCTGATTCGAAAACTGCTGGAAAACGACGAGATGAAGGAAAAATTCCTTCGCCGTTTGGGAGATATTTTTCAGGTATATACCACGGAAAACATGATGGAAACCTTTAATAGCCTTGCCGCAAAAATCAAGGACGAAATGCCGCTGCATTTGGCCCGGTGGGCGGAGCTGAATGAGAAGAAAATCAACGCTGACTCGCCCCTTACGGCGGAGGGAGCCCTTCGCTACTGGAATCAGCGCCTGGACCGCTCCAGAAATGTCATGAAAAAAAAGCCCACGCTGTTTTATGGTTATGTGCAGGATTACTTCCAGCTGTCCGACGCTGCCATGATCGAATACTTCGGTCAAAAGCCCGTCATGCCCGCGGATGCCCTCTAATAACAACGTTTTCTTGACGGACAAACCTTTTTCCGTATAATGTAAGAAGAATCATCACGGGAGGCGCACATATGCACGGTTTATCGCAGCTTCTGTCGGTCAGCAGCCAGGACATCACAAATCAATTCCCATCCCTGTCCACCTATTTTTCGCAGCAGTTCCAGGCGCTGACGCCCTGGAAGGTGGTCATGGCCCTGGGCATCGGCCTGGTGGCGGGCCTGATCATCGCCTGGATTTACCGCAGAACCTACCGCGGCGTGCTGTACAGCCCCTCCTTCGCCATGACGCTGATCATGCTCACGCTGATCACTACCCCCGTTGTCATGTGTATCAAAAGCGATATCGCGCTTTCCATGGGCATGGTGGGCGCCCTGTCCATCGTGCGCTTCCGCACCGCCGTCAAGGACCCCATGGACACCGCCTACATGTTCTGGGCATTGACCATGGGCATCCTTTTCGGCGCGGAGCTGTACGCCGTGGGCATCGCGGCCGTGATCGGCATCGCCGTCATACTGCTTGGCATGACGTTTATCAAATTCCGCAACCCCAACAGCTACCTGCTGGTTTTGCACTATGACGAAGCCGCGGAATACGATATCGAATCGGAGCTGAAGCATTCCTCCCGCGAGCACCGCCTGCGCTCCAAGACGCTGACCCGCGCCGGCGCCGAAATGACGGTGGAAGTGCGCCTGGGCGAAAAGCACGAGATCGTCGCCCGCATGCTGGATATCGAAGGCGTGCACGACGCCACCCTGGTGGCCTGCCAGACAGAGGCGGGAGCCTAAGCCCGGAAGCGACAGCATCTTCCGGGTGCTGCCTTGTCAAGCGGTGTGCCCGGGCACACGCTGGTGATCAGCATATGCAAGGCATAATGATGGTGAGAGGATTTGAACCCCTCACCCCAATCCGGAAGGGGCCGGCCCTTCGTTGCAGGGACGGTTATCAACCGCTCGCCCGCTTCGGGAGCATGATCCCGTATTATTTCACACCTTCATCCTTTTTGAAACGGCTGCGCGCAAAAACTTTCGATGATCGACAGGGGGGCAACCATATGGCCGTACCGCTTCGGCATGAACTGAAATACTTTATCAATGACATGCAATACGCCGTCCTGTCCAACATGCTGGACCATGTGCTGCAAAGGGACCCCAACGGCGACGAATACAACGAGTACCACGTGCGCTCACTGTATTTTGACGGCGTATTCAACAGCGCCCTGCTGGACAAAGTAAATGGCGTACCTGCCCGCGACAAGTACCGCATACGCATTTACAATATGCGCGACAGCAAAATTTCGTTGGAATGCAAAAGCAAAATAGGCAGCTTCATCTCCAAGCGCGCGGTGGAGATCCCGCGGGACCTGTGCGAGCAGCTGATGGCCGGCGACCCCACCGGCTTGGAGCGCACCCGCAGCGGGCTCTTGCGCGACATGTTCCGGGAGATGACCGTCAACCTTTTGCGGCCCGTGGTGATCGTGGACTATGTGCGGGAAGCCTACCTCCACCCCGCCGAGGAGGTGCGCATCACCTTCGACAAGCAGCTGCGCACGGGCATGCGCAGCTATAACCTCTTTGACCCCCGCCTGCCCACCATCCCGCCGCTGGACCAGCCCCTGATGATCATGGAAGTGAAATACAACCAGGTCATGCCGCCCTTCATAAGGGATATTCTTTCCACCTACTGCCAGAACCCCATGAACAGCGCCATCTCCAAGTACACCATTTGCCGAAGGTTTGAGGAACTGGAGGCGTAACACAAAGGAGGCATCCCTATGGCTTATCTGTTGGGTATCGACCTTGGCACCTCCGGCACCAAAACCGTACTGTTTACGGAAAGCGGAAAACCCGTAAGCGCCCATACCGTGGAATACCCCCTGTACCAGCCCAAAAACGGCTGGGCGGAGCAGGACCCGGAGCATTGGTGGCAAGCGGCGGCGGAAGGCATCCGCAAAGTGCTGGAAAAAGGGAACGTGCAGCCCGGGGACGTGGCCGGCGTGGGCCTTTCCGGCCAGATGCACGGCCTTGTCATGCTGGACAAGGAGGGCCGTGTACTGCGCCCCTCCATCATCTGGTGTGACCAGCGCACCGGCGAGCAGTGCGACTGGATGGACAGGGAAATCGGCACAAAGCGCATCATTGAGATCACCGCCAACCCGCCCATGACGGGCTTTACCGCGGCCAAGATCCTGTGGGTCAAGCAGCATGAACCGGAAGTCTTCGCAAAATGCGCCCATATCCTTTTGCCCAAAGACTACATCCGTTACAAGCTCACCGGCGTCTTTGCCACCGAGGTGTCCGACGCCGCCGGCATGCAGCTGATGGATGTGCCCAAACGCGTCTGGTCCAGGGAACTATTAAAGCTCTTCGGCATTCCCGAAAGCCTGCTGGCCACAATGCACGAATCCCCCGATGTCACCGGCAAGGTACACGCCCAGGGCGCAGAGGCCACCGGCCTGCTCCCCGGCACCCCCGTAGTGGGCGGCGCCGGCGACAACGCCGCCGCGGCCGTGGGCACCGGCGTGGTCCGTTCCGGCCGGGCCTTTACCACCCTTGGCACCTCCGGCGTGGTGTACGCTGTTTCCGACAGCGTATCCATTGACCCGGAAGGCCGCGTGCACACGCTGTGCGCCTCCGTGCCCGGCAAGTGGACGGTGATGAGCTGCACCCAGGCCGCCGGGCTTTCCTTGCGCTGGGCCAGGGACACCTTCTGCGGCGAGGAAGTGGCCGAGGCCAAACGCCGCGGCGTGGATCCCTATGTGGTCATGACCGAAAAGGCGGCAAAGGTGCCCATCGGCTCCCAGGGGCTTTTGTATCTGCCCTACCTGATGGGCGAGCGTTCCCCCCATCCCGATCCCGACTGCCGCGGCGTGTTCTTCGGCCTGTCGGCCATGCATGAAAGAGCGCATCTGGTCCGCGCCGTCATGGAAGGCGTTGCCTTCTCCCAGGCGGAGTGCGTGGAAGTGTTCAGGGAAATGAACGTGCCCATCCATGAAATGATGGCCTGCGGCGGCGGCGGGCGCAGCCCCATGTGGCGGCAGATGCTGGCCGACCTGTACGGCTGCACGGTGTCCACCATCCAGGCCGACGAAGGCCCGGCGCTGGGCGCGGCCATTCTGGCCGGCGTGGGAACAGGCATTTACGAAAGCGTGGAAGCCGCCTGCGAGAGCATCGTCAAAACCGAGAACCAGATGCCGGCTATTAAAGCCAACAGCAAGGCGTATGAAGGCTATTTCAAGCTCTACAAGAAGCTGTACCGCACCATGAAGGACGATTTCAAAGCGCTGGCCGCGCTGAACGGCTGATGATACGAACAAGCGAACCTCCGGGCAATTGCCCGGAGGTTTCGTTTGCGCCACTGCGCTGTAAAGCGCTTATTCTGTAAAGCCAATTCTCCTTTGGGCGAACTGTATACCATCCGCCCCTTGACATGACATTCGCCCCTACGCTGCCACATGTCTATAGGCCTCCCTGCCGGAGCATGCGCAACCCGGAAGAAAAACCTATTAACGCGAAATGGTGTAGGGGCGATTATCAATCGCCCGCCAAGCCGCATATGTTGCATGCCGTTCAGGGACGTACTGTGCGACCGCCATTTATTCAGCGTTTACATGAGGGAAAGCTGTCTACCTTTGGTGACTGATGAGCTGCAAAACCCAAAAAACAGCCATGTGCAGCAATCCACTTCATCCGGCGCTGCGCGCCAGGGGCTGTCGTGCTAAGCGTATAATTGCATGCATATCCAAGAAGATGGTGTCCGAAGGTTTCCAAAGGGCGATCGGAAAGCCCTTTGGTCGCGTCCGAAGACGCGATATCCTTCTTCTTGAATTACTTTATGCATAATATGACCTTAGCACGACAGCCCCATTATGCACGCGGTCTTTCAAACGGAATTCCCAGCTCCTCCGCCTTGTCCAGAAGAAATCCGGTGGCCTGATCATATTCCGCCTCGGTTTCCAAATGCTCCGCCATGACGGGAATATCGCCAAGCTTGTGGCATTCCTTCAAAAGCGTCTCATAATCAAACACGCCCTGGCCCGGTATCGCTTCGTCAATGTGCAACGTCAGACGCTTTTCCTGCAGCAGCGTATCCTTTGCGTGCACCGAGCGGATATGTGAGCCGAAGGCCTCAAAAAAAGCTCTGGTCATCTCGCCCGTACGGTACACCTTGTCAAAGGCGTTGACCAGGTTGCACATATCCACATGCACGGCGAAATGCTTTCTGTCCACGGCCGCCATCAGCTTTTGCAGGCTTTGAACATCATAGGGCAGCATCCAGGGCATGGGCTCCAGGGTGTAATACGTATGCTCCGGCGCGGCCTCGTCAATAATGCGCCGGGTGATTTGAACCACCTCGTCAAATGTCTTCGGGGAGAGGTTGTCGGGGTGCGGGCCGTCCCAGAAATCGCTTCGCGATCCCGAGATATTCACGCAGCACCGGGCGCCTACCCTGTCCGCGGTACGCAGGCGGGCGATGGCATATTGGATATTCGCCTCCCGCTTGACAGTGTCCCGGTCCAGCAAATTGTTCCAGATGCCCACCTCCGCAATCACCAGCCCATGAGCGCGGGCCGCCTGTAAAAAGGCATCCTCTTCCTTGCTGTCCGCGCCTTCCGCAAGGGGCCAGTAGGCCGCCCCCAATCCCTTTTTTACGTGGGCCAGCGCCCACTCCCCGGGGGTGGCAAAGTGAAAAACAGGAGCTCCAAGACGCATGTATGCCGCTTCCTTTCCCGGTTGATTTTTTATTGGCACGTGTTACAATACATACAAAGCAAACGAAAATGTATGGAGGAAAAACACATGGGTAACAGCGTACTGGGCACCACCATTTGCGCGCAGATCGGTATATTGTGCCATGACATCGAAAAGACGGCCGCGGCCTACGGCGCATTCCTTGGCATGGATTATACCATCAACGAAACCGACGTACAAGAAAAAGCCAAAACGGAATACCTGGGCACACCTTCCAAAGCCCGCAGCAAGCTGGCCTTTTTCAAGGTAGGCGACACCCTGGAAATCGAGCTCATCCAGCCGGACCACGAGCCCAGTACCTGGCGGCACGACCTGGACGAAAAGGGCGAAGGCGTGCACCATATCGCCTTTTGGATTAAAGACACGGACCAGCAGATCGCAAAGCTTAACGGCCTGGGCATGAAGCTTTTGCAGACCGGCGGCTGGGACGGCGGACGGTATGCCTATCTTGACGCCAACGATCAACTGAAGGTCGTGCTGGAATTGCTGGAGAATACGGGCGCGTAAACCGGCGCATCTCAAATAGCGGGCGCAGGCCCGCTTTTTGCTTTTCAAAAAAATGATCCGTAAACACTTGACAGAATCCCATCGATCGCATATGATATGACTATAAATCCAAATCGGTCATAGGGTTGTGATTGTATGGGCGCAGGTTTCACGGATGCGGAAAAAGAGGCGATCGGGAAGCAACTGAAGGCCTCCGCCTGGGCGTATGCCAAAGCGCCCGGAATGCGCAAGGCCACCGTGGAGGAGCTTTGCCAAAGCGCGGGCATTTCAAAGGGCGCCTTCTACGCATTCTACGGCTCGAAGGAGCTGCTTTTCTTTGAAGTGATGGAGGAATGCCATTCGCGCATGTATGGCGCGGCCAAGGCGGCGGCAGACAGACTCAAAGACCTTCCGCCTGCCAGGCGTCTGGCGGAAGCGGTGCTGACAGCCTGCGAAGCTCTGGAAGAGAGCGGGCTGGTGGACTTTTTTGAAAATGATCTGGCCTATCTATTGCGCAAGATCCCCCCGGATGTGCTGCGGGCCCACTACTCCAGCGACGATGCCCACATTCTGGAGCTGCTTCATTCCCTGGGCGTTATGGATCCGGGGCTTCAAAGCCTTTCGCTGGCGGTGGTGCGGGCGCTGCTGCTTACCCTGTCCCATCAAAAGCAGATAGGCGCAAGCTATCCTCAGGCGCTGCGGGTGCTGACGGAAGGGGCATGCGGCAAGCTGTTCGAGACCGAATGAAGACATCCTTCTGCTAAAATAAATCTCACTTCATTTCCCATAAACTGCTTGAAATGATCGTCTTTTGTTTATATCATGGAATGGTCATATGCTTGTTATTTGTAAGGAGGGAAACCTATGGCGGCGATCAGCCCCACGCTAGGCGCGGCATTGGGCACCGGCTTCACTTTTCTTATGACAACCCTGGGCGCGGCACTTGTATTCTTTTTTAGAAAGCAGATCAGCGGTCATTTGAACAAATTTTTTCTTGGCTTTGCGTCCGGAGTTATGATCGCCGCTTCCATCTGGTCCCTTTTGATACCCGCCATCGAGGAAGCGGCGGAAAAGAACCAAATCGCGTGGATCCCCGCTGCGGGCGGCTTTTTGATTGGCGCGCTTTTCCTGCTGGCGCTGGATACCCTGATGCCCCACCTGCACGTGGGCAGCGACCATGCGGAGGGACGCCCCTCGGGCATGAAGCGCACGTCGCTTTTGTTCTCCGCCGTCACGCTGCATAACATTCCAGAAGGCATGGCGGTGGGCCTGGCCTTTGCCCTGGCCGCCAATCAGGGCGGCAACGTAACCTACCTGTCGGCCATGGCGCTGGCTCTTGGTATCGGCATACAAAACTTCCCGGAGGGCGCCGCCATCTCCCTGCCGCTTAGGCAGGAGGGCATGGGCCGCGGCCGCGCGTTTTCCTTCGGTATGCTCTCCGGCGTCGTGGAACCGATCTTCGGCATTTTGACCGTATGGATCGCCGGCGGCGTGGAGCCCCTGATGCCCTGGATGCTATCCTTTGCGGCCGGCGCCATGATCTACGTGGTGGCCGATGAGCTGATCCCCGGCTCCCACGAAGGCGAGCATTCCAACTGGGGCACCATCGGCGTCATCGTGGGCTTTTTGATCATGATGATTTTGGATGTGGCGCTGGGCTGAAAAAAGACCGGAAAGAAAGGCATTTCGCGCCAGCTGCCTGTTGACAAATGAATGGAAGATGTGTAGAATAATGTAGGTTAGCTTAAGCTAACCTACATTATTCTACAAGAGCGCCTCCCCACTCTCCTGGCAGCTTTTTTTATCCGCGATGGTTAGCCATGGATAACTACAAAGGAGAAAGCATGACCGATGGTTTTGACCGCCTGGTAGCCTATCACTGCGCCCCCACCCTGATGGGCCACAAAGCCGGCAGCCTGTTCGCCCTAAAGCAGAAGCATTTTTCCGGCCACCAGGAAAGGGTGCAGGCAGTCCTTGATATGCTGGAGCGCAAGGGGCTGAGCGGACAGGTGATCCATTGCCCCGGCGAAACCACCCTCATCTATCTGTACCGCGGCGAACTGCTGAAAAGGCACCTCGACCATCCGCTTTCCAGGTCTTTGCTTTTGGATCACGGCTACTGCGGGGATGACGCGCGGGAACTGGTAGCCCAGCTGATCCGCCGGCTGAAGGAAAACAGCGCTTTCCCCCATGAGATCGGCCTGTTTCTGGGGTATCCGCCGGAGGATGTGGAAGGGTTCGTAAAGTACAAGGGGCTCCATTGCAAGCACTGCGGCTGCTGGAAGGTATACGGCGACGTAGGCCGCGCCAAGGCACTGTTCGGGCAATACGCACACTGCCGGCGGGCATGCGTAAGCTGCATGAACCGCGGCATGACGCTGGACCAGATGGTCGCGGCGGGATAAGAAAGGAAGTTTTACACATGAGCAAAGCAATTTTGGTTTTCTGGAGCGGCACAGGCAATACAGAGGCCATGGCGGATGCCATCGCCAAGGGCGTTCGGGACGCCGGCGCCGACCTTACGGTGCTGAATGTCTCCGACGCGGATGCCGGCAAGGCTGCGGCCCTTGACAAGATTTTACTGGGCTGCCCGGCCATGGGCGCGGAAGTATTGGAGGAAAGCGAGTTCGAGCCTTTCTTTACCGAGCTGGAGACAAAGCTTTCCGGCAAAAAGGTGGCGTTGTTCGGCTCCTACGGCTGGGGCGACGGGGAATGGATGCGCCTGTGGGAGGAAAGGGTGAATGACAGCGGGGCCGTATTGTTCGAAACCGGCATGATGGTGAACGAGGCCCCGGATATCAGAGGGCTTGCGGATTGCGAGGCCTTCGGCAAGCGGTTTGCGCAATTGGCTTAGCGACGTAGAAGCAAAACCCGCAGGAGGTATAGCCTTCGGCGGGTTTTTTTGATGATCCTACTTGACCAGCCACTCCTTGGCCCTTTCGTAATCCTCAAAAAAAGCGCAAACAAAACAGGCTGGCGGAGCCAGTGCCTTCAATAGGCGCAAGAAAGTACGCCGGCCGGATGCTTTCAATCCCACCACCGCCGCCTTTTGAAGATGCATGCCGGGCCCATTCATGCTCGCCAGCATCGCCTTGATCATCTCCTCAGTCATATGAGTATCCTTCAAGTGAATGCCGGTCAGCGACGGAGCGGAGGGGCGGCGCAGAAACTGCACATCCCGCGCGAACTTTTCCATGACCAAAGCGCTTTGGTCATGGAGTCCATCCAGCTCCATGGCAAACAACTGGCTTCCCCCATAAAACAGGGCAAAAGACTCCCGCATGATCACAGGTGAATCCACCGCTACCCCTCCCCGCGTTTTTCTGCCAATAGTCTAGCACCAATTGAAACGGAAGGCCAGCAATTGCATTGTTTTGCGCAAAATATACAATTTTCTCTTCATGTATGGTATCATACCTGTGAAGCGTTCTATATACGGGGGAACCACATGATAACGATCAAGGAAATCGCCGAAAGCCTGAAGGTCAGCACCGCCACGGTGTCCAACGTCATCCACGGCCATTTGAACAAGATGTCGCCGGAAATGGCCCAGCGCATCCGCGAAAAGCTGGAGGAATACCACTACATCCCCAACATGGGCGCCAGGATGCTGGCCAAGGGCGATTCGGAGATCATCGGCGTCATTACCAACTACCCCAACCGGGAGGAAAAGCTGGCGCTGCAGGACCCCTTTGTCAGCGAGCTCATCGGTTCGCTGGAAAACGAAATACGCACCCGCCGCTTTTTCACCATGCTTTATGCCGCCCAAAACGCCCAGGAGATCAACCACATCGCCCAGACCTGGAACACCGTAGGCATGATCATCATGGGCCTGCAGGCGGACCAGTGCCGGGAGCTGATTCAAATTGCCCAGCGGCCCGTAGTGTTCATCGACTGCTATTTTGACGCCGGCGAGCAGTACAGCAACGTGGGGCTGGATGACTTTCAGGGCGGCTTTTTGATGGCGGAGCACCTCATTAAAAACGGCCACCGGAACATCGCTTATGTGGGTGACCAGCCGGTGCTCTATGGCGTGGACGCCCACCGCCTTGCCGGCCACCGGGGGGCGCTGCGCAAATACGGCCTTGCGTGGACCGAGGATTCCTATATTCAAATCGCCAAGGATTACAAACTGCGCCGGGAGGATTTGAAAAGCATGCTGCCCCGGGCCGGCAAAAAGGATACGGCCTGGGTCTTTACATCCGATTACTACGCCGCCGAGGCGGTGAATTTCCTCACGGACAGCGGGGTCCGCGTGCCGGAAGACATTTCCGTCACCGGCTTTGACGACAACATGCTGGCCCATATCCTTCGGCCCCGCCTGACCACCATTCATCAAAACGTGGCCCGCAAGGCGGAGAACGCCGTCAAGATTTTGCTGGACATCCTGGAAAAAAAGGCGGAGCCCCCCCAGCAGGTTATCTTGCCGGTGCGCCTTGTCAAGGGCGGAACGGTGAAGAATTTGACTGCAGAATAGCAATTTGGTACACTCCACCAAAACACACATTTCAATTCTATTTATTTTGTTTGTTATGCGCATAACTTATTGCGAAGTGCAATCGGTTATGCTATCTTTTTGGCATGATCCTTGTTTGTTTTGCGCAGAACAAATTCTGCCAGGCAGGAGGTGGCGGCCATCCGCAGATTCACGGCAGGCCTCTTTACCCTTATTCTGTTCCCGCTCTTATTACTGCCGGCAGCCTCAAGCGGCGCCCCGGAAGGAGAACCCATGCTGATTGCCGATCTGTATACCGACAAAGCGCGTTATGCCCCTGGTGAAACGGTTCATGGCGTCTTTATTTTCAATGAGCCGGCACAAGAATCAGGAACCGTTGTTATCACCCCCCGGCATCTGGAAAGCCCCTTGGCCGACAAGCTGATCCTTCCCTACACCCCAGGCCAGCAGAAAATCTCCTTTGACTGGCAGCCGCCCCAAGACGATTACCAAGGATACCTGCTCACCGCGGAGCTTACAAACACCGCCGGCCAGGTGCTGGATACCGCCCAGGTGGCGGTGGATGTATCCTCCGATTGGACGAAATTCCCCCGCTACGGCTATTTATGGGATTTTACGCAGGGCGCGCAGGCAGAAGAGAAAATTTCGGCGCTGAACAAATACCACATCAACGGCCTGCAGTATTACGACTGGCAGTACCGGCACCACATTCCCGTAAAGCCGGATGCCGAAAAATGGCAGGATTGGTCCGGCCGCTGGATTTACGGGGATGTGATCAAACGGTACATTGCCGCCGCCCATGAAAAGGGCATGGTGAACTTGAACTACAACATGGTATACGGCGCCAACAAAACCTACCTGCGGGATAAAACGGGCGTCGATCCCGCCTGGCGGCTTGTAAAGGCCACCGGCGAAGACTTTACCTGCGTGATGAGCGAAAGCCGGGGCAGCACAGGCATACTGCAATTCTTCAACATTTTGAACGAGGGCTGGCAGGAATATATTTTCAAGGCCGAAAACGAAGCCATTGCGGCAATGGGCTTTGACGGCTGGCATGGCGACACCATCGGCGAAAACGGCAGGATGCAAACCCCCGAAGGGAATCCACTGGGCGTGGATGAAGACGGCAGGCCCATCCATTATGTCAAGGATGGCTATACCATCTTCCTGAACAAGGCCAAGGAGGCCTTGGGCGGCAAGTATCTGGTGTTCAACCCCGTGGGCGCCCAGGGCATTGAAAAGGTCAATGTCAGCAATGTGGATGTGCTCTATGCCGAGTTCTGGCCCTGGGACAAAAACCGCTGGGGCCAGCACTACGACACCTACAACGCCATACAGCGGGATATCTTCGCCGCGGCAAAAGAAAGCGGCGGCAAATCCCTGATCGTTGCCGGCTACGTGAACTACAGGGCGCCCGGAGAATACTTTAACCCCGCCGCGGTGCTGCTGATGGACGCTGTGGTGTTCGCTTCCGGCGGGGCCCGCATCGAGGTCGGCAACGGCGACAATATGCTTTCCAACGAATATTTCCCCGGCGACGAAAAAAAGGCCATGGGCGAAGCACTGCAAACCAAAGTCCGCCGGATGTACGACTTTGTCACCGCCTATGAAAACCTTCTGCGGGGCGGCCCTGAGCCCGTTCAGCGCGACATCGCGCTTACCGGCGTCCGCCAGTCCTCCCTTGGCGCGGGCGACGCGGTTTGGGCCTTTGCCACGGCAGGCGGTGGCTACGAAATGCTGCACCTGATCAACCTGACCGGCACCGACAGCCTCTGGCGGGATGAACAGCAAACAAAGCCCCAACCCACGCCCATCGCCTCCATCCTGGTGAGATACCATACGGAATCCAGCGTATCGGGGGTGTTCCTGGCCTCCCCCGATGGGGAAGACATCGCCCCCCAGTCACTGGCCTTTGAAACAGGCTCGGATGAAAAAGGTTCTTACATCACCTTCACGGTTCCCTCCCTGCACTACTGGGACATGGTATTTATGCGCATAAAGGCGCATGAGTGATAGAAAGGAGAACCCCATGAAAAAACTTGTCAGTCTGCTGCTGGTCCTGGCCATGGTTTTGACCTTTGGCTCCGCCCTGGCGGAAGGTAGGACAAAGATCGTCTTCTGGCACACCTACGGCGACGCGGAAACCCCCTTGCTGGAAACGGAAATCCTGCCCATGTTCTACGCCCTGTATCCCGATATCCAGGTTGAAGCTGTCCGGCAGGACGGCGGCCAGTTCAACCAGATGCTGGTTGCGGCCTTTGGCACCGGCAACGTACCGGACGTGGCCCGCGTGGACATCGTGCAAACAAGCGCCTATGCCAAGCTGGGCGGCATCCTGCCCCTGGACGAGCTGGAAGGCTTTGCGGCGCTGAAGGATGCCGTGCTGGAAGGCCCCCTTTCCACCAACCTGTATAACGGAAAATACTACGGCCTGCCGCTGAACACCAACTGCAAGGCTGCCGTCATGAACATGAACATCATGGCCGAGCTGGGCTTCACCGAGCCCCCCGCCACCATGGAAGAGTTCATCGCGGCCAGCATCGAAAAGAAGCCCGGCACCCCCACCTTAAACGTATCCGGCGTGGGCGACTGGGATATGTACCCCTACTTCTGGCTCTTTGGCGGCACGCTGACGGATGAGGGCTTCACCAAGGCCAGCGGCTACCTGGACAGCGAGCCGAGCGTGAACGCTATCGCAAAGCTCAAGGAACTGCACGACCAGGGCGTTTTCACCATCCGGGATATCGACGGTACCCCCGACGCCTGGGATGGCATCAACAGCCAGTACGCCATGTTCTTTGAAGGCCCCTGGTACCCCTTCAACGCCGAAAACAACATTAAGCCGGCCCTGATCCCCACCTATGAGGGCAGGAGCGCCTCCGTCGTCGGCGGCGAAAACATCGTGCTCTTCACCGGCAGCCAGAAACAGGACGCCGCCTGGAAGTTCGCCCAGTTTATGCTCACCCCCGAAGTACAGTTGAAGCTGCTGACCGTGGGCGTGATCCCCACCCTCAAAGCCTGCGTGGAATCCGAGCAGGTGCAATCTGATCCCAAGTGGAGCGTGTACATGGAGCAATTGAAATCCGCCAAGAGCCGCATCCCCACGCCCCAGGCCAGCAACGTCGGCCAATACTGGAGCGACGCCATCAACATGATCTTCCTGGAAGGCGCCGATGTAAAGCAAACCCTCACCGAAACCGCCGCCCTGATCGACGCGGAGCTGGTAAAGTGACCCAGGGGCGCTGCCCCTGGGAACCCTGCCAAAGGGACAAAGCCCCTTTGGAATCCCCATGTTAGGGTTGTCGTGCTAATCGCATCCTTGCATAGCAATTCAAGAAGATGGCGTCCGAAGGTTTCCAAAGGTTCCGAAGCCCTGCCGCTTCCTGTGGCTCCGCAGCCGAAGCGCCGCCTGTGGCGGATAAAGCGAGGCAGAGGAGGCTGGCGAAACGAGTGCTGGAAGCGGTAGCGAACCAGCGCGACGATTGAGCCAGATGGGGGATAAAGGCAGG
>JAFADG010000047.1 GCA_023425025.1 Bacillota bacterium
CGGTGACCACATCGATATGGAAATCAAGCTGATCACCCCCATCGCCATCGAGCCGGGCCTCCGCTTCGCTATCCGCGAAGGCGGCCGCACCGTGGGCTCCGGCGTCGTGGTTGACGTGATCGCGTAATTGGTTGCTTGCAAGGGGGAGTCCATATTTGGATTCCCCCCTTTTTCCTTCACGAAAGAGCGGGAGGCGATGGTCCATGGAACGGGACAGGCTGCGTTTGAAGCGCAGGCAAAAGCTCAAGGCCGCTCTTTCCAAGCTGCTGGTGTTCGTGCTGGTGCTGGGCCTGGCGGTACTGGTATTTGCCATCGCCGGCACCACGCGTTAGTGCCTTTCCGGCCACAAGATGTGGTATCGGGCACCGGGGCAACTTCCATCTGTTGCGGCGCAGCATAAAACGGCCCACGTCAGGGGCGTTTTTTCTGCCAGGGTTTGGACACACGCGGGGGCGTGGATATAGTTTTTGGGAAAAACGTCAGGTATATCAACAAAAACGTAAACCGCTTTTTTTACATCCGCAGCTTGAGAAACAGATTAGCGTCTTTGGAGGGGAAAATGCGATACGCCCGGATCAGTGTCCTTGCGATAAGCCCAACTTTGGCTATGCGACTCGATTTTCACGGCATATTTTCCTGAAAATCGCAGAAAAAATGTTTGTGAAGATCCAGTAAAACTATTGCAAAAGGGATTCGCTTGCTTTATAATGATGAGGTTGTCTGTCCAAGGGATGAAGTGGTAAGTTGCCGCCAGGCCAGGCGGGTAATTATCATGGACCAGCCCGGTAATCGGGCGGCGGACTTAAGGCGCGTACGGGCATGCACCCATACGGCACGCCCGGCAGCGTGTACTTGAGAACGATCAAGGAGGGTAATCAATGGCCAGCCAGAAAATCCGCATCAAGCTCAAGGCGTACGAGCACCAACTCATCGACCAGTCCGCGGAACGGATCGTGGATACCGCCAAGCGGACCGGAGCTCGTGTGTCCGGCCCCATCCCCCTTCCCACGGAGAAGGAAATTGTCACCATTTTGCGCGCGCCCCACAAGTACAAGGACAGCCGCGAGCAGTTTGAAAAGCGCACCCACAAGCGCCTGATCGACATCCACAACCCCAATCCCCGCACCGTGGACGCCATGATGAAGCTCGATCTTCCTGCTGGTGTCGAAATTGAAATCAAGCTGTAAGACAGAAAAGCAGGAGGTGTAAGATACATGAAAAAAGCCATCGTAGGCAAAAAGCTCGGCATGACCCAGGTGTTTACCAAAGACGGCCGCCTGGTGCCTGTCACTGTCATCGAAGCCGGTCTCTGCACTGTCGTGCAGAAGAAGACCGCTGAAAAAGACGGTTATGAAGCCATCCAGGTAGGCTTTGACACCCTCAACGAAAACCGCGCCAAGAAGCTGCTCAACAAGCCCGAGGCCGGTCATTTCAAAAAGGCCGGGGCAGCCCCCTGCCGCACGCTGCGCGAACTGCGCCTGGAAGATTCCGCTTCCTTTAACGTCGGCCAGGAACTGAAGGCAGACGTGTTCGCCGCCGGAGAAAAGATCGACGTCGTCGGCACCAGCCGCGGCCACGGCTTCACCGGCGCCATCTACCGCTGGAACCAGCACACCGGTCCCATGGCCCACGGCTCGAAGTATCACCGCGGCGTGGGTTCCATGAGCGCCAACACACATCCCGCCCACGTGTTCAAGAACAAGAAGATGTCCGGTCATTACGGTGTCGAGCGTGTGACCATTCAGAACCTGGAGATCGTGCAGGTGGATGCGGAGCGCAACCTGCTTCTGGTCAAGGGCGCCGTGCCCGGCCCCAAAGGCACCGTGCTTCTGGTCCGCAATACGGTGAAGGCCTGATGCCTTGGTGAAGGAGGAGAACGTCATTATGCCCAAGACTGCTCTTTATAACATGGAAGGCGCGGCCATCGGCGAGGTCGAACTGAGCGACGAGCTTTTTGCCGCGGAAGTTCACGGACCCGCTATGCACCTGGTGGTCCGCTCCATTTTGGCCAATCAGCGCCAGGGCACGCAGAGCGCCCTGACCCGCGGCGAAGTACGCGGCGGCGGCCGCAAGATCTACCGGCAAAAGGGTACCGGTAATGCCCGCCACCATGGCAACCGCGCCCCCCAGTTCCGCCACGGCGGCGTTATCTTTGCCCCAAAGCCCCGTGATTACGTCGTAGGCGTCAACCGCAAGGTCCGCCGCCTGGCGTTCAAGAGCGCGCTGACCGCCAAGTTCAACGCCGGCGAAATCACCGTCGTGGACAAGGTTGTGCTGCCCGAAGCCAAAACCCGCCTGGTGGCTTCCTTTTTGAACAAGCTGGGCGTTACAAAGACCGCCATGCTCGTTCTGTCCGCCCCGGACGAGACGGTTGTCCGCGCCGCCCGCAACATTGAGAACCTGCAAACCGCGTATGTCAACACCCTCAACGTGTACGACATCCTGCGCGCCGGCAAAATCATACTGACCCTTGAGGCGACCAAGAGCGTGGAGGAGGTGTACGCGCAATGAAAGATCCCCATGACATCATCCTGCGCCCGGTGCTCACCGAAAAGGCGTATGATGGCATCGCCGACAAGCGTTATGTGTTCGAAGTGGCGGTAAACGCCAACAAGACTGAGATCAAGCAGGCGCTGGAAGCCATCTTCAAAGATGACGGCGTCCAGGTGGACAAGGTCAACACCCTGCGCACCCTGGGCAAGATCAAGCGGCAGGGCAAGAATTCCGGCCGTACCGCCGAGGTCAAGAAGGCCTATGTAACGCTCAAGAAAGAGTCGAAACCCATCCAATTCTTTGAGGGCATGGCCCAGTAAAGCAGGGAGGACAAGAACAATGGCTATCCGTCTTTATAAGCCGACTTCGCCCGCCCGGCGCTTTATGTCGGTCCTGACGTTCGAGGAGATCACCACAAAGACGCCGGAAAAGTCTCTGGTGGAATACCTCAAAAAGAACTCCGGCCGCAACAAGCAGGGCAAGATCACCGTCCGTCATCAGGGCGGCGGCAACAAGATCAAGTACCGCATCATCGACTTCAAGCGCAACAAGCTGGATATCCCCGCGAAGGTTGCTTCCATTGAGTATGACCCCAACCGCTCGGCCTTCATTGCCCTTTTGCACTATGCCGACGGCGAGAAGCGCTACATCCTGGCTCCCCAGGGTCTTTCCGTGGGCGATAAGGTGGTAAGCGGCGAGACGGCCGACATCAAGCCCGGCAACACGCTGCCCATCGCCAATATTCCCGTGGGTACGCTGATCCACAACATCGAGATCAAGCCCGGCCGCGGCGGCCAATTGGCCCGCTCCGCCGGCATGAGCGCTCAGCTGATGGCCAAGGAAGGCGCTTACGCCCAGGTCCGGCTTCCCTCCGGTGAAGTGCGCCGCGTTCCCATGAACGCCAAGGCCACCATTGGCACCGTGGGCAACAGCGATCACGAAAACGTGCGCATCGGCAAGGCCGGCCGCAAACGCCACATGGGCATCCGCCCCACCGTCCGCGGCGTGGTTATGAACCCGGTGGACCACCCCCACGGCGGCGGCGAGGGCAGGTCCCCTGTCGGCATGCCCGCTCCCGTAACCCCCTGGGGCAAGGTGGCGCTGGGGCTTAAGACCCGCAAGCACAAGAAGTACTCCAACAAGATGATCGTCAAGCGTGCGGGCAGCAAGTGACCGCGTAGCCAGTAGGAAGGAGGCAACCTAAGAATGAGCCGTTCCATTAAGAAGGGACCTTTCGTAAATGAAGCGCTTCTGAAGCGCGTTACGGCAATGAATACCGCCGGAAAAAAGAGCGTCGTGAAGACCTGGTCCAGGGCTTCCACCATCTTTCCGGATTTTGTGGGCCACACCATCGCCGTGCATGACGGCCGCAAGCATGTTCCGGTGTATGTGACCGAGGACATGGTAGGACACAAGCTTGGCGAATTCGCCCCCACCCGGACCTTCCGGGGTCACGCCGGCGAGAAGGCCACCGCCCGCAAGTAAACGGAAGGAGTGATTTCGATGGCAACCAGAACCAAGGAAAAGGCTGCGGCGCGTAAAGCGAATGCCGATAAACGGCCCCACGCCCATGCCAGGTACATCCGCATCACTTCCCGCAAAGTCAAAATCGTGATCGATCTGATCCGTGGGAAAAAGGTGGACGAAGCCCTGGCCATCCTGATGTATACACCCAAGGCGGCTTCCCCCGTAGTGGCAAAGCTGTTGAACAGCGCCATCGCCAATGCGGTCAATAACCAGGATCTGGACCGCAATTCGCTGTATGTGGCGGAAATTTGCGCCAACCCGGGCCCCACGCTCAAGCGTTTTGTGGCCCGCAGCCGCGGCAGTGCTGCCCCTATGCTCAAACGCACCAGCCACATCAGCGTGGTGCTTGATCAAAAGTAATCCGAGGGAGGTTTTTCCATGGGTCAGAAGGTAAATCCGCACGGCGCTCGCGTCGGTGTGATCTTTGACTGGAGCACCCGCTGGTACGCCGGCAAAAAAGATTTCGCGAACAACCTCATCGAGGATTACAAGCTCCGCGAAATGCTGAAGGAAAAGTACTATGCTACCGGCATCAGCCGGATCGACATCGAGCGCAGCGCCAGCCGCCTGACGGTGAACATCTTCACCGCCAAGCCCGGCATGATTATCGGCCGCGGCGGCGCCGGCATCGAAGCGCTGAAAAAGGACATCGAGCAGTTCCTGGGTCATCCGGCCAACCTCAATGTTCTGGAGATCAAGCAGCCCGATCTGGACGCTCAGCTGATGGCCGAGAATATCGCCCAGCAGCTGGAAAAGCGCATCAGCTTCCGCCGTGCCTTGAAGCAGGCTTTGCAAAAGGCCATGAAGGGCGGCGCCAAGGGGATCAAGGCCATGGTCAGCGGCCGCCTGGGCGGCGCGGACATCGCCCGCACCGAGCAGTATCATGAAGGCTCCATCCCCCTGCAGACGCTGCGGGCCAACATTGACTATGGCTTTGCCGAGGCCAAGACCACTTACGGCCGTCTGGGCGTGAAGGTTTGGATCTACAAGGGCCAAATCCTGCCCAGGGCCAAGAAATCCCCGGCCGCTGCCCGGACCGAAGGAGGCAAGTAATCCATGTTGATGCCCAAACGTGTAAAACGCCGCCGCGTGTTCCGCGGTCGCATGAAGGGTAAGGCCACCCGCGGCAACTTCCTGGCTTACGGCGAATTCGGCCTTGCGGCCACTGAGCCCGCCTGGATCACCAGCCAGCAGATCGAGGCCGCCCGTATCGCCCTGACCCGCTACACCAAGCGCGGCGGTCAGGTCTGGATCAAGATTTTCCCCGACAAGCCCGTTACCGAGAAGCCCGCCGAGACCCGCATGGGTTCCGGTAAAGGTTCCCCCGAGTACTGGGTGGCCGTTGTAAAGCCCGGCCGCGTCCTCTTTGAAATCGCAGGCGTGCCCGAAGCCGACGCCCGCGAGGCGCTCCGTCTGGCCAGCCACAAGCTGCCTATCAAGACCAAGGTCCTCCAGCGCGAGGAGCAAAACACGCAAGCGGGTGGTGAAAGCAAATGAAGGCCAGCGAATTTGCTGCTATGAATGTTATTCAGTTGAATGACAAGATCAAGGAATTGAAGAGCGAGCTGTTCACCCTTCGTTTCCAGCTTGCTACCGGCCAGCTTCAAAACACGATGCAGATCGTTTCCGTAAAGCGGGATATCGCCCGGGCGAAGACCGTTCTGCGGGCACTCGACCAGAAGCAGGCGTAACAAGACGTGAAAGGAGGCAGCCGTTTCCATGTCTGAACAAAGAGGAATCCGCAAGAGCCGCATCGGCGTCGTGGTAAGCGACAAGATGGACAAGACCATCGTCATCTCCATCAAGACTCGCGTTCGCCACCCGCTTTATGGAAAGATTATGAACCAGACCAGCAAGCTCAAAGCCCACGACGAGAACAACGAGTGCGGCATCGGTGATACCGTACGCGTGATGGAAACCCGCCCGCTGAGCCACGACAAACGCTGGCGCCTGGTGGAGATCATCGAAAAGGCGAAGTGAGCCGTCGTAAAGGAGGAAAACCCCTATGATCCAGCCGCAAACGCGACTGAAGGTGGCCGACAATTCCGGCGCCAAGGAAATCATGTGCATCCGTGTCCTGGGCGGCTCCTTCCGCCGGGATGGGTCCATTGGCGATATCATCGTGGCCAGTGTGAAAACTGCCACCCCCGGCGGCACCGTCAAAAAGGGCGATGTGGTCAAGGCCGTTGTGGTGCGCATGCGCAAGCAGAAGCGCCGCCCCGACGGCAGCTATATCCGCTTTGACGACAACGCAGCCGTCATCATCAACGAACAAAAGATGCCCCGCGGGACCCGTATCTTCGGGCCTGTCGCCCGGGAACTGCGCGAGAAGGATTTCATGAAAATCGTCTCGCTGGCCCCGGAAGTACTGTAAGGAGGTGTGACGATTATGCATATTCGTTCCAAAGATCAGGTCGTTGTCATCTCCGGTGACGATAAGGGCAAAAAGGGCAAGATCCTTGCCGCCTACCCCAAGACCGGCAAGGTCACGGTGGAAGGCGTAGCCATTGTCACCAAGCATCAAAAGCCCCGCAGGCAGGGACAGCCCGGCGGCATCATTCACCAGGAAAGCGCCATCGACGCTTCCAACGTCATGCTCGTCTGCCCCAAGTGCGGCGCGCCCACCAGGGTTGGCCGCGTGGCGGATGTGGTGGAAAAGGAAGACGGCAAGAAGGTCAAGAAAATGATTCGCGTCTGCAAAAAGTGCAAGGCGAAGATCGACTGATAAAGGGAGAGGAGACGGCAAATGGCTACCAGAATTCGTGAAAAATATTTTGCCGAAGCTGTGCCTGCCCTGAAGCAGAAATTCGGCTATGAAAACGTCATGCAGATCCCCAAGCTGGAGAAGGTCGTTATCAACATGGGCCTGGGCGACTGCAAGGACAATGCCAAGGCGCTGGAAGGCGCTGTGGCGGAGCTGACCGCCATCGCCGGCCAGAAGGCTCAAATCACCAAGGCCCGCAAGAGCATCGCCAACTTCAAGGTGCGCGCGGGCATGAACATCGGCGCCAAGGTCACCATCCGGGGTGTCCGGATGGACGAATTCATCGATAAATTGATGAATGTGGCCCTTCCCCGCGTGCGCGACTTCCGCGGCGTTTCCACCAAGGCTTTTGACGGCCGCGGCAACTATGCCCTGGGCATCCGCGAACAGCTGCTGTTCCCTGAAATCGAGTACGACAAGGTGGAAAAGGTTCGGGGTATGGAAATCATCTTCGTAACCACCGCCAAGACGGACGAGGAATGCATGGAACTGCTGCGGCTGCTGGGCATGCCGTTTGCACAGTAAGGGAAGGAGGAAGAAAAAATGGCTAAAACAAGCATGATCCTAAAGCAACAGAGGCCAGCAAAATTCTCCACCCGCGCCTATACCCGCTGCCGCCTGTGCGGCCGGCCCCACTCGGTGCTCCGCAAATACGGCGTATGCCGCATCTGCTTCAGAGAATTGGCCTATGCCGGCCAGATCCCCGGTGTCCGCAAGGCCAGCTGGTAAGCGGGGAAGAACGGAAGGAGGTTCCACCATGGTTGTGAATGATCCCATTGCCGATATGCTGACCCGCATCCGCAATGCCCAAATCGCCAAGCATGATGCCCTGACGTTGCCTGCAAGCAACCTCAAGAAGGCGCTCGCCAAGATTTTGCTGGCGGAAGGATATGTGAAGTCCGTGGACTTTCAGGATGAAGGTCCCGCGGGCAGTATCAAGATTGTTTTGAAGTATGTCAACGGCAAGCAGCAGCCCGTGATCGCGGGTCTCAAACGCATCAGCCGCCCCGGCCTGCGCGTGTATGCCCGTTGCGAAGAACTGCCCAAGGTGTTAGGCGGCCTCGGCATTGCCATCGTCAGCACCTCCAAGGGCCTGATGACCGACAAGGAAGCCCGCAGGAACTTGATCGGCGGCGAAGTGCTGGCTTATATCTGGTAAACCCGACTGTCAATGGAGGTGCGATTATGTCTCGAATCGGAAAACTTCCGATCACCGTCCCCAAGGGCGTGACGGTCACGGTTTCCCAGGACAACACCGTAACGGTGAAAGGTCCCAAGGGGCAGTTGTCCCAGTGGGTGAACCGGGACATTACCGTGAAACAGGAAGGGGAAATCTTGACCCTTCACCGCCCCACGGATTCCAAGCCCCACAAGGCTATGCACGGCTTGTACCGCAGTTTGGTGAATAACATGGTCGTTGGCGTCACAGAAGGCTTTGCCAAGTCTCTGGAACTCGTCGGCACCGGTTACCGCGCTCAGGCTGAAGGCAAGAAGCTGACGCTGAATGTGGGCTATTCCCATCCCGTGGTCTTTGAGGCCCCGACAAACGTCACTTTTGAAACGCCTGCCCCTACCAAGATTTTGGTCAAGGGCATCGATAAACAGCAGGTAGGCAGCCTTGCCGCCGACATCCGCGCCGTCCGCGAGCCCGAACCGTACCTCGGCAAGGGTATCAAATACGATACGGAACGGATTCGCCGCAAGGAAGGCAAGACCGGCAAGAAGTAAGAAAGGGAGTGAACGCATATGTTCAATAAGCGTGACCGCAACGAGATCCGCGTGATCCGCCATGCGCGCGTCCGCAAAAAGATCAGCGGCACCCCGGATATGCCGCGTCTTTCCGTGTATCGCAGCTTAAACCATATCTACGCCCAGGTGATTGACGATACCAAGGGCATCACGCTGGTATCCGCCTCCACGGTGGATCCCAACCTGAAGGGCCAGTTGGAGGAAGCCAGCAAGAAGGGCGCTTCCAAGCTTGTTGGCAAGCTCGTCGCCGAGCGTGCTCTCCAGGCCGGCATCAAGCAGGTGGTCTTTGACCGCGGCGGCTATGTGTATACCGGCCGTGTCGCAGAGCTGGCTGCCGGCGCCCGGGAAGCCGGGTTGGATTTCTGATTAGAAGGAGGAGACACGCATGCAACGCTTCGAACAGGTCAGCGAATTCAAAGAAAAGCTGGTGGCTGTCAACCGCGTCGTGAAGGTCGTCAAGGGTGGCCGCAACTTCCGCTTTTCTGCGCTGGTTGTGGTGGGCGATGAAAAAGGCCGCGTAGGCGCCGGTATGGGCAAGGCCGCTGAAATCCCCGAAGCCATCCGCAAGGCGGTGGAAGACGCGAAAAAGCATCTGGTCACCGTCCCCATGAAGGGCACAACCATTCCCCACGAGGCGGTAGGCTACTATGGTACCGGCAAAGTGGTGCTCCTTCCCGCGCAGGAAGGCGCCGGCATCATCGCCGGCGGCGGCGCCCGCGCCGTGCTGGAAATGGCCGGTATTAAAGATATCCGCACCAAATCTTTTGGCACCAGCAACCCCATCAACACGGTGAAAGCCACGTTGACGGGCTTGAAAACCCTCCGTTCCGCCGAACAGGTGGCACGGCTTCGCGGCAAGACCGTGGAAGAGCTGCTGGGCTGAGGAGGAAAAGACAATGAAACTGAAAGTCACATTGATCAAATCTCCCATTTCCAGCCTGCAAAAGCACATTGACACCGTAAAGGCCCTTGGCCTGCACAAGGTAGGCCACAGCGTCATCAAGGAAGACAACGCCTGCATCCGTGGCCAGATCTTCCGGGTGAAGCATATGGTCACCGTGGAAGAAATCAGCGAATAAGGAGGCAACCCATGAAACTGCACGAGTTGAGACCCGCTCCGGGTTCCACCACCGCTCCCAAGCGTTTGGGCCGCGGCACGGGCTCGGGCCTTGGCAAAACCTCCGGCAAGGGCCACAAGGGTGCCCGTGCCCGCTCCGGCGGCGGCAAGGGACCCGGCTTTGAAGGCGGACAGATGCCTTTTGTGCGCCGCGTTCCCAAGCGCGGTTTCACCAATATCTTCGGCAAGGAATATGTAACTGTTAACGTAGAGCGCCTGGATATTTTCGAAGATGGAGCTGTGGTTACTGTTGAGTCCCTCATGAGCGCCGGCATCATCAAGAAGACCCTGGACGGCGTGAAGATTCTGGGCGGCGGCGAACTGACCCGGAAACTGACTGTGAAGGCGGACAAGTTCACGGATTCTGCCAAAGAAAAAATCGAGGCTCTCGGCGGGAAAGCCGAGGTGATCTGAGATGTGGGAAACTCTCAAAAACGCCTGGCGCGTAGATGATCTGCGCAAGAAGATCCTTTACACCTTGGGCATGCTGCTGATCTTCCGTGTCGTGGGCGTTATTACCGCCCCCGGCATAGACGCCGCGCGGCTTGGCCAGGAGACGGCCAATCTGCCTTTGCTGGACCTGGTGAACATGATGACCGGTAATGCTTTCTCCCAGATGACCATCATGGCCATGGGCATTACCCCCTACATCAACGCCTCCATTATCATGCAGCTGCTAACCATCGCCATCCCGGCGCTGGAGCGGATGCAAAAAGAAGGCGAAGAGGGCCGCAAGCGCATTGCGACCATTACCAGGTATGTGACCATCGCTCTGGCTGTTGTCCAGGCCATCGGCCTGGTGGCTGGCCTTGGTTACATCAAGCCCGGCTGGTTCAACTATGTTCTGGTCGGCATCAGCATGTCCGGCGGTACTGCCCTGGCCATGTGGATTGGCGAACGCATCAACGAAAAGGGCATCGGCAACGGTACCTCTCTGCTGATCTTCGCCGGTATCGTGAACAACCTGTTCACCGGTTTTGTCAATGGCATCGGCAGCGCCAAGACCGCGACCGACTGGCTTGCAGTGATTGCTGTTCTGCTGGTCGCCGTGGTGATGATCGCTCTGGTGACCTTTGTAGACAAAGGCGAACGCCGCATCCCCGTTCAGTATGCCAAGCGCGTGGTAGGCCGTAAGATGTACGGCGGCCAGAGTACCCACATTCCCATGAAGGTGAACTCCACCGGCGTCCTGCCGCTGATCTTCGCTTATTCCTTCATGGCTTTCCCCGGCACCATCATTCAATTGATCGGCGGTCCCAACAGCAGCGCTGCCAATTGGTGGAATACGTACATGGGCAGCTATGCGCCTGCGCATATGCTCGTTACCGGCCTGCTGATCATCGCTTTTGCGTTCTTCTATACCTCCATCAGCTTCAACCCGCAGGATATCAGCAAGAACATCCAGCAGCAGGGCGGCCTGATCCCCGGCATCCGTTCGGGCAAGAACACGGTTGACTTCCTGCAGCGCTCCAGCACCCGCCTGACGCTGTTTGCCGGCTTGTTCCTTGCGATTCTGGCGACGATTCCCAACCTTCTGACGATGAATCTCCGTACGACGACGGCGCAGGTTCCCTTTGCGGCTTCATCGCTGCTGATCGCCGTCAGCGTAGCCCTGGAGACCACCCGTCAGATGGAAAGCCAGCTGACCATGAGGCACTATAAAGGATTCCTATAAAAAGTCTTTCGGGTCATGCCTGCCCTGCCGTGCTTGCGCGGAAAAAGGGCGGCATGATGCCGGGGGACTGCGCATATGGTAGATGAAGTGTCCTGCCTCGATAAGGAAGGAACAAATCAAATGAACATGATCTTTCTTGGCCCTCCCGGGGCCGGAAAAGGGACCCAGGCGCAAAGGATTTGCGCAAAGCTGAATATTCCCCAAATCTCTACCGGTGACATTCTGCGCCGGGCCATCCGCGAGGGCACGGAAGTCGGCTTGAAGGCGAAAGCCTTCATCGATGCCGGGCAGCTCGTTCCCGACGAAGTCGTGATCGCCATCGTGGCGGAGCGGCTGAAGGAAAGCGACTGTGCAAACGGTTATATTCTGGACGGCTTTCCCCGGACAGTACCCCAGGCCGAGGCGCTGAAGGCCATTGCCAGGATCGATGCGGTGCTGAATCTGGATGTACCGGATGAAGACCTGATCAACCGCCTCTCCGGCCGCCGCGTATGCGTAAAGTGCGGCGCCACTTACCACCTGAACCATTTGGATGGGAAGGCGGATTGCGCCGCCTGCGGTGAGAAACTGATCCAGCGGGATGACGACAAGGCGGAAACCGTTATGAACAGGCTGGCGGTGTACCACCGGCAGACTGCACCGCTGGTTCAGTTTTACACGGGCGAAGGCCTCATAAAGACCGTCAGCGGCGCCCAGGGGATGGATGAGACGTTCGCGGACATCCTGACCATTTTAGGGGTCGAATCATGATATATCTGAAAAATCCTGAGCAGATCGGCAAAATGCGGGAGGCTGGCGCCATCCTGTACGAAGTCTTGCAAAAGCTTCGCGATGCCGTAAAGCCGGGGGTGACCACGGCTGCGCTGGATGTGTATGCCGAGCAGCTGATACGCAAGCACAAGGCCGTCCCCTCCTTCCTTCATTACCATGGATACCCGGCTACGCTGTGCACCAGCGTGGACCATGAGGTGGTGCATGGCATTCCCAGCGAGGATGTGGTATTGCAGGAAGGCTCCATCATCAGCGTCGATTGCGGGCTGGTGCTGGACGGCTGGCAGGCGGACAGCGCCTTTACCATCGGGGTGGGCGAAATTTCCGCTCAAGCCGCTTCACTCATTGAAACCACCGAGCAATGCTTCTGGAAAGGTGTTGCCAAGGCCGTGGCCGGCAACCGCCTGGGCGATATCGGCCATGCGGTGCAGACCTGGGCGGAAGCCCATGGGTACTCCGTCATCCGCGACCTGACCGGTCATGGCATCGGCAGGGCAATGCATGAGGAACCCAGCGTGTTCAACTTTGGCGAGGCGGGCCATGGTATCCGTTTGCGCAAGGGAATGACGCTGGCCATTGAGCCGATGATCGCCATCGGGAACTGGCCGGTAGAGGAATCAGCCAATGGCTGGACCTTTTCCACCAAAGACAGAAGCCTTGCGGCACATTACGAGCATACCATTGCGATTGCAGACGGTCTGCCTGAAATTTTGACTCTTCCCGGGTTTACCTGGAAGGAGGAGGACGCGTGAAGCCCATACCCTTTGAAGTTGGGCGCGTAGTGGAGTCCACACAGGGGCGGGACCGCGGACGGCTGTTTGTTGTAATATCCGTGGTGGATGACGATTTTGTTTTGATGGCGGACGGGGATCTGCGAAGGGGCGAGCGTCCCAAGCGCAAGAAGATCAAGCACTTGCACGCAAAGCCTCACCTCTTCCCGGAAATCGCCGCAAAGCTTACTCGCCAGGCTGCCGTTTCCGACAGCGAACTTCGCAAGGCGTTACAGGCGGTTAAGGAACTGACCACAAGCAAGGAGGGTTGCGGACTTGTCCAAGAATGATGTCATTGAAATGGAAGGCCACGTGATTGAGGCGCTTCCCAACGCAATGTTCCAGGTGGAGCTGCCCAATGGCCATCGTATCATGGCCCATATCTCGGGCAAAATGCGCATGAACTTCATCCGCATCTACCCTGGTGATAAAGTCACCATTGAACTTTCTCCCTACGACCTCACCCGAGGCCGCATCACCTGGCGCAGCAAGGGCTGAGCCGCCATACTAGTTACCGCCCGCCGGGCGGATGCAAGGAGGATTTCCCATGAAAGTCAGGCCTTCCGTAAAGCCCATTTGCGAAAACTGCAAGATCATCAAGCGCAAAGGCCGCGTGATGGTTATCTGCGAAAATCCCAAGCATAAGCAAAAGCAAGGTTGACCAGGGGCTCTGCCCCTGGACTCCGCTCAAGGGATAAAACCCCTTGAGAATCCCCATTTTGGGGATGGGCGCAGGCAAAGGATATAGCATAGACCGGGATGCCAAAGGGATTCATCCCCTTGGCAGGGTCCAGGGGCAGAGTCCCTGGAAAAGATGGTTGGAGCTTCGTGGGCGGCTGCATAGAGGGCAACTTCTGTGATCCACGGGCTTTTACCGATAGATTGCAACCTAATGGCTGGCGCGCTTGCGCCGAATAAGGCCCGTCCCCTTATGGGGCGGAGCTGAACCAACATTTGGAGGTGTGTTTCACACATGGCACGCATTCAGGGCGTTGACCTGCCCAGAGAAAAGCGGGTGGAGATCGGACTGACCTACATCTTCGGTATCGGTTTGCCCACCTCCCAGCAGATTCTCAAAGAGACCGGCATCAGTCCCGATACCCGCGTCAAGGATCTCTCCGAACAGGAAGTTTCCAAGCTGCGCGAATATATCGAGCATAACGTGAAGACGGAAGGCGATCTTCGGCGCGAAGTGTCCTTGAACATCAAGCGTCTGGTGGAAATCGGCTGCTATCGCGGTGTACGTCATCGCCGCGGCCTGCCCGTCCGTGGCCAGAACACCAAGCAGAACGCCCGCACCCGCAAGGGCCCCAAGAAGACGGTGGGCGGCAAGAAGAAGGCTGCGAAGTAATGCCCGCAATCGCGCAAATCATAACGACTGCCCTTTGGGGCACGGAGGGATGAATCCATGGCACCTAGACAAAAGGTAAAGAAGGTTACGCGCAAGCGCCGCGAGCGCAAACTGGTGGAGCGCGGCGCCGCCCATATCCGCTCCTCCTTCAACAACACCATCGTCACCATCACCGATACCAACGGCAACGCCCTTTCCTGGGCTTCCTCCGGCGGGCTCGGGTTTCGCGGCAGCAAAAAGTCCACGCCCTTTGCCGCGCAGATGGCTGCTGAAACCGCTGCCAAGGCAGCGATGGAGTTTGGCCTGAAGACGGTTGAAGTCTACGTAAAAGGCCCCGGCTCCGGACGTGAAGCCGCCATCCGTTCCCTCCAGGCCGCCGGTCTGGAAGTGAACATGATCAAGGATGTGACGCCCATCCCCCACAACGGATGCCGTCCGCCCAAACGCAGAAGGGTATAAGGAGGAGGTAACAACCTATGGCGAGAAACATGCAACCCATCGCGAAGCGCTGCAGGGCACTTGATATCTCCCCTGCCATGATGGGCTATTCCAACAAAAAATCCACCCGCAACCCCGGCAAGGACAAGCGCCGCAAGGTTAGCGAATATGCCACCCAGCTGAAGGAAAAGCAAAAGGTGCGTTTCGTGTATGGCGTGCTGGAGCGTCAGTTCCGCAACTATTATGAGAAGGCCTCCAATATGAAGGGCGTTACCGGCGAAAACCTGCTCCAGCTGCTGGAGCGCCGCCTGGATAACGTGGTGTTCCGTCTTGGCCTTGGCAATACCCGCCGCCATGCAAGGCAGCTGGTGACCCATAGCCACCTCCTGGTCAACGGCCAGAGCGTGAACATTCCCTCTTACGCCATCAGCGTAGGCGACGTGATCACTATCCGGCAAAAGAGCCGTGATAGCGAGCACTTCAAGGCGCTGCGCGAAGGCAGCAAAACCCTCATTCCCAAGTGGCTGTCCTTCAACGCCGCCGAGCTCACCGGCACTGTCATCGCCCTCCCCACCCGCGAGGATATCGACCTGCCGCTGCAGGAGAACATGATCGTCGAGTTCTACTCTCGTTAATGGCAGTGAGATTATCTCGACCGACGGTTCCATCAAGGAGGGTAAAGAATGATTGAAAAATTTGAACCGGCGCGTATTGAATGCCTGGAAATGGGCGACAACAACCGCTATGGCAAGTTTGTGGTAGAGCCCCTTGAGCGGGGTTTTGGACAAACGCTTGGCAATGCGCTTCGCCGTGTGCTGCTCTCCTCCCTTCCCGGCGTGGCGGTGTCCTCTGTGCACATCGACGGTGTGCAGCATGAGTTCTCTACCGTGCCCGGCGTGAAAGAGGATGTCACAGAGCTGATTTTGAACTTCAAGGAACTGGTGGCCAAGCTGTACAGCGATCAGCCCAAGCAGGTCTTTATCGACATGCATGGTCCCTGTGAGGTGAAGGCTGGGGACATCCGGGTCGATGACGAAGTGGAAATCGTCAACCCCGAGCTGCATATCGCCACCCTGAACGAGGGCGCGCACCTGCAGATTCAGATTGTCCTGGACAAAGGCCGCGGTTATGTGGCCGCCGACAAGAACAAGGTCAACAATATGCCTATTGGCGTCATCCCCGTAGACTCCGTGTTTACCCCCATCAAAAAGGTAAACTACACGGTAGAGGATACCCGCGTAGGCCAGATCACTGACTATGACAAGCTGACCTTGGAAGTCTGGACGAACGGAAGCGTTATGCCGGATGAAGCCATCAGTTCGTCGGCCAAGATTTTGAGCGAGCATCTTGCCTTGTTTGTGGGTCTTACGGACCATGTCATGCCGGTGAACTTCAACCTGCCGGAAGACGACAAAAAGGAAAAAGTGCTGGAAATGACCATTGAAGAACTGGATCTGTCTGTCCGCGCCTACAATTGCTTGAAGCGCGCCGGTATCAACAGCGTGGCGGAGCTTGTGCAGCGCAACCAGGAAGATATGATGAAGGTTCGCAACCTGGGCAGAAAGAGCCTGGAAGAAGTGGAACAAAAGCTGTCTGCCCTTGGCTTGGGTCTGCGGCCCAACGATGATTAACACGGGGCGTTTAGCGCCCATTCCGTAAAGGAGGAAACACCCCATGGCAACGCAACGTAAACTGGGCCGCACTGCCGACCAGCGCAAAGCACTGCTCCGCAACCAGGTGACCAACCTCATCTGGCATGGCCGTATCGAGACGACTTTGGCCAAGGCCAAGGAAGTCCGCAGCGCCGCAGAGCGGCTTATCACCCTGGCCATTCGCGAATGCGAGAACAATGTGGAAGCCACCAAGGAATTCCACAACGAAAAGGGCCAGCTGGTTACCATCACCGTTCAAAACGACGCCCCTTCCAAGCTGCATGCCCGCCGCTTGATCATGGCGTACCTGTACGATATACAGGAGCAGAAGAAGGACGACGAGAGCAAGGCTGATTTCAAAGAGCGCACCAAGGACAACAAGCACCCCGCGGTGGAAAAGCTCTTTCGTGAAATCGGGCCCAAGTTCAAGGCCCGCAATGCGGAAAAGGGCTGCGCAGGCGGCTATACCCGCATCTACCGCCTTGGACCCCGCCGCGGCGATGCTGCCGAAATGGTGATCCTGGAGATCCTGTAAGGGATTTGCGCCATAAGCTCCATGCAAACAGAGAACCCTGGGCGACATATTGCGGCCGCTCAGGGTTCTCTTTTGCGTTCCGTGCATTCCTCAGGACAGGAATTCATCGTCGCTTTCTTTGCATTCCATCATGGAAACAAACAGATCAGTAAGCACCGGGTCAAAATGCAGGCCTTTTCCTTTTACGATGGTGGCCAGCGCATCCTCCTTGCCCAGCGCCTCTTTGTTGTCGGCGCCGGAGCGTCTGCGCTCATAGCTTTCCACAAGCGCAATGATGCGAGCCGCCAGCGGGATTTCGTCGCCCTTCAGACCCTTGGGGTAGCCGGAGCCATCCCAGCGTTCCTGGTGGGCCAGTACGATTTGCGCCAGGTCCAGCATATCGTCAAAGGAATTGAGAATGCGGTATCCGACAACGGGATGGCGTTTGATTTCATTCCATTCCATGGCGGACAGGTGGTTGAATTGGTTGGCGAGAAGTTTGCTGTCCAGCACGACCTTTCCGATATCGTGCAGGTAGCCGGCGTCATAAAGCCGCTTGACCTCAGCTTCCGACATGTTCATTTTTCTGCCCATGGCCTGGCACAGCCGGCTGACGCGGTCGGCATGATCCTTTTCCCTGGGGCTGCTGTCATGCAGCATTTGAACGATGGTTTGCAGCGTTTCCTTGGCCAGCTCGCTGTGCTCCATGATCTTGGCTGTGTACATTTCCTCTTCGGCTTTGTTGACAGCGTCAAAAATATCGTACTCAGCACTGAGCTTGACGGCCGCGCCCATGGAGATGCTGCCCTGGACAGCCTTGATCCGTTCTTTGGCGAACTCGTCGCTTATCCGCGCGGCAATCTGCTTTGCTTCCTCCAGACTTGTTTTGGGCAGCAGCAGGGAAAACTCGTCCCCGCCCCAGCGGGCAATGATATCGTCCGCCCGGCAGGTTCTGCGCAGCACATGAGCCAGGCGCTGGAGCAGCATATCGCCATACGTATGGCCAAATACGTCGTTGGTCAGCTTCAAATTGTTGACGTCACCGATGATGATGGAAACGGGAAGGTTGCGCAATGTATCCAGTCTGCGCAGTTCCTCCTCAAAAAAGCGGCGGTTATAAAGGCCTGTCAGCGAATCGTGGAAGCTTAGGTATTCGATCTCATGCTGCTGTTCCTTCTTCTCGGTGACATTCCGGAACACAAGGACAACGCCGATGACGGCCCCGGAATCATCCTTGATGGGTGCGGCGCTGTCTTCCAGACAGTAGCGTTTTCCGCTCTTGGAAGTCAATACGGCATGATTCTCCATTTCCTGAACCGTTTGCGTTTCCAACGCGTCGGCGATAGGGTCCTTGATCGATTTGCCGGGCTGTTCGTGGGAAAGGGAGAAGACATCCTTGTAATGCATGCCGGCGGCGCTTTCAAGGGTCCAGCCGATCAATTCTTCGGCGACGGGATTGAGCATCTCAATCTTGCCATCCTTGTCCACCACCATTACGCCATCGCCGATGGACAAAAGCGTCTGTTGATACCGCCTGCGTTCCAGGGCAAGCTTCTCCTGGGTCTCCCGGCGGATGACCGCGTTCCATACGCCGGCCATCAGCAGCATCGTTTGGCTGACGTCCTCTTCCTCATATTCAGACGCTTTGTTGGCGACGGCGACCACACCGACAACGTTTTGATCAATGATCACAGGTACCGACATGAAGGACGTTATGGGAATGTGCCCTTCCGGATACCCCCGCTTGAGCGGATGCGGATTTTGAAAATCATTGATGATCACAGGCTTTCGCTGCCTGACAACCTCGCCCCAAATGCCAATATGTTCAAGATCGATAACGCCCTGCTGATCCTGTATACGGCAGTCCTCTGCCGCGCTGCCGGACCATGCGATCAGGGAAAACCGCTGCTTCTGCTCATCATACAGATAAATGTACCCGTACCGGCTTTCCGTAAGCCTGAGTATTTCCTGCGCAACATACGCCAATTGCTCCTGCTTGCTTTTAAAGCTGATGGACAGCATGTCTGCAAGGATTTTGTTGCGCTGTGCATTCTTTTCCTGTTTGCGCTCATTTTTTCTTGCGGCAGTGATGTCGGTGATATAAGCGCCAAGTCCGGTGCTGCCATTTGGCAGCGTGACGGGGAACTTCAAGGTTCTGTAAACCTTGCTGTCCCACTCCACCTCGTCGATTACAACCATATTCTCTTTGAGTGTTTTTTGATCGGTCGCACGGCGCCGCTCGGCGAACACCGGATCTGACAGATCATAATCGCTGCGGCCGATGATTTGTTCTTTTTCGCGCTGATAGAACGCCTCCGTCGCCTTGTTCACGAAGATGTAGTTAAGATTTTCATCCTTCAGATAAATCAGGCTGTCATCCGCATCCATAAAGGTGCGCTGCACTTTCTCCTGATATTCTGCGGCTTCCTTTGCCTTTTGCAGGCGCCGCCTGCTCCGTAAGGTGGCGGCCGACAAAATGACCAATGCGCCAATGGTTGCGCTGCCTGAGATCATGGCGATAATGAACACATTCCTTGGCAGCATGACAGCACCCTGCTGATCCAGCATGGTTTTATTGGGAAGGGAAATCTCTTCGCTTGCCAGGCCGGCATGTACGGTGAGCACGGCAAAGCAGAGAAAGGCGAAAAAGACCCATACTCTCTTCATATGTAATCGCTCCTGTTTACAGCAAAATGCAGGCATGCCTCAGCGCATGCAGTGAGCAAATATCTCCACTATGGCAGGATCAAATTGCGTTCCGGAATGGTTCATGATCTCTTCCATCGCTTCTTCTTGGCTTCGCTTTTTTCTGTACACTCTCTCTTCGGTCATGGCGTCATAGGCGTCTACCACGGCAAGGATGCGGGAAGGCAGGGGGATTTCTTCCCCCTTGAGGCCTTTGGGATATCCCTTTCCATCCCAGCGCTCATGATGCGTCAGGATGTATTCCCCGATGGATGCCAGCTCCGGCAGCGAGTTGGCGATGCGGTATCCGATTTCGGGGTGCTTTTTCATGATGATCCATTCTTCTTCGCTGAGCTTGCCGGGCTTGTTCAAAATGCGGTCATCGATGCCGACCTTGCCGATGTCGTGCAGCATGGCTAGTAGCTGCAAATCATCCAGGCTCTTTTGCGGCAGCGCCAGGTGCGTGCCCACCATGCGGGACAGGGATACCAGGCGCAGGGCGTGCTCTTCCGTTTCCTGGCTTCTGGCGTTCATGGTGGCCATGATGGAGGTCAGCATGGCGTTGTGGTAGCTTTTTTGCTCGAGGATTTTGTTCTTGTGCAGGTTTTCCTCCGCTTCCCTTTCGATAGCGTCGATATTTTCTTCATCGCCTGCTTTGGTGCCGCAGCCCAAGGACAGACTGATGCGTACCGATTGACCCAGTTTGCCGAAATCGGCCTCCTCGCATGTTTTTTTCATGCGCTGTACGATGCGGTAGGACTCTTCCTGGTTGGTTGTGGGCAGCAGTATGCCAAACTCATCGCCGCCGGTTCTGGCCACAATATCGTTTTCCCGGCAGCAGCGCTTTAGGATATCGGCAATCTGGGCGATGACCATGTCGCCCTGTTCATACCCAAAGGCATTGTTGAGCATGCGTATGCCGTTGATGTCGGCAATAATGATGGAAAGCGGAAGGTTCTCCCGCGTGTCCAGCTGGCGCTTTGCCTGTTCAAAATATTTTCTGGAATAGATGCCTGTCAAAAAGTCATGGTTGTTCAGATGCTGTATTTGGGAAAGCTGGCGCTTGGATTCGGTGATATCGATGACGATCCCTTCCAGCGCCTCCACCTGGCCATGGTCATCGTAGATGCCCTGGCCCATTTCCAGCACCCATTTGTGTTCACCGCCGGCGGTGATAATCTGATACTCGCAGCGGAAGGTTTCCTTGTGCGCAAGCCGCCTGTCCCACTCGCCGCGCAAGAGCTCGTGGTATTTGGGGTCGATCAAATCATTGAAGGTAAGGTTGCGGTTATAGAGCAGGCTTTCCGGCGAATAGCCCGTGAGGGCAAGGCAGCCTTCCGATACGAACAGCATGGTCCAATCGTTATCGTTCAGGCAGCGGTAGGCCATGCCCGGCAGATGCGACAGCAGCACCGATTTGCTTCGTTCGCTTTCCCGAAGCGCCTCCTGCGCCTGCTTGCGCTCCTGGATGTCATACAGGATGCAAAGGTGCTTTTGCTCCTGCCTGCTGCTTAATTTCAGCCGTACCAGTACGGTTTGCACCCATATGCTGGAATTGTCAGGACGGATATACCGTTTTTCCATGCTGTAGCCGTCCGTTTGGCCGGCTTCGAACTGGTCAAAAAGAAGGGATTCCTCGGCAAGGTCACCTTCATGGGTGATATCGGACCAAAGCAGCTGGTTCAGTTCTTTTTGCGTGCGGCCCATGATTTTGCCGAACATGGCGTTCATACTGGATACGTCATGGTAATCATCCACAATGGCTATGCCAAAGGGAGCCTGGTCAAATACGGTGCGGAACAGCGCCTCGCTGTCGTCCAGCTTCCGGATCAATTGTTCCCGCTCTTTGCCGCGCCGGTACATGCTGTACAGCAATGCCACCATCAGGAAAGTAAGGCCGATGACCGCGGCGGCATTGAGCACATGCTCGCTGACGATGGCTGACCATGTGCTGACATCGTAATCCATGCCCAGCATGGCGATGGTGCGCCCGTCGGCCGGATCCTGTATCGGGACCAGCACGCTGACCCGTTTTCCCCGCCGACTGGTGACCGGATCGGTGATGACCGCCGTACCGCTGGCAAAGGAAGACTTGTAGATGTCGGGGGCTTCATCATAACGCTGGCCGGGGGGAGAGTAGCCCGGTGATTCAGGCTTCTCGGAATCCGCCATGAAATAATACTGAGCATTGATTTGGGTCAGCAGATAAGTGAACGCGATGTTGGGATTCAGGGTCTTTAAACGGATCAGGCCATCCTTGAGCAGAAGGTATGTGTCCTTGGAAAGGTCGCTTTCATTCGCATCCAATGTCTTGATCCATGCCGCGGGCAAATAAACGCTCGCTGATTTGGCCAGTGTCAGCGCCTGTTCCCGGTGCTTATGTATCTGGGCTACATTTGCGAATACGACATATGCAGAGCCGAAAAGGAAAAGCGCCAGGGCAAGCAAAACCACAAAACCTTGACGAAAAGGTCGTCGGGAGGCAGCAAGTTTTTCCGCTGGCACCATTGATGGTTCATCCTCCCCGGAACAGACGCAAAACGTGCGCGCTTTTGTTTTTGGTTAATCCTTATAATTCCCCGCAATCATCTATTTTCCTTTATTTTTCCACAACTGGTTTGCTTTTCATACGACTGCTTCTGCTTGAGCCGCGTTTCGCTTGGCTTCGCTAATATTTCCCCTGGCAAAGGGGCAGGCGGTTCGGCAGCGGTTGCAGTTGCACACGGAGTAGCCCCGGGCATTGGTGGCATATGTATACGGCCTGCAAAGGTCCTGCCGGACGGTGACGCCGTCCAGCGCTTTTTGCGGGCAGGCGGCAAGGCAGCGGCGGCAGCTTTCAAGGCAGAGCTGTTCCGCCTTTGGATCGCTTTCAAGGAATATATCGGTAAGAAAAGCGCCGATGTTCAGCCTGTTGCCATACATTCTGTTCATGACCAGCGTGTTTTTTCCCATGCTGCCGATGCCGGCCAATACTGCGGCATGGCGCATGGACAGTATGCCCCGGCCATGCAGGCGCTCCGGCTCCCAATGCTCATACGGGCTGTCGCAGGGAACCGGCATGCATTTGAAGCCCTCCGCTTCCAGCTTGCGGCAGGCCGCAAGGGTGATGCGGTCAATTTCCGACAAGGAGAGGTGGTTCGCATGGTTGTATACGATCCGTGTGTCGGCATCGTACAGTACGGAGGGGAGGGCGATGGCAAACACGACCGCGGACCGGCAGCCGCTGAATATGTCGCGGGGATGGAAGCCCGGCGGCGCGTCTTTGAAACCTTCCGCGGAAGCGATGCCGCACACATCGGCGCCAAGGTTCAAAAGGAGAGCTTTGATTGCTTGCTTATCCATGAACAGGCCTCCTTCTAAGCATTTGTCAGCCGCGTTTCAAAAGGTCTTTTCCACAGCCGGGGCAGAACGCGAAATCACCGTCCAGTTTGTGGCCGCACTCGGTGCAAAAGCTGCCGGCGGGGTTTCTTTCAGCTGTACTTTCCGCACGATCCCCGGCTTGTTTGTTGAGAGGGTCGCCCTCTTCGCTGGAATCTACAATATCAATAATGGAATAGCGTTCTTTGTTTTTGTAGTTCTTATAGTTGTAGACGGCGCCTGCAATGGCCGCGGCAACGAAGAGCAATCCAAAAAGCGGGAAAATAGAGAAGGCCGTATCCATGGGGCCAGAATCAAAACCGAAGGAGGAAAACTGATTGGCGGGCGGGGCTATGCTGGATGCGCCGATGATCCACAGAATGCCAAAGACAACAGCGATAATGCTGCCGATAAACCCCATACCGGATGGGCCGCGGCCAGGCTTGATGCTTTTCATGTTCATTCCCTCCACCCTATGATATTTCAGTATATCGGCAGATGGACGCAATAGCAAGGAGCAGGAAAAAATGTTTCAGTACGCGATACACGGCTTTTGTGCATGGATGGCAGGGTTCAGGGGAAACTATCTGGAAACCTGAGGATGCCTTTTACATGCCCACAAAAATCACTGCAGCAAAAAGCGGGAGGCGTATGCCCATGAAGGATTGGCCGCCGGATGTCAAGGAAAAAATCAGCCAGTGGATGGAAGCCACTGAGCGGCTGCGCCTGGCGGAGTACATTGAGTACATTGACAACAAAAAACGGATGCTGTTCATCCATTTCATCGGCGGCGTAGCCAGGGGTCTTGGCACGGCGGTGGGTTTCACCATTTTGGGCGCGGTGGTGGTGCTGCTCCTGCAGGACCTGGCGGCCAGGAACCTGCCGGTGATTGGGGATTTTTTGGCCAAGATCGTGAGCATGGTGCAGGACAACCTGAAGTAGGTGACAGGGAAAAAGGCCCATGATATAATGAATAAAAAATTCTGGAGGGGAAGAATGTTGTTTTTACTGCCCGTTTGCATTTTCCTTGCGGACAGGCTGACAAAGGTTTGGGCGCAGCGCTTTTTGTCCTTGCAGCCCGGGGGCATCCTCCCCTGGCCCAACATGCTTCGCCTGATTTATGTGGAAAATACGGGCATGGCCTTTGGCGCTTTGCCGGGGCAGCGCTGGCTGCTGGTAACGCTGAGCCTTGCCGCGGTGGTGATCGTGACCGTTTCCCTGCGGCCCTATCAGCTGGGCCGGTGGGCGGAGCTGGCGCTGATGTGCATATTGGGCGGCATGGCGGGGAATCTGGTGGACAGGATCCTGTTTGGCTATGTGGTGGATATGTTTGACCTGCTGTTTGTCCGCTTTGCCATCTTCAATGTGGCGGATATATTCATTAGCCTGGGGGCTGTGATGCTGTGCATCAGCCTGCTGTTTCGGCCAAATGATTGGAAGAAGAAAGAGGAGAAGGCCCTTTAGCCATGACGGAACAAAAGATTGCCTGCCTGGCCGATGGCGTAAGCAGGCTGGATGTACTTTTCAGCGGTGCCTGTACGCTGACGAGATCGCGGATCGGACAGCTGATACGGGAAGGACAGGCCTGTGTGGACGGGAAGCCGGAGCCAAAGCCCGGCGCAAAGCCTAAGGCCGGAGCATCCCTTACGCTTTTCGTCCCCGAGGATAAGCCGGCGGAAGTGACTGCCCAGGATATCCCCCTGCGCATCCTCTATGAGGACGACGAATTGGCGGTGGTGGAAAAGCCTTGCGGCATGGTGGTGCATCCCGCGGCCGGCAATGAGGACGGCACGCTGGTAAACGCGCTGCTGCACCATTTGAGCAATCTTTCGGGCATCGGCGGCGTGATGCGCCCCGGCATCGTCCACCGCCTGGACAAGGATACCTCGGGGCTTTTGCTGGTGGCCAAGCGGGACAGCGCCCATGTGGAATTGTCGCGCCAGCTTCATGACCGGGAGATGGAGAAGCATTACCTGACGGTGGTGGAAGGGATCATGAAGGAGCCCGCCGGTGTGGTGAACGCGCCCATTGCCCGCAGCAAAACAGACAGAAAGCGCATGGCGATCGATCCCCTGGGGAGGCCGGCGGTAACGGAGTGGGTGCTGGTGGAAGAACTGAAGAACGGAGCGCTGCTGGATGTGCATTTGATCACCGGCCGCACCCATCAAATCAGGGTGCATATGGCGTCCATCCACCACCCGGTGGCGGGGGATGTGATCTATGGGTTCAGGCATGGCCTGCCTGCGCCCCGCCTGATGCTGCACGCAAGGACCCTTCAATTTACCCACCCGTCCACCGGTGAACGGATGCTCTTTGAAGCGCCGCCGCCCCGGGCGTTTTTGCAGGCGGTGGAGAAGTGGAGAAAATAACCGGAATCAACGCAAGCCCGCCAGGTATCGGCGGGCTTGCTCTTTGTATCCTGAAGCATTGCTAAATCATCTTCTCCCAGTCATCGTTGTCAAAGGGCGGACGCCTTTTATCCCTGGTATAGGGGAAAAACTTTATATCCTCCGCCAGCAGGTGTCCCATAATGACCTCGTCCACCAGGAAGGAAAAAAAGGCGGATGCTTTCAGTTCGTCCCGCATAAATTGCTGCTTGACATGAAGCGCCCTTTCGGTGATGGTCTGATGGATTTGTGCGTGCTCCGCGTATTCCGGATATCCGATATCCCTTTGAATCTGCTCCTCATCCTTGAAGTGCTGTACCACATGGGCAAGCAAGGCATCCAGCGCCGGCAGGATGGCTTCCCGGCTGTGTCCGGAAAGGGACAGATCGATCAGCCGGTCGGAGAGCACAAGCAGCTCTTTGTGCTGGTCGTCTATGAGCCTGTTTCCGCTTTCCCATTCGCTGCGCCACTCCAGCCGTACGGTGGCGACGGGCAGGTTTTCCGCGGGCCGGTAGGCGCTTACGCGGTTGCGGCCGTTGCTCTTGGAGCGGTACAGCGCATAATCGACGCGTTTGAACCAGTGCTCAAAGGCCTCTTCCGGCTCCCACTGGGCGACGCCAAAGCTGGCGGTCACACGGCCGGCGGTGGAAAAGGCGGTCTGGGAGATAATGATGCGAAGCTCCTCCGCCAGCCTTAACGCTTCATCCAGATCGGTTCTGGGCTGAAGGATCATGAATTCCTCTCCTCCCCAGCGGGCGAACAGGTCCGGCATGCGGATGAAGCGCTCCGTAATGGAGGCGATGCGGATCAGCACCTCATCGCCAACGTCATGCCCGAAGCGGTCGTTGACGGTTTTGAAGTGATCCAGGTCAAAGAAGATGATGGAGAGGGGAATGCCAAAGCGGCTTGACCGCTTCATTTCATTGTGGACCCGCTGATCAAAGTAATACCGGCTGTGGGCGCCTGTCATATTATCCGTTTTGATGATGGCGTTCAGGAGTTCATTTTTTGTTTTCAGTTCATCCGCAAGGCGGCGCAGCTCCTTCTCCTTTGCGCTGAGTGTTTCAATCAGCCGGTTTTTTTCTTCCATTTCGCTCTTGAGTGTGGCCTCCAGGTTTTTACGCCGGCTGACATCCCTGGAAACGCCCAGAACATCGATGGCATGATCCCTTTCATTGAGAATGACCCGGGTGGATATTTCAATATCCTTGATGGAACCATCCTTGCAGTACTGTTGAAACTCATCGACCGAGGAAGCGGCCTCCGGGCTGAAATCTCCGGCGGCCACGGCATCAAGGATTCTTTTGGCGATCTTGTTCACTTTTGCCATGGATTCCGGGGTCAAGGTATCCTCCAGCCTTTGGGCCATGGCCTCCTCGGAGGTATAGCCCCGCAGCGCATGGACCGATGGGCTGACGTATTTGAACCGCCGGCTTAAAAGATCCAGCAGCCATATGCATTCCACGGTGTTTTCCGCGAGAAGCTGATATTTTTCATACAGCGCCTTGTAGTGCTCCAAAGACTCCAAAGGGTTGTTCTTTTCCATGAAATTCATTCCTTACTGTCGTTCCCCGGCAATTGTGCCGTCTTCGCTCGTGTGGTGTCATCCTCTTCGCTAATATGGATTGGAATTTTCTTGATTCCCTCATGTATATCATAATTTGACAAATTTCGCAAGATGATGAAGAGGCTGGGAAAGCAGGATGCTGCCTGCATAATTATAAGGAAATTTGAAAATCTGGAGGGAGCATCCAAGGATGGCAGGCTGTGACGGAGCCTTGGCGCGGTTTTCTTTCCGTTTTCGATGCAGGCATTTTTTTGCAGTGGTCAGAATGCGCATGGCAGCGGCGCGGCAGGGAAAAATACGCATGAACCGTCCGCTTTGAAAATGAACGGCTGAAAGGAGCAAAATGGTGACTGGCATCCAGGGCCTGATCGGCCTGCCTGTGATCCGCGGCGGGAAGACAGTGGGGCTGCTTGAACAAGCGGTTCTTGAGGAAAGTGGGAAGAAACTGCGCGGAATCATTGTCCGGGAAGGTATTGGTGGAGCGAAATGGGTTGACCGCGATAATATTCAAACCATTGGTGGAGTTTCTGTGCTGGTATCGGGTGATTTAAAAAAGCCGCCCAAGGAGGCGGGTTTCCGCCTGGGGCGCGTGCAGGACACCACCGGTCTTCGCTTGGGAACGGTAACGGACGCGTTGATCAATCCGGAGACGCTGGAGGTGGAGGCGCTGGAGATCTCCAACGGGCCGCTGGATGATTTGCTCCACGGCCGGTGGCTGGCCAATGATTTTGTGCTGCGTAAGCCGCAGGATGGCGTAAGCACGGCGCGCAAAAAGGAAAGAGCGCAGCCCTTTGTGCTGGTGCCCGCCATGGACAGACTGAACGGAAAAGCGGAAAAAAGGAAGGGAGATGAAGGGAAAAGATGAGCTTGGGAAAAATGGCCGCAACAGGCGCGCTGGGTTTTGCCATTGGCGCCGGATTGATGATGATGCCCAACGGCAACAAATGGCGCAAGGCGGTTTTGCGGGAAGCTGAAAACCTGCGCCGTGCCGCCAGGAACTGGTGACCATACATCGGGCGGCGCCGGTCTGCGCATTGGGCGCAAAGCCGGCAGGACGCCGCTGCCAACATTTCTATATAAGAGGCAGCCGGAACGGGGAGGCCTTAGCATCCCCGTTCCGGTCATATTTCAGGTTTCTACGGTGTCCATATTCGCTTGGGGCATCCCATGCCGGGGGAGAGGATTCATGACGACTTTTGAAGGGGAAAAACGCAAAGCCGCCGGCGCGAACCAGCAGCTTTTAAAAGGGCTGGGGATCGCGCTTTTATTATCTGTGCTGATCCTCTGGCGGGTGCTGTGGGCGCTGGTCGGGCAGGTCGCCTTGGGGCTGTTGGTCATGGCGGCCGCGCTGCCCATTTGCCGCCGGTTAGAAAAAAAGCTGCCGCGCTCCATTGCGGCGTCGTTGTCCATGCTGCTGGTCAGCGGCATGGCGGTGGCTTTTGTGCTGCTTTTTGTGCCGCTTTTGTGGCGGCAGACAGGGCAACTGGCGGCCATGCTGCCGGATATACTGAACCAGCTTCGCGCGAAGCTGGAAACCGTCCAGGAATGGCTTGCCCGCCAGGGGATACCCGTGGATGAAAACACCCAGAAGATGATGATGGACAAAGTGCAGGAAGTGGCGGGAACCCTTTTGCCAACGCTCATGGGCAAGGCGGGCAGCTGGGTCGGCAGCCTGTCAAAGCTTTTTCTGGCGCCGGTGATCGCGTTTTATTTCCTGCGCGACAGGGAAGAGCTGGCGCAGCGCATGTCGCTGTGGGTGCCGCTCAAGCACAGGCGCAAGGCGGTGGCCATGCTCAGGGAAATGCGCAGGGAAATCAGCGGGTTCTGGCGCGGGCAATTGATGATTTCCGGTGTCATTGCCACATTGACCTCTCTTGGGCTGCTGATCGTGGGCGTGCCCGCCTGGCTGCTGCTGGGCCTTTTGATGGGCGTGTTTGAAATGGTGCCGTATGTGGGGCCGATTTTGGGGGCGATACCGGTATTTCTGCTTTCCCTGCCGCTGGGCTGGGGAAGGGTGGCGTGGGCGCTGATTGTTGTGGTCCTGGTGCAGCAGCTGGAGGGCGGCATGATCTCCCCCTACCTGATGTCCGGCGCCACACGGCTGCATCCCGTAGCGGTGCTGCTGACCATTTCCGCCGGCGGCCTTGTGGGCGGGGTTGCCGGCATGCTGCTGGCGGTGCCGGTGGTGGTGTCCCTGCGCGGCGGTCTGCGTATGTTAAGACGGGATAATACTCCTGCGTAAATGTGTGGCTTTGCGGCGAAAGTATGAAGAAATTGGCAAAGCGTCGTTGAAAAACCGTTGCTGCTGGTGTATAATGGATTCAGGTCCGGGAAAGGAGGGAAACCCATGCCCGACGCATTTGAAACCACGAAACTGCCCCCGCTGACAGAAAGCGGAAATCAGGCCAACGATATATTAAGGTATGTGTACCGCGCGCTGCAGGCAAAGGGCTACGATCCCATCACCCAGATCGTAGGCTACCTTATCTCCGGTGATCCCACCTATATCACAAGTCATAATCAGGCGCGCAGCATGATCTGCCGCGTAGAGCGGGATGAACTGCTGGAGGAAATAGTCAGGTATTATCTTTCCGGCCAGTCCCTTGGCTGACAGGCCGGGAGCATAGGCGAAATGAAGAAGGCATCCGATGGGCTGAAGGCGCCGGGCGCCGGGAGTTTCAATGGGCCATCCCGGCCAAACGGCGGGAAAGAAATGTCCTTCTGCCGCGCCGGAAGCCTTCGGTTGCTTTATGGCGGAGGATAAAATGGACGAACGGGTGCTGGCGCTGGATGTGGGGGATGTTCGGATCGGTATCGCGGTAAGCGACCCCGGAAGGCGCATTGCTCAGCCTGTGTCTGTTTACCGCAGGGTGGGTTACGGCCCGGATGTGCGTCATATCCTGTCTGTGTGCCAGGAGTATGATACCCATCAGGTGCTGTGCGGCCTGCCCAGGAATATGGACGGCAGCGAGGGTGGCCAGGCGCAAAAGGTGCGCGCCTTTGCCGCGGAGCTTGAAAAAGCCGGTTTGAACGTGTTTTTTCAGGATGAGCGGCTCACCACGGTAACAGCGGAAAAAGCGCTGGTGGACGGCGGTATGCGCAGGGAAGACCGCCGCATGACTGTGGATAAGGTGGCTGCGGCGGTGATCCTGCAACAATGGCTCGACAGCGGCGCAACGCCGGTCGATAGAAATCAAAAAAGCGAGGACATAACCATGGATGGCGAAAGCAACATCATTGAATTGGTGGATGAGCAGGGCAAAGCTGTTGAGTTTGAGCACCTGATGACCGTTGAGCATGAAGGGGACTATTATATCGTTCTGATGGCCGCCCAGGAGGATGAGGAAAACGAGGAAGGCGAAGTCGTCATCCTCAAGATGGAGAAGGACGACAAGGGCGAAGACTGCTATGTGACCATCGAGGATGACGATGTGCTCCAGGCGGTGTTTGACAAGTTTGTGGCTGCCGTTGAGGAAGAGGATGACGCAATCCCCGAAGACGGCGAGGATGAGGACGAAGATGACGAATGATCCGAAGCTGCCTCATGAGGAGCTGGATACCGAGGCTCTTTCCGACGCCGTGGTGGAATTGACAGGTCCCGACGGCACGGTGTACCATTTCCGCTATGGCGCTGTGCTGCCCTATGCCGGGCAGGAATACGTAGTGCTGGTGGAGCTGGAAAACAACGAAAATGATGAGGAACAGCTGCTGATCACGCGGCTTTCCGACACTCCCGAGGGCGAGCTTTCCTTTGAGGTCGTCACGGAAGAGGACGTTATTCAGGCGGTGTTTCAAAAATATATGCAGGAGAAGCTGCAGGACGGCCTGGGGGAGGAAGAGGATTGCTGCTGCGGTCATAATCATGATCATGAGGATGGCTGCTGCGGCGGACACGACCACGAGGGCGGTTGCTGCGGCTGCAGCCACTAAGGTCTTTTTGCCGGCGGGATGCGGCTTATGCATCCCGCCGTTTTTCTTTCAGGCAATGCAAAAGAACCGGGAGAAAGGATGATACCATGCCCCATCTGCTTGGCAAAACCATTATGCTCAGGGAATACCGCAGGGACGATCTGCGCCATATCACCGCATGGGTCAACGATATGGAAACCACCAGGTATCTTTCCAACCTGTTCGTTTGGCCGCAAACGGTGAAAGTCAGCGACGATTTTTTGGATATGCGTTTGTCCGGCAGCCGGCGTGAAGCCTGCTTTGTCATCGCCGACAAGGAAACCCAGGAGTACCTGGGCCAGGCGGACCTGATGGACATCGACTGGATCGACCGCTGCGGCACGGTTGGCATGGTGATCGGCCGGGGGGAAAAGCGGGGCGTGGGCATCGGCACACAGGCCCTGACGCTTTTGCTGGAGCACGCGTTTTTGAATCTGGGGCTTCACCGGGTGCAGCTGGATGTGTATGCCGCCAACCTAAGAGGCATCGCCTGCTATGAAAAGGCGGGCTTTGTAAAGGAAGGCGTAAAGCGCCGCGCGCGCTACATAAACGGCGCTTATATGGACGTTGTGTTGATGAGCGTGCTTCGCGAGGAGTGGGAAAAGGGGCGCGGGGAATAAATTTCGCTTATCCCCGGCAAGCTAATGAAAAAATGGCGGGGATGCAATGTATCAGGGAGAGCTTGTGCGCCTTCGGGCGTTTGAACGGGGCGATGTGGAAGCCCATTGGGGTTTCATGAACGATTACGCCACCGTGCGCGGGATGTCCTCGGGGGTTCTTTACCCCTCCTCCAAGGAGGATGAGTCAAGGTTCCTGGAGCAGCAGACCTGCTATACCAGGGGCGAGTACCAGTTTGCGGTGGAAACTTTGCAGGGGCAGCTCATCGGCCGGTGCGGGTTTACCAAGGTGGATTGGAAAAACCGCGTGGCGGAGATCGGCATCATGATCGGGGACCAGGCGTTTCGGGGCCGCGGCTTTGGCGCCGACGCGCTGAGGCTGCTCATACGCTTTGCCGGGGAGGAAATGAACCTGCACAAACTGAAGCTGATGGTCTTCTCCTTCAATCAGCAGGCCATCGCCTGCTACGAAAAATGCGGCTTTGTCAGGGAAGGGCTGTTCAAAAGCGAATTGTGGCGGGAAGGCGCGTATCATGACGTGGTGGCGCTGGGCTTGTGCCTGAAGGCCTGAACACCACCGTTTGCCTGGGAGCATACCATGAACCATCGCCCAACTGTTTGGGGGATGGCTTTTTCATTTCAGGCAGCCGCTTACGGCTTGCCGTAAGCGGCTGCCTGAAATGAAAGGCCGGATTTCTGAATTTTCTCACGAAAATTCCGGGCGAAATCCGGCTGCGGGAACGGATTTCCCCAAAGGGCGGGCAAGCTCGCCCTTTGGGGAAATCCCCACTGCACCGGCAAAGCCGGCACAGTGGAGTACACATGGAGGACTACGGCCCTCCATGCCTCCCTCAAGGTTTTTAGCAAGCGGATGCCTTGTTTTTTTCATAAGCAGTGATTGACTTTGCAGGCCCCCTTCGATACAATAACCTGTATGGCGCAAGGGGCGCGCCTTTCTTTGTGGAGGATGAGGAAATGGGGATCAAAGTAGCAAAATTTGGCGGAAGCTCCCTTGCGGACGCGTGCCAATTTGAAAAGGTCCGGTCTATTGTACGCATGGATCCGGACCGGGTGTATGTTGTGCCCAGCGCTCCCGGCCGCCGTCACGACGGGGATGACAAGGTGACGGACCTATTATACCGCTGCCACCGCTTGCAGGCGGCCGGCAAGGATTATCAGGAAGTGTTTGACCTCATCGCGGCCCGGTACATGGATATCGCCGAAGAACTGGGGCTTGCCGCCGACTTGGGCAGCGAGCTGGATACCATCAATGAGGCGATTGCAAACGGCGCGACGGCGGATTATACGGCCAGCCGCGGCGAATATCTGAACGGTCTTTTATTGGCTGATTATTTGGAAATGACTTTTATTGACGCTGCCCAGGTGATTTTCTTCCGCCAGGACGGCACCTTCGACAGCGAAAAAACCCAGGAGGTTTTATCTGCCCGGCTGAAGGAAACAAAGTCCGCCGTCATCCCCGGCTTTTACGGCGCTACGCCCGACGGCAGGGTCCGCACCTTTTCCCGGGGCGGCAGCGACATTTCCGGCGCCATCGTGGCCCGGGCAGCCTGCGCCGAGGTGTATGAAAACTGGACTGATGTTTCGGGCTTTTTGATGGCGGATCCCAGGCTGGTGCCCGGCGCCAAGGAAATTGAAAGCATTACGTATCAGGAGCTGCGGGAGCTGTCCTACATGGGGGCTACCGTGCTGCATGAGGATTCCGTTTTCCCGGTGCACAGGGCCGGCATACCCACCAACATCCGCAACACCAACTGCCCCGAGCATCCCGGTACCTTCATCCGCTTTGGGAAGGTGGAAAAGGAAAACCCCTATGTGATCACCGGCGTCGCCGGCAAGAAGGGCTTTACCGTCATCACGGTGGAAAAAGCCATGATGAACGCCGAGATAGGCTTTGCCCGCAGGGTGCTGCAGGCCATTGAGGAGCAGCGCCTGTCCTTTGAGCATATGCCCACCGGCATCGATACGCTTTGCGTGGTGGTGCAAAAGGATGCGCTGGCGGCCTGCCGCGAGATAATCATCAACCGCATCATTGAGCTGGCGGAGCCGGATACCATTACCATCCACGACAGCATGGCGGTGATCGCCACCGTTGGCCGGGGCATGGTCCACAATTGCGGCACGGCAGCCAGGCTTTTTGGCGCCATGAGCCGGGCCGGCATCAACGTGCGCATGATCGACCAGGGCTCCAGCGAGCTGTCCATCATCGTGGGCGTGGATGAAGATGATTTTGAGTCGACCATCCGTGCGATTTATCATGAGTTTGTAAGGGACTGACCCGTGATTCGGAATGTTTTCCCAAAGCCTTGCGCCAAGGGAAGGCGTTCCTTTTTTGAAAATGCAGGCGCGCGCCTGCATTTTCCGCAAGCAAGGCTAGATAAAAAGTGTTCATTACAGGAGATGCGGTTATGCAAGTTACGTGGGAAATGCTCTTAATTGTATGCCCGCTGGCGATGCTGGCGGGTTTTGTGGACAGCGTGGCCGGCGGCGGCGGCCTGATCTCTCTGCCGGCCTATTATTTGGCCGGGCTTCCGCCTGTCCTGGCTGCCGGCACCAACAAACTGTCCGCCGCCCTGGGCACCGTGGTTGCGGCGGCGCGCTACGGCAAGGCCAGGCAGGTGCATTGGCTGGTGGCGATCGCGGCCGTTGCGGGGGCTTTGCCCGGCAGCGCCCTGGGCGCGATGCTTTTGCAGGTCATACCCGAGAACACCATGCGCATCATCGTCATCGCGGCCATTCCGCTGGTGGCGGTGATCGTGCTGCGCAGGAAGAATTCCCTGGTGGCCAACCGGCTGCTGCCTGAAAAATATACGCTGCCGGCAAGCTTTTTGACGGGGCTGTTCATCGGCTTTTATGACGGGCTGGTGGGGCCGGGAACGGGCACCTTTTTGATTTTGCTCTTCACCCTTACATTGGGCATGGAAGCCGTAAAATCCAGCGGAACGTCCAAAATCGTTAATCTGGCCAGCAATGTGGCTGCTCTTGTGACCCTGATTTTCAGCGGCCATGTGCTGTATTTGCTGGGCTTGCCCGCGGCCTTGTGCGCCATGGCCGGCGGGTATATAGGCTCCGGTATGACAATAAAGCGCGGCGCGGGCTTTATCAAATGGATGCTGGTGGCTGTGCTGGCCCTTTTGCTTGCAAAAATGGTATGGGATATGGTAACATAAAGCGTTTCAGACTGTTGTCTTTTGCGGAAAAAGTGCTTTGTCCGCTTGGGAAAGGAGCGCTGCCCATGGCAGAAAACCAGGAAAGCTGCTTGACATTGACGGTGCCTGCCGATCCGAATTGGATGCTGGTAGTGCGCATGGCGCTGGGCGGTGCGGGTGCCCTGATGGGCCTTGGCATCGACCTGGTGGACGATCTGCGCACAGCGGCGGATGAAACCTGCGACTTTTTGCTTCACCAGCCCCGTAAGGTCAATTGTGTCAACATTGTCTGCCGTTTGGAAAAAGAGGCGGTATGCACGGTGTTCACCTGCGATTTTGACGGGGAGTGCCAGACCTGCGAAGAAGTGGATCTGGATGTGACACGGGGGATTTTGGAAACCCTGATCCCCAAGGTGGAACTGGAGGAAGACGGGGTGTGTATCCGCTCGGTGTCTCTGACGCTGCCGCTTCACGCGCAGTAAGGGGGCCGTTATGAAGGACGAAAGATTGGCGCCGCTCCTGCAGGAATACAGGCAGGGGCCGCGGCCGGAATTGATGGCCGAGCTGGTCGAAGGGTATCTGCCCCTGGCAAGGCAGATTGCCCGCCGCTTTGCGGGCCGGGGCGTGGAGCTGGAGGATTTGGAGCAGGTGGCTTCCATCGGGCTGATGAAGGCCATCCAGCGCTTCAAGCCCGAGCTTGGCCTGCGCTTTGCGACCTATGCCACCCCCACCATCGCCGGGGACGTGCGCAATTACATACGCGACAAGGGCGATGCCCTGCGCCTGCCCAGGGACGCAAAGAACAGGCTGTATCATATGCAAAAGGCCAGGGAACGGCTGACTCTTGATTTGATGCGGGAGCCCACCATGGCGGAATTGGCCCAGGAAATGCAAATGGCCATGGAGGATCTGCTGGCGCTGCTGGATATGCGCAAATCCACGGACGTATTTTTCCTGGACGCGCCCATGGATCCGGAGGAGGAGCAGCGCATCATCGCGCGCCTGGGCGGCGAGGATACGGGCTTTGAGACCGTGGAGCATAAGGATTGGATCAGCTGGGTGTACAAGCTGGTAACCCCGGAGGAACAAAAGCTGCTGGAATTGCGCTATGAACACAGGCTTGGCCAGCGGGAAACGGCAAAGCGCATGGGCGTCAGTCAAATGCAGGTATCGCGCATGGAACGCAGGGTTCTGGCCAGGCTGAAAAATGTGGAGCAGCAGAACCTGCAGTAACAATACGTGTAAATCTTGCACTGATTTTGAGTTGTTGCAGGAGTTTTGCGAATTCATAACGAATATTGGTAAAATCCCAAACGGAGGAGGGGCGGCATGCACGGACAACGGTATCCGGCGCGAAGGCGGTCAGGTTTTGGCCGTGTATTGTTCGTGCTTGCCGTACTGGGCTTCTCCGGCTGGTACATATATACGACACTTGTTCCCAGCGGTATCCGCACCGCTCAGGTCACCTCCGGTACCCGGGGGTTCAGCTACCGGGGCGACGCGCTGATCGTGCGCAATGAAACGGCCTATGAGGAAGACGGGGTTACCAGCGTACAGTATATCGCGGAAGAAGGCGGCAAGGTTTTCCCCGGCGATCTGATCTGTATGATCTATACCTCCGGCTACAGCCAGAAGGAAGTTACCCAGCTTCAAAGCCTGCGGGACCAGATCAAGGAATATCATCTGAACCTGATTGCCAAGGAGAATGTCTTCGACCAGAAGATGACCAGGCTGGAAACCGACGTGCTGCAGCGGGCCCGCGAGGTGCGCCAGATGGTGCAGGGTGCCAAGGGCAACATGCTCAACATGGAGCGGCTGCTGGATTCCGCCATCACCTTAAGGCAGGACTACCTTCGGGAAAAGTACCGGGATGACACGCGGCTGACACGCCTGTATGACGATGAAAGCACTCAGGAAAAGCGCATACAAAGCTATACGAAACAGCGGTCTGCCAGCCAGGAGAGCCTGGTCAGCTTTTATACCGACGGCTATGAGCAGTTGAACCCCAACAACCTGGACCAGATTTCTCCTGTCCAGGTACGGGCCATGCTGGGCGGCGAGAAGCCGGCCAGGCCGGCGGCGCAGCGGGGTCGCACCACCGTTTACCGGCTGGTCAGGGAAAAGGGCTGGGGTGTGCTGTTGCTGCTTGAAAATTCGGATTGGACGCCGGTTCAGGGCGAAAGCTATCAATTGAAGCTGGAGCAGTTTGAAAATACGGTAGTCAACGCAAGGGTTTCCTCCTTCACCCGCTCCGGCGGCGTGCTTTTGCTCCGGCTGACCGTTGCGGGGGATGTGGCTCCGGTATTGTTCATGCGCACCTGCCAGGCGCAGATCGGCCAGTATGTCTCCAGCATGCGGGTACCCACCAACTGCATTCTGCGGCAGCCGGATAAGAAAACGGGCGACATCCTGACCGGCGTGGTAGTGGTAAACGGCGTGAACGCGGCGCTTGTGCCCGTAAACATCATATCCACCGAAGGAGACTACTCCTATATCGAGCCGCTGCAGCCGGGAATGCTGGATGTTGGCCAGTCGGTGCGCGTGTTTTAGCCGGAGGTGTGTATGGAAGAGGGATTGGCGGCGCGGCTTGCGGCGATCCGCGAGCAGCTTGTAACGGCATCGGCTGCCTTTTTACGGCCGCCCCGGATCATTGCCGTAAGCAAAACCGTGGCGCCGGAGGACATCAATCCCCTGGCGGAGCTGGGCGTTTGTGACCTGGGCGAAAACCGGGTGCAGGAAATGGTAGGAAAAATGCCCTTTCTGCATCCAAAATTTCGGATGCATCTGATTGGAAGGTTGCAAACAAACAAAGTTAAATATATAATAAATCAGGTATGCCTTATACATTCCCTGGACAGAATGGAATTAGCCAAGGAAATCAGCCGCCAAGCCATAAAGGCTGAGCGAGTGATGGATGTGCTGGTCCAGGTGAATGCGGCTGGGGAGGCACAAAAAGGCGGGATTTCCCCGGAGGAAACGGAAAGCTTTGTCAGGGCATGCGCGGTTCTGCCCGGAATCTGTGTCCGGGGCCTGATGTCCGTTATGCCCCTTGCGGAGGATGTGCAAACCCTGCGCCCGCTGTTTGCGCAAATGAAGCAGCTGTTTGATACCATTGCAAACCTTGCGATACCCGGCGTGCGCATGGAAGAATTATCCATGGGCATGTCTCAGGATTATATCATCGCCGCCCAGGAAGGCGCCACCATGGTGCGCATCGGCTCGGCGCTGTTCGGGGCTCGGGGCCCCAAGGCTACCAACTAGTAGGAGGGTTCCCATGGCACTTCGCGACATGATTGACCGTGTGCGGGACAACGTATCCCAAATGGCCCACAGGTTCTTGCATGGGGAAGATCAAGGATACTATGAGCAGCCCGGCTATGGCCAGCAGGAGGGCTACTACGATCCCAACCAGGCGGCCTACGGCCAGGAAAGCGGGTACGCCCCGTATGAAGGCGCGCATGCGCGTCAGCAGCCGTATGGGCAGCCTTACGCGCAGCCGGCGCCTTCGCAGCCGGCGTATCAGCAGCCCGGCTACAGCCAGCAGGAGGCGTATCCCAACCCGGAGAGCGGCTATCAGTCGCCCTATGCGGGCAGCTATGCCAGGCAGGCGCAGCCCCAGCAGCGCCCGGCCCGCGCGGCGAACCCCGTCCCGGAAAAGGTGGTTCCCTTTCCCGGCATGGCCAGCGACGCCAATGGCAATGTGTTTGCCCATGAACTTCAAATCCTTCAGCTCAGGGACCGGGATGAGTGCCGGGCTATCATCGAGCATTTGAAAAACAATTGCACGGTTGCACTGAACATGGACAATATCGCCAGCGATACGGAAAAGCAGCGCTGTGTGGATATGCTCAGCGGCGCCGCCTACACATTGAACTGCAACATCAACCGCATTTCCACCAGGGGCGTATATGTGATCACCCCCGAAGCCGTCAGGGTCCAGCCGGATGAAGCCACCCGCCGCCTAAACGGCGCGCCCAGGCAGCAAGGTGCACGGCCCAGCCGCGCCCACAGCTATGCCGCGGGCCGGGGGGGTCAAAATCAGGATGCGTACGACGGGCAGGAGAGCGGCTACAGTGCCTATCCTCCCCAGGGCGGCTACGCCCCCCAGGAGGAAAGCGGATATACGGGTTATCAGCAGCCCTATGACACGGACGGCGAGTACAGGACCGCGGAATACAACCCGCAGGGGACCCGCCGGGCTGTGGGGTACGGCCGCTGAAACGCATTTGGGCATACGTAGGAGGTGCTGTGCTTGAGATGGTTTTTTGATTTGCTGCTGCTGCTGACCTTTCTGTACCAGGTCGCGCTGATTGTCTATTTTGCGATCGGCTATATCAGGCCTGCCCAATCGCGCTTTACCCATTTTTTGAACCGCATCGTCGAGCCGGTGTTGACGCCGCTCCGCCGCTTTCTGGCCAATGTGCTGCCAAGCAACTGGCAGCGGTTGGACTGGTCGCCGGTGGCAGCGCTGCTTGTCATTTGGCTTGTGCGGGAATTTTTGACGATCCTTTCGCGTATCTTTGGCTGATATGGCCTATACGCAGGAGGAGAATGCCAGGGCCAGATTGCAGGATTTGTGCCTTCGCAGCCAAAGGCTGCAAAGGGCGGTCAATACACGGTTTCTCTCTCCGCCGGAGGCGGCGCTGGCCGTAAGGGTCGCCCGAGAGCATGATCTTGCGTGCGCTTTGTTTGGCGGCTATCAGCAAGCCGAACGGGTGATGGCCTGTTTTTATCCCGACGGGGAGGAGCCGGTGTTCCCCATTCGCTGCCTGCATATCACCTGGGACAAACGGTATCACCAGGCGGAGCACCGTGCCTTGCTGGGCAGTGTGCTGGGGCTTGGGATCGAGCGCGAGACGGTGGGGGATATCAGCCTGCACGAGGGCGGCGCCTATCTGCTGGCGGCCGAAGAAATGGCCGAGTTCATTGCCGATGGCCTTGCAAAGGCGGGCGGCACGCCCGTTGCGGCGGCGGTGATGGAGGAGCTTCCCACGATTGCGCAGGCGGAAGGAAAGCTTTCTCGGGATACGGTGGCCTCGCTTCGTCTGGACGCGGTGCTTGCATCAGGGTTGAACCTGAGCCGTTCGGAAGCAGCCGGCTGCATTTTATCCGGCAGGGTGATGGTCAATCACAAGCCGGAAATGCGCCTGGATGCGCAGATGCAGGAAGGCGATCTTCTGTCCATCCGGGGCCATGGCCGCATAAAGCTTAGGTCTGTCGGAGCGCCCAATCGCAAGGGCAGGATTCCCATACAATTTGAAAGCCATGGCATCCATTGATCATAATGGCCATTTTTCCAGCTAGAAAGGAGACCGCGCACATGCCAATCACCATCCAAACGATCGAAGAAAAAGAGTTCAAAACCAAAGTACGCGGCTATGACCCCGTTGAGGTGGACGAATTCTTGGATGAGATTTGCGACGAGTTCATCGCCTTGCAGGATGAGATTGCTTCTTTGCAGGAGCAGCTGGCCCAGTCGCGCGCCCAAGCCGCACGGCCCAACCGGCCCGAGCCGGCGCCCGCCCCGCAGCCTGCCGCAAGGCCCCAGGTGCCTGCCATCGCCAAGGAGCAGGAGGAGACGCTGCGCAAGCTGCTGGTCAATGCCCAGCGGGTGAGCGATGAAACAGTGGCTGAAGCCCATGCCAGGGCGGAGGCGATTGTGGCCGAAGCGCAGTCAAAGGCGGAAGCGGCCGTGGCGGATATTGCCTCCGAGCGGGAATCCCTGGCCCAGGAAGTGGAGATCCTCCGCAAGGCAGCCAAGGACTACAAGGCACGTTTCCAGCGCCTGGTGGAAGACCAGGTGCATATCCTCAAGGCGGAAACGGAATTGTTCGAGGGATGACGGATGTGTCCGGCCGGGTTTGTGCCCGGCATGCGCGTACGCGGCTCCCCGGTGCCGCCGGGAAGCGTTTTGGGACACCGTTTTTATACCCGTGACAGGGAAAGCCGTGCGCAGGGCAGGTATCGTGCCCGGTCTCTCCTGATAAGCAAAAAACCCTTGAGCAGTCAAGGGTTTTTGTTTTGCACGCCCATTGGGCCGGTCATCCCATGGGGATCCTGATCAGCCAAGGGAGCCAGATACCATCCGCTTTACCGTCTGGCTCCATCCGGGCGTTTGCAAGCCCTGCGGCATCCGCGGGCTTACGGCCGCCTGCGGGGATACCCATAAGCCATGCGTTTTTCTTTATTACCGCAGCCGCGCCGGATGCCGCGGGCTTTGAAGCGCCGGCCCGGCCGGCCTGGCGTCTTTGTTTTTTCATACATATCCCTCCCATCTGGACGGGAACAGGATACGATGAAAAAAGGCTCCCGTAAAGCGCCAATTCACTGTCACTTTTTAGGGGCCAATTTGCAAGGCGAGGCAGCGTTTTGCTATGGCACAATATCCCCCACGCCGGAAAGCACATAGGTCGGCTGATAGGGGAAGGTGCTCATCTCCTCGATATCGGTAACGCCGCTTAAAACCAGCACGGTATCAATGCCGCTTTCGATGCCGGAAATGATGTCCGTATCCATCCGGTCGCCGATAATGGCCGACTCCTCCGGGGTGACGCCCAGAATTTGAAGGCCGTGGCGCATCATCAAGGGGTTGGGCTTGCCGAGGTAATAGGCGGTGCGGCCGGTGGCCATGGCGATGGGCGCCATCAGCGCCCTGGTAGCCGGAGCGATGCCGTTTTCAATGGGGCCGGTCAGGTCGGAGTTGGTGCCGATCAGCTTGGCGCCCTTGAGCACCAGCGAAACGGCCTTTTCGATTTTGTCGTAACTGTAGGTGCGGGTTTCACCCAGCACCACATAATCGGGGTTCACATCGTTCATGGTGAAGCCGGCTTCATACAGCGCGCCTACCAGGCCCGGTTCGCCGATCACATAGGCGCTGCCGCCGGGGCACTGGGCCTTTAAAAAAGCGGCGGTGGACAAAGCGCTGGTATAAAAATGGTCCTCCGACACAGTGAGCCCCAGGCGGGAAAGCTTTTGCGCCAGCTCCCTGGGCGCCCGCTCCGAGCTGTTGGTCAAAAACAGATATTTTTTGTTCTCCCGCTGCAAAAACGCCACAAACTCCAGCACGCCGGGCAGAAGCCGGTTGCCGTGATACAAAACGCCGTCCATGTCGCAAATAAAGCCTTTTTTCGCCCGGAGCATATCAAGGTTTACCATCTTCATACGCACTCTCCTGTCTTTTGGTAGTATAGCTTGTTTTGCAGGCAGAGGCAAGCGCTGCGGGAGAATTGCCAGGAGAAATTACGTTTCGCCAACAAAACACGATTTCGATTTCCCCCTCTTAACGCCCTCCTGTACCGCCCATAACCCCCTCGAAGTGACCATCTGGTCCAAGGGGAAGGATACAAATTGACTGATGTGGAAAATTGAATTTTGATGCAATTACAAAGCTTTATAAATGGCGCCGGGCCGTCATGCTTTATGCAAAATGCATGACGCGGTATCAGACCTGTGATATAATAGAAATATCTTCCCCTTTGAAAGGAAGCCGCCGTTATGGACATGGTCGGGATCATTGAAAACAAAAAGCTGGGCAAAGCTTTAACCATCGACGAAATCGCCTATTTTGTAAAAGGCGCGGCTTTGAATCAGATACCGGATTATCAACTGGCCGCGTTGCTCATGGCCATCCGCCTAAACGGCATGACGCCGGAGGAAACGGCGGAGTTGACCCTTCAAATGGCCCATTCCGGCGATATCGCGGATTTGAGCGCCATCCCCGGCCGGACGGTGGATAAGCATTCTACCGGCGGCGTGGGCGATACCACCACCCTGGTGCTGGCGCCCCTGGTGGCGGCCTGCGGCGTGCCCGTGGCCAAAATGAGTGGCCGGGGCCTGGGCCACACCGGCGGCACGCTGGATAAGCTGGAGAGCATAGCCGGTTTTCAGGTAGAGCTTAATCAGGAGCAGTTTATTGCCCAGGTGAAGCGCATCGGCTGCGCGGTGATCGGCCAGAGCAAAAACATGGCCCCTGCGGACAAGGTGTTCTATGCGCTGCGGGACGTGACCTCCACCGTGGACAGTCTGCCGCTGATCGCATCTTCCATCATGAGCAAAAAGCTGGCCAGCGGCGCCGGTGCCATTGTGCTGGATGTGAAGACAGGCTCCGGGGCCATCATGCATACGCTGGAGGGCAGCATCGAGCTGGCCCGCGCCATGGTGGAGATCGGCTGGATGACCGGCCGGCCCACGGTGGCCATCGTCACCGGCATGTCGGAGCCCCTTGGCTCCCATGTGGGCAACGCGCTGGAGGTCAAGGAAGCCATTGATATTCTGGCCGGCCGGGCAGAAGGTCCGCTTTTGCACGTATCTTTGGTGCTGGGCAGCCATATGCTCATGGCCGCGGGGCGCGTGTCCACCCTTAACGAAGCGGAAGATTTGCTCAAAGAGGCGCTGGAAAGCGGCGCGGGCCTTGGCAAGCTGCGTGAAATGATTGCCGCCCAGGGGGGCGATGGCAGGGTGTGCGATGATGTTTGCCTGCTGCCCAAGGCGCAGGTCATAAAGCCGGCCGCTGCCCGGGCATCCGGCTATGTGCGGGGCATGGACGCGGCCCAGCTGGGCCTGTGCGCCCAGCGCATGGGCGCCGGCCGCATCCGCAAGGAAGACAGCATCGATCCTTCCGTTGGTTTTGTGCTGCATAAGCGCATCGGTGATCGGGTGGAAAAGGGCGAGCCGCTGGCCACCCTATATGCAAAGGACGAAGCGACCTTTGCGGTGGCGGAAGAAGCGCTGCTGAGCAACATTTTTATCGGCGAGGCAACGATTGTGCCCGAACCGCTGATCCATGCGGTGGTGACAAAGGAGGGCGTCCGGTGACCGGCGCCAGGGCAACGAACTTGGATAATCAAGAGGATAGGGGGAGAAAGAAATGATTTACGAACTAAGAACATATTACATTACACCTGGAAAGCTGGAGGACATTCATAATCGGTTTTCCAAGCTCACACTAGGTTTGTTTAAGAGACACGGACTGCATGTAGTGGATTTTTGGGAAGACGCAGAAGGCAAGGCTGTTATTTACTACATACTTGAGCATAAAGACATGGAATCAAGAGAGCAGAACTTAAGCAATTTTAGAAACGATCCGGAGTGGATCGAGGGGAAAAGGCTCTCTGAATTAAATGGACCTATCGTACAGAGGGCTGAAAGTGTTTTTATGAAAAGAGTGCCCTACTCTCCGGTAAATGTCTCAACCAAGAAGCAATCAGAGTAGTTCGTGATATATGTTTTTGCTGTATGAGCGCACTGCATATAAGATTTTGAAGTTTTTCTTGCAATTGATGACAAGGAATGCTATAATTCCAAATTGGCACATCCTTGCGCTGCATACGTGTTGCAGCGCCATACGTCCATGAGGAGGTGAAAGAAATGAATAGGTACGAACTGACCTACATCATCGACACCGCGCTGGAGGAATCCGCCCGCAAGGAATTGATCGAGCGGTTCACCCAGGTGATCGTGACAAACGGCGGCGAGGTGGAGAAGGTTGATGAGACTTGGGGCAAGCGCCGCTTGGCCTACGCCATCAACTACAAAACCGAAGGCTACTATGTGTTGACCACGTTCAAGGCAAACGGTGATGTCCCCAAGGAAATCGAACGCAATCTGCAGATCTCCGACAGCGTGATCCGGTATCTGGTGGTCAAGCTCGAAGAAAAGCGCTCCAGCGTGAAGCCCCGCCCCGTGCGTGCTGCTGCTCCCGCCGCCTTCGCAGCTCCTGCGGCTGCTGAAGCTGCCCCGGAAGCGGCCGAAGCCAGCGCCAGCGACGTGGAAGAGTGATCTCCAAGGGAGGTACATGAGATGAACAAAATCATCCTGATCGGCAACCTTACCCGCGATCCGGAAACGCGCACCACAAGCACAGGCCTTAACGTGTGCAGCTTCACCATCGCGGTCAACCGCCGCCGCAGTTCCCAGGCCGCGGCGAACCAACAGCAGCCGGAGGCGGATTTTTTCCGTATTACGGCCTGGCGGCAATTGGGCGAACTGTGCCAGAAGTACCTGGCAAAAGGGCGCAAGGTTTGCGTGACGGGCAGTGTCTCCGTGTCCACCTACGAAAGCAAGGATGGCACGACAAGGGCCTCCCTGGAGGTAACCGCTGACGACATTGAATTCCTCTCCCCCAAGGGTGAAGACGGCGAAGGCCGCTTCTCCCCAAGTTCCCACAGCCAGGATTCTTCCCAGGGCGGCGGGGGCTTTACGCAGGTGGATGAGGACGAGCTACCGTTTTAACGCTACAAGAAGGAGGATGCACCCATGTCTGAAGATCGTGGCGAAAAAAGAGCACGCCCCCGGGGACGCAAACCCCGCAGGAAAGTGTGTGCTTTTTGCGTGGATAAAATCGAATTTATCGATTACAAAGACGTCAACCGTCTTCGCCGTTTCACCAACGAGCGCGGCAAGATTCTGCCCCGCCGTATGAGCGGCAATTGCGCCAAGCACCAGCGTCAACTGTCCGAGGCCATCAAGCGCGCACGTGCCATCGCCTTGCTGCCCTTTACTGTTGACTGACCTTTGAACTTTGACCGCCCGGGCGTTTTGCCTGGGCGGTTTTCGCTTTTTGGGATGCAGCCCGCCGGATAGGGCTGTGTTTTTTTGTCGGAAAGCGGAATCTCTCCCCCGTGCCAATACGGCCTTTGGCGGTGCGGAGTATCAACAGATTATGGACAGACCAAAATGTTTTCTTACGATTTTGAACATGTTGGGACAAGCTCTGTAATGACTTGGTAAGAAGTATGTATGCGCGTCTCCACAAGTGGAAAAACTCCCGGAAGAGCCGGGTTATCCACAGGCCGAAACCAGAAACCATGGTTTTTCAAGGCTTTTTCCGTGCAAAACTGTGGATAACCATGTGGATAGTGTGGAAATGTCGAATCCTGAGAACATTTTTGTTTGTATCACCATATACGTAGTGCGCATATCCAGCATATGCAGTGCATGAAAAGCGCAAAACAGCGCGCTTTGTGTCCAAAAGATGCGCAAAACAAGGCTTTTTGCCTGAAGCGCCATAGGGGACCGGATGCATGCAACAGTTGCATACGCCGTTTTGCGCATGTTCATACGGACATAGGCAGGGGGGGCAGGGCATAGGATAACAGCGGGAAAGGATGTGGAAAAAGTGACGAAGCTGCGTCACGCTTTTGTAAAACGCCGTCTTTTGACCCTGTTTGCATGCGGCGCTTTTCTGTTTGCGCTGGTGGGCCTGGAGGGATATTTAACGCTGGGCCGGGGCCCTTACCCGCCGCGTCCCGCGATGCCGGCCAATCCGGCCCGTAGCGTGAATGTCGGGGAAGATCAGCCGCTGGAAGGACAGGTGATCTGCCTGGACGCCGGCCACGGCGGGTATGACGGCGGCGCCAGGGCCAGGGACAGCGGCATTTGGGAAAAGGTGATCAATATGGCGGTGGCGCAGAAGACGGCCTTGCTGATGGAAGACCTGGGGGCAAAGGTGGTGTTCACCAGGTCTGCCGACTATGCCCTATGCGATGACGTAAGGCCGGAGGGAAAAACCAAGAAGCGGCAGGATATGGAGCGGCGCATCCAGCTCATCCAGGATGCGGGCTGCACCATGGTCATCAGCATCCATATGAACGAGTTCCGCAACAGGAGCCAATCGGGCCCCGCGGTGTTTTTCCGCAAGGGAAAGGACGAGGGGCGGCTGCTGGCCGGCATTATGCAGCAGGCGCTGATAGATGGCCTTGAGCCCAAACGCAAGAGGGTGGCCCAGTCGGAGGACTTTTTTATATTGCAGCTGGATATCCCGTCGGTGCTGGTGGAATGCGGCTTTCTTTCCAACCCGGCGGAGGAAAAGCTGCTGCTCAGCGAGGATTATCAAAAAAAGATCGCAAAGGCCATTACCGCGGGCGCCGTGGAATATGTGCAGCTGGCCAGCCGGCTGACGGAAAGCCAGCCGTAAAAACACCCGCCGTTCACACATGCGTGAGAAAAACGCGCACATGTGCAAATCCGGGCGCCTGTCCTTTGGGCGCCCGGATTTGCATTGTTTCTTACTCCCAAACTGTTTTCACAGCCTCATCCTCTGTCCTCTATGTACAGATAGTTGGGATGCCTAAAATGGACCGTCTTCATCCCGGCCCCTTCATAGATGCCAAAGAACCGGACAAAGGCGGATGGCCTTTCGTCAAAGGAATAGGTTTTCAGCAGGTATGCGATTTCCAGGCGCAGGCGGAAAAGGGAGTCGTAATCCTTTTCTTCCTTGTATTCCTGAAACAGCCTGTTTATCCTGTCCTCCAGCGACTCGGCCGCCGGTTTTGTGCATATCCCGAAGAATACCCGGTCATCCAAAGTGTTCAAACAAATGTTTTCATAGCCCATGTCGGAAAGGACGCCTTCCAATGCCGCGCTTTTCCCAAACGTCATCCGCGCCTTTTCGTGTTCAAACCCATCGTCAAGCGCTTGCGTGGCGTCCATAAAGCTGTCGGCATGATCGAAATCCTTGTCCAGCGCGAAGCTGAAGAATACAATTTTGCCGTCCTTCATGATGATATCGATCAGTACTGTTTTTTGGCATGTTCGTTTCTTGCGGGACCTGGGGGCCAGGAGGGCGGAAAGCGTATACTCCACGCTGTACGCTTTTTGGAGGGTGCTGAGCGCGCCGTCGCGAATGGTTGCATCGCAGATATCCACAAAGCGCTTGTATCTCTTCTTGTTTTCATGGATGGCAAAGGACAGCGTGCCTGTGCCATGCAGGACGGTATATCCCGCCGTTTCCTCCGCTGTGCAGGAAGCGGCGTCGATCATAAGATCATACCAATACTTCAGGTCGCTTATGAGCAGCGCCTTTATCTCTTCCTTGCCGGTGCACAGTTCGCCGACGCATGTCCCGGCCAGGGCACACGGCATCTCATCGCTGAACCATTTGTCCAAGAAAACGTCTACCCCCGGAATATCGCGGTGCTGATATAAAGCCTTCAGTTCATACATGACGTTTTTCATGCCTGTGTCCTGCCTTTATGAATCCTGTTTGTGATGCGATGGGATGGACCTTTTCGCCGAAAGTTCAAAAAAGGAGGGAGGCAATACCTGCCTCCCTCACGCCGGGATGATGTTACGCTTTGCCGTTGCAGCCCAGCACGTTCACGATCTTGTGGCGGACCATATCGCGCAGCGCGGTGCGGGCGTCGGTCAGGTACTGGCGGGGGTCAAAGTGGTCAGGATGCTCCGTGAAGTGCTTGCGCAGCACCGCGGTGAACGCCAGGCGCAGGTCGCTGTCGATGTTGATCTTGCACACGGCCATCTGGGCGGCCTTGCGCAGCATGGATTCGGGCACGCCCTGGGCGCCGGGCATTTCGCCGCCAAAGGCGTTGATCATGTCCACGTATTCGGGGATAACGGAGGAAGCGCCGTGGAGCACGATGGGGAAGCCGGGCAGCTTTTGCGCCACCTTCTCCAGTATGTCAAAGCGCAGGCGGGGCTCGCCCTTGAACTTGAACGCGCCGTGGCTGGTGCCGATGGCGATGGCCAGGCTGTCCACGCCGGTGCGGGATACGAACTCTTCCACCTCGGCAGGGTCGGTATAGCGGGCGTCGTCATCGCTGACGGATACGGCATCCTCTACGCCGGCCAGGCGGCCCAGCTCGCCTTCCACGGTCACGCCGCGGTCATGGGCGTAATCAACCACCTTTTTGGTGAGGGCGATATTTTCTTCAAACGAATGATGGCTGCCGTCGATCATCACGCTGGTAAAGCCGCCGTCGATGCAGCTTTTGCAGGTCTCAAAATCCGGGCCGTGGTCCAGGTGCACGACCAGAGGAAGATCGGTGTCAATCAGGGCGGCCTCGATCATCTTCATCAGGTAGACATGCTTGGCATACTTGCGGGCGCCCGCGGATACCTGCAGGATCAGCGGCGCGTTCTCCAGCTTGCCGGCCTCGGTGATGCCCTGTATGATTTCCATATTGTTGACGTTAAAGGCGCCAATGGCATAGCCGCCTTCATAGGCCTTGCGGAATAATTCCTTTGAGTTGACAAGTGGCATGTGGGAAAAACCTCCTTGCGTCATTTCAACGGATATTATATCAAAACTTTCCCTGTTTGAACAGCATTCCAGACCTGTTTGTCAAAAAACCGACAAAGCGTGCGGAATGTAAAACGATGGAATCTATCTTGCGCCGCAAAGGAAAGGGATGGTATAATAAATACTGGTAACACAGGTAAAAAGGAGACCTCTATATGCGGACTTGGAAAAGAATGTTTTGTTTTTTCGCGGCGTTTACGCTGCTTTTGGGTATCCTGCCCGCGGCCTTGGCGGCGGAGAAGGCGCTGTATACGGCAAAGACGTCCGGCAACTGTGTCATATGGGCGGAAGCTAACGATACATCAAAAAAAATGGGCAGCATCAGTAAAGGCGAAACCTTCGATGTTTATGAGGTTGGCCCCAAATATGTCAAAGCCGGCTATAAAGGGAAAACCGGCTATGTACTGCGTACCAAGATTACAAGCGTAACGCCTGTCGATCCGGTGAACACGCCCCCCTACGGCGTGTTCAAGCATACCTACATCGCGGTGACGGCGGATGTGACGCCTGCATTGCTTGCCCCGCAGGCAGATGCGGCGGTGAAAGTCACCCTGCAGGCAGGCGCCAGGCTCAGCATTCTGGATATTGCCAACGGCTGGGCGCGGATTCCGTACTGGAAAGAATATGTCTATGTGGATACCAGGCTTTTAAGGGATTTGACGCCTGTAGCCCCGACGGATGTACCTATCAGCAGCGAGACGCCCATTGCGGCCTTTACATCCTTCTACATCGTGGCCGATACAAAGGACAACATTGGGCGTATGGAAAACATACGTGTTGCCTGCGCACGGCTGAGCCGTGTGATGGCGCCCGGGGAAGGGCTGGATTTTAACGCGCAGGTGGGGCCCTACAAGCGGTCCCTTGGATACAAGCAGGCGCCTGTTTTGATTGAAGGCGGCGTCAGCCTGGGCTATGGCGGCGGAACATGCCAGGTATCCTCCACGTTTTATAACGCGCTGCTGCAGCTGCCGGGGATTACGGTTGTCTACCGCCGCCCCCATGGCCCCGGGGGCGCCAAGTACCTGCCCCACGGCGTAGACGCGGCGGTCGGTAGCGACAGCTTGAATCTGGTCATCAAAAACGACTATGATTTCCCCATCCGCATTGAAGCCAGCGCCCAGGACGGCGCGCTGTTCATGAGCATCTACAGGCAGTAAGGCGGTATTTCATGCGGTATGAATCTGTGATCATGGGCCGGTTTCAAAGCCGGCCCAACCGTTTTATCGCCCATGTGCTGGTGGATGGCGAAATCATGGTCTGTCATGTAAAGAATACAGGCCGCTGCCGGGAGCTGTTTGTACCTGATGCCGCGGTGGTGCTTGCGCCAGGCATGAATCCTGCGCGCAAGACGCCCTGTGATGTGATTGCCGTCTACAAGGGGGACAAGCTCATCAACATCGACAGCCAGGCGCCCAACCGGGTGTTTCTTGAGTGGGTTCAAAGGGGCGGCTTTTTACAGGGCGTGACCCTGATCCGGCCGGAATATTTGTACGGGCAATCCCGGCTGGATTTTTATGTGGAAGCGGAAGGCAAACGCTGCCTGGTGGAAGTCAAAGGCGTAACGCTGGAGGAGAACGGCCGCGTCCGCTTTCCGGACGCCCCGACGGAGCGCGGGGCAAAGCACCTTCGGGAGCTTGCGGCAGCGGTCAACGCGGGCTATGAATGCTACGTCTGCTTCGTGATCCAAATGGAGGGGGTCTGCTCCTTTTCGCCCAATGGCGCAACGGACCCGGCTTTTGCCAAAGCGCTTGGGCAGGCGGCAGACAGCGGCGTGCATGTGCTGGCGTACGACTGTCATGTGACGGAGGATTCGTTGCATATGGGCAACCCGGTACCCGTTGTATTGTAACAGCTTTGACAGGAGTTGCCGTTGAAATTGACAGTGAATCTGTGATAGCATAGGTGCAGTAAAGGAGGTGTCTGCATGGGCAGAAGGTTTTTATTGCTCACCCTGAGCCTGATGTTTGTGCTGACATGCACCCTGGCTGAGGAAGGGCAAAGCCCCTCTTCGCCGGCTGCAAATACAGCCGTACAGCAGGAAACGGCGGAAGCTGCCGCGGATGCGCAGACGAAGGAAGAACCGTCGTTTGTGGAGCTTTTGCTGTCTGTGGCCAGCGAGGAAATCGGCTATACCGAAAAGAAAAACGGATACACAAAATATGGTGACTGGTCCGGCGATCCATACGCCCAGTGGTGCGCGGAATTTCTGTGCTGGTCCGTGGATCAGACCGATCAGCGCTATGGTACGAATCTTTTGAAGGTACAGTATCCCTTATACAGCGGCAGCAATGTGGGCCGCGACTGGTTTATCGCCCGCGGCCGCTACATTGACAGAAAGGGAGCCATCGATAATTGGGGTCCCCAGTGGTTCCCGGGAAAACAGGCCCCCATGCTCAAAAACGAATACATTCCCCAGCCGGGAGATTGGATGTACTTCACCTGGCGGGGCGGCAGGGATACCGACCATGTGGCCATGGTGGAGTATACCGATGTGAATGAGGATGGACAAGTCGTCATTCACACCATCGAGGGAAACAACCCCTCCAAGGTGGCCCGCGGCGAATACCTGCTGACGGACCCGACCATTTTGGGTTACGGCACAGTAAACGATGTGGCGGAAGTGACCATGCGTTCGGGCAACAAGGGGGAAAAGGTGAAGCAGCTGCAAAGCAGGCTCGCCCAGCTTTCTCTGATCGACCCAAAGGATGCCGACGGCGTATTCGGCGCGAAAACGATCAGCGCCCTGCGCACGTTCCAAACGGACTATATGCCGGGAAAAAGGGCAAACGGTATCGCGGATATGGAAACGCAGTTTGCCATACAGGAAGAAATTGAAAACAGGCTGGATGCCGATCCCGCCAATTGGCTGGTGGCCAGCGACGGCGGTTGAAAAATGTGATAGAAGAAGAGGCTGTCCCAACGCGAAGAAAACGCTGCGGGACAGCCCCTTTTTTGTCAGTTTCTTAAGCCCCGGTTTCCCTGGTATAGTTCAGCAGTCCGCCGGATAAAAGCATACCCCGCTGGCGGGCGGAAAGAGGAAGCGTAACCTGAAATTCGATTCCCTTTGTTTCATTGACAAGGGTGAATGCTTCCGCTCCGCTTTCGAGCTGTTTTCTGGCATTGGGGAAAGTGATCACATCCCCCTGGCCGATTTTTTCATAATCGGCGGCATCCAAAAACGTCAGCGGCAAAATGCCGTTGTTAATGAGGTTATCCTTGTGGATGCGGGCAAAGGAGGCGGCGATAATGCCTTTTACCTTCAGGTACAGGGGCGCCAGGGCCGCGTGTTCCCGGCTGGAGCCCTGGCCGTAGTTCTGCCCGGCCACCAAAAAGCCGCCGCCCTGTGCCTTGGCCCGGGCCGGGAAATCGGCGTCCACGGGGGTCAGGCAATAGTCCGAAAGATAGGGAATGTTGCTGCGGTAGGGCAGCAGCTTGGCGTTGGAGGGCATGATGTGGTCGGTGGTAATGTTGTCCTCCATCTTTAAGAGCACCGGCCCCGACAAGGTTTGCGCCAGGGGAACATTCACGGGGAAGGGGTGGATGTTGGGGCCGCGGACCACGTGAGCCGTATCCTCTTTTCCAGCTTCAACGGGAGGCAGTATCAAATTGTCGTTGATCATAAACGCTTCCGGCGTGGGGATATCCAGGCTGGCTTCCAGGGTTCTGGGGTCGGTCAGCACACCGGTGACGGCGGTGGCCGCCGCCACCTCGCAGCTTGTCAAATACACCTTGGCGCTTTTTGTTCCGGAGCGGGCATAGAAATTGCGGTTGTTGGTGCGCACGCTGACGGCGTCGCTGGAAGGGCTTTGGCCCATGCCAATGCAGGGGCCGCAGGCGCACTCCAGTATGCGGGCGCCGGCGGCGATCAGGTCAGCCAGCGCGCCGTTTTGCGCCAGCATATGGAGTACTTGCTTGCTGCCGGGGGAAATGACCAACGACACGTCCGGGTGCACGGTTTTACCTTTCAGTATGGCGGCAACACGCATCATATCCAGGTAGCTGGAATTGGTGCAGGAGCCGATGCAGACTTGGTCCACCCTGATGGGGCCGATCTCGCGGATCTTGGCCACGTTGTCGGGCATATGGGGCTGTGCGGCCAGGGGCTCCAATTGATAAAGATCGATGATCAGCGTTTCCTCATACGCGGCGTCTTTATCGGCGGACAGGGGGAGATACTCCTGCTCCCGGCCCTGGGCTTTCAAAAAAGCCTTAGTCACCTCGTCGCTTGGGAAAATGGAAGTGGTTGCGCCCAGTTCCGCGCCCATGTTGGCGATGGTGGCGCGCTCCGGCACGGAAAGGGTTTTTACGCCCTCGCCCGTGTATTCCATCACCCGGCCTACACCGCCCTTGACGGATAAGCGGCGCAGCACTTCCAGTATGATGTCCTTGGCGGCCACAAAGGGCCGCAGGGAGCCTGCCAACTGCACATTCACCACCTTGGGGCAATGCAGGTGGTACGCGCCGCCGCCCATGGCCACCGCCACGTCCAGGCCGCCCGCGCCGATGGCGAGCATGCCCATGCCGCCGCAGGTGGGGGTGTGGCTGTCGCTGCCCAGCAGCGTCTGGCCGGGGATGGAGAAACGCTCCAGATGCACCTGGTGACAGATGCCGTTGCCGGGCTTGGAGCAGTATATGCCATGCTTTTTTGCCACGGTCTGTATGTATTTGTGATCATCGGCGTTTTCAAAGCCGGTTTGCAGCGTGTTATGGTCGATATACGCCACGGATTTTTTGGTGCGCACCCGTTTTACGCCCATGGCCTCGAACTGCAGGTACGCCATTGTGCCTGTGGAATCCTGGGTGAGCGTCTGGTCGATTTTGATAGCGATCTCTCCGCCCGGCACAAGCTCGCCGGATACAAGGTGATCCGCCAGGATTTTCTGGGTCAGGTTCATAATGCCCTCCATTGCGCATTCTGAATGTTTTTTGGATACAAAAAGGAATGGTTGCAGTATACGCAAAGCAAGGCCCCCGTGTCAAGGCGTGTACGTCAAAAATGCAGGAAAGAAACATGGAAAATGCAGGGAGGAATGCGTTTCCTCCTGTTGCGAAATGACCGGCCGGCATGTATACTGTATGGGTATTTGTCTTTTCCTGCAAGGCTTCCATCCGGAGCGCACAGAAACGAAGCCATGCGCTTTAAGGTCGGGGAAAGCATGGGCATCTGCACTTTAATGAAAGAAAAGGGACCGTACTGATGCAAAAACCAACGCCCAGGGATCTGTTCGGGTATGTAGTAGGTATCCTGATGGTGGCCTTCGGCATGGCCCTGTACGCCAAAAGCGCCATGGGGACCGCCGTTATCTCTTCCCTCGCCTATGTGCTCAGCGGCAAGTTGACCCTGTTCAGCTTCGGTGTCTGGACCTATTTGGTTCAGGGGCTGGTGGTGCTGGCCATGATCGTCATCATCCGCAGGGTTCAGGCGGATTACCTGTTTTCCTTTGCTTCCTCCGTCATGGCTGGGTATCTGATCGACTTCTTTTTGTACTGCTTACAGGATGTTCCGGTGCAGGCGCTGCATATGCGCGTATTTTTGTATGCTGCCGCCTATGTGATTTTGACCGTTGGCGTCGGTGCGCTGATGCTGACAAGGCTGCCCATACCGCCCTTTGACCTTTTCCTGCGGGAGGTCAGCCGGCACAAGAACATCAGCATCCAAACGGTCAAGCTGCGGTTGGATATGATCGTTTTGTCCATCGGCCTTGTTTTGTCGCTTGTGATGTATGGCGGCCTGGAAGGCATTGGCATCGGCACCTTTGTGGCGGCTCTCACCAACGGGCCGACCATACAGTGGATGCACAGGCGATGGGTACGCATTTTGGAAACCGTACCCGCATTGCGAGCATAAACACGAATGCCTAAAACGCATCCGGCAGCGGATAATCGTGCAAATACTCCTCCATCAGCCCGCATTCGTCGATGAGCTTGAACAGCGTATACCGGGTGCGGTAATCCTTGGCGGAGTGCATGGATACGTTCAAAAGCGGTTCATCCACATGAAGCTCCGCAGGCGTCATCGGCGCGCCCAGCGTCTTCATGGCGCCTTGTATCTTTTCAAGAGGCGGCAGGGCGTAAATGACCTCCCGTATTTGCGCAAAATGCCCGCGGGCTGCTTCGATTCTGCGCAGCTGCTCCTCCCAGGTCAAAAAGTCGCCCGGGTTATCTTTGATGATAGCGTTTGCGGCTTCCTCCCCATAGGCGAAGCGGAGCCATCTGATCCGCTCTTCCCGGCTTATACGCCGGGATTTTATTTTCTCAAGGTCCAGCCGGCCTAGGTCTTCTTTTGCAAAGCGCAGGAACAGGGGCCAGCATAAAAGCGTGGCCACGCCCACCGACGCGCCGTGGGCCGGGGGATGGCTGCCCCGCTGCAATTGCATCATTTCCCAATAGTGGGCAATGTTGTGCTCCACCGAGGCCACGGCCCTGGTATGGCCCACAATCATGATGGTCACGCCGGCCAGGAGCAGGGCCTCGATCAGTATGCGGATGCCCTTTTCCGTCCGCCGCGAAATTTCATCCGCATTTTCCAGCAGATTGTTCACCGCGTCCAGCACGATTTGGCCGCATACGGGGCAGTAGGCTTCGCCGTTGATGATACTGCCGATCATCCAGTCCGCCTTGGCAATGAACTTTCCCAGCACATCGCCCACGCCGGACTGTACCATGGAAAGGGGGGCGGTGCGCAATATGTCAATATCGCAGACGATGATCTCCGGGCAGACCCCGGCCCTGTGGATCTTGACGCCCCGAAGCAGCAGCGGCGCCACCACCGAGGTGTATCCGTCCATGGATGGGGCGGTGCCCACGCACACAAAAGGCAGTTTTGTCCTGGTGGCATTCACCCGCACCGTATCGGTGATGGAGCCGGAACCTACGCTTACAAGGAACTGGGTTTCCGGCTGAATGGACAAAAGCACCTCGCCGCAGGCCCGTTCATCCGGATCCATGGCGTGCTCTCTTTTGATTATGCAGGGGATCACGGAAAAGCCCGCTTCCGTCAGCGCCCGCTCCACATCCCGCCCGGCGATTTCGTAGGTGATATTGTCGGCCGCCAGCACGCAATGGGTGCCAAGGCTCCGGGCGCGGATATATTCGGGGATGTTTTGCACAAGGCCGTTTCCCACATAAATATCCTGAGCGGGCATGTGGTGCTCCAAAGGACAGCCGCAGGTGAGGCCGGTCAGATGAAGCTTGTGTGATGCGTCGTATCCGATAGTCACAGGCATAGATGTATCTCCTTGTTGAACGGATCATGGATTGGTTTTTAGCGCAAGGATTGGATGCTTGTTCATTCGCCCAGGGGCAGGCAGATTCCTGCCCCGAGGAAGGAGAATCAACACGCCGTGCCGTTTGAGGCGCCTGGTTGCTTTATGCATCCAGGGCCGCATGCGGGGAACAAAACACAAAACAGAACGGCGCGAATAGTATGAAGCGGAGGGGGTCTCCAAATATATGTAAGGTGATGTCTTTATGATCGCAGATAAATGCAACGGGTACTACCCCGCTATGGGATACGACAACAACGGCTACACGGAATCCTGCACCGATATGGTGGCCCAAGGCGATGCGTACGGAAAGTGGCAAAAGCCAGTCTGTGACCGGCAGGTCGCCCTGAACGCTTCCTCAGGCGGTGCCGGCCCCCTGCCCATTGTTACCACGCTGCTGTCCAGCCCAATCAGTGTGGTATCCACTGCCATTGATACAGCAGAAATGGGCAATACAAATAACCTGCTGACCTTCACCAGTAACATCAGCCTGCCCCTTGGAATTTCTGTGACGCTGAACTTCCAGGTCCAGCGCGTATACAACAACGGTTCTCCCCTGAACATTGGCAGCACCTATACCTTCTCGACTACGGTAGTCGTTTTGGAATCCGAGGCCTTCAGCTTCCAATACTTTGATGCAAACGTTCCGGAGGGTTATTACACGTATTCGGTGAACCTGTCGACCAACTCCATCATCGACGTTACGCCGGGCGCAACCATCAACAACGCCGTATTGAGCGTGCTGGCTGTTGCGGTTTAATATCACCGGACATGAGGCTGGGGAAAAACCAAAAAGCAGCAGGGACAGCCCAAACGGCTGTCCCTGTCTATGCCACGGCAGATATTGCGGCTTACGCCTCATACACCTTGCGCAATTCGTTTACATCCAGCTTTTTCATTTGCAGCATGGCTTCCATCAGCAGCTCGGCTTTTTCCCCCTCGGCTTTTTCCATCAAATCATTGAATTCAACGGGTATGACCTGCCAGGATACGCCAAACTTGTCCTTGAGCCAGCCGCACTGCTGCGCGTCGGGGTCTCCGCCGGCTGACAGCTTGTCCCAGTAGTAATCGGCTTCCTCCTGGGTATCGCAGTTGACAATGAAGGAGACCGCCTCGCTGAACTGAAATACGGGGCCGCCGTTGAGCGCCAGAAAATCCTGCCCGTCCAGTGTAAACGCCACGGTCATCACCGTGCCTTCCTCCATGCCGTGTATCTCGTGGCCGGCTTTGCCGTAGCGCATGATGCTGCCAATGGCGGAACTTGGGAAAATGGAGGTATAGTAGCGGGCCGCTTCCTCGGCGCGTGTATCGAACCAAAGGTTGGGAACAATTCTTGCGATTTTGCTTGCCATTTTTACTGCTCCTTTTCATGCCTGCCCTTGGACAGGCATGCGTGCTTGAAACGAAAGCCTTCTCCCTTTATTTATACCACAGCGAAGGCGGGATAAAACAAAAGGGGACGGAAGAAGGGACCTTCCTCCATAAAGGAGCAGGCGGGAACTGTTTGGCGGGAAAGGAATTCGTAAAGCATCATCGAATGTATGTGCAGATGCGGCGGCAATTTAAGGCCTGCCGGGATGGAGGCATTGTCATGGAGGGGGAGCAAAACAGCGCCGGCTGCACGGCGTTTGATGTCATCGAGTATGACGCCAAGGATGTACAAGCCTATACGGTGGAGGCGGCTGACAGGGAAGCAGTGAAGCGGCTTTGCGACATCCCCGCCGGCCGCGTGCGCTGGATCAACGCCGACGGGCAATGCGCCCAGGAATTGCTGGACACACTGGGGGAGGCTTTTCATATCCATCCCCTGGTGATCAAAAACATACAAAACGTAAGCCAGCGGGCGAAAATTGAGGTCTATCCCGATGTGCTGTATATCGTGGCCAAGATGATCTACTTTTTGGATGAGGAGCTGGTGGTGGAACACATAAGCTTTCTGCTGGGGGAGCGTTTTGTGATCACCCTTGGGGAAGCCAAGGGCGATGTGTTTGACACCATCCGCGGCTGGATCCATAGCGAAGGCGCCCATGTGCGCAAGCACGGGGCCGATTATTTGATGTACCTTTTGCTGGACGCGATTGCGGAAGGCTATTTTGACGTACTGGAAACCCTGAACGAAAGGATCGACGATCTGGAGGAGCAGGTGATTGCCGATACCTCCCAGGAGCATTTGCAAACCATACGCGATATCAAAAAATCGCTGCTGCTGGTCAACAGGTGCATCTGGCCGCTGCGGGATGTGGCATCGCTGCTGGGCAAGGAATCCATGCGTTTGATCCAGCCGGCGACGGAGCCGTACCTGCGGGATGTGTACAACCATATCGTGCAGGCCATCGACTCTACGGAAACCAGTCGGGAGCTGCTGTCCAGCCTGACCGATCTGCACATTTCCAACACCAGCTACAAGCTCAATGAGATCATGAAGGTGCTGACCATCATCTCCACCATCTTCATCCCCCTGACCTTCATCGCCGGGGTCTACGGCATGAACTTTCATTACATGCCGGAGCTTTCCTGGCCCCTGGGGTATGGCCTTGTCTTAATGGTGATGCTCGCCATCGCGGGCTGCATGGTCTATTACTTCAAAAGGAAAAAGTGGTTCTAGGATGGGCTGTCCTTTACGACCGCGGCAATGGCATTGATGAGCTTACGGGCGTCGGCAAAGCCGGATGCGCTCATTGTAAACTTCAGCTTGCCGTGGCAGGCCATTTTCGCCTTGCCTTCGAATGCATACCGGGTTCTGGCCAGGCATCCTGGATAGCAGCCTACGCAATCATCCAGACGCAAAAACATGCGCGCGGCAAACGCAGGATCGGCCTCATTTAGATAATTCAGCGTATCCTCCATGCGGTCGGCCTTCCGGTGCCATGTTTCCGGCTTGCCGTTGGTAATGATGTACCACTGCAGGGAATGGTCGAACAGGTCGTTGCTCAAATAGACGGCATAGGAAAAGCCATATTCCGATGCCACATAGGTGATTTTGTTGCCGTTCTTCTCCAGCTGCCGTTTGAACTTGAATACCTTCAGGGATTTCAAATACCCGTCCATGGCTTTGATTTCTTCCTGAATAGGAAGGGGCAGGCTGGAAATGCAGTTTTCAAAGGTGGGCTTTTCACCGGCCGGAACGGCCTCGTTCCTGGTCAGCGCCGGCGGAAGCTCCGCATCCGTATGTACGATGCCGCAGGTATCGTCATACTCCGTGACGGTGACGGATTGCAGGCACAGGTTCGTAAGCTTGTCGCAGGCGATTTTCAGCTCGAACCCTTCGCCGCCGGGACTGTTGCTTTCCTTGAAAAGCGGCGACTTCATGTACCGTTCCTTTTGGGAATGGTAGCGCTCCCGGCCGTTTATCAGCACCTGCATTTCCTTGAAATCATACAAAAGGGAGATATCGGTGAGGGTATCCATTGCCATCCGGTTGTCAAAAAAGATCGTCTTTCTGGCGGGGGATACGATATCGTCTATGCGGCGGTTGTCTGACCACATGGTGCCGAAATTGACATGGCCCTTTCCCAAAAGAACATACAGGCCCGGGGCGTCTATTTTGGCTGTGAGGTCAATACGCAGCGGCAGGCGGTAGGTGCCCGGCGCTTGTATATAAGATTGTATGGACAAATGCTCCGCGTCAAACCGCTGGGTGGGTATGGCCCGCCCGGTGGATACAAGCAAAAGCGGTTCACGGTATTCCATGTGGGCATGGCCTTTTGGCAAAAAGCTGTTTGGGTCCAGGCTGTGCTTTTTCATTTGTATTCCTCCGGAACGGAAACCTACGCTGCGTGTGGATTATTATACCATATGCCGCCTTGCAAATCGACGCCGGTGCGTACCTCTGAAATAGCAAGGGCATTAAGTGTATTGCGTGATGATATCTTCCGGCAGGTAGATGACATACTTGCACATCAAGTCGCCGCCCAGCACGGAGGAAAGCACATCGCCGCCCAGATCTCTTTCAAAGATGGCTTCCCACATGACCTTTGCATGGCCCAGGCTGCAATAGCACATGGTTCTGGAAACCTCTTCCCCTTCCCGTAAAATAGACGCCCGGGCAAAGGGGCAATGGCAGGCGTGATACCTTTTTTTGCGGTGGTTTGTTTCGTTCAGATACCGCGCCATATCAAAGGGAAAGGCGGTGATGTGCAGCTCATTGCCCTTCCGGACCGCCGATAGCATGCCGGGCTGGGAAAGCACAAAGTCCAATACCTCCTGGGTGATGGGCTGTCCGTAAAAAGATTCGCCGGTTGCGCAAAGCTTTTCAAATAGGTCCCTCTGCTCCCGGTCATTCTCCGCGAGGAAACGGTCGACATTCCGGCCGGATGATTCGAATTTCTCCTTTGCCCATGCAAACTGCGAAGGCTTGAGCCCGTGGCGGACGTGGCTCATGATCTCCTTGGCAAGATCAGGACCGGCGGCCTTGTTCAGGCGGCGGAGCAGCTCCCGCATGGTCTGGCACCCGCAATTGCCTTCCTTTTCAATGTCGGGCACGCCGATATCGCGGGTCAAATCCTCCCAGGCGTCCGTGCCCATCCGTTCCGTCACTTCCAGGCGGAATGTATCCATAATGATATCATCGCGATAGTTGATAACGTCTGCCAACGAATATCCCTCTTTCTTTTGCGTAGATGCCCGCGCCGCTTTTTTGCAACGCGTACTATGGCATTATAGAAGGCTGGCTATACCCGCGATGAACAATTTTGATCATCCTGTGTTTTTTCAAAGACCGGCGTAAACCACTCCATCTGGCAGTAGGTGCCGTCATAGGCGGCGGTATCGATCCTTTCAAAATACAGCCGATGGTTCAGCGCCTGATATTTTGCCTCCTTGTTGTGCACGAAGGCAAGGATGGCCTCATACATCCCGCCGGCTGTAATAGCGTCGATTTCTTCATAATGATGCCGGCCGATGTAATGGAACCTGGCACATAAAGCGGAGGGAAAGGTGTCTGCAAAAAGGCCCTTGGGAATAGCGCTTTTGTCTCGCACCTGCACAGACGGCAGGTAGTACGACCAGTTCACATTTCCTTCGGGGATGCGGGTGAGGCCGATGAATACGTTCGGCTTGAGAACGTTGGGAATCTGGCTTTTTGCGTTGTACCAAAAATCCTTGGCGACCGCCGGCGGCAGCGCGACAGAATCGTCAAACGGGATTTGATGACGGATACCGGCCACGTGGAAGGTGGGGACCATGACAAAATCAGGTCCGAACATTATCCCCTTTTGCAGCCTGCTGGCGGGATATACATGAAGGGGTGGCAGCACCTTTGCGATTTGGCCGCCTTTGCGGAATTCTCCCGGCGTCACGTGAAATTCCCGTTTAAAACAGCGGATAAACGACTGTTCGTGCTCAAAACCGTATTCCATGGCGATGTCAATGATGTTCAGGTTTGTATTCAAAAGCTCGTTCATGCTTGCGGACAGCTTGCGCGAGCGGATGTAGTCCGCCAGCGTTATGCCAAAAGCAAACTTGAAAATGCGCTGCAGATGAACGGCGGAAAGATATAAATCCGATGCCAGCATAGGGATCGGCGGTATGTGATGAATCTGCTCTTCAATGGTTGTAAGGAGGCTTTTCAAAAGAGTATATGGCTGCAATGCGTTGATCCTCCTGGATTCTCCTTGGGACTGAGTGTTGCGTTTCTTGGGACAAGCCGCTTGTGTATTTCCATTGTATAGTATTTTGGGATCGATGGAAAGCGCCGTACGTGTGCATTTGCTTATCCATTGCCGATTGCATGCGAGCAAGCAGAAAGAAAATGGGTCCGCGGTTTGCTATAATGGAGCTGCGCAAAGGGGGGATGCAAATGAACTTCTTATATGGGGATAAAGAAATTACGTACTTGAAAGAAAAGGATAAGGTACTGGGCCGTGCCATAGACACCATCGGCCCCCTTGAGCGGGAAGTGATCCCCGATTTGTTTGAGGCGCTGGTTAGCTTTATCCTGGGCCAGCAGATTTCCGCAAAGGCCTGGCGGACGATCAGGGAGCGGATGCGAAGCCGCCTTCCCGCCGTCACGCCGGAAGCAGTCTCCGGCTTAACGACGGATGAAATACAAAGCTTCGGCACTACGTTCAAAAAAGCGGCGTATGTCAAAAGCGCGGCGGAAAAAGTGCTACATGGCGAGTTGGATCTTATCTCATTGCAAAGGAAGCCAGATGAGGAAGTATGCGCGGCACTTTCCGCCTTGGACGGCGTTGGCGTCTGGACGGCCCAGATGCTTATGCTCCTTGGCATGCAGCGGCCGGATGTGTTAAGCTTCGGGGACCTGGCGATCAGGCGGGGCCTTTGCATGCTGTACGGGCAGAAGACGATCACCAAAGAACAGTTTGAGGTATACCGGCGGCGCTATTCTCCTTACGCCAGCGTGGCCAGCCTGTATTTGTGGGCCATTGCCGCCGGCGCGCCAAACGGTAAGCGGGATAATGAAAGGCGGTGCATTTGCAAGTGACGAATGAGGAAAAGTGGAACGCGGTGATGACCAATAACGCCGCCAATGACGGCAGCTTCTTTTATGCGGTGAAAACGACGGGCGTTTATTGCCGGCCATCGTGCGCATCCAGGCTGCCCAACCCTGACCATGTTGTGTACTTTGATACGGCTGCCGAAGCGGAGCATGCCGGCTTTCGTCCCTGCAAGCGCTGCCGGCCCGATTTGATAGGCTATCAGCCGGTTCGGGAGCTGGCGGACAGGATGCTTAAAATCATCGGCGACGGTTTCCAGGACAAGGCCCATGTCTTTGAGGAATTGAAAAAGCTTGGGGTCACCCCCAAGCGGGCCATACAGGTGTTCAAGGAATATTTTGGGGCGACGCCGGGGGCGTATCTGGACAGGCTGCGTATCGCGGAGGCGGTAAGGCAGCTGCGGAAGACAGATACGCCGGTCATTGAGATCGCCTTTGCGCTGGGCTTTGAAAGCGTAACGGCCTTTTACACGTTCTTTGGCAAATACAAGGGTATCACGCCTGCCGCGTTCCGGAAAAGCGGAAGGGAAGAAATCGGGACAGACGCCTTTTTCGCCTATCCGTCAACCATGGGCAAGGTGCTGATCACGGCGGACAGGGAGGCGGTTACCGGCATCCGCTTTGCCGATGAAGCCGATACCCTGCCAGGCGGCGCAGGCAATGCGCTGACCCAAATGGCGGCGGAGCAATTGGCGGAGTACTTTGCCGGCAAGCGGACAAGCTTTACTGTTCCCCTGCGCCCGCAGGGCAGTGATTTTCAAAGGCTTGTATGGTCGGCCCTTGCGGATATCCCCTATGGGCAGTCAAGAAGCTACAAGCAGGTGGCGGGTCTGATCGGCCGGCCATCCGCCAGCCGTGCCATCGGCATGGCCAACAACAAAAATCCCATACTGATCATGATTCCCTGCCACCGGGTCGTGGGATCGGATGGCTCCCTGACCGGATACGCGGCGGGGCTTCCCATCAAGCAAAAGCTGCTGGAGCTGGAACAAAGGCACCGTCTATGATACCCTGGCACAATGCCGCAGCCATAAGGGGACGTTCAGCGTTTTGTGGGCGTAGCAGCCAAACAGGACTTGCAAAAGTGTGCAGTCGTTGTTAAAATATTCCGGGAGGTGATGAAAAGGATGGGAATCAACATAGGCTGCGTACTTGCCTCACTCCATGCAAGGTCTGTCCATAAAAGGTCAGCGATGCTTTGCATGGAGAACGGAAACCTGAATCATCGCTGAACAAGGTTGATTTTATGGACGGGCCTTGCACTTTTGATCTTACAACATCAAAAGGAGCAAGGATGCATGAAATATATCAACGCGCAAACCATACTGCCGGCGGAGCTTTTGGAGAAGATCAGGGAATACATGGTCGAGGGGCTTTTGTATATCCCGCGGCAGAAAAACGGGAGAAGACCTTGGGGGGAAAAGTCGGGACAGCGCTTGGAACTTGACCGCCGGAACGAGGCGATCCGCCGCTGCTTTCTGGAAAACAGGTCTATTTTGGAGCTGTCGCAAACCTTCTTTCTATCGGTAGAAACGATCAAGAAAATCATATACACCAAATAAGGAAAACCGGATGCGGCGTAGATGCTGCGTCCGGTTTTGCGCATATCTGTTTTATTCGTTTTCGGTATATACAAAATGCTGCGATGCTGATACATTGACCAGGGACAGTCTGTAACCGATAAATGCTTCTTGGCAATCATGGGAGGGAAACAGTATGCAGGATGCTGTAAAGGAAAAGCTTTTTGAGAAAAACCAAAGGCTGATAGATATGGTGATCGAGCGGGCCAAGCGGGATTTTCCAAGCGACATCGTGCTCATCGGGCTGACGGGATCGTTCAGTACCGGGGACTTTCACGAGAAAAGCGATCTTGATCTGATCATCGTCAACGAAACCGACAGGGGCTGGGAAATATCCGCCGGCTTTATTTTGGAGGATGTGGGCTATGACATCTACTGCACCCCCTGGGAGCCGAGGCTCAAGGCGCAATCTTTATTGGAAAGCCCCATGGCCGGCATACTGATCGATTTAAAGGTGCTGTATTGCGCAAATCCCGAGGCATTGGAAAAGCTCAATGCCTACAGGCAAAGAGCGCTGGACTTGCTGGCCAAACCCATTGGCCGGGAGTGCATTGAAAGGGCTCAAAAGAATCTGGACAAGGCCAAACAAGATTATGCCGACGCCCTGCTGAAACAAGATATCGGCGCGGTGAGATACGCCGCCGGCGGTGTTTTGTACGAGTACGTCAACGCGCTGACCAATCTCAACAATACCTACATCAAGGGCGGCATCAAGCGGTATCTGCCGCAAATGTTGTCCTATCAGCATCTGCCTGAAAATATGGAAGAAATCTATATGGCCGTCATCAAGGCCGATACCATTGCGTCTTTGCGCAGCGCCGCATTCCGGCTGCTGTCGGCCGTCCAATCCCTGTGCGAAGCCATGCGCTTGCGGTTTGTGGCTTGCCCGGTGCCGACATACGAGAACGTTTGGGGCGTTTTTGAAGAGCTGTGGTGCAATTGCGCAAACAAGGTAAGGGCGAGCACCCAAGCCACGGACCTTTCGTATGCGTTTCACGCGGCGCTTGGCGCGCAGAATTATCTGGACGAAATGACGCAGATAGTAGGCATGCCGAAGTTTGACCTGATGGGGCATTTTGATGCAGGCGACCTTACCAAATTCCGGGAGGCCTTCTTTCACGCGGTGGAGGAGTACAAGACGGTATACCGGAACGTGGGAAGAAAAATCGAGCAGTACGACTCCTTTGACCGGTTGTACGACGACTTCATGAACGGCCGGCTGCACAGATAAAGCGTCTTGATATCAGGCATTGAATACTCATTTTGATTTGGTTCACGGTTGGTGCAAAAAGGCCCCGGAAGATAGGCTGCGTACAAAGCCGCCTCTCTGCCAGGGTCTTTTTGTGCCGGCAAGGCCGGGAGATCCTTTGGGTGTGGCCTTATTTCCGGGCCGCCAGGCGCTTTTTGATATACAGGGCATTGATCAGCACGAACCCTGCGCATACGAGCCAGAAGAAGACTTCGCCGGTGTAGCCGTAAAGCGTGGGCACGCCTTTTGTGGGCACGTCGCTTATCATCACCCGGTCCCCGGTGCGGAAGTAGTTTTGATAGGTCAGCGTATTCCCAAGGTAATCAGCGGAAATGGAGGAGCCCATGTTGGACTGCCGCACCGTGGAAAACCCGTTTTCAATGCCGCGCATAAAAGCGACCCGCGTGTGGTAGTCGTCGATTTTCTGCGTGTCAAAGGCGGGAACGAGCATGATGTCCGCGTCTTTGGCCTGGGCGATGAGGCTGGGGTAATCCATATCAAAGCAGATGGCTGTGGAGATTTTGCCATAGGGCGTATCGATGACCGGAACAATGCCGTCCGAGCTGGAGGGGTACCAGGAGATGGTCTTTTCATACCGGTAGGCCATCTCGCCGTCCGGCGTTATCATGATGGCCAGGTTGTTGTTCTTCTCCTGCCCGTACAAAAATTCGACCAGCCCAGGCATGAAATACACCTGGTTTTCTCTGGCGAAGGTCTTTGCCTTTTCCAGGAATGCGGCGGTATCATCTTCATAGATGGGCAGGTTGCCTTCCGTCCAGAAAATGATCCTGGCGCCGTAGTCCGCGGCCCGCCGGCTTAAAGCAAACAATTCTTCTTCAATTTTTTGCATGTCCGGCTTATTCCGCGCGGCATCGCCCTGCGGCGTTCCGTTATCTGTAATCAGCCAGTAATCGCGGTCGTGGGGCACGGTGACGGAGGCCACGCGGACGGTTTCGCTTTGCGGCTTTATCATCGCCAGCCGCAAAGCGCCAAAGGACAGCGTAAGGGTAAGGAGGGACAGATACAGGATCAGCGGTCTTTTCACGCTGCCAAGATCCTTCAGGTGCAAGGCGGCCAGCACGGCCACCGGCGCAAACCAGGCGGTAATGAACCCCACATACCAGCTGCCAAGCAGGGAAGCGGACTGGATGAGGGTCGGGAACGTGCTCTGATGATACGCCAGGGAAAAGGTCATGCCCAGGTTCGCGAAGGTCAACAGGTAATCCAGCACGATATAGGTGCAGGGGAAAATGAACGTGGCCGCGACGGGGCCCAGGATTTTGCTGTAATGCCTGTCCAGGTACAGCGCCGCCACCAGCGGAACGGACACCAGCACCGCGAAGGCCGCCATGAGCGGGGGAGAAATATCCCAGCCGCCGTTGATGGCGAAAAACCGCGCAGCGATGCAAACCAGCACGATGGGCAAAGCCTGATACCACTTGCGGATGTTTCGAAAGGTATAGATCAAAAGCGGAAAGGCCCCCCAGGCCGCCACGGGCATATTGTACTGCCAGCCCATGAAATAGAGCAGCGCCGCGCCAAGCAGGCCGGCCGCATACGAACGCACTGACTGATGATTCAAACCACTCACTCCTTTAAAAATGTGTCCACAATGTACTGTACATAGCTTCTGCGCCGGCCCTCGTCGGCAAGGTCAACTTCGGGGGACAGCGTGAAGAAATTCGGGAACAACCCCGGAAAGAGGAAGGTGGCGCTGGCGATTCCCATGATGGCGCTGCCGATTTCCGCCGGGGATTTTTGAGGATACGCCGCCGCTAGCTCTTCCTTGAGAACATTCAAAAACAGGTTGCATTGCTTTTGCATGGGGGTGGGGTCTTTGCCGCTATGCAAAAGCTCCAGGAAAAAGGCCCTGTTGATGCCGTGGTATTGCAGCGCTCCCGCAAGCATGCCGTCCATGACGGCAATCAGCCGCTCCCTGGCCGGCAGGCCCACGCTGTCCTCAAAATTGCCCAAGTCAAAGGCGTTTTTGAGCGTCGTCTCCATCACCCGCTCCATCAGCGCGTCCTTGGTGCGGAAGTAATAGTTGATCGATGCGCTGTTCATGCCTGCTTCCGCGCCGATTTGCCGGATCGTCGTGTTTTCCAGGCCATATTTTTCGATGCATTGGATGGTGGCCAGTATGATCTTTTCTTCCGGTGTATCCATGAGAACCGCCTCCCGATAAGAGTCTAGCACATGCAAAAGAATAAATCAATAGATTTAATCAAATGATTGAAACTGTTGATTTATTCTTTCTATAAACGATGGATTGTATGGGATTTTGGGTCGGGCAAGCAAAGCGAGTGAAAAAAGGCCTTCATGACTGCTTTTTTCGCAGCTTGTCCATGTACATATTCTTGTCGACGGTTTCGATAATCTGGTCCAGAGCCAGATGCATTTCCGGCCGATAGGAGAGTATTCCCATGCTGGCGCTGATGGGGTAAGGCTTGTGGCCGGCTTTGTTTAAAGCCTCATATTTTTGCACAATCCTGCGGCAGGCTTTGTGCGCTTCCTGATCATCGTCATCGTTGAACAAGATCATGAATTCATCGCCGCCAAAGCGGAACAGCAGATCATTGGGATGGATTTCTTCTTTGATTGTTTTGCAGACATCCGCAATAAGCGAATCCCCCTCCAAATGTCCGAATTGATCGTTTACCATCTTCAAATTGTCGATATCGATGAAACATAGGATGAATCCCTTGTTTTCATGGCTGGACAGCTCATGCCTTCTTTTGACAAGGTCCATTCCGACCCGTCTGTTGAAAACGCCGGTCAGGGCATCCATGGACGCGTGTATCGTCAATTCATGCTCCACCCGCTTTATTTCGGCGATGTCCGCGACGCCGAACAGAATCGACTTTTCTCCAAAGTAATCGATCAGTTCGTAATTCACCACGGGGCACTTGATCTTTCCCGATACTGTTTTTTGCTCCGCGATGTAATCGTTCACCGTGCCGTCTGTTTCCAGGATGCTGCGTATAATATCCGCGTCCGACCCGTTTTTGTACAGGTCCTGATGATACAGTGAGCCCAGCTGCTCGCTTGGTATCTCGTAAAACAGCATCGCCCTGCGGTTGGCGTATTGTATTTTTCCATCCTCAAATTTCGCTATCATCAACGGGAAAGGATTTATTTCAAACAGCTTTGTAAAGGTTGCCTTATCCTCCTTGAGCATCTCCTCATTCAGGAAGCTTTTCACGTTGGATTCATACAATACGAAGAACAGCACGAGCGACACCAGCACCATGGTGGTGGAATTGAACAATTTGACGGGGATCGCGCTGTTATGATAAAGGGTAGTCAGCACGGTCAAAAAAAGAATATGGATGAAGGCGTATGTTCTGAGCACCCATTTGGGATACAGCGGTATGATCAGCGCGACGGCCAGGGCGACCATAACATACGCATCAATGTTTCCGGTGAACCGCTGACTGTTTAGGGATAGAAACGCCGCCGTCAGCAAGGATAAAAACATATCGGAAAGGATGCAAGCCTTTGCGGCCCGTGAAAACCGGAAGCGCTGCGATTTTTTAAGCAGGCTGTAAGCCACGATGTAGGCAAGGGACAATACCAATGCCATAATGTGCACCGATAGAAGCGTTTGGCGGTAGAGCAGGTCAATCGTGCTGTCCCTGTTTAAGATCAGGTCCAGATAAAGACTGTAAAGGTTTACGAAAAACGTCACCCATTTGAACAGCCGCCCGCGCTGCAAGCCAATAAGGGTATACTTTCTCTCGAATTCCACGTAATTTTTGAAGTCCGTAATCCTGAACAAGCGCCCTGAAAACTTATCCCAAATCCGCCCGCGCGTCTTTGCCAAAGATCCTTACCCCGCTTCGTACCAATTATTTGCCGCCTTAGGGTGCCGGGCTTTATTTTCCCGCCGCCGCTGGGCAATGGGCCAAGCGGCGGATTATTTTTGCCTTCTATGGTTCACCATTATAATACGTGCGATGCCGGCCGTAAAGACAGGAAGCTGGGGCGTCTTTGCAAAGAAGAAAAGCCACGGCGCCGGATAGGGCGCCGTGGCTTGGGGGCGGCAATTCAGTTTGGAGCATTAGGTCTATCAGAAAAGGGGAGCCGGCCAAGCCGGCTGCCCGCTACACTCGGATGAGAGCCCTGTCAAGCATCTTCCAGGCAGGCGCGGGCGGCCTTCACGCCCTGTACGATGCCCAGCTTCGGGTCAAACACGCTGCTTGTGCCGACCACAAATATGGAAGCGCCGCTTTTCTTCATGCGGGGCATGTTCAGTAAACTGCAGTTTCCGTCCACCTCGATGGGGACATGCGCATAACCGCTTTCGTCGAGCATCAGGCGCGCGCGGCGTACCTTGTCCAGCGTCTGCTCCACCAGCTTTTGTCCCGCGAATCCGGGGTTGACTGTCATGACCAGCAGCATATCGATGTCCGGCAGCACCTCGCGCACGCATTCCAGCGGCGTCGCCGGATTGATGGCCAGGGCCGGGGACGCGCCCCTTGCGCGGATCATGGCCAGCGTGCGCTGCACATGGGGCGTGGACTCATAGTGGATAGAAACAATATCCCCTTGCCCCATAGAAAACCAAGGGATCATATTTTCCGGATGCTCGACCATGAAATGAATGTCCAGCGGCAGGATGTCAAGCGCCTTGACGGCGCGTATAAGCTCCGTGCCCAGCACGATATTGGGCACAAAGTGCCCGTCCATAACGTCGCAATGCAGGTATTCCACGCCGTTTTCCTTGAGCGCAAGCAGATCGCGCTGCATGTTGAGGGGATCGGCGCACATGATGGATGCGGATAATTTCATATTCATACTTACCTCACATTTGTTTCACAATGCCTTGTCCAGCATGGCCGCACCGATCATCGGCGCGTCGCTGCCCAGGGAGGATACACCGATTTTCAATCCGTCGCCCACCGCCAGGCCATAACCGTGCAGGCGGACGTGCCGGATCAGCGGGTCCACGAACAGTTCCCTTTGGGTGCACATGCCGCCGCTGAAGATGAGCGCGTCGGGGGACAGCGTATTGACGACGGCGGTCAGCGCCTGACCCAGGACATCTACGGCGCTTTGCAGGATTTCAAGGGCGGCTTCATGGCCCGCGTGGGCCAGTGCGAATACCTGCTCGCTGGTAAGCTGCCTGCCTGAAAGGGCGGGGTGTTCTTTCGCGCTGCGGGCGATGCCTGTTCCCGAGGCATACGCCTCCGCGCAGCCCCGTTGGCCGCAGGCGCAGGGGCGTCCGTTTGGAACGATAGGGATATGGCCTGTTTCGCCTGCCGTGCCCAAAGCGCCATGGAAGATGGCGCCCTTGTACACGATGCCGCAGCCGATGCCTGTGCCCAAGGTAATGCAGACAAGCAGACCGCTGCCCCGGCCCTCGCCAAATAAGGCTTCCCCCAAGGCCGCGGCCCGGCTGTCCTGCACAAGCATGGGCCGAAGCCCGCAGCAGGCTTCCATCAGATCGGCGCAGGGCGCGTTTACAAAATGCAGGTTGGGCGCATTGCGCACAACGCTGTGCGTGCTGTCCACGGAACCCGGCATGCCCATGCCCATAAAGCCCACATCCTGCATGCCCAAACCGTTTTGCGCAAGCAGCAGGCCGCACTCCCGGGCGGCAAGCGCCATCAGCGGTCCGCAGGCGACGCCGGCGGGCACGGCAAACTTCCGCTTGCCGATGACGCGGCCGTCCTCCGAAAGAAGCCCCGCGTTCACCTTGGTCCCACCGATATCTATACCCAGCCGAACGCTCATGCAAAACACCCCCGGCGATCCATCCATACCCTGGCGAAAGGGAAATCCATTGTGATTGTATCACAGAAAGCACTTGATAAGCAAAGGGTGTATGGCGCTGCCTTGGGGCGGCGGGGAAGTTTTCGGGGCTTTGCCGCTGTTTCTTTTGTATGGCCGGATGGCGGCGCCGTGCCTTTGCCGGCTGTTACGCATATGCACCTTTGGGCCTGCGCGCCCAGGCGGATATTACCCGGGGGGCAGGATGCCGGCCCTTGCGCGAAACCATGAAAAATGCAGAAAATCCCTGGCAAGCGGCCTTTCAAAAATTTCAGAAATTGCCCTTGACAAGGGTATTGCTTTCGTGTACAATACATTTCGTCGCTCGTTCGATGCGGCCGTTTAACGGGGTGTAGCGCAGTCTGGTAGCGCACGTGCTTTGGGAGCATGGGGCCGGGGGTTCAAATCCCTTCACCCCGACCACGATGCCTTCTCCCCCGCAAGTGTACAAGGCTCCTTGGTCAAGCGGTTAAGACACCGCCCTTTCACGGCGGTAACAGGGGTTCGAGTCCCCTAGGAGTCACCATTTCCCTTTAGGGTATGGGCCTTTAGCTCAGTTGGTCAGAGCGGCCGGCTCATAACCGGTTGGTCCGGGGTTCAAGTCCCTGAAGGCCCACCAGCAAAAGTGGCCCGGTAGTTCAGTTGGTTAGAATGCCAGCCTGTCACGCTGGAGGTCGAGGGTTCGAGCCCCTTCCGGGTCGCCATTTTTCTTTCGGGCCTTGAACGAGAGCAGCGCGCTGACGTAGCTCAATTGGCAGAGCAGCTGATTTGTAATCAGCAGGTTGCGGGTTCAAGTCCCATCGTCAGCTCCATCCCCTTTATGGGGCGGTTGCCGGGTCCTTCCTCTTGGTAAAACCTTATATGGATGGGTTCCCGAGTGGCCAAAGGGAGCAGACTGTAAATCTGCCGTCGCAGACTTCGGTGGTTCGAATCCACCCCCATCCACCAACACGCGGGAATGGCGGAATTGGCAGACGCGCTAGATTCAGGTTCTAGTGAAGGTTCCTTCATGCAGGTTCAAGTCCTGTTTCCCGCACCAGCATCAGACGCAAAGTTTGATACAATGAAGCCTTCGTGAAAAACGAGGGCTTTGTTGTGTTTTCGTGCGGAATCACAGAAGATAAACTCATGGGCGGATTGAAAGTGCATTTTTTAGATAAAGGGCTCTCATAATTTGAAATAGGCAGATTTCAGATTCGAGTGCTGGAAAGCAGAAAATTAGTCGAGAAAAGCTTCAAAACGCTATTGTGACCTGGAAACTGCTCAATCATTGGAAACATCCATTGACGCAGCGAACAGCAAACACAAAAGAAATATGGGTTCAATCCCACCTTCTTCGCCACTTGAAGCAATCAAAGCTATCCGAACCTCCAAGGCTTGGACAACAGTGGCTGCTTCTTATTTTACGCAGGCTTTATCCCGCTCTTCCTTTTTATAAGCAAATTGGTCGTGAAGATAGAAAAAAGGCAAAGTCCAAGAAAAAGCTCAAAATAGACAAAGATGAACGACTTGATTCAAATTGATATTATTTGAAATCTGCTTGCTCGCTTGCGTATTCAGCTTTAGCCTGTAAAGGGGTCTTGTATTGCAACTTTGAGTGGGTTCCTTTCTCGCCAAACTTAACAAAATGATATATCGTATCCCTTGTAAAATCTTGCATGCCATACGCAGCCATCATTGTCCCTCTTCCAAGCTTGGGGGAATCAATTGGCTGGAGTACTTCGGCGACCTTCCGCCCGATTTTGATAGCGATGGCGGCAAGAATATGTGGCATGAAGTGATTAATAATATGGAACGGGCGGAAAGTGAAACCAAAAGCGCATTAAGGGACCTGATTTCAATCACCAGTATCTGGAATTAACAGGAAATCGTATGGCTTATCCAGCGTAACAGAACAATATGGCCCTATATCCGGCTCCAGGTGTGCAGGAATCACCTGGATGCCTGGTTGGCTGCGCCTTGCGTCAGATTCAGATGTGATCCGCATGGACGCGGACCCAAAGGCGGCGGCTTCAGCCTTGCATTTTTATCCCGAAACCCTGGAGCGCGCCACCCGCCGGTTGCGGCCGCAACCTGACAGCGCCACGGTACTGCTGATCAACTATCGGGTGGGCGGCATTGGCAGCAACAGCTGCAGGCCGGGGCAAGCGAAAAGGACCAGTTGCGAAAGACCGCGATGCATTATGCATTTTGCCTACCGGCTGTTCCGCGGCGAAGCCCGGGGCTGAGCCGGCGGCGGATCAGCCCGGCGGGAAATCGCCGGCGATGGTCAAGGCCAGGGCCAGGGGGCAGGTTTCCTGTATGTCCGGGTCCAGCGCCACGGCAATGCCCGCCTCCGTCCGTTCAAAGGAGAGCGGGCGGCCTTGCGCCGTCCAGGTTACGGAGGCGGCCGGCCACCGGACAGGGATGACGAGGCGGCTGGGCAGTTTCTCTCCCTCCTGGCAGCGGTAGAGGGCATAGCGGGCCGTTTTGCCCTGGGTAAAGGCCCAGTCTCCGGCGATATACGGCGGGCAGGGCCGCGTGCCATAGATGGCTTGCCCGTTTTCCCGCAGCCAGGCACCCATTTGCAGGGCCGGCTCCATGGCACGGCAGGGCAGCCTGCCGTCCGGCTGCGCGCCGATATTCAGCGCCAGATTGCCTCCCTTGGCCACCACATCGATCAAAAGGTGCAAAAGCGTTCTGGCGGATTTGTATTCGTCCTCAAAGGCATAGGAAAAGCTGGTGCCGATGGTCAGGTTGCTTTCCCAGGGGACATCGATGACCTCATCGGGTATCTGCTGTTCGGGGGTGATATAGTTTTCATACGGGCCGCCCACGGTGCGGTCGACGGTAAGCAGCCAGGGCTGAAGCTCCCTGGCTTTTTGTATGACCTCCCCCAGGCGGATGTCCTGCCCGTTTTGCGGGCGGACCTGTCCCCCGTCCAGCCACAGGATATCAATGCGGCCATAGAAGCGCACCAGTTCCATCATTTGCGCGTGGGTGAAGCGCACAAACCGCTCCCATAGTTCCGGATGGGCCTTTATATCATAGGTGGGGTTCCGGTCATAGGCCACGGGACGCTTCTGGCCCGGCGCCCAATACCAGGGGCAGTGCCAGTCGGGCTTGGAAAAATACGCCGCAATGGCCATGCCCCGCGCCCGGAACGCGTCAAAGAGGTGTTTGGCGATGTCGGCATAGCGGTGGGTATGAAAGGGGCAGTCCTCCCCGGTGACTTTGTAATCGGTCTGCTTCGTGTCAAACATGCAGAAGCCGTCGTGGTGCTTCGTGGTGAAAATCAGGTACCGAAATCCGGCCTCCGCCGCAAAATCCGCCCATTTTTCAGGCTGAAACCGCACGGGGTTGAAGGTTCTGTTCAAATCAAAATATTGCTTGCGGAAAGCCGCAGGGTCCGTCTCCCAGTCGATGCCCTTGCGGGACCAGGCGGCGTCGCCGTCGGACACGGGCCAGGATTCGCAAAGGCCAAGCTGGGAATATCCGCCCCAATGGACCATCAGCGCAAGCTTTTGATCCCGGAACCATTCCAGCCGCCGCAAAAGCGCCGGCTCGTGGGGGGGTACATACGTTGAAACAGGGCTATGGTTGATAACATCCTCCCGGGGTTCCTTCTCCTGACTGTCTGTCATGGCAGCGGCACCTCCCTCTTGTAATGGTCATGTGCCCAAAAAAAGGGGCATGGGATGGCTTTCCCATGCCCCTGGGCAAGAAGCGGGGTTATTTCACGTTGGAAAGGGCGCGGAGCTTGATTTCGGTCAGCTCCTGCAAGCCCAGCTTGTCAAGCTGCGCCACATAGTCGCTCCACTCGGCCTCGATGTCCTTTTCGCCGCTCACCCATTCGGCGATCTTCGTCTTGACGTAGTTGTTGATGTCGGTGGAGAGCACGCCGGCGCGGTCGATATCATTCTGGTCGGATACCCACACCTGCGGGATGGTTTCATCCAGGTACGGCTCGTAGAGGGCGTCGGCTGTCTTTTTCTCGTCATACTTTTCGGGCTGGCCTTCCACAGGCAGAATCTTCAGGTCCGTGGGGAAGTACTTGGGCAGGGATTGGGTGAACATGTTGCCCCAGCCGTACTTTTCTCTGTCGGCTTCGCTCATGAGCAGCTCATCCAGGGAACGGTACTGGCCTTCGCCCAGCTTTTCCACGCGCTTGCCGAACAGGCCGGCCTGAATCTGTACGGAATTGTCCAGTTCAAACACGTTGTCGAACCAGCGGATGATGGTGGCGGGGTTCTTGGCCTTGTCCGTGATGGCCACCTGAGTGCGGAAGATGGTCACGCCATAGCTGTTGCGGCGGAAGATGGGCTGGTCGGTATAATCGCTCTTGAGCACGGGCAGGGGATCGTAGGGGGTGGTGCCGGTTGCCACGTCCACGTCATAGAAATCGCCGGCGCCATAGGCGATGGATACGCCGTACAGGCCCTGCTTGCCCTTGGATTTCCACATCTCCAGGTCCTGGGTGAAGATTTCGGGGTCCACAAGCCCTTCCTGGTACAGGCTGGAGAAGTATTTGATGAACTCCTTGAAGCCTTCCTTGTTGGCGGAGAACTCCAGCTTGCCGTCCACCATGGCGTAGTAGGGATTGGCGCCGGCGCCGGTGGCGTTTACGCCGAACCAGCCGGCCAGCGTGCCCAAGTTCAGGTTGTTGGGGTCGCCGGAGAAGGGGATTTCATCGGCCTGGCCGTTGCCGTTGGGATCCTTTTCCTTGAAGGCGCGCAGCACCGTCCGCAGCTCCTCCGTGGTCTTGGGCATTTCCATGCCCACCGCCTTGAGCCAGTCGCGGTTGATGAAGGGCAGGAAGGTGACCAGCGGTTCGCCGATGGCGTAGGGGATGGTGTAAATGTGCCCGTCGGGCAGCGTCATGGCCTGGCGCACGCCGGGGATCTCCAGTATTTTTTGCATATTGGGGGCGTACTTTTCAATCAGCTCGTCGATGGGGATGTACAGGCCTTCCAGCATGCCGTCGGTCAGTATGTTGTTCTCGCCCAGCAGCCAGCCGCCGATGACATCGGGATAGTCGCCGCTGCTGATGAGTATGTTCATTTTTTCCCTGGCTGTTTCGTAGGGGAAGAGCATCAGCTCCACCTTGACGCCCGTCTGTTCCTCCAGGATGGGGTACATGATCTTGTCTTCGGCCTTGCCGCTGTCATCCACCAGCATTGTGAAGGACTCCGTCTCCTTCACAATGGGCAGCCCGGTCACATACAGGTTGCCTTCCAGGGCCCGTTCTTCCGCCAGGGCAAGGGTGGCAGGAACAAGCATGACCAGCACCAGGACCAGGGAGAGGATCTTTTTCGGCATGATGGGTTCCTCCTTTTTCCGTTTCGTACTATTCCAATCCGTTTTGCGGCGCCCCTTGTGGCGGACCATGGTTCCCGGCCGGTTCAGCCCTTCACGGAACCGATGGTCACGCCCTTGACAAAGTGCTTTTGCACAAACGGATAGAGAATCATGACAGGGACGCTGGATACGATGATCAGCGAATATTTCATCATCTCCACCAGCGCTTCCAGGCGCGCCTTTTCCGCCAGCTCCGCCGCGGTCATCACGCTTTTTGTCTGGCTGAGGGAGTTTTGCAAAAGGATGCTGCGCAATTCCAGCTGCAAGGGCCATTTGTTCCGGTTGGTGATGTACAGCAGCGCGTTGAAATAGGAGTTCCAGTGGCCCACGCCGTAATACAGCACCAGAATGGCCGTGATGGCCCCGGACAGGGGCAGCACGATGCTCAGAAAAAACCGGGTGTTGCCGCAGCCGTCCAGCTTTGCCGCCTCCAGCAGTTCCTGGGGGATATTGGTTTTGAAGAAGGTCCTGGCCACGATCATGTTGTATACCGTCACCGCCCCCGGGATGATCAGCGCCCACATGCTGTCCATCAGCCCGGTATTTTTGACTACCAGGTAGGTGGGCATCAGGCCGCCGCTTACGAACATGGTCAGCATATAAAAGAACATGATGGGCCTGCCGGCAAAAAAGTCCTTGCGGGACAGGGCGTAGGCGGTAGGCAGGGTCACCAGCAGGTTGACCGTCACGCCCACCACGGCGTACAGCAGGGAGTTGGCGAAACCCCGCATCACCGTGCTTTCCCGAAACACGCGGGCATAGCCGTCCAGCGTAAAGCCAATGGGGTAGAACGTTACCTCGCCCCGGGCCACGGGAACGGGGTCGCTGATGGAGGAGATGATGATAAAGTACAGCGGATACGCCACCACCAGAAAGACCAGCGTCAGCAGGATAAACAAAATGATATCGAATATCCGGTCCCCGGCGGACCTGCTTCTGGAAATCTCCATACCCTCTCCCCCCTTCCTCACCACAGGCTGTTTTCGGATACCTTGGCGGCGATCCAGTTCACGCTCACCAGCAGTACGGCGTTCACCGCGGAATTGAACAGGCCGATGGCCGCGGAAAAGGAGATATCGTTGTTGATCAGGCCCACCTGGTAAACGTACGTGGAAATGATCTGGGAAACGCCCTGGTTCAAATCGTTTTGCAGGGCGAAGGCCTTTTCAAAGCCGATGGACAGCACGCTGCCGCAGTTGAGGATCAGCAGCATGGTGGCCACGGGGACCAGGGCGGGCAGGTCGATGTAGCGTATCCTTTGCAGCTTGGATGCGCCGTCCACCACCGCGGCCTCATGGTATTCGGGGCTGACGCCGGACAGGGCGGCAAAGTAGATGACCGAGTTCCAGCCCGTGCTTTGCCATACGCCCGACCAGACATAAATGTGCCGCCAGTAGGATTGCTTGCCCATGAAGTTGACGGCTTCCCCGCCCAGGCTTTTGATCAGCGTGTTCACCATGCCCACCCGCGGAGAAAGGAAAAGGATGAGCATGCCGCACATGACCACCACCGATATGAAATACGGCGCGTAGGTCACGGCCTGGATAAGCTTGCGGTAGCGGGCATGGCGAAAGGAATTGAGCATCAGCGCCAGCGCGATGGCGATGGGAAAGCTGGCGGCGATGGAATAAGCGCTGAGTATAAACGTGTTGTAGATGATCTGCCAGGCGTCGGCGGAATTGAAAAACCGCTGAAAATGCTGCAGGCCCACCCAGGGGCTGCCCCAGATGCCCCGGCGGGCGGAAAACCTGCGAAAAGCGATCTGCAGGCCGTACAGGGGAAGATAATGATAAATAAATGTGATCACAATCCCCGGCACGCAAAAAAGCAGCAGATCGAAATTCCCTTTGGGGCGTATCTTCTTTGGCCTGGGTGCCGGCAAAGAGGCCGGACGCTTGGTGGTCATGGCAACAGCTCCTTTATGCAGCTTCAGGAAAAATACCAAGAAACATGCCCTATCGCCGGCATGTATTGCGCGATCTCCATCTATTTATTATAATACCAGACAGAAGCGGTTTTGGAAGAGGCAATATTGTGCTAGATTCTCACTATCTTGCTATTTTTCCGGGAGGCGCAAATGAAGGATACCATGCAGTATGAAGAGCTGATCTATGACGACCCCGCTTTCCCCGTGGTTCACCATGCGGATTATTTGGCCAGCACGCGCCGTTCGATTTATACAAACTGGCATAGTGGCATCGAACTTTTGTACTGTTTTGCCGGGGAAGGCCATGTTTTGGCCGGGTCTCACAAGCACTTCTTCCGCGAAGGCGAGCTGGCCGTTATTGGCAGCAATGTGATCCATACCATCCGCGCCGATTCGCAAACCTGCGAATATTACTGCATTATTGTTGACCACGCGTTTTTGGTAGCCCATGGGCTGCCGGAGGAAAACCTCCACGCGACGCTGGTGGCAAAGGATGATTTGGCCGGCACTTGCAAGGAAATTATATGGGAATTGAAGGAACGCGAGAACTACTATAAAACACAGGTTCTGTCCCTGCTGCTTTCGCTGTTTGTGCGGCTGTACAGAAAAAGCGAAAAGACCGTGCTGGCCGATGAAACCGGGGGTGAAAGCAAGCGCAGCGCCTATATCATGAAGGCCCTGCGTTATATACGCCAGCATCTGTGCGAGCCCATCGCCCTCGATGACATCTGCCGGGAGGTGGCCATGAGCCGGTACTATTTCTGCCATCTGTTCCGCGCCTACACAGGCATGACCGTGATCAGCTATATCAACATGCTTCGCTGTGCCCTGGCCCGGAGCCTGATGCTGGAAAAGCAGTTCAACGTATCCGAGGCCGCGAAATACCTTGGCATAACAAATCTGTCCTATTTCGGGCAGATGTACAAAAAGTACATGGGCGTGCTCCCCTCCCGGGAGAGCATCAGGGAAAACCCCGAGCTTTCTCAAACCGACCCCATGAGCCTGGAGGTGGAGAACAAGGTATACGGCGTACTGCGCTACGGCGTGACGTTTGACCAAATCTACCGGGTATAGCAAAAGCCAAAGGAGAGAAAACCATGCAAAAACCGCTCATTCTGGGCTACGTGACAAACCGGTCGCTGCCCACGGTCACACCGGAGGACGCCTGCCGCCTGACACACATCAACCTGGCGTTTGCCACCGTCCGCGGCGGCCTTGCGGATATAAGCGGCCTTGGGAACATTGATAAGGTAAAGGAAATGCGCGCCTATAACCCTTCCCTCAAAGCCGTTTTGTCCATCGGCGGATGGGGCGCGGGCGGTTTTTCCGCCATGGCCATGACCGAAAACGGCCGGCGGGCCTTTGCCCTGTCCGTGGAAGAAATACTGGACAGGCACGCGCTGGACGGCGTGGATATCGACTGGGAATACCCCTGCAGCAGCCAGGCCGGGATCGACGCGGACGAAAGAGACCGGGAAAACTTCACCCACCTGCTCAAAGCGCTGCGGGAGGCGGCGGGAGAAAGAATCGTATCCATCGCGGCCGGGGCGGGAGAATACTTTGTACGCGATACGGAAATGGACAAGGTTTCCGCCCTCCTTGACTATGTGCAGCTGATGACCTACGACATGCGCGGCGGCTTTTGCCGCCAGGCCGGGCACCACAGCGCGCTGTACCCCTCCGCCGGGGACACGCCGGGGCGGGATGCCGCGTCGGCGGCCGAGCTGTTTCACGACGCCGGCGTGCCCCTGGAAAAACTGATTCTTGGCGCGGCGTTTTATTCCCGGCGCTGGCGCGGCGTGCCGGACATCGGCTATGGGCTTTTGCAGCCCGCCGACACCGCCGGGGAGTTCGGCCCCGGCTATGGCGAGCTGATAACTGGGTATATTGGCAAAAACGGCTGGACGCGCCATTGGGACGACACAGCGAAAGCGCCGTTCCTCTTTAACGGTTCGGAGTTTCTCAGCTATGACGACAGCGAATCCATCCGGCACAAGTGCGCCTATGTATTGGAAAAGGAGCTGGGCGGTATCATGTATTGGGAGCATGGCTGCGATAATACCCATAGCCTGCTGAAGGTCATGGCGGAGCATTTGGCAGACCGCGGCCGCTGAGGCGCCGGCGGACGCATGGCGTGCATCGCCTGGTGACAACGAAAGAGCAGTCAGGATCAAGCGCTTCTGCATGCATTTGATGTGCGTTGCGCTTTGGCAAACACTTTTGGCAACCTACACTTTGAAACGATGGCTTTGAATCAATAAACGATAGCCCAAGCGAAGCAGCCAAAGCAATCCAAACCCCCAAGGTTTGGATTGCTTTGGCTGCTTTCTATCTTTCCTTGTTTTACGCAGGCATTAGCCCGCTCTTTCTTTTATTCGAAATGGATCGCATTTTTGTGAACATACCATTATGAAGCAGCAAGAAATTCATCATTTTGACTGTTCCCGTATGGTTGACAACGCTGGCAATCAATGCTAAAATCAATTATTCCTATATGAATAGGGGGTAATTAAAGTGGCGCCTGCTCCGGCCAATAAGGTGAATGCGCACAGCTACGGCATCTTGCGGATTCTTTTGTCTTCCAAAGCGTATCCGCGATGTTATGGTTTCCTTCCGGCCAAAGTAAACCCGTGATCATAAAACAATAATGAGTGACGATTTTAGGGAGGAGACCACACCATGAAAAAATCCGTATCCATCCTGCGCCGTGCCTTTGCCGTGATGCTTGGCGCCATCTTGTTCGCCTCGCTGCTGCCTGGCGCTGCGCTTGCCGGTTCCCTGACGCAGAGCGTCCACGCGGGCAATTTTGACGTGTATGACTATTTCGTTGACGCATATGGCCTGACTGCTGAAAAAGCGTATCCGGCGGATGGCGAGCCGTACTATTACCGCACCTTTTTTGAAAAGACCATCAACGAGCGGGGTGTGACCGTTCCCGTTTACCATCCGTTCCAGACGCTCCTCTATGAGGAGTTTCAGTACCTGCTCCAAAGCCAGAAGGAAGAGGATCTGGGCTACTATGCCATCGTCTTTGGCGGCGAGTGGGAGGCAAAGACCGCCGATGTACTGGATAGTGTAAACCAGGCCGCCGCCGCAATTGCCGCGGCACACACTACCTACCGTGAGGATTCCAACGGCAAGCAGGTCAAAGATGACGACGCGTTCATCAACGCGGTATACAATTTTGACTTCAAGCTCAACGGCGGCGTACAGATCGAAGCGCGGCTCGCCGAATACGGCTTCCCTACCCCGGCGGAAGAGTACGACACGGACATCCGCACCGATCTGACGGGCTACGGCAGCGGCGACAACCGCAAAACAACAACGAATCTTTACAAAACGCTGTATGATACGCTGAATGTACCTTCCGACGCGCCGGCTGCTTTTACCAGCGGTAATACGGTTGCCGTCAAGGGCGGTGCGGAGCTCTCGAATGAAATCGCATCGCTGAACGCGATTTCCAGCCCTTCCGTGCTCCTCATCCGCAAGGAGCTTGTGGGCGACAGCGTCAAAAACACGGTGGTTGATTTTCTGGACGCGCAGACAGTTGATTTCACGGATGCGGCCGCCAAGCAGGAATTCACCGCCAAGGTGTGGGATCTTTTGAGCAAAGCGCCGGAAGGCCTTCAGAAGTTTGATTTCTTCCGCCACATCTGGGGTGTGATCAATCAGGATTTCGTCAGCACCTTCAACGGGCAGGGCTATTCTGTGACCTACAACAACCTGACGGATCCCGATCACATTTTCCACACCGTGACTTATCCGGAACTCGTCCGCATCCTAAAGAGCGAAGGCAACTACGCCATCTACTTCGGCGGCGCGTGGTGCCCCTATTCCAAGGGCTTCCTGGCCCCGCTGAACCTGATCGCAAAATCCTACGACGTGAATGCGATCTATGTCTACGACCCGCGCATCGACGGTATCAGCGGCACCACCATGATCCGCGCGGCGGAATCGGGCAGCGGCCTGTTCCAGCGGCTGTACGCAAACCTGATGACCTATTTCGGCGTAGACTACAACTCTTTCGCCTTCCCATCCTCCCATGACACGCTGAGCGTGAAGCTGGGCGTGGCGGACGAGGACGTGGAAATCGCGGGCCGCAAGCTGACCAAGATTGGCGTGCCGACGCTGGTCGGATACAATAGGGACAACGTCAACGAGGACGGCGAGCCCGCGCCGCTGTTCGGCACGGCCAGCACGGCGGACACGTTTGGCAACATCGTGACCGGCTCCTCCGAGCCCGTGCCCTACGCGGCCGAATATGCGCCGGACGAACCGAAGGAAGGCGTGCTTTACTACAAAGACGCTTCCTACCTGGAAGCCTTCCGGCTCTCCGTACCCGGGCGGCGCGAGGAAAACAATATCATCCGCTTCCTGGACGCGTTCTTTGAGGGACAGCTGACTTACAAGCTGAAATAACCCACAATTCCGCAAGGGCAGCAGGGGCACGGTACGCCGTGCCCCTTCCGGCTGCCATGCCGCGGGGATTATGCCTGATCCAAAACAAAATGTTGGGGGGACTATCTATTGAATGGGATTTCGGCGTTGGGCGCCGTTATCGCAGCCGCGTTGGTGATCATCTTTCTTGCGCTTATGGCCGCGCTCGCACTATTCAGGCGGACACGCTACGGCGCTGGGGACGCGGACGGAAAACCGGCAAAGAAGCCGAGCTTTGGCATTACCATGCTTGCTGCTCTTTTCCTGGGCGCGGTGTACGGCGTCATCCTCAAGGGCATCTGGGGCATGGGCGTGCCTGCGGCGCAAGGCGTGAACGTCGCGCTGGAATGGATCGACATTCCCGAGAAGCTCTTCCTCAAAGCATTGGAGCTCATTGTCGTGCCGTTGGTGCTGATCTCCATCATCCGTTCATTCATCAAGGCCGGTGTCAACCGCGAATCCGGCAAGTCCAGCATGCGCGTGCTGTCCGTGCTGCTGTTCACCGTTGCGGCATCCGGCGCGATCGGGTACGCGTTTGTGCGGCTGTTCCGGCTGGACCCGTCGGCGCTCTCCGTCACCAGCACGGCCTCGAACACACCTACGACCATCATCGATACCATATTGAACATCGTCCCGAATAATCTGTTCAAAGCGCTCTCCTCCAACAGCGCGCTGCCTATCGTGTTCCTGGGCGTGCTGATTGCCGCGTCGGCCATCGCGGTGCGCAAGTACAACGAGGACCTTGCGGCAAAGTTCGAGACGGGCATCGAGATCCTCTATGAAATTATCGGCACCATCGTGGACTTCGTGATCGCCTTTACACCGTTCTCCGTCATCAGCATGGTATCCATGCAGATCGCGGTCAACGATTGGCGCGTGTTCCTGACGCTGGGCAGGTTCATCGGCGCGTTTTACGCAGGCATCGCCGCCATCGCGCTGATGCACGTGCTCATCTTGATCATCAGCGGCGTGAACCTGAAGGAATACTTCAAGAAGACCGCGAACACGTATCTGTTCGCGCTCACGTCCATGTCAAGCCTCGCCACGCTGCCGCTGACGATACAGAGCCAAAAGGATCTGGGCGTGTCCGAGGAAACGGCGAACCTGTCCGGCACGCTGGGCACCTGCATCGGGCAGAATGCGTGCGCCGGCCTTTACCCGGCGATGCTGGCGACTATCGTCGCACTGGCGCTTGGGCAAAACCCGTGGACATGGGAATTTGGCATCCAGCTTGTGCTGTTCACGGCAATCAGCTCCATTGGCGTGGCGGGCGTGGGCGGCGGCAATATCCAGGCTTCGCTGCTGCTGCTGGCAATGATGGGCTTGCCGTATCAGCTGATTACACTGTTCCTGTCCATCGATTTCGTCGTCGGGTTCGGCCGTCCGCCAATCAACGCGGGCGACTCCATCCTGGCAGGCGTAGTGGCACAGAAGTGGTCGGACCGCGCCAATAGACGCAGGGCACTGCGAGAAGGTACGGCCGTTAGCTCGCAATCATAAGCTATTATCAGGAGGATCATGATGAAACCATTTAGAGGCTTCTTTGCGCTGGCAGTGGTTTTAGTCGCGGCTGCGGTGCTATTTTCCGTATTGGGCAGCGTGGATGGCCTGGCCGGTTCAGCGGGGTATGCCGCTGCCCTGGGCAACCCGGATACGCCGACTATCGGGAACACAGTGCCTAAGGCATCTGCCGCAACCGCACCGCCGGCAGCGTCCGGCGGCAATCCGTTTCGAAATAGCGGCGCTTCCCCAAGCAGTGAGCCCGTGGCTGACGCTCCCGCCGCCAAAGCACCCGCATCTTCTATCGGCATTGACCTGAACTCGTTGCCCGCCGCACAATTGGAAACCTGTGTAGAGCCGTAACAAATAAAAAATTGGAAGCGACAAAAGCAATCCGAATTCTCATGGTTTGGAAAGCAATGGTTGCTTCTTATTTTCTTAATTCCATCGGGCTTTAGATGCCTCTGTATTTATGACCAAATAAAATGTGTTCCAATGACACCCAAATATTCGACAGAAAAGTAAGGCATACAAAGAGTCTCGGCTTCTTCCAAAGGTTGATCGACGATAACGAGATATGGATGCAAGTCTTGTTGGTTTCTCCGGGCTTGGTCACCATGCAATCAAGCGTGTGGCGGGTTTCGCCTATCCTAAGCCACTCTATCTCTAATACCAAATGCTAAACGTTCTCACACATGGCTCGTTGCTAATCATACAGCAATATGGTGGCGGCATCGTCCCCATGTATGACGCTTACGGCAAATTTATGGGCGTCGCGATCACCGATATCGACCTGACGGCACTGCCGGAAAGGGCTTTGCGGTAGTGGCGGACGAGGTCCGTTGCCTCGCTTCCAAATCGGCGGAAGCCGCCAAGCAGACCGCGGAGCTGATCAAACGCTCTGTGGCTTCGGTTGCCGACGGTTCGCGGATTACTTTGGCGACGGCTGAAATTTCGCAAAATGTTATGGTAAGGTCGGCTCTATCCAATGATGGGCTTAACAAAATCGAGCAGTCTTCCGCAGAGCAGCGCCATCGGCCAGATCCGCCAGGGGCTTATCCAGGTTTCCGCCATTGTACAGACCAACGCGGCCGCCTCCGAGGAAAACTCCGCCACCAGCGTCATCATATGTCCGCCCAGGCCGCCGCTTTGCGGGAAGAAGCCGGCCGGTTCAGGCTGTATACGGACGTGGAAAAGGAAAGGAAGGGAAAGCCTAATGCTATGTCGCCGGGCCTTTCCCGACCCATTTGGCACTGCCAAGCTTCATAAGCGTAAGGCCGGCCAGAACAATCCATAGTAACGTAAAGACGGATGTGATAATTGCCGTCATGCCCAAAGTGGGCAGGAAGAATGGGCCGGCGACCGAAATGAACCCCAGAACGCCTGTGGCGATGCCCAGGTACGCCGTAGCCTTGCCGAAGGCCCCGTGCAGCATGGCGATCCCGCACAGGGCGATCCCGATGGCCGGTACAAGGATCGTATAGACGCCGAACAGCCAGGAGGACAGAACCTCATACGCGTAGACCGCGGCGGTAACGACCGGGGCCCTTAGCGCCTCATCGGCGGTCTGGGCGTACCTGCCGCCAAGCTGAATCAGGGACGCATAGTTGGGCCAGGTGACGGCCAAATCCATAAAGATAAACAACAGCAAGAAAACAACGCCCGCGAGAATGATGTGTTTTTGAAAATCCTTCAGCGCAATGTAAAGCGCCCATGCAATCGGCAGAAAAAGAAAATCCGTCAGAACGGAAAGCCCAAGGATCGCCCACCATACGCCCGTGTGGTTGGCAAGGTGCATAAGCCACCCTTCAGGCCCGCTTGGCAAAGCGCCGGTGAGCGTATAAAGAACAGTGATGATGGCAGCCCACCCAGAACAAGCGCGGAGATCCTACCCAACCGATATAGACCGTTCAGATCTGCAGTATTGGAACCGCTTATTTGCTTTTCCACTGTAACGTTCCCTCCTTGCGCAAAAATTGCATTCCATCTACAATTACTATATAATACCTTTCCGGCACTGTAAATGGTTTCGCGTGTTATAATCCTGTAAGAACATGGAAATGATCTTTTCGCGGCGCCGGAAGGCTGCGGCTATTTGGAGAGCGGCATGAATGTTGTCGGGCTAAAGCGAAGGTTGAGGGAACTCAAACGGATCGAGCAGAAGATCCGGTTTTCAGGCGCTTTGAAAAAGACCCCGTCTTTGACCTGGGATCTGTTCTTTGATTTGCAGGATACGGGGACCGGCAAGGCCAAGTATCCGTTGAAATTCCTGGCGGCAATGGACCATGAAACACTTCGGCGAGTGGTCGGCGAATATTGGTCCTTTGTCTACAGCGAGATGTTCAATGAAAGCGATATCCCCGGCGGTAAAAAATATGACACGAACCTTTTGCTTCAATGGGGCTTGCCCGCCGACGCAGGCGCGGCTGCCATCAAACAAAAATTTCGGGAGCTTGCAAAGCTTTACCACCCCGACGCCGGCGGCGACGAGCAATCGTTTATCGCATTGATGGAGGCGTACAATCGGCTGATGGGCAGATAGCACTTTCTATGATGCGGGCCCATACCATAACGGAGGTCATTCATCCATGGAAATCATCAAATCACATCACACAACGCTGACTTTGGAGGTTGGTCAATGGCGCATACAGCTTTTGCCGATGACTGATGCGCACCTGCCCCTTTTATACGAGTGGAATCAGCGGACCAACGTGTTATACTGGTGTGAAGGCGATGACATCGCTGTCAACGCACCGGGCGATGTTGACAGTATATACGGCAGCATATCAAAAAAGGCGGTTATGTTTATCATTGCCGTAAACGATCTGCCGGTTGGCGAGTGCTGGCTTCAGGAGATGAACCTGCCCGGGCTTGTCAAGAAGCATCCTCAAAAAAACGTCAGGCGCATCGATATGACCATTTATGAGGAAGCCTATTGGGGCAGGGGCTTGGGCGCCGCGATCAACGCAATGCTGCTGCGCTACGCTTTTGAAAACAGCAAAACAGACTTGATCTATGCCATTACGGAAGATTACAATATACGGGCGCAGAAATGCCTCGTAAAAAGCGGCTTCTCCCTGGATGAGGTGCTGGAGCATGAGGAAACTACAAAGGGCAAACAGGAATACTGCTATGTCATCAGCAGGGAGAAATATTGCGGCCTGCATGGAAACGGCAGCCGCGCCGGGACGCAGCCTCGCGATTGATACATACATTTCTCTGCCAACAGTATATATGGAGCGTGCCATCTGATGAAGATTGTGAAGGTTTATTCCAAAAACGCCGACTATCAAAAGTTTGAGGTACTCAAAACCAACCGCAACAAGCGTTACCGGTACTTTGAATTTTTTGTGGAAGGCGTGCGCAACATCAATGAGGCCATCAAAAACGGCTGGGCCTTTTCTTCTTTTATATATACGCCGGACATGCCCCTGTCGGGTTGGGCCAGGGAGATATTGCAGACTGTGAAAACGGATGTGAACTATGAGCTTCCCGAGGGCCTGATGGCGGAGCTCAGCGGCAAAACGGACACGTCGGAATTGATGGCTGTCGTTAAAATGCGGGAGGACAGCTTCACCCGCCTTCCCCAGCCTGAAAATCCGCTGTACGTACTGTTCGACCGGCCCTCCAACAAGGGCAACCTGGGCACCATCATCCGTTCCTGCGACGCCATGGGCGTGGATGGGCTGATCCTCACCGGCCACGCGGTGGACCTGTACGACCCTGATGTGGTGGTATCCACCATGGGCTCCCTCTTTCATACCCCTGCCATCCGCATACCGGACAACGAGCAAATCTTTGCCTGGATCGCGCAAATGAAGGAAAAGTATCCCGACTTCCAGGTGGTAGGCACCTCCGCCCACAAGGAAAAAAGTATAGCAGATGTGGACCTTTCTCGCCCGACTCTGCTCATGATCGGCAATGAGACCGACGGCCTGTGCCGCGCCTTCAAGGAAGGCTGCGATGTGCTGGCCACCATCCCCATGAGCGATAGCTCTTCCGCTTCCTCCCTGAACGTGGCCTGCGCCGCCACCGTGCTGATGTACGAGGCGGCGAGGCAGCGGATAGACGGATGATTATGCGGGGAGGGGCCCTTTTTCAAAAGGGCCCCTCCCCGTACCCCACCCCGGAAAACCTCTAATTGTGAAGAATAAGAATGCTCATTCAAACAGAATTCTCATAAACCTCGCCTTTCCCCGCCGCAGAAGAACAGGCGCATTTCCTACGATTTCGTGCGCTGTATCAGTAACCATTTCGCCATCCACCGCGATGCCGCCCTGGGCAATCAGCCGCCGGGCTTCGCTTGTGGAGGCGGCCAGGCCAGTCAGCACCAGCGCCTTTGTTAGGGGCAGGGGGCCTATCGCTAGCGTGACCTCCGGCACGGAATCCGGCGCGGCGCCTGCTGCCACGCTTCTGTACCGGGTTTTGGCCTGTTCCGCTTTTTCTGCATCGTGGTACATGCTTGTAATGGTCATGGCGTACAGCACATGTGCCGCGCGGATGTCGGATGCCATCAGCGGAAGGAATACATCATCGCCAATATCCGTCGTCAGGCGGAAGTAATCGCCAAGGATAGCGTCCGGCACCCGCATGCACTTTTCAAACATGCTTTCCGCCGGTTCATCGATGCCGATGTAGTTGTCCAGGGATTTGGACATCTTCTCGACCCCGTCCAGCCCGGGCAGCAGGGGGAAGGTAATCACCTCCTGGGGGGCCTGGTCATAGCTCCGCTGCAGCTCCCGGCCCACCAGCAGGTTGAAGGTCTGGTCGGTGCCGCCCACCTCGATATCACAGTGGAGCGCCACCGAGTCATAGCCCTGCATCAGCGGGTACAATAGCTCGTGCATTCCGATGGCGCGGTTTTCACGAAGGCGCGCGGCAAAGTCATCCCGTTCCAGAATCCGTGCCACGGTGTACTGGCCGCAAAGGTGCAGCACATCGGCAAAGTTCATCGCGCCAAGCCACTGGGAGTTGTATACGATCGTCGCTTTCTCGGGGTCCAGTATCTTGGCTACCTGGCGGAAGTAGGTCTCGCCGTTTTTGCGGGTTTCCTCAAAGGTCAGCGGCGGTCGGGTCCGGCTTTTGCCGGTCGGGTCGCCGATCATGCCGGTAAAATCGCCGATAACGAAAATGATCTCATGTCCCAGGTCCTGCAGAAGCTTGAGCTTGCGCAGCGGCACCGTATGCCCCAGGTGCAGGTCGGGCCGGCTGGGATCGGCGCCAAATTTGATTTTCAATTTTCTGCCGCTTGCCAGCTTGTCAAATACGCCGTCTTCTGAAAACATGGCCGCCGCGTCCCGCTGGATTGTTTCCCGTGCTGACTTTTGATCCATGATCCACCCTCCCCAAAATACAAAAACGGCTCAAAGCCAACCAGGGCTTTGAGCCGCCATGCTTTTGCTCCGCCTAACTTGGGCGTTTTGCGCATGGAGACCAAAGCCCGCCAACGTAATAGTAAGCGGACGCGTACAGATAGGGCATGTTGCTCCTGTTTTCCGTCACGGCTTTGGCCTCCTTTTTGTAAATTGGGCAAAGCATACCACGGCCCGGGCCGGATGTCAATACCTGAAGCGCGGGAAGGCTGCGCCCAGCGGCGAGGCCCTTGTGCAGAAAGTGTTTTCGCTGTAAAGTAATAAGCAGGCAAGTGTGGCCGGACGCATAAGGAGAAAAGGGAATGAGTGAGCAAAGTGCTGCGAACAAAAAGGCATGGGAATATAAGGCTTATGAGTTTTGGTTAAGGCAGGGGACGCCCTCTGAAAAGGCGGCCTATCTGAAAAAGGATCCAAAGGCGAGGCTCCGTTACCACCAAGAATACTTTGAAGACATTGTCGGTCTTAAAATTGCCAATCCATGCGGTTCCAACGGAAGGATCGCCGTCCCCCTGGCGCTGCTGGGCGCGGATGTAACGGTCTTTGACATCTCCGAGGAAAACGCACGGTATGCGCTGGAACTGGCGGCTTGCGCGCAGGTGCGCATTCAATATGTCATTGGCGATTTTCTGGAAGCCGGCCTTGCGCGGTATGGCGGCCTTTTTGACATCGTGTACGCCGAAGGGGGCATCCTGCATTATTTTGCGGACCTGGACGCCTTCATGGATAAGCTGTACGCCATTGCAAAGCGCGGCGGAAAAATGATATTGAGCGATTTTCATCCCTTTCGGAAAATCAACCTGAAGGGCTCACCCATGATGAGCGTGCCGCAAACAGAAGGAGACTACTTTGATGACCGTCTGCATGCGGGGGATGTGGCTTACCAGCATTTTTTTGAAAAGGACGAACAGGCGGCTTTCCCCAAATGTTCTCTGAGATACTATACAATCAGCGAGATTATCAACGCCGTCATCCGATCCGGCTTTGTTCTTCATGCGTTCAACGAACATCCCAATTTTGAGGACCGAAAGCTTCCCGGCGAATTTACCATCATCGCCCATAAAGCATGAGATTTTCAACCTTGCCATAAACAGCATAGGTATTTGAAGTTTTTGGGAAGGGGTGCGGGGAGGGTGATTTTTTCAAAAATCACCCTCCCCGCAAATCCGTTCCAATATTCGTTACTGCATCTTCCCCGCGATGTCCTGGGCTACGGCAATACCCGTCACACTAGCTTGCATCAATCCTCTGGTGATGCCGGCGCCGTCGCCGATGGCGTACAGGCCCTGGATGGGCGTTTCAAACTGGTTACCCACCATGACCTTGCTGGAGTAGAATTTCACCTCTACGCCGTACAGCAGCGTGTTGCGGCTGTACAGACCCGGGGCCAGGTGGTCAAAGGCTTTTAACGCTTCCACGATGCTTGTCAAATGCCTTGGCGGCAATACAAAGCTCAAATCGCCGGGCACCGCCGTGGTCAGCGTGGGAATGGTGGTGGACTTGTTGAGCCGGCTGATATCGGTGCGGCGGCCCTGCAGCAGGTCGCCCAGCCGCTGGACCATGATGGGCCCGCCGGTCAGCATGTTGCCCAGCTGGGCGATGTAGCGGCCATACTCAATGGGTTGGTTGAAGGGCTCGGTAAAGCGGGTGGACACCAGCATGGCAAAGTTGGTGTTGCCGGTGCGCATTTTCTCATCACCATAGCTGTGGCCGTTGACCACGGCAATGCCGCCTTCGTAGTGCTCCTCGCTGACGACCCCGCCGGGATTCATGCAGAAGGTGCGGACCTTGTTTTCGTAGGTGTCGCTGTAATAAACCAGCTTGGCCTCGTATAAGTGCCTGGTGAGATGGTCCATGATGGCGTTGGGCACTTCGACCCGCACGCCGATGTCCACCTCATTGTTTTGGGTGCGCAGGCCCAGCCGGCCGACTTCCGCCGCCAGCCATGCCGCGCCGCCCCGGCCGGGGGCCGCCACCACGTAAGGGGCAAACACGGTGTAGGGCTCGCCCCGCTTGGGATTAAGTTTCACGCCCACCACCTTGTTGTTTTCGATCAGGATATCGCTGGCGGTGGTCAGCTCCGCAAAGGTGGTATTCGTCTGTCCCACCAGGTAATCATGCATGGCTTCCAGCACGACGCCGGCGTTTTCGGTGCCCAGGTGCCGCACCGGGCAGGGGATGAGCTTGATGTTGTGCCGGCTGGCCTCGTAGGAGATTTCCTCCACCTTGCGGTCATCCAGGCCGTGAACCTCCTGCGGCGCACCGAAGCGCAGATAAATATCGTCGGCGTGGCGGATCATCTTTTGCGCCTTGGGGTGCCCCATATAATCGCTGATATGGCCGCCCACCTCGTCGCTCAGGGAAAGCTTGCCGTCGGAAAAGGCGCCCGCGCCGGCCCAGCCGTGTACGATGGCGCAGGGATCGCAATGTACGCATTTGCCCGTAGCCCTGGCAGGGCAGGCACGCCGTGCGATGGCACGGCCCGTGTCCACGATCAGCACGCGGCTTTCGGGTTTTTGTGCGGCCAGCTCCAGCGCGGTAAAAATACCGGCCGGGCCGGCGCCGATCACGATGGCATCATAACGAATATTTTCCAAATGGCAGCGCCTCCTTAACATACCCTTGTGCTGCACGCACAAAAGAGGCCCCATGCAAATCTGCACAGGGCTTCTTGCGATTTATTGTAGCACGAAATGTACAAGCACGCAAGTTTTTTCAATGTGCCGCGTGTGATGGCTTATTTTGCATACAGTGTTTTTCCTGTGGAGCGCAGGTCGTCGCAGGCTTCCCTGATCCTATCCTTCATGCCTGCTTCGGCGGCCGCAAGATAAGTCCGCGGGTCGTATTGCTTCTTCACGCCGACCTCGCCGTCGATTTTCAGCACCCCGTCGTAATTTCTGAAAAAATGGTGGGCGATGGGCCGGGTAAAAGCATACTGCGTATCTGTGTCGATGTTCATTTTGACGACGCCGTAATCAACAGCTTGAGAAATCTCTTCCTTGGTAGACCCGGAACCGCCGTGGAATACAAGGTAGAAGCTCTTGTCGTCCCCGTGGCGGCGCTTCAATTCCTCCTGGCCGTCCCGCAGGATTTTGGGCTTGAGCTTCACATTGCCGGGCTTGTAGCTGCCGTGTACGTTGCCGAAGGTCGCCGCCAGCAAGAAATGGTTGTTTGTGACGGCGCCCAGCTCGTCGTAGAAGCGCAGCATATCCTCCGGCGTGGTGAAAAGCTTCTCTTTGGGTACGCCGTCGTGGTTCACGCCATCCTCTTCACCGCCGACAACGCCGGCCTCGACTTCCAGCAGGATATCGTTCTGGGCACATAAAGCCGCCAGTTCCCTGGCCACCTTGATGTTCTCTTGAAGGGGCAGGGTCCCGCCGTCAAACATGTGGCTTTGGAACAGGTTGGGCTGATGAAGCGCGCGCCGCCTGGCTGTTTCCGCGATCAGCGGGCGTACAAATTCATCCAGCTTGTTCAGCTGGCAGTGGTCGGTATGCAGCGCAACATAGATATCGTAATATTCCGCCACGTAATGGATATAGTTGGCCAGCCCGATGGCGCCGATGGCCGTGCTGCCGATTTTGCTGCCGGAGGCGTGCTTGCCGCCGCCGATGGAGATTTGTATGATCCCGTCGGATCGGGCCTCAGCAAACGCGGCAAGCGCGGCGTTGGCCGACTCGATGGATACGACGTTGATCGCGGGATAGGCATACTTGTTGGCAAGCGCACTGTCGAGCATTTTGCAGTATATTTCATGGGTTGCTACCGGCATGGTTCATTCCTCCCCCAATTGTATGATCAAATCTTTCCAATGATACAATAGTGAATATCGATGCCTTCAATGTCTTTGCTGCGATGGAAAACTTCTCGGCTGATGCTTTCGGGAAGGGCAGCGCCTGCCACATGAGCCGTATTCCCGCTGGCGTAACGGATATTGATGGACGCATCGCCCTGTTCGCCGGGAACGTAGCGGACGGGGATGCCGCATACCGTGAGCGACAGGCAGCCCTTTTCGTCAAACTCCGCCGGGGCAATAAACCAGGGATCAAATTTTATTTGGCCGTTTTCCACGATCACGCCAAGCTCGCCCCTGCGCATGATCACCGATTCCTTGACCTGGCCGGTCATGCCCGGCTGCTGGCTCTTGCCGTCAAAGGAGGAATGGGAGTAGGGCTCGATGGGGATGGCCTGGCAGGCCGCGGAATCCTTGCGGTAGAGGAAATGGCTGATCACATCGCGGTAGGCCTGCAAAACGGATTGCGCCTGGGCCCTGTCGTGCCGGCAGGAAAGCGCCTGCTCCAGTATGGCCAGCGCCATCTTGGCGTTTTGGTGCCAGTAGATGCAGCCGATGCCCTCATACTTGTACATGACCTGGCTGCGGCCGGTGAACCGCTGGTGGCCGAACAGGCTTTCAAACTGCGCCAGCAGGAGCTTTTTGTCTGCCTCGCTGTATTCAGATGCTTCAAGCGCCTGCTCCAGCGCTTTTTGCGTCGTCATGCCCGCGCCAAAGTGGAGCGTGCCCTGTTCATCCCGGCAGACGATCAGGCCATCGGCAGGAAGGGAGGCTGTGAAGCTGTTCTTTTGAAAGAAGGGCACCGTCATGTGCCTGGGATAGAGGTAATGGGCGCCATGGCGCTCGCTGCCCAGGATTTTGTCCATCTCCCCAAGCAATGCGCCGATATCGCCAGGCTTTACAAGGCCCGCGCCAATGGCGGCCGACTGGCCTTCCAGCATGTGCCGCATGGGCTCCACGCCGTCGTCATTTTTCAGCAGGTTATAGGTAGAAAACAGTTCGCCCTTATTCTTATCAACAGAGGCGTCCAGCAAATCCTTGCAGCAGGCAAGCCACCCTTGGATGTCGGCGGCGGAAAGCGTTGTGCTTTCGGAAAAGCCGTTGTGGTATACGTTGGCGCGGTAATCGGAGAACGCCCGGCCCATCTTGTCCAGCAGGTCTTTTGCGCCTTCCGCCGGCTTGTCAATATGCGCCTGCATGAGCTGCAGGGAGGTTTTCAGCCACTGCGCCACTTCCCGGGATACGGCAAAGCTGCCGTCTTCCTCTTGTAAAAGCGTCATAAGCTGCTCCACATACGCGTGCATGTGGTAGACGGTGACCATCGAAAGCCCGATGCCCACGATGGCGTTGTTGGCGTCGTTCCATTCGGGGCGCTGGGTATTCATCCACACGCCGCCATCCCCATGCAGGCCGGCCATTTTGGAAAGCAGCGGGACGATCAGCTTTTCCATCAGGTTCACGCGGTAGACGCTGCCGTCCTTCAATACCAGCTGGCCGTCGGTGCCCATGGCCTGACAAAGGGCCGTGATTTCGTTGTCGCGCTGCCTGTCGAACACGACGGTATGCTTGCTGTCCTGCAAAATCTCATCATAAGGCTTGATGATATAGGGCACGTTGGCATAGGTGAAGACCTGCTTGCGCAAAAGCGCATGCAGCCTTTGGGGAAAATGGCTGCTCAGCCCCTTTAAAAGGCGCAGCAGATAGATGATTTGATGGTCGCCCCAGTAGCCCAGGCCGCTGAAGGGATTGTCCGGCTCCGGCCGTTCCCAGTCGATGCCGTTGCGGTGGATGCGGTAGGGGTTAAAGCCGTCGGCCGTGGAGGCGTTGACGAACCTTGCGATCATGTGCTCAAAGTAGCAGGGGAAGGAAAGCCCCAGGGCCTCCCAGTTTTGAAAGATGTCGCGCCAGTTGCCTTCATAGCGCTTGACGGGCTTGCCCTGTTCGTCCTTGAGCTTGATTTGAAACTGGTTCCAGGGCCGGGAGGGGTCGCCGTGCCGGCGGGAAAAGCTTAAGGGCAAGTATTCCAATACCAGGCGCAAGGCCGGCGGATCGTTTTCAGATGCTTCCTTCAATTGGTGAATGGTTTCGCACTTTTGGGCTTTTTGTATAAACTGTTCGTCACTGCCGACGGCCTTGCTTCGCGTCAGGGCGAAATCCAGAAAATCGCCGATATCCAAAGCGTAGGCATCGGCAAAGATGCCGCCGCGCAGCACATTGTACAGCGTGTTCAGATAGTGGTGATGGGCTGCGGTTTCATCTCCGGTATGCTGCACGCCATCCGCCATGGCCACATAGCGCAAAAGCTGCTCGCGGCCGTTTTGAATATCCGCTTCCAGCGCTTGATCCACAGGCGCTTTCAAAAGATTCGCAAGCGTAACCAGGGCGCAGTGATCCAGGCCGTGGTCCACCACGATGCGGTGCGTGCACCGGCCGCCTGGCGAAAGCGCCTCGCCGTATTGCACAAAGTATGCGCCCTTGCACCCGTAGGCCGGCTCCTGATAGGGGTAGGGCTGGTTGCGGACAAAGGCCTCCACCACCCTGGAGCTCAGCGCGATCCGCGCCTTTTTCGCGTCGGTCCAGGCCACATTGGCGCGGAGGATCTCTATGGGGTTGGGTGTGTCGTTGATCAGGGTGGTCAGGGCGTAGGTGGCCAGGACGCTGCCGGGGTACAGCTCGCTGGCCTTGTAGGCATCCACCAGGGTGGAGGAAGTGGCTTGCAGGCTGGCGTTCACATGGCAGGGGAGTATGTTTTCCAGGCCGTCCAGGATCTCCGCCCCCACGGCCTTCTCCCCGAGGTTTGCAAGAGACGCCGTCTTGACAATGCCGAACCGTTCGCTGCTCTCATATTGGTAAGAAAAGCAAAGCTGCAAATCATGATTGATTTCTTCAAACAGAACGCTTACGCCCTGGGCGGATTTGTATATGCTGCGGGTGATGCGGTATTTGTTAAGGCACGTGTGCGCAAACGGCTCCCACAAGGCTTCCCCGACCCTTACGATCGTCTTGGAACCGGTGTGGCTCTGATCGTGGAGGCGGTCATCCGTTTCATAGGGGAAAACGGCGCCCTGGGCATCCCGCCGGCCCGCGGTGATCCCGCCCCGGGAGGACAGGAAAATCCATACGTCGCAGGCAGACACCACGTTGATGAAAAAGGGCGTAAGCCATTGGCTGTTTTCCACCTTGTAAAACACCTGACCGTTTAATTGCACAAAAGAGTCTTTGGTATGCATCGGCGCCTTCCTCCAGATCACAACAATTGGTGCTCTGGAACCAATTATAACATCAACCAAAAGATTGGGAAAGGTGATTCTTGGAGGAAGGGGCGTAAGGTCTTCCGTTACCGCCGGTCCTCATACCAGGCGGCAAAAGCACAATCATCCCCGCCGGTAGCGTGCGTTTGAACGATATCCATATGGCATGTCTTTTCGGGGAACACAAATTGATAGATGCTGTGCAACGTGCCCTGGCAGCAGCGGCACCAGGTCAAAGTAGGCGGCTTTTCCCAGCCGCCCTTTATCACAAGGCAGCCGCACTGCTTGCCCTCGCCCATATAGGTGATCAGCTTGCCATCCGCATATTCCACCCGCTTGCCGATCCGCGGCCGGCCGCTCAAAAATGCGGCGACAGCCCGCAAATAGTCCTCATCCTCCGGATTCTCCTGCCGAAGCTTGGGAAAATACCTTTGGTTATAGGCGGAATACTTGTTTGTCTTCACGCACGCGCATTCCTGCCGGACCAGAATCACCTGTTCCGGGGTGAGCGATTTCTCCAGGCAGCGGGACACCTCCGCGGCCCAGCTTGCCCTCTCCACAGGCGTTTCGTCGCCTGTGGGCGCTGGGAGCTCTGCCAATACCTTCATGCTGATTTCTTTGCCGACGCATTTTCCAATTTGCTTGCACATATTTGCGTGGTGTTTTTGAATGTCTCCCAAATATTCTTCCATGGACATGAAGCTTACCTCGCTTTTGTTTATGTTCATCAAAGATGAGTATAAACTGCGACACGGTGTCAAAGTCAAGCAGGTGGAGGCACAGGATCTGTGCCGGATGAAAGGGCAATAATGGTAAAGGACGGGAAGACTTGTTTTGCGGGATCGCTGTACAGGCAATTGCTGCCTGCCTTTCACGCTTGTCAAAGAACCACCCATTACACCGAATCACTAAAAATCAAATATGCGGCGCTCCCCTGCTGCCAGGGAGCAAGTAAATGGAGCCTTCCATTTTTCACCGGAGCATAGGGCGCCAAGATTTACTTGGAAGGTACGCGCTTTATTTGATTGATTCCATAATGCAAAAAAACCGGCAGCACATTCGTATGTCAGCTGATGGACGTCCAGCCGTACCGTTCCAAAGGAGGTCAGCAAAGGCGAGAGCACCAGATCCGTATCGATGCCGCAGGAGACCCCGAGATAATCGTGTATCAGCACCCAGGTAAACACGCAGGGATACTCATAGTAGTAAGGCGCGCCGTGCCAGTTCTTATCATCCTGGTAATACACATGGTTCATGTCGTACCGTTCGCCCATACGGTATTTGTCTGTTTCCGCCTGCCGGGCCACCTGTATCAGCTGCCCAAGCAGCACATCCCCCCGGCCCAAAGACGCCCAATAGGCGGAATCCCAGCACCAGTAGCGTCCGGCGGCGCACAAATCATAAGGCCCTCCGCTGCCGATTTCGCTTGGCGTATAATCCGCGATGCAGGGGGACAAAAAGGTCGGGAACCGCTGAAGCTCGTCGAAATGCTCCTGAATCAGCGATTTTACCGCGTCGGCCTGCTCTTTTGTAGCGTATCCGAACAATACCGGCAGGCAGTTGGCCAGTAGATGTATGTGGTCGTGTGCCTGCCCGCTCCGGTCGATCCAATCGACAAAGCGCAGGTTTTTTTCATCCCAGAACCCATCGGGCAGCGGCTTTGCAAGCGTGCCCGCAATCCTTTGGGACAGCTTGCGGAAGCGGTCTACCTGATCTTTTCTGCCCAGCAGGCCTTCCAGCTCCGCCAACCGCTGCAGCCCATGGGCTGCCATCGCGGCGGACATGCACTCCATACCGTCTTTGATGACCTGGTCTTCATAGTAAACATCCGACCACAGTTTGCCGTTGCGGTCCGTCAGATGCTCCAATAAGGAGGCTGCGCCTTCCAGGTCTTGTATGTGGGCGCTCAGCCAGACCTTGTTCTTTGTCGCCGCATAATACAGCCAGGCGGTTTCCAGAATTTCCACATTGCCTGTGATCAGAAACATTTCCGCGTTTTCCCTGCGGTCAAGGCTATCCCTGCGCACATGGTATTCCCGCGCTCCGCCCGGCTGCAGAGCGCAAGGGTTGCGCCACAGCCCGATAGGGTCTTCCCGCATCATTTTGAATTGCAGGCCCATCATGCGCTCTACAACGGAAAGCTCGCAGGCGCCGGGCAGGGCCAGCCGGCCCTTGCACTGGAACTCATGATCCACATCCGGATAGGTGCCGGCATACTCGCCGGGCTGCAGCGTGCTTACCACATAGCCTGCGCTGACGGGATACTCCCGCGCGTCTGTCTGTTCGATGACGGAGGGGACAAGGGTATCCCAATAGAAGCAGGCGTAGGTTTTCTCCAATACATCGCCGCCCTCAAACACAAGAGAAAGCGTATCGCCAAGAATGTTGCACACAGGCCTGGCGGGGTAAAGCATAAGGGTATATTCGCCCGGCTCCAGCATGACCTCGACCCCGGCGGCATGGCTTCTCGCGGTCTTTTTCCCCTGGCCGATGATGTAAACGGTAATGCCGGCCGTGTTTTGCTCCGGCAAAATCCACAGGCGGTCGTTGCAGCGGATTTCTGTGGTTTTTTGGGAGACGCAAAGGCAGTATACAGCATCGCCGGTACGCTGTACGCCTGCCGCATGGGAAGGCGCAAAGGACAGGCGCGCCGACTGATTTGAAACAGTCAGCAGAAATTCTGATTCGCTTTTCCTTGCAAGGCAGCCGTCCGCCATCTCAAAAGGCAGGTTGTACAGGCTCTCGTTTTGCCGGTGCATGATTTCCCTCCGCTGTTTGGGCCGGGCATGGTTGCATATGCCCGGCCGGTTTTCCTTGCAGTTATTTTCCATTATATCATGCGGCTTGGTGATGGCATAGCGTGATGTTTATTGCCGTTTCGCCGTTTTATCATGCTGCGCGCGATATATACAAAATGACCGGAAAACGGCAGCTTCTTCTGGATGGATTTGGAACGGTTTTGCGTTTACTGTATAGCAGTTTGCCTGTATCTGCCTAATCGCCAATTTTGCAGGCAGCGGATCAGTACGCGTACGGTAAGGAGGATTTTTTATGAAAAGAATATTGGGCCTTGCCCTGGTATTGCTATTGACCCTGGGCGTTGCGCTGGCGGAAGACACGAAAGGCGTGACGGCCAATGGCATAGAGGATTATCAGGATGGGGGCGGCGAAGTTCCGCTTGTTTTGATGCTGGACGGTCCCGGCCAAGGCGGCAAAGTGATTGGCCGCTACTTCAGCGGCATCGATGTGGATATTCTGGCGGAGAACAATGGCTATGTGAAGGTGCGGATGGCGGACCAGGAAGGATGGCTGGCCAGGGAAAATGTGCGCATAGGCGTCGAGCGGGCGGAACAGTTTGCTGCGGGGGGAAGAATCGGTATGGTATATACTGCAGGCTCAAAGCGCAGCCAGCCTGTTTATGCATCGCCATCCGTTGGCGGCACGCCTGTTGCCCAGGTGGACGCTTTTTCGGGTGTTACAGTGCTGGGCATCACCCAGGACGGAGAATGGCTGCAGGTTTACGCGGATGGCCGGGCCGGCTGGATGCGCTTTGACGCGGTATGCCAAACCGACAATCTTCATGATGCCTGGATTTACAGCGAGGATCCTGCCAGACGCTTGAACCTGCGTGCCGCGCCGGATGTAAACAGCGAATCCCTGGGCAAATATTACAGCGGCGTGCGTGTAGTGCGGCTTTTTCCCCAGGCGTATCACAAGGGCTGGGCGCGTGTCATTGTCGAGGGCGTCAGCGGATGGGTCAAGACGGAGTTCCTTGATTTCAGCAGCAATTACAGCGGCATGGAATGGCTGCCGCCCATGGGCCGTGTGGCCGGGGAAGCCGCCTTGGATTTATATGAAGGCGCTGGCTCCGGTGCCGCGGTCATTGAAAGCTATCCCCAGGGCACGCCTGCGGAAATACTGGGCATGATGGGATCATGGGCCCATGTGCGCATGCGGGATGGCAATACGGGATATATGGTGATCAAGGGCCTTGGCGGGGAGCCAAAGGCGGCGGCAGCCAACAGGTTTTTATTGTTTGAAGATGCTGTCCTGCGTGATTTCATGGGTGCAACCGTCGGTGCCATTCCGGCCGGAACGGCGGTGCGCATAGAAGAGCGGCCCTTTGCGTGCTGGCACCTTATACAGGATGAAAATCAGCCGGGAACGGCCAATTTCATCCTGACCTTTGGCGAGCCCAATGAAATAAGTGTTACCAAGGAAGGGGAGGAAAACGGAGGATTCATTCCGGCAGGTTTACTGGATACGGGGTGGTAACTGCTGTATTCGCAGACCTTCTCCCTCCTGCGGTTCCGTCAGGCTTCTACAACATATCCGCCGTTTTTTTGCTTGCTTCGTATCGTTTTCCGGGGATAGGGCTATTTCTGGGTGAGAAAGCTTGGGATACGATAAGGCCGCCGATGAAAATCGGCGGCCAGCCTGTCAAAAAAAGCTCCCCAAACGGGAGCTTTTTTGACGGGCTGGGCTTTCTCTTTGAGTAAGCACTGATTAAATGGCCCCTCAGTTGGCTTGATTTGAACATGCGGGCGATTGCTAATCGCCCCTACACCTGCTCGCTCTTATTCTTGTGCGTTCCGGTCATATGTTGCACCGAAACAGACAATAATCATCAATTATACACCTTGGGCACTTCGGCTACGGGGCACTGAAAGGGAAGGCTTTGGCCTATAGCGCTGCCGGTTTTCTTCTTTGGGATCACGGATGCCCTTGTCAATCAGCCTGGATACGCAGTTCAGCCAGCGCATACGGTTCCGCTTCAAAAACCACCTGCGTCCCCTGCACATGAACCTCATTGGATAAGGCATTGCCCAGCGCGTCTGTCACCGCCGCGTTGCGCACAGGCCGGCCAAGCTCAAGGCGGGCCTTGCCCTTGCGCCCTTCCGTTTCACAAACGCGCACGCAAATTGCGCCATCGTCCAAGGTGGATATGCTGACGGGAACAACATGATCGGAATCCAGCTTCATAAGGCTTGCGCGCATGGGCAGCACGCCTGTGTGCGTGGTGCCTGATTGATAGTTGATCGCGTGATTGAAAAGGTCCGCCGTCCGCTGCGCGAGTGCTGGTTTTGCTTCAACGGCGCCCAAGGAAAGCGCTATGTGGTGAATGCCGCGCTCCGGGTACGGGTCGGGGCTTGTGGAGCTGTTGATCAGCGTCAGCGCCAGCACGTCGTCATGCCCGCGGTAACCGTACTTGCAGTCGCTGACAAGAATCGCGCTTTTGCCTGATTCATTGGCGGCCAGGCCGTATTGCAGGCCGGGGACATCGTTCGCCAGATCCCCGCGCCGGATGGCGCCGGCAGGAACATCGTACAGGTATTGGGAAGCGTGATAGGAAAGAGGTACCCGGTAATCCAGCACGGGGATGGTTTTGCCGCCGACTTCATGCCAGTCAACGGTCACATCCATGCGTATGTGGCCGGCGCCCCGGTCCAATGTATACACGACTTCCAGCGTCGAATGGGCTGCTTCGTATTTGGCGCGCAGGCTTTGGCGCAATTCGCCCCGTGCAAGCCACCTGATTTCCGTGCAGCGGTCAATGGGCAGCGCGCGCAGGTGGCGGCCGATCTGCCAGGCGCTGGAGGTGACCGCCTCGGTTTCTACAAAGGTGAACCCCGCCGTTTGCGAGGCGGCGATCAGTTCCGTGCCGTCTACCCGCAGGGAATTGATGCGTCCGGTATATGCATCCAGCAGCGCTTCCACATGTTCGTTGCAAAGCCTGTAGTCATTGTATAGGGCGGATACCCGCTCGTTTGATTGGAAATAGGTCGGGTAACGCTCCGCCTCGCTTTGCGAAAGCACGATCGTCGTATAGCCCAGGGCGGGCACCTTCGCTTTTACGAGAAAGCGGAAATACTTGTGATCCCAATATTGCTGCAATTGGTCATCCACAAGCTGGCAGGGCAGCCGGTTGCCTTTTTCATCGGCAACGGATATCCGTTTCAAATCGCCCAGCCAGTCCCACACGGTCAGCTCCGCCACTTCGTCGCGCTCCTGACAAAGCGGATTGAACAGGTGGAAGATGCGCACAAGGCCGCTTCCCCCTTCCGCGCAGGGCGCGCCTGACAGGTCGCCGAGGCCGTAGCCGGCGCCGGCCCCTTCGGATTGGGAGCGGTACGCGTCCGGTTCTGTGACAATGGAGGAAGTGTCAATGGCTGCCGCGATACAGCGCATCGCCCTGTCGCGCTCGGTATGGACGACGGCCATGGATTGCTGATACAGGCCCATGGCATGCTCGCGGCTGTCCTGCACGCAGGAGCCTGTCAAAATGTCATGAAAATGCGTAAAGAGCACGTTTTCCCAAGCGCTGTCTGATTTTTGTGCGGCGGGCTTCATGCCGGTCCAGGCGGAGGCGGCGGCGCAAAGCGCACCGGTATCGGTAAGCGCGGCTTCCAGGTGGCGGTTGCCGCGCTTGATGCGGCTTTGGGTCGTATAGCAGCCGGGCGCGAAGAAGTTCAGTTCATGATCCACGACGGGCAGCCTCTCCCGCACACTTTCGGCGGCCCTGAAATAGTCCAGCAGCGTGCCAAAGCGGATCGCCGGAAAAACGGGCCACGTTTTCATATCCAGCGCCCGCTCGATATCGCGGCGGGTCGGCCCGCCGCCATGGTCGCCTACCCCATATACAGCCAGACCGGTCTTCAGCCCGCCGCAGCGGCGCGCGATGATCGGCATTCCCACGCCAATGCGGGGCGTGACGGCGGCGTTGTACCAGTACGGTTCGCGATAGGCGAGCAGTTCCCGGCCAGAGGGCGCGCGGTAACGGTAGAGAATATAATCCTCCTTCAGGCCCCGGCAGTGATACAGGTATTGGACGCCGGCAAAGGCGTTCAGCTCGGCAAGGTTTATATTGTGGCCGAAGGTGTCCGGTGAAAAGTCGATCTCAAAATCCTTGACGCCCCAAACAGAAGTCAAATAATCGCGGGTTTGCGTCATGTGCCGCAGCATCGATTCGGTGCCCGGCATATTGTGATCCGTTTCCACCCATTCGGTGGCGGTCACTTCCCAGCGGCCCTGGGCAATGCGCTGCTTGATGGCCGCCATCATTTCCGGGTCATGCTGCTCCACGATCCTGTACACGGCGCCCTGGGACTGGGAAAAATGAAAATCCGGGTACTCCTCCATCAGCTTCAGCATCGTGCGGAAGGTGGCCAGGGTCACCGCAACGGTTTCATAATAGCTCCACATCCAGTTCATGTCGATGTGGGCATGGGCCATCAGGATCACTTGATACGCTTTGGCGGCATCATGAAGCGGCAGAAGCATTGCTTCCGCCTGGGCGCAGGCATCGTCGGTCAGCGTGCCTTCCCGCGCCATAATAAGCAGCAAATGGTCAAGCGCCTGTTCGATGGGCGCATCAAAACGGCCCTCTTCCTCCGCCGAGAGATTCAGCGCAAATTCAAGCTCGCCAAGAATGCGCGCATTCCACCGGCTGGGCGGCGTGATGTGGGCCTGTTCCTCGCGGGGCATGCCGAAGGTGTCTTCGTACCCCTTTTTTTCGCGGTTGCCGCCGACAGATGTTTTCAGGCGGATAAATTTCTCTGTTAATTGTTTCATGGATGTCGTGCCTTTCTTGCGCGGGCATAAAGTGAGAGGACGGGCGAGCCGTCCTCCTCCCGTTTTGTTGATCAGTCCCTTGCCGCCTATGCCCGCCAGTTGTTTCCGTCAAAGAAAGGCAAGTGGGCGGCAATGACAAAGGAGAAAATCAGCGTCAGTGCTCCGTGCGCCAGCTGGGTGCATATGTTGATGCCCGGAAACAGCTTCTTCACCTTGAACAGATACTTGGCCATGACGCAGCCAAAGAGGGCGACCAATGCAGATACGAAGATAGTATACCATAAAATGCGAAAAATTGTATCCATAAAAGCCACGGCAACAATGTCCGGACGACCATCGCCGGGAGCGGCCGGCGCGCGCTGCTTTTAGCCAAGGGTCTCGATCCAGTCCCATGAAGCGTATTTGACATGCACATAAACAATGCATATAATACAATCGGTTATACGGCAGGTTCCATTATCCGCAGTTTATTGATAAAGGGATGCGGGGAAGAAACCACAAGACGGGAAATCATCGTGCCCTCCCTGGTGGTTTCCAAATCAACAGGCAGGATATAAACGTCCGCTGATTCAGTGTTCAACGCTTGGATAGCGTTAATATGGTTGATGGATTTGGAGGAGTATGTATGCAAACCCTGATGCGCCTTCCCGCACTGCCGCTGGTGGCGAACGACCCCTATTTTTCTATTTGGTGCGCAGCCGACCGTCTTCCGGATACGGATACGACCCATTGGGCCGGCGCCAGAAAGCGCCTGCGCGGAAAGCTCGTGATTGACGGAAAGCCCTGCCGCTTCCTGGGGCGGGGCGAAGGCGAGGCCATGGAGACCGTGTCCCTGACCGTCACGCCGACATCCACCCAAAGTGTGCTGCAAGCCCATGGCGTAAAGCTTTCTGTCGCGTTCACCACCCCTCTTTTGCTGGATGATCCCGATGTGCTTTCCACGCCCATCACCATGATCGATATTGCCCTGGAAGCGGTGGATGGCCAAAGCCACGAGACGGCTCTTTATTTTACTGCGTATGACGAGCTGTGCTACGACGGCGATGAGCGCCCGCATATGACCCAGGATGTTTTTGACGCGGACGGGCTTTGTATAAGCTACATGGGCCAGCGCCGTCAAAAGCTGCTTTGCCATTCGGGGGACCATATCACCATTGACTGGGGCTATCTTTACCTGGCCGGCCGGACGAACGTGAAATGCACGGCGGATGGCCTGGAGGCTTCCTCCTTCGCAAAGCTTTTGCCCGGGGAGCGCAAAGCCGTTTCCCTGCTTCTGGGCTATGACGATGTGGCCTCCATCAATTACTTTGGGGTCCCCACAAAGGCCTGGTACGCCCGCAGCGGCAAAACGCTTGTGGATGCGCTCCGCGAGTTTGACGCGGGCCATGACGCGCTGCTTGAGCGCTGCGCAAGGTTTGACGCGGCATTGACCGGGGAGGCCGCGGAAAAAGGCGGCGACGATTATGCGCTGATCTGCACCGCGGCCTACCGCCATTGCATATGCGCCCATAAGCTCATTGCCGACGAGCAGGGCCAAATGGTGTGGCTGAGCAAGGAAAACGATTCCAACGGCTGCATGGGCACGGTGGATGTCAGCTATCCTTCCACACCGCTGTTTTTGAAGTACAACCCGGAGTTTGTGCGCGCCATGTGCCGCCCGGTCCTGCGCTTTGCCAAGCTGCCTGTGTGGACGTATGACTTTGCCCCCCATGACGTAGGCCAGTATCCGCAGGCCATCGGCCAGGTGTACGGAACAAAGCGGCGTGTATTGACAGGCGGCGAAACCCGCAACGGCGATATCCATCCGGCCTATTACCTGTATCCCGGGCAGGCGGATTGCTATGAGTTAAGATATCAGATGCCCGTGGAAGAGAGCGGCAATATGCTCATTATGCTCTATGCCGCAGCCGCTTTGGACGGGAACTTTGAAATGGCAAAGGAGAACCTTCCCCTGCTGGAAAAGTGGGTACAGTATCTGATGAAATTCGGCGAGGACCCCGGCGATCAATTGTGCACGGACGACTTTGCGGGGCACCTGGCCCGCAATATCAACCTGTCGGCCAAAGCCGTGGTCGGCGTGGCGTGCTATGCAAGGCTGTTGAAATTGGCCCAAGATCCCAAAGCGGATTTCTACCAGGCCGAAGCCAGGCGCATGGCGGCAAGCTGGCTCAAGCGCGCAAAGGTATCAAAACATACCGCGCTTACC
>JAFADG010000049.1 GCA_023425025.1 Bacillota bacterium
CGGTGACCACATCGATATGGAAATCAAGCTGATCACCCCCATCGCCATCGAGCCGGGCCTCCGCTTCGCTATCCGCGAAGGCGGCCGCACCGTGGGCTCCGGCGTCGTGGTTGACGTGATCGCGTAAGGAAATTCAAGCGCCTGCGGAAGTTTCCTTCCGCAGGCATTGTGCCTATCCCACATGAGTAAGCTGACCATCCCAGTAAGATCCGTCCGCTTCCCACACGGGGAGAGCGCGGGTTGAAACATTGACAGGCATTGTCAGATATGATACATTGTATGGGCGCGTTTTTAACCCCCAATCAGGCAGGAGGTGTCCAAAGTGGCAAATGCCGTTCGCCAGAAGGTTGTTTTGGCCTGCACCGAGTGCAAGCAGCGCAATTACAACTCCATGAAAAACAAAAAGAATACGCCCGACCGGATTGAGCTGAGCAAATACTGCCGTTTTTGCAAAAAGCACACCGATCATAAGGAAACCAAGTGACCCAACCGATGCTGAGGATGTGAAGAACATGGCAGACGAGAAGAACGCCAAAAAGGACAAGGTTTCCTTCTTTGCGCGGGTGCTGCGCTTTTTCAAGCTGCTTCCCGGCCGCGTCGCCACGCCGTTTAAGAACATGTGGCACGAATTGCGCAAGGTCACCTGGCCGACACGCACTGATCTTGTGAACTATACTGTCATTGTGCTTTTGTTCATACTGGTCATGAGCGTAGTCATCGGCCTGTTGGACACGGGCGCCTCGCAGCTTGTGAGGCTGATTACCCCGACGTCTTGATGCCGGCGTCTTAGGTCGGGGCCGGTATGCATGGGTTGCATGACTTATTCGTCCAGAAACATTAGGAGAGCCATATGACCGAAAAGAAAAAAGAGCCCTGCTGGTATGTGGTACATACCTATTCGGGCTATGAGAACAAAGTCAAGGACAACCTGGAAAAGGCCGTTGAAAACAATGGCATGCAGGACCTGATCATGGAAGCCAGGGTTCCTGTGGAGGATGTCGTTGAAATCAAAAATGGCAAGCGGGTCAAGTCCCAGCGCAAGATATATCCCGGCTACGTGCTGGTGAAGATGATCGAAACCAGCGAAAGCTGGTATGTTGTGCGCAATACCCGCGGCGTCACCGGCTTTGTGGGCCCGGACAGCAAGCCCATCCCCCTGACGGAGGAAGAAGTTGAGAAGATGCTCAACTGCGAAAAGCAGTCGGTGGAGTTTGGCATTGCCATTGGCGAAGAGGTTCGCATTCTTTCCGGCCCGCTGGAGAACTTCACAGGTACGGTTCTTGATGTGGATACCATCAGGCAGAAGCTGAACGTCAAGGTCAAAATGTTCCTTGGCCGCGAGATGCCGGTGGAGGTCGCCCTGGACCAGGTGGAGAAGGTTTAAGCTTTACCGCCGGCTATGCCGGCGTGAAGGCTGCGGTTTATACCGCATGCTGCCGCAGCTTATGCTGCGGGTGGGAGGAACGCCAAGCGTTCCGCAGGACCACATTTTGTAGGAGGTGCCATCTATATGGCAAAGAAAGTTACCGCCATCGTCAAGCTGCAGGTGAACGCGGCCAAGGCCACGCCTGCACCGCCTATCGGCCCCGCTTTGGGTCAGCACGGCGTCAACATCCCCGGCTTCTGCAAGGAGTTCAACGAGCGTACGGCCAAGCAGGCGGGTCTTGTGATCCCCGTGGTCATCACCGTTTTCTCCGACCGCACCTTTACCTTCATTACCAAGACGCCCCCCGCGCCCGTGCTCATCAAAAAGGCACTGGGTCTTGAGAGCGCCAGCGCCAGGCCCAACAAGGATAAGGTTGGCAAATTGACCAAGGCGCAGGTCCGCGAAATCGCTACGGCCAAAATGCCCGACCTGAACGCTGCCAGCATCGAAGCCGCCATGAGCATGGTGGCCGGCACCGCCCGCAGTATGGGCATCACGGTAGAAGAGTAAGGGTTCCATCGAAAAGGTGACGCAGTCATTTTTTCGGTATATTTGTGGGAGGACAGAGTGCCGCTAATACCACATGGGAGGAAAGTTTGACATGACTCATGGAAAGAAATATGTCGACAGCAAAAAGCTGATCGATCCCCTCAAGGCGTATGATCCTACCGAGGCCATTGATCTGGTTTTGAAGACCAGCAAGGCCAAGTTTGACGAGACGGTGGAAATTTCCGTCCGCCTGGGCGTTGACCCCCGCCATGCCGACCAGCAGGTCCGCGGCGCCGTGGTTTTGCCCCATGGCACCGGCCGCACGGTTCGCGTGCTGGTATTTGCCAAGAATGATAAGGCCAAGGAAGCGGAAGCCGCCGGCGCCGATTTCGTGGGCGCGGAAGACCTCGTTGCCAAAATCCAGGGCGAAAACTGGTTCGGGTTTGACGTCTGCGTCGCTACCCCTGACATGATGGGTGTCGTCGGCCGTCTGGGCCGCGTGCTGGGCCCCAAGGGCTTGATGCCCAACCCCAAGTCCGGCACCGTGACCATGGACGTGGCCAAGGCCATCGCCGAGATCAAAGCCGGTAAAGTGGAATACAGGGTGGACAAAACCTCCATCGTGCATTGCCCCATCGGCAAGTCTTCCTTCGGCCAGGAGAAGCTGACGGAGAACCTTGCCTCACTGATGGAAGCCATCAACAAAGCCAAGCCTTCTGCCGCCAAGGGCACCTATCTGCGCTCCGTATACCTGAGCAGCACCATGGGTCCCGCCGTAAAGGTAAACGCCCAGAAGTTCTAAGCCTCGCTTTCAGCTAAAGTGGCCAAGCGCTCTGCGCTTGGCCACTTTTACATAATCTTGAATGATTTGCTTTTGGAAGGGTTTTCCGATCCAAAATCTTGAGATATGAAATATCTTGTGGTATACTGGGAAAAAGTTCAGGCTTTGCCCGATAGGAATATGAGGAATCAACGATGAAAATGCAAGAATCCGGCGAAAATTATTTGGAGTCTATTCTGATCCTGTCCCAGGAAAAGGGAATGGTGCGCTCCATCGATATCGTCAATGCCATGAGCTTCAGCAAGCCCAGCATCAGCAACGCGATGCGGCGGTTGAGGGAGAATGGTTATATCAAAATGGACCGTAGCGGCTTTATCACGCTGACAGAGCAGGGGAGGACCGTGGCCGAATCGGTATACGAGCGTCACCGGTTGCTGACGGAATACCTGATCAGCCTTGGTGTCAGCGAGAAAACGGCGGCGGAGGATGCGTGCCGTGTGGAGCATGTGTTAAGCCAGGAAACCTTCGACTGCATCAAGAGCCATATGGAGTCCAGATCTTGACCACCGCAGCGGGCCGCCTGCGCACGGACGGCCCAGGGCGGTGAAGGAGTGGAATGCCGTGGGTGTGGAAATTACTTTGCTGGTGCTGATGGCCGCGGGCCTTGCGGCAGCCGTGGTTTTGCATGTGCACGACAAGCGCCATACGAAGCGGGAAAGCGTTCGCCAGGAAAAAATGCGAAACGGCGAGCTGTACCAGGAGCTTGCCGACATCCTCCGCAGGTGCAAACGGCGCTATGTTGAGCAGGTAACGATACGGCAGGAGTGCGTGGAGTTTAAAATGATGGTGCCGGCCGGGCGGAAGGTGGTATTTTTGCTGGAAGCCCGCGGGTTCCGTCCGCTTTCACCTCAGCGGCAGCACACATTGTGCCAGCTCCTGGTGCAGGATATCCCGGTGCTGGGCGATAAGAGCCGCTATACGGTCCGCAAAGAAAAAAAGCCTCTTCCCAATGGGGAAAAGGCCGTCGAATATATCTATACCATGAAGATCGGTTACAAGGATGCGCTGAACCGGGCGCCATACTACATGTAGGGTGAAGCGTCCTCCCATACCGGGCCGGCCTTGATCGGTTTTTCCAGCCGCGTTTCCACGTAGCAGCGCAGGCTGTCAAAGGGGGCGTCCTTGCCGGCAAGCTCCGCCGAGGATTCCGGTCCATCCCGAAAAACGGTCCGAAGCCAGTTTGCCTGCCCTTGTGTCAAGGGTGGGTTGTTTTTTGCATGGCAGCACAGAGAACATGCAAGGCCGCCGGCGTCGCAGTCAAAGGATGCCTGTTCTGCTTCCTCCAGCTTTTTCCCGCAGTGGACACAGTGGTAAAGCCGGGGCTTGTAGCCAAGCAAGCTGGCATAATGCAAAAGAAAGCCGGATACAAGGCCGCGGCGGTCTTCTTTGCCGTAGGCCAGGCAATGCAGGCTTTTTACCAGAAGCCAAAAAAGCGGGCCGCTTTCCTCGCCCGGCTGCGCGGCGGCTTCCGTAAGGTTCAGCAAATAGGCGCCGCAGGACAAGAGGCCGTAATCCAGCCGGAGCGGGTAAAAGCTGTCGTGCAGCGTACAGGCGGTCAGTATGTTTTTATCCCGCTGGGAAAACAGTACATACTCGCCCGTGCAGAACACCTCGCTGGCGCTCATCAGGGGCGACTTGGGCCGGCGGCACCCGCGGGACAACGCCTCCACCCGCCCCATGGCCGGCGTCAGAAGGGTGAGCATGCGGTCGTTGTCCCGATAATTCACGCCCCGGAGCACGATGGCGGAAACAGTAATGGCAGGCATAAAACCTCCAGCGCTTGGGATGCGACAAGCATACCACAATTCAAACTGATTAGAAAGGGGTCAGCTGCCGGTTGACCTGTATTTGCGCACGCCCATCCGCCATACCAGCAGCATCAGGCCGAGCACGGCAAAGCCGGACAGGGGCGAGACGAAGGCCATCCACGGCGCTTCCCCCAAAAGGGGTTTTTCAAGGATATAGGCGGCGGGCAGATGGAGCGCCAGCCCAAAGGGCGCGACGAACAAGAACAGCGCGCGCATGGGCTTGGGATAGATGTCGATGGGATATTGGCAGGCGGTGCGCCCGCCGTAGGTGAGTATGTTTATCATTTCAATGCTTTTTACAGAAAAGATGCAGAGCACGGCCTCGATGAGGAACAGGCCCAGCAGCAGGGCAAAGGCGCCGGCCAGGGCGATGGAAAGGCAGGCGAGCTTTGGGGCCGTCCATACAAGGCCGGTAAGGCGGGTAGCCATGGCCATGGCCGCAAGGCCCACCAGCGCGCTGCCCAGGCGCCTTGGGTCCATTTGCCCGAACAGCACCTGCGCAAAAGCGCTTCTTGGCCGCAGCAGCACCGTGTCAAAGCCGCCGGACTGCACCATGGGTGAAAAGCTGCTGATCCCCCTGCCAAACCATTCCACCAGGGAAAACGCAAACTGCATCATGCCAAAGAACATAAGTATTTCCCCGCCGCTCCACTGGCCCAGGGCAGAAAAGCGCCCGAACAAAAGCAGCACTGCGCCCAGCTCTCCGCCGGTCATGGCGGCCATGGCCACCGTATGCCAGAAGAAGGAGCCGGGGTATTGCAAATGACTCTTTAGGAGCATGCGGGAGGCGTGCAGGCCGTATTTCAGCGTATCCATTCTTACCCTCCCTGTATGGTGACGCGGCGCAGGTTTTGCCGCCACAATGCCTGCCCCAGTGCAATGAGGATCACGAGCCAGAAAACCTGTACGCAAAGGGCCGGCAGCACCTCGTAGGCGGCGAAACCGCCCGTGTACAGGCGGATGGGCATATCCAACGCCTGGGCGAAGGGCTGGTAGCGGATGACGGTTTGAAAGCTTTGCGGAAACAGCGTCAGGGGAATGAGGTTGCCGGAGAGAAAAAAGAAGATCATCTGCACCACGTTGCCGATCCCCCTGGGGTCCAGCGTACGCATGGTGATCGCGTTTAAAATGTTGGCGACGGCGCTGATCACGCCAAAGCCCAATGTGAGGGAAAGCAGAAAAAGGAGAAAGGCGCAAAGGCTGTGGGGCTCAGCAATGGCCAGCGGGGAAGGCAGGATGGCCGCGAAAAAGAACATGGGAACGGCCCGCATGACGCTGCCCACCACCTTTTGCGCCAGGGTGCGCAGGTACCAGTAAAAGTAGGTGTTTACCGGCCGGCACAGCTCATAGGCGATGCCGCCGGTCATGATCGCTTCGCCCAAGGCCGGGTCGCTGCCAAGCAATGCACGGAAAAACGCCTGCTGCAGCCAGACATAGGTGGCCACCTGGGAAAAGGGAACCGAGGTATCCCCGCCGGATGCGTACAGCGCCTGGTACAAAAAGATCAGCGCCAGGCCAAAGGCCATCTGTGTGACGATCCCGCCCAGTGCCGCGCCGCGGTATTGGGTTTCCAAAAGAGCCCGCAGCTTAAAGGCGGTAAAATAGGGCCGCAGCCATTCTTTCATAGCGCCATCTCCCTGTACATGGCCGCAATCAGGTGGTCCAGCTGCTGTTCCTGCACGGTCAGCTGGCTCAAGGTGCCTTCCTTCTGCAAAAGCGACAGGATCAGGTCGGTGGGCGTCTCCCGCTTGTCGTACTGGAGAATGTGGCAGCCGCCCTCTTCGCGGCTTACGCTAACGCCGGCGGGGAATTCCGGCAGCGCCCGGCCGTCCTGATAGCAGGCCTTGATGGAGCCTTGGGTATCGTATCTGGATAACAGGGAGGGGAGGCTGCCGTCATAGAGCAGGCTGCCCCGGCCAAGGACCATTACCCGGCTGCATAGCGCGGCGATATCGCTCATGTCATGGGTGGTCAGCAGGATGGTGGTGCCATGGGCTTGGTTTTCCTTTTGCAAAAAGGAGCGGAGGGCCAGCTTGCTGACCGCGTCCAGGCCGATGGTCGGCTCATCCAGGAACAAAAGCTCCGGGCTGTGCAGCAGCGATCCGCACAGCTCCGCACGCATTCGCTGTCCCAGGCTCAATTGGCGTAGCGGGGTATGCAAAAGCGGTTCCAGCTCCAGCGCGCCGCAAAGTTCCGCAAGGCGGGATTTGTATTCAGCCTGCGGGACGCGGTAGATGTCCTTCAAAAGATCATAGGAATCCTGTACGGGCACATCCCACCAAAGCTGGGTGCGCTGGCCGAACACCACGCCGATGCGGCGGACATGGGCCTTGCGGGAAAGCCAGGGTGTAAGCCCGCCGATCACGGCCGAACCGCTGTCCGGCGTCAGAATGCCGCTGAGGATTTTCACGGTGGTGGATTTGCCGGCGCCGTTGGGGCCGATGTAGCCCACCAGTTCTCCCTTTTCGATGGAAAAGGAGACGTCACCCAGCGCCGGGATGGTCTTTTTTTTCCTTCTGAGCAGGCGCAAAGCGCCTTTTTCCGCGCGGCGGCGCAGCGTAAAGGTTTTGTTCAGGTGTTGAACGGATATGTATGCCATAAAAGCTCCCTTCGGTCGGAACGGGAAACAGGGTTTTTTATTATAGGAGAAAAGGGAAGGACTGTCAATCCTTCCCGCATAAAAAATTTGGATTGCCCGGATTAAGCAAAAAAGCGATAGGTATTTGCATTAATTATTGCATTTTTCCTCCGAAATATATAGATACATTGATATCTGGTCATGTATTTTTGCATGACCTAAAGATTGACAACTGCGCGGATTCTTGTCATAATGAGTTTAATAGCGTGTTAATTGCATCTGTAATAAATGCATAATCATTGTGCTGTAGGAGGCGCGGTCTCATGGATATGGGCGTCGTCCTGATCCGGCTGTTTGTTAATACCGTCCCGGTTCTGGCGGCGCTGTACATATATATGGGTATTCGCTTCTGGCGGCACGGGAGAAAAAACGGGTATGCATGGTTTGCCATGCTGCTGTTTTGCTGTGCGGCATTCGCGCTGGAGTATTACCTTGAGATGCAGGCCGGCAATATGGGCGTGAAGCTTGCGCTGAGGACTGTTTCCGTTTGGACGGTGGCGCTGCTGCCTGCCTGGGGCATTCTTTTTGTGCGCCGGCAGACGAATAAGAGACAGGGACCCAGATGGCTGCCGGGCGCTTTGATTGTCCTGGCTTCCGTCATAGGGCTCCTGTTTGCTTTGAATCCGTATCACGGCTTGTTTTACAAGGAATTATCCCTTCGGGACATCGGCGGATACGCCTCCTTGTATCTGTCAAAGGGGCCGCTGTACTTTGTGCTGTGCGGCTATTTCATCCTGTTTTTGCTGCACGGCCTGCGCTGCCTTTGGACGGCTTATCGTGCCGCGGAATATCCGTCGGAAAAGCGGCGCTACTTGCTGCTGACCTTCTTTTTGGCATCCATGCTGCCGGGCGTCCTCTGGCAGGTGCTTGGCTTGGAGCGGATGTTTGATCCGACGCCTGTATTCCTGATGCTCCTGGGATCGATTTCCCTGTGGGGCGGGGGAAAGAAAGACCTGATGCAAACCCAGCTAGCGCGCTGGGATGAAATGTATTTTGACAGCCCGGAGCCGGCGTTTTTGTACACAGAAGAAGGGGAGTTGAAAAAAGCCAATCCGGCGGCAGAGCGTCTTCAAATTGGGATGGAGACGAAGCCGGCAGGATTGCGGGAGCATTTGGAGCAGGCGGCGGCACGGCGGATACCGGCGGGCTTCCCGGCGGACCGGCCTGCGCAGTGGATGGATGTACGGAAGATCGCCTTTGGGGCGCACCGGGGCTATGTGCATTACCAGCTGACGGATGTAACGGACAAGCGAAGCCAGCACCAGCTGCTTCGGGCCAGCGAGGAGCAGTACAGGCTGCTCATTACCCAAATGCAGCAGGGCCTTGCGGTGTTCGAGGCGGATGAAAGAAAACCGCCCGACGCGTATGCATGCCTGCATGGCAACGAGGCGTTTGCCAAGTCTGTGGGCCTGCCGGCGGCGTCGATGCTGCCGGGGCAGCAGGCAAGGGATGTGTTCCCCATCATGGACGACGGCTGGAGAGCGGCGCTTTACCAGGCTGCCAAAGGCGCGGAGGTGCCCCGTTTTGAGCGGTATTGGGCGGAGAAAAAGCGTAGCTTTGGCATACGCGTTTACGCGCCGCTTCCCGGTCAGGTGGCGGTGATCCTTTCCGATATTACCGACCGCAAGGCCATTGAGCAGGAGCTTCGCGTAAAGGACAAGCTTCTGCTGGCTGTCATCGGTCTGACGCAGGATCTGCTGGGCGTGCAGGAGTATGAAAGGATCATTCCCCGCGCGCTTGCGCTGGTGGGGGAGGCCATGGATACCAGCCGCGGATATCTGTTTGAGTGCGATTACCGGGATGGAACGCTCCGTTCCGTCAGCCAGCGCGCGCAATGGTGTGCGCCGGGCGTTGTTCCCCTTGGCGATCACCCCCTGGCCGGCCAGCCGAAAGAGCCGGGCACATGGGAATTTCTGTCCGCCTTGCGGCAGGGAAGGGCTTATGCCGTCCATATGGAGGATTCCGCCGAATGCGACGGCAAGCGGCAGCTGATGGGGCAGGATATGAAATCGCTGCTGGTCCTTCCCGTTTTTGCGGGAGAGTTGTTCTGGGGCTTTGTGGGCTTTGACGAATGCCGCACGCGGCGGGAATGGACGACGACGGAGCAAGGCGTCTTGCGGCTGTTTGCCGATTCCCTGGGCCGGGCCGTTGAGCGGTATATCAACGAACAAAAGCTGCGCAGCGCCCAGGAGAGAAATACGGCTATGCTTCACGCCATACCGGACCTGTTCTTCATTATTTCAAAGGAAGGCAGGATCACCCATTATCATGCCTCCATCAGGCAGGATGAGCAGCATATTCTGCCCGAGCGGTTTTTGGACAAGCAGGTCACAGCGGCCTTCCCGCCCGGAACAGGGCTGCCGATGCTGAACCATGTGCGGACCGCCCTAAGGGAAAATACGATGCGCCTGTTTGAATACTCGCTGGATTTGTCAGGGCGGATCATGCATTTTGAAGGCAGGCTGCTGCCCATCAACCAGGAATCCGTTTTGCTGCTGGCAAGGGATATTACCGAGCGGAAACGGCGGCTGGAGCGGATCGAGTATTTAAGCTACCATGACCAGCTGACGGGGCTGTATAACCGCCGCCGGTACAAGCAGCAGATCATGCGCATCGACAACAGTGAAAACCTGCCCCTTGCCGTGATCATGGCGGACTTAAACGGCTTGAAGCTTACCAACGACGCGTTTGGGCATCAAATGGGTGACCTGCTGCTGACAAAAACGGCGGATGTGCTGCTTCGGGTGTGCTCCGCGGAGACGATATACCACATGGGCGGCGATGAGTTTGTGGTGCTTCTGCCCCGTACCGGTGCCGGCGAGGCCGAGGCGATTTGCCGCCGGATACAAGAGGAAATCGGCGGCGAGTCCACCGGTATGCTGGTGTTCTCCATATCCATCGGCTACGCGGTGAAGCGGACGGCGGCAGAATCCATCAGCGATGTTTTCCGCCAGGCGGAGGATGACATGTACCGCCACAAGCTGACGGAAGGTGCGGAGATGCGCCGCCGCGCTGTGAACCAGATTCTGCAGGCACTGTACCAGCGCAGCCCCAGGGAAATGCAGCATTCCAAGAATGTGGGCGAGCTGAGCGAAAAAATTGCCAAGGCTATGGGGTTGGGGCCCGAGGCGGTAAGCCAGGCTTATCAGGCCGGCCTCATGCACGATATCGGCAAGATCGGCATCGAACAGGAAATACTGGAAAAGCACGCAAGGCTGAACGACGCGGAACGACGGGAAATGCGCCGCCACAGCGAGGTGGGCTACCGGCTTTTGAACTCTGTGCACGGTTTGGCCCACATTGCGCCGTTTGTTCTGGAGCACCATGAGCGCTGGGACGGCGCCGGATACCCCAAAGGCATCGCGGGGGAAAAGGCGACCCTGATTTCCAGGATTATTGCTGTTGCCGATGGGTTTGACGCCATGATATCCCCCCGCACGTACAAGATGCCCATCACGCGGGAGGAGGCCATTGAGGAAGTAAAGCGCTGCGCGGGCAAGCAGTATGATCCCTTTGTGGCCCGCACTTTTGTGGAGGGCGTCATGGGATTTGATTGGGAAGGGGCGGAGGCATCGCAGGCGGAGGATGCACCGGCCGCGGCCGGTTATACCGGCACAGGCTTTGGGAAAAAGGCCGGCAGACAGGAAGAAGCCAGTATGTAAAAAAGCGTGCACAAAAGCAAAAACCTCCGGCGGGCCGCAGCTGCAATCATGCGCTTGCGGTCCGCCGGAGGTTTTTGTGCATTTACACTGCGGCATATGACGCGGCTTTTTACTGGCTTTCTTTGACCCAGCCGTTCGCATCCATGTAGACGACGTTGGGCAGAAGCTCCCTGCCATTTTGCACAAACAAGTCTTCCACCGGGACGCAAAAGACGCCCTTCGTCCTGATATCGTAGAGTGCTCTGGGCATCGCCTTTACGGTGACGTTCCTTGAATCGTGCAAAAGGATAATGGTTCCATTCTCTGTGTTTCCGGAAACTTTATCCCAAATGGTGCGGTGCTCCGTTGCCGAGATATCGCCGCTGTAGGCCGACCATTGAATGATCGGGAGGCCGATGCCTGCTTTCGCAAATTCCTGATACCTGCCTCCGGGAGCGCGCATATAAAGAGATTTCAGACCGATGATATCCGACAGGAGCTGGTCGAATTTCTCCTTGCCTTCGAACAGCGCTTGTGTCTTGAGATTGCGGGGGTCATAGTGATTCCAGGTGTGGCTGGCGATTGTATGGCCCTCATCATGCTCCCGCTGCACCACGTCCCTGTTTCTATCCATTTGGTCGCCAATCAGAAAGAACGTTGCCCTTACGCCAAAGTACTGCAGATCATCCAAGAGGTCCACCGTGCCGACATAACGCGGCCCGTCGTCAAAAGTCAGGGCGATCATGGGCCGGCTGCTGTTGTCGGTTTGCTTTGCCGCCTCTTCTGTCATCATGCCTTCCAAATCGCGGTAATAGATTTTCACATTCATCAGGGTACTGCGGTTTGGATAAAGCAGCGCTGCCGGGTAATGAAGCACCATTTTTACGGGCTCCAGCGTAAACAACGCGTCTTCCAGTGATTCCCTGGTCACGAGCTCATCCAGCGCCGCGGGATCCGGGTCTTCCGGGAAGTAAGCGGTCAACTGCTCCCGGACTGTCTTGGCCAGCACATCCCAGGCAGGGCTGCCGCCGGGGAAAATATCGGTCAAATGAACCTGCTGACCGGTTGCCATGTCATACGTGCGCGAAGTGGCCTCCACATTCATCTGTTGCCTGTGGTATACGGTTCGCGCCTGGACAAGGAAGCTGAGCCAGGACTCGCCTGTGGGGGAATAGATACAGCGGATGTACAGCTTTGAATCCTCGGGCGTTCTTTTTCCGGGCGGCAGTGTGGGCGCAATTTTCGCGATATAGTCGGTGATGATGGATTTCAATTCATCCGTTGTCTGCTGCGTTGCGGTGACAGGGTAAAAGGCATCGATGATGCTGCCGTTTTTTTGCCTGGTTTCCTTGTGGTTCATTTTCACAATCTGTATTTTGGGAAAGGGCGTGTATTTGTTTTTTTCAGCAGCAAGGCATGCGGAAACAGGCAAGAAAAGCGCCAGCATGATGACGAGCAAACGACGTAACATCTATTTTCCTGCTTTCTGTAAAGATATATAATGAGGATATCAAATCAGCCGCACAAAAACAAGCAGCATATCGTATAAAATGTTCTGGATGATCAAAAAGTTTTCTGCCTAAGGGCGCGCCGTGTCTTATGCCCGTATCCAACTGATGGCGATGCAGCCGGGCCCGGTATGGGTGCCGATTACCGGCCCTATATCCATCGTGCGTGCGTCAGGGGGCAGCAGCCCCTTTTCTTTCAGGTGATCTTTCAGCGCGTCCAGCGCCCTGCCGGCGCAGGCGCCCGCGAAGTACAAGGGATGCGCGGGATCGGGCGCCATCGCCTTCAGTTGGCTTGCAAGCCATTCATAGGCGCTGCGGGAGCCCCGGGCGACGCCTGCCATCTCCAGTTTTCCATGGTTTAAGCGCAGCATGGGCTTCAAGCGCAGCATGGTGCCCACCTTGGCGCCGACGGAGGATAACCTGCCGCCCATGACAAGATACTTCAAATCCTCCACCTGCCCGACCAGCACCTGGCGGGGGATCATGACATAAAGGGCTCTCTTGATTTCATCCACGCTCTTGCCCAGGTCCCGCCTGCGCGCCGCTTCGTGCACCAGCATGGCTTCGCCCAGGGAAGCGCTGAGGGAATCCACAAGGTGAATCCTATCTCGGTCTTTTTCAGGGAGCATGTCCCTGGCGATGACGGCTGATTGATGGGTGCCGCTCAGTTCGGCAGAGCCTGTGATGACCAGGATTTCTCCCCCTGCCTCAAGCGCCTTTTGGTAGGCGTCAAAAAACGCGCCCGGGGGAACCTGGCTGGTTTTGGGAAGCTTTTGGGCAGCTTGAAGCCGCGCGTAAAACGTTTCCGTGTCGATCGTGACGTTGTCCTCAAAGGTCTCTTCTTCAAAATGGATACACTGGGGAAGTACCTGAACCCGGATCGCGGAAGCTTCCGCGGGCTTTATGTCCGACATGCTGTCGGTAATGATGTGGATCATGGATGCCAACTCTCCTTTTATTAAATCAGAAGTCTATGATTGTATAAGTATATCATGCTGCGGGACGGAATGTCAATCTTGCCCAAGCCTGTTGAGCGATGCTGCCAACAATCCTGGTCCGCCGTGAACGCAGCGCCGCCGTACCACGAATCACATGTGGCCTGGTCTGCGTGTCAACGTCAAAGCGCTTTTCTCATAGGATGAAGCCGGACCTTTAGATTGATTGCACGGAAGGCTGATGGTATGAAGATACTCATTTGGGGGAACAGAATTTTCTCCAACGATATGCAATGGGGGTTTGAACAGGCAGGCTGCGACGCCAAAGTGGTCCAGATACCTGATGCAAAAACGCTTCAGCTTATTTTGGAAGGGGAAAAGCCGAATCTGATTTTGACCATGGGCGCGCCGATAGAGTTTAAAGCCGATGTGCTGGAGGTGCTGGGGAAACGCGCCCCCTCATCCATGAAATATATCCACTGGGATACGGACGGCATCTCCAGCACGTATTACAAATCCACGCTGGGGGATGGCATCGAGATGGATTTGATTTACCGGTCCAAGCCCGATCTGGTGCTGACCATGTGCCCCCAGATGCGGGAATTTGTTATGGCCAGGCACTTTCCCTGCGAAATGATGCATTATGCGTACAGCCAAGAGGCTCACCGCCCGCTTGCGGGTTATGAAAACGACAGCTATTATATCAACCTCATTGGCAATGGCTATTTGGAATTTTACCAGCAGCATCCAGACCATTACCGCTATACGTCTGTCAAAACCCTCGTAAAGCCGCTGCTGGAAAACGGCTATCAGGTGCACTTCTATGGAGACACGGGCTATCGCCTGCTGATCAAAGGCTTGATTGGTATCGATGTTCCGGTCACTTTTTTCCACGGGTCCCTGCCATATGAAAAAACGTGTGCCTGCTACAACAGCTCCTTTATCAACCTGGTGACACAAAACCATGAGCACACGATCACCAAGCGGACATTTGAGATATTGGGTTCTGGCGGGTTCGCGCTGTCTTATGACAACGCGGCGCTGCGCGAGCTCTTTGTGCCCGGCCGCGACCTGGCCGTATCCAAAAGCCCGGAGCAGACGCTGGAAATGGTGAAGTATTATAAGGAAAACCGGGATGCCTGGCTTCAGGTGCGCAAAAATGCCGTCCAAAGCGTGCAGGACCACACATACCGCCAGCGCGCGGAATATATCCTGGGCTTGGTGCAAAAGTATTGGCCGGCAGAAAGCATATAAAACTTCCGCCCGGTGAGGCCGTCATCGCCCGGCTGACGACGGGCGACTTTTTTTATTTTGAATAGGATGTATCAGGCCGGAGAAAACGCATCCGGCGATTGCAAAGGAAGGCTGGTTACCAAAGTGATGTTTGAAGATCAAACGCTGCTGATCACCGGAGGTACCGGTTCGTTTGGCAATGCGGCGCTTGCGCGTTTTTTGTCAACGGATATCCGCGAGATCAGAATCTATTCACGGGATGAAAAAAAGCAGGATGACTTGCGCAAGACCTTTCACAGCCCCAAGCTCAAATGCATTGTGGGCGACGTAAGGGACGCGCAAAGCCTGAGGGACGCCATGCACGGCGTGGATTATGTGTTTCACGCGGCGGCGCTCAAGCAGGTGCCCAGCTGCGAGTTCTTTCCGCTGGAGGCGGTAAAGACAAACGTGCTCGGCTCGGAAAACGTGCTTGCCGCGGCCATTGCCGCCGGAGTGAAAAAAATCGTTTGCCTCTCCACCGACAAGGCGGTGTATCCCATCAATGCCATGGGCATCTCCAAAGCGATGATGGAAAAGTTGTTTATCGCCAAAGCAAGAACCGTGCCGGAGGGCGGAACCTTGATCTGCGGCACGCGGTATGGCAATGTCATGGCCTCCAGGGGATCGGTGATTCCCTTGTTTATTGAACAGATCAAGGCAGGGCAGCCCCTCACTGTCACCGATCCCGGCATGACGCGTTTTTTGATGGACCTGGCCGAGGCCATTGATCTGGTGGTCTTCGCCTTTGAAAACGCGAAAGCCGGCGATCTGATGGTCAAAAAGGCTCCCGCCTGCCGCATCGGGGACCTGGCGGAGGCATTGAAGGAATTGTTCCATGCGGATAACCCGGTCAAGGTCGTGGGCGTGCGCCTGGGAGAAAAGCTGCACGAAACGCTTTTGACCAGGGAAGAAAGCGCGGCAGCCCGGGACATGGGCGATTTCTTTCGGATTCCGGCGGAAGCAGTGGGGCTGGATTATGCCAAGTATGTAAGCGACGGGGGCCGCAACCCTGCCCTGATGCAGGAATATACCTCCAACAGCACCCGCCAGCTCACCGGAGAAGCTTTGAAAGACAAGCTCCTGCGCTGCCGGTATGTGGCGGATGAACTAAGGATGTGGAATGCTTCATGAAGCTTGTTCACACGCTGCTGTTCATGATCAGGGAAAAGCGCCTGGCAGAGGACATTGCCATGGCCAGGGCCTGCTTAAAGTCGCTGGAGGGGAGCGCCCATCCGACGGTGGTGGTGTACAATCAGGGATTTTGGACAGGACCGCAGGTGCGGGCCTTCCTGGCTGGGTTCCGTCTGGACATCCACGTCATCGGCGAGGGCGTGAATGTAGGCACAGCCGCCGGCCGGCAGCGCTGCTTCGAGTATATATGGAAGACGTTTCCTGAATGCGGCTATATCAGTGAATTGCATCTGGATATGATTTTTCCCGGACGCTGGGAAGAAGCGCTGACGGATTATCTGGACTGCCATGACGAACCCATGGTATGCGCCGGGATTATTGATCATAACGGCAATATGCCCTTTCTGGGGAAGCACGCGGCTTTGCCTGAAAGCACGGACGCATACGGTCCCTTTCTTGTGAGCCTGCGGGAAGACAAGGTTTTGCATGGCTTTACCAATCCATGCATTCATGCATCTGCCCTTTTACAGGCGGCTGGCGGGTATGACCCGCAGTTTCTAAAAGGCGGCCAGTGCTTTGAGGACGACAGCATGCTGCTGGGGTATTACTACTACTATGGCATAAGGCACAACTGGCACCCCAAAGTCAATTTCAACACCGTGGTATACCATGCCGTGGCCGGGCAGCGGCTGGGTATGAATGGGGATGTGGGCGTTAATTTTGAGGGACTGGTCAAACAGTACGGGCTGATGGGCCTGACACATTTGAGCGCCTTGCACAAGAGTCAGTGGCATCAGGTGTTTTTCAAGGCGCAGTACCTGAAGCTGCTTTCCCGCTGAAAAAAAGTATAAGCCGATTGAGCCGGTCTGTCATAGGATATATTGGCGTTGCCGCAGCATCTTCCCTGCCGGTCAGAAACAAGGAGGCGGGGCGCGCTGCTGGCAGCGGAGGAAACAGCTCTGCGCAGATGCCAAAGGTGCTCAAGCAGCTCCAAGCATTGCAAAGGCTGCCGCAAATCACAGCATTGCCTGAATTGCGCCATGGACGGAAAGAAAGGCAATGCGAAGGTCAGAGGAGTTACGTTATTATAGGGGGATGAAAATGAGTAACATTGCATTGCAGATCGAACGCACTTCTGCCGGATCGGTAGCTGTTTCAAGCAATGTCATATTTGAAACCATCGTCTATTCCGATGGGAATATAAGCTACAACAACGCCACAGGCGTGATCACTTTCAACGAAAGCGGCCGGTATGTGATCAATTGGTGGGTGGCAACGCAAACCACAACGTCGCCTACAGGCGTAGTCTTTGCGCTGAGCTCCTCTCAAGGAGATTTTCTGGAAGGCAATTCTCCTGCAAAAACGGGAGAGGTATCTGGGGTTAGCATTATTGATGTGCCTTCAGCGCCTGTAGCCGTATCTTTGGTGAATGCATCGTCCAGCACCGTGTATTATTCGACCGTTGTACCGCTGACGGCGACGATGGTGATTGTGGAGGATGACTTTGTTGGCCCAACAGGAGAAGGTGGCCCTACCGGCCCCACAGGCCCCACTGGTCCTACAGGTGACACGGGTCCCATAGGCCTCACAGGCCCTACCGGCCCTACCGGCCCCATCGGCCCGACGGGCGATACCGGCCCCATCGGTCCCATTGGCCCGACAGGCGATACCGGCGCTATCGGCCCTATCGGTCCGACGGGTGATACCGGCGCCATCGGTCCTATCGGTCCGACAGGTGATACCGGCCCAATCGGTCCTATTGGCCCGACGGGCGACACTGGCCCCATCGGCCTTATCGGTCCGACGGGCGACACTGGCCCTATCGGCCTTATCGGTCCGACGGGCGACACCGGCCCCATCGGTCCTATCGGCCCGACGGGCGACACTGGTCCCATCGGCCTTATCGGTCCGACGGGCGACACTGGCCCTATTGGCCCGACGGGCGACACTGGTCCCATCGGCCTTATCGGTCCGACGG
>JAFADG010000050.1 GCA_023425025.1 Bacillota bacterium
AGCTGAGGCTTCTTTTGCGCTTTATTTTCTGCCGTATATTTGAGTGCCATTGGATCACTTGCCTCCTGGATTCCGGCTGCGATACCCGGCCCCTGTGCGCTTGATGCCACTTGTGCAGGAACCACTACGTACTCTTCCGCAAGATCGGGTGTCAATTTGCGAATTTCAATTTCCATATGTTACCTCCATGAATACTATTTATCCGAAGTGAAAAATCACTCGATGAGTTCCTTTTTTGCTTTCAAAGGAGCCTTTGTCCGCATAATCTGCGTTCTTGTAAGCTTTAAACTCGGCACATGAAAACGATTCGTCAAAGTCAACCTCCAAAATCCCGCAGTAGGGTATATTGGGTTGAAAAGCAAATCGGCGCATAACAATGCCATGCGTTACCACAATGATTTTTTTGTATCCGCTATAACGCAAAAGAGCGCGTTTCGCACGGCAGAATACATTTTCAAGGTTTTCAAACTTTATCAGGCTATCCTCTGGACATACCCCTTTTTGTTCTATGCAAAATCCATTTGCCTTTCTGGCTTCTTCATTGGATGAATATTGAAAAGACAAATCCGGCATCCATTCGTGTAAATCCAGCTCGACCTTTATGCTTAACTGCCTGTTTCTGGATATAATCGCTGCTGTTTGCAAAGCGCGTGTATATGGGGAAGAGACGATTATTTCTGCATCATTCAATCTGCTGTCAAACGAAGCATTTTCAGCAATCCGTATGCCCTTTTCGGTTAGCTGGGCCAAATCTATCCCGTGTCCTATATATTTTTTTTCTTCAACAAATGAGTAATCCTGTTCGCTATGTCTCATAAAGACTATTTTTTGCATAATGTATCGGCCCCCACAAATATAAATAATCTTCAGTCCAAAATGCGCGGCAAACTGGAATTTGCAAAATTCGTTGAAAGCTTACTTAGTTATCATATTTGGATACGATGTCATCTGGTCGTTGAGCGGTTTCGTCCAAAACCCATTGCATATCATCATATCTGTAACAGAGAACGCCAATATCACCAGACTGTATCCAAATGTTGTAGGTAGCACTCTCCCAGCAAATTCCCCAAAAGTCCCGCACCCTTGCCGGCTCAAAGAAAAAGATCGGTTTGTCATGGTCGCTGATATAGATGGAAACCTTGATCTGGCGGGCATTTTCTGACACCTGCTCTGCTTCTTGGATTGCATAATACTTCTGATCATAGCTAAAAGATTTATCTGATGTAAATGAACCCCATCTGTCATATTCCGATTCTGTTTGCTTACTGCCAGAGCTGCATCCTGATAATGCAAGCGATAGACACATTATAATGAAAGCAATACCCCACGATTGTTTTCTCACTTTATGTTTTTGTCCTCACCTATAAATAATCAATAAATTGGAATTTGCAGGCTTCATTTCATGCTGATACTGCGGCGTACGCCATATCGGATGAAACGGTGACCTACAACGGCAATTCCAGCACGTCGGTTTCGCTGCTGAATCCCGCACGTTCATAGAAGGGTATGCTCGGCGCGCTGGGCCAGACAATCAAATGCTCAAGGCCTTTCTCACGGCTCCATGCTTTGACCTTATCCATCAAAGCACTTCCAATGCCCTTGTTTCTATATTCCGGTACGGTATAGACCGCTGTCACATAGCCCCATACGCCGTTCAATTTGCCGGGCTTTGGAATTTTTCTGACTTGAACAATATAGATGTGCGATACAATGACCTCGTTTTCCACAGCCACCCAGCAAGAAAACTCTTCCTGCAACGCTTGTCTCAAAAAATCCGAGCAGACGCGGATATAATCCTCCCGTCCGGCGGTATCGTAAGGCGCACCCTCGTCGAGAGGCTCATCTTCGTTTTTATGCGTCCAACGCAGCTCTGCCAGTCTGGTTACATCCTGGCTGTCGGCCAACCTGAATTCTATCATGATACCTCCGCTAAATTGAAATAATCAGCAGTGTATACTCACACGAAAAATTGGAATTTTTCAATACACTTCTTTTGCACTTCTCGGAAGCTTTTGAACATGTTCCAGATGTGCTCTGCTGTTCTTTGCTTCCTCCATATTATATACAAATCCAAGCTTTTGCGAAATTTCTGTGGCTATTTCATCAATGAGGTCACACATAACATATACAGACTTCCAGATTCTATTTTTCTGTGCATCGGAATACGTTTTCAGATATCTCTGGTACATTTCGGCGCTTAACCAGCGATACATATACTTTCCTGATTTTCCTGCACTCACTGAAAAATCAGTCCAGATTCCTATTTTCCACTCGATCAGTCGCAAGAGTTGTGGCCTTATGATATTGTTGAGCATATCCATTACATACGGGACTTCATTACGCCACATTCCTTTGGCAACATTATTCATGCACCACCAGAATTCGTTACAGGTACAGGAAAACTCATTTTCACTAGGTTTCTTAATCCAGAATTCACAATCAGAAAGCTCGTTGTCCGCTAGCTGTGGAAGACAGTTATCTTTATCAAGAAGAATACGATACATTCTATCGTGCTGTAAAATTGGCAGCTTATCCTCCAGCGTACAAACGTGCAAATCAAGTCGCACACCGTCCGAAAACTGCATAAGCCAACCATAGCATTTTTCTGGATCGTTCTCGTCTTGATAATATACATTTTCTTCCGGATACTGCATATAGAGCCTTTCTCCGAACTGATCGATCCAGGTTTTGTCTTCACGGAAAGGCTTGGTATCATACACAATGAATTCGACGTCATAGTCCTGGAATATATCTTTCGGCACATTCGGATTACACCGTGAACCTTCAATCCAAGCTGCTCTGATGCGCTCGTCGTTCGCTGCAACGCATTTAAGCAGTTCCATCATTTCGGATTCATTTCGCATAATATCATCCCCGCAAATTCCCATTTGACGACCCATAAATCAGCCCGCCCGCAAACAATGCCTTCCTTTACGCCTGCGCTTGCTTGCTATGCTGTTTCACTATCTCGCCGGAGCGGGGCAGGGAAATCAGCAGCGGCCTTAAAGCCTTAAGCAGCTTTTCATCTTTGAAGGCCCGCGGCAGTATCCACGCCTGGAAAGCGTAATCGGCCGCGGCGGAGACGCCGCTTTGCATGAGGGAAGCGGCGGCCTTCATATAGGCGGCCATGGTTCTGCCCAATGTAAGCGGCAGGGGATGGCCGGCGTCCGCCATGACCTCCCGCAATTGATCCAGCCAACGGACCGTTTCCGGCGGAAGCTCAGCCGCCGCTTGGGTCATATCCGCCAGCGATTCCAGGGTGATGGCGGGCAGCGCGGCGTCTGAAGCCATGTCGTCGGCTATAAAGCTTACCGTGCTTTGCGCAAGGAAGACCACCGGCCAGGGCGACAGCTCATAGGCAGTTTGATCGATATGCTCCGCTGTCGTCTTGCTCAGCAGCAGCGTCCTTGTGCCATCCTCCTTTGCCGCCGGGGATAAAAACGGCGTGGCAACGATCACCGGGCTTGCGGCGGGGCCAAGCGTCGCGACTGCCGTTATTTTCTGTTCCGCGTTCATCTGCACCGCAAATGCATCACCCAGCCCCAAGGCTTGCGCGCACATGCAGCCAAAGCGTACCCCTTCCGCCAGGCTCGCGTGCACCAGCTGAATTTGCGGGCACAGCGCAAGCAGAAGGAGGATATGGACCGCGTCCTCCTGGCTGGAAGGCCCCCATTGCTTTGCGGCCGCGTTCTTCAAGGAAGCGATCATCCTGGACGGGGCCGCTTTTTCACCGATGGCCCCCTGGATGTATAACGGAGCCGGGGAGGTAGCGGCCAAAAGCTGCATGCCTGCCGCGAAGGCGTGCAAGCGCGCCGGCAGCTCGGTGCCGGCCAGCCCGTCACATATATTTTGCAGCGCGTCCCGCTGTGCCGTGAGCTCCTTCAACTGCGCCCGCACAGCCTCCTTCGCGCTTTTCAGCGCCGCGGTTTCCTCCCGCAGCTGCTTTGTTTTGGCCACGCATTCCTGCTGTGCGCAAGACAGAATTTCCTCCCGCAGGGCGGTCTTGTTTTCCTTTGCCTTGTCCAATTGAATGAGCAGGGACAGGCGTTCCGCCTCCAAATCCTGCAATTGGCGGCGCATGGACGCGGCCAGCAGGCTGTCGGGCTCGTCGGCGTGCAGCACCTTCTCCAGCCGCTTTTGCATGCCGGGCAAATTCAGTAGCACGTCCAGTGCCTGCACCTGCGTTTCGGGGATCGACCATACCATTTCGGCCGCCTGCCGGAAATGCTCCATCGGGTTTTCCACGTGGCGCAGGTTTGCACCCTGCTGCAATTGCGCGCTGGGCGCTTCATACTTTGCGGCGCGCCACTGGGCGTCCACCACCTCGTGCAGCGGATTGCGCGGTCTGGACAGGCGGGCGCGGCCCAGAGAACCTGCGTACAGCGGCGTGCCGGAAAGAGTGGCTTCCTCCGGTACGGCGGCGCGGACAGGCATCTGCACGACAGGCGCGTGCATGACGGCTGCCGGCACGGCGGCGGGCTCCATGGCAAACAGCCGGTGTTCAGCCGCCTTTAAGGCCTGGCTGGCCTCGTTCAACGACGCTTCCATTTCAGGGTCGGCTTCCTTTGCCGGCGCGCTTTCCTCCGCCCAATAGAAAAGCCGCTGCCTGCCATCGGGGAAGGTAACGCTGTGCAGCTTTGATTGTGGGGGAACCTCCTGGGCCAAAGACGCCGCCTGCCCGCGGGAGATGGGTCCGTACCACTGGCCGGCGACCTTTGCGTATCCCATCGGTGTTGCGATGCGGGCGGCCATTTCGTGCAGTTCATCTTCCGTCTGGGCCTCCACCACTTCATAGACAAGCGTCTCCGGTAGTGGATGGACCACATCAGAGTAGAGGATATATTGATTTTTTTCACCCCTGTCCGGGGCGTAGTTCTTGTTTGTACGTATTTTATTGGCTTCCAGGGGGTAGGGGGTCAGGTCGATCAGGCATAGGCTGCCCAGCGAGCGCATCCTGTCCTTGAAATTCGCCTGCTCATTTTTGTCCGGTACGATGCGGGCGTAGCCCTCATCCGGCAGAACGGCTAAATCTTCCTTTGTACAAGGCCCGGCGCCGTTCAATAGGGGCCTTAGCCTGAAAAAGGCCCGCTGCGCATTGTCTTCTTCCAAAAATGCCATAGTGACCCGCTCGTAAAAACCCATAAAAATGCCCCCATATATAATTATAACGATTTTATTAATAACACGTCCGTCCATGTTTTATCTACATTTTACCAATTGTTGGGCCGTTCGTCAAGCGCATATTGTTTGTTTTAACAAAAGTGTGCTTCCTATTTGCCATGTGGTGTATTTCTTAATTATTTCGCATGTTTGTAAAAACCCGTATTTGATGCTTGACAACTTAATAGAATCGTAATATATTAAGCCTCGGAAGGTTACTGACGGGCCGTGGGGCGAAAGGAAGTGTCTGCATGATTCAAAGAAAAAAAAGCACAAATGAAAACCGGAGCGGGCGGCTGATAGGAGCTGCCCTTGTGATGATATCGATATTGGCTTTTGCGCCGCTTGCGCTGGCTGCCCAAAGGGGCACCGTGACCGCCGAAGCCTTGGTTCTGCGGCAGAAGAACGATTCGGATTCCAAGGCGCTGCAAACCCTGCGGGAGGGGGAGACGCTGGAAATCCTGTCTTCCACCGGCGATTGGTACAAGGTCAGCTATGGTCGCTTCACCGGCTATGTCATGAAAAAATACGTCAAGGTGACGCAAACTGCCGCAAGCGCCCGGGAGAAGGCCGTCGCCGAGCTGGGCGACGCGCCGGCGCCCTGCCGCAAGGGGGATACGGGCAGCGATGTGAAGAAGCTGCAAAAGGCCTTGAAGATCATGGACGTTTATGACGGGGCCATCGACGGCAGCTTTGGCGATACCACGGAAGCGGCCGTGAAAGCCTTTCAGAAAAGCAGCCGGCTGACGGCCGACGGCGTGGCCGGCGGCGCCACCATCAAAGCTCTTTTCGGCAAGGAGGCTGCCGAGCCTTCCAACGACAAAAAGGGCATGGAGGGCATCAGCACCATCGGTGATATCGGCGATGCGCCTGCCACATCGGAAAAAGGGGACAGCGGGACGAAGGTCAAAAAGCTGCAGCAGGCTTTAAAGCTCAAGGGCTATTACAACGGCCCCATCGACGGCAGCTTTGGCGAATCGACGGAGGCGGCGGTCATTGCTTTCCAAAAAGCGAAGGGCATGTCCCGGGATGGCGTAGCCGGCAAAACAACCATTTACATTCTCTTTGGCGAAAAGGCCGCCAATGCGGCGGAAAAGACCTATAAGACGGAAAAGCTTGACTGGTTCAAGGGCGGCAGTACGGCCGTTCCCAAAGGCGCCGTGTTTACCGTCAAGGATGTGTACACCGGCAAAGAATTCAAATGCAAGCGCTGGTCCGGCTACAACCACATGGACTCCGAGCCCCTGACCGCGGACGACACGGCGATCATGAAGAGCGTCTACGGCGGTTCCTGGAGCTGGGACAGGCGGCCGATCTTGGTCCTGTACAACGGCCACGTGTACGCAGCTTCCATGAACGGCATGGGTCACGAGGACGACAGCATCTCCGGCAACAACTTTGAGGGGCATTTCTGCATCCACTTTTACAACAGCAAAACCCATGGCACGGACAAGGTGGACGAAGAGCATCAAAAGTGCGTGAACATTGCGGCCAACGCGAAGTGGTGATTCACCGATGGTATAAGGCGATATAGTAAAGATCGCGGTCCGAAATCCCCGGCAGGCAGCCGGGGATTTCGCCTTGAGCGGGGCGAAGGCATGCGGCTTTGATATGCGGGGCAGCGGCTGAAAAATCCCTTCAGATGGGACTGAAAAATCGTTCAAAAATCCTTCCTTGTTTTTTGCAGTTACGCCTTGACAGCACCCGGGACAATCTGTATAATATTGTTCGTTGACGTTCCAGCCATGACATGGAGAGTTGGCTGAGTGGTCTAAGGCGCACGACTGGAAATCGTGTGTGGGCTTATACCCCACCTAGGGTTCAAATCCCTAACTCTCCGCCAGAAACCCCCTGAAAAATCAGGGGGTTTCGTCTTTTTGGTATTGATATTGGTATAAGTTATATATCGGGGGAAAAGTGACTCTGACTCGCGATTGACTCATTTTATTTTTCTGGCCTTCAAACTAACGAGGTCAGAAATAATACAAGTTGTGCTGGCGGCGGCATCTTTATCGTCGCCAAAGTAAAATCTTTCGGTGGTTCGCGTCTCGCTGTGACCCAGGGCAAGGCTTATATCTTCGATGGGAACGCCTGCTGAGCGTAAAATTGTGGCAAAGCTGCTGCGCAAATTGTGGAGGTGGATTCGCTTGTCAAAGCCAGCGGCCGTCATGATGCGCTTTGCTTCGTGAGTCATTTCAGAGGGGGACATGGGCCCGCCGCCATGGCGGGTGCAAACAAAATCGGTATCGTAATAATCTTCACCAAGCGCCAGCTTCTCTGCGAGCTGCCGCTTACGGTGCCTTTTCAGGATGGTATCCAAAGCCGGAGGAATATCCAGTTCGCGGGTTGAGCGCTTTGTTTTCAGCTTTTCTTTAAACTTCATACCGCCATCTTTGTTGTTTGGCGTAAGCTGGGCACAGATTTTTACTTTGAGGTTATTGATACGGGACCATTTGATGCCCAGCGATTCACCGCGGCGCAGACCAAGAATGGCGCAGATCAGCAGGGGGATGTAATATGCCGACTGCTCCGCAAGGGAAATAAAGGTGGAAATCTGGTCGGCTGTGCAAAATAGCTTGTCCTTTTCTTCTTCTTGCCCTCGATCTGTGCCGGTACATGGATTCCGCTTTACATAGCCCAGGGCCTCCGCTTTTTTCATGGCCTGGTTAAAGGTAGAATGTACGCGCTGGAGCATGGTTACTGACATTGTGCCGCCTTTTCCATTGGAAAGGGAGGTAAAGTCATTATAGAATTTTTGCACTTTAACCTGATTCACTTCGCAGAGCTTATAACCGCCCAGGGCTTTTTTAATGTGGTTGATATTGTTCTGGTAGCTGGCATAGGTATTATCTTCTTTTTTGAGGCAATAGGTTTCCAGCCACTCATCCAGCCAAGCGGAGAGCAGTTTGTTCTCGCCGTCTGTGTCGATGCCAATATCGACTTTCTTTTCGTATGCCTTATACCAGGCGATGGCATCACGTTTGAAATCAAAGCCCCGCTTGGAAGTGTAATAGCTGGACCCATCGGGACGGCGCTTTTCATAATTACAGCGCCATTTTCCATTCGGTTCTTGAAAAAAGTTTGCCATAAATACCCTTCCTTTCGTAGCTTTATACAGAAAAAGCAGGGGAAGCCGCACACCAAAATGCTATGAATTACCAAAATGTTCAGGTGGAATGTAATCATTATGAATGATACAATTCTTGTGCTGCGCGCGCGCCGCGGCATGCAGGCCTCTTACCAAAGACAAAAAGCGGAAGCGGAAAGAGGGAAACTTATGGAGCGCGTGTATTTTTGCGATGGGGATAATATGGACATCCGCCTGGTGTACTGCCCTTTTGAAGGGGTTATTTACATCAATATGGCGGCCCGCCGTGATGGAATCGTCGTGCTGGTTACAGAAGAACCGCTCATTGCTTAATACTTAATGCCTGCATGCTCCATGGTCCGGCCTGGCCATGGAGCGAATGTGGTCACTCCAGAAATATGACAACGGAACAAGTTGTTCCTTATCTGAATTCATAGAAATCGCAGATCAGTAATGGAAGAGTAACCTCAGCACCCAGAACAGTGGTATAGGATGTTGACCCTGCTACAGTGCAGTAGAAATTTATCTTGTCATCTTCAAGAATGTTTTCATATGCATTATAAACTACAATGTACACGACATTATCCCAGTTGCCCTTTGATGCAACGCGAAGATGAAAACCCTCTGTTCTATTACCTAAAACCTGAAGAACCTTTCCTGTGACTTTTACCATATGATTTTTGTTTAGTTCAGGATACCGTGAAACATCTTTAAAGTCGAAACTACTATACCATGATCTTGGATCCGGTGTTTTTGTGGGTTTAGGCGTAGGTGTTGGCCTTTTCGTAGGTTTGGGCGTAGGCTTAGGTGTAGGCTTAGGTGTTGGTGTCGGTTTGGCTATTGCAGTATCGCTAAACAATAGTTCTTGCTCATCAATAGAGGCTTTACCATCTTGAGTAAAGCCATTTGCCTTTTCGAATGCTTTATAAGCAATGATAGTCTTATTATCATATCTCCCGGTTATACTTTCCACATAGTAAGTGAGTTCCTTTAATCGCTCTTGCAGTTTGGATACTTCATTGCCGGAATCGTTTTGTTTAAGAAAGATATATGGGTAATGCCCCAACTTTTTTAACTGTTCATCAATAGAGTTGCGGAGTGCCAACAGTTCGATTGCAGAATAGGATGAAATATCAAGGCCTTCGGAAAGCGCAACAGGAGTAATCAACACCAGAATCATGAGGATAGACAGAATTCTCTTCACAATACGTATCCCCTTTCTATTTTCACGGCATCAAGCCGTGTTGTTCATTTTGCTTCTTTTATGGCGCTGGGGTGGCTGTTTTGCTCTATTGCTTTTGCGCGCATCCTGTGGGCAGTTTCTATCAGGGAGGGTTCGGAGGGTTCTTGTATACGTTGATGGGCTTTGAGCAACATAATTGCATCGGTACGGGCACGGGAATCAGAATTCCTGAACAGCATCAAAAACGAAATATCCTCTTCAGAAAACATATTGGATTTCTCAATTTCAGCAAGCAATTCAATAGGAATATCAAGAAGCTTACATAACGCAGAAACAACTTCAAAAGAACGTGAACCGAGGTCACCGCGGCGAATATTGCGGACTGTCCCTTCGGTGCATTTTATTTTTTCTGCTATCTCATAGTTATTGAGCTTCATTTCCTCAATTCGGGCATTAATTATGTGCGAAATTGCGTTGGACAAATTTACCACCTCCGATTTTGAAACGAGTATACATGAACATATACGTTTTTGCAAGACTTTGCGTAAAATTTTACGGAAACATATTGACAAGCGTAATATAATGCGTTATTCTCTAGAAAACGCAATGTATTACGTTTTTTGAGAGGAAGTGAAAGGGAATGAATAAGAGCAAAGCACTCTACCCGGTGCTGGAAAGCGCTATGGAACGGGAAAATATCAGAAATGAGCATATTGCTATCTGCATTAACAAGAGCCAAAGGACCGTGGAAAACAAAATGAGCGGTCAGACGCCTTGGATTTGGGATGAGTGTGTTATCATACACGCTACCTATTTTTCCAAAGTGCCGATTGGTGATTTGTTCAGAAAAGCGGTAGAAGCAGCGTAACGGCCTCATCCGGCGCTGCGCGCCGCCTTCCCTGGGAGGGGAAGGCAATCCTCAGTCACGCTTCGCGTGACAGCTCCTTTCAAAAGGAGCCTGGGAGAACGAACGGGAGGGAAGGGCATGGATATCAATCAAAAACAATCCGCACAAGAACTGATGCGGATTGCATGTGAGAACTTCGATATGGATGACATGAACTGCACGCTTGTTTACCTTGGCAACGAGGACCAGAAAAAAGAAGGCTAAGGAATATACAGCGGCTTGTCAGTCAGCTTTTGCCACAATTGTTCAATGGCGGCCAATTGCGCCTGTGGATCACGACGTGCAGCATCGGATAACAGCGCATTGGATAAGGTTTCCCTCAGGTCGTGGGCAAGGACCTTTAAAGCCTTTCCAATGATGAAACTGTCCTCACGGTTTGAAGAGAGCCTGCCATTGAGCAGTTTGTTGGCAATAGCCATAGTTTCTTGAACTTCGTTTGATGGGGCATTTACGGATTCCAGGGCGGCGGCGTAATTTGCCAAAGCATCAAGAATAACTTCGCGTTCTTTATTTGAAATTTCGTATGACTGCATATATATACCTCCGGAATTTTTGAATATTATAGCACAATTTGGGACGGGAGGGAAGGGCATGGGCAAAGGGGTGCGGGAACAACGGGTGGTACATCTGAAGCTCAGCGTTGAGGCCGAGAAGGCGCTGAAGGCGTCGAAGGGGATTGTTGGGACCGGGGAGCTGATGGCGCTGGACAACGGCATTCCGCCTCGGCCCTATTACACCGTACAAGAAGTGGCGGACAGGCTGCTGGTATCGGTGCAGACGATACTGCGGGATATTCACGGTAAGAAGCTGGCGGCTTTACAGATACGCGGCTGTTACCGGATCGGGAAGGAAGCGCTGGCGCGGTATGAAGCGGAGTGCATGACGATGCCGGGGGACGGGACGGCGTGAGAGGAACAGAAGAAATGAAAAACACCATCACCATTTTAAGGCGGGCCGCGCTGGCCGGTGAATATATCCTGACGCTTTGCGAGGGGGAGGCATTCGCAGGGGATGGAAACCCAGTAAAGCCGCGGTACAGGGCCGGGCAGATACTACGGGTTGTTCGGCTGGCAAGCATGGGGCCATGGGACGGTTCCGCGGTGATGTATGAGCACCCGGACAGTAACCTTTACATCATCAGGCATGAGAACTATGTGGTGCTGGACGGGTACAAGCCGGAGATCGAGAGCTTTTCATTCAGCCAGCTTTCAGATGAAGCGAAGGCGCATGCCTATGGGGAGTACGTAAAGAGCATGGATGATGACCTGAACAGGGACAGCATTGTGACTTTTGAAGCGTATTGCGCGGATGCGGATTGGGATGGGCTGGCGTTTGACGCGGAAGGGAATTGTTTGGGGTGAGGGTTCATTCGGTGAAAGCCAATCCTCACCCGCTTTCGGCGGGAGCTCCTTTCAAAAGGAGCCTGGGGATTGCATCTGCGGATGCTCCAAAGGGCTTTCCGGTCGCCCTTTGGAAACCTTCGGACCTTCCCCAGGAGAAGGAAAGCACTGATTGGGTTTTAACGGCAGGCGGGGCCGCCGTAGTTGATACAGCCGCAAGGCTCATGTTGATGCGGCCACATGGCCAAGTACGAAAGAAAGGGGGAGGAGCGTGCAGTTATTTTTTCTTCCTCAGGTTGTGGAGCTTGTACCTGCGTTTCCGTGCTGTTGTAGGGCGGCAGTGGCGCCGGGCGTGGAAGGACGGCGTTACCAGGGGTACCGGGATGCGCGGGGCAGGAAGATGCGTTTTATGCGCCGGGCCGTGTGCGCCACCGGGGAGAGTACCCGCGCCGGCGCAGGATTTAATGCTCCGTGTGCATCTGTGCGGAATTGAGCCGTGAGAAGCAAAGCGGAAGTCGGCGCCGGGGGAGGCCGTGAAGCGCCGGAGCGGCGGAACCTGGTTTGTGATGAAGGGATGCGTATGGCCCCCGCCGTCCCCTGGCGGGGGCATTGGGAAAGGGTGAGCGGGCATGAAGAAGTTGCTTTCCCTGATGTAGAGAAATGAAGCCGGCTCCATGAGCCATGAACGTTGAAAGAGCCATCCCCGCCGCCTGCGTGATGCAAAGCGGCGGGGATGTGGGCAAAGAGGATCCAGGATTGAGGCTGGAAGGGGTGCAGGGGATGAGGATGCTTTTGAACGCGGGGATTGTGGTTTTTGATGATGCATTCAACGCGCTGCCGGTAGCGATTGGAGGCTTGCTGGTGCTGGTCGGGCTGCTGGGCCTGGCAGCGCTGGCTGTCGGATCGGCAGCGGATTTTAATAAAGGGGCGGGGGCGGTATTGGTGGGCCCCGCCCCGTCGCCCTATGGGGAGCAGCTGCCGGGATGGATGCCGGGGGAGAAATGGGAGGACGGTAGGGCATGGGACGATGCTTTGGCGGATGACGCTGTAGTGATTGAAGAGTCCATGCCTTGCCAGATGATGGCCATCCCGATCAAGGTTGAGGGGACGGTGGAGGGCGGGGAGGATGTCAACGCATCCGAGGATACACCCATTGCCATTGTACAGCCTTGGCCATTGGGAGAAATACGCTTCTTTCACGGTATCAATTCAGAAAAATGGGATGGGAACCGCCAGCAGTTTGAGGAGGCCATACGGAAAATTGGGGATGTTGCAAAGCTGTTAAAGCCAACACCCCCCAAGGATGCAATTGTAGAACTGGTATGGCACTTGCATAAGGGCAAGCCCTTTCCTCCTGGATATGTGCCCCTGACGGAAAAGGATTGTGCCGATTTCAAGAAGATCATGGATTCGATACGAAAGGATGACGGACATGCAGGGGGTGCAAGCTGGGACGGTTCCATATCACAAGCGGCTGGCTGCGCTGCGCAGGAAGATGAGGATCACACAGCAGGCGATGGCTGAGAAGTGCGGGGTCACCAAGAGCGCCTATCAGAAGTGGGAGTATGGGACGCGGTGGCCGCGGCCGGAGTTTATGAATGTGATTGACGCCATACGGCGGGAGCAGGTGGGCGTTTGAAGGCATAAAAAAAAGCCGTACGGCGGGTGGCAACGCCGGGCGGCTGGGGTTGAAAAGGGGTGCAGACCTTTTCAATGCCATTTTATCACGGAAGATCAAACAGATCAAATACATGATGTGCGCTTTTGGAGGGTGTATGCAGGTTACAAGATATACGGCGTTGGGGGTAGCGCTGACGCTGGTTGATGCGAATATTCGGGCCATCAGTGAGAATTGGGCAAAACTGATGCCCCAGGTAGGCTGCGAAGGGATGTGGGATTTTTTACGGGAGGTGGAAAGGCACCTTCGGGAAATGATGGTGGAGAACCGGCCGGGGGAGACGGCGAAAGGGGATGCGGGTCAACATGAAGTGGGACAAGGGAAGGGACAGGATGCCGCCCATGATGCCGGACAAGTGGGCCACGCTGACGGTGGTGAGCCACCGGCCGGAGCAGTGGCGGGTGAGCCGGGGGCCGGTGGAATGGCTGCTGGACATGCTGATGAGCTGGGGGCACCGGACGGGGTACCGGTCGTATCGGTAGGCGGGAAGCAGATGGAAGTAAAGACGCTGGCAGAGAGGCTGGCCTGGATGATGGGCGGGCGGACGCCACCTCATCATCCATCTGGACAATCCTCAGTCACCTCCGGTGACAGCTCCTTTCAAAAGGAGCCTGGCCAATCCTCACCCGCCTTCGGCGGGAGCTCCTTTCAAAAGGAGCCTAAGGCGACGCTGAACATGGACCGGGATGGGCAGGTACGGATGCTATGAACCGGGAGCAGGAAGCGGAGCAGTTTTTGAGCAGCCAGGAGAACAGGGGAAAGCTGCTGCTTTTGTTCGCCGGGGATATGCCGATGGAGGATATCTTCAAAGCGTGTGGTTTTTCCAGGGCAAGTGGTCCGCCGCTGGCGGCGTTTTTGAAGCAGGAGCTGGGGGAAAAGGCATACCGGGAAAGATGCCTGCGGGTCATCAAGGCGGGTATGCAAGGAAAGCAAAAGCCTATTGTCATGAGGATATGCGGGGAGTGCAGAAGTTTCCTGCCGGGGCCCGGGCGGGTCGGCGGGGTAAGGTACGGGACTTGCAAAAAGACTGGAGAAACCGTGCACAGGTGCATGGATTGCCGGATGGAGGAAGTACGAAAGCATGATGATGAATGCTGTTGAACCTTTGGTAGGCAGGACATTTGAATATAAAGTGGTTCATTTCTGTGGCGGGATCGGTGGGTGCTCCCTGGGGATGAAGCAATCCTTGGCGGAATACCGGGGCGTACAGGGGAAGTTCCGCACGCTGTACAGCGTGGACGTGGACAAGGGGGCCTGCGAGGCCTATGAAAAGATCACCGGCGCAAAGGCATACTGCGCGGACCTTTTTAACCTGGAGCAATACAGGCTGTTTCACGGCGCCGAACCACCGGCAGGCTGGCGGGAAATCACGTACAGGGACCTGCGGGCATGGGGAAATGAGGAATACCCGGATGTGATATTCATATCGGCGCCGTGCAAAGGGTTTTCCGGGCTGCTGCCCAACGCCGCCGCGGCAAAGCCCAAGTATCAGGCGCTGAATATGCTGGGTGTGCGGGCGCTGGCCCTGGCCATGGAAGCATGGGGGGATGACCCGCCCGCTGTGATCCTGTTTGAGAACGTGCCGGGGATCAAGACCAGGGGTACCAAGATGCTGGCGGAAATCCGAGCGCTGCTGGGGAGCTACGGATATGTATTCCATGAAGGTACCCACGACTGCGGGGAAATCGGGCATCTGGGACAGCGGCGTGTGCGCTTCCTGATGATCGCCCGGAATCCGAAGAAGCTGCCGAGCTTCATTTATCAGCCGCCAAAGCACAAGCACCGGAGCATTGGGGAGGTGCTGGGGCCGCTGCCCATGCCGGGGGATACGGATCGGGGCGGGCCGATGCACAGGATGCCCAATCTGGCCTGGAAAACGTGGGAGCGGCTGGCGATGATCCCGGCCGGGAAGGACTGGCGGGCACTGAAGGACCTGAACCATACGCCACAAAACGGGACGTACAGGATTGTGCCCTGGGGGGAAACGGCCCCCACGGTGACTACGCAGGCACAGAAACCGGGGAACGCGGGGTTTGTGGGGGTGGCGGACCCGAGGGTAGATTCTGATAGATTCGGTTCGAACATGAGGGTCAGCGAATGGGAGAAGCCGTCGCCTACGATAACCGGCGCAAGGCTGGATTCGGGATCGGTGATTGTGGCGGATCCTCGTACAGTCCACTACAACAACATTATGAAGATCATGCCGTGGGATGATCCAAGCTACAGCATCACAAGCGGAAGCGGTATGCAATCGGGCGGTCTGGCCGTGGCTGACCCGCGGACGGCGTGGAGCAGGTATAAGGTCGTTAAATGGGATGCTCCTGCACCTGCGGTGATTGGGCAGTCCAATGTCAAAGGATCTGCGGCAAGCGTTGCAGACCCACGCATGCCAGGATGCAAGGATAGATTCCATAATGCCTACCAGGTGCAGCTGTGGGACAAGCCTTCACCGACCATTATTGGCCAAACGGATATACAGACGGGGGCACTTTCTGTCGCGGACCCAAGGTTTGATCATCCGACCTGGCGCAGGACCAGTGTTGGAAAGGTGACGGGCTGGGATGAGACTGCCGGCGCTGTGATAGCCACACCAAACCTATCCGGTGCGGGTACGGCAAGCGTCGCTGATCCACGCATTTCTGAAAAGTGGAGCGGGGCGGGGAATTTCAAGGTGATGCCCTGGGAGCTCCCGGCCAACGCCGTGACCGCGAACGGGGATATTCATGCCGGGGCGGCCGCGGTGGCTGATCCGAGGGTGCAAGGCATGGCGGGGGGACAATCCTCACCCGCCTTTGGCGGGAGCTCCTTTCAAAAGGAGCCTTTCGCGGGAACTTTGCCTGCGGCGGATGTACGGGGTATTTGGGTCATTGTGGCAGAGGATGGGACATGGCACAGGCCTATTACCACCTTTGAAATGGCTATGCTGCAAGGGCTGCCGTGGTTTGTGAACGGGAAGCCGTTGACGCTGCCGGGGAACAGCGACGCCAAGTGGCGGGAGTGGATCGGGAACATGGTGCCGGTGCAGGCCGGGACGGCCATGGGAAACGCGCTGCTTGCCACCATGCTGCCCAACACCCTGGGGGATTGGCATTGGGATGTTGATGGGAATGAACTTTGGGTGCAGCCGGGTGACAAGCGGCCGGGGATTGGAAAGAAGGCGGCGGGATGAATGCCGATGAGGAAAAAACACTCAAAAGGTTCATGCAGGGGCTCTATTTCCTTGGTATGCGGTGGCTGACAATGGACGGTGACGGGACCATTGTCGCCCGCGTGGATGAGCCTGAAGAGGATTTCTATGGTTGGGCTTTCGGCGGGCATATGTATTACAAAAACAATGGGGTCCATATTGAGATCACAGACAGCAACTTGGATTTTATGGAGGATTTGTTCCTGAAACTTATGGTTGAATACATCGAACAACCTGATACGGAAGATGAGCATGCGTGCCTGGAAATCATGCCTTGGCTTGATAAAAAAGGAATCGCAATACCGGAGGTAGCGGGATGAAGTGGCAGCAGCGGAGAAACATCCGCATTTTTCAAGAGAATGTTCGGAGTGAGGACGGGTTTTCCCTGCGGGCTTATGCCAATACGTGGGGAGCTCGCGAGGTGGGAGAGGCTGACGGCAAGGCGGCTACGGGCCACGATGAGGAAAACGAGCAAAAGCTGCTGCTGGCCGCCGCGGCGCTGATCAAGCAGGACCATTCGGCAGCGGATATGCTGATATCCGTTTTCGGGACCAAAGACAGGTCGGATGTCATTACTTGGGCCGAGGACTTTTTAGGGCGGGATTTTCATGATGAGGTAAACAGAAGATGAGCACTTTGAAATATGAGCAGTTTTTGCGGTCGAAAATGGTCATCGCGCCGGAGTCGGGGTTTGAGGTAGACCGGGATACGCTTTGCCCACTGGCAAAGGGCCATCAAAAGGATGCCACATGGTGGGCATTGAAGGGCGGATGGCGGGCCATCTTCGCTTCCTTCGGGATGGGGAAAACGCTTATTGAATTGATGTGGTGCCAAGCGGTGGCGACGCAAATGGGCGGAAAAACATTGATCGTGCTGCCGCTGGGGGTGCGGCAGGAGTTTCGGCGGGACGCGGCGATGCTGCTGGGCATTGTGCCGCCTGTATATGTGCGGAACATGTGGGAAGTGAACGCCTGCAAGCATTCTATTATGCTGACCAATTATGAGCGGGTGCGGGACGGGGATATTGAACCCAGGTATTTTACAGGCGTTTGCCTGGATGAAGCCAGCGTATTGCGGGGGGACAACACGAAAACGTACCACACCTTCATGAAGAAGTTTGAAGGGGTGCAGTACAAGGTGGTGGCCACGGCTACGCCCAGCCCCAATGATTACATTGAGATACTGCAGTATGCTTCCTTCCTGGGCGTGATGGACAAGAGCCAGGCCAAGACGCGATTTTTCCAGCGGGACAGCGAGAAGGCGGACAACCTGACGATACTGCCCCACAAGGAAGAGGAGTTCTGGCTGTGGGTTTCCACCTGGGCGCTGTTCATCAGCAAGCCCAGCGATTTGGGATACAGCGATGAAGGCTATATCCTGCCGAAAATGGAGATACGGTACCATGAAATCCCCGTGGATCACCGGACGGCCGGCACGGACAAGGACGGCCAGGTGAAGATGCTGCGGGACGCGGCGGAAAGCCTGCCTGACGCGCTGCGGGAGAAGCGGGAGAGCATCGGGGCCAGGATCAGCAAGATGATGGAGATCGTGAACGCGGCGCCGGAGGAGCATTTCATTTTGTGGCATGACCTGGAGGCGGAGAGGAAGGCCATTGAGGGTGCCTTACCCGCTATTGATTATGTGCACTGGCATGAATATAAGGATGGAAATGCGGCCGGACTAAAACTGTACAACCGTCACTATTCAGCTTACCAATACGCTGATGGACGGGAACGAAAGCTATTCTGCGGGCCAGGAGAAAAACAGGTATTGCTGACAAGTAAACAGGATGCGCTATTTGTTTGGCGCAAATTCAAGGATGACAGCGGGCAGCAGGGGATTAACTGTTCTGTTTTCCGTTATGAGGGGAATACCCGATCTTCTGACCTCATTCAAGAAGCAATGGCTATAGCTTGGCTGCGTTGGCCGGGAGAGCGCCTATACACCTATGTGAATGCCATGAAGGTCCAATCAAGCAATCCTGGATACTGCTTCATCAAGGCTGGTTGGAAACGGTGTGGGGAAACAAAAGGTGGCCTCGTGATTCTGGAAGCGTTGCCGGGAGTGGATGTTCCTGATATCCAACCAAAGACGGCCATGCAGACGGTATACGGTAAGTTGGACATTGACCAAAGGGAGCAGCGTGTCATTGACTTCGCGGACGGGAAATTCCGGCTGTTGGCCACCAAGAAAGAGATATCCGGGGAGGGCGGTAACTTTCAAAGGTACTGCCACCGGGCTATCTTCCTGGGGATCGACTACAAGTTCAATGATTTTATACAGGCCATCCACCGTATCCACCGTTTCGGGCAAAAGGAAAAGGTGATCATTGACATTATCTACACGGAATCGGAGCGGAAGATACTTGCCGACTTGAAGGAAAAGTGGCGGAAGCATGACAAACAGCAGGCGGTCATGGCGGATTTGCTGCGGAGGAACGGGCTTAGCAACCAGCATGTGATTGAGAAGATGGGGCGGAGCATCGGCGTCAAGCGGATGGAAGTCACCGGGCAGCATTTCAAGGCCGTATTGAATGACTGCATTCTGGAAGCGGAGCAGATGCGGGAGAACAGCGTGGGGCTGATCCATACCAGCCTGCCCTTTGGGACGCAGTATGAATATTCGCTGAGCTACAACGATCTTGGCCATAACGAAAACACGGCGCGGTTTTTTGAGCAGATGGACTACCTGACGCCCAACCTTCTACGGGTGCTAATGCCTGGGCGCGTGCTGGCCGTGCATGTGAAGGACCGGATCGTGTTCGGTAACTATTCCGGGGAAGGAATGGTGACGGTAGAGCCTTTCCATTCACATTGCATCAGCCATTTTATGAAACACGGGTTCCGGTATACCGGCATGATTACGGTGGTCACGGATGTGGTGCGGGAGAACAATCAAACGTACCGGCTGGGTTGGTCGGAGCAGTGCAAGGACGGCAGCAAAATGAGCGTGGGCCTGGAGGAGTATGTGCTGCTCTTCCGCAAGTTGCCCAGCAATACGGACAAATCGTATGCGGATGATCCAGTGGTCAAGAGCAAAGAGGAATACACCCGGGCCCAATGGCAGATTGACGCCCATGGGTATTGGCGGGCCAGCGGGGATGTGCTGCTAAGCAAAGAGGATATCCTGCGGGCGCCCAAGGAGCGGATACAGGAGGTGTACCGCAAGTACAGCCGGGGGACCGTGTACGACTATCGGGAGCATGTGGAGATTGCCAAACAGCTGGACAAGAACGGGAAGCTGCCAGCCAAGTACATGGTGGTGGCGCCGGGCAGCTGGGATGACATGGTATGGGATGACATTGCGCGGATCAAGTCTTTGAACACAAGGCAGTCACGGGAGCGGCAGCAGCTGCACCTTTGCCCGCTGCCCATTGATATTGTGGACAGGGTGATCAACCGCTACAGCAACAAGGGGGATGTGGTGTTTGATCCCTTCGGCGGGCTGATGACGGTGCCGGTGCGGGCGGTGGCGTTGGGTCGGGAGGGGATCGGGTGCGAACTGAACGAGGATTATTTCCGGGACGGGGTGGGGTACCTGAAAGAGGCGGACGCGGAGCGGGATGTGCCGACGCTGTTTGACTTCCTGGGGATTGGGAAGGGGGCATAAAGCATGTTTATGTCCTTCAAGGACCTGGAGGCGGAACAAAAGCAGCCGCTGGATTACAAGGAACAGGTGGCCATTGATATCATTGGCCGCGGACTGCAATTCTCCAAGCACCAGGTGGCCATTGCGTTCAGCGGGGGAAAGGATTCAACGGTGCTTTGGGACCTGATACGCAAACACTTCCCGCAGGCGGAACCATGGATCATCTTCGGAAACACGGGTGTGGAGTATCCTGAATCGCTGAAATTCGCGCGGAAGCTGGGCCGGGAATGGGGCGGGGAGCGGTTTGTGGAGGCCAGGCCGGCCAAGACAGAAAAGGTTGGGCTGAAATATCCGGCGCAACGGGAGGTCATGGACTGGCTTATTGCTCAGGGGAGAATTTGGGAAGTGCTCAAAGAGGACGGGAAGCTGAAGAGCACGGATGCTATGGAGCGGGCGGCTACGCCTGAGATGTGGGAAAACTTCAGGCAGCGCAGGCTGATCTGGCCGGAAGGGACCACCATGGGTTACTTCTGGTGCAAGGATCAATATGGATTTCCCATCCTGGGGAAAGCGGCCAGCAAGCTGGACGCCAGGAGGATCAATATTGACTGCTTCCTGCAATTCAGCGAATCGGACAGCGAAAAGCCGGAGCTGCTGGAATATTACAGGCTTTTGAAGTATGTGAAGATCAGCCAGCATTGCTGCACGGTGCTGAAAAAGGAGCCTTCGGAACGTGCGCAGGCCCGGCTGGATGTAGATGTGATTTTCAAGGGTCTGATGGCCAGTGAGAGCAGGTCGCGGCAAACAAACTTCTGCACGCGGGGCTATATCTTCAAAAGCTCTCGGGACCACCTGGGAGAGGATCCATTTTACCATGTGAACCCCATTTCCATTTGGACGGATGAGGATATCTGGGCCTATATCAGAAAATACGATGTTCCCTATTCGCCGCTTTATGATATGGGATACAAGGACGCGGCCGGGGTGGAGCACAAGATACAGCGGAACGGGTGCTGGGGCTGCGCGACAGGGATCACCTTTGCGGACAATCAGATGGCCATGCTGCGGCGGACGCACCCCAGGCTATGGCGCAAGGTGATGGATGAGGGGATGGCGGAGCAGCTGCAAACCCTTCGGCAGTTTCGGTCAAACGGGGAGCTATCCGTTTTTGATGTGATGCATACCACGGAGGAGCTGCTTGACTTAAGGCCGTGCGTATTCGACAGCATCAATAAGCTGATCATTCAGGATGATACGTTCGGGGAGTACGATGCGGAAGAGGAGTGGGAGGCGGTGGAGGAATGAGGATCGCCCGCGTATTTCCTACCCGCACCCGCATGACGCCAACAGATGAACTTGTATTTACCAGCTTCCAACCGCCGCAAATAGGAATGCCGGAAGCGGATGAGGTTCATATCAGCGTCACCTTCACCTGGGATTTGGGCAAAGCGGAGCAGATGGCTGAAGCCTGGAGGGTGCTTGGGGTGCCGGTGAAGCTGGGAGGTCCGGCGTTTGGGAAGCCGGGCGGGGACTTTGTTCCGGGGCTTTATGTCAAGGAGGGGGCGACCATCACCAGCCGGGGATGCCCGAATAATTGCCCGCATTGCGGCGTGCCGGCGCGGGAAGGCGGATTGCGGGAGTTGCCCATTCTGGATGGATGGAATGTGCTGGATGATAATCTGCTTGCCTGCTCGGATGCCCATGTGGAAGCGGTATTCCAGATGCTCGAAAGGCAACCGTACCGGGCGGAGTTTACCGGAGGATTGGAAGCGAAGCTGCTTCAACCATGGCATGCCAGGCGCATGCGGGAGATCATGACAAAGCGCATGTACTTTGCCTATGATGAGCCGCCGGATTTGGAACCGCTGATGGCAGCCGGGAAGATTATGCGCCAGGAGGGGCACAAGTTTAGCAGTCACCGTATGGCGTGTTATGTCCTGTGCAACTTCCTGCCGGGAGATACCATTGAGAAGGCAGAAGCGCGGGTGGTGGAAACGATAAAAGCCGGATTCATGCCTTTCCCCATGGTGTACCGGGATTATAGCGGTAAGCGGGAGCAGGCATGGAAAAAGTGGGCGCATGATTGGCTGCAACCGGAACCACAGGCAATGAAAGTCAATGAGATCATTGCACGCGAACGGATAACGTGGGAGGGGTGAGGGTATGAAGAAGGATGAAAGGCGAGCAGCCATTATAGGCGTTGCCTATTTGAAATGGTACTTCGAATGTGACGCGGAAGTCGTATTCGGTGAAGGCGTGCACAATGTGGCCAGGAAGTACGCGGAAAGGATTATGGCTGTTATCCCTGAAATGGCACATTCAAAAGTGACTGTATCAGTCAGAAAATGCGAGGCTACTGAAGAAGAGGCCGAAGAGCATTGCCGTGAAATGGATGAAGTATGCAAAGGGTGCCGGTGGGATAAGCGGACAGAGGATGAAGATCATTGCGATAAGTGCCTTGATGCGGGATGGGATGAACGCGGAAGGCCGGTTAAGCCTTGGACGCACCCGAACTTTGAAAAGGTGGCGACAGTTGAAAATGCCGGATGAAATGAACGGGGTATACATGAAGGCCACAAAGCAGCCGCTTGTCAAGAGTAAGAAAACCCATGATTATCTGGTGACGGAAAAAGAAACCGGGAATCTGCTGGGGTCGATCAGTTGGCATGGGCCTTGGCGGAGGTATTGCTTCTTTCCTGCCTGCGGGGTGGTATTTGATGCCGGGTGCCTGTGTCAGATTGAAGATTGGATTCTGGAGTTGATGACTATCTACAAAGAACAAAAGAAAACGCAACGGGGATGACCTCATCCGGCGCTGCGCGCCACCTTCCCCTGGGAGGGGAAGGCTTTGAACGGGGGACCGGGTGACAGTGGGGAGGTACGGAAGATGGACGGGACAAGGATTGATTGGGCGGACAGCACATGGAATCTGGTAACGGGGTGCCTACACGGGTGCGGGTACTGTTATGCGCGGAAGATTGCACAGCGGTTCGGCGTGCGGGACAATGAAACGCTTTGCTTACAGGACGGGCGACTGTATGAACTGGGAAAGCACTATGCAATCATTGAGCACAATGGGCAGAAGGTGTATTGGCTGTATGAGCGGGCGTACGCGTTACAAGCCGACATTGAAAGCGGAAGGTTTGAGATCAGGGCGTGCCCGTATCCGTTCGGATTTGCGCCGACCTTCCACAGGTACCGGCTGCGGGAGTATGCAAACAAGAAGCGGGGCAGGGAAATTTTCGTGTGTTCCATGGCGGATATCTTCGGAGATTTCATACCGATGGATATCATACGGGCGGTGTTCACAGTATGCCAGCAAAGTTTGCAGCACAGGTATCTTTTCCTGACAAAGAACATCGAGCGCTACCGGGAACTGCATCCGGCAGAAACATGGCCGGGGACAAGCATACCGATTGTATGGCCGGATAACGCCTGGGCCGGATTCAGCGCGACGGATCAAGAGGACCTGGAGGCGGTGGCGCTGGACAGCCAATGGCTGCCGAAACAATGCTTTGTTTCCATTGAGCCGATTCACGGGCCGGTGGACCTTTCGCAGGTTGAGGTGAAGGGTAGGGGGGCTTTTATCAATCTGCTTACCGGGGATAGGAGCTGGATGTTCGGCGGTGACCAGGCAGGCGCAAAGCTGAAATGGGTCATCGTCGGCGCCGAGACCGGGAACAGGGTGGGGAAGGTGATCCCGGAACGGGAGTGGATCATGAGCATCAAGCGGCAGTGCCAGAAAGCCGGGGTGAGCTTATGGATGAAAGAAAGCCTGCGGGAACTGATGGGGGAGGATTTTTCCCAGGACAAGCCCTGTTGGAACGGGTAAGCCGGGGAGGCGCAGGACGCGGGCAAAAATGCCTTTACTACGATATGTGCAGGCGGGAAGGTCATGCATCCGCCGTGTGCCTGTACAGCTGCGAAAGCAAATTCAGCAGGTGTGAATACAGGCCGGACATACAGGAAGCAGGTATTATGCGCCTGCTGGAGGCGGAAATTGACAGGATGATGCGGATGGCGCTGGATGCCCTGATCGAGGCGAGGCTTACACGGTATGCGGCGGAAGCGGAAAGCCCGGAGCTGGTTGCGCAGATCAGGGAATGCATGCGGAGGATTGCGGAGCTGACCGAATGAGAGGGGGATGCGGACCGTGGCGATTTTGAACTATACGACGAAAATTGATGCCGACCAGACGGCAGGGGAAATCAGAATCATCCTGCGCAAGCACGGGGCAAAAAAGATACTGGAGGAATACGACGAAAAGGACAGGCTTGCGGCGCTTTCCTTCATCATCAACACACCGGCCGGGGAAAAAGGAATCAGGCTGCCGGCCAATGTGAAGGGCGTCATGGCGGCGCTGCGCAAGGATAATGTCCTGAAGGATTATGACCACGCCGAGCGGGTGGCCTGGCGGATCGTGAAGGACTGGACGGAAGCGCAGATGGCCATTATTGACGCCGGCATGGTCAGTATGGAGGAGGTTTTCTTCCCGTATCTGCTTGGGGAGGGGAATAAGACGTATTTTGAGCAGTACCGGGAAAAGCAGCTTATGTTGGTGGGAGGGGATTCTTGATGGATGACAATATGGTCGTAATCAGTCTTAGCAAAGACGCACTGGTAGACGCCTATGGCTCATTGACGCAAATGGCCGAGATATTCCCGGGAGTGTTGAAAAAGATCAACTATGAGGGGCAAGGGCAGCAGAACGCAAAAGAATGCAAAACCCATCTTCTTACGGCAGCAAACGCTTGCCTGACATTGATTAACCTGATTGACGGTGCTGATAAGGAGGCACATCATGACTGACAACATCTTCCCCACCCTGGAAGAACGCGAGGCGGCGGAACGGCTGTGCCGGGAGGCCACGCCGGGGCCTTTTGAAGCCAAACCGTACAAGTGGTACGAGGACGAATGGTGGCGCATCGAAAACGATAGGAGCGATTGTATAGGGGCGCATATGTGCAAAGTGGATGCTGCCCTGTTCGCCGCCTCCCGCGACCTGCTTCCCCGCCTGCTGGCCCAGGTCGGGGCGCTGGAAGCCGAGCGGGACGCGCTGCTGCGGAGGGCAGAGGCGGCAGAATACGATGTGCAGTCCGAAGCAGACGAAACATGCAGTGCATGCAAGCATCACGGTTGTGAGGTGTCTTGCCAAGAAAGAGTGCAATATGCCGTAGCGAACGATGAATCCTGTTTTCAATGGCGCGGACCTTGCACCGCCAACACGAAAGGAGGCCCCGCCGATGATGACGCCTGATATTGACTACTCAATCAAAACGATACTTCTGGTGCTTGGTGACTACGATCCGGAAAATGAATCATTCCGGGTGGGCCCAGGTTTTTTTAAGGCCGTCCGCGTCCTCTTGGAGGAGTATAGGCAGGCAAATGCCAGATTGAGTGTTATGCATGGAGCGCTTGAAGAAATCATCATGATTTCTAAATCGGGTGTACATGAGCCACGAAAGTACGTGAAGCCGCGTGGAAGGATAGAGCGGATATGCAATCTTGCGGAAGAAAGTATTGTAGCAGCGTATAAGGGCACAAGCCCGGAGCCGGGCGGAGAGGGGAAGCCGTGAGAAGATACTTTGATTTTCCTGACTATAAAATCACTATGATGATCGACGCAAAGGCTGGTTCTCCAGCTGCGTTGGCGCCAGCGGAGCAGATAGCAAAGGCCTTCAATCAACCGGGGAACGTCCGAGAGATTGAGCGTACTGAGTATGTGTGGCTGACGCGTGATTACACAGGCCCGGAGCCGGGCGGGGAGGAGGATCACAAATGAAAGTCGGAACGAAAAGCCTGTTGTTTGGGGTGCATCAATTCATATGGCATCCTATTACGGTTTTGCTGGCATGGCGGAAACTGTTCGGGCGGCCCGGCTGGCGGGAGGTTGTATGCATCATCATCCACGATTGGGGATATTGGGGATGCCCGAATATGGATGGGGAGGAAGGGGAAAAGCACCCGGAGCTGGGGGCCAGGATCGCGGGGCGGCTGTTTGGTGAGAAGTACCATGACCTTTGCCTGTATCACAGCAGGCATTATGCCAGGACAGCCGGCGCGGAGCCAAGCAAGCTATGCTGGGCGGACAAGCTGTCGATCAGGTATGAGCCGTGGTGGCTGTACCTTCCCAGGGCGTTTTTGAGCGGTGAGCTGTTTGAATACAGGCGGGTGGCCGGAAGCTATTTGCCGGAGGACCGGAAGCACCGGGAGTGGTTCCGGTGGGTGAAAAGCAGGCTGGTGAAGATCGGGGAGCAGATGGACGCGGGGTGCGTGCCGTATATGAGGGAGGAGGGGAACGCACCTCATCAGCCGCCGCGGGCGGCAGCTTCCCCTCAAGGGGAAGCCTCTGGAAGGGGGGAAGCGTAGTGCTCTGGATTATTTACGGAATCATGGTGCTGGTTACATACGTGGTGTTGGTGATAAACGTGCATGAATGGTTCATTGATCCATCCGTAATTCATACTCTTATCCTTGCCTGTATGGCGATATTGTGGCCATTCTTCTGGATTAGGGTCATTGCGGACAATTTGAAGGATATGTTTCAGGGCGGGGAGGGTACCGAAGATGAGTAAATTATGGACTTGGATCATCGGGATTGTCAAGAAATGGCGGATCAAAACGGTCAGTAAGTGGGCTGCGAGAAATGTCAAGCTGCCGGGCGAAACAACCATGCTGGCCGGAAGGTGGAGAAACAAGACTGCATCCTACCAAGCGGAGGTTATGGATGCGCTGATGCAGCCGGGCATCAGGAAGATTGTCATTGCGGGGGCGTCGATGACGGGGAAAACAGCGGTCATACACAATATGATGATGTATCTGATCGCCAAAAAGCCGGCGCCGATGATGTATCTACTGCCAACGCAGGGGATTGCGGAGGAGTATTCGAGAAGGCGGGTTAGAGCGTTATTTGAACTGTGCGGCGCGGTCAAGGAGAAGGTCGAGGCGACCGGGAGCGATAGGAACAGGCAGATGATCGTGTTTCATGAGGGATTTTTGCAAGTAATGGGTGTTACCATGCCATCTCATTGGATGGGCCGTCCATACAAGTATTTGTTCATGGAGGATATTGACCGATATCCAGGGATCATTGGGAATGTGGGTGATCCGGTCAATATAGCTGAAGGTAAAACACATTTATTTTATGATAAAAAGATTGTAGCCAGCGGAACACCCGGCAGGAAAGAATACAGGCTCGAAAGCGAATACCTGCGCGGGACACAGGAGCATTGGCACAAGAGGTGTCCAAAATGCCGGAAGTACGTTGATATAAAATGGTCGCAAATACATTTTAACTATGAAGTGATTGAAAAGGGAAGGTACCGGATAACGGGCGTCAAGTGGGAATGCCCTCACTGTGAAGGGATGTCAAGTGAAAGGGACGTCAAAAGAGCAAAAGGGAAATGGGTTGCCAAAAGGCCTGACGTTCTAGGAATCAGGAGCTTCTGGTTTAACGGTTTGCTAAGCCCATGGAACAAGTGGGATGTTCTGGCGAAGCGGTTCCTGGAGGCAATGGGTGATGAAGAAAAGATGCGGTTCTTTTTTGACAGTGTGATTGGTACAAGCATCGGGGAATAAACCAATTGAAAAAAGAAAACGGGCCTCCTGGCCTTGGGTGGGCGTTTGTCAAAATGCCCTATTGAGTAGGCTTGAATGGGGTAGTAACAAGTCAGGGAAAAGGGATGGGATGCCAATCCTCAGTCACCTGCGGTGACAGCGCCTTTCAAAAGGAGCCTTTGTACGGTGAGAGGGGTACCAGGGGGGAGCTTTGCTTCCCCCTGGGGTAGGGCAGTAGATACAAAAGATGCGGGGTGCAGATCATGGCCTATAGTATGGAGGCTTATGAGGCTTTATACCCGGAACCGGCCGGGGAGGAAGCCATTGAGGGGCTGCGGCATAAGGACCTGAAAAATTATCGCATAAAGACTTTTCACCATGGGGAGCAGCTGGATGTGATATGCTTTCCCATCCTGAAGCACCTGGCGGATATTCAGCGAGCAAAGGAGGCAAAGGCGAAAAGTACCGAGGCACAAAAGAAGGTAAACGAGCGGAACATGCTGCGGAGGTTCAGGCGGAAAGCCAATGCCAATTTTGGGAAGGGTGACCTTCGCATTACACTTACCTTTTTTGATTGGGAGCAGCCGGCAACGGATGAAGAGGCGCAGCGGCTCATGCGGAATTTCATTGCAAGGATCCAATACGAGCGGGACAAGCGGCGGCTGCCAAAATTGAGATATATGTATGTCATTGAAAAGACCGTGAGCAATGCCGGAGTTGTCAAGTATCACTATCATATGATGCTTTCTGGGGATGGCATGAGCCAGGATGATGTGGAAGTGAGATGGCCTTATGGAAATGCCAACAGCAACAGGTACAGTTGGCATCCAAACGGGTTTGCCGCCTTTGCGCATTATATTCTGATGGACAAAACGGAGCGGAAGGGGCGGAAGCCTCAGTACAAAGCAACCACACGCAGTTTTGCATGCAGCACGAACCTGACTGATCCAGAGCCAACGACAAGCAATAAAAAAGTGTCAAGGCGGCAGATGAAGATGATCGCCCTGGCCGGGATGTATCAGGCTGCCGCGCTGTTTGGAAAGTTGTATCCGGGATATGAACTTGTCAATTGTGAGGTGAGTTGTTCAAAGTACGCACCTGGGGCCTATCTATATGCACAGATGAGAAAGAAGGTGACAGAGGATGAAATCAAGCGAGTACAGAGAAACGGCAAAGGAGGCCGACGAACAAGAGCTGCTGTTTGAGTGGGCGGAACTGATGGTTGAAACAGGAACCTATCCTTGCCTGGAGTGGATGTTCCATGTTGCCAATGGGGAAAAGCGGGACAAGGCAACAGCAGTCAAGCTAAAGCGAATGGGCGTGAAAAGCGGCGTGCCGGATGTTGTGCTGCCCCATGCGGCTTGGGGGTTTTGCGGCATGTATGTTGAAATGAAGCGGCTCAAAGGCGGGCAGCATTCGGAGGCGCAGATGAAGTGGATCGAGCACCTGGCACGGGAAGGGTATTTTGTTGTATCATGCCGGGGGTTCGAGGATGCAAAGACCCAAATTGAAAACTACATCAAAGGCAAGATCAGGAGGGGAGTGGCATGATTACCCTCTTGTGCGTGATCGCGGCTGTATTTGTGTATGCATTCTTCCGGGAAAGGTGGGACCACCGGAGGGCAGAGCGTGAACGAAACATAGCAATGGGGAATGCCGCGAGGCTTGCCGAATCAAACAGGCGCATGGAACTGGAGCGGGCTTTCAGGGATGGAGTGGATACGGCGAATGCCGCAAACAGCCTGCAAAACCGATTCATGAGGCAAGCCATGAGCGGCCGGGGGACCGTAAAGCTATTAGGGTCGAGGGGTGCGCTTTTAACACAGAACGATTGGAGGCGTGATCATGATCATACTTAATGAAATTGCCCAGAGGGCAGGGGAAGAGGATCCACAGGGGTATGCGGAGCGGGTACGGCACAAGTGCTACAGATGTCAGTGGGGGACATGGGTGGGGACGGGGTATTTCTGTCTGTTTCCCAAGTGCATGAAAGAGGATCCTTTTTATTTGCGGCTAACGCAGATGGACCGGAGAAGGAGCGTGATGAAGAATGCAAAAGCTGAGGGGGATCGCCCTGCTGAAGTCGGCGGACATGATCAACAAGGAGATTCAGGTGCTGGAACGGCAGATACGTGACCAAAGCGCCGCCATGCTGGGGTATGCATCCATGAAAATTACCGATATGCCCAAAGGCAAGCAGATGCCGGCCGGGATGGACAAGGTACTGGCCAACAAGGATGAATTGGAAATCACGCAACGTGAAACCATCGCTTGCCTGTATGAGCAGCTGCGGGAAGCGGAGATTCTGCTTCAGAGCGAGAAAAACGCCGAAATGCGCATAGTAATGAGAATCATTTACGTAGAAAAGAGGCCGGCGAATTATGCGCAAAAGCTGATGAAAATGAGCCGAAGCGGAATTGACAGGATCATTAAACGGGTCAAGGAAAAGTACGGGGAAAATAAAGAAGCAGTTTGAAGCAAACTGATACATTCGGCTGTGATATAGTGTAAGCGGGGGAAGTGAGGACAGCTTCCCCCGGCCTGTACCTCCTTATGAAGGGGGCCTTCCGAAGGCAGCGGGAGGCCCCTGAAGGTTTTTGGGGGGGAGTGGACCTCATCCGGCGCTGCGCGCCACCTTCCCCTAGGAGGGGAAGGCTTTGACGGGGGGGGATACGTTTGAAGGGTGCGCCCAAGACGATGCTGCGGATCGATACGACGCCGGTGCAGCAGATTACGAAGCAGCTGAAAGATTTTTTCGAGCCCAAGCAGATTGGCCAGATCATGGGGCGGGCGTTCAAGCGCACGGGGCAGCAGGTGCGGACCATGGTGGCCAGGGAAATACGGCAGGATTACAAGGTGGATTACGGGTATGCGCTGCACAGCATCGGGCTTCCGCAATTTAGAAGCGGGGACGGGATTCAGAGCGTGATGCCGGTGTCAAACGCCAGGAAGAAGATCGCCAGGGCGGGCGGAAGCCATTTCTTCAAGGCGGTGGCAAGAAGCAGCAAGACAGGGCGGAAAATCACCGCCAAGCGCTTCCAAGCAATGGGTGCAAGGGGTGGTTATGCCGTGCAAGCGGCAGTTTTGAAAAGCGGGATGTCCGGGTTGCCGGCCAGCGGGGACAACGCGCATTTCATGGTATCGTCGGGAGCGAAGGAAGGGAACGTGTACGCCAAGAAGGGAGACGGCAGCACCTACATGGCTACACAGACCTACCGGGCGAAGGATGGCAGCGTGAAAACGTACAAGGTCAAGAAGGCTTCCATCCGGCCGGCTGTGGGTATCGGCGTGCCGCAGATGCCCATGAACAGGAGTGCGGATACGATTCAAAAAAAGGCGCAGGAAATACTGATCAAGCGCACGCTGCATGAGGCGGAGCGGGAGCTTGAGAAGATGAAGAAGTAGGGGACAGGCCTGGCCAGGGGGAAACCCTCATCAGCCGCCAAGCGGCAGCTTCCCCCACCGGGGGGAAGCCTCTGAGAGCCGCCGCCCCGTGGGAGGGGAAGGCGTTGGAAAGATGGTGCTCGGTGGAGGAGTTGGGGGAGCTGGTCGGGAAGTCGGACAGGCGGATACGGCAGATCGACAGTGAGTTGCCGGACAAGGAAAAGCTTTTGAAAAAGGGAGAGGGCGGGAAATACGACCTCTTCTTTTTTGTGAAGAAATGGACGGAATACAGCATCAAGCTGAAGGTCGGCGGAAAGCAGCTCAACCTGGAGGATGTGAAGGCCCAGCATGAACTTTTGAAGATGGAGCAAACGCAAATTGAGCTTGGAAAAACAAAGGGCGATATTTGCTCCACGGAGGAAGTTTACAGGCTATGGGCCGATCTGGCCAGGACCGTTACCGGGAAGCTGATGTCCATACCATCCATGTTGGCGCCGCGGATCACCGGCCTTGAAAATACGGAAGTAGTGGAGGCGGCGATTGAAAGGGAGATACGGGACAGCCTGACCGCCATCAGCCGGACGCCGATGCCGAAGGGGTTGATAAAGGATGAACCTGCAAAGCCTTTGGGAAAGCACACTGGAAATGTTCCGGCCGCCGGAGCGGATGAAGGTGAGTGAGTGGGCGGAAAAAAACATCATCTTGCCGGGTGAATCCAGCGCGGAGCGTGGACCGTGGAGGAACAGCAGGGCGCCATATCAGGTGAAGGTCATGGACGCGCTGGTGGAACCGGGGATAAAAAAGATCGTGATCGTTGCCGGGTCGCAGACGGGGAAAACGGCGGTAATGTTGATCATGATGCTGTACATCATCGCCATGGACCCGGGGCCGATGCTGTACATTCAGCCCACCAAGGATACGGTGAAGGACTTTTCCACCCGGCGTGTCGCGCCGATGATCGCCCAATGCCCGGCTGTGGCCAATAAGGTGGCGGAAGCGAAAAGCCGGGACAGCAGCAATACGCTGTATATGAAAACCTTTCCCGGGGGAAGCCTGGCGATGACCGGAGCGAACAGCCCGGCAGAGCTGGCCAGCCGGCCGATACGGTGGCTGTTCATGGATGAAATAGACAGGTTTCCCGACAGCGCCGGGACAGAAGGCGACCCGAAGAAGCTGGCGACGGCCCGGACCATCACCTTCTACAACAAAAAAATCGTTGATGGGTCTACGCCCACGGATGAAAAAAGCCCCATTGAGGAGGAGTATGCCAGCGGCACCCAGGAGGAATGGCACAAGGAATGCCCTGGATGCAAACGGTACGTGTATCTGGTGTGGGAGCACATCCGGTTCGGGTATGAGGAATACAAGGACCGGAATGAAAAAACGCAGTACAAGGTGGAATGGGTGCTGTGGGAATGCCCGCATTGCAAGGGGATGTTCAAGGAAAGCGTTATGCTTCGCGCACCGGGAAAGTGGGTGGTGAACAATCCGAAAGCGGAGGAGGTGTGGAGCTTCCGCTTTTGCGCGTTCACCAGCCCATGGAACAAGTGGAAGGACATCGTGCTGGAATATTTGGAGGCCGGCAATGATGAAACGAAGCTGAAGCCATTTTACAATACGCGGTTAGGTGTGATTTACGACAAGCACCCGGAAACGGACGGGATGCCGGAAGTATTGTATGACAGGCGGGAGATTTACCCCAAGGAAGATGTGCCCAGGGGGGCTTTGGTGCTTACCATGGGGGTGGATGTGCAGGCCAACCGTCTGGAATATGAGGTGGTTGGCTGGGGATTTGAAGAGGAGAGTTGGGGGATACAGTATGGCATTATCATGGGCAGTACGGAGCTTGCGGAGGTATGGACGGAACTGGACAAAGTAATTGATAAGGAGTGGACGGTGGAGGGCAGCAAGGCTTCCCTAAAAATAGCCGTCACCTTCGTGGACAGCGGATTCAGAACCGAAACCGTATACAAGGAATGCGCGAAGCGGACTGCGAAGCGGGTTTTCCCCGTCAAGGGCGAGGATGGGCCGGGCCGGGAATACTGCTACCTGAGCAAAACAAAATCCAAGCAGAATCTTTTCATTATCGGTGTCGATACCGGAAAAGAAGCGATACACAGCGCGGCAGAGGTGCAAGAGCCTGGGCCGCGCTTTTGTCATTGGCCCAAAGACCCGATGCGGGGATATGACAAGGACTATTTCAAGGGGATATACGCCGAAAAGCCGCAGGTACATATTCGCAGGGGGAAGGCAGTCATGGTATGGACAAAGGTTGGAAAGACCAGGAATGAGCCTTTGGACATACGCGATTACACGCGTGCCGCCTTCATGAAGTTCCGGTGGCCATTGAAGGACATACGGGACCGGCTGTATCAGACAAAAACGGTGATGGCCAGGCCGAAAAAAAGCCAGCAGGTGAGCCGGGGTGTGACGCTGTAGAGGGTCGGCAATCCTCAGTCACGCTTCGCGTGACAGCTCCTTTCAAAAGGAGCCTATAAACGGAAAGGGGGAAGAAATTTGACGCTGACGTTTGCCAAAGAAATGCAGGCCGCCTATTACGAATGCGAACGGGTATTGGTCAAGGGAACGGTGAAGAGCTACAAAATCGGGAACCGGGAACTGACCAGGCTGGACCTGGAGGACATCCGCAAGGGACAAGCCTTTTATGACAAGCAGGTGGCTGTGCTGGAAGGTACCGCAAACGGAAGATCGGGAAGAATGGTGGTGCCGCGTGACTTATGAGTAAAGCACAAGAGAAAATGGGCATTCCTTTGGCGGAAGCCAATCCCCCCTCGCCTGCGGCGGGAGCTCCTTTCGAAAGGAGCCTATCCGGAAGCTACGCATCTGAGAGCATGCAGCCCAGGCGGGTATACCGGCGCGTGATGCTGGGCGGCGGATACGGGAACTATGGCGGGAACACCACCAAGACGGCGGTGCTGGGATGGAACACCAACGCGGGCAGCGCGCAGGATGATATTGACGTAAACGCCGCCCAGCTGCGGCAGCGGTCGCGGGATTTGGACGCCGGTGGCGGGATTGCCCGCGGCGCGAACGTGACCATGGCCACCAGCGTGGTGGGGCCGGGGCTCATGCCCAAGCCCAAGCCCAAAATCAAGGTGCTGGGGCTGAACGAAACAGCCGCCGAAGAATGGGCGGAAATCTGCCTGAACGAGTTTGAGGTGTGGGCGGGCGACAAGATGTGCAGCGCCGACCTTCAGGCGGATTTTTATCAGTTGCAGCAGCTGGCGATGCGGAGCCAGCTTTTAAGCGGCGATTGCTTTGCGCTGATGCCCATGTTCCCGGTACCGGGAACGCCGTATACAACACATGTGCGGCTGCTGGAGGCGGACAGGATCTGCACGCCGGAGAGCGGCGGGGAAAGCACGGTCAAGGACCTGGAGAACGGCGGCAAGATTGTGGACGGGGTGGAGATCGACAAGCAGGGCATTGTGAAAGCCTTTCATATTTCCGAGCGGCACCCGCTGGCATCGGGCGGGAGCGGGGAGGACAAGAATGTACGGGTGGAGGCGTACGGGAAGGATACGGGCATGCCCAACGTGCTGCACATGATACGGTTTGAGCGGCCGGAGCAGCGGAGAGGCGTTCCCTTCATCGCCGCCATGATCATCACCCTCAAGCAGATGACCAGGTATACCGAGGCGGAGCTGATGGCTTGTGTGGTCAACAGCTTTTTTACTGTGTTCATTCAACAGAAGTCTGATATGGCTGGCGTACCGGGAGGCATGGAGGATGTTGTTGCGGACGGAAACCGGATCACCCAGGATGAGGATAAGATTGAAATGGGTCCAGGGGCGATTATCAAGTTAAAGCCCGGCGAAGAGATCAATACGGCTAATCCAGGCCGGCCTAACAGCAATTTTGAAAAGTATGTGGAATCCATGTGCATACTGATCGCTTCCAGCCTGGGGATACCCAAATCCATCCTGCTGAAAAAGTTTGAAAGCAACTATACCGCCGCGCGGGGAGAATTATTGGAGTTCTGGAAGGAAGTAAAAACATGGCGCAGCGGTTTCGTTCGGGACTTTTGCCAGCCGGCGTATGAGGCGTTTTTGGCGGAAGCGGTGGCGCTGGGAAGGATTCAGGCGCCGGGCTTCTTTGAGGACAAGGCCATACGGAAGGCCTGGAGCAAAGCGGACTGGATCGGGACCACCATGGGGCAGATCGACCCGCTGAAGGAAGTCAAAGCGGCTAGGGAACGCATGGCGGCCGGCATCAGCACCGGAGAGAGGGAGGCTGCCGAGAACAACGGCAGCGATTTCAAAGAAAACATGCGGCAGCGGGCCATGGAAATGGCCATGGAGATCAGCCAGACCGGAGGGAATGATAAGGCGGATGGGAAAAAGACGCCGGAAGATGAGGATGAGGAGGACACAGAAGAATGAGCCAACTTGTGCGCATGCAGATCAGCAGCATGATGAAGGCGGAAGATGTCGGGGAAATTTTCATCAACGGCATCATTTATCCGTACAAATATGATTCGTCGGTCACGGCAAAGGAAACCAGGGAAGCCATTGCCAAGGTGAAAAACGCGAAGAAGCTGAAGGTTCACATCAATAGCCCCGGAGGCGTCGTTACCGAAGCTGTGGACATCATGGACCAGATCAAGGAGCATACCGCCACGGAAAAGCATGTGCATGTGGTGATGGCCGACAGCGCGGCCACCCTCATTATTCTTGTGGGCACGCATGTTTCCATGATTGAGGGCGGGGAAATCATGATCCACCGGCCAACGGCCGGCAGTTGGGGCAATGCCGACGATATGCTGCGGGAGCATGGGGTGCTTGCCGCCAAGGAAAAAGAGTTTTGCGCCATGTACGCCGCTTTTTGCAAGCAGCCGGAAAGCGACGTATGGGAAAAGATGAAAAAGGAAACCTGGTTCACCGCCCAGCAGGCCAAGGATTACGGGTTTGTGCATGAAGTCATCAAGGTGGTGGATGAGGGGAAGCAAACCATGCTCACCAGGGGGCAAATGGTTATGCTGGGGTACCAGAATGTGCCGGAATGGGTGATGAACCGGCTGCCGGAGAAGGAAGAAGCGGGGAGCGTCCAATCCTCACCCGCCTTTGGCGGGAGCTCCTTTCAAAAGGAGCCAATAACTGCGGGAAGCGCGGCGAAAGCAGCGTTTTCAAATAAAGAGAACAAGGGGGAAAAGAAACCTATGACTATGGAGGAAATGCGCAGCCAGCATGGTGATCTGGTAATGCAGATTGAAAACGAGGCCAAGAAGGCCGGCGCCGCGGAGGAGCGGGCCAGGATGCAGGCATTGGACGAGGTGGCGGCGCCGGGGTACGAAAAGATGATCAAGGAAGCCAAATATGGCGAAAAGATCATGACCGCGCCGGAGGTGGCCATGCAGATCGTCAGAGCGCAGATGGGCCAAGGGAAAGCCTACCTTGACACCAGAACGGCGGAAACGGCGAAGATGCAGGAAGTACCTGCCGCATCGGATCCCGGTAAGCCCGGCGACAAGGCGGAAATGGAGAAATACGCCGCGATGATGGCCGATATGGCCCCGGACCGCAGCACCGTCAGGTCCGCACAGTAAGGAACAAGCGCATAGCGCGGAAGGGAGATCATTATGGGGAATCTTTATGGAACGATAGCCACAAGCACCCCGCAAAGCCTGCTGGCTGATCCTGTTGGGGCGGTACGTAAGGCTGTAGCCGTTACGCTGGGTAGCGGGAAGCTTACCCGCGGCATTGTGATGGTGAGGAATGCCGATGGCCTGTATGAGCCGGCCACGGCGGCTACGCTGATTGCCGGCAGCATCGCCGCGGTGCTTGCTGACGATGTGGAAACCGGGCTGGTAACGGAGGGCACGGCGCCTGCGGCCACCGCGTGGTTCAGGGGACGGTTCATCCGTGGTGCTGTCAAGCTGGCCTCCGGCGCGCTGCCTGCCGCAAAGCATGGCGTGCTGAACGGCATGGGGATCATGCTGGAGGAATTCGTTCCCGCGGCCGGCGCGGAAAGCACGTTCAATAATGTGATCGACGAAGGTTAAGGTATTGCGCTGCGGCGCAACCAAAGGGATTTCCGGTCGCCCTTTGGAAACCTTCGGGCCGGTGCAAAAGCATACGGTCTGAAATCGGAAGCCTATGATGCCGCCTGGGGCGGTTTTTTCATGTTCAAATTTGATTGGAGGAAAGCGTATGGCTATTGATATCAACAACCCGTTGTTTCAGCTTCAGGCGGTCAAGAAGATGAAGCCCATTTCCAGGGTACTGACGGAAATGTTCCTGTCGGAAGGCCGGGCGGTACCCCAGGAAATCGCCATCTGGGATGTGAAGAAGGGACAGAACAGGATGGCGCCCTTCGTGCACAAGAACGCCGGAGGCGTTGTCACCGGCCGGACCGGATTCCAGACGGAAAAGATCGAGTTCCCGAAGATCGCGCCGGAACGGGTGGTGGAGGTGGAGGACATTTCCACCAGGCAATTCGGTGAAGGCATCATCAGCGACAGGACGCCGCAGCAGCGGGAAATGGAGTTGATGGCGGAAGACCTGAACGATGTGCGGGAAATGATCGCCTGCACCAAGGAATGGATGGTCAGCAAGATCCTTTTCGAAGGCAAGTTGGACCTTCTGGTTTATGTGGACGGCGGCAGGGTGGTGGAAGCTCCGGATTGGGTGGACTTTAACTTCACCAATATTTTCACACCGGATACCGGCTGGGATGAAGGCGGCGATGTGCTGGGCGATATGAAGGACATGCATCAGATGGTTTTGCAGGGCCAAGGCTCTGTGGAAATCATTGTGATGGCCCAGGACGTGTCGGCAGCCATGCTCAGCAATGAAGCGTATCTCAAAAAGTTGGACACCATGAATTTTAACGCCGGGTTGATCAACCAGGCGTTCCGGGGTGACAGCCTGCTGTACCTGGGCAAGAACCATTTGGGTGTGGACATGTACGAATTCAGCGGCACGGTGATGGACTACACCGGCAACGCTGTCAAGCTGATCCCGGACGGCACGGTACTGACGGGCAGCCGGAAGATGCTCAAGAGCCTGTACGGTATCATCACCCAGGTGGAAACGCCCAACGGCCCCCACAAATCTTATGTGGAGAAGGAAGTACCGCTTCGGTATTCCGATATCGGCAGCAATAGCACGAAACAGCGCCTGACCAGCCGGCCCATCATCATGCCCACGAATGTGGACGGGTGGGCCATTGGCCATGTGCTGTAAGGAGGGCTTATGATCTACGCAAAGCATCATGTCAAGTACAGGGGGAAGAGGTATCTTCCTGGAAAAGCACTGCCGGACGGGATGACGGACAAGGAGTGGGAGCGCCTGCAAAGGCTTGGCGCTATTGAAACCGTTCACGATCCGGTGGAGGTAGTGCTGGAGGATGAACAGGAGGATTCCGGGGAAGAGGATACCCGGCAGGAGGATTCCGGGGAAGAGGGCACAGGGGGAGCACCTCATCAGCCGGCTGCGCCGGCAGTTTCCCCTCAAAGGGAAGCCTCTGACAAGACGGACAATCCTCCGCCGCCTGCGGGTGGCACCTCCTTTCAAAAGGAGACTGAGGTAAAGAAAGCTGTGCCGGGCAAGACCACCAAGCGGGGCGGCAAGAAGGTGAAGGCTGATGAAGCCGGAGATCTGGACGCGATAGCCGCCGCCAACACTGTGGTGGAAAAATAAGCGAAGGAGGATCAACCATGGCCATCAGGATGGTGCAAGACTATGGCCGGTGGAAGAAGGGTGATGTGATCACCCCCACCGGGGGGCTTGCGGAAAGGCTGGTTGGGCAGGGGAAGGCGGTGCCGGTCAAGGCGCCGCCTTCTGCGCGTGTGCCGGAGCAGCAGGAGGAGAAGGAAGCGCCTGCTGCCAGCAAGGCGGAGGATATGCCGGCCAGGGGCCGGGGGAACAAGCGCAAGGAACCGGACCCGGCAAGCGCGCAGGAGGCGGATGCGCTATGAGCCTTTCCGATGTGATCAACGATGATGTGGACCGGGTGTTTTTCTCCTTGGGGGATGGCGCCACCGAGCATAAATGGGGAGATAAAACCATCATTGTGCTGACGGACCGGATGGAGGAACTGAAGCGGAACGCATCGGGCGTTTTGGACATCAGTTGGGAAAATGGGGAAGAAACGATACTCATTCATGTGCCTGTACGGTGCTTTGACGAAATTGAAAAAAAGCCGGAGTTGCAAACATCGATCAGGTTTGACGGTGTGACGGCCACGGTGAAGAGCGTCGGCGTCAATGACGGGGTGTACGACATTCTGCTGACACGGCAGAATGCACGGAAGGGGTAACCGGGAAAGTATGCACCTTCTGGTGCACCAAAGGGCTTTCCGGTCGCCCTTTGGAAACCTTCGGGCGGCAGAAGGAAAGAGGAGGCTTATATGGGTATGACAGTGGGGCAACGGCTGAAGGGGCTGAAAAAATGGCTGACGGAAAATGCCTGCCAGGAAAAGATGAAAGCGCAGGGAGCAAAGGATCTGGAGGTTAATTACCGGAAGCCGTTTGTGCAACTGATGCTGTTTTCCGATGAGGCGGGATTGCCACCGGAAAACAGCGGCGCGCCGGGAATCCTGGTGATGATGAAGGAAAGCGGCATGCAGGACCCGGAGAAGCGCTTTGACCAATACCGGCAGCTGAAACGGGACAGGTCCCTGGCCGGGGCGATGCCGCTGCAAATGATCTTCGTTACGTGGGACCCCGGCCACCGGACGGAAGAGAGCCAGGAAAACCAAACGAACGAGGACATAGCGGAAAACAGCGAAGAAGCGTTTATCACGGTGCTGGAGTGGGCTGAGGCGACCATGAACGCTTTGATCGAGGCGGGAACGGTGCCGGAAACGGACCTGACAATCACCGCGGAAAACATTCGCTTCGGGCCGCTGATGCAATACGGCATGATGGTAGACCGCCGGTCGCTGTACTATGCGGTGATTGACGCAACCTTCGGGCATGCGGTCCAAAAGGGACCAAGCATCAAAACGGAAAATACCGTATCGCTTGACTAAAGAGAGGGGAATACCAATGGCAGTAATACACGGTGTATACGGCACCTATGAAGGCCAGGCCCAGGAGGAGACCGGGCAGTACGGGAAAATTACGGTGTATGTGGGCACGGCGCCTGTGCACAATGTGCTGGGCGGAGCGGCCAACGTACACACGCCCGTTCTGGTGAACGGTATGGGCAAGGCCAAGGCGCTGTTCGGATACAGTGACGATTGGGCGAAATACACGCTTTGCGAAGCGGTGAATGCCCATTTCAAGACCATGAAAACAGGGCCTATCATCCTGATCAATGTGCTTGACCCGGAGACGCACAAGGAGGGCGAGGGGAGCACCGGCACTGCGACGCCGGAGGGCGGGAAGATCGTGCTCAGCAACATGCAGGACGCTGTGCTGGACAGCATCGCCATCACCGGCAAGACCGCAGACCTGTACACGGTAAGCTATGATGACGCGGCCGGGAAGGTCACCATTACCGAAAAGGCGGCGGGGGGCTTGGGCAGCGCGGAGCTGACCATCACCTGGGATGTGATCGATGCTGAAGCGGTGGATGAGGAGGACCTGATCGGTGAGTATGACGGGGAGGCTGTTTCCACCGGCATGCAGGCTGTTCGGAATGTTTACCAGCTGACGGGGCAGGTACCGGGAACGCTGCTCTGCCCGGGGTATGGCCATATCAAGGCTGTACGTGACGCCATGGCGCTGGTCACGAAAAAGATCAACGGCCATTTTGACAACTTCTTCTCCACGGACATTCCCCTGAGCAGCGGGGAAACGCCCATGACGCTGACTGGCGCCGCGGCGTGGAAGGAAACGAACGGGTACAGCGCGGAGAATGAGAAGGTGCACTTCCCCAAGTGGAAAACCACGGATGGGAAGATTTATCACCTGAGCGTGCTGTATGCCGCGCAAAAGCAGCTGCTGAGCGCGGCGGCGGGGGGCGTGCCCTTTGAAACCGCCAGCAATACGGCGTTGCCTGCCGGGTCGCCCTATTATGGGGAGGGCCGGGCCAACTATTTGCCGGATGAAGAAAGCCTGAACAATCACCTGTTGGCCCACGGGATCACCACGGCCGCGTTCGTGGGCGGGGAATGGAAACATTGGGGCGCCCATACCTCCGCGTACAACGCGGAGGTGGATGAGCCGGGCATGAGCATTTCGGAAACCAACCTGGAAATGGTACAGTACATTTTGAACCGCTTCCAAGTGATGTACGTGCCCGAGGTGGACAAGCCCACCACCAGGAACAGGCTGCAAAGCATCGCCGCGGCGGAAAACGCCTACCTGGACGGGCTGATTTCCACCGGGAAGCTGATGTACGGAAAGTGCCGGGCGGTGTTCAGCAGGGAAAATTCGGACGCCATGAAAAAGGGCGACTTTGAATTTGCGTATGAGGTCACCACCACCATTTTGAGCAAGAGTCTGACGGCCAGGCTTGTGTACACGCCGGCCGGGCTGGACAGCATTTTTGAGGAGGCAGCCTGATGCAACAGCAAATTTGGAATATCACCGAGGATCAGCGGTTCCTGGACAACAATGAAGTGATTGAGGATGTTCAGACCGCGGAGCTGCCCACCATCGAGCATCCCAGCACGGAGCTGGGCGGCGCCGGCATGGCCGGTAAAATCGATATGCCGGATCAAAGCCAGGTGAACGCCATGAGCGTGACCCTGAACCACAACAACGGACGGAATGGACACCTGCTGCGCCGGCCGGGGATGCATCATCTGGAGTTCAGGGCGTCAATGCAGGTGATGGACATTGAGAAATCTTCCGTTGAGCAGAAGATGGACAAATTCAGGATTGACTGCATGCATAAGAGTGGAAGCGTCGGGACATCGGAGAAGAGCAATCCCAGGAGCAGCACGGAAACCTACAGTATTGTGCGGTATGAGCATGAGCGGGATGGCGTGCTGATTGACCAGATCGATATCCCCAAGGGGAAAATGATCATTGGCGGTGTGGACGTTTCCAGCAACAGACAGAGTTTGCTTGATTAATTTTCAAAAGTTGAATACTTTTGAAGCAAAATGAAAAAGCAAACTGTGGTATAGTATAGGCAGAGAAAAAGGGCAGGCGTTGAGCCTGTCCTTTTTTTAGTGCGCGCAAAACGGGAGTGAAGGGCACGACCTCATCAGTCACCTTCGGTGACAGCTTCCCATGGGAGGAGAAGCCCTTGGGAACGGTGCGAAAGAAAGAGAGGAGTACAGGTATGGCAAACAGGTTGGAGGACCAGGAAACTGTCCGGGAGCAGAGCGAAGGCGAAAAGGTCAAGGAGATCAAAAACGAGTTGGTACAGGCGCTGCTGGAGGCCAAGGATACCATTATGGAGGGTATATTGGATCTTGCGCATCCCATGAAGAGCAGGGGGGAAGAGGTTGGCGCCATTGAATTTGATTTTGAAAAATTGACCGCCAGGGATGTTTTGCGTGTACTGGACAAAAACATGGGCGTAGATGCCCTGCGGTACACGGAGCAGCAGCAAATGGGCATCATGGCGCTGGCCTGCCGGGGGATTGCGGAAAACGGCGGACTGGACGATATGGATGTGATGGAGCAGCTGCAAGGGGAGGATTTGGTTGCGGCCGCTTACATCGGTGGCCGGTACCTGACGTATGTGCACGCCAGGATGAACCGGATCATCCGGGAGGCGGAAAAGGGCTCCAGCCTGCTGGAGGGTACCCTGAAGCTGGAGAAGCCCATTGTTCGCCTGGATGAGGCAGGGAACAAGACAGAGACCATCCGGGAGCTGAAATACAACTTCCGGCGTATGCGGGGCACGAAGTATGTAGAATGCCTGGGCGCCAGCAGCCGGACAAAGGCCGGAATCAGCAACGGTGCTGGCCTGGCGCTTTTCGCGGAGGCGGCCCGGAGCTGCCAGCCCATTGAAAAAGAAGAGTTGGAGCAGCTGCACGCAGCTGACGCAATCATTGCGGCGACGGTCGGAATCGGTTTTTTTCTTCAGTCCAGAGGCGAGGTATCGGGTCGTATTCGAAGGAGGCAGCGTACCTGAGCCTGAAGGGGGGTACGCCTTACCCCATGCTGATGGATATGGAGATTGGGCGGTTTATTGTCTACCGAGAGGACACGATGGAATGCCTGCATGAAGAGGCGGAGGCCGCGAAGCGTCGGGAAGCGGAGCAGGCCAAGCTCATGGGGCAACTGATGCGGCCACAGCGAAGAGCGGGGAGGAAAAGATGATATGCGGGTGATGGTAAACGGTGTGGACATCACCGACAGGTACAAAATTGACCGTGCGGTGACCCGCGACAGCGACGGCGGGGAACAGGATATTTTTGAGGTTGCCTGTACGGGGAAGGAAGCCTATACGGACATTGTGCGGGTGAAATCGGATGACGTTTTGACCGCCAGCATGGACGGATACAGCACCGGCGAACTGTACGTGCATACCGCGTTTGGGCGGGACGGGAAATATGCGCTGTCCGCCAGGGGAACAAGGCGGTCGGCGGATGAAAAGCGATGGGCCTGTTATGAGGATGTGACGCTGATGGAGCTGATGCATCTTGCTGCGGTGGAGCTTGACATGGGATTCGGGCAGTACGGCATAACGGACCAGAAGTACAAAAGGCTGGTGCGGCGGGATGAATCGTGGCCGATGTTCCTGCGCAGAATCCTGCGGCTGGAAAGCGCGGTGCTCAAATGCACGAACGGGAAGCTGCTGGCTATATCCATCCCCTGGGCGCAGGGACAAAAGGCGGTCAAGGCGTATGATATCGCGCCAAATCAGAGCGGATGCAGCTACAATGAAACCTTTGAACAGTACCGGGAATGCGTGCTGGAAGAGGTGGAGGTTACCGGGAAAGCTGTGGACATTGCCGTTCCCGGGTCCAGAACCTTAAGGCCACAGGGGATTGATACGGACGGGAACAAGGCGCTGGCCAGGCGATGGGCTGCGGGGGAGCTGCTTTGCATGAACCGGGCGGCAAGGAATGTGGAAATGGAACTGCCGTTTGACCCGGAGCTTGCGGCCATGAGCCGGGTGGATTTGACGGGCCTGAATGTGACCCAAGGGAAGTGGTTGGCGGGGATGGTCAAGCATGAGCCGCTGCAAAAAAGGACGAAGATGATTTTGCGGCCATGTATTGAGACGATCACGTAGGACAGGGCAGGGGGATTGCAGCTGCGGATGCCCCAAAGGGCTTTCCGGTCGGCTTTGGAAGCCTTCGGGTATTGAGACGATACAGTGAACACCTCATCAGCCGCCAGAGGCGGCAGCTTCCCCTCAAAGGGAAGCCTTTCTTTTGGAGGGGATTTGTATGGAATTTTTCGGGACGGCGGTGGAGCGGGGGACCATTATCAAGGTCACGGAAGCGGGTGCGCGGGTGGCGAGCCATGACCGGCCGGGGTATGTGACGATGCCGCTCATGCCCATGTTCCGAAAGACTATGGAGGTTGGGTGGCCTGTTTTCTTTTTGGAGTATGAGAATGGGAACGGGTTGGTTATCAGCCATCAGGACCCGGAGGTCACGCGGGATGAGGCGGGGGAAGGGATACCGGGGCCGGCAGGGAAGAGCGCATATGAAGTGTGGCTGGAGGCCGGTAACAGCGGGACGGTGGAGGATTATCTGGAAAGCCTGCGGGGCCCGGAAGGACCGGCCGGATCGGCAGCAACAGTGACAAAGTCCGCCGTGGAGGCCGTGCTCACCGGGGATATCGGCACACATCATCATAACACGCAGGGCGATACGCGCTATCTGAAAAATTCCGGCGACACGATTGCCAATGATTTAACTACTACAACTGCCGGTAAGGTGTTAGATGCTCGGCAGGGTAAGGTACTCAATGAAAAAATACTTAACCTCGCCAACGATAATCTGCTTAGTAATCCAGAATTCTTGATCAATCAACGTGGGGTATCTTCAATAAGTTTAACTACGGCTTATTGGAAATATTTCGTTGATAGGTGGCGGTTGAGTGGCGGAAATGCGTCGTATACACAACTTGTACCAAATTATGACTACTTATTTGCACAAACAGGAATAAACGATATTGTATTGCTGCAAGTGATTGTAGATATAGGGGCAACAGTACATGTTCAGCAAATAATAGAGGATATTTATTGGGGCAACTATATGGATTCAAATATGGTAGCTTCGTGTTGGATAAATTCCGCGCAAGCTTCTTCAATATATTTTCAAGACGTTCTGTATAACTTACCTCAATACGGATGGAACTTTATTTCTCAGAAAAAACAAGAAACAGATTCCGCATTCAGATTATGGCTCACTACCCCTGGAACTTATAATATTGCTCTACCAAAGGTTGAGTATGGAACCATCCCTACTAGATTTACTAGAAGAAATCCTGCGTTGGAATTGGCAGCATGCCAGCGGTATTACGAAAACAGCTGGTATCCTTTGGCAACAAGTGCTGAAAACGAATATCTGGCACAAATCTGGTCATCAAATCAGGCCGATATACGTGTCGAATTCAAGACGCAAAAAAGAGCTGTGCCCGTCGTAACAATCACGCCGGAGGGAGCAGCTACAAACGTGCGTTACTACGCTACAAACGGCGCCTATTACACAGCGTCAGATGTAACAACCATAGGGCGCGGGACATGCAAGGGCGCTATTGTCAGGATCACCAAGGCCGCAGACGATCTAACAACATGGACACCGGGACAATGTATTCAAGCACGTTTCCATTGGGCGGCCGAAGCAGAAATATTTTAAAGCCAGGGCGGTGAGTGCATGGAATTCAATCCAACCCCTATAGAGGTTTTTTTCAAAGTCCGGGCTGACGGTTGCATTTTGGATGTAAACAGTAGTATCTTCCTCCGGGATACCACGGAATGGGTCAAGGCTGACGAAGGGTACGGCGACAGATATGCCCTTGCACAAGGCAACTACCTGCCAGGTCCAACACGCTCCGATGAAGGTATCCCACGCTATCGGTGGGACGGTGAAGCGGTCATGGAACGTACACTGGAGGAAATTGCGTCAGACTTGGCCGCTATCACGCCCCCGCCGCTGACCGAGGAAGAAAAGTTGAAAATCCGCCTGCAAGCAGCCGAGCAAGCCATACTCGGCCTGATGATGAAAAATATAACAGGAGGACTTCCGCTATGAGCATGTTCTACAATTTCATTCTTTCCATGTGGATTCAATACCAACTGACCGCTGCGCAAGTGCGCTCGTTTGTGCCCGGCTACATCACCCAAACAGAATGCGATGCGATTCTGGCTACGCCCCAGGGCGGCCTGAACATCGTCAATCCGGCTACGGTTTAGTACCCTTGCACGGCTGCTTGCAGGAATTGCCGTGAGGTAGGTAAGAGGAAACCATTGCAATGAAAAGGAAGGCGCGAAGGCTCCTTCCTTTTTTAGTGCGTTCGTGGGGATGCGGAAGAAATGGGGGATGACGCATGGGACAGCAGACGTTGACCGCGCAAATCGTACTTTCCGGGCGGGTGGATGCATCGTTTGGGCCGGTATCCGCGGCGCTGGACAGGGTAGCCAACCGGGCCTTGGCGGTTGCGTCGGGCATTAACCAGGTAAGCCAGCCCCTATTGCGGACGGGCAAAGAGGTTACGCAGCTGTATGCAGGGTTTGATGACGCCATGAAGTACATACAGGCGGTGTCGGACCTGACGGAAAGCCAGTTGGAGGCCGTGGAGAAGGCGGCCAGGAACGCCGGTAAAACAACGCGGTATTCCGCCACGGCCGCCGCGGAGGCGCTGGGGTTTGGCGCGGAGGCGGGCCTTGACTTTGCGGAAAACATCGAGCTTTTGCCGGATGTTTTGAATATGGCGGCGGCCGGGAACATGGAACTGGAAAAGGCCATGGACCAGCTGCTGACGATCCTCTATTCCACCGGCACGCCGCTTTCAGATACCGGGAATCTGATTGACCAGTTGGCCATGGCGGCCAGCAGCAGCAAGACCGATATTGAGAGCATGGGCGAAGCCGTTGCCCGGTTGGGCGGCATTGCCCGGTATGCCAAGGGCGGAAACGAGGAGCTGCTTGCCATGCTGGCCATGATGGCGCAGCGCGGGCAGGAAGGGTCGGAAGCCGGCACCTACCTTCGGAACGTGATGCTGGCGCTGGTGGCGCCGACCAAGGGCGCGGCCAAGGTGATGCAGGAACTTGCCCTTTCGGAACAGGATATGGAGGAGGCGCTGGAGGGCGTCAACCTGACCAACGCGGCCAAGCAGATCAAAGACCTGAAACTGGAAGTGTACGATGCGGACGAAAGTCTGCGTCCGATGATCGACATTCTATGGGACCTGAAAACGATCACGGACGCGATGACGGAAAAAGAGCGGAATGAGGTTTTAGGGAATATCTTCCCCAAGCGCACACTGTCCGCCGCCACCAACCTGATGGGGGAACTGGAAACATCGTATGACCGGATCGCGGCTGCGATTGACGGCGCCACCGGCGCGGCCAAGCGGATGGCGGACACCCGGGAAAGCGGTATTGGCGGCGCCATTCGGCGGCTGACCAACGCGGCGGATGAACTGAAGCTGGCGTTCGGGGAGGAATTGGCGGAAAGGGTGGACACCTGGGCGGATTCGCTGCGGGATGTTTCGCTGGCCTTGTCGGAAATGCCGGAGGATAAAAAGGATCTGTTGATTGACATCGGGTCGGCCATCGCCATCATGGGTCCGTCCGCTATGTTCGCCGGGATGACGCTGAAGGGGCTATCATCGATCATCGCCTTTATCGGGAAACCATACGGCGCGGTGATTGCCGGGGCGGTGGTGCTGGGGTTGGTTGTGACCAACCTGCACAACATGGCGGAAGCCAACAGGTACAACGCCATCAAGCGGAATTTCGGGGACCTGGAGGTCAACGCCGACGCCCTTGCCAAGGCGGTGGGCGGGTTGGACGGCGGGATGAGCACGGCGCTTGCCAACCTGGACAAGTACGGCCAGGCATCGGAGGACGCGGGCAGCAAGTACAGTACGCTTTTACAGACGCTTTCGGGGGAAATGAACAGCGCAGTTATTTTTGACCAGACCATCAGTAAAGAGAACAAGAAGAAGCTGCTGGGGTATGGTGAAAGCATGGTGGGAGCGGTTGTAGAGGGCATTGGGCAGAAAAAAATCCAGATGACGGAATTCGCAAAGCTGCTGATTGAGGACCCGGGCGACCTTGCCATCACAAAGGAGGCCTTCGGGACCTACTTCGACGGCCTGACGCGCGGCGCTTATGAGATCGGCGCGGAGCTGAGAAGCAAGATGACGGAAGCGCTGCGGGACGGAAAAATCAGCGCGGAGGAATGGGAAGGCATCAGGACCACGGCGCAAAGGCTGAATGAGATCGAAGCCCAGATCATGAATATACAGCAAAGCGCGGAAACCTACGCGCTGTTGGAAAAGGGTACACGGCTGGGCTTTGGGGCGTTTAAGGAAACCAGCGACGCGTTCATTGAGCAGCAGGATAAAATCAGGGAAGAAACGACCGCCTTGTACGATGAATATATCGGTTATGTCATCGCCGCTGAAGAAGAGGCGGACAGGCAGGGAAAAGGGCAATACACGGATGAAGAATTGGGGGCGTATATAGCGGAGCGCCGGAAGGACCTTGAAAGGGTGCTGACGGGCAAACTGAGCGGAAACAGCCAGGCGTCCATGAAACTAGCCGAGGTCATGTTTGATGGTACGTTTAAAGGGTTGGAAGATTATTCAGAAATCATGGAACGGAAAATTGTTGAACTGATGAAAGGAAATCCTGATCTGGATTTCAATATGGCATGGCAAATAGCTGGAATGAGTGATGAGTTACCCCAAATCACGCAGGAACAGCTTACAGGTTTCAACGAGTTCATGATAACAGTATACAAAATGGCAGATGCAATCGGGATGAAAGGGGTGAAATGGTACGAAGATAGAGGCCTTGATGCACCGGAATATGAGAGAATATTTGAAAGGCTTTATGAAGCCAGCAACATACTGGCAGGCGGAAATGGACTGGAAGATTACGTCAAAGGTAACGTGAATGAAGCGCTTTCGAGACTAAAGCGCAGTAGTGAACCTACCAATGGAGCTGCCGATGAGCCTGCCGGAACAATCGTAAAGGTTTTTACAGATATGCTGCCCAATGACGTCATTTTCGAATTGTCTGCTTCCATAGCCATGGAGGATGTGGACCCAGTTGCAGATGACCTTTTGGAAAGCGCTTTCGGAAGTGAACTGGACAAGCAGGCATGGGTTCTTGCGCGGAGGAACGCGAGCACGTACAGCACTGGCTTCCAGAGCGGCATAAAGGGCGCATTTGGGTGGGGAGGCGGAGGCGGACCGGGAGGGATGGGAGACGGATACAATTGGTTCAACAGTAAGACATACGCCGAGGGCGGACGGGCTGATGAAGCATCCATCTTCGGGGAAGCAGGGCCGGAATGGGCCATCCCGGAAGCGCACACGGCACGGACGGCGGAGCTTCTCAATTCCGCGCGGGCGGCCAGTGGGTTTACCTGGGCGGAGCTGATGGGAATGAACGGCGGGCTGGGGGGCGGGGCCACCTACCAGAGCAATACACGGGTGGTGTTCGCGCCGATGGTCTATGCCCAGGATGCCCAGGGAGTAAAAGAGGCGCTGGCGGAAGAGTATGAAAAGTTCAAGCGGTATTTTGACGATTACGAAGCGGAAAAGGAAAGAGGTAAATGGCAATGAAAACGATGCACGCGGTAGCGGGAGAGACATTTGACGGCCTGGCTTTGAAGGTGTACGGGAGCGAAAAGTATGCTGCCCATATTCTGGCGGAGAATCCGGGCCTTTGCCACAAGATGCGGATGGAGGGCGGGGAGGAGATCAGGCTGCCGGATGTGGATATGAGCGATGAGGACAGGCTGCCGCCATGGAAGCGGAGTGCGTAGGGGAAACGACCTCATCAGTCACCTTCGGTGACAGCTTCCCCTGGGAGGGGAAGCCTTTGACGGGGGGACGGCAATACTCAGTCAGGCTTCGCCTGACAGCTCCTTACAAAAGGAGCCTGGGAGGACGTAATGGGGAGGATTGAAAGGTGATTGTGCTTACCTATCGGGGAAGGACGCTGGAGGTCAGCGGCGAGGTGATCAAAACATTTACGGATATGGAGATCACCCGGCAGGCAAAAGTGAAAGAAAAGGAACAGGCCATATCCGGCATGGCGGCCAAGGCGGGGTATGCGGAGGTGGAAGGCGTTAAGGCGGACACCGTAAGCATGGATGTGCCGTTGCTTTCTGCGGCCGGGGTGGATGTGGAAAATGAAATCAAGGAATGGCGGGCGCTGGCGGATGGACAGAGCGCCCGCCTGTATATTGCCGGGAAGGACTTTCTGGGCGTGAATGTCGCGCTGACCGGGTGCGACGCCACGGAAATAGCGGTCGGCGGGGACGGCGTTTGGTCGCGGGCGAAGCTGAAGCTGACCTTCACCCAAAGCGAGACGGGGATGAAGCCAAAGGGGACGGGGACGGGTGGCGGGAGTGGAACCCATACCCAAAACCATACTTATACGGAGGAGTGGGCAGTGAATGCCACTACCAAGAAAATGGAGCGCATTGCAATCGTACAGAAGGCAACAGTCGCTCTTTCACCTCCGGCAGGGAAAACGTGGAGGGAACCCATTGCGCGGGTTGGGCATCTTTCGCCAACGGAATTCAGGGCAAAGCAATATGACAAAAAGAAATGCCCCTTTTGCAAAGCGATTGAACAGCAGAAGGCCAATGATGCGGCCAACAAGGGGAAGGACCTGTCACAGGATTCCGTTTTCGGGCCAGGAAAAACGAATTAGGGAGGGAAGCGGATGGCGACAAGGTTCCTTGTGGGCACTAGGCGAGCGCCGGTGCAGTTTGAATGCAGCACGGCACAGGGGCGGGTTTTGCAAAACGCTAAAAACCTGCTGATGACGCGGATGGGGGAAGTGCCTTATGACCGGAAGCGGGGGCTGAACCCGGATGTGTTTGACAAGCCGCTCCCCTTTGTGAAGGCGCATATCATGCAGGAAATCACGCGGGTGTTGGCCTGGGAGCCGGGTGTGCGGCTGATCAGCGTGGAGATCAGCCAGGACAGGGACGGCACGGTGTTTTTGTGTGAGGTGGAGGTTGCGGAAGAGCCGGAGGGGAGGGCGCTCCCGTGAGGACAATCCTCAGTCAGCCTCGCTGACAGCTCCTTTCAAAAGGAGCCTAAACAATCCTCACCGGCTACGCCGGAGCTCCTTTAAAAAGGAGCCTTTTTTAGAAAGGGGTGAAGAGGCGTGGATGAAACATTGCATTATTTGACGTTTGACCCGGAGGCCATGTGGACGGATATGTATAACGCTTATATGGAGGCGGGCGGGGATCCTTTATATCCGGGGGATGAAAAGGAAATGCTGCTGCGGGGGCAATTGGCCATCTTTGTGCAGATCTATTCCGCTTTTGACCATGCGGCCAGAATGCAGACGCTGCGGTATGCAGTCGGTGATTATCTGGATGTGATCGGCGAAAAGAGAGGAATCTTAAGGATAGAGGCGGTCACAGCAAAGGGGGCAGCAGAAATTGTGGCCAAGCGGGGAACGGTAGCATATCCCATCCCTGCCGGTACGCTATGCACCGATGGCGCGCGGACATATGCCACAATGGAGGGGATCATCGTTCCGGCCGGAAGCGGTATGAGCGTGAAGCAGGTTGGCCTAGAATGCATGGAGGCGGGGGCGTCGGGGAATGCGCTTCCGGTAGGTACTGTACTTGGCCTTGTAGAGCAAAGCGCAAAGATCGTTTCCGTTACCATCGTTCAGGCGACAGCGGGAGGCACAGATCAGGAGGAGGATGAGGCTTACCGCGACAGGATCCGGGAAGGCGGATTCTATGGCGCGACCACGGGGCCAAAGGGCGCTTACCGGGCGCGCGCCATGGAGGTATCAGCCAATATCGTGGATGCCGGCGCGTATCAAAAAGCGGCGGGTATCGTGGGTATAGCGCTGATTCTGGAGGATGGTATAACTGCCGGAGAAAAGGAAACAATCCTCGCCGGCGTAGCGGATGCATTGAGCGATAATGACACCCGGCCGCTTTCAGACACGGTGGAGGTGGAAGAAGCGGAAGAAGTGGTATATGAACTGAATATCGCTTATCAGGCGGAGGGAACAACGGCGGAGAATGTGCTACCCAAACTGAACGCGGCCGTTATGGAGTATCAGCAATGGCAGGAAAACACCGTTGGGAGAGTATTTGACCCATTCCGGCTGCTGATGCTTTTGTACAACGCCGGGGCTACCATGGCACAGTGGACGGAAGGCAGCCACATGGACGGCGGGACGGTGGACAGGACGCCTATAGAAGCAAATCAACGGTTGAAGGGCACGGTAAGCCTGACAGAAGCGGAGGGTTGACGATGGGCATAGTGCTGCCGGAACCAAAGCTGGCTATACCTGCCTATCTGGACAAGGATGTCAACGGGCATGCCCTGAAGGCTGCTATAGAAAAAGTCATGGAAAGGCTGAAAGCGGATGTGCAGGCAGCCGACCGTTGCCTTTTCCAAGTGGACAGCATGCCGGAATGGCGGCTGGATGAAATGGCCTGGGAATGGAACATGGTTTGGTATGACTATAAAATGCCGGTGGAGATCAAGCGGGAAATGGTGCGGCGGGCCGAGGAGATCAGCCGGGGGATCGGGACGCCGGGGCTTTTGAAGCGCATGCTGGAAACGGTGTTTGAAACCGTGAACGTGCTGGAGGGCAGCGATTACGGCGGGGAGCCATATCACTTCATGCTGGAGGTTGGCGGGAACCGGGCGGGGGAAATGGAAGCGTGGGCGCAGCGGGCCGTTGAGATTTTCAAGCCGCTGCGCTCCATTTTTGACGGGTTCATTATTCAGACAACGGAGGCGGACAAGATTCAGGTTTCGCCTGCGCTGGAGATTGCGGTGAGGGTGGAGGTTGAGGGGTGACGGGGACAATCCTCACCCGCCTTCGGAAGGAGCCTTTTTTGTATGGAATGAAAGAGAAAATGCACATGAAAGGAGATCACCATGGCTTGGAACAAGGCGATCACCACTGCCGGATATGCGCTGATTGCGCAGGCGATGCTGGGGACAAGGATTGAATTTACCAGGATGGTCATTGGGGACGGGATCAGGAGCACGGGATTTTCCAGCGCAACGGGAGCGGTGCATGAATTGTATTCGCTGCCGCTTGCCGGTGTGCTGCGGAGCGGTACAAAGGTGACGGTCACCAGCGCCATTGCGCCGGATGACCTGGAGGAAGGGTATGAGCTGAGGGAGATTGTGGTGTTTGCCAAGCCGGAGGGCGGGGCGGAAATATGCTTTTCCGCGGCGTGCAATGCCGAGGGTGCCATCCATGTGGAGCCGAACAGCAGCAGCGTCAGCATGGACGGGAGAATCCGCTGGGCATATGAGATCAGCCCGGAAGGGAATGTGACCATCGAGACGGGCGGCCTTTTGTATGCGGATTATGACCACAGGCACGACAATGCCACGCAAAGCGCAGACGGCCATATGTCCGCAGGGGATAAAGAAAAGATGGATAACTGGCTAGGGCAGGATGTGAGTGAGGACAGCACGCCGATTTTTGCCGCGGCAACCATCGGCGGGGTGTACATTGACAGCTCCGGCGTGGCGCATGGAATACAATACGAAGCCTAGGCGGGGGTGAAGCAAATGCCAACGGCAACACAAAGGAACACGGAAACCAGCTATGGCGCGATGAACAGCGCGGGCAACACGTTTGACCAGTACATCAACTTTTCCACCGTTTACGTTGGGCACAGCCCAAACGATGCTGGCAGTAATGGATATGTAGGGCGTTTCCGCTTCCCGGCAATCGATTACGCAAGTGTAGTTTCAGAACTGAAATTGTTTTTGTACTTCAAGGCCGGTTACACTTCCGCTTATCGCGCATATGTTTCCGACAACCCAAATTTGACCCCTTACCAAGTGGTAAACGGATCGGCCGCCCTGATTGGAGACGGCATCGGCATTACGCCCGCAGATGGTGGGGCCGTAACAACCGGGAAATTCTACCGCATGGATCTTACCGCTTACGGGGATATCATCAACGATTTCCCCGGGGATTGGTATCTGTACCTTTACAAACCCGCGCAGGCTGCCGGGAGAAGCGAGTTTCAGGGCGGGACAGGCTCGCAGGGGGCATACCTGGATTTTACCTATACAACTACAACGTTTACGGCCTGTGGCGGGCCGACAAGCACCGCACTTTCCGCTACCGTTGCGGAAGGAAATGCTTCACTGACCGTAGCGGGAGCAACGGGAGGCGCGTCAAACCCCATTACAGGGTTTGAGGTGCAGCATTCGGAATCTGATGATAATGTCAATTGGGGGGCCTGGGCGTTTCATACAAGCGTTTCCACCGGGAGCGGCAGCGGTACCATAACCGTTTCGCCGTCCTCAACCAGGGGAAAGTACAGGCGTTTCCGAGTACGGACTATGGGCGCCGCAGGAGAGGCGTACTACTCCGAGTGGGTAACGGTGCCGGGGTCGTTGAGGAAAAACAGCAATCCAACGGCGCCGACCGTATTCACGGCCTCCCCTGCGCTGCGGGAGAGCGGTGTTTTAACCCTTGCGTGGAGCGGGCAGACGGACGCGGACGGGAATATTGCAAGCTATGTGATTCAGTACGCCATCCGGTCCGTTGCCGGAGTGTGGGGAGCCTGGCAGGGACTGCAAAGCGCCGGGGCATCCGGGATAACGCACACGCCGGCGCTGGCGGACGGGGAACGGATCAGGTACCAGATCAAGGCGGTTGACGCGCTGGGTGCGGAATCGGACTGGAAGGTCAGCAACGAGGTCACACAAAACAGCAATCCAACGGCGCCGACCGTATTTACTGCCTCCCCTGCGCTGCGGGAAAGCGGGGTTATTACCCTTGCGTGGAGCGGGCAGACGGACGCGGATGGAAATATTACAAGCTATGTGATTCAGTACGCCATCCGGTCCGTTGCCGGTGTATGGGGAGCATGGCAGGGACTGCAAAGCGCCGGAGCATCAGGGATAACGACCACGCCGGCGCTTGCGGACGGGGAGCGGATCAGGTACCAGATCAAGGCGGTTGACGCGCTGGGTGCGGAATCGGGCTGGAAGGTCAGCAACGAGGTCACACAAAACAGCGATCCCATACCGCCTGCGGTCATCTTTCCGGGGGCCGGGAAAACAACGTACAATGCGCAGCCGTATGTAGGACTTACTATCAGCGCTGAACCGGACGGACAAGTCCAGACGCTGTTTTTCAAGGTGGATGGAGGAGCAGCGCAGAACGCCGGGGCCGTGTCCGCGGGGACCAAAAAGCTGCAGATGCCGGCCATGGCTGCCGGGAATCGCACGTTGCGGTTCTGGCTTGCGGACAGCCAGGGGGCCGTTTCAGCGGAAGCCGTTGTGACCATAACGGTGGCGGCCAATACCTATACCAGGACCATTGCGCAAGGTGTGCTGCTCTGGGATGAGGAGAAGGGACGGCGGACATCCGTTGAAATGCTGGAACTGAAAAGCAGGGTGAATCAGATGCGGGCGTTCTACGGGTTGGCGGCCATCAGTTTGCCGTATGAAGGATCGGAAGGCGCCAATACCACCAAGCACATGCATACATGGGCGCAGAACATGGTGGCCTTGTATCAGGGGTTGGCCGATACCTGCGCGGTGAGCGGGGCCGTTGCGCCGGCCAGGGTAACGCGTGCGAGGAACGCGCCGAGCGCGGGGATTGTCAATCAGGTGAGGAACATGATCGGGAGCTTGTGAGGGGAATGCATCTGCGGATGCACCAAGGGGCTTTCCGGTCGCCCTTTGGAAATCTTCGGGGAGCGGGCGGTTGATAACCGCCTCGACGCATTTTTGGAGGAGGGATGAAGATGAGCAGGACATATATCACAGCGCGGAATTTATGCAGGGATGCGCTGGCCATGGTTGGGAAGTTCAAGTACGCACAGGTGGATTGCATACGGGTGATCACCATTCCGTTGAATACGGCCGGGAAGAAGTTTGCCATAACCGGAAGCAATTACTTTGTGCGGTTTGAGATCACAAACCTTCAGCGGTTGACCAAGGAAAGCCAACTGGCACCGGGGAAGGCGTTGTTCCGCAGCAAAGAGCCGAACGAGTCCGGTTACGATCTGCCGAACAGATACAAAGCGGGCGGGGCTTACGATACCGGGGACTATCGGGACTACCACCACATTGGCCTGTACGTTGGGGATGGGCAGATTGTGGACAGCAATAAAACAGCCACCCAGGACGGGCCTGCCATCAGCACAAGTTGGCGGGCCTGGGAATGGGTGGCGGATATTGTGACAGTAGAATATCCGGCAGCGGCGGAGCCGGATGCCGGGACGGGAGGAGGTGAAGAAACCATGAATACGGCAACAGTTAATACAGGGGGACAAGGCCCGTTGAATTTCCGGCAGGGACCGAGCACCAATTACAAGTTCTGTGCCAGGAATCCGAAGGTACCCGAAGGCGCTGTAGTTGAGGTGCTGGAGGTTCGGGGAGATTGGACCCGCATCATTTACAACGGAGAAACCGGATGGGTATTGAGCCAATACCTGACGCCTGGCGGGACGGTTGTTGAAGTGCCGGAGCCTGTGCCGGCGCCCGTAGAGGATAGCGGCGGTGATACCGTCACCATTTACAGGGCCGATGCGCAGCGTATCATTACGCTTTTGCAGACGGCCATCAACAAATAGGCGGTGTCACAAATGAAAAAGCAGGCGGACAGACTGAGAGTGAAGCGGGCGCAGAGGATCCGCTTTTGGATTGTGTACGGGGGAACGGCGGTATACTTCGCTATATGCTGGATATTGGGGTATGGCTTCGACAGGGAGCAAAAGGACGGGATACTGAAAACGCTGCAAGCCGTTGGGAAAATTGCAATCGCGGCGGGGGCAGCTGCTATCACCTGGTTCATGGGACTGGATGGGGCCATAAGGGCGCTGCTGATCATGCAGGCGGTAGATTACGGGGCCGGGATCATCATGGCCGCCCTGGGGAAAAGCAAAAAGACGGAAACCGGGAAGTTATCCAGCAAGGTGGGATTCCGAGGGATCGTCAAGAAAATGGCCATGTTCGCAATCGTTGCGCTGGGGGCGTTGCTGGATACCATGTTCGGGGAAATACACATGGTCCGCAACGCCTTTGCCATCTTCTACTGCGTGAATGAATTTCTATCCATCTGCGAGCACGCGAAAATGCTGAATGTACCCATACCGCCTGTCAACAACATCCTGGGGAAACTGCTGGACCAGAACGGAATCAGGCTGGCGGACAAAACAACACAGCCGGCCATTGCGCCGGCAAAAGAAGAAACGGAAGGGACGGGGATTGGATGAAAAAGAAATTGTTTGCCATCCTACTGCTGGGGCTGATGCTTGCATGCATGGCTTGGCCACTTTTGGCCATGGCGGAGGATGCCGGGGCTATCAGCACAAACATCACGGACTATCTGACGCCGGAGGAATTTGCTTCGTTTGCCGGACAGGTGACATTTGTTGTGCTGGTGGTGCAGTTTTTGAAACTGCCCATTGACAATTTGGTGGGAAAGGTCAAGACAGAGTATATTGTATATGCGGTGGCGGTGATTGCCCAGGTTTTGGCTCAGGGAATGCTATACGGATTCAACAGCTTTACATGGGGTTTCATCCCCAAGTGCATTGCCTATGCCTTCCTGGTGGCTGTGGTTGCCAAGGAAACGTATGTAAAGGCCATTGGGAACGTGGAGGCGAAGAAGGCGGCGCTGGCGGTACAGGCTGGGTTGGAGGCAAAGCCGCCTGATGAGTAAAAAAATGAAGCTGCTTTCGCGGGATGACCGCAATCGCGCCCCGTAAACGCTTGCGCGTTTATCATGTGCCTAGATTATATCGATCAAAAAAAGCCCTAACCTTATGGTTGGGGCTTTTTTTTTGATCGAAATGGTGTATAATGACGAATAGTGGAATTGTTAACAGCAAATGGAGGAGTGCACATGCTAATCAAGGGTAAATACATATATAAAAAGGCAATAATACTTACAGAGCAAAGAATGAGAGAATTACATGAAATACTCATGAATTACTTTGATAAAATAAAATATAAAGCAATAATTGAATCGGGGTCGGAGATAGAATTTAATGGGATTGATGAATTGGTTGATTATGACAATCATCTTGAAAGGAAGATTCAAAAAATTGAAATCACATGCCAGAAAAGAGACACTATAAATATCACAATGCTATTTATTGAATGTTACGGTGACTTTATTTTACAATATGATAAAACCATATTATGTATTTACACGGTAACTGATACAAAGGAAGAAGTAAATCTAAAAAGCGATTTTGATAATATATTTGATAAAGCGAAGGCAAGGTATTGGATTTTCAGCAAGATTTGTGCCATTCATCTAATTGCTATATGGGGAATATATTCTTTGATACATATGATTTTGAACTTTAGTGAGGTAAATCAAACAGATTACTCCATTACATTTTGGATATCGGTGTTTTTAGTCATGCTTGCAATTGTTGCAGTTCTTAGGAGAATAATTGATTTATTTTTAAGATACCTATTTCCACCAATTGTATTTTGTTGGGGTGAAAATCATGACGCAAATACAAGAAGGGTAGATTTACGCTCGAATTTATCGTGGGGTAGCATATTTGCAGTAATTGGTGCAGTTGTTGGAGGATTGGTTACAAAATATCTTATAAAGTAATCACGGCAATATGCAGAGAGAGTGAATTGGGTATCCTGGGGAGTATCACTCCTTACGCATAACGAACAATGCACAAGTAAGAATATAGACATGTACATTTATGTGTTAACTAATCTCTAGTTTCCACAAACCACATCCCCTCCATGAACCATAAATACCGTTCCTGGCCCGATATCATGCAGGTGAAACGCGTACCGGAACCGCCTGTTGCATTGTTTTTGAGGTTGGAGGCCTGGCGGATATCCGTTACCGTATCAATGGGGAATTTCCTGCCGTTCACCCAATGGAGGACGGTTGGCTTCATATTGCCCAGCGTATCATATATGACTTCCATTTTAACATAGGTTCGAGCCATTTTCTTTTCGCCTTCTTCCCATAGCTTGGGGTCTATACCAGCCTGGCGGATATCCTGGGCATCGGGAGTTTTGAAAGAGTAGGGGCTTTTGTCTGTTTCGCATGTGCCAATGTCGAAAGCCGGGGCAAGGGCATTGTATATCTGCATGGCGGATATATCAGGCGAGATCATTTCGTGCCTGAGCATGGAGGAACGCAGCATATCGGCCGTTGCGATATCCCAGCGCTGATCGGTGTTTTCAAGATGACCGCCGACAACAGCGTTATAGCAGGCCATGACCAGGGCGTTTTGTTCCATGGGGTACCTCCGCTATTTTCCGGTAAAGAAGGGTACCGGGTGTATGGTGTGATCATCCTTGGGGTTGATTTTTGAGAACGGCTTTTCAGCCAGTATGATTCCGCGCTGGATGCTCAATTGGCCAAAGCGGCGGCGAATGTCATCGATGGAGTGGGACAGGGCCAATTCCTTTTCCCGGTGGAGCGCCCGGCCCATCAAGTCCAGCTGGATGGGCGCGTCATCAGGAACCAGAGAGGAACAATGTACGCCGATAGAGCGCAGGGGGAGCATTCGCATGTACCGCTCCCGAAAAAGGGCGATTGCTGTTTTTGCAATATCGCCGGCAAGGGCCGTTGTGTAACCCACTGTGCGCTGGCAGCTGCCCACATTTAACTTGGCATCACGCACACTGATGGCAATGCAGCCGGATCGGAAACCGTGATCCCGAAGCCTGGAAGCAACCGATTCGGACAAGAGATAAAAGACGGCTGAAGCCTCCTGGAGGGTGGTAACGTCTTTGGGAAGCGTTGTGCTGTTGCCAACAGATTTTATGGCGGCTTTTGCCTCCACCGGCATAACGGGGCTGGTGTCCTCACCACGGGCGAAATCCTGAAGGATCAGGCCGTTCTTGCCGAATTTCTTCTGTAGAAAATCCGTTGGATAAGAAGCAAGCTGCCCTATGGTAGTTACATTGAGGTCGGTCAATTTCTTTGTGGTCTGCGGCCCGACATACAGAAGCTCACTGACAGGCAGCGGCCATACTTGCTGCTGGTAGCTTTCACGGGTGATGACCGTTGTGGCATCGGGCTTTTTCATGTCGCTGCCGAGCTTGGCAAAAATTTTGTTGAAGCTCACGCCGACAGATACGGTTATGCCCAGCTCGTCAATGACGCGTCGGCGAAGAAGGTTACCTAGCATCTGGCCATGCCGGAGGGTGACGCCAGGGTTTGATATATCCATCCAGGCTTCATCCAGACCAAAGGATTCCACGCGGTCGGTGAATTCTTCATAGATTTTGCGCATGTACTGCGAAAATCGGATATATCTTTCGTATTCCGGGGGCATGACCGTAAGGCTGGGGCAAACCTGTTTTGCCTGCCATATGGCCATGCCCGTTTTCACGCCCATCTTTTTTGCCTCGCGGGTGCTGGCCAGGACAATGCCGTGCCGGGCCTCCGGGTCACCGCATACGGACAAGGGTTTGCCGCGGTATTGCGGGTAAAAGACGGTGCAAACCGAAGCATAAAAGGAGTTAGCATCGATGTGGAGGATGGTCCTATCAGGCATGAGGATTCGCCTCCATTGAAAATGGGAAAGAGTGTTCGCTTTACGCGCATATGATAGCACCGGATAAGCGGGGAATGCAATGGTTAATGCTGGATGATGGAGAATATACACTTTGGGGGATAAAAAAAGCGCCCGGCTGAAGGCACAGAATATAAGATTATACATATGTATATAGAGATATCACACCTAACAATGTATATGGTTTTAGGTGATATCAACAATAACTGAACGATATATTCTTTGCAAAAGAAATGGTTCGGATCATTGATTGAGAGAATAATTTCCAGTATAATTAGGGAGGCGCAGGACCCAAACCTAATACAAGAGGGGGTGAGCAACATTCCTCTTGCAAAAGATGCCAAGTTCAGCTATGAACCTTTGCTTTCTTTAGGAGAAGGGGGATTGCAGCCATGTCAGAGTATGAGGTCATGCGGATAACCTTGCTAAGTATGCAAATCATCCTGTTTGTGATGCAAATGGTAATAACTTTGATCATCGCATTAATGAAACGATAGTTTGTAAGGGGAGGCACTCCACTGCCTCCCCTTCACATTATGCAGCCAAAAAGATAATGATACCAATTTTTCAATGCCAAGCGATTGCTTTTGAAATATCATTGGGTGCTGGGGAAAGTGTGATTATGTGGGATTGAGGCTTAGGAAAAAGCCCGTTGGCCCGGCATTATATAGCCGGGCCGGATGGAGGATTTCAAGGGGTTTGATGATATAGCCAGGAGGCTTTGAACACGGACACGGCACATGCCCGGTCACGGTTGGCGAGCTCCTGGAGGAGGAACCGGGCAATCATGTCGCGGGAAGGGTCCGTGCTCGTGCGTTGGGCATGGACGGCGGCGGCCAGCTGCTCGTTGGTGAGGGTGGCCAAGAGCATTTGCGTTTCATCGGCGGCGGATTGCTGCTCCTGCTCCTCTTTTTGCTGGCGGTAAGCGGACAGGGAAACGACGTTGGAGGATTCAAGGGCGGGGCTGTTTGCTTCCTCCTGGGAGAGGACCACGATAACCGCGGCGGGCTGGGATTCCTCTGCTTTCTGCTCGCGGCGGTAGCGCTCCGTCTGCTGGAGGCGGTGAAGCTCCTGATATTCCGGCGCCCAGGAATCCGGGTTGGCATTTTCGTAGTAGTGGGCATTGAAGCGGGGGCCGTCTTGGTATTCCTCGGGGATGGTGCCATACTTTGCTTGACAGTGGGTCAGCAGCTCGGCGCGGCGGGCCTCGGACTGATCACGTTGGGAATGGACATAGCGGGCGCCGGGGCAGCCAAGGGAAGGATCAATGGAGCGGACGCCATGATAGTCGTTCATGCTGTCATAGGTGCCGGTTTGGTATTCGTCGGTGATGAAGGACACAAGGGAAGCCACCGGGCCGTCAGTGTAGGAAATGTCAACGCTGTTGCCCTGGGAAAAGGTGTCTGAATGCACGGCGAATTTGACCGTTGGGAAAGCCTGCTTGAGCCGGGCACGGATCGCCTTTGCCGTGAGGGCGGCGCTGGTGAGGGTGGAGCCCAGCTCCTCCGTGCGCTGCTGACGGTAATCGGCGCGGGCCTTACGGCTTTTCAAATGACGGGCGATTTCCTGCTGCCGGGAGGATTCATGGCGGTAGGTGCAAAACGTGGTGGGTTTGCCGGCCGTGCCGTCAAAGATTATCAGGCCAAAGCTGCCTGGGAAGGGGAAAAGGCAAATGGTACAATCCTCTTCCGGGTGATGGGTGACGGTATCGCAATTGTAAAGGCTGATAAGGTGCTGGCGGTTTGCCTCCCGCTTGGCTTTGGTGTCCATACGCATGGTCATACCTCCTGAAAATGTGATTTTTGGGGAGAGGGGCTAGGGGAAAAGGCCGTTGACGCGGCATTATGTAGAGGTTATTTGGCCAGGTTGAGCAGGGGTTCATGCCAATGGAGGGCAACAAGAGAGGACTTCATGAGGCGGCGCTGAAAGGTGCCGCTTTCGGTCCTGGTTTGAATCAGAATAGATTTGGGCGTTTCGCTGAGGATGGCTAGCACGGTGCTTTTGTGGCCATAGTGCCACATGAGCACATCGCCGGGCTTGATTTGGCCGGCCGAGATGGACTGGACCGGGCCGATGCCCTGGAGGTGGATAGTTTGCATTGAGGCAGCCTCCTTTGTCAGATTCGGCCCGTTGGCCGGTCCATTGTTGCGGGGTTATACGGTGGTCAGTTCCTCCTGGGTGACGGTAGCCTGTGCAATGTCCGCCTTGCTGACGCGGCGGATCATGCGGCCCAGGCGGTTGTCATCGAGCACCAGGCGGGCGGTGTAATGGGTGCCGTGGTCCACAAGATCGGAAAAGCGGTATATGCCGGAACTGATGGTGACGGTGTAGACCGTTGCCTTGGTGGTGGGCATGGTGGGCGCTCCCTTCTGCTGAAGGTTGATCTGGTCAGCCTGTCGGCTGCGGCTTCCCGCGACGCCGGGCGCTGCCGGCGTTTCGACCCGGCGCCGGCCGGGTCATCATCAGGCGGGGTTAGGCAATTTTGATGCAAGCCAACTTTGCAGCGACATCCTCCGCGGCGCGTCGGGCCTTGGCGGTCAGTTTCTTTTGCCAGGCTTGATTGTTGGGGGACCAGTGGAAACCTGCATCACTGACGATTTTTATCGCTTCTTTGCCTGGATAGTGAGGAAAAATAATCTGAGTGCGGGCAAGCACTTGGTTAAACACAACGCGGAAACCGTTGCCAAGGATGGGCAGGATGGCCGGCATTTGAGGTTCGGCCGGCGCTGGCTTGGAGGCGGGGATCATATCGACGGCGGCGGCCAATTGCTTAGGAGTGGGACGTTCAATGGGGGTATTCAGCAGGGTGAAAAGGTCGGATTCGGGGTCGTTGGCAATCTGGGCAGCCTTTTCCGCCTTGCGGGTTTGCCATGCTTCATACCAGGCGTTGTATGCCTCGGTGTATTGCTCGTGATCGACGGGCACCCGGATCTTCGCCTTGCTGCCATCCGTCATGGTCAAAAAGGCGGTGATGGTCTGCGAGTGGGGAGCCTTGGAGTATTGAGCGGCGACGGCCTGTCCGTCAATCAGGGCATATTCAGGGAAAAAGTTTGTCATGGTCAGCACCTCCTAAAAAATTTGGCCCCTTGGGTTTTTGGTGTGAGCTTCTTTCGATGGTGGAAGTGACTAGCTCCCTGTCGTGCTGTCGGATGGTGATGGCCAGATGATAGCATGACAAACGAGGTTGTGCCGGGATTGCTTCTGAAACTGAAAAAGTCCCCCCTACGGGGGGAAAAAATTATTTTGAGCCGCAACGCGCATATACACGTGCGATGATGTATTACGTCGCGCACATTCTGATGGGTCTGGCCATCACTACCAGGGAAAGCCTGGCCGGCGATCAAGGCGCACAACGCCAGCACCACCGGGCAAGCAGCAGCGGCCGGCACGGTGGACAGCGATCATGGCAGCGACAGTGACAGTGATCAGCGCGCATCACGGCCAGCACCACCAGGGCAAGCAGCAGCGGCCGGTACGGTGGACAGCAACCAAGGCAGCGGCCTGGCAACTGTCAGGAACACGACGGCCGGCATTGCGGCGACATCACCTGACCACTACGCGCTCCAGGAAGCAATCCCAAAAGGATTGCCTTTATCGTGAAACGCACATCATGTACGCCCGCGCGCGAAAAAGGTACTGTGACGCGTAGCGAGCGACATGCGGTGCTGCGAGCCCCGATATTTCCCTAGTTTTTGAAATTGAAAAAATGATTTCCTTCCGAAAAACGGAGTGTATGCTATATAGTGCTTATTATAAGAAAGGATTTATTTTAGGAGGAGAGAAAAGCCGGAAATTTTGGTTTAATCGAATTTCCGAATTTTTAAAACAAGAAAAAGTATATTTGTATTGACAAATCAGGAAAATGATGTCATCGTTATCATATATTACGTTAGGAGTGATATTATGCAAGGCTCTTCGTTTTCTATGATAATAGTACTACTTTTGGCTATATTTTCAAGTTATGTCTTTTTTCGTATTAATTTTGGTTCATCTAAATATGCAAGACCAATGTCTGGAAGCTTACTTCTCGTACTATCTGGCTTATCCGCACTAGGAGCGCTCTATCTATCTTTTACTACTGATAATGTAAATGTATACAACAATACATTACCAGATCTTTCGACCACAATAGCAAATGTTTCAGATGATTTAAAGAATATATCATCTGAAATAAGCAGGATTCAGTATGAGTTAGAACAAAGAATACAATTTGTGGAGGGTCTTAATGAGGAAGCAAAAGACGCGGAAGCAATGATTGCTCTTTCAGAAGATCAGATTGCAGCGATACGTTCTGCGATTAATAAAACGCTCAACAAAAACGATGTAGCAAATTTTTGGACATCATTTGGAATGAACTTTTTATTTATGATATTAGGAATCATCGTTGGAAATATAGCTCAAAATTTTTTGGAAAAGCAAAAGAGAAAAATGAAGGTGCCTGAACTTGAAAAAAACATGGACATCAAATATTAACTGAAAAGATATTGAAATCCTCATGCTATTAGCTTGTTACGGAGCATAAAGTATGTGAACATGCTATAGTTCGTACCTTGGGAGCCACCGGAGATAATACAACCTAAATAGAAGGTTGACTCAAAAATGACTCACAAATATTATTTCAGTAGAATATGGCGGTTCAAAAAAAGCGTTGTAAATAAAGGGTTTTCGGAAATTGAAGCAACTAAGGATAGACGGTTTTCATTTCTGGAAATCGTGTGTGGGCTTATACCCCACCTAGGGTTCAAATCCCTAACTCTCCGCCAGAGAACGCGGAACCCCTTGAGAAATCAAGGGGTTTTGTCTTATGTCGATATCTGGTCAGTTATGAAATATGTGGCGCTTGGGGCTGTTTCGGTTTTTTGGACGAATCCATCAACTATGAGTATTGAGCCTTTCGAATTTCGGGGCTTGCTCTAATACCGAAACTCCATTCCAAGCAGATGGACCGGCTTGTCGCGCTTTTGCGCATACAACTCCTTGCGCAGTGTGATGATGCTCAGATCCAGATAGCCCAGCTTGTGGTAAAGCCTCAGTGCATCGGCATTTCTGGGCACAACATCGATACATACCGCTTCATAGCCCGGCGTATCTTGCACGATGCGCTCGGCTTCATGGATTGCTCGAGAGGCGATGCCCCTGCCTCTCCATTCTTCATCGACATAGATATCTTCAATCCAGGCGACGATATCCCCGCGAAACTTGAGCCGCAAAAAACCCACATCCAATTCGTCTTCCACAATGACAAACAGGCGGTTCGGTTCTTTTGCCCATTCATCAAGCGTCTCCCTGTTTTCTTTTGCAATCCTCTCGGCATCGACATCCGCCGAAAAAAGGGAGAGATGAAATCCGAAAAATTGGCATATGCGGCTGAGCGTTCGATCTCCATGGATTGCCTGATACGGAATGAGCTGGGTCATAGAATCAACTCCTGTAAACATATGTAAATCATTATAACGCATCAGCGGGATTTGCACAATGCAAATTCTCTCGTTCCTCCTGTATACGCGCTGGGCAGCATCCATAAGCATCGCATACTTGCGCAGGCCGCTTATGATGGGGTATAATGGAACATACGGCGCAAATGCGCCATCAACGCATGAAATGAGGGCTGAACTTGTTTCTTCCTATCCAATATCTGCTCAGTCAGCTGCAATCCATGGCACAGGATTTTTCACGCGATCCTGTCGCCTTTTTGATAACGAACGTGCTGCGGGCGGCTGCCGTATTGATGGCCATCACCTTTCATGAGGTTGCCCATGGATACGTAGCTTTCCGCTGCGGCGATCCCACCGCGAAGATGCTCGGCCGGCTTTCCTTAAACCCGCTGAAACATTTGGATGTACTGGGGACGCTCTCCCTGTTTTTCCTGGGGTTCGGCTGGGCAAAGCCCGTGCCTGTGAATCCAAGGAATTTCAGCAACTACCGGCGCGATGATTTTCTCGTTTCGGTTGCCGGCGTTGTAACCAACCTCACTCTGTTTATCATCGCGACAGCATTCACCGTTGGGTTGTACAGGCATGTAAACTCCGATTTCCTGTACTATGTTCTTTTGTTCTTCAGCATGTTTGCCAGCATCAATCTGGGCTTGGGCGTGTTCAATTTGCTGCCCATACCGCCGCTGGACGGCTTTCATGTTTTGAACGATACGCTGCTGGGCGGGCGGCTGAGGCTGACTCCCCAGTTGTTCCAGATATCGCATATCATATTGCTTGTTCTCATGTTTTCCGGTGCGTTTAGCCAAATATTGTCGACGGTCATGTCGGCCATACAAAGCGGTGTTGTAAATATGTTCATGCGCTTAACCGGCGCGGCGTGAGGATGAGCCATGCCGCAGCTTATACACCTAAAGCAGTTTGAAGGCCCGCTGGACCTTTTGCTCCACTTGATCAGCAAGGCCAAGGTGGACATCCGCGACATCTTTGTGTCGGAGATCACCGAGCAGTACATCGCCTCCGTCAGCGGCGCGGCGGACATCGATATGGATGACGCCAGCGAATTTCTGGCCATGGCCGCTACGCTGCTGGAGATCAAGAGCCGGGCGCTGCTGCCCAAGCCGCCTTCTTTGGAGGAGGAGGAAGACCCGGAGCAGGCGCTGATCCGCCGCCTGGAGGAATACAAGCGCTACAAGGAATCGGCAGAAAACCTGCAGGCCTTTGAAAAGGCCGCCGCGGCCATGTATGAAAAGCTGCCGGAGGAATATCCGCTGCCCCCGCCGTCCTTTGAGCTGACGGGGCTTACCCTGGACGGGCTGATTGAGGCGCTGTCCCGGGTGCTTGCAAGAAAGCCGGAGGAGCCGGAGGAAGCGGTGTTCATCAACCGGGAGATACGCCGCGATTCTTTTACCATTGAAGCCTGCATGAACCATATCCTCAAACGCCTGCGCAAAGGGCCCATGGCGTTTGAGGCGCTTTTCACAGACGCGCCCAGCCGGGAAGAGGTGGTCACCCTTTTCCTTGCGCTGCTGGAGATATTGCGTTTAAACCGCGCTCATGTGGAGCAAAGCGGAACATTCGGGGAGATCACCCTGCATCCGGGGAGGAGAAAGGACATTGCAGCCCAATGAGTGGATGGCCGTCATCGAGGCCATTTTGTTTGTCGCCGGCGAGCCGGTACTGCTTTCGGATATACAAAAGGCGCTGGACATCAGCCCCATAGAACTGAACTCCGCGGTCAATGCCCTGGAAAGCGACTATAATTTCCACCGCCGGGGCATCTGTCTGAAAAGGTTTGGCGAGCATATCCAGCTGGCCACCCGGGCGGAGTACGCGCCCTTTGTGGAGAAGCTGCTGCAGCCGGTGCAAAGGCAATCCCTTTCCCAGGCCGCCATGGAAACCCTGGCCGTGGTGGCCTACCGGCAGCCCGTCACCAAGGCGGAGGTGGAAGCCATCCGGGGCGTAAAGTGCGATTACTCCGTTCAATCGCTGGTGCACAAGGGTTTGATTGTAGAGGTGGGCAGAAAGGAAGCGCTGGGCCGGCCCATACTGTACGGCACGACGGACGCGTTTTTGAGCCACTTTGGCATCTGTTCCCTTGCCGATTTGCCCCGGATCGCGCAAAGACAGCCGGAAGAGGAGCCGCTGGTTCCCTGATGCAAGAAACGCGTATGAATTGTGCATAATTGCTGATATTTTCACTTTGACAAGAAGGGATTCTCTGTTTTGCGGAGAATCTTTTTTCTATTGGTTAATTATAGAAATGGCCTCATATAATAACGCAGTATACATTTGTGTCAGAAGCAGGGCATATGCCTGCAGATAAAATAATTGCATAAGGGGTGGTATCTGGTGAAGAAGTCCCACGTGGCGTTGTTGGCAGTTGTATTGGTCCTTGCCATTGCGGTAGGCGCCTTGATCGGCGATCGCAATCAAACGATTAAGACAAGAGACGATTTGAAAGCGCAAACCGTGCAGCTGCAAGACAAGGTAGCCGATCTGACTGCGGAACTGGAAGCGGCAAAAGCTGCCAATGAAGCGGCTGCAAGCGATAAAACCCAGGCAGACGAGAAGCTTGCGACTGCCGAAGCAAACCTCAAAACCGCCCTTGATGAAAAAGCCGCCGCGGAAGCTGCAAAGAATACGGCGGAAGCCGCTTTAATGACGGCGCAGGATGAAAAGGCCGCCGCGGATACCGCCCTGAAGACGGCGCAGGACGAAAAGGCTGCGGCGGATGCTGCTGCCCAAACCGCGGCCAATGATCTGCTGGCTGCCCAAACCGCCCAGGCGGCGGCCGAACAGCAGGCAAAGGATTCCGCTGCCGCAAGCCAGACGGCGGTGTCTGACAAGCAAGCGGCGGAAGCTGCCCTCAAGACGGCGCAGGATGAACTTGCCGCCGCCAAGGCGGAGGCGGAGACCGCCCAAAACGATCTGAAGAAAGCGAAGACGGACGCGGACACCGCAAAGAGCGGGCTGGCCAAAGTAAAGGCCGACGTGAATGCCGCCACGAAGGATTTGGAAGTTGCGCGCAATGCCGCCGACGCTGCCCTGAAGGAAAAAGAGCAGGCCGTAAAGGATAAGGAAGCGGCGGAAAAAGCGCTGGCCGACGCCAATCAGGCAGCGGCGGACGCGGCTGCCAAAGCCAAGGAGGAGCTTACTGCCCTGCAAAGCAAACTGGCGGATACCGAGAAAAAGCTGGCGGACACCGAGGGTCAGTTGACAGATGCCGCGAATCAGTTGACGGCTGCCCAGCAGGCCGCCACTACCGGCACCCAGCAGGCCGGTGACGATACCCAGGCGCTGACCCAGGAGCTTGACAAAGCCAAGGCAGATTTGAAGGATGCGCAGGAAAAGATTGCCGCGTTTGAAAAAGAACTGACGGATGCCAAAGCGGCGGCGGAGCAGGCTGTAGGCGATAAGGCCGCCGCGGAACAGGCCGCCACGGAAGCCAACGATAAGGCAGCTGCGGCAGAGAAAGCCGCCGCGGAAGCCAACGATAAAGCGGCTGCAGCCGAGAAAGCCGCTTCGGAAGCTGACGACAAGGCCGCCGCTGCGCAAAAGGCGCTGGAAGATGCTGTTGCCAACAAGACGGTATCCCTGGCGGACGTGCTGAAAGTGATCACCGACGGCGGATACAAGGCATACACCATCACCAAGCAGGGCAGCGCGGAGCCGGTGGATGTGACGGTCGTCATTGATGCAAGCGGCGCCATCCAGGCCCTTTCCATCAGCGGCAAGGATGTTGCCGAATCGGCGGACAAGGATGCTTTCATTGCCCAGTTCATTGGGAAATCCGGCACGGTCGCGCTGGGCGAGGGCATCGCGGAACTGAACGGCGATACCGTCACCTCCGCCGCCGTGGTGGAAGCGCTGAACGAAGCGCTGGCGCTGTTTGCCAAGTAAGCCTGTATCGCAAAACGGATGGTACATAAAAAAGGCGGGAGATCGCAAGCGCGATTTCCCGTTTTTTGTCGTGCCTTTTTGGGTCAAGCCTCCTCTAAATCGGATCGCAGCAAGTATGCAGAAAACTCCCTCAAGTAAATATTGATTAAGCAGCGCCCCGGTTGGCTTGGCTTGTTACGCGCGGGCGATTGATAATCGCCCCTACGCTGCTATGTGTTTGTTGGCCTCTTTGCCGAAGCGAGCACAACCTGGAAGAAAGCCAATTTATACCTTACTATCGTAGGGGCTATTGTCAATCGCCCGCCAAGCCGCATATGTTTCATGCCGTTCAGGGGCGTACTGTGCCGCCGTTTATTCAGTGTTTACCCAACAAGGAAGGCTTGGGTACACTTTTTTTCAGTGAGGCGATGCATGGCGGCATAAATATCTGCCATGTAAACGGCCTGCGGTAAAGATACTGTATCAACCCTTTTCCCTGATCCAGACTTCCATCTCATTTTCGCCCCGGTTGGCCCACAGGTAGTAGGGGATAAACAGAAGCGGCGCGTCTTCCTCATGAATGCAAGGCGCATCGCTGTAGAGCGTACTCTCCACAGAGTATAGCCGTACCCCCTGGGAGCGGATGACCGGCGTGCCGCCAAGGAGGCCTTCCTCAAGACTGGGCTCCAGCGCCGCGTCCCTTTTCAGTGACAGGCAGTGCAGATTTGCGCCGTTGTCCCTTTCCTCCAGGCAGTAGACCAGCGGTCCGCGTATCAGGCATACCTTGCCGATATCCTCCCGCACGTTCAGGTTGGCATACACACGGCGCGGCGGCATATCCATTTGAAGGAGGATTTCATCGTTTTCATGGAACGGCCCGCTGATGGTTATGTATCCGTTTTCCACGGCGGGATCAATGCGGCTGCCGCTACGCAGTACCTGATGCTTTTTGCACCAGCCTGGCAGACGCATTTTCAGGTTGTACGCGCCGGGACCGGGCAGGATGCGCACCGTATCCTCAAAGGGATAGTTTGTCTTCACGCCAAGCTGAACATCCCGGCCATTCACAGTCAGCCGGGCTTCGCTTTCGATGTACAAATGAATAAAGACGCTGTCCTCCTGGGTGGCGTATTGGTAGGCTCCGATGGAGGACAAGAGCCGCGCCAGATTGGGCGGGCAGCAGGCGCAGCCGAACCAGCCGGGCCGAACCGGCAGCACATGCCTTTTGCCGGGGTCCTTATGGCAGGCCTCCGGGTGGACGGAAAGGGGGTTGACATAGAAGAAAGCCTTCTGGTCCAGCCGCATGCCGGCCATGCAGGTATTGTACAGCGCCTGCTCCATGACATCGCCGTAAGCACCCAGCTGTTCACCGCGCAAAAGCCGTTGGCAGAAAAAGACCAGGGCGATGGAGGCGCAGGTTTCGGCGTATACGGTATCATTGGGCAGGTCGTAATCAAAGCTGAAAGCCTCGCCGTGGTGGGTGGAGCCGATGCCGCCGGTTATGTACATGCGCTTTTGGGTGATGTTTTCAAACAGCGCCTTGCAGGCTTCCCACAGAGATGCGTCCTGCTTGCGCAGCGCCACGTCCGCCATGCCGGCAGTAAGATACAGGGCGCGGACGGCGTGGCCTTCCATGGTCGTTTGTTCCCGCACGGGCATATGGGTTTGGGCATAGGTGAGGCCCAGATGCTCGACATAGCGGTCGTTCATCCGGCCGGAACGCTTTAGCTCTTCCATAAAGAAATGGGGCTGCTGGCCGCGCTGGTCGATAAAGTAGGCAGCTAGGCGCAAAAAACGCTCCTCGCCGGTGGCGTCATACAGCTTGCAAAGCGCCAGCTCAATTTCCTCATGGCCGGGATAGCCGGGCAGCTTGCCTTCTTCCAGGCCCAGCACGGAATCGATGTGCAGTATGTTGCGGATCATTACATCCAGCAAGCGCCTTTTGCCGGTGGCGTGGTAATAAGCCACCGCCGCCTCCAGCATATGGCCGGCACAGTACAGCTCGTGGTTGTCGCGCAGGTTGGTCCAGCGATTGCCGATGTCCTTTAACTGATAGTAGGTGTTCAGATAGCCATCGGGCATCTGTGCCTTTTCAATCAGGTCAATGGCTTCCTCAGCCTTTTTTTCAAGGTCGGGATCGGGGGCGGCGTGAAGCTGGTACGCCACCGCCTCCAGCCATTTGGCCAGGTCGCTGTCCTGGAATACCATGCCGTAATGGCTGCCCTCAATGAGCCCCGCGGCGATGCGGAAATTGTCGAGGCAATGGGATTTCTCCACGCCGGGGGCGGCGTCGTTCAATACATCCCATTGGAAAGGAAGCATCTGCTCGCGGATGGTATTCAAAATACCGCCCATCCACGTTCCCGTGATTTTTACCTGACCGGGGGTTGGCAATTGTGTAAGCTGTGTGAAAGTATGCATTCGGCTGCCTCCCATGTGATGAAAGCGTGCGGCTTGTCCGCAAAACGCATTTTTATACTTGCATTATGCCAGAATGCATGAATGAACACAATACCTAAATCGATTATATTACAAAGTCATGCAAATCTGATTTACAAAATGACCATATCGCAGTATGATACTATGGATACAAAATACGGAGGGGTTACCACGGGCGGAGCTTGGGTGCAAGCCTTTTGGCAACAGACCTTCCTATCATTATATGGAGGCGTCATTATGGAAAACCTGGGGTATTACAATGGTAAAATCGGCCTGATGCAGGACATGATGGTACCCATGAACGACCGTGTCAGCTACTTTGGCGATGGCGTGTACGATGCCACTTATGCGGTAAACCACATCATTTATGATCTGAAGGAGCATGTGGACCGCTTTTTCAACAGCGCCGCCTTGATTGAGATTCCGCTGAACATGAGCAAGGAGGAATTGTCTCAGCTGCTTCGCGATCTGGTTATGAAGGTGGACAGCAACGAAAGCATCGTCTACTGGCAGGTGACCCGCGGCACGGGCATCCGCAATCATGCCTATGTGGGCGCGGCAACCGGCCCCAACCTGTGGGTAACCATCCGCCATAACCCCATGAAGAATGTGTATCAGAAGTACAAACTGATCACCGTGCCCGACACGCGGTATTTCCACTGCAATATCAAGACGCTGAACCTTTTGCCCAACTGCATCGCATCCCAGCGCGCGCTGGAAGCCGGTTGTGACGAGGCGGTTTTCCACCGCGACGGCATTGTGACCGAATGCGCCCACAGCAACATCCACATCCTCAAGGATGGCGCGTTCCGCACGGCGCCGCTGTCGAACCTGATCCTGCCCGGCATCACCAGAATGGTATTGATCGGCCTGGCCAGGGAGCATGGCATTCCCGTGGTGGAGGAAGCCTTTACCGTAGAGGAATTGATGGACGCGGACGAGGTGATCTACACCAGCGCCGGCGCTTTGTGCTGCCCCGTCAGCCATATTGATGGCAAACCCGTGGGCGGCCGTGCCCCGGAACTGTTAAAGACGCTGCAGGATGCCTCCATCGCAAGGCTCCACGCCCACACCACCCCCGTTGCCGAGCTTGCATAACGTACGCAATCATTGAGGTTTTACAATGAATCAACAGCAGCTGACCATTTTGAATATCGGCCAGAACCTGGACGACCTGATGAACCTGGACCCGCGGGGATACGGCGTATGCCGCATCCTGTACAAGGGCGCCAGGGAACAATGCAAGCTACCGCTGACCATGAACGCGGCGATGCAGCTTTTAAAGGTTTTGCAGCCCGGCAGCCTCATCTATATCTTTACAGGCTTTATATTGCCCACCCACCAAAAGCCGGAGACGGACGGCATCGTCAGCGCCGTCCTGCTGGCCCGGGCGCTGGCACGCGGTTTTTCCGCGGTGCCGGTGATTGTTTGCCCGGAGGAATGCATTGCAGCCGCCCGTAACATGGCCCCCGTGGCCGGGCTGCATGCCTATGATTCCATCACCGAGGCGCAGCAGTATCCCGCGGCCGTGGCGTTGATTCCTTTCACCAAGGATGCGAATGCGGCCAAAGTGCAGGCGGAGGAAATGCTTGCAAACCATCCTCCCGTGACCGGCATCAGCGTGGAGCATCCCGGCGCCAACAGCCTGGGCGTGTACCACAACGCCATTGGCCGCAACGTATCCGCGCTGGAAGACAAGTCGGATATTCTTTTCGATTTGATGTATCAGCGCCGGATTCTCACCGTTGCCATCGGCGACCTGGGCAACGAAATGGGCCTGGGGTCTTTGTCGGATCATATTCAGCAGTATATTCCCTACGCCGCCCCCGGCGGCTGCGGCTGTGGCTGCGGCGGCGGCATTTGCGTGCGCACCCGGGCGGACCATGTGATCACCGCCACGGTGTCCGACTGGGGCTGCTATGGCCTGATGGCTGGGCTGGCTTATCTGCAAAGGGATATGAGCATCCTCCACGACAGCGACATGGAACGGGATATGCTGCTGGCTGCCACCCGCAACGGTATGGTGGATATGAACGGCTGGCTGATCCCCGCCATCGACGGTTTTGAATTGAAGATGCAAATGCTGATGGTGGACATGATGCGCGAATGCATAAGCTATGCCCCGCGCCTGGAAAAAACCTGCAAGACCTGGTTCGACAAGGTGCTGGACCTTGGCTTTTACCAAAAGGAAAACGGCCCGTTGGACATTTAATGCCAAAGGGGGAGGACCATGGCCGGCTACGCTTTCCTGCCGGTAGGCGATTGCGCCCTGACGGTGGAATTTGGCAATGAAATCAGCGAAGAGCTAAACGGCAAAGTCCGTTCTCTTTCGCTTGCGCTTAAAGATGCCAATATCCCCGGCGTTTTGGAATGGGTGCCGACCTACCGGTCGCTGATGGTTTGCTATAACCCGTGTGTGATATCCTGCCGCCGCCTGCAAAGCCAATTAGGCAGGCTGTTAAAGCGCGCCGGCCAATCGGTACAGGTTGGAAAGCGGGTCTGGGAAATACCTGTCCTGTATGGCGGGGAATACGGCGAAGATTTGAGCTTTGTGGCGCAAAACGCCGGCATCACGCCGCAAGAAGCGGTGAATCTGCACGCGAACCGGGAATACCGCATCTACATGCTGGGCTTCCTGCCCGGCTTTACCTACTTGGGCGGGCTTGATAAGCGCATTCATACGCCTCGCCTGAAAACGCCAAGGACCAGGATTCCTCCGGGATCGGTAGGCATCGGCGGGGAACAGACGGGGATTTATCCCATCGCCTCCCCGGGCGGATGGCAGCTGATCGGCCGCACGCCGCTCAAGCCCTATGATCCCAACCGTATCCTGCCCATTTTATTTGAGGCGGGGGATTACTTAAAGTTTGTGCCCATCGATCAAAATCGCTTTGCCCAGATCGCCGCCCAGGTGGAAGCCGGGATATATAAATACCGCTTGGCACAGGAGGGATGGCTATGAGCATCACCTTCCAGTCGCCGGGCCTTTTTACCACCATCCAGGACGCGGGCCGCACGGGGTACCAGCAGTACGGCTTTACGACCGGCGGGGCGCTGGACCAGCATGCCATGACCATGGCCAACCTACTGGTCGGCAACGAGCCGGGGGAAGCCGTGCTGGAAATGACGCTGCTGGGGGTCGATGTCACCTTCAACAGCGGCAACGTGATAGCCATCACGGGCGGCGCGTGCCAGCCCAAGCGCAACGGTGAGGATGTGCCCATGTATACCGCCCTTTGCATGCGCCCGGGGGATGCCCTGGCCATCGGCGCCGTGGCGGAGGGCTGCCGCGTGTATGTGAGCTTTGCGGGCGGGCTGAATGTTCCCTCGGTCATGGGCAGCAAATCCACCCAGATCAAGTACGGCCTGGGCGGATATGGCGGCCGCGCGCTCAAGGCAGGGGACGAGATCAGCTTTTTGGCGCCGCGCACGGATTTGAGCAGGCTCGAAGGGCGCGTCCTGCCGCCCGTCAGGCGGCAGCCCGGCGTGCAGGTTTTGCGCGTGGTGCTGGGCCCCCAGGCAGACACATCCTTTCCCAAGGATGCGGTAGAAGCGTTTTTAAAGGAAGAATATACCGTTACCAACGAGTCCGACCGCATGGGCTACCGGCTGGAAGGCAAAGCGCTGACGTTTGTAAACAGCGCCGATATCATATCCGACGCCATTGCGTTGGGCAGCGTGCAGGTGCCGGCCAGCGGCAAGCCCATCGTGCTGCTCAGCGACCGGCAGACGGTTGGCGGATACGCCAAAATCGCCACGGTGATATCGGTGGACATTCCGGTGATCGCCCAATGCAAAATGGGGGATAAGGTCCGGTTTGTTCAGGTATCCGTGGCAGCGGCCCAAAGGCTGTATAAAAAGCGGCAAAGGCAATACGAGACCTGGCGGCGGATGCTGAACGGGCGCTAAGGGGGAGATACATATGGATTATGGCCGCATGCATCCCAAGAATGTACGCCGTTTGATTCGGGAGGGCAAGATCACCGGCCCTACCTCGGGCATGAGCCTGGGCTTCGCCCAGGCGAATCTTGTTGCGATACCCAAAGAGCTGGCCTATGATTTTTTGCTGTTCACCCAGCGCAACCCCAAGGCCTGCCCCGTACTGGAGGTCAGCGACGCGGGCAGCCGCAGTTTGCCGTACCTTGCGCCGGATGGGGACATCGCGCTGGATATTCCCAAATACCGCGTGTATGAAAACGGCGTTCTGACAGGGGAACATCTCAAAGCGGACCACCTGTGGCGGGACGATCTGGTGAGCTTTCTCATCGGCTGCAGCTTTTCCTTTGAAGACGCGCTGCTGGAGGCCGGGGTGCCTGTGCGCCATATCGAGGAAAACCGCAACGTGCCCATGTACAACACCAATATTCCTTTAGTACCGGCCGGCGTGTTTCATGGAAACATGGTGGTAAGCATGCGGCCGGTTCCCCGTGACCTTGTGGTCCGGGCGGTGACCGTCACCGCGGCCATGCCCAGGGTTCACGGCGCGCCGATCCATGTGGGCGACCCTGCCGCCATTGGCATACAGGACATCAATAAGCCCGACTATGGCGACAGCGTGACCATCCAGCCCGGCGAGGTGCCTGTTTTCTGGCCCTGCGGGGTCACGCCCCAGGCGGTGGTCATGCGGGTCAAGCCGGCTTTTGCCATTACCCACGCGCCGGGGCATATGCTGATCACCGATATCAAAAACGCACACCTGAAGGATTAGGAGGCGGATAAAGTGTACCGTGTAGACTTGAACTGCGACCTGGGGGAAAGCTTCGGCGCGTATGTGATGGGCATGGATGACAAGGTGATCCCGCACATCACGTCCGCCAACGTGGCCTGCGGCTATCACGCGTCCGATCCGGTGGTGATGGAAAAAACCATTGCGCTCTGCCGCGCAAACAGCGTTGCGGTGGGCGCGCATCCCGGCTTTCCGGATTTGATGGGCTTTGGCCGGCGGGAGATGCGTTTGAGCCTGCCGGAGGCGAAGGCATACATGCTGTATCAGATCGGCGCGCTGGAAGCCTTTTGCCGGGCCGCCGGCGTAAAGCTGTGCCACGTAAAACCCCACGGCGCGCTGTATAACATGGCCGCCAAGGATGCAGCTTTGGCCAAGGCCATCTGCCAGGCCATCCGTGATTTTGACAGTTCACTGGTTCTGCTTGCTTTGGCTGGCAGCGAGATGGTTAGGGCCGCGCAGGCAATGGGTCTGCCTTCCGCCCAGGAGGTGTTTGCCGACAGGGGATATGAGGAGGATGGCTCCCTGGTGGCCAGAAGCAAGCCCGGCGCCATGATCACCAATGAGGAAGAGGCCATCGCACGGGTGGTGCGCATGGTGACGGAGGGCAAGGTGCGGGCGGTTACAGGCAGGGATGTGCCTGTGAAGGCAGACTCCATCTGCATCCACGGCGACGGGGAGCATGCGCTTGCCTTTGCCCAAAAGATCAGGGATGCGCTTATCTCCTCCGGCGTGCAGTTGGTCCCCCTTCAGCAGTTGGCTAAGTGATTTTCAAATTGGCTCATGGCCCCCTGGAGCAAACGCTTCCGGGGGCTTTTACATTTTGCAAAATCACACCGTGTACCTGCGTATTTTCGCCATTGCTCCAGCAAATGAACAATATTATCATTAAATATTCAAATCTTGTATACAATCGAGGAAAAAACGGCTTCAATGATGTTTTGGAAATGTATTTTTGAATGATTTAAATTGACATCCTGCATTGTGTTTCGTATAATGAAATCAATTCCAGCTTGCATCCATTGCCGCTACATCATTTAAGGAGCGGCGTGGTATTGTTTTTCCGGGGGAGGGAGACCGAATGATTCAATTTGACGACGTTCATGTTCGTTTCGGCCCGCTACATGTTTTAAAGGGCATCAATCTGGAAATTCCCGACGGGTCCAAAACGGTGATCATCGGACCCAGCGGCAGCGGCAAAAGCACGCTGCTGCGCACCATCAACCTGTTTGAAAAACCCAGCCATGGCCGCATTATGGTAAATGGCAGGGACATGGGCCGCCTGCATAGCCATCAATTGTACAAGGCGCGCCAGGGCATCGGCATGGTGTTTCAAAATTTCAACCTCTATCCGCACAAGACCGTGCTGGAGAACCTGACCATGGCGCCTGTCGCGCTAAAGCGGGAGCATCGAAAGGTCGTGACCGAGCGGGCCCTGCAGCATCTTCGGGATGTGAATATCATCGAAAAGCGGGACGCCTATCCCAGCCAATTGTCCGGCGGGCAGCAGCAGCGGGTGGCGATCGCCAGGGCCCTGACCATGAACCCGGAGATTCTGCTCTTTGACGAACCTACCTCGGCGCTGGACCCGGAAATGATCAAGGAAGTGCTGGACATCATGGAGCGGGTGGCCAAGCAGAACATAACGATGCTGTTTGTAACCCACGAAATGAATTTTGCCGAGCATATTGCCGACCGGGTGCTGTTCCTGGACGAAGGCAACATTTTGGAAGATGGCACACCGGAACAGGTGTTTCATCGCCCATCCAGCGAGCGCACCAGCTCGTTCCTGGGCAAGATACTGCATTAAAAATGGGGGAGGAGTATTCCATGAAAAAGATTCTGGCGATTCTATTGGCGCTTGTTATGGTATGCATGACCTCTATCGCGCTGGCGGAAACCACAATCAATAAAGACGACCCCGCCATCAAGGCGATACTCGAGCGGGGCAAGCTGAAGGTGGGCGTAAAGGCCGACGTGCCCAAGTTTGGCTATCAGGAGCTGGATGGCACCTTTGGCGGCCTGGAAATTGATTTGGCCAAAGCACTGGCGGAAAAAATACTGGGCGATGAGAATGCCGTGGAATTCCAGGCCGTTACCGCCGCCACCCGCGGCCCGTTGCTGGATACCGGAGAGCTTGACGCCATCATTGCCACCTTCACCATCAAGCCCGACCGTATTTTGCAGTACGAATTCTCCAAGCCCTACTTTGTGGATGCCATCGGCCTGCTGGTGAAAAAGGATTCCGGGATCGCCGGCTTTGCCGATTTGGACGGCAAGAATATCGGCGTTGCCCAGTCCGCAACCACCAAAGCCGCCCTGGAAGCTGCCGCCGCAGAGAAGGGATATGCCTTGAACTTCCTGGAGTTTCCCAGCTATCCCGACATCAAGGCCGCCCTGGTCAGCGGGCGCATCGACTGCTTTTCCGTGGATAAGGCGATTTTGATGGGCTATGTGGATGATACCGTGACCCTGCTGCCCGATTCCTTCGCCAGCCAGCCCTACGGCATCGCCGTCAAAAAGGGCAATCTGGAGCTGAACGCCCTCATCGATGGCCTAATCGCCGACATGCGCGCCTCGGGCGAGCTGGACGCTTTGGTTACAAAGTGGGAGCTGACGCCTGTGGACTGGACGGTCGTGGACAGCTATGATGTGCTGTGGGAGGAGGCCGCGGAACTGGCCGCCGCCACCCCCACGCCGTAATATCGATTTCAGTCGTAAAAACGTATATGCAGGCGAGTTTCCGCAACGGCGCGTGGAAAAACCTTTAGGAGGTATTGGAGGGCCGAGGCCCTCCAATTTTTAATCGAAAATCAGCGACATGCGCGGTGATTTTCGCGGGAATTTCGAAGAAATTCCTTCCTTGCCCGAGCAAACGGCCGCAAAAAGGCATCGCCTTTTTGCAGTGAAGCGAGGGAAAAACTCGAAAAAGTGGCGTAGCCACTTTTTCGATTTCAAAGCGGATGGATGTGAAGCCCATGCAATCAGGACCATTTTCCATCATGAACTGGCAGCGTCTGCTGATCGATTGGCCGCTGTTTGCCCAGGGGTTTGTCAGAACCTTGCTGATTTCCGGCCTCGGCTTGTTTTTCACAATGGTAATCGGTATTTTATTGGGCATGATTCTTTGCAGCAGAGTCAAACCCCTTCACCTCATCATCAGGGGATATATGTCGCTGTTTCAAAACACGCCGCTGGTCATGCAGGTTTTTATTTTTTACAATGTGCTGCCCAGGATCGGCATCGTATGGGATACGTTTTCCATCGGCGTCATCGGCCTGGCGCTGTATACGGGCGCATACGCCACGGACATTGTGGCCAGCGCCATCCGCGCCGTACCCTTTGGGCAGATGGAGGCGGCCGCCAGCCAGGGCTTTGGCTTTATCGGCAGCATGTTCCGCGTGGTGCTGCCCCAGGCGATCAAGATCGGCCTGCCGCCCATGACCAACCAGGCGGTGAACCTGATCAAAAATTCTTCGGTGATGGCCGTCATCGCCGGAGGAGAACTGATGTATGTGGCAAATTCCTGGGGGTACGACAAAATCATTTACGGGCCGACGTTTGTGGTCACCGGCCTGCTCTACCTGATCATATGCCTGCCCATCTCTCTTTTGGCCAGAAAGCTGGAGAAAAGGAGCATGAGCAATGGATAATAACGCGTGGGTAAACGCCCTGCAAAAAGTATTCAGGGTCGATGTTCTGAATTTTTTGGGCTCGGGCCTCCTGCATACGATGTATATTGCCGCCACGACCATTGTTTTGAGCTTTGTGTTCGGAACAATCTTGGGGCTGCTTCGGCAGAGTAAGATGGCGTTCTTCAGCCAGCTGGCCGCCGTATATATTGAAACGGTGCGCAATATTCCTTTGACGCTGTTTATCATTGCCATGCGGCTGATGACCAAGATACCGCCCCTGGAAAGCGGCATTGCCGCCATGACCATCTTCACCTCGGCCATCGTGGCGGAGATCGTGCGCGGCGGGCTCAACAGCGTAGGCAAGGGACAGTGGGAGGCCGCCTATTCCCAGGGTTTCAGTTGGACGGGCAGCCTGTGGTATGTCATCATTCCCCAGGCGGTGCGGCGCATCCGATCACCCCTGGTTTCCCAGTTTGTGACCACCATCAAGGATACCTCCTTCTGCGCGCTGGTAGGCACCTACGAGCTTTCCTTCACAAGCAAGATCGTTGCCGCCCACCGCACCATGGTTACGTCGGAGGATATCATCGTCATTTATCTGTTGGTCACACTGACCTATTACCTGATCAACCTGGTGTTCGCCACGATCGCGCGCCACACCAGGGAAAACGCCGCCAAGGGGATGGTAAGGTAGGTATCTACTATAATTATGCGCTGCTCTCAGGAGGGCTTATTGTCCTTCATGGGAGCAGTGTTTTTTTGCAGGCTCCCGTATAAAAAAGTTGCGCTCCTCTGTCGCATTTTGCTTGCAGGGGCCTTTCTTTGCACCCCGGTACGACAAGATCGTTTTGCCTGTTCCTGTATACTGTTTTAAACATGCAGGTCTTTAAGTTCGGAGGATAAGCATGAACAGCGGAACACAAGCGGCGGAATATGCGGAAAAACGGAAGAAACCAAGCCAATGGATGGTTTTGATGGCAAGGGGAAAGCTGCTTTTGGAAGCTTGGCTGCATACGGCAGGCGGGCCGGCTTTGCTTGCCGCAACCACCTTTGTTTTGTCGTTTGCGCAGTGCTTCCGCGTGCCTTCGCCGTTCGCCGCGGCTTGGATCATCGCGCTGGGCGCGGTGGGCTATCCGCTGCTTTGGCCGGCTGTGGGCTGCGCCGCCGCCCTTGCCATGCGGGTTGTCTGGAACATTCCGCTGGATCTATGGCAGTATGCCGGCTGCCTTATGCTGATTGCTACCAGCCGGTGGTGGAAAAACTGGGGCGAGATGATGCTGTCTCTTTTGGCCATGCTGGCATTGGTGCCCCGCCTGCTGGCTTCGTTTGTGACCCATGTGCCCGGCGTTCTGCTGCTGGGCGGGGCCGGGCTTTTTATGGGCGCGGTGGCGGCGCCGTCCTTTCGGCAATGCGTGCGCGTTTTGCTCAGCAGCCGCCATACCCTTTCCCTGGATGACAAGCTCTGCTGCCTTTTGTTCTTTATGGTAATGCTGACGGGCACCGGATATATTGAGCTGTTTCAGGTCAATATCGGGCAGGCGCTGGCGGTGGCCGTTGTTTTGTGCCTGGCCTTTGTGGCCGGCAGCGCGGCGTCCGTCTGCGCCGGCCTGCTTGGGGGGGCAGCCCTGGCCTTTGGCGGCCAAAGCGCCATGGTCATGGCACAGCTTTCCCTGGCGGGACTGCTGTCTGGCATCCTGCTGGGCCGGGGCAAGCGGCTGGAGATATGCGGCCTGTTTATCCTGGCGAACCTGCTGGCGGTGTTTTTGATCCGGGAGGCCTCGGCGGTATTGAGTACCGGGGCGGTCGTGGTGGGATGCCTGCTGTTTTTATCGCTGGGAGAGGGGCTTTTGTTCCGCATCAAGGCACTGCTGGTTTCGGCGCAGCCGGTTCGCAGCGGCATGGAAAACGCCTTTGCGTCCGAGCAGATGCGGCGCTGGGAAAGCGCCATGGAGAAAATGGCGCAGTCGCTGCCCATGGCTGTCCCGCAGGAGGAGCTGCCCGAAACCGAGCAGCTGGCGGCGCTGTTTTGCAAAAACTGCGCCGAGAAAAAGGCCTGCTGGGATGAACGGTTCATACAGACCAAATCCATGCTGCAGGCGGTTTTGCAGCAGGCGGAAATGGGCGACGAGGCGCTGGACAAGGCGGTGGCGGGCCTGCGGGGCTGCGGCTGCATCCGCCTGCACGGATTAAAAGAGGCAACCGGCCGCATCCTCAAGGAAAAGCAGCAGAAAAAGGCCCAGGAAGCGCGGTCCAGATACGAGCGGGAAATGATACGCACCCATTTGACGGCTATGGCCCAGGCCGTCAGGCATATGGCCGAAACGGTGACGGGCGAAACGGTGGGCGACGCGAAGGCGGCCTTTGATATTTCCAGGGTCATTCGGGAGATCGGCTTTCCGGGGAAATTGATCTATGCCCGCCAGGTGGAGGGGCATTTGCAAATCGGCATCGAGGGGGACGGCCTCACACTGGTCAGATGGCAGCCGGAAAAGCTGATCCGTGCCATCCGGGAAAAGCTGCAGCTGAGCATGCGGGAGGTATCCGTGGATCGCGGCAAGCTGCTGCTGGAAGAGGTGCCGCCCTATGAACTGGTTGTCGGCAGCGCCACCGTCAGCATGCAGCAGGATGGTGGGGAACAAACGGTTAGCGGCGATGCCACCATAGAAGAAAACTATCCCGGAGGCATGTGCCTGATCGGCCTGGCGGACGGCATGGGTCACGGGGAGCAGGCCCGCCGCGAAAGTCAAAAGACGCTGGAGCTTTTGTCGCTGTGCATGGCCGCGGGCTATACCAGGGACCAGGCGATCACCGCGGTAAACGGCATGATGCTTTCCGCCACCGGCGGCGACAGGTTTGCCACGGTGGATATCTGCATCGTGGATCTGTGGACCGGCGAAACGCAATTGGAAAAGCTGGGCGCCTGCACATCCTATCTTCTGCGGGGCGACCATGTGAAGGCAATCGCGGGGGCCGCGCTGCCGCTTGGCATCCTGGAGCAGGTGGTACCCATCCACCAGCGCTTGCGCCTGCGCGACGGGGACATGCTGATTTTGGTCAGCGACGGCGTGCAGGACGCGTATCCTGACCTGACTTCCCTGGAACGGGCGATTTCGCGCAATGTCTTCAAAGACCCGCAGCGTATGGCGGACGCGCTGTTGCGCAGCGCCCTGCTTGCAGCCGGCGGCGTGCCCAAGGATGATATGACGGTGCTGGTCACCGCGGTGCTCTGCGCAAAGCCTGTGGACAGCGCCCCCGAAGCTGTACAAAGCACGGCGGATGCCGTATAATAAAAACACCATGCGGGAAGGGAAGCGTTTTATATGACGCAGCGTACCGTACGAAAATTTACCGACAAAAATGCCCAGCCCTTTTTGCTGGAGGGCAATGAGCATGGAGTCTTGCTGCTGCACGGCTTTACGGGCAGCGCCGGCCACATGCGCCTGATCGGCGAGGAGCTGCACAAAAAGGGGTACACCGTCCTGGGCATCCACCTTCCCGGCCATGGCACCACCATGGAGGACATGGGCTTAACAGGCTGGCAGGAATGGCTGCAGGCGGCCAAGGAAGGCGTTTTGATACTGAAGGAGCGCTGCGAAAAGGTGAGTGTGGCCGGCCTTTCCATGGGCGGCGTCTTGACGCTTTTGATCGCCCAGCAGACAAAAGTCTATGCCATCATCACCATGTCCGCCCCCATGGCGCTCAAGAACAGATTCGCCTCCCTGGCGCGGCTTGCGTCTGCGTTTTCTCCCGTGACCTATTGGCGCGGCGACCCCAAGCGTGAAAAGTTTCTGGACCAAAGCTATGATTACGGCTATCCCGGCTTTCCCACAAAAAGGGCCGGCGATTTGATGCATTTGATCCGCACGGCCCGCCGGAACCTGTTTGCCGTGACGTGCCCTGCGCTGGTGATACAATCCCACGCGGATGATACCATCCACCCCGACAGCGCGGACATCATACTGCAAGGCATCCGCAGCGAAAAAAAAGCGGTGCTCTGGCTGGAGGAAGTGCCCCATGTGATCACCATCTCCAGGGAATACCCCCATATCGTATCCGTCATGGCGGAATTTTTGGAATCGGCCCAGTCGCTTGATCAAAATGAAGAAAAGTTTGCAAATATGGTTGACAAAGGCGCTGAGTTATAGTATTATCTTCCTTGCCGCTATAAACGGCACGTCGCGGGGTAGAGCAGTTTGGTAGCTCGTCGGGCTCATAACCCGGAGGTCGAGGGTTCAAGTCCCTCCCCCGCAACCATCATGGCTACGTAGCTCAGCTGGCCAGAGCATTCGGTTCATACCCGAAGTGTCGTAGATTCGAATTCTACCGTAGCCACCACCGCAAGCCCTTGAAAACACAGCGTTTTCGAGGGTTGCTTTGTTATATATGGTATCTGCTATCTTGTCCGGACATCCATTGCCTTGCCAATGATAAACTGCGTGTCATTGGTCCAGTAAAGGTTTCATGCAGAAAAGTTGGAAAAAGCAGGCATACGCCTACTTTTCTGGTTTAAGCTCCCCATATTTGTTGCGGCGGGTGGAAGGTAGGTTTATGGGAGCGTTTTTTCGTTTTGGATTGCGGCCTTTTTGATTAGCCATCGTCTTCACCTCGAATATAGTTTAGGCCGATACGAACGGAGTATTCTGGGAATATATACTTCATGAGAGAGAAAAAGAGTGAATCAAGTAACGCTGACTGATCATATTTGCAAACAGATGCTGCGCCTTCTTTTCAGAAGCAGGTGCATCGGCTGCGCAACGCCATCCATGCAGAGGACACGGGAGCCAAGCCATAGAGCCACCCCCCTTATATTGCACGGTCAAAACCAAATTAACCCATCCACAATCCCCCCATTTGTGGTATTATCTATACAGCAAGAGAATCGGGAGGGCAAAGGCTATGGAGAAAAAGCAAATCGAAGAAAAGATCTTGGCCGGAAGGAATTTCATGAAATGCAATTGGAGCGATGAGGATGTGGTATCAGACCAGATGCTCAAGCTTTCCCAACCGCCGCTGGTCAAGCCCGCCATGGGGGGCGTGCGCGTCGCCCTTCCCGGTGAGTTTGAAAACTTGCCGCTGAACAACAGCATCTTTCAAGTGCTTTTAAAGCGCAAAAGCAGCCGCGTCTATACCGGCGAGCCTGTCACCTTGCTGGAGCTTTCCTTTCTCCTTTGGGCCCAGCAGGGCATCAGGGGCTTGCGCGGCAAGACTTACGCCACGCTGCGTACCGTCGCCTGCGGCGGGGCGCGCCATGAGTTTGAGTGCTATCTGGCCGTACTGAACGTGGAAGGCATAAAGCCGGGCCTTTACCATTACCTGCCCATGACCCATGAGATCGAACGGCTGAGTGAGACTTCACAGCTTGCGGAACAGGTCAGCGCCGCCTTGGCCGGCCAGACCTGGTGCGGAAAATCCAATGTGGTGTTCTTCTACAGCGCGGTGCCTTACCGGGCGGAATGGCGGTACAGCGTAAGCGCCCACCGGGTGATGCTGATCGACGCCGGGCATATCACACAGAACCTGTATGTGGCCTGCTCCGCGCTGAACCTGGGCACCTGTGCCGTCGCCGCGCTGGATACGGATGCGTGCGACCGCCTCTTTGACCTTGACGGTCAGGAGGAATTCATTTTTTACGCCGCCACGCTGGGGAAAATATCAGAGGACGACAAGGAGAAGGAAGACGGATTCTATGCCTTTTTAAAGGAGAATGACCAGTAGGGCGATGTTATGTAGCATCCGCCATAACCAACGAAAATGGAGGCAGACACAAATGCGGAAGCTGCTTGCTTTATTTTTGTCTTTCATTTTGATGTTCGGCTCCATCTCTTTTGCCGCCGCGGCCACAAAAGGCGAGACCTTTGCAATTGCGCAGAATGATGTCATTTCTGACTATCTCTTTCACTCTGTGGATATGTCATTGCTGTTTAGAGAGGTAAAAACACAACAAGATTTGGAATACAACTTCATCGCAAGCGAATATCTTTATTCCGTTTCCTCTTTTTGCGCGTTAATGATGGGGCAGTATGAAAACGGCGCTATGGATAAAGAAAAAGTGGATTCACTATTGCAAGAACAGGCTTCTTTTCTAACTGAAACATTATCGTATTATATGGATTTGTATAATACGGACCGTTCCCTTCTCCATGAGGGATATCTTAGATTGCTGACCTTGCGATACGAGACGCCAATGGACAAATATACAAAGCTTGATGCGGAACTAAAAGAGAAAACAGGCCATACGTTTTATGAGCTCGTTTATGAAATCGAGGCCGTGGAAGGCCTGAGGATCATACATAAGGCCTATGGAAATCTATCGGCAGCAGAAGGGATAGCAGCGGTTATCAAGGAAATGGAAATAACCTATGGGGCCGATTGGACCCAAAGACTCGATATTCAATAGTATTTGGAGCATAGTGAATTCAAACTGAACGGCTATTCAGGAAAGCAATTATGCATGTTTGTCCTTCAGTGCACTGTGCCTTTTTTTGATACCTTCAATCCACAGGAAAGCAAGCCTTACAAGAAGGCCGTAACCAAACAAAACAAGGAAGTGATAAATGAAGTTCCAATGATAGAATTTCAATGCTCCAACCAGCATGAAGAGAGGGAACACAGCGAAATTAAGAACAGCAAAGCCGATCGCGCTTCTTACCATATAGCCGCCCCATGAGGATGAATACTGTTCTGCTAACATCACAATAACCGGAGATAATGTTACGCTTGTGGCAAAAACATTGGATAGGAACGGGGTCAATCGTATCGTATAATCAAAGAGGCCCAATATACCGCCCAATGCCATGCCATTCATCATTTTTGCAACAGCGGTCAACGAGCCAATCAACAACAATTCGGTTGATCTCCGCTTATCAAGCAGCTTTAGCCATAAAGCGTAGGTAACAATGAGAACGGCTATCTCGACGAACCAGCCCAATGAAAATACTTCTTCTTTTAGCCAGCGTTCAATAGATAACTGGGCAATTTCCCGTTGCTTTTCGTAGAACATGTATTACGCCCTTTCATGTTTTAAAGAATCAATGACAGGGGTATTTTTCACAAAGAGGAAGAAAATAAATTGGTGTTTTTTGGATTTTAAAAAATCGGGGAGTGGCAAGTGCCTCTCCCCGCGTGTAACAAGCCGTTGCTTCTGCGCAGCCTATTCTTCTTCCTCCGGCGCGCTGCTTCCCCCGGCGTTGAGGCTTTTCATGAGCGTGCTCAATTCGGCATGCGTGAGCATACGCCAATTGCCTGGGCGCATGCTGCCCAGGGTGATATTCATGATACGGATGCGGCGCAGATGGACGACATTGTAGCCCAGATATTCGCACATGCGGCGGATTTGGCGGTTCAGCCCCTGTACAAGGATGATGCGGAACGAGCCGGGGCCGGTTTTGCGCACGCGGCAGGGAAGTGTGACCTGATTAAGGACCGGCACGCCCCTGCTCATCCTGTCAAGAAATTGCGGCGTAACGGGCCTGTCCACCGCGACCTCATATTCCTTCTCGTGCCGGCCCGAGGCGCGCAGAATGCGGTTAACGATATCACCGTCGCTTGTTAGCAGGATCAGCCCCTCGCTGTCCTTGTCGAGGCGGCCGATGGGATAGATTCGTCCGGGAAAACGGATATAGTCGACAATGTTCATCGGTTCGCGGGGGTCGGCGGTGCACACGATGCCTACCGGCTTGTATACCGCCAGATACGCCTTGTCGCCCGCTCCGCTGATGGGGTGCTTTCCGACAACAACGCGCGCACCCGGGGCGACCCTCTCCCCGACTTTCGCTACGCGCCCGTTGACCGTTACCTTACCCTCTTCGATCAGCCGGTCCGCCTCACGGCGCGAGCAGTAGCCGCTGTCCGAGATGTATTTGTTGAGCCGCCTTGATTCTTTCAATGCTATCACCCTGCGTGATTATACCATTTGCGCGCCCGGCGGGCAAGGTTCCCGATACTGCAGCGCACAAGGAGCAGGGACCAGTCACGGCTGTATTCAGTTATTCCTCGTAATTAACGATTATTCATGAAATCTGTGATAATTTTCTCAGAACCATTGACAAACGTGAATATAGGAGGTATAACTTTAATAAGGGTGAATGCGAATTGGCGCATGTTCCTATCAAAAATGCTTAAAGGCGGTGCATCTCATGTTCATTGAGGAACGCCATCAGGCGATACTCAAAATCATTCAGGAAAACGGACGGATCTCTATCGGCGAAATCCAGGAGAAGTTCGATGTCTCCGTTGATTCGGCCCGCAGGGATTTGCGGATTCTGGAAGAGCAGGGTCAGCTGAAGCGGACACACGGCGGCGCCATACCCGTTCAGCAGATCGGCTTTTGCCCCCCGCGGCACAGGGATGTCAAAAATATGGAGGTTTTTGAGAATTATGCGGCCATTGCCAGGAAGGGCGCCCAATTCGTTCAAGAAAACGACATTGTCTACCTGACAAGCGGGTCCGTTGGCTTCATTATGCTCAAATACCTCCCGAGGGATATCAAATATACCCTTGTCGTAAACTCCGTATCCCTGGCGGAAGAAATAAAGTTTTGGGATAACGTCACCGTCTATATTGTCGGGGGAAAAATGAGAATGCATGCCACCACATCCCTTGTGGACAGCTTTGCAACGGCGTTTGTAAAGAACATGCACTTTGATGTATGCCTGATGACAGGGGCCGGGTATGATGCTGATTTCGGCTTCTCGAACGGAACGGATGAAACGGCAACCTTCCAGCGCGCGGTCATCGAGAATTCCAGAAGAAGGATACTCATGATGCCCAATCAGAAGATCGGCTTCAGAGCGTTTATCAAGGTCTGCGACGCAAATAAATTCGATACGCTCATCACGGACTGGGATGCGGTGGAGGATGAGCTTGCCAAAATTGAAGACGCAGGCGTAAAAGTAATTGTGGTTGACAAGGAATAAACGCTTGTTTGGCTTCTGCATGGACGTACATCAAACGCCCCTTGAAAATGCTGCATTTTCAAGGGGCGTTTTGAGCTCAGAGCCCGTTATGCGCTTTCGTATTCCGCCCTGATCTCCTTCAAATAGCGTATGATCGGCAGCTGCTGGGGACAGGCCTTTTCGCACAGGCCGCAGGAAACGCATAGGGCCGCATCCTTCTTTTCTTCTTTCAGATTGCTGTAGCGGCCAAAGAATTCCGGCTTTTTATCCAGCATGGCGGCGCTGTCATAGCCCCGAAAAATATGGGGGATGGCAACATTCTTGGGGCAGGGCTGGCAATAATTGCAGCCGGTGCAGCTGGTCTTGATGCGCTTGACATACGCATCCCGTACCTTGTCAAGCAGCGCTGCTTCCTCTTTTGTAATGACGCCGGAAGCCGCGCTTTCAAAGATGCGCAGGTTATCCTTCACCTGCTCCATGGTGCTCATGCCGCTTAGGATGGTCATCACCTCCGGCATGTTGTACAGGTAGCGGAAAGCCCACTCCACACTGCTGCGCTTTGCCGGATATTCCTCATACAGCGCTTTCACTTCCGCGGGCGGGGTAGCCAGCGCGCCGCCGCGCAGCGGCTCCATAACCACGATGCCGACGCCCTTTTCCGTGGCGTATTTCATACCGGCCAGGCCGGCCTGGTATTCGCCGTCTAGCAGATTCAATTGGATTTGAGCCATCTTCCAGGGATAATCATCGATGATCTTGAGGAAGAGGTCTCCCTCGTCGTGAAAGGAAAAGGAGGGATAGCGGATCTTTCCGCTTTTCACCGCTTTGTCCAGAAAATCGTGATAACCGAGCTTTTGCATGGCCGCGAAGCTGTTTTTGTTAAGCGCGTGCAATAAATAGAAATCGATATGGTCTGTTTGCAGCTTTTGAAGCTGCTCGTCCAGCAGGCGGTCCATATCCTCCCGGGTTTTCACCAGCCATACGGGCAGCTTGGTCGCCAGCACCACCTTTTCACGGTAACCGCCTTGAAGCGCTTCGCCGACCACAAGCTCGCTTTCGCCGCCATGGTAGGGGTAGGCCGTATCCACATAGGTAACGCCGCTGTCGATGGCGTGACGGATCATGGCAATGGCCTCTTCGCGGTCGATAACACGCTTGTCCCCCGCCTCTTTTGTGGGCAAACGCATGGCGCCAAAGCCCAGCCGCGACACCGTGACGCCAAGGTCACGAAATGGAACCTTTTGCATGCATGTACTCCTTTCCGTTGGTATTTTCAGTGTAACATACATGGCTTGATAGGTAAAGCGCTTGGGGAATTCGTTATATATTTGTCTATTTCCTTGTCACGCGCAAGTAACGGGCATACGCCTCATCCCAGGCCTTTTGATTGTGCGGCAGGTACTGCCTGGCCGCTGCCGAGGCAGCCACAACGCGCCGGCCATGGGCGACACCCTGAATTTCACCCAAAGCGATCAATTGGATCATGGCGTTGCCGATGGCGGTGGCTTCGGTTGGGCCAGCCAGTACCGGCATATTCATGGCGTCTGCGGCCATCTGCATGAGCAAGGATGCATTGGTTCCGCCGCCCACCGCGTGCAGTGTGCCGTACGCTTTGCCTGTCAGGCTGGATATGGCCAGCGCGGTAGACCGGTATGCCATGGCCAGGCTTTCGTAAATGCAGCGCACAAGGCCGCCCCTTGTGCTGGGAACGGTTTGACCTGTTTTTGTCAGGTATTCGCCAATCCTATGCGGCATATCGCCGGGAGGGAGAAAAAGGGGATCATCCGGGTCGATAAAGCAGGCAAAGGGCTGCGCTTCCTCCGCCTCTTGCGCCAACTGCGCGTAGGATACGGATTCCTTTTGCGCAAAGTGGCGGCGGCACTCCTGCACGATCCACAAGCCCATGATGTTTTTCAAAAAGCGGACGGTATGGTTGACGCCGCCTTCGTTGGTGAAATTGCTGAGCCTGCTTTCCTCGTTCACGACGGGGCCTGTAAGCTCCGTGCCCATCAGCGACCAGGTGCCGCTGGAGAGGAAAAGAAAATCTTCCTCCTGCGCCGGCACGGCAGCCACTGCGCTGGCCGTGTCGTGGCAGGCGGTATTGTATACCATGACCTGGGGGATGCCGAGCTCTTTGCAAAGGTCAGGCGATAAAAGCCCGCAGGGCTCGCCTGGTATTTTGACGGCCGGAAAGATACCGCGGGGGAGAGCCAATTTTGCAAGAATCTCTTCCGACCAGTCATATTGGCCGGCCGGCAGCAACTCCATGGTGGAAGCCATGGTGTATTCCGCCTGCTTTTGCCCTGTCAGGAAATACGCGATCAGGTTGGGCATTGGCAAAAGCGCTGCCGCATGATCCAACAGTTCCGGCCTGTCCTTTTTCAGGGCGGCCAATTGGAAGACGGTATTCAGCGCCATGTGCTGGATTCCGGTGATGCTGTACAGCCTTTCCTTGGAGATGCGCTCAAACACCCAAGGCACCGCATCTTCCGTGCGGATGTCGCGGTAGTGAACAGGGTTCTCCAGCAAATATCCCCGGCTGTCTAAAAGCCCGAAATCCACGCCCCAGGTATCAATGGCCACGCTTTCATAAGGCCCGGCCTCGTGGGCTTTTATAAGGCCCGTATAGATTTCGTGCATCAGCCTTGGAAAGTCCCAATACCAAGTCCCGTTCAGCTGCACGGGAACATTGTCAAAGCGGTGGACCTCCGTAAGGAATAATTGTTCCTGATCCAGCCGTGCCAGCATGGCGCGGCCGGAGGAGGCACCCAGGTCAAAGGCAAGGACGGTGCGGGCCATACGGCTCCCCCCTTAGGGTCTTACTTGCTGAACTTTTGATATCCGCCGTGCCGGCCGGTCAGGCCGAACTTGGAGCGCATGGAAAGCAGCTCGTCGATGCGTTCCCTGGGCAGTTCCTTGCCGCCGCCCAGCAGATGGGTATTTAAACACAGCTTGGCGAACAGCTCCAGCGTTTCCATACGGTAATAAGCGGACATCAGGTCAGGGCCGACCGTCAGCGCGCCGTGGTTTTCCAGCAGAATGCAGTCATGCTCCTGCAAATAGGGGGCGACGGCGTCCGGAATCTCCTGGGTGGAGGGGCAGCCGTAGGGGGCAATGGGCACGGCGCCCAAGGTCAAGATTGCCTCCGGCATGGTGAACGCATCCAAGGGAATATGGGCGATGGCAAAGGAGGTAGCGGCCGGCGGATGGGCATGCACGACGGCGCCGATATCGCTCCTTTCCTTGTAGCAGCCCATGTGCATGGGCAGCTCGCTGGAGGGGCGGTATTTAGACTCTTCCTGCTTTTCGCAGCGGCCGTTGATGAGCAGTATCATATCCGGGGTTAAAAAGCCCTTGGAGGTGCCGGTGGGGGTGGTCAAATACAGGTCGTCGCCCACTTTAATCGTAAAGTTGCCGTCGTTGGCGGCCACCCAGCCCTGCTGCCACACCCGGCGGCCAATATCGCACATCAGTTCCCGCAAAGATTGAAATTCCATAACACACATCTCCTTAATATATAGGTTATCAGCTTCTATTGGAAAGGACCTCTTTTTCGTACGCCTGAATTTCCTGAATGTATCCCGCGCCGGGGATCACGTTTTCCCTTGCGCACATTTCCTCCCACATGGCTGCCCAGGGCAGCGAGAGAATTTCCTGGGAAAAGGCCAGCCTGGCGGAAACATCTCCCTTGCGCTCGATTTCCTTCAGCTTCTCCACCGGCTCCAAAAGAGCGATCAGCAGCGCCTTGCGGGTGCTGCGAAGGCCGGTGACCCAGGCCATGATGCGGTTGATGGAGGCGTCGAAGTAATCCGTGGCCAGGTATACGCGGTCAAGCGCGTTCGCTCTTACGACCTCCCGCATGATTTGCCGGGTTTCCTCATCCAGCAGCACCACATGGTCGCTGTCCCAGCGTACAGGGCGGCTGACGTGCAAAAGGAGCTCCGGCAAAAAGCACAACAGCGCGGGGATCTTGGCGGCAATGCTTTCTGTGGGGTGGAAATGGCCGGCGTCCAGCGTCAATAGCATACCGGGCCTCGATAGCGCATATCCCATGTAAAACTCATGGGAGCCGGGGGTGTAGGCTTCCGCGCCGATGCCAAAGAGCTTGCTCTCCACGGAATCCTTGATGTTTTCGTGGGCGGGAGAAGCGTCGAAGATTTTGTCCAGGCTGTCCTTCAAGCGCAGCCGGGGGGAAAGCCCATCCACCGGGATTTCCTTTTCACCGTCGGGAATCCAATGGTTGATAACGCAGGTTTTACCCGTTTCCCGGGAAAAGTACGCGGCGATTTCCCGCACCGACCTGGCGTGGGCGATCCAGAAATCCCGGATGCCTTTGTCCGGGTGGGAAAGGGTGCCGCCACTGCTTTTTGCATGGGAAAAGAAGGTGGTGTTAAAATCCAGCCCCAAGCCCTTTTCCCTGGCCCAGGCGGCCCAGCTGGCAAAGTGCCGGGGGGCCAGCGCATCCCGGTCCACCTTTTCCGCGGTATCCAGGTAATTGGTGTGCAGGTTGATTTTGTGCACGCCCGGCAGCAGGGAAAGCGCCTTTTCCATATCGCGGCGCAATTCCTCCGGCGTGCGGGCGCGGCCGGGATAGTTGCCTGTGGCGGCAATGCCGCCGGTCAAGGCCCCGCCGCCCTCAAAGCCCAGCACATCGTCGCCCTGCCAGCAATGCATGGAGATGGGCGTTGATGCCGCAATTTTCATTGCCTTTTCTACGTCCACTCCCAGCGCGGCATACTGCTCGCGGGCCAATTCAAACGCTTTTGCGGTGCTTAACATGGGAATCCCCCTTATTGACAGAAATGAGCAGCTTCATTATACTGGCGTTGCGCGAATCTGTCTATTATCCTATGAGAAATCGCGCGTAAATGCACATATGCGCATTTTGTATGATAAAGTGAGCAATTGGCGAAAGGGGATAGAGGATGCTTCCTTTTGAACGCCGGGAGAGAATCATGGCCCTGCTGGAACATGAAAAGACGGTCACCGTCCAAAGCATGGCGGCAAGGCTTTTTGTCAGTGAGGCCACGCTCCGGCGGGATTTGCAGCTTTTGGAGGAGGAAGGGCGCATCCGCAGGACCCATGGCGGCGCGGCGCTGCCCATCCAGCAGATTACGGATATTCCCCTGTACGCAAGGCGGCAGGAACGCATGGCGGAAAAGCGCCTCATCGCCAAGGCGGCCGCAAGGTTTTTTGCGCCTGGCGATACGCTGATGCTGGATGCCAGCACCACGGTGCTTGCCTTAAGTGAGGAAATCGGGCACATGGACGCCATGACAGTGATCACCAGCGGGCTTTTGACCGCGCAGGCCTTCGCCGCGGCCGGGCGGCAGGTGCTTTTAACCGGCGGCGCGCTGCGGGAAGGGGCGGCGTCCCTGGCGGGGGAGGACGCGGCGGCCTTTGTTCGCAATCACCATGCCGCCTGGAGCGTGCTGTCCTGCCGCGGGCTGACGAAGGATGGGCTCTGGGAAAGCAGTATAGAGGAAGCGTCCCTCAAGCGCTGCATGCTGGAGGTCAGCGAGAAACATATGCTGCTGTGCGACAGCACAAAGCTGAATAAATATTTTCTGTGCCGGACGGCGGAATTGAGAAGCTTGGACGTGTTGGTGACGGATCAAAGCCCGGAAGGCGAGCTGCTTGGTTTTCTGGAAAGTGCTGGCGTTCAAATCGTAGTTGCCTGATATGCTTGCCCGCATTTGCGCGGGCTTTTTTTGTTCCATCTGTTCTCTTGTGCAACCTGTACATCGGCATGGGAGAAGCTTGTCTATCCCGATGAAAACAAACGATGTGAAGATATATCGATATAATGTTCGGAAAATGATATTGACAAATAGCGATATGTGCCGTATTATTAAAAAATAGTTCGGAAAGGATGTGGCAATGATGGCACAGCTTCTCAAGGGCAACAAGACCTTGGGGAGAGCTGCAGCCCTTTTCGGAAGGATTTGGATAACGCTATAGGCCAATGGAAGCAGCGGTTGCGACATGGGAACCGTTGCCTTTTTGCTTTTCAGGACAAGCTATCGATTGAAGGAGGTACGTTATGAAGAAAGTAGCCGTCATTATGGGCAGCGACAGCGACCTGCCGGTGCTTAAGGATTGCTTTGACAAGTTAAAGGGGCTGGGCATTCCCTATGAGGCCCACGTATTTTCGGCCCACCGCACGCCCTTGGAGGCTGCCGCCTTTGCCAAGGGCGCCCGGGAAAACGACTTTGGCGTGATCATCGCCGCGGCCGGTAAAGCCGCGCACCTGGCCGGCGCGCTGGCCGCGCAAACCACACTGCCGGTGATCGGCATCCCCATCAAATCCTCGCTGGACGGGCTGGACGCGCTTTTATCCACTGTTCAGATGCCCACCGGCATCCCCGTGGCCACGGTGGCCATTGATGGGGCCGGCAACGCGGCGTTGCTGGCGGCGCAGATTCTGTCCGTCAGCGAAGAGGGTCTGGCCGTGCGCTTAAACGGCCTGCGGGATGCTATGCGCCAGGCCGTACTGGAAAAAGACAAGAGCTTGAATGTTTAATGACGGAGCGCTAAGGAGGATGGCTTTTATGAACAAGCTGGAACAGGTATACGAGGGCAAAGCCAAAAAGGTATTCCGCACCGACGATCCCGATGTGTTTATGGTGGATTACAAGGACGATGCCACCGCTTTCAACGGCCTGAAAAAAGGTTCCATCGCCGGCAAAGGCGTCATTAACAACCGCGTGACCAATCATCTGATGAAGCTGCTGGAAAAGGAGGGCGTGCCTACCCACCTGATTCAGGAAATCTCCCCCCGGGAGACGCTGGTGAAAAAGGTGACCATCGTACCGCTGGAAGTGATTGTGCGCAACATCGCGGCCGGCTCCCTTTCCAAGCGCCTGGGCCTTGCGGAAGGCACGAAACTTTCGAAGACGGTTTTGGAATACTGCTATAAGGATGACGAGCTGGGCGACCCCATGGTCAATGAATACCACATTGCGGCCATGGGCTGGGCGGCAGAAGCGGAGGTTGCGCTCATCGCCGCCTACGCGCTGAAAGTAAACGACATCCTTTCCGCGTATTTGAAAGATATGAACATTGAACTGATAGACTTCAAGCTGGAGTTTGGCAAGACCACCGACGGCCAGATTGTTTTGGCGGATGAGATTTCGCCGGATACCTGCCGCTTCTGGGATACACGCACCGGCGAAAAGCTGGACAAGGACCGTTTCCGCAGGGACCTTGGCGGCGTGGAGGATGCGTACCAGGAGATACTCAAGCGTTTGCTGGGGGAATAAATGAAACAGCTTTCGATGGACGCAAAAATCCACGAGGAATGCGGCGTGTTCGGCATCTGGCGCAAGGATGACGGCGGTGTCATCGCTCCTGCCTACCACGCGCTGTATGCCCTGCAGCACAGGGGACAGGAAAGCTGCGGCATTGCGGTCAATGCAAGCGGTGTCATCACCTGCCATAAGGATGTGGGGCTGGTGAACGACGTGTTTACAGCCGAGGTGCTGCGCGGCATGAAGGATGGCCAGGCCGCGGTGGGCCACTGCCGCTATGCCACCACCGGCTCCCACAACGCGGGCAACGCCCAGCCGCTGCTGGTGAACCACTTAAAGGGCGGCATGGCCTTGTGCCATAACGGCAACCTGGTCAACGCCACGGAGCTAAGGGAAGCGCTGGAGGAAAAGGGCGCCATCTTTCACACCACCTCCGATACGGAGGTGATTGCCTACACCATCACCCAGGAGCGCATCGGCGCCGGCTCCATTGAAGAAGCCGTCAGCCGCTGCATGGAGCGGATCAAGGGCGCTTATTCCATTGTGCTCATGAGCCCGCAAAAGGTGATCGCGGCCCGTGATCCGCTGGGCTTTCGGCCGCTGTGCGTCGGCCGCATCGGCGAGGGCGGGTATGTGTTTGCCAGCGAGACCTGCGCCCTGGATGCCATTGGCGCAGAGTTTATACGGGATGTGCTGCCCGGCGAGATCGTGATCGCCGGCGAACAGGGCCTCACCAGCATCCCGCCCAAAGAGACACAAAAGCGCAGCCTGTGCGTGTTTGAGTTTATCTATTTCTCCAGGCCGGATTCGGTGATCGACGGTTCCAGCGTGCACGTGGCCAGGCTTCGGGCCGGGGCCTTCCTGGCGCTGGAGCATCCCGTGCAGGCGGACGTGGTGGTGGGCGTGCCGGATTCGGGCATCGACGCCGCCATCGGCTATTCCCGGCAAAGCGGCATCCCCTACGGCATGGGCTTTATCAAAAACAAGTATATCGGCCGCACCTTTATCCAGCCGGAACAGGCGCTGCGCCAGCGCTCCGTCAACATCAAGCTGAATGTCATCACTTCCACCGTAAAGGGAAAGCGCGTGGTACTGGTGGACGATTCCGTGGTCCGGGGCACCACCAGCGCCAGGATCGTAAAGCTTTTGCGGGATGCGGGGGCTTTGGAGGTGCATCTGCGCCTGTCCGCGCCGCCGTTCAAGCACCCCTGCTACTTCGGCACGGACATTGATTCCACGGAAAACCTGCTGGCCCACAACCACACGGTGGAAGAGATGCGCGAGATCATCGGCGTGGACAGCCTGGGCTTTTTGAACACCTCCTTTTTGGACAAGCTGGCCGACCATCCCTGCGGCGGCTTTTGCACCGCCTGCTTTACGGGGGATTACCCGGTGCCGCCGCCTGCTGTTACGAAAAAATCCAGGTTCGAGACGCCCATCACCGATAAAGAATAAGCGGGGGATTTGCCGATGAAGAGCGAGAGTGAAAGCTACAAGGCCGCGGGTGTGGACATCACCGCAGGCTACAAAGCTGTTGAATTGATGAAAAACCACGTAGCAAGAACGCTGATTCCGGGTGCCTTAAGCGGCATCGGCGGGTTTGGCGGGCTGTTTGAGCTGGATGTGGAGGGCATGAAAAGGCCCGTACTGGTATCCGGCACCGACGGCGTGGGCACCAAGCTGAAAATTGCTTTTTTGATGGACAAGCATGACACCGTGGGCATCGACTGCGTGGCCATGTGTGTCAATGATGTCGTTTGCTGCGGCGCCAGGCCCCTGTTCTTTTTGGACTATGTGGCAGTCGGCAAGAACCTGCCCGAGCGGGTGGCCGCCATCGTGGCCGGCGTGGCGGAAGGCTGCGTGCAGGCCGGCTGCGCGCTCATCGGCGGCGAGACGGCGGAGATGCCGGGCTTTTACCCGGAAGACGAATATGATCTGGCAGGCTTTTCCGTGGGTGTGGTGGACAAGGAAAAAATACTCGACAACGAAAAGACGAAGGCCGGCGACGTGCTGCTTGCGCTGCCCTCCTCCGGCGTGCATTCCAACGGCTTTTCCCTGGTGCGCAGGGTCTTCCATGTGGAGGGCGACTGCATGCACCGGTATCAAACGGAGCTGCAAAAGTCCCTGGGGGAAGAACTACTGACGCCCACCCGGATTTACGTAAAGCCCATACTGGCGCTTTTAAAGGAAGTGGACGTACGTGGCATATCCCATATCACCGGTGGCGGGTTCTTCGAGAATATTCCGCGGGCCTTGCCCCGTGGGCTTTGCGCCCGCATTGAGAAAGCGGCCGTGAAGACGCCGGCTATCTTCCGTTTGATTAGGTCCACCGGCAGCATCCCGGAGCGCGACATGTTCAACACCTTCAACATGGGCGTGGGCATGTGTGTGACCGTGCCCAAAGACCAGGCCGACAAGGCGCTTGCGCTTTTACATGCTCAGGGGGAAGCGGCGTACATCATCGGCGAAGTGGCCCCGGGAGAGGACGGCGTGCAGCTATGGTAAAGGCAGCTGTGCTGGTGTCCGGCGACGGCACCAACTTGCAGGCCATTTTGGATGCCAAGGCGGAAGGCCATATTCCTCACGGTGAAATTGCCCTGGTCCTTTCCAACCGGGAAAACGCCTATGCCCTTGAGCGGGCGCGCTTGGGCGGCATACCCGCCTGCGTGGTGAAAAAGGAAAAGGGGATGGACCCCAATGCCTACGGGGAACTGCTTTTGGAAAAGCTATCTGAGTATCATATTGAATTCATTGCGCTGGCAGGGTTTATGACCATTCTGCCGGAAAATTTTATCAGGGCGTTTGAGGGCCGCATTATCAACGTGCATCCAAGCCTTATCCCCTCTTTTTGCGGGGCGGGGTATTACGGCCTGAAGGTGCACGAGGCGGCCCTTGCCCATGGCGTGAAGGTCACGGGCGCCACCGTGCATTACGTAAACGAGATCCCGGACGGGGGAAAGATCATCGCCCAAAAGGCGGTGGACGTGCTGCCGGAGGACACGCCCGAAACGCTGCAAAAGCGCGTGATGATACAGGCGGAATGGCAGCTTTTGCCCAAAGCGGTGGAGGATTGCTGCCGGGCGCTTTTGATACAAAGGAGGGCGGTTGTCTGATGCCTGCCGATTTGTTTTCCTTATTAAAAAGCAACGCGTATCCCGGCCGCGGCATTGTGCTTGGCCGGACCCAAAAGCACGCGGTCATCGCGTATTTTATCATGGGCCGCAGCGAGAACAGCCGCAACCGGATGTTTGTTCCCTGTGAGGACGGCATCCGCACGGAAGCCTTTGATCCCGCAAAGCTTTCCGACCCATCCCTGATTATTTACGCTCCGGTCCGCGTGCTGGGTGAAAGAACCGTTGTTACCAACGGCGACCAGACGGATACGGTGGTGGAATTTTTCAAAAACGGCGATGCCTTTGAACAGGCCATCAGAACCCGCACCTTTGAGCCGGACGCGCCGAATTATACCCCCCGCATCAGCGGCGTGATCAGGGTGTGGGAGGGCACTTGCGCTTACCGTCTTTCTATCATAAAGAGCGATCATGGCAATCCTGACGCCGTGCAGCGGTTTTTCTTTGAATATCCGGCTCCAGTTATTGGACAGGGGCATTTTATCCATACCTACCGCTGCGACGGCAGTCCGATCCCTTCCTTTGAAGGGGAGCCCGTATGCGTTTCCATACCGGATTGCATGGAGGATTTTGCAAATTACTTGTGGGATAGCCTGAACCCTGACAACAAGGTATCGCTTTTTGTGCGGTATATCCTGCTGGCTGGCGGCGAGGCGCAAACCATGATCTTCAACAAAAATCAAAAGTAAGCGGGGGATAGCATGATGCCTGACAAACTGGCGTTGAAATATGGCTGCAATCCGAACCAAAAGCCGGCACGGGTGTTTGTGAAAGACGGAGAACTGCCCATCAAGGTGCTGGGCGGCAGGCCCGGTTATATCAATTTGCTGGACGCGCTGAACGGCTGGCAGCTGGTGCGAGAGTTGAAGCTGGCCACCGGCCTTCCCGCCGCGGCATCCTTCAAGCATGTCAGCCCGGCCGGCGCGGCGGTGGGCCTGTCCCTTGACGACGTACTCAAAAAGATCTATTTCGTGGGCAACAAGCCCCTGTCGCCTTTGGCCTGCGCCTATGCCCGGGCCAGGGGCGCGGACCGTATGTCCTCCTTTGGCGACTTTATCGCCTTGTCCGATGTTTGCGATGCGGAAACGGCAAACCTGATCAAGCCGGAGGTCTCCGATGGCGTGATCGCCCCGGGCTTTTTGCCGGAAGCGCTGGCGATTTTACAGGCCAAGCGCAACGGCGCTTACAACATTGTGGAAATTGACCCTGATTATGTTCCCAGCCCCATAGAGCAAAAGGATGTGTTCGGCGTCACCTTCGAGCAGGGCCGGAATGAACTGAAAATCGATGAGGCACTGCTTCAAAATATCGTGACGCAGAACAAGGCTTTGTCCACGGAGGCGAAGCGGGACTTAACTATTTCGCTGATCACCCTCAAGTACACCCAGTCCAACTCCGTATGCTTCGCAAAGAACGGCCAGGTGATCGGCGTGGGCGCAGGGCAGCAGTCCCGCATTCACTGCACGCGGCTGGCCGGCAGCAAGGCCGACAACTGGTGGCTGAGGCAGCATGAAAAAGTGCTGTCACTGCCCTTTACCGATAAACTTGGCCGCCCGGACAGGGATAACACCATTGACCTGTATATCTCCGACGACTGCGGCGATGTATTGGAGGAGGGCAAATGGCAGCAATTCTTTGCTGTCCGGCCGGAACCGCTGACGCCGGCGGAGCGCAGGGAATGGCTCGAAATGCTTAGCGGCGTATCCCTGGGCAGCGATGCCTTTTTCCCCTTTGGGGATAATATTCAAAGGGCTCATCGCAGCGGCGTCCAATATGTGGCCCAGCCCGGCGGTTCGGTGCGGGACGACCAAGTGATTGCAACCTGCGATGGCTTCAACATGGTGATGTGCTTTACGGGCATCCGCCTGTTCCATCATTGATAGGGGGATGCATATGAGACTGTTGCTGGTGGGCGGCGGCGGCCGGGAGCACGCCATGCTGAAGAGACTTACAGAAAATCCTTCCGTCACGGAAATCTATGCCCTGCCCGGCAACGGCGGCATGGCGGGGGACGCGGTTTGCGTGCCCATCCGGGCGACGGATGTAAAGGCCATTGCCGCCTTTGCCAAGGAAAAGGCAGTGGATTTTGTGGTGGTCGCGCCGGATGATCCACTGTGCCTGGGCCTGGTCGATCTTTTGCAAGTCGAGGGCATACCGGCTTTTGGGCCTGATCAAAAGGCGGCCATGATCGAAGGCAGCAAGGTGTTCAGCAAAGGGATGATGAAAAAATACGGCATCCCTACCGCGGCGTATGAAGTGTTTGACGATGCCGCGGCGGCAAAATGTTACTTGGCTGCTTGTACATATCCCGTTGTTATCAAGGCTGATGGGCTTGCTCTGGGCAAGGGCGTGCTGATTTGCCAAAGCGTTCATGAGGCGGAAGATGCTATTCGCTCCATCATGGAGGAAAGGGTGTTTGGGGCATCCGGCAGCCAGGTGGTGGTGGAGGAATTTTTGATTGGGCCCGAGGTTTCGGTGCTTTGCTTTACCGATGGCAAAACGATAAAGCCCATGGTATCCTCCATGGACCATAAGCGGGCGCTGGACCATGACGAAGGCCTGAATACCGGCGGCATGGGCGCCATTGCCCCGAATCCGTACTATACAACTGAAATAGCGGAATACTGCATGCGGGAGATTTTTCTTCCAACCATACAGGCCATGAACAAAGAAGGCCGCACTTTCCGTGGCTGCCTGTACTTTGGGCTGATGCTGACGGGACAAGGCCCCAAGGTTATTGAATACAACTGCCGCTTTGGCGACCCGGAAACCCAGGCGGTGCTGCCGCTTTTGCAAAGCGACCTTTTGACCATTATGCAGGCGACTGCAAACGGCACGCTGCACGAAACCGAGGTTGTTTTCTCCAATCAAGCCTCCTGCTGCGTGGTGCTGACCAGTGGCGGGTATCCCAAGGCTTATGAAACCGGCAAGGTAATCATAGGCTTGGATACGCTAGAGAAGACAGGCGCACATTGCTTTCACGCCGGGACCAAGCGCCTGGAGGATGGGAAAGTTGTCACCTCCGGCGGCCGGGTGCTGAATATCACCGCCACGGCGGAGACGCTGGCGGAAGCGGTGGAAAAAGCCTACCGGGCGGCGGAGCAGGTATCTTTTGAGAACATGCATATGCGCCATGATATTGGGTCGCGTGCCCTGAACGCCACCAATTGCTAAAAGGGGGAAACAGCATGCCTGTTTTTCGTTTGTATGTGGAGAAAAAAGCGCCCTATGCCGTAGAGGCGGCGCACCTGAAAGAGGAAATCGCAAGCCTTCTGAATATCAAAAGCGTTGCCTCCCTGCGGCTTTTTAACCGTTATGATGTGGAGGGCATTGATCAAAGCTTGTTTGAAACCTGCAAGCCCATCGTGTTTTATGAGCCGCAATTGGATATCCCTTATGATGCGCTGCCTGTAACGGGCGGGGTGGTGTTTGCCGTGGAATCCCTGCCCGGCCAGTTCGACCAGCGGGCGGATTCCTGCGCCGAGTGCATTCAATTGGTATCCCAGGGCGAGCGGCCTGCGGTGCGGGCGGCCAAGGTGTATCTGCTGGGCGGCCATCCAACGGAGGAAGAAATACAAAAAATCAAAAAATATGTGATCAACCCTGTGGAAAGCCGGGAAGCATCGCTGCAAACGCGGAATACCCTGCAAACAACTTATCCCGAGCCGGAGGATATTGAGGTGCTTCGCGGTTTCCGCAAGCTGGACAGGGACGCGGTCAGGGAATTTGTCTCCAAATACGGCCTGGCCATGGATGAAGACGACCTGCTGTTTTGCCAGGAATATTTCGTATCCGAAAACCGGGACCCCAGCCTCACGGAAATCCGCATGATCGACACCTATTGGTCGGACCATTGCCGGCATACCACCTTTTTGACCGTTCTGGAAGAAGTGAAAATCGAAAAAGAGCAGGTGGAAAAGGCGTTCCTGCGCTATTTAAAGCTGCGGGAAACGGTGCATGAGGGGAAAGACAAGCCCATCACCCTCATGGACATCGCCACCATCGGCGCGAAATATTTAAAGCGCCAGGGGCGGCTACCCAACCTGGACGTGTCGGAGGAGATCAACGCCTGCTCCATTGAAATCACCGTGGATGTGGACGGCAAGCCGGAGCCTTGGCTTTTGATGTTTAAAAACGAGACCCACAACCATCCCACCGAGATCGAGCCCTTTGGCGGCGCGGCCACCTGTATCGGCGGCGCGATCCGCGATCCCTTGTCCGGCCGTACCTATGTGTACCAGGCCATGCGGGTGACCGGCGCGGCGGACCCTCTGACCCCTATGGATCAAACGCTGCCGGGCAAGCTGCCCCAGCGCAGATTGACCACCACCGCGGCGGCGGGCTACAGCTCCTACGGCAACCAGATTGGCCTGGCCACCGGCTTTGTGGATGAAATCTACCATCCGGGCTATGTGGCCAAGCGCATGGAGATCGGCGCGGTCGTGGGCGCCGCTCCCAAGGAAAACGTGCGCAGGGAAACGCCCGCACCTGGCGATGTGGTGGTGCTGCTGGGCGGCCGCACCGGCCGGGATGGCTGCGGCGGGGCCACCGGCTCCTCCAAATCCCACAAGCTGACCAGTATCGAGACCTGCGGCGCCCAGGTGCAAAAGGGCAACGCCCCTACCGAGCGCAAGCTGCAAAGGCTGTTTCGGAATCCCGCCGTTACCCGCATGATCAAGCGCTGCAACGACTTTGGGGCCGGCGGCGTATCCGTGGCTATCGGGGAACTGGCCGACGGGCTGGATATCGATTTGGATGCCGTGCCCAAGAAGTACGAAGGGCTCAACGGTACGGAACTGGCCATCTCCGAAAGCCAGGAGCGCATGGCGGTGGTCCTGGCACAAGCAGATGCGCCCGCTTTCCTGGAGGAAGCCCGCAAGGAAAACATAGAAGCCACCATCGTGGCAAAGGTGAAGGCGGACAAACGCCTGACCATGACCTGGCGCGGCAAAACCCTGGTGGATTTGTCCAGAACATTCCTGAATTCCAACGGGGCCAGGAAGCGCGCCGCCGCGCTGGTTGCAAAAGAGGAGAAAAAGCCTTGGACCATGCCCGGCGGAACCTTTGCCCAAAAGCTTTCCGCTTTGATGGCTGATTTGAATGTTTGCAGCAAGAAGGGCCTGGTGGAACGGTTCGATTCCACCATCGGCGCGGCAACTGTGGTCATGCCCTTTGGCGGCCGGCATCAGCTGACGCCGGTGCAAGCCATGGTGGCCAAGCTGCCCCTTACGCATGGCACAACCTCCACCTGCTCCGGCATGGCCTATGGCTTTAACCCCTATTTGTCCGAGCAAAGCCCTTACGAAGGTGCGTACCTGGCGGTGGCGGAAAGCCTGGCCAAGCTTGCGGCCGCGGGCTTTTCCCGCAGGGATGCCTATTTGACCTTTCAGGAATACTTTGAGCGCCTTAATACAAAGGCCGAGCAATGGGGAAAGCCCCTGGCGGCGCTCCTGGGCGCGCTGGATGCGCAGCTTAACTTCCAGGTAGCTGCCATCGGCGGCAAGGACAGCATGTCCGGTTCCTTTGAAAACCTGGATGTGCCGCCGACCCTGGTTTCCTTTGCCGTAGCGCCCGGAAAAGTGGAATTTGCGACCACGCCGGAGTTCAAACAGCCCGGCCATAAGGTGGCGCTGCTTTCCGCCGATCCCATTGCCGATCCGGAAGCGTTTGCAAAGGTGCTGGATAGGGTGGAAGACCTGATCAGGGAGAAAAAGGCCGTATCCGCTTGGGCGGTGGGCTTTGGCGGCATCGCCGAGGGCCTTGTGAAGATGGCCTTGGGCAATCGCATCGGGTTTGAACTTAATGACGCCTTTACTGGCGATCTGTTTGCCTGGCGGTATGGCAGCTTTATATTGGAACTGGGCGAAGATATCAGCGAGGGGGAGGCCCTGGGCTGCACCACCGAAAGCTATACAATGAATGCCTACGGCGAAACCGTTGACCTGGCTGTCATTCAGGAAGCCTGGGAAAGCAAGCTGGAAAGCGTGTTTCCCTATAGAAGCAAACAGAAGGTTGACAAGCCGGAAGTTTTCTCCTATGCTGTGGAAGGGCGCGTGAAGCCCAAAACCGCCATCGCCCGGCCCAGGGCGTTCATACCCGTGTTCCCCGGCACCAACTGCGAGGTGGATACCCTGCGGGCATTAAACCGTGCCGGGGCGGACGCCGACGTGTTTGTACTGAACAATCTGACGCCGGACGCTGTGGCCCAAAGCATTCAGGAAGCCGAAAAGCGGATTGCCGTCTGCCAGATGATCGTGCTGCCCGGCGGGTTTTCCGGCGGCGACGAGCCGGACGGGTCGGGCAAGTTCATTACGGCCTTCTTCCGAAATCCCCGCATGAAGGACAGCGTGCTCGATCTGCTCTACCATCGGGATGGACTGATGTTGGGCATCTGCAACGGCTTCCAGGCGCTGATCAAATTGGGCCTGGTTCCTTACGGCCAGATCATCGACACCGATGAAAACTGCCCGACGCTTACCTATAACGTGATCGGCCGCCATCAAAGCATGCTGGTTCACACCCGCGTAGCCTCCAACAAATCCCCTTGGCTTTCCCGTACCAAGGTGGGGGATGTGCACACCATTGCTGTCTCCCATGGCGAAGGCCGCTTTGTGGCGCCGGACGCGGTAATTCGCGAGCTTGCGAAAAACGGGCAGATTGCTACCCAATACGTGGATCTGAACGGCGATCCCACCATGCTGCTGCCCTACAATCCCAACGGCTCCTTTGCGGCTATCGAGTCCATCACGTCCCCCGATGGGCGGATATTGGGCAAGATGGGCCACACCGAGCGCAGCGGAGAATACATCTACAAGAATGTGGATGGAAACAAGCTGCAACCGCTGTTTGAAGGCGGCGTAGACTACTTTAAATGATAGAACAGCCTTTCACCATGGCTGTTTGGAGGGAATGCTTTGGATCACAGCGGATACGTAAGCCCCTTTTCCACCCGGTATGCCAGCCGGGAGATGCAGTACGTGTTTTCCGACGACAACAAGTTCAAAACCTGGCGCAAGCTGTGGCTTGCGCTGGCCAAGGCGGAAAAGAAGCTAGGCCTTGCTATCACCCAAGAGCAGATCGACGAGCTGGCCACCCACTTGGAGGATATCAATTACGAGGATGCCCTCCGCAGGGAAAAGGAATGCCGCCACGATGTGATGAGCCACGTGTACGCCTATGGGCTGCAATGCCCAAAGGCTCAGGGCATCATCCACCTGGGGGCCACCTCCTGTTATGTGGGAGACAACACCGATATCATCGTCATGAAGCAGGGGATGCAGATTATCCGCCGTAAGCTGCTGAACGTGCTGGCGCTGCTTTCAAAATTCGCCGGTCAATACAAGGCGCTGCCGGCCCTGGCCTATACCCATTTGCAGCCGGCCCAGTTGACCACCGTCGGCAAACGGGCGACGCTGTGGATGAACGAGCTGCATCTGGATTTTCTGGAGGTGCAGCAGCGCATTGGGAATCTGGCCCTCCTTGGCAACAAGGGGACCACGGGCACCCAGGCCAGCTTTGTGGAGCTGTTTGACGGCGATGGGGAAAAGGTCAAGGCGTTGGAAAAAGAAATCGCCGCCGACATGGGCTTTTCAAAGGTGGTGCCTGTTTCCGGGCAGACCTATTCCCGCAAGGTGGATTATCAGGTGGTCAGCGCCCTTTGCGGCATCGCCCAGAGCGCCAGCAAGTTTTCCTATGACCTGCGGCTTTTGCAAAGCTTTAAGGAAATGGAAGAGCCCTTTGAGCAGGACCAAATCGGTTCCTCCGCCATGCCCTACAAGCGTAACCCCATGCGGTCCGAGCGCATTACGGCCCTGGCCCGCTATGTGATGGTGGATGTGTTGAATGCCGCCTTTACCGCCGGCACCCAGTGGTTTGAGCGCACGCTGGACGACAGCGCCAACCGGCGCATTGCCGTGGCGGAGGCCTTCCTTGGGGTGGACGCCATACTGAACATATTGCTTAACGTGTGCGACGGGCTGGTGGTCTATCCCAAGGTTATCCGCCGCCGGGTCATGGAGGAGCTGCCCTTTATGGCCAGCGAAAACATACTCATGGACGCGGTAAAGCGGGGCGGGGACAGGCAGGAATTGCACGAGCGCATCCGCGTGCATGCCCAGGCCGCCGGCAAAGCCGTCAAGGAGCTGGGCCTGAAAAATGACCTGCTGGACCGCATCGCGCAGGATTCCGCCTTTGGCCTTGCGAAAGAGGATATGGAAAAGCTGCTGGATCCCTCCCTGTTTATCGGCCGCAGCCGGGAGCAGGTGGAGGAGTATCTGGGCGAAGTCATTGAACCGCTATTGAAGGAATACAATGCCCACGGTGAAACCTACGAACTGACGGTATAGAAAGGAGAAAATCCATGCCTTTCATTGATGCGAAAGTCAGCGTTGCTCTAACCCCTGCCCAGGAGGAAAGCGTCAAGCAGAAATTGGGTAAGGCCATTTCCCTGATTCCGGGGAAAAGCGAAGCCTGGCTGATGCTGAACATACAACCGGAATGCCATCTGTACTTCCAGGGGAACGACAGCGAGCCCTCCGCCATGGTGGAAGTGAAGCTGCTTGGCGCGGCATCGCCGGACGCTTATCAGAAGATGACGGCGGAAGTCACGAAAATCTTAAGCGGCGAGCTAGGCATCCCCGAAAACCGCATTTTTGTCAAGTATGACGAGGTGCAGCACTAGGGCTGGAACGGCAGCAATTTTTAAGTATTTCAAAAAGTGGCGAAGCCACTTTTTTGAAGCGGAGACCGCGTGCCCTTTTCGCGAATTTCGGCGGAAAGGGTTTCTTTTTTTCGGAAAGTCTGTTAGGCTGATAGCGGGTTGTGGTACAATACACTTATTCCACCGTAAAGGAATTGCCGTGCCGATGAATATTTTGCCGCCCGACATACCGGAGATTTTGGATGATTCCATCGATTTGATGGACAAGCTCTCTAGTGAAGATAGAGTGCAGGAAGGCATCTTTACAGGCGAAAGCTTTGCTGGCGAAAATCTCAAGGGACTGGACGCGGTATGCTGCCGCTTTGTGAAGTGCGATTTTTCGGAATCCAGCTTGGAACAGGCAGGGTTCCGCGACGTGATATTTGAAAACTGCGATTTTTCCAATTGTGATTTCACCAAGGCGGCATTCCAGCGGGTGGTTTTTCAAAATTGCAAGCTGATGGGCGCCGACTTTGTGGAAGGCGCCATGCGTTATGTCCGCGTTTGTGACTGCGATGCCCGCTATGCCAATTTTGCCGACGGCAAAGCGCAGGATACGATATTTGATCATACCAGGCTGGAAAACGCGGCGTTTTTGCGGTTCAAGCTCGCGGCAGCCTTTTCACAGTGCGGCCTGAACCAGGCCGCGTTTGAACAGACGCCCATGAAGGGCTTTGATTTGCGTACCTGCCGCCTGGGCGGCTTGCAGGTGACGCTCAGCGATTTAAAGGGAGCCATCGTCACCCCTGTGCAGGCGGCGGATCTGGCCGTGCTGCTGGGGCTTGTCATCAAGGAACCGGAAGAGTAAGGAGGATTTTTATGCTGAAGATCGGCTGTCATTTGTCCGCGTCAAAAGGATACCTGCACATGGGCCAAGAGGCCGTGCAGATAGGTGCCGATACATTTCAATTCTTTACCCGCAACCCAAGGGGCGGCGCCGCCAAGGAGATCGATCCCAAGGATGTGGCGAATTTTCTGGCCCTGGCCCAGGAGCACAATTTTTGCAAAATACTGGCCCATGCTCCCTACACCCTAAACGCCAGCGCCGCTACGGACGCAACCCGGGAGTTTGCCCGCAACACCATGGCGGACGATCTTCGGCGCATGGAGTTTACGCCCGGCAGCATGTACAACTTCCATCCCGGCAGCCACGTGCAGCAGGGAGTGGAGGAAGGCATAAGGCTGATCGCCGAACTGCTCAACGAAATCCTCTGGCCGGAAATGACCACGCTGGTTCTGCTGGAAACCATGTCCGGCAAGGGCAGCGAGGTGGGCGGCAAGTTTGAGGAGATCCGGGAGATCATCGACCGGGTCAACCTTACGGAAAAGATGGGCGTGTGCCTGGATACATGCCATATCAACGACGCGGGGTATGATGTGGTCAACGACCTGGACGGCGTGCTGACCCAGTTTGACAAAATCATCGGCTTGGACCGCCTGAAGGCCATACACATCAACGACACCAAGAATCCCTTTGGCAGCCACAAGGACCGGCATGAAAAGATCGGCGAGGGGTATTTGGGCCTGGAAGCGCTGACCAGGGTCATCAACCATCCGGCGCTCCGCCATCTGCCCTTCTACCTGGAAACCCCCAACGAGCTGGATGGCTATCAGGCCGAGATCGCGCTTTTGCGCAGCGTGTACAGGGATTAATTTGCAAAGGGCGGGCCGCATGTTCAAACGCAAGGATTGGCTGATCATTGTTATCGCGCTGCTGCTGGCGCTGGGGCTGTTTGTTTTGACCAGAAGCGGCATTCAATTCGGGCTGCCGGGGGATAACGACCCGATGCGCGTGCTGACGGAGATAAACCCGCCGGCCAACGCGGATACCATTCAGGAACCTGTGCAGGCGTACCTGGTCCTGAACGTGGGGAATACCAGGTACAAGCCCCTGCCTTTAACCAGGGAAGCCATCTACCGGCTGCATCAAAGCGACGGGCGCGACAATGTGATCCACGTCACCCGCGACAGCGTGTACATGGAGTCCGCCAACTGCGACAATCAGGACTGCATCAAGCAGGGGATGGTCGATTTTGTCAACCGGGATGCAAGAGTGCTCAGCAACATGATCATCTGCCTGCCCAACCAAGTAGTGTTGGAGCTTATGACACCTGAAGAAGCCGGGGTAAACGCACAGTGAAAAAGAGAACGGAACGGCTGGCGCTGATGGGGCTGCTGCTTGGGATCATGCTCATTGTAGGGTACTTTGAGTATCTTTTTCCATTGCCCGGGCGGGAAGCCGGCATACGGCTGGGGCTATCCAACGCGGTGCTGATATTTGCGGTTTATATGCTGGGCATCAAGGAAGCTTTCGTACTGATGGCGGCAAAGTCCATCCTGTCCGGCATTTTGTTCAGCGGCATGCAGTCTCTCTTATACAGCTTGGCGGGCGGACTGCTCAGCGTTATTGCCATGGGCTTGATTGAAAGAATCCCCAATGTCAGCATATTGGGCGTCAGTGTGGCGGGAGCGTTCTTTTTCAATGTGGGGCAGGGGATTGTGGTCATCCTGCAGGTACCTGTGCTGATCATGTATCTGCCGATCGTGTTCGCTGTCGGGATCGCGTCCGGCATCCTTACAGGGGTTCTTGCAAGGCTTGTGGTGCAGACCATCAAAAAGACGCAGGGCAGGGTTTATAAATAAAAGCTGCGCTTTTTGCGCCGGCACCGTTTGGCGTTTTGTCAAAACGGTGTTTTTTTATCGATAAAACCTTGCGAATTAACGTTTCTATGCCGGGTGGCCCGCTTGAAAATGGATAGCATTTATAGTAAGCTTGTATGGTGTGAATTGTCGATATATATGATAAAAGAGGTTTGTATGAACAGCAGCGGCAGCATTGTCAAACGGTGGATCAAGTTTGTGGAGCTCAGCACAAAGCTGGTAAGCCTGACGCCCTTTTTCATCGGCACGGCCTACAGCCTGTATGTAAACGGCACGATCAACCTGCCTGTAACGGGCATACTGTTTGTTGCGGTGTTCTTCTGGTCGCTGACCGTCACCATGATCAACAATTTTATTGATAAGCGAAGGGAAGGCGGCGTGCCGCACTTTTCGACGGGCGTTTCCCTGGCGTTAATCTTTTTAACGGGCGGCGCATCCATGCTCCTGGGACTTTGGCTGACATGGCTTTGCGGGCTGCCGGTGCTCATTGCGGGAGCCATTTGCTTCGGGGTAGGCATTCTGTATTCGTTTGGGCCGATCTCCATTTCCCGTACGCCGTACGGCGAAATCGCCTCCGGGCTGACGGAAGGCTTTCTGGTCATTTTCCTGGCGGTATTCGTGAACGCAAATGCAGGCGCGCTGCAATATGCTGAATTGCGCTTTGCCGGGCAGACCTTGCTTGCATCGCTGCATTGGGTAAACATGCTTAGCCTGCTTTTGCTGGCGCTGCCGAACATGTGCTGCACCTCAAACATTATGCTGGCCAACAACATCTGCGATGTCGAGCGCGACGCGAAGAATGGGCGGTATACGCTGCCTTACTACATCGGCCGGGGCAGGGCGCTAAAGCTCTTTCAGCTGCTGTATGCTGCCGCCTATCTGGCAATCGTGCTGGCAGTCGCGGCGGGCGTTCTCCATCCCATCACTTTGGTGGCGCTGCTTTCAGCTCCGCTCGTTTTCAAAAATGTCAAGGCATTCAACGCAAACCCTGTCAAGGCTGAAACATTCATCCTGGCGGTCAAGAACTACACGCTTTTGTTGTACGGGTATTTTCTTACGATTATTGCCGGGTGGGTATTGTCGCTGCTGTTGTGATTAAGAACCCGCCAAAGGGGCAATACACTGGCAATACATGAAAGCGCCGGCTTCACGCATTTGTGAAGCCGGCGCTTTGTGTGCGTCGAATGAAACAAGGATTACTTCGCGGTTGCGGCGGCGGCAGCGATCACTTTCTGGAAATCGGTGATGCTAACGGTCGCGCCGGCGCGTACGTCTTCGCCGGTCGCATGGCCGCTTTCGTCCACGGCGATGCCGGAGACTTCTTCAGCGGTCTTGCCCTTAACGATTTCAGCGAAGAAGTTGGCCTGCTCATACCATTCCTTGCCGATGCCGGACTTGGGCTTCATGTTGTAGGCATCCTTCAGCTGCTGCTTATCCTGCTGCACGGCGGCCAAATCGGTTACGATCTTGCCCGTGGCGTCGAACTGCACGGCGAACTGGGAAGCGTTCAGCACGGAACTGGTGATTTTGCCATCAACGCCAAAGGTGGTGGCGGTGTAGTACGCATAAGCGTAGCCGGAGCCATTGGCTTCAGCAGTGGCATCCTTGGAACGGCCGGCCAGGTCCACTTCGGAGGCGATGCCCAGCTTGTCGGTGGCCTTCGCGCCCAAATCCTGAGCGTTTGCACAGGCATCCACGACGGCTTTGACCAGATCATTCACATGAATGGTAGCGCCGGCGCGAACATCTTCGGCAGTGGGACGGCCTTCCGCATCCAAAGCGATGGCGGCAACTTCTTCAGCGGTCTTGCCAACGCAGTACTCGGCGAAAGCGGCAGCCTGCTCGTTCCATTCCTTGCCGATGGCGGAGTTTTTGCGCATGCCGTAAGCATCGCCAAGCATGTTCTTGGACTGCACGGGAGCGGTCAGATCGCTGGTGATTTTGCCGGTGGCGTCAAACTTGACTTTCGCCTGATAGACGTCGATGACGCACTTGACGATTTTGCCGTCAGCGCCAACCAGAACGCCGGCGTAGGTAGCATCAACCTGGGCAAGGCCTTCAGCTTCCGCTGTCGCTGCCTTGGAGGACGTAAGGCCGGGGACGATCGCCAAACCGGTCTTCACGCTGACATCTTCAGACAGACCGACGGCTGCGCAGCTGCACAACAAAAGGATTACAACCAACAGCAGGGGGGCAATACGTTTGCTCATGTGAATACCTCTTTCCGTTCATTTGATGATCAAAAACCAATATGCAAAATTCTCCAACGATTCTCCGATTCCTGCGTCATCCACTTTTGCAGCGGCATTTTTGCGGCCGATCCCGACTGTTTGGCAGCGGGGGCAGCCAGGCAAAATCGCCGTAAAATGAACTTCCATCTCCTTTCTCTGCAGTGAACCGCCAGCGTGAAGGCTTGACAATCAGCAGGAATGTATATAACCAGCGGAGTCATAAAACCCGCGGGTATGCCGGATATCGTGAGTACTGGGGATAACTTGTCTGGCGCGGGGTACCGCCGCGGCGATACTGCCCGGCCTTGCATGCTTCCTGGAAGGAAATAGGGGGATTGTCGTGAAAAAAACGTCATATATGGGTATGGTTATGAACAATACGGACAGCCAACCCATACAGCTTACAGTAGACAGCGTATAGGGGGAATGAACCTTTGTCCGTCGCGATATGCCGCTTTTTGAGGCATATCGCGATCCGGGCCGGCGGCTTTGGGGCCATTCTTTAGTCTCGCGGTTTGCTTTCTCATTATCCGCGCATCCCGGCAGCAGAATCGGGCAGGCACACCCAATGAGCAAGACGGTCCCATTTGCCTGTGTTCAAAACCGCATCATCCAATGATTGCGAAAAATCGAGCTTACGGGCCAATACATCACGCATAATTCGCTTGCGGGCGGGGGACTGGGCCGGCCAGCGCCTGATAGAGGAGGGACGCGATCTTTTCCTTTTTGCCATCCTCCGCGCTGATGTCATTGAGCAGGTCCATGGCCCGGTCATAATAAATTTTCGCGATCCGGCGCGTAAAGGTGATTCCGCCGGATTTCAGCACCGCCTGGCGGACTTCCTCTTTGGTAATGCTCTTTGCCAGGGCGCGAGTGCGGACATCGGGATTCGCCTTCATTGCGACGATAAGCGGCAGCGTTACCACACCCTGTTCAAAATCAGACAGTACCGGCTTTTTGGCCTGCTCCTGCGTCGCCTCATAATCCATGCAGTCGTCCGCCAGCTGAAAAATCATGCCCAGGTGCCAGCCGATGGCGGCATATTGCTTTGCCTGACTTCGGGCGGACGCGCACAGCATGGCGCCGGCGAAAAAGCTTCCCTCAAACAGCGCCGCCGTTTTGCCGGCAATGATGCGCAGGTACCCGTTGCCGCTGAGCGAGAAATTGCGGTGGTTGATGCTCTGCAAAAGCTCGCCCATGCAGATCTTTTCCATGATGCCGGGCACGTCTTGGTTCAGGTCATGCTCATCCGCGGCGGCCTCGGCGGCCAGGCGCAGCGCCAGGCAAAAGATATAGTCACCCGATATGACCGCCTGGCGCGTACCGAATTTCTTCATCAGGGTCGGCAGCCCGCGCCTTGTGTCCGCGTTGTCGATCACGTCGTCGTGTACAAGCGTCGCAAGATGGAGCAGTTCCACGGCGGCGGCGGCCTTTGCGGCCGCCGGCTTCACGCCTGCCGTATCCTGCGCGCAGGTGATCACCGCATATGCGCGCAGAAGTTTGCCATGCGCCTGCGTTAAATACTCCGTGCGCGGGCGAAAGGGCGCGGGCGTGGAACTGAGCGCCTGATCCATCATTGTCGTGGACAGCTTGCGCGCTTCGTCGAAGGAAATGTACTCGGTGACGGTTTCTTTTTGCTCCAAATTAATCATTATACAGATACCACTTCTTCGCCCAGCGGACTTTTTTCCAATGGCGCTTGAGATAGGGCATGGCGTAATAATCCAAACCGATGGTGCGGCCGGCCCCGAAGAGGCATGCGATGCTGGCAAAGATCATCCACACCGTGTTGAGGTAAAGGCCGGTCGTTGTAATGAACATGAACTGCAGCACCAGCGACGCGGTGCTGGCCGGGAAGGTGAACAGGCCGCCAATCAGCGCCAGGCCGATCAGCAATTCAATCAGCACGATGGCGATCTGCATGAAAAGCTGCATGCCGTCGCTTTGCAGCACGGTCTGCTCCAGGAGCCAGTTCATGATCGGGATGTTGATCTTGATGGCGAAATCGCCAAGCGCGGAATGGGCCAGATCCTTGCCGGTGACCAGAATCACCTGCAAAAGCCCCAGGAAGTTGAAGTTGATCAGCGCCTGGCCGACGGATGCCGCCGCCTGGGTGACCGCGCCGGTGGCGGAGGAAACCGCGTCCGTTACAGCGCCGGTGGCGGAGGAAATGGCATCGGTTACGGCCGGCGCGGCTGTTGCCACGGCAGTCGTGGCAGACGATACGACAGATGTCGCAGATGCTACGGCATCGGCGGAAGAGCTGCCGGAGGTGCCCGCCGTGCCAAGGATGGAGTTGAACCACGCGGTGGCCCCGCCGAAGAAGCCCGCCAGCTTCGGCCCGTTGAACCAGCCCTCCACGATCTTCATGATCGCTTCATAAACCCATACGGCGCCCAGCCAGACGCGCAGCGCCACCAGCAGGAAGCTGGGGGTCTTGTTGGAAAAATGGCCGCCGACAAAGGAACGGTTGTTTCGGACGGTAAAGAACTCATGCTTCATGTAGCCGATGATCTTCGTCCAGCCCATGACCTTGATGAAATACAGCATGTTCACAAAGTGCTTGGTGAACATCGCCAGGAAGGAAGGCAGGCCGAACTTGCGCTTGTGGCCGCCGATGTAGGCGCTGCCCCAGCGGCCGCCGACGCAGACCATGACGCCGTGGAACCTGGGGGAATAGGCATGCATATCGCCTTTGCCCGTCAACTGCACAAGGATATTGTGCACGGCGCACTCGGCGCTTTCTTCGGCGTTTTCCACGACCTGCGGGACCGGCATGGATTCGCCGCTGGGCACATAGTGGAGAACGTCGCCGATGAGGTAGACGGAATCGTTTGCCTTGGAGCGCAGGAATTCATCCGACTCCAGACGGCCGCGGCGGGTGCCCGGAATGGTCTGGGCAGCCTTTTGCGCGATGGCCTCGCCTTCGGTGCCGGCCGCCCAGATGATGGTGGCGGTATCGATGCGCTTGACGGTTTCGCCTTCCTTCAAATCGATGAAGTCGTCCCCGATCTCCACCACGTTGTGCTTGAGCAGGATCTTGACGCCCATCTTTTCCAGGCGCCTATGGCAGCGGGCGCTGTACTTGGGGGGCATGGTGGGCACCACGCGGTCCAGCAGGTCCGCCATGTACATGGTGATTTCGGAGGGGTCAATTTCAAACTGATGGCAGAGGATGGGCACCCATTCGGCCAGCTCACCGGCCATTTCCGTGCCGGTAAAGCCCGCGCCTACCGTAAAGAAGGAGAGAAGCTTGCTGCGCTTTTCCTTGTCCGTCTCCCGGGAAGCCTCGCGGAAGCAATGCAAAAAACGCTCGCGCAGTTTTACCGCGTCGTCATAGTTCCAAAGCTTGTACGCTTTCTCGGCAGCGCCCTTTACGCCAAAGAAGGTGGGCTTGGAGCCGGCGGCCATCACCAGGATATCGTAATGATACGTCCCGGCAGCGCCCGTCAGCTGCTTGCCTTCAAAATCAACGTCTTCAATGGTATCCATAACCACATCAACGTTGCGGCCGGCGAAGATCTTCTTATAGGAAAGCTTGATGGAGTCCTCCTCCACACGTGCCGCCGCGACTTCGTGAAGCTCCGTAAGCATCGTATGAAAGGGGTTTCGATCGATCAACGTAACCTTCACGTCGCCAATCTTCTGCTTTCTGAGTGATTTCGCCAGTTTTTTTGCGGCAATTACACCCGCATAGCCGCCACCCAGGATGATAACATTTTTGCTCATACCATCGTGCTCCTCCCAATTGCAGTTGATCCGGGCCACCCCATGGCTATGTTTCATCTGTAAAAACAACCTGTACAATGTTAGCCATCCGGCAGAAAGGGCAGAACAAAAGAAAGGCCCTGTTCTCCCGGAAGATAGACAAGTGATGAATGCCCTCAGTGACGCAAGAAACAAGCATGGTATTGCCCAAGGACGCAATGCTGCACTCTTTTACAACGCCGACCCTGTGATTTCGCTGTCACCTGATGCTTCTCCTTTATTTTTCAGCAAAAAATATTATGCTCAGATTCTCCTTCCCTAAGTGCATTGCCCCGTACACTTACGCGACAGGACATTGCCCGGTTCTGACCCGGCAAAAATGTGCTTTCCGCCTGGACCTGGGCTGCTGGTGTTTATTATAGCAGAAACAGTGACAATATGGTAGATAAAAAATCAACAATATTGATGTAGATAAATTAACAACAAATATTGCCATTCCATTTGATGGATTTTTGTACGCATATCTCCGTGAAAACCGGGTGAAATCAAAAGGATATAGACGAAAGGGCGGGAAGAGGCCGGAAATATGGCGCTTATCGCCTGAATTCATTTTTCAATCATGGTAGGAATGTACAGCCCGGGTTTTATGGGATGCATTCATCCCATTACTGCCTGGACTGCGCATTTTTTGTCAATTCGCTGGGCCTTGTTTTTTGTGACCGCAAAAAATAAGTATGTTTTACGGAAATAATCCTGCGCAATTGACGCCCCAAAATGCGCATGGTATAATGCCAGCATAGGGAAATCTGCTGCCACGAAAATATGCGGGCGGGAATATGTATACATACGACATTAGGACGAGCCTTGCATGGGAGCGGATGATTTGTGCAGGAGGGAATGCTAGTGGAGAAAAAGGCGCCTAAAAAACCGCAGGGATGGCTGATACTGTTTCTGGTATCATTGGTAGCGGCTCTTACATTGGCGGGAACCAATGAACTGACGAGGGATGCCATTGCGCAGCGGGCGCTGGAAGCGGCCGATGCCGCCAGACGGTCCGTTCTTGCGGATGCCGATACGTTTGAACAGTTGCAGGCGCCCGAAGGAAGCGGCGTGGACAACGGCTACTGCGGACGCAAAGACGGCCAGGCGGTGGGCTATGTGGCACAATCCACGGTGCGGGGATATGCCGGAGAAATCGAGGTTGTGGTCGGTATGGACCTTGACGGCAAGCTGACCGGCATCTCCGTTGGCGGAGCAAGCTTTTCCGAAACGGCGGGCCTGGGCGACAAGGCAAAGACGCCCGCTTTTACCGGCCAGTTCAAGGGCCTTACGTTGCCGGTCACGCTTCGTGAAGATGTGGATGCCATTTCCGGCGCCACCATCACCTCTACCGCGGTAGTTCTGGGCGTCAACCAGGCGGGAACCTATCTGTCCACCGTCCTGGACGGCGAAGCACAAAGCGAATAAGTCAGAGGGTAAAATATCAATCAAGGCCGTGGGAAGAATATGCCCATGGCCTTGATACACATTCCGGCCGGCAAAAGCATGGCATCCAAGGGAGGCAATTGTAATGAAGGTTTCGCTCAAGTACGGCGATGGGGAAGCGGCCCTCAGCCTGGAAGGGGCGTCATCCGTAGCATTTCTTCAGGAAAATCCTTCGCCGGTGATTGCGGACCTTCCGTCCGCCTTCCTGCAGGCGGTCACCTCAGGCTGCGTGGGTTCACCGCCTCTGCATGAAGTGATCAATCCCTGGGACAAGGTGACGGTCCTGATCAGCGATATCACCAGGTACTGGATGCGCCAGGACAAAATTTGTCCGCTGCTGGCGGATTTTTTGTGCAATGAAATCGGCGTCAGCAAGGAAAACATCACCTTCCTGGTGGCGCTGGGCACCCACCGGCCCCAGACGGAAGCGGAATTGGAAAAACTCGTCTCGCCGCAGGTGTATCAAAGCTTTCAAACCTTAAACCATGACTGTTCCGCGTCGGATTTGGTGACCGCCGGCATGACATCAAGGGGGACGGTAGTGCGCGTCAGCCCACTGGTGGTGGGCCGCAGGGTGATATTGCTCGGCGGCACCGTGCATCATTTGATGTCCGGGTTTGGCGGCGGCCGCAAGAGCATTCTCCCGGGTGTCAGCGGCGAGGATACAATTTTTCAAAACCATATTCATGCCCTGGACCCGTATGCTAAAAGGTCCAGCCCGAAAATCGGCATGGGCGTGCTCGATGGAAACCCCGTCCATGAGGATATGGTGGAAGCGGCGCGCCTGGTGGAGCCTGCCTTTGGCATCAACCTGGTGGTGAACAGCCATCAGGAGCATTGCGCGATTATTGCCGGACATTGGCTTTCGGCCTGGGAGGAAAGCTGCCGGGCGGTGCAGGCGTATTTCGGCCTGCCCATTGCAAAAAAGGCGGATGTGGTGATCGCCAGCTGCGGCGGATACCCCAAGGACATCAACCTGTACCAGGCCGTGAAGACGCTGCTCAACGCCTCCCAGGCCTTAGAGGACGGGGGAACCCTGGTCTTTCTGGCGGAATGCCGGGAAGGCGGGGGAACGCCGGCGTTTTTTGACTGGATCAAGCCCCTTATCGAAGGGCGGCTGGATGAGGCCTTGCGGCAGGATTTCACCATATCGGGCTATATTTTCTATGCCGCCTGCGAAGCCATCGCCAAGGCGCGCGTGCTGATGCTGACGAAAATCCCATCCGGCATCGTTGCGCCGATGGGGCTGCATGCATACGATGATTTGGCCGCGCTGGAAAAGCAGTTGGATGTTAAGGGCAAGGATGTGTACATCATGCCCTATGGCGGCAGCATCGTGCCCTTTTTGGCGGATGGAAAGTGACCGCAGGGCAGTCTCATTTAAGAGATTTATCAAGACCGATGACTTTAGCGGCATAATCGTTCATATAAGAAGCACGTTTGGACTTGCGATTTGCACTGCCTTTGAAAGAATTCTCAGCTTGCAGGAG
>JAFADG010000014.1 GCA_023425025.1 Bacillota bacterium
GATAAAGCGAGGCGGAGGAGGCTGGCGAAACGAGCAATGCGAACGGCAGTGAGCAGTGCGACGATTGAGCCAGATGGGGGATAAAGCGAGGCGGAGGAGGCTGGCGAAACGAGCAATGCGAACGGCAGTGAGCAGTGCGACGATTGAGCCAGATGGGGGATAAAGCGAGGCGGAGGAGGCTGGCGAAACGAGCAATGCGAACGAGGCTCCTTTTGAAAGGAGCTGTCAGCGAAGCTGACTGAGGATTGGTTAGTGAGCAGTGCGACGATTGAGCCAGCCGGAACAAAGCCCCTTAAGAATCCCATATTCAGTGTGGCAGCAATGAAATGCGTTAATCAATACACAAGCGAAAAAAAACGCAGGGGTGGTATAAAACCGCCCCTGCGCTTTTGCTTGAGGATAATTATATATAGGGGATTTTCAAGGGATGTATCCCTTGAACGGGATTCCCAGGGGCAGAGCCCCTGGGTCACACCGCGCCCTGAGCCAGCATGGCCTCGGCGACCTTGAGAAACCCGGCGATGTTGGCGCCGGCGATATAGTTGCCGGCCATGCCGTAGGTCTCCGCCGCTTCGGCGGATTTTTGGAAGATGTTTTTCATGATGTGGTAGAGCTTGGCATCCACTTCTTCAAAGGTCCAAGAAAGGCGCAGGCTGTTTTGGCTCATTTCCAGCGCGCTGACGGCGACGCCGCCGGCATTGGCGGCCTTGCCCGGGGCAAGCAGTACGCCGTTTTGCTGGAGGATGTGGGCGGCCTCCAGGGTGCTGGGCATGTTCGCGCCTTCGGCGATGGCGATGACGCCGTTTTTCACCAGGGCTCTGGCGGCCTCCGCGTCCAGCTCATTTTGCGTGGCGCAGGGCAGCGCGATGTCGCAGGGCACCGTCCAAATGCCGCGGAAACCGGGGGCATAGGCCGCGTGCGGCACGGAATCGCAATATTCCTTGATGCGCCCGCGTTTTACCTCCTTGATTTCCCTGACCAGCGCAAGGTTCACGCCCCGGTCATCTACAATATAGCCGTCGGAATCGCTCATGGCTACCACCAGGCCGCCCATTTGACTGATCTTTTCCGCGGCGTAAATGGCCACATTCCCGGAACCGGATACGGCCACGCGCTTGCCGGACACATCATGGCCGTGGTGGCGCAGCATTTCCTGGATCAGATAGCACAGGCCGAAGCCGGTGGCCTCCGTGCGGCCCAGGCTGCCGCCATAGGTGAGGCCCTTGCCGGTAAGCACGCCCTCATACAGGCCCGTCAAACGCTTGTACTGGCCGAACAGATACCCGATCTCCCGGCCGCCGACGCCGATATCCCCCGCGGGCACGTCGGTATTTTGACCGATATGGCGGTACAGCTCCGTCATAAAGCTTTGGCAAAAGCGCATGACCTCGTTATCGCTCTTGCCCTTGGGGTCAAAGTCGCTGCCGCCCTTGCCGCCGCCGATGGGCAGGCCTGTGAGGCTGTTTTTGAAAATTTGTTCAAAGCCAAGGAATTTAATAATGGAAAGGTTCACGCTCGGATGAAGCCTCAAGCCGCCTTTAATGGGCCCCAGCGCGCTGTTAAACTGCACGCGGTATCCGCGGTTGACCCGCACGCGGCCGGCATCGTCAATCCAGGGCACGCGGAAGAGGATGGCCCGCTCCGGCTCCACCAGCCGCTCCACCAGGCCGGCCTGCTCGTATTCGGGATGGCGCCGGATCACCGGGTCCAGCGTGGTCAGAACCTCCTGGGCTGCCTGAAGGAATTCTGGTTCGTGGGCATTGCGGGTTTGAAGCTCGTTCAGAACACGCATGGCATAGCTGGACAAAAAAAGCGCTCCTTTCATTTTCCAAGGACTTTTCATACCAATCCTTAAAACGGTTGTATGGCTGACAACGTTCCCATTATACAGAGATTAAATGCTTTTTTCAATACGTATTAATATGTCTTAAAAATCCATTTGGTTCATTGACGCTGCATCATACAAAAGGTATAATGGGGCAAACCTTATTCTGGAGGACGCATGGAAGGCTTGTTTGTCGGTATGGCGGGCGGCGGCGCCGGGCGGTGCCTGAATGCTGTTGCGGATGCGGTCAGGAGGGCGAAGCATCCGGGCCGCCTTGCGTTTGGTGTTTGTCCCCATGACAATGTGGATCCCTCCCTTTTTTTCAAGGCCGCCGGCCGTGCCGCGCTGCGCTTGATGCCCGGGGACGGGCTGAGCGCCGCCAAAGCATGGCAGACGGTGTACGGCCTGTATGGGGGGCAGAAGTTTGCTTTGCAGCTGACGCCGGATGCCGTTTTTTCGCAGGATTGGGATGCGCTCTTGTCCTCAGCCCTTTCCCAGGCAGAGCCGGAAAGAAAACTGATCACGGGCGCTTTTTCCGCGGACGGGTCCCCCCGGGCGCTGGCCGTTCAAGGGTTTGATCCGGATGGCGGGCTGATTGCGGCGCCCGGCATGAGAATCGTACACGCGCGGCGCCCGCTTGATACGATGCTCCTGAATCCGGGGTTTGTATTCGGCAAGGGCGAATGGATGCGCTTGGCCAGGGAAGGCGGCTGGGATGGTACAAGCGTGCTGGCCTTGTCCATTGAGGCTTTTGCGGCCGGTTTCCAGGCATATGCAAACCATCTGCCTGCGTTTGAATCCATCCCAAGCGCTCCATTGCTGCCGGAGCGCTTGCCGGAGGGGGAGCTTTCCGCCCTGGCGCCGGAGTTTGAGGCGGCGGCCGGCATACGCTTTTGCGCACGGGAGGCGGATGCCGGGGCCAGGCTGGGCGTCTATACGCAGGATGGCCGCTATCCCGTTCAGCTTTCCCTGGCGGACGGGCTGCGCCAGTATGCAAAAAGGCGCTGGGAGACGTCCATTTCCCGGGTGATGCTGGCCACAGCCCTTGGCGAAGCCCCCGGCCGCCTGCCCCTGGACATGCACCTGATGATGTTTCAAAATATGGCGGAATTGAAGCGCCTGTCCCTGTGCTGCTATTGCCTGCCGGATAGGGCAAAGCGCTTGCAGAAGATTCTGCCCAACACCTATGCCCGGCGGGAGGCGGAGGGTGAGCTGCCTTCTTTCAGTGACGGGGACGCCTTTTTGCGTAGCAAGCCGCATTTCATTGCCGAAGCCGCGGCGCAGTTTCCGGCCCATTCCCATTACGGCTGGATCGACATGGATTACATCAAGCATCCCGTATACGAGAACGCCGTGTTCCTGTGGGACAAGCTCACCGATGACAAAATCCATCTAGCCTGCGTGAACGGCATGGTGGATGCCGGCCTTGTCATCGTTCCCAGGGCCAGGGTGGACTGGCTGGTGGAGACGGCGGATGTGTTAAGCCCCGATCCTTCCATGGGCCCGGGGGATAAGGCACTGTTCAAATGCCTGACGGATACGTATCCCGACGCTTTTGTCATCCATCCCATGGACAGGCAGCACATGCTGCTATCGCAGTGCCAGCCCATGATTTCCGGAGGAATGCTGTATGATGCCTAAAAAGGTTTCCGACTCCCGCACCGAGCAGGTGCACATCGTTTTGCCGGAGGATATCAACGGCTACAGCCGCCTGTTTGGCGGCCGGCTGATGGCGTGGATCGATATTGTGGCGGCCGTGGTCGCCCGCCGGCACAGCGGCCGGGAGGTCACCACCGCCTGCGTGGACAGGCTGGAATTTCAGGCCGGGGCGCATTTGAATTCCACCATCGTATTGACCGGCTGCATTACGTATGTCGGCCACACCAGCATGGAGGTGCGGGTGGACACCTATGCCGAGGCGCTGGATGGCACAAGGCAGCGGGTCAACCGCGCTTACCTGGTGATGGTCGCGCTGGATGAAAATCAAAAACCCACCCCCGTGCCGCCCCTTGAGCTGGAAACAGACAAGGAGCGCAGGGAGTGGGAAGGCGGCGTACGCCGCAGCGAGCTTAGAAAAATCCGCAGCGAGGAGCATTTTTAGGCTTGCCCGGACAGGAACTCGAAGAGGACCAGGCAGATGCTTGCCAGCAGCAGATGAAGGCCGCCGGCCAGCAGCAAAAAGCCATAGCTGCCTTGCTTTTGATGCTTTCTTTGACGGTAATCCACAAAGGATTCGGGGTTCCTGCCCCTGCCCGGGCCGGGGAGCAGCAGGTTGAACACGTTCCGGGAAGCGTAGGCCAGGGTATCGAAAATGCCGTTGTTCGAAACCATGACCATCAGGCCGCCGCCCAACAGCAGCACGGCCGGCAGAAAAAAGGCGTCGCACAGCGTACGCAGGATGCGCACCGGTTCACCCATGGAAAACACATCCTTCAAAGCGCATACTGAGAGCGCTATGAAAGCACCAAACAGAAAAGCCACAGCCGTTCGCAGAGCCTTTTTCATTTCAGTTCCTTTTGGTATTGCGCAAATTCAGCGTCATTGCAGTGCACAAAATGCCCCGGCGCGATTTCCCGCATGGCGGGCTTATCAACCGTATAATCGTGCTCCTTGGCGGGGATATAGGTTACACGCTTGCGGCGCTTTTCATAATGCGGGTCAGGGTAGGGGATGGCCGAAAGCAGCGACTTTGTGTAGGGGTGCAGCGGGTGCCTGAACAGCTCGTCGGATGTGGCCAGCTCCACAATCTTGCCAAAGTGCATGACGGCAATGCGGTCGCTGAAATATTTTACAACCGACAGGTTATGGGCGATAAACAGTATGGTCAGGCCCATGCGGTTGCGCAAATCGTTCAACAGATTGATCACCTGGGCCTGAATGCTGACATCCAGTGCGGAAATCGGCTCGTCCGCAATAATCAGATCCGGTTCCATGACAATGGCCCGGGCGATGCCGATCCTCTGCCGCTGGCCGCCGGAGAACTCGTGGGGATAGCGGTCCGCGTGCTCGGGCACCAGGCCCACCAGATCCAGCATTTCAAACACCTTGCGGTCAATGTACTTTTTATCCTTGACGCCGCGAATAATCAGGCCCTCGGCAATAATCTCCCGAACCGTCATGCGGGGGTTGATGGACGCAATGGGGTCCTGAAAGATCATTTGCATTTTGGACATGATCGTATCCTTGGCCGCGGCGGTCAGCCTGCTTTGATAGGCGGCTTCCTCCTCGGCCATTTTCGCGCGGATGACTTCCTGCTCGCTGCCCGAAGCGTGGGAAAGCTGTTCGTTCAGCGCCTGCAGGGCCTGGGCATGCTCCTGCTCGATCAAGGTTTTCTGCTTCATGCGGTAGGCGGCATTGCTGCCTTTGGCGTCTGCCCTGGCGGACGCGGCCTGATCCAAAAGCTCTTTGAGACAGGCGCCCAGGCGGGCCTTTTCGGCGGCGATCAGCTGCTGTGTCTTTTCTTCAAGGGAATCCTTGTTTTGCGGCTGCAGGCGAATGTCTTCCTTCAGCCTGGCGGTCAACTGCCGCACATAGGCGCGGCTGTTCTGCCGTTCCGCCTGCTCCATCTGGTGTACGCCTTCCACGCCGGCTGATATGCGCTGGCCGTTGAACCACACATTGCCGCCGGTGGGCTCATATAGCTTGATGATCGCGCGGCCGATGGTGGTCTTGCCGCAGCCGCTTTCACCGACCAGGCCAAACACTTCGCCCTTTTTGATTTCAAAGCTCACATCGTCCACAGCTTTCAGCAGGCTTTGGCCTAGCTTGAAATACTGCTTCAGGTGCTCCACTTTCAACAAAACGTCCTGCTCACTGCGCATGGCTTTCTTCCTCCAGCCGCTTCATTCTTGCGATCCGCTCCGTCACGATGGCAGGCGGGTTTACCTTCGGCGCATCCGGATGCAGTAGCCAGGTGGCGGCATAATGGGTGTCGCTCACCTTGAAGAAAGGCGGTTCCTGCTCAAAGTCGATTTGCAGCGCGTGCTGATTGCGGGCGGCAAAAGCGTCGCCTTTTGGCGGGATGATCATATTGGGCGGCGTACCGGGAATGGCGAACAGCTTTTCCTTTGTATCCAGGTCAGGCATGGAGGAAAGCAGCGCCCAGGTATAGGGGTGGGACGGCTCATAGAAAATATCGTCCGATTTGCCGTACTCGACGACCTTGCCGGCATACATGACGGCGATGCGGTCCGCCATATTGGCAACAACGCCAAGGTCGTGGGTGATGAATATGATGGAAAGGCCGCGCTCCCGTTTCAGCTGGTTGATGAGCTCCAGAATCTGGGATTGTATGGTCACATCCAGCGCGGTGGTAGGCTCATCGCAGATCAGGATATCCGGGTTGGCGGACAGGGCAATGGCGATAACGATGCGCTGGCGCATGCCGCCGGAAAACTGGAAAGGAAACTGGCGGTAGCGCTTGCGGGGCTCGCTGATGCCGACCTCGCTCATCAATTCCAGCGCTTTGTGCTTTGCGCCCTGCCTGGTCAGCTTATCCGCGCAGTGGGACGCCTGCAGCTTTAAGTAATCGATCAAACCGGCTGCCATGCGATCAAATTGAACGGCGCTTTCGGCGTTTATTTTGGCGGTGTAGGAGGCGATGACATTCTCCACCGCTTTTTTCATGTTTGCCCGGGTGGCATCCAAATCGGTCAATATGGCGGGCACAACCTTGGACGCGTCCTTGCCGGCGGCAATCAGACGCTTGTATTGGGCGGTTTGCTTTGCCTCCCGCCCAAGTTCCCTGAGGTTGTTTCTTTTGCCGTCAAAATACTTGTTGATGGCGGCGTGCAGGCTGGAGGCGAATATATACTCCGCGTTGTCCTTGTGTATATCCAGCCTGTCAATGCAGCGGTACACCTGCCGACCCAATTCGGCCCCGGCTTTGCGAAGCTGCTTTTTATCAAAATCATCCGCGCTAAAAAGCATAAGGGCGGAGCGCATAGGCTCCAGCGCGCTCTTTTTCCGCTCAATGGACTGCAAATAGGAATGGCGTACGCCAAGACTGACATCCTGAAGGAAGTCACGCATAAAGTGATCATCCAGATACTTTTGCGAAAGGGAGTTCAGAACATTGATGTCGCTGATTTCAGTATTCGGCTGATGATGCTTTTCATAATAGCCCAGGCTGAAAAAATTGGGCTTCGTGCCGGCCAGGGCGTCCTTCAAAACAGATTGAACCTTTATCAAAAGGTCCTTGAGGGGCTGACCGTCCCCGCCCTTTGCATAAGCCTCTATCTGGGCATTCAGCTTTTCAAGATGCTTTGGCAGCTCGGATTTTTCCTTGGGCAGGAAGTAGGTGTGATAGCACTGCCCGGCCAGCCTGGCGATGCGGCGCGCTTGTGCGGCGTTGTCTTTCACATTGCCCGCAATCAAATCGATCAGCAATGCTTCGATGCTGCCAACCGCCGCATACGCAAAATCGGACACAGCATCGTATGCCGTTTCCAGCACGATGCTTTCATTCACGATTGCACGGAAGGCCGAAATTTTTTCGGCCGTTTTCTTCCTTGCGTCGGCCGTATTGGATTGCGCTTGGTTGATGCTCTCTTCCAGAAGCCTGAACATGCGCCGAAGAATGATGCCGGCATTCCTGCGCCGCTCCTTGTTGTTGAGCAGCATGGCCTCGGTCAGCTGCTTGCCGATGCGGATGATGGGGTTCAGGCTGGAAAGCGGGTCCTGAAAAATCATGGACAGCTTGTCGCCCCGCAGCAGCTGGAATTCGCTTTCCGGCAGCTTGAGCAGGTCTTTGCCGTCGTAAATAATTTCCCCGTTGTCCACAATGGCGTTCGGGGCCAAAATGCCCATGACGGCCCTGGCGGTAACGGATTTGCCGGAGCCGGATTCGCCGACGATGGCCAGTGTTTCCCCCTTGTTCAATTGAAAGCTGATATCCCGTACGGCCTTCACGGTGCCGTTGTTTGTGCGGAAGGAGATACGCAGGTTCTTGACATCCAAAATAGGCGGCATCATTCTTCAGCTCCTCTCAGCGTGGGGTTGAACGCGTCCCGCAGTCCATTGCCAAAGAGGTTGAAGGAGATCATCAGCAGCGAGATGACCAAAGAGGGGAAGAGAATGATGTGCGGGTCCGTGGCCAGGTAGCCCTGTCCATTGGAAAGCATGGTGCCCAGGGAAATCGAGGTGGCGGTATTGAAGTTGATGATGCCAAGATAGGACATGATGGATTCCGTTAAAATAACGCCGGGGATGATCAGCACGGAGGTGGTGATGATGGTCCCCAGGGTATTGGGGAAAATGTGCTTGAACATAAGCCTTGCGTCCCTGGCGCCAAGCGTGCGCGCGGCCAGCACGTATTCCTGGCTTTTAAAGCGGTAGAACTGCGTTCTGACGCGGTAGGCAATGCCCAGCCAGCCAACGGTGTTGAACGCCAGCAAAATGCCGACAAAGGGGCTGACCTTGCCCGTATTCACCAGGTGGAGCTTGAACAGGGTGGCTACCACGACAAAGGGAATGCCGCCCAGCACATCGCTGACCCGCTCCATCAAAAGGTCCAGGACGCCGCCATAGTAGCCCTCCACCGCGCCGTACAGCGTGCCGACGACAAGGTTGATGGCCGATACGCACAGGGCCAATATGATCGATAACCGTACGCCATAGGCCAGGCGCACGAGGATATCATACCCCTGGGCGTCGGTGCCGAAAAAGTGGATCGGCTCCGCGCTGTGCAGGTATTGATAGTAATTGTAGTATAGCACGCGGACCATGACCATGTTCTTGTCCTTGGGCATATAGTACATGACGCTGCCATTTGCGTCCCGAAGATAATTGTCCACAAGGCTGGTGGCCATGATCTGTTCCAGGGTCATCCTTTTGCCCTTTTCATCCAAGGGCGTACCGTTGGAGGAATGCCTGTACCAATAGTTGCCGTCGCCCTGGTTGTAGGGATCGCACCACTCGCTGTTGATATCCACCATCGGGTATACCGTCTGGATGCCGGATTCCTTTTGCCAGTCCAGCAGCTTTTGCAGGTCGCTTTGGGTAATGTTCAGGTATTTGAAGCCGACTTCATAATAGCTGTCGACCATGGCGTTGCGGTAATCCCTGCCGGCCGATATGTAAACGTCGCTTTCCGAGCGCATGGGATTCATATCGCTTGCAAGGCCCTGCTCCCATGTGCGGCCGGCGCCGTCGGTATCGGCAATGCTGATGCCGATGCCGTGCAGGTAAATGTAATACTTGTCATTCAATACTTTGTTATAGGTGCCGTCCATGATCCCGGCTCCGGCCAGCAGCTTGCTTTTGGGCCGCATTCTGGCATACACGCCGTCGGAATCGGAAATGGCGTAGGGGCTGATATAGGGGATGATGATGCCAAACAATACAATCAGCAGAATGATGACGGATGCCACCAGCGAGCTTTTGTTCTTTCGAAAGCGCAGCCAGGCATCTTTAAAATAGCCGATGGGCTTGACGGAAAACTTTTCATCATGCAGCCGTCTGTCAATTTGCGCGAATTGGAACTTTTCTTTGGGAATATCGGAAAAACCGTTGTTCCATTGACTGCTCATATCATTTCGCCCCCATTCTCACCCGGGGATCCAGGAACCCGTAGCTTAGGTCGATAACAATAATGGATGCAAGCGTGGTAAAGGTGTAGAACATGCTGACGCCAATGAATACATCGTAATCCAATGTGGAGAGGGATTGTATATATAACTTGCCGATGCCATTGATGGCAAATATGGTTTCAATAATCATTGAGCCGCCTATGATGCCCACGATCATGCCGATAATGGTGGGCAAAACGGGAACCATGCTGTTTTTCAGCGCGTGCCGCACGGTGGCCTGGCGCTTTGTAAGGCCCTTTGTACGGGCCAATAACATATAATCACTGGTCAGCGCTTCGGTAAGTTCCGCGCGGACAAAGCGGGCCAGGTCCGCAATGGTGCCGAAGGAAAGCGCCAGAACAGGCAATACCATGGAATAAAGCATTTTACCGGTCAGCCAGCTTCCGCCGGCATCATACAAGGATGATATGACCACGGGGAACCACCCCAGACGAAAACCAAGGGTGTACTGCACCAGATACGCATACACAAAGCTCGGTACGGATATAAAAACCATGATCAGTGTGGAGATGACATGGTCCTGCCAGCGGTTTTTCTTCAGCGCCGCATAGATGCCAAGAGCGATGCCAAAGGGCAGCGACGCCAAAAGCGACAGGGAATTGAGTATGACCGTGGGGGGCAGGCGGCTCGCCACCACCGTAGTCACAGACGACGTATAGTCAATTTTCCAGGATGTGCCCCAGTCCCACTTGGTCAGCACATTTCTCAGATAGATGCCAAACTGCACCATGACGGGTTTGTTGTAGCCCAGCGCCTCACGGCGCGCGGCCTCCAGCTGCGCCTGATTTCCCATCATGGGCGCCTCGGGCTGCAGCATCTTGATCAGCGTAAAGCATATGAGCATGATGATGAAAAAGGTCAGCATCATCAAGGCGACTCTTTTTACGACATACTTGAACATGTACATATGGCTACATTCCCAACTTCATGTATTTGGCCAGGCAGCCGGCGGCCAATGCGGGCATTTGGCATGCGTTGCAAATGCAAAATGCCCGCATTGGACAACCCGGCGTGCTTCAAAGAAAACGCGCTCGCTCCGAAACGCGTGGCGTCCGGAGCGAGCGGCAGCCATTTTCAAACGGCCACTGGGGTTGCCAAAGGGTTATTCGTAGCTCAGCGTGCCGCCCTGGGAAGCCACATAGTCAGCCCATTCATTGTCGGTCTGGGTGAACTTGAGCAGGCGCAGGCCGCCGTAATTATACATGATGTTGTAATCGAGGGTCGCCCACTCCAGCCGCTGGGAGTACAGGTCGCAGACGGTGGAGGTGCCCCACGGGATGCACTGGTAGGCGCGGAGGATGCCGGTTTCCACCTGGGAGAGAACGGCCAGCTTCACATCCACAAACTCGTCGCCGGCATATTCGCCGTCGCCGTTGATGGCATGCGCCCATTCTTCAAAGGTCTTTTCCACAGTTTCGGCTTCACCGTTCTTGTCAAAGTCGAAGGTAACGGATACCTTTTCCTTGGTGGGATCCCAGCCGTTGCTTTCATGAATCTTTGCCAGGCCCTGCATGTAAACGGTGTCGCAGTAAACGCGGATGGTGCTGAAGGGATAGAAGGCAGCGCCGCCCCATGCGCCGCGGATCATTTCGATCTTGCCGGCGGCAACATCGTCATAGCGGGTTGCTGCGCCGCTCTTGAAGGTGAAGGTGATTTTGCCTTCAAAGCCGGTGCCCTTGGTGGCTTCTAAGACAAACTGATTGAGCAGGTCCTGCTGCTTGGTGTCGTCGGGAGAAAGGGCGGCGGCAGCGGAAGCCATGCAGTTGATGCTCACAGCCTGGCCTTCGGTGTAGTTGCCCTCGGCAATGGCCTGCTCATACACGCTCTGGAAGAGCTTGCGGGCTTCCTCCACATCATAGCCGGTAACGGCGCTGAAGGCGTCGTCGATGGTCGCGTAAGGCGTGCCCTCGCCATAGGTGATGCCGTACAGGTTGAGAACGGCTTCCTTGGCTTCTGTGGTCTTGCGGTACTGGGATTCGGGATCATTTTCGATGTTGGTGTAGTACATGTAGTTGAACAGGTAGTACGCGGGCTTGAAGCCGGCGGAAGCCTGGGCAACAAAGGTCGCGCGGTCCATGCTCAGGGAGATGGCCTTGCGGAAATCGTCATAGAAGAGAACCTTCTTGTTGGCGCCGTCGTTGGCTTCGGCCTCCAGGGACTTCAGGCTGTCCATGCTGGTGGCGAAGATCCAGCGGAAGGTGTAGGTTTCGTCGGTTTTGCGCAGGTAATCGGACATGCGGTATATGGCCAGATCCTCGCTTTCAAGCTCAACGCCGTCCAGCTTGCCCTGGTTGAACAGTTGCAGAGCGGTGTTGTGTTCGGCAATGATATCGATCTTGACGCCGGTGGCCATGTACTGACCCTCGTGGGCGGGATCCTTGTAGCCGAACCAGTTTTCGTTGCGGGCAAGAACGATCTGCTTGTCTTTTTCAAAGCTGACCATTTTGTAGGGGCCGGAGCACATGGTGGTTTCCAAGGAGGTGCCGTAGTTGGTGGTAACCAGGCCTTCCTTGGTTTCCTTGCCGGCTTCGTACAGGGGCTCGTAAACGATCCAGTTGCTGGTGAAGGAGGTCAAAACGTTGAACAGGGAAACGGAGGTTTCGGAAATGTACAGGAACTGGTAGTCGCCTGTCTTGATCAGGCCGACTTCCTCCCAGGCTACTTCTTTATACTGGCCGCTGACGTAGAAGCAGAATTCCTTGTAGGCTTCCTCGCGCGTGTCGCCGAAGTTGGCGGCAATGGTGAGAAGGTCTTTTTTCAGCTCTTCGGTCAGGGGCAGGTAACCGGCCTGATCCTTGTATTTTTCGTACAGGTCATTGCTGCCGGCGTCCTTGAACATGGCCATGTAGGCGTCCGTATAATAATCGGCCATGGGCGCGCCGAAGAAGGCGAGGGATTCGCCGATGTTGAACAGCATATCAGCATCGGCTACTTCGTCATAGCCCGTGCCATTGTATACCGGGGTGTAAATGCTCTGGCCGGCCTTGTCGTTGTTGAAGTAGCCGGCGGCGTTTTTCAGGGCGGATTCGCCGGAGATATAGTTGTTGGAACGGTAGTTCTTCATGGCCGGGTCCAGAAGAGCTTTCATGGAGTAGACATAGGTGTCGGCATTGATGGGCGTGCCGTCGGCCCAGGTGGCGCCTTCGCGCAGGTCTACCTGGAATACGCGGCGCTCGGTAGCGTCAGGCTTGATGCCCCACTTTTCCTTGTCGGCAAAAGTGGCGGTGATATCGGTGACGGCGGTGGCAAGCTCGTAGGTCCATGCGTAGGTGACCCCATCCTCGCCGATGGTGAGGTCCACCAGGGGAGCTTCAGTGTAGGTCATCAGGTCGCTTTCATTGCTCATTTCCCACGCGTGGGGGTTCCAGTTGATGGGAGAAGCACCGTAGTACGTATTGTACGTATAGGCGGGGGCTTCTTCGGCCTGCGCAACAATGCCCCTACCGGCGAGCATCGCAGCGACCATCATCCATGCGAGAAACTTCTTCATGGGACCACTCCTTACCTGTTTTTCCATGACATTTCCATATGCCACAGATTCATTATAGTATACATGAAGTGTATAGCGCTTTCAATCTTTTTTGATGTCAATTAGAAGTTAATTTGTTGACAAAATTCGGAAATGAAAGATGCGCGGGGACAGGCTTCATAATGAGGACTTTATGGTTTCAGAAGCACCCAGCCACCGCCCGGCTCTAAACCGGATGCCCGTCAGTATCCCCCTGACCCACAAGTCGGCGACCATCGCCCACCAGGCGCCCTGGATGCCCATATTCATATGATGTATAAAAAGGTATGTCAGCGCCAGCCGCAGCAGCATGCTTACCAGAGCGATTAAAAAAGGCGCTTTGGTATCACCGGCGCCCCGAAGCGCTCCGGAGGATACCAGGAACAAGGCTGTGGCGGGCTGCTCCAGAACGCAAATGCGCAATATGGCGGCCCCCGTAAGCCGCACCTGAGGATCAGGCGTGAACAGTGACAGCCACCACTGGGCCGGGAAAAACAGCAGCAGGCCAATCGCGGACATGGTGATGACGCAAAGCCGGATGGATAAACCGCCCCTTAAGCGGGCTTTTAGCGGGTCGCCCGCCCCCAGCGACTGGCCCACCAGGGTGGAAGCCGCCGCCGCAAAGCCGTACCCGGGCATATAGGAAAGGGATTCGATGGTCACCACCAGATGGTGGGCGGCCAGCTGCACGGTGCCAAGGGCCGAAACCATGCCGATGAACAGCACCTGGCCCAGGGAGATGGACAGCCTTTCCAGCGCGGCGGGCGTGCCGACCTTCATCAGCGCACGCAAAATCAAAAAATCCGGGCGGAGCCTGCTTACATGAAGCCTCAGCCGGCTTTTGGGCCGGAGTACGGCGGTCAGCGTCCATATTCCGGACAGGCTGGTGGTGACGGCCGTGGCGATGGCCGCGCCCTTTACGCCCAGCCCCGCGCCAATGACGGTGAAGGATGCGGAAAGCAGCGAGACCTGCCGTGTGGGATAGATCAGCAAAAAGGCAAGCGCCACATTCATGACGCTGGCAATCGAACTGATCTTCATGGGCGTGGCCATATCGCCTGCGCCGCGCAGCGCCGCCGACAGGACTATGCCTGTATAATAAGGAATAAACCCGATCGACAGGATGCGCATATAGGCGTCCGCGTCTTTGTGCAGGGACGGATCCGCATGCATCCACACAGGAATCATGGGGGCCAGAAGGTAAGTCAACAAGCACAAGGCCACCCCCGAGAAAAGGCCGAGCATAAAGGTCTGGCGGCAAACGCTTTCCGCTTCCTTCTGCTGCCTGGCGCCTGTGGCCTTGGCGATCAAGACCGTGCTGCCTACGCCCACGGCCATCATCAGGCTGTTGATGACCCAGGTGGGGGCGGAATTTACCGCGACCGTCGCCGTGGCCGACGCGCCCAGGCCGCCGACCATCAGCATGTTGGTGATCTGCATCAGGGTGGCCATCAGGTTTTCCAAAATGGCGGGAAAAGAAAGCCGAAGTACATAGGTCCGCTCCGGAACCTGCGCCTTTGCCGTGTCCGGTGTCCGATGAACCATACGCATGCGGGGGATTCTCCTTCATCTTTTGCGTTCCCCTACTGTAGCATGGTTTGAAAGGAAATACAAGAAGGCAGAAACACGGAAAAAACATGATAAAATGGTTGACAATGTGCCCAAAAATGTAGAGAATGAATCATCGAAACACGGTTGCGCAGGACAGGCGCAAACGGACTGGGGGACGGGCCGGAAGGGGGGAAGGACATGCGGTTTGTGCAGGGTTTTTTGATGGTGGCCTCGGTGATATTCCTGAGCGGTATGTCTGTCTATGCCCTTTTGCACAGGAAGAAAGCAGGCGCGCTGCAGGTTTCCCTGCTGGGCGTTTTCGCGGCCATATGGACCATCGGATCCTTTTTCGAACTGAATCTGCCGACGCTGGAGCAAAAATTGTTCTGGCGGGATATACAGCAGATCGGCGTGTTCGGCCTGCCGGCCGCTACGCTCAGCTTTGCGGCGGCTTATACGGGGAACAAGCGCCTTGCGTATTTTGTCCGCGGCGCCGGCGTGTTGTCCGTGCTGATCATACTGCTGATTTGGACAAATCCGCTGCACCACATCATGCGGTCCGCCTGCTATTTGCTTGACAGCGATGTTTTCGGCCAGACCTTGGTGGTAAAGCTCTCGCTGATCGGCAACATTTTGGTAGCGTACAATTTCTCCATTCCCCTGATTGCGATCTTTGTTTTGCTGCGCTTTGCCGCAAGCGTCTCCTCCGCCTTTCGGCGGCAGGTATACTGGATCACCGCCTGCATGGGCTTTACGTTCTTCGCCGCGTTTTTGCGCACGGCGTTTTTGGAGGAGATGGGCATTTACGTTCATATTTCCGTGCTGTATATCCCAAGCGCCGTCGCTCTGTTCCATTCGCTGTTCCGCTATCATTTTTTCAGCCTTTCCCCCATCGCAAGGGATAAGGTGCTGGAAGTCATCAATCAGGGCATTTTGATCATGGACAAGGACGGCATCATTCAGGAGGCCAATTCCGCCGCCCAGCGGATCGCCAGGGATTTGCTGAACATCGAAAGGACGCTGGCCGGAAGCCCGGTCAGCGATGTTTTCCAGGCCTACGTCGGCGCGGAAGAAATGCTTTTGGGCCACGCGGAGGGAAAGCGGGAAATCGTTCTGTACGGCGATACGGGCGAAGTGTACCTGTCACTGGAGTATTACCCGCTGGAGAACAGGAAAGACGGGGCCGTACTGATACTGAACAATATTACAAAGCAAAAGACATATGAGCAGCACCTGCGCAAGCAGGCGGAGGTCGACGCGCTGACCGGGCTTTTGAACAGAAGCGGCTTTGAACACACCTATGAGGACCTGCGTGCTTTCTTGAGGGACAGGCGGCGGCCGCTCTCGCTTTTCATGATGGACCTGGACAATTTCAAGTCCATCAACGATACCTTTGGCCACGCGGCGGGCGACAAGGTGCTGGTGCACTTTGCAAGGCTTTTGCGCACTTCCCTCCGGGAGGCGGATGTGATTGGCCGCATTGGCGGCGAAGAGTTTGCGGTGCTGCTTCCGGGAACGGTAAAGGAGGAAGCGGCGGCGATTGCCGAGCGCATACGCATAAAGGTCTGCGAGGCTGTACTGCAGAACGCGGGCAAGGATGTACGCTATACGGTAAGCATCGGCGTTACAGACAACTGTGTGGAAAACAATTGCCTGCAGGACAGGGAGCTTACCGATGCCATGGTGGAGGCGGACTCCGCGCTGTACAAGGCAAAGAAGGGCAAAAAGAATTGCACCGTGGTGTACGGCTGAAGGCAATCTGTTTGATGAGGGGAAAGCCATGAAACAAGGCGGTCCATGGGCGAATCTTCTGACTGCTTTGCGTATTCCGCTTGCGCTTGCTTTGCCGTTTTTAACGCCGCTTGGGCCGGCGTTTTTGATTATATACGCGGCATGCTGCTTGACCGATATATTGGATGGCCCTGTCGCCAGGCGGACGGGCACCCAAAGCAAGCAGGGGGCCAGGCTGGATTCCATTGCCGATTTTGTGCTGGCGGCGGCGCTGGTGACCGCCCTGTATCCGGTTATCCCATTGCCGGCCGGCATGATCGTCTGGATTTGCATCATTGCGGCTCTGCGCGTGGCTTCGGTGGCCGTTGCGTTTGTACGATTCAAAGCCTTTGCCGTGCTGCATACCTACGGCAACAAATGCACGGGGTTTTTGCTCTTTTTGCTTCCCTTTTGCCTGGCCTTGTTTCCGCTGACGGCGCTTGCGTGGGTGCTGTGCGTTGCGGCAACGCTTTCGGCGCTGGAGGAGCTTGCGATACAGGCGACGGCGGAGTCTTTGGATTTGAACAGGAAGAGCATTTTTGTCCGGGGATAAAAGGCGATGGATAAAGCAAAAGAAAGCATATAAAAAGGAGGGGGAATCGTTCCTCCTCCTTTTTGTATGCTGCCAGACAGACATATCATACGATACATACCTATGACGCAAGCATCACACCAAGCGGGAAAACACGTTCCGAAGCCAGCCTTCCCCTGAAGTAAGCACTGTTTAAACTGCCCCTCAGTTGGCTTCATTTGAACATGCGGGCGATTATCAATCGCCCGCTTTGCTGCATGAACGCACACCTGAAGGGCACATTCTGTATAACTGCCATTTATTCATCGTTTACTGAAGGGGGTGGCAAGACGGGGAAGCCTCCCGCATACCTGCTGCAGCCTGTTCTCAGGGTGCATCACACATCCAGCTTTTTCACAGCGACTTCGACCAACAGCTTCTGCAGAATTTCCTCCAGGTTCATCGCGCCAAGGTTCGCGCCCTTGCGGTCGCGGACGGTGGCGGTCTTCGTTTCCACTTCCTGGTCGCCCAGCACCAGCATATAGGGCGTCTTCTCCATCTGCGCCTCGCGCACCTTGAAGCCGATCTTTTCATTGCGTTTGTCGGCTTCGGCCCGAAGGCCGGCCTGGGAAAGCTTTGCCGCAATTTCGTCGGCCCACTCGTCGGCCCGCTCGGTAATGGTGAGCACCTTGACCTGGGTGGGGCTGAGCCACAGGGGCATAGCGCCGGCGTATTTTTCAATCAGCAGCGCCAGCGTCCGCTCGTAGCAGCCGATGGAGGTGCGGTGGATGACGATGGGGTGCTTCTTTTGACCATCCTTGTCGGTGTATTCCATGCCGAAGCGCTCCGCCAGCTGGAAGTCGATCTGGATGGTGATCATGGTGTCTTCCTTGCCCCAGACGTTCTTGATCTGAATGTCCAGCTTGGGGCCGTAGAAGGCGGCTTCGCCCTCGGCTTCCACATAGGGGATGCCAATGTGGTCCAGGATGCGGCGCATGAAATCCTGCGTATCCTCCCAGGACTTGGGGTCGCCGATATACTTTTCCTTGTTGCTGGGGTCCCACTTGCTGAAACGGTAGCTGACATCGCCGTCAAGGCCCAGGGATTCGAGCATGAACCTGGCCAAATCCAGGCAGCCTTTGAATTCATCCTCCACCTGCTCGGGCGTGCAGGCCAGGTGGGCTTCGGAAATGGTGAACTGGCGCACGCGGATCAGGCCGTGCATTTCGCCGGAGGATTCGTTGCGGAACAGTGTGCTGGTTTCGGAAAGCCGCATGGGCAGGTCCCGGTAGGAGCGGGTCTTGTTCAAATATACCTGGAACTGGAAGGGGCAGGTCATGGGGCGCAGGGCGAATACTTCGCCGTCGGAATCGGGGTCGCCCATGATGAACATGCCGTCCCGGTAGTGGTCCCAATGGCCGGAAATCTTGTACAGGTCCCGCTTGGCCATCAGCGGCGTCTTGGTCAAAAGATAGCCGCGGCGCTGCTCCTCATCCTCCACAAAGCGCTGCAGAAGCTGGATGACCCTGGTGCCCTTGGGCAAAAGGATGGGCAGGCCCTGGCCGATATAATCCACGGTTGTGAAATATTCCAGCTCGCGGCCCAGCTTGTTGTGGTCGCGCCTGCGGGCCTCCTCCTGCTGGGCAAGATAGGCGTCCAGCGCTTCCTTGGTGTCAAAGGCCGTACCGTATACGCGCTGGAGCATTTTGTTCTTTTCGCTGCCGCGCCAGTAGGCGCCGGCCACCTGCGTCAGCTTGAAGGCACGGACCTTGCCGGTGGAGTTAAGGTGGGGGCCCGCGCACAGGTCCACAAAGTCGCCCTGCTTGTAGAAGGAGATAATCGCGTCCTCGGGCAGGTCATTGATCAATTCCACTTTGTACGGCTCGTTGCGGCTTTCCATCAGGGCCAGGGCTTCGCTTCTGGGCAGCTCAAACCGCTCCAGCCGGTCGTTCTTTTTTACGATGCGGGACATCTCTTTTTCGATGTCCTTCAGGTTTTCGGGGGAAAACGCCTCGTCCACATCAAAGTCATAGTAAAAGCCGCTGTCGATGGCCGGGCCGATGGCCAGCTTGGCCTTGGGGAAGAGCGTCTTGACCGCCTGGGCCAGCACGTGGGAGGCGGTGTGGCGCAGCGTGCGGCGGCCTGCCTCGTCGTTGAAGGTCAAAATGTCCACGGCGCAGTCTTCCTCAATGGGCTGCCAAAGCTCCACCACTTTTGTACCATTGATTCGGGCGCACAGAGCCGCTTTTTTCAGATCCTGGCTGATTTGGCCCGCGATGTCCAGCGGCGTGACGCCCTTGTCAAATTCCCGGACATTCCCTTGCAAGGTGATTTTCATATTGATATCCTCCTTTTTATGGGCTCGCAAGGCCTTGGACAAACAAAAAATCCGCCCCGATGCCGGGACGGATGAATATCCGCGGTTCCACCCTGCTTGCAAAACCTCTCATTTGACGCTGTATCGCGCGCCTCGCGCCATGGTCGAAGGATGGTATCCCTGCGCTTCTTCCGTCAGGCGCTTTCAGCCGCGGCGCCCAATCTCTTTGCGGTGACCGGTGGGGACATGTTCCTTGTCATTCCATGGATTATGGGTAGTATATGCCTGAACCGGGCTGTCTGTCAATCCCCTAGCGTCAAAATGTTTCTTTTTTGTTTTTTCTGCGGAAAAAGGCGCGGTAGATTCGCAGGCGGGCCTTTTTCAAGGCATTTTGCGGTTGGTACAGGCTTTCGAAGGTTTCCTTTGCCACGTCGATGTCGCCGGCCGCAACAGGATGGCGGCTGTACTGGCTCAGGCAAAGGGATTCGGCCATGGGCAGCAGGGGATGGGGATACTTGTTCATGTTGTCCAGCCTGGCCGCGAAAGCCAGGGGGGATTCGGATGTCGCCGGTTTGGCTTTGTCCAGCAGCAGCAAATCATACACGCCGCCGATGTAGGCGTTCATGGCGTCTTTTTCTGTCTTGGCCCTGCGCGCCTTGAAGGCGGGGGTGGTCATGCGCAGCCGCAAGTAGACGGCCGCGGCGAATAGCAGAATCAGCAGAATCCACCAGAGGATGGGCGGCAGGGGCGGCTTGTCGGGGGGCGTTTCATCCTCCGGCGGCGGCTCTTCCGAGGGCTCCGGGGAGGGGGAAGGCATCTCTTCCGGTTCGTCGGTCGGCTCCGGCGTTGCCTGGTCGGGCGCCGGCGTAACAGTCGGGGTGGGTTCCGGCGTATTCTGCGGCTCGGGGCTGGGGGAGGGTTCCGGCGGCGGGCTTTGCTCCGGCGGCGCGTTTTCCTGCTGCTGAGGCGGCGTCGGATCGAACGCCAGCCAGCCAAAGCCGCTGAAATAGACTTCCGTCCAGGCGTGGGCATTCAGGCCCGTCACCTTGGCTGTGCCGGTGGCGTCGGGCTGCGCAAGATACCCTTCCACATACCGGGCCGGGATGCCGGCCATGCGGCACAGGACCGTCATGGCGGAAGCAAAATACGTGCAGTAGCCTTCCCTGCTGACCAGCAGGAAATAGGTGACGAAATCATTGTTCAGCGGCGGGGCGGAAGCATCCAGCGTGTAGTGATAATACCGGGACAGGTAGGTATTGATGGCCAGCGCCTTGTCATAGGGCGTCTGATAGTTTTCTGTGATGCGATGGGCCAGCTCGAACACCGACTGCTCCAGGTGGCCGGGCAGAGCTAGGTATTTTTCCCCAAGCCCGGCATAATCCGCATCCGGAAGCGCCGCGGCGGCGTTTACCAGCGTGCCCAGGCCCGGGTCGCCCCCCTGCATCAGGGAGGCCTGCACGGTATAGGTGTCTCCCGCCTTTAAATCACGGGTGATAAACAGCTCCGACGCGTTATTGAAGTACACCACCATGTCGCTTTTGGTTGCCAGTTCCTTGACACGCTGGGGCGTGAACAGCGTCGAGGCGCTGCCGGTCTCCATGGTGACGGATACTGCCTGCGGAGCAAGCAGCGACGCGGCTTCCGAAAGATTGGTATTGGGCAGCGACGCATTGAGCAGCGTATCGCGAAGCTGGCGCCACCTGGGCGATATGTACAGGTAGCGCCTGCCGCCGGTGGTGTCCCGCCACATGCGTCCGGTATATTCATCCTTGATGGCGCCGCGCAGGAGGATGGTTTCCGGGGTTTCCACCGTCATCACCGAATGCGCGGTGGGTTTGGCCGGGCCGCCCAATTGGGTGGGGCCATCCGGATAGAAGCCTTCCCCCGACAGGGAGAAGACGTTGCGGGGCTCGGTAAAGAAGAGGTAGTCATAAACGGTGCGGCGCACATCCTCGGCGAACTGTTCCAGGGGCTTGGAGGCGACACGGCCGGCCGGCATGATCAAAAAGGCAAGGGCCACCGCAACGAGGGCGAGGGGCAGAACCCTGCGGGCCGGCAAATCCTCATGGATGTTGCGGGAATACAGGACCACCAGGGCCACCAGGGCAGGCAGGCTGTACACAAGCAGCTGCTGCCGCCCGGAAAACCAGACGCCCATCATTACAAGCAGGATCATGCCCAGCGCCGGGTAAAAGCCCGCGCCCCGCTTGCACAGGAAATAGGCCGTGACGGAGAAAAGGACTGCCAATAAAAGCGCCGCCTGCAAAGCAAACAGGGGAAGCGCGTCATGCTGCCCCATGGTGATCAGATACAGCGCCTTGAAAACCTGCATGGCGGAGGAAAAAACCAGGCCGCCGCCGGGCGACAGCACGGCTTCCGCGGCCTGCCAGATCACAAGGCCGGCCACTGCGAACCATTTGACGCGTTTTGTCAGGGAAAAAAGCGACAGAAGGACAGCGACCGCGGCGCAGGCGATGAGCGCCGCCGGCCACAGGCCATCCAGCGACAGGGCAAGGGTCAGCGGCAGCGTAAGGCCCGCCGACAGCAGAAAAGACAGGCCGGCGCGGGAAAACAGATCGCCCAGCTTTTCGTTTCTTGGCATGCGGCCCCTCCTTTCCGAATGATTTCAATCAGTCCCCGCTGGGGGTCACGTAGCAGACCTCCACGGAATTCTGCTGCAATCTGCTGATGATGGGCAAAATGGCCGGCGCTTCCGGCGTAAACGTAACCAGATACAGCCGGACGTAGGGCCCCATGCGCCGGATGCGGATGATCATATCCGCCACGGTGGAATTGAGCCGGGAGGTGATGATCACCGTGGCCCCGGTACGGCGCATGCGGCGGGTTTCCAACAACAGCACCCGCTCAAACCGCTCCGTCTGCGAAAAATCCAGCCGCGCCAGCTCTTCCAATAACGCCGGCGCGCCCATGCTCTTGTCGTATTCCATGGGCCGCTTGCCTAAAAGAGGCAGCCGGATGGGGTGATCGCCCCGCATTTGCCCAAGCACCACGGAGGCCGCCGTTTCGCACAGCGCGTCCTGCAAGAAAGCCTTGGCCAGGGGTTCGGACGCTTCCGGAACGGAGGGGGCGCCGCAGTCCAGCAGCACCAGCGCGTCGGGCAGCGCGGGCTCTTCAAACCTGCGGACCATCAGCTCCCGCTTGCGCATGCTCAGCTTCCAGTGGATTTTTTTGAGGGGATCGCCGGGCTGGTATTGACGCACGTCGGCGGGCGTGGTGGGGTCTTCCCGCGCCCTGGCCATCGATTCCATGCCCGTGTCGCCGGGGCTGAACTGCAGCTGCTCCACATCAAAGGGCAGCGGCAGCACCATCAAATCCAGCGGCGGGGTATTGGGGCGCATGCTGCGGAAGAAGAAACCGAATACATCCTCCACCAGATAGCTTTGGACGCCGGGCGTGAATACGCCCACATGGGCGGTGGCAAACCGGTATGCCAGCCGCTGGCTCTTGCGGCCGGCATAAGGAAGCCGCGTCGTGATGGGCATCTCCCCCGGCGCGGCGGAAAGCGTGATGGTGATGGGCGCGATGGGCAGAAAGCTTTTGTGCCTTACCACTACCTCCAGCGTGACGAATTCGCCCCGCTGCACCCGGTGGCTGGAAAGGGCATGGGAAACACTGGCCGAGCGCCCCGCCAGCGTGACGCTGGCAAAGGATAGCACAGCCATTGCCGCAAGCAATATCGCAAACAGCAGATAGATTTTGCTGCCTGTGGACAAAGCCGCCAGCAGGCAGGATGACAATACGGCCAATAACGTGAGTACACGTGTTTTCATGGCAGCTTCACAGGCACCTGTACGTTTTCCAGTATGGTCACAAGCACGCGTTCGGTGGTGATGCCCTTCATGCGGGCTTCGGGATTCAAAATCAGCCGGTGTGAAAGGACCGGCAGCGCCATGTGCTGCACATCCTCGGGCAGGATAAAGTCCCGGCCGTCCAGCAGCGCGCAGGCCTGGGCGGCGCGTATAAGGGCGATGGCGCCGCGGGGCGACCCGCCCAATTGCAGCGAGGGATGGTTGCGGGTCTGGGCCATGATGTTGGCCACATAGCTGCGCACCTCCCGGGAACAGTAGATGGTGCCGAGCATCTCCTGGAGCTCCACCACCTCCTGGGCGGTGCATACGGGCTCCAGGGTCACAAGGGGCGTTACCTTGCCGCTGTAGCGCTCCAGAACATCCATTTCTTCCTCAATGGAGGGGTAACCGATGGAGATGCGCAGGAAAAAGCGGTCCATCTGCGCCTCGGGCAGGGGGTAGGTGCCCACAAATTCCACCGGGTTCTGGGTGGCCAGCACGATGAAGGGCCGGGGCAGGGGGTGGGTGACGCCATCCACCGTTACCTGATATTCCTCCATGACCTCCAGCAGGCTGGACTGCGTCTTGGGCGAGGTGCGGTTGATTTCATCGGCCAGTACCACTTGGCTCATGACCGCGCCGGGCTTGAACTCCATTTCGCCTGTTTGAAAGTTGGCCATGGTAAAGCCCGTAATGTCGCTGGGCATGACGTCGGGCGTGAACTGTATGCGCTTGAAGGAGCAGTCCAGTGATTTGGCCAGGGCGCTGGCCAGTGTGGTCTTGCCGACGCCGGGGACGTCCTCGATGAGCACATGGCCCTTGCATAGCAGGGCGATCAGTGCCTGCTCAATGGCCTCGTCCTTGCCCACGATGACCTTGCGGATATTCTGCTGAAGAGCGCGGATAATGCGCCGCGGCTGCTGCATACGCTGTTTCTCTCCTTTAATTCCTGCTTGTCCGCTGCTTTTTCCAAAAAGCAGGCCGGTAAAAGCCTATCTCACAGTATAACGGATTGCCCCCCAATTGACAAGCACTTGAAAAAACGGGAAACCGCAAGTACAATACAATTGTTTGTATATAAGATGTAGCTTGCCTGAAAGTACGAAAAAAATGTAAGGTGTGTAAAAGGCCTTTCATCTTTTACAAGGAGTCATCAATATGGATCAACTGCTTCAAATGCTGGCAGCCGGAGAATATCTTTCCGGCGAGGAAATGAGCAGGCGGCTGAACATTACCAGGGCCGCCGTCTGGAAGCGCATCGAGGTGCTTCGGGAACAGGGCTTCAATATTCAAAGCGCGGGGAAAAAGGGGTATCATCTCGTCTGGCCGGAGGACACGCTGGAACCGGCCTTTGTACAGTTTGGGCTGGGAACCAGGTGGGCGGGTCAGCCGGCCATGCTGCATGCAAAAAGCATGACCTCCACCAACACGGTGCTCAAGCAAGCCGCGGAGGAAGGGGCGCCAAACGGCACCGTGGCGCTGTGTGAGGAGCAGACGGCTGGCAAAGGGAGGCGCGGCCGGGCGTGGGTGTCGCCCGCGGGCCAGGGCCTGTGGGTGTCGCTGCTGATACGGCCTAAGCTTTCGCCTGCCAAGGCGCAACTGATCACCTTCGCCGCGGCCATCGCCATGGCGGAGGCGGTGGAAAAGGAAACAGGGCTTTCCATTGGCATCAAGTGGCCCAATGATCTTGTTTTGAATGGCAAAAAGGTTTGCGGCATATTGCTGGAGCTGTCCGGGGATGTGGAATCCATAGCGTATGTGGTGGTCGGCACAGGGCTGAACGCGGGGGAGAAGGCATACCCCCCGGAGCTTTCCGGCAGGGCAACCTCGCTTGCGCAGGCGCTTGGCCGCAAGGTGCCGCGTGCGCCTATTCTGCGAAGCTATCTGCAGGCTATGGAAAAGTATATGGAACTGCTGGAGCAAGAAGGGCTTGCCGGCATATGGGCGGCCTATGAAAGCCGCAGCTGCACGCTAAAGCGCGCTGTCAGGGTGGAAGGCGGCGGAGAAAATTTTGAAGGAATGGCCGACGGGCTGGATGAAAACGGCGCGCTGCTGGTAAGAATGGAAGACGGGACCATCCGCCGTATCCTGGCGGGAGACGTATCTGTAAGGGGAGTGATGGGCTATGTTTGATATGGAGTTGTTTGAGGGCAGCATTACCGAGGTCCACGGCATCAAGGTGGGCCACGCGCAGAACAGGCAGGCCCGTACAGGCGTGACGGTTGTGCTGGCCGGCCGCGACGGGGCGGTAGGCGGTGTGGACGTCCGCGGTGCGGCACCCGGTACCCGGGAAACAGATCTGCTGGCGCCGGGCAACCTGGTGGAGAAGGCGAACGCAGTGGTGCTTTCCGGCGGCAGCGCCTTTGGGCTGGACAGCGCCGGCGGCGTGATGAAGTATCTGGAACAGAACGGCATCGGCATCGATATGGGCGTCTGCCGGGTGCCCATCGTGCCGGCGGCGGTTATATACGACTTGGGCGTGGGTGATCCAAAGGTCCGGCCCGACGCCGTCCTGGGCTATTCCGCCTGCGAGCGTGCCGGCAAGGATACGGCCCAGGGGCAGGTGGGCGCGGGTACCGGCGCGACGGTCGGCAAGCTGGTGCCCGGCGGCATCCCCCAAAATGGGGGTCTGGGCACCGCCAGTATTACGCTGCCGAGTGGGGTCACGGTGGGGGCCATCGCCGTGGTCAACGCGGCGGGGGACATTTACCATCCCCATACCGGCAAGCTGATCGCCTGTGCCGTGATGGAAGACGGCACAAAGGTGCCGGTGGAAAATTTGATGTACGGCCATGTGCCGGCCGCCAAGCCCCGGCGCATCGAGCAGCCGGGTCAAAACACCACCATCGCGGTGGTGGCCACCGACGCGGCGCTTACCAAGGAACAGGCGAACCGCCTGGCTGCCGTGGCCCACGACGGGCTGGCCAGAACCATCCGGCCGGTGCACACGCAAATGGACGGCGACACCGTGTTTGCCCTGGCCACGGGCCGGGTGGAGGCGGATGTGAACTTCATCCAGCTTTGCGCGCTGGCGGCGGAAGTGACGGCGCGGGCCATCTTAAACGGCGTGCTGGCGGGGAATACGCTGTGATCGGTCTGGGCATTGATCTGTGCCGCATTTCACGCATGCAGCGTATGCTGGAAAATGAGCGGTTTCTTTCCCGCTATTTCAGCGAGGAGGAGCGGGCCTATATCGCCTCCCGCGGGCGGATGGGGGCCGACAGCGCGGCGGCCATCTTTGCCGCCAAGGAAGCGGCGCTAAAGGCACTGGGCACCGGCCTTGCCGGTATAAAGCCCCAGGATGTGGTTATATTGCACGGGCCTTCCGGGCAACCTTACTATGAACTGCGCGGCACCGCCCTTTTTAAGCTGCAGGCGCTGGGCGGGCGGAAGATGCATTTGAGCATGACCCACGAGGAAGATATGGCCGCCGCCGTTGCTATTTTGGAGTGATGTTTTTGCGCGGATCAACACTGCTTCCAAACATTATTACGTCGTTGCCGTGGATCTTTTCGTACACTACTGCGTCGTCTGCCGCTCAGCGTAGCGCTGCTATGCCTCGCTTCGTCTTCTTGTATTGTGCGAAAACCTCTCACGGCTTTGGACGCAATAATGTTTTCCATTAGTATAAGGGAGGGACGAAAGATGTACCGGACCATTACGCCCGAGGAAATGAGGCGGGTGGAGCGCACCATCATGAAGGAGACAGGCCTGCCGGGGCTTTTGCTGATGGAGCACGCGGCCCTGGCAGTCATCCGGGCTGTGAAGCGCCGGATGGAAGGTAAAACGGGGCAGGTACTGTTTTTATGCGGACCCGGCAACAACGGCGGCGACGGCCTGGCCGCCGCGCGGCTGTGGCTCAGTGGAGGCGGCCAGGCACAGATTTGGCAATTGACCAGCAAAATGACGGGGGATGCGTCGGTTAACAGACAGTTGCTGAAGAAGCTGTGGCCGGACGCGTCCCTTCTGCGCCTGAGCGAAGCGCCGGAAAAGCTGCCGCCCATCGGGCCGGAAATCGCCTTGATCGTGGACGCGCTGTTTGGCACGGGGCTTTCCCAGCCCATACAGGGCGTGGCTTTCGCGCTGGCCAAAAAGGTAAATGAAAGCGGGCTGCCCGTGGTGGCGGTGGATATCCCCTCAGGCCTGAACGGCCTCACCGGCATGGTCATGGGGGAGGCCGTCCGCGCCACGGAGACGGTGACCTTTCACCGGCCCAAGCTGGGATTGTATCTGAACAAGGGCCCGGAGTACGCCGGCTGCGTGACGCTTTCGGATATCGGCCTACCCAAAGCGCTGGATGACGCGCCGGGCATGGATATGCTGCTGCCGGAGGAGCTGCCCTACTTGCTGCCGCCAAGGAGAAGAGATACCCACAAAGGCGATTACGGCCGGGTGCTGATCGTGGCCGGGTCCTTTGGCATGGCCGGGGCGGCAGCCATCTGCGCGCTGGCCGCGCTGCGCACAGGCGCCGGGCTGGTGACTGTGGCCTGTCCGGAAACGATTGTGCCCATCGTGCAGCAATTATCGCCCTGCGCCACCTGCCTGCCTTTACCCATGAGCGGCGATGCATTTGCGCCTGAGGCGGAGGAGCTTGTATACAATGCCGCGTTGCGGGCGGATGCCGTGGCGGTGGGGCCGGGCCTGAACGTGCTGCCGGACAGGCTGATGCTTTTAAGCGCGGTAAAGCATGCCGGAAAGCCGACCGTATGGGATGCGGACGCACTGAACCTGCTGTCCATGAGCCCGGATATCCTGCCCCTGCCGGGCATGAATATCTTTACGCCTCATCCCGGCGAGGCCGCCAGGCTCATGCAGGCCGGCACCGGCGCTGTGACGGCGGATGTGGTGGAGGGCGTGCAGGCGCTGTGGCACAAGCTGGGCGGCGTGGTCATTTTGAAGGGCGCTTCTTCTCTTTTGTATGACGGTGTAAAGCTTGCCATCAACACAACCGGCACGCCGGCCCTGGCCAAGGGCGGCAGCGGCGACGCCCTGACGGGCATACTGGCTTCCTTGCTGGCCCAGCAAAAGCAGCTGGGGCACGCCCCGCTTTTGCTTGCGCAGATCGGGTGCTGCCTGCATGGCAGCGCGGCCCTGCGGGCGGAAAAGGAAACCGGGCAGCGGGGGTTGCTGGCTACGGATTTGATGTGGTATTTGGGGAAGGAGAGCTGATGGCTTCGTTTTTGTGGTGATGAGCGGCATACGGCAGAACGGGGCAGCGCAACGGGCAAGAACGCGCCGGGGATAACCCGTCCATCCGCTCACTGTTCCTGCCAAAATCCCTCGAATGCCGCCTCTGCGGGGCGTACCGGGAAACCGCGTAACGCCTATCAATCCCGGGAACAGCGGGGGTCCTGGTTCACTCGCTTGAAATTGTGCGAATTCTCACAAAGCCGGCTTAGCCGTCTTTCATCGAATCACTGATTCCTCTTTTCCGCCGTCCGCATAGGATGAAGGGAGCAGCGCCGGAAGCCCCCTGTCCATCCGGACGATGAGCACAAACGGCGCCGCCTAGCGATGAACGGTGCTTCCATGCACGGCAATCGAAGGGAAAACCTTGACAGGGGGCATGGAGTGTGACAATATGAAAAGAGGGGAAATCTATCGGGCTGATTTGGACCCTGTGATAGGATCAGAACAGGGTGGAATTCGGCCTGTTCTGATCATTCAAAACGATATAGGCAACCTGCATAGCCCCACGGTCATCGTTGCCGCCATCACCTCCCGGCTGAATAAGCCCAAACTGCCCACCCACGTGGCGATTTCCAGCCGGCAAAGCGGTCTGAAAAAAGATTCGGTGATCCTGGCCGAGCAGGTGCGCACGCTGGAGAAAAAGCGGCTCATGGAGAAACTTGGACGTGTAGACGAGGAAGTTATGGCAAAGGTGGACCGGGCCCTGGCCATCTCCCTGGGCGCTTCCGACCGGCCGCCCGCCAACTGAATACCGGAAGCGCTGCTTTCCTTGGGAAGCGGCGTTTTCCCTGTCACAAATGAAGCGGAGGGGGAATCAATCTGAAACGGACAGTGGACAGACTTGGGTCTATGATCCGCCACGAGCAGCTGCGCAGCTACATACAGATCCTGGTCGGGTGCGCGGTGGGCGGTTTGGCATACCCTTTGTTTCTGGTGCCCAACAGCATTGCGCCCGGCGGCCTTACGGGTATCGCCACCATCCTGAACCATTTGTTCCGGGTCCCGGTAGGCTTGACCAGCATGGTTTTGAACCTGCCGCTGTTCATCATCGGCTTCCGGGCCATGGGGCGGGTGTTCGTGTGGCGCTCGCTGGTGGCCACGGTGGTCTTTTCCCTGTCCATCGACTTGTTCAGGGTGCCGCCCATGACCGACGACGTGCTGCTGGGCGCGGTGTACGGCGGGGGCCTGCTCGGCGTCGGCCTTGGAATGATCCTTCGGGGCGAGGCGACCACCGGCGGTTCGGACATGATCGCAAGGATGGTCCACCGCAAATTTTCCTTTATATCGGTGGGCGCGTTCCTGTTCGCGATAGACTTTATGGTCATTGCCGCGTCCGGTTTTGTGATGGGCGTCCAGCATGCCCTGTATGCTTTGATATGCATTATTGTGTCCGCAAAGGTTTTGGACATGGTGCTGGACGGCTTCAACTCGCAAAGGGCCTGTTTTGTCATCTCCGACAAATCGGTGGCGGTGACCAACCGCATCATGGAGGAACTGAGTCGCGGTGTGACGCTGCTGACGGCTACAGGGGCATACTCCGGCCGTGAGAAGCCCGTTGTGCTGTGCGTGGCCGGCCGGCAGGAGGTGCCCAGGATCAAGGAAATTGTGCGGCAGGAGGATGAAAAGGCATTCATGTTCATCACCGAAGCCCATGAAGCGCTGGGCGAAGGATTTACCAGGCTGATGGATGACAACTGAATATGTTTTATGCACGCATGTATAACATTTTTCTGGAAATCACCTTTTCTTGTATCTACACATCTGTTATAATGTATACGATAGCTGCCCGGAAAATGGGCGACGGCAATCACATAAGGAGGAAATCATCCATGAAAAAGGGACTCGCGCTTCTTTTGGCATTGGTTCTTTCTTTGGGCGCGGCTGTGACCGCACTGGCGGAAGGCACCTACGAAATCGCAATGATCACCGACATCGGCACCATTGACGACAAGTCCTTCAACCAGGGCACCTGGGAAGGCGTAAAAGCCTATGCCGACGAAAACGGCAAGACCAGCAACTACTTCAAGCCCGCTGAGAAGAGCACCAACGCTTATTTGGCCGAGATCGACAAGGCTGTGGCTGCCGGCGCCAAGGTCATCGTGACCCCCGGCTTCCTGTTTGAAGAACCCATCTTCATCGCTCAGGCTACCTATCCGGAAGTCAGCTTCGTGCTGATCGACGGCAATCCCCATAACGCGGACTATTCCGAATTCCGCACCGACAAGAACACGGTTGGCATCGTTTTCGCCGAGGAGCAGGCGGGCTATCTGGCCGGCTACGCCGCGGTGAAGGAAGGCTACACCAAGCTTGGCTTCATGGGCGGTATGGCGGTTCCCGCCGTCGTCCGTTTCGGCTACGGCTTTGTGCAGGGCGCGGAAGCTGCCGCTGCGGAGCTTGGCCTCACCGGTTTGACCCTCAACTACCACTATACCGGCAACTTTGACGCCACCCCCGAGAACCAGGCGCTGGCTGCTTCCTGGTACAACGACGGTATCGAAGCGATCTTTGCCTGCGGCGGCGCCGTTGGCAACTCCGTGATGGCTGCAGCTGAAGCGACCGAAAATGGCAAGGTCATCGGCGTGGACGTGGACCAGAGCGCTGAATCCGAGCGCGTGATCACCTCCGCCATGAAGGGCTTGGGCGCTGCTGTGAAGCAGGCTCTGGCTGCCTACTATGCCGACAGCTTCCCCGGCGGCGAAGCTTGGGTTTTGGGCGCGGACAAGGACGGCGTGGGCCTGCCCATGGCTACCTCCAAGTTCGAAAAGTTCACCCAGGAAGAGTATGACGCCCTGTATGCCAAGCTGGCTTCCGGCGAAATCACCCTCCTGAAGGACACCGATGTGACCGCCGCTACGGAACTTGGCACCACGGCTGTTGCGGTTTCCATCATCGAATAACATACAAAAACCAGACCAGCAATGGGGCAGGCAGAAAAAACTGCCTGCCCCTGTTTTCTTCAACCTATGCACTATACAGGCCAAAGGAGTGGCGCAATGGATTACGTCATTGAGATGCTTCACATCACCAAGGAGTTCCCCGGCATCCGCGCCAATGATGATGTGAGCCTTCAGCTAGCAAAAGGGGAGATCCATGCGCTGCTGGGGGAAAACGGCGCGGGCAAATCCACGCTGATGAGCGTGCTTTTTGGCCTGTATCAGCCCGAGAAGGGTACCATACTAAAAAACGGCAAGCAGGTGCGCGTGGACAACCCCAATGATGCCAACGCCCTTGGCATCGGCATGGTCCATCAGCATTTCAAGCTGGTGCACAATTTCACGGTGCTGGAGAACATTGTCATGGGGGTGGAGACTACCCGCCATGGCGTTTTACGCATGGAGGAAGCCAGGAAAAAGGTCGTGGCGCTGTCCAAACAATACGGCCTGATGGTGGACCCGGACGCGAAAATTTCCGATATCACCGTGGGTATGCAGCAGCGGGTGGAGATATTGAAAATGCTCTACCGCGACAACGAGGTGCTGATTTTTGACGAGCCCACCGCGGTTTTGACGCCCCAGGAAATCCACGAGCTGATGAAGATCATGCAGGGGCTCAAGAACGAGGGGAAATCCATCCTCTTCATCACCCACAAGCTCAACGAGATCATGGAGGCGGCCGACCGCTGCACGGTGCTGCGCAAGGGCCGGTACGTGGGCACGGTGGAGGTGAAGGATGTAACCGCCGAGCAGCTGGCCGAAATGATGGTAGGCCGCAAGGTCAGCTTTGTGGTGGAAAAGGAGCCTGCCCAGCCCGGGGAACCGGCCCTGACGGTGCAGAACCTGACGGTTGCCAGCCGCCAGCATGGCAAGAAGCTGGTGAGCAATGTTTCCTTCAGCGTGCGCCGGGGGGAGATCGTCTGTATCGCCGGCATTGACGGCAACGGCCAAAGCGAGCTGGTATACGCTTTGACCGGGCTGATGCGGCCGGACGGGGGAAAGATCTTCCTGGAGAACAGGGAGATTACTTTAAGCTCCATCCGCAGCCGAAACGACATGGGCATTTCCCACATTCCGGAGGACAGGCACAAGCACGGCCTGGTGCTGGATTATTCCCTGGCGGAAAACCTGGTGCTCAAAAGCTACCATAAAAAAGAGTTTCAGAGCCGCGGGTTCCTCCGCTTTGGAGCGGTCGACAGGCATGCCAGGGAGTTGATCGAGAAGTTCGATATCCGTTCCGGCCAGGGGGCGGCCACGGCTGCCCGCAGCATGTCCGGCGGCAATCAGCAAAAGGCCATCGTGGCCAGGGAGATCAGCTTAAGTCCCCAGCTGCTCATCGCCGTGCAGCCCACCCGGGGCCTGGACGTAGGCGCCATCGAGTACATCCACCGCCAGCTGATCGACCAGCGGGATAAGGGCATGGCGGTGCTGCTGGTGTCCCTGGAGCTGGATGAAGTGATGAACATATCCGACAGGATTCTGGTCATGTACGAAGGGGAAATTGTCGCCGACCTTGCGGCCCAGGGCGTTACCGAGCAGGAACTGGGCCTGTATATGGCCGGGTCAAGAAGGAGTGAAGTGGTATGAGAAGGAAAAGTGCATTGACCAATGGTCTTTCCAGTGCCGCTTCCTCGCTGATCGCCATCGTCGTGGGCCTGGCGGCCGGGTTTGCGATCCTGTTTGTCAGCAATCCGCAGAACGCTGTGGCTGGCCTTACCATGATCCTGTCCGGCGGCTTTAACGAAGGCATGAAGGGTCTGGGCAAGGTGCTGTACTTTGCCACGCCCATCATCGTCACCGGCCTTTCCGTGGGCTTCGCGTTCAAAACCGGGCTTTTCAACATCGGGACCACCGGCCAATTGATGGTCGGCGGTTTCGTGGCGGTGGTGGTGGGCGTCCGGGGCGACTTTTTCGGCCCGGTGCAGTGGCTGGCGGCGCTGATTGCCGGCATGCTGGCCGGCGCGCTGTGGGGTATGATCCCCGGGCTGTTCAAGGCCTATTTGAACGTGAATGAAGTCATTTCCTCCATTATGATGAACTACATCGGCATGTACGGCATCAATTACCTGATCAAGAACATGTTCTTCATGGTGGATGGGAAAAAGGTGATGACGGTCTACAACGCCATGAAGAGCGAGACCCTCAGTGTGGATGCCTCGGCGGTGATCCCTTCCTGGGGGATGGACAGCATCTTCTACCGGCTGACCAGAGAGGGGAACAAAGACTTTTTCTCCAGCCTGAACGGCGGCATCATCATCGCCATCGTGCTGGCGATTGTGGTTTACATCCTTTTGAACCGCACTGCCTTTGGCTATGAGCTGAAGGCCTGCGGCTACAACCGCAATGCCAGCCGGTATGCCGGTATCAGCGAAAAGCGCTCCATCGTGATGGCCATGGTGATTTCCGGCGCCCTGGCGGGCATCGCCGGCGCGCTGATGTACCTGGCGCCTGCCGAAGGGCTGCACATCGAGGTCAAGGAGGTGCTGGCCGCCCAGGGCTTCGCGGGCATCCCGGTGGCGCTGCTGGGGCTTTCCAACCCCCTTGCCATCATTTTCTCCGGCATCTTTGTGGCGTACATTACCGTGGGCGGAGCGAACCTGACACTCCTCAAATACATGGAAGAAATCATCAGCATCATCATCGGCATCATCATATACTTCAGCGCCTTCTCCCTGCTGATCAAGCAGCTGCTTCAGCGCGGCTCCGGCCGGCGCAGGCGGCGTGAAGCGCAGAAGCTGTCTGCGGAAACGTCCGACGCGGGGAAGGGGGCATAAAGAGTATGGAATCGGTTTATTTTCTGGTACAACAGATGTTCTTCTTCTCCATACCATTGCTCGTAGTGGCGCTGGGCGGCATGTTCAGCGAGCGCAGCGGTGTGGTGAACATTGCCCTGGAAGGCATCATGATCGTTGGCGCCTTTGCCGGCATCTTCTTTATCAACCAGGTGGAGCATGTGATGAGCGGGCAGCTGCTGTTGCTGCTGGCCATACTGATTTCCGCCGGCGCGGGGATTTTGTTTTCCCTTTTGCACGCCTACGCGGCGGTGAACCTGAAGGCTGACCAAACCATCAGCGGTACGGCGCTGAACATGATCGCGCCGGCCATCGCCGTTTACTCCGCCCGCATGCTCCAGGAAAACGGCGTGCAGCAGGTGCAGTTCACCAATACCTTCCGGATTTCCAGCGTGCCGCTGCTCAGCGATATTCCGGTGCTGGGGCCGCTGCTGTTCCAAAAAACGTACATCACCACCTACATCGGCTTGATCATACTCGCCGTGGCCGCGTTTGTGCTGTACAAGACAAAGTTTGGCCTTAGGCTGCGGGCCTGCGGCGAGCATCCCCAGGCCGCGGACAGCGTGGGCGTGAACGTGTACCGCATCCGCTATGCCGGGGTCATGATTTCCGGCGCGCTGGCCGGCCTGGGCGGCCTGATCTTTGTGGTGCCCACCTCCACCAACTTCAACGCCTCGGTGTCCGGGTACGGCTTCCTGGCGCTGGCGGTGCTGATCTTTGGCCAGTGGAAGCCCTTGCGCATCCTGCTGGCGGCACTGTTCTTCGGATTGATGAAGACGATCGCCGCGGCCTATTCCGGCATCCCGTTCTTCAAGGGCCTGGGCATCCCCAGCGACATCTACAAAATGATCCCCTTTATCGCCACCCTCGTCGTGCTGGCGTTCAGCAGCAGGAATTCCCAGGCGCCAAGGGCGGCGGGCGTACCCTACGACAAGGGCGGAAGGTGACACGAAGCGTGTTTTTCAGGGACGGTTTGGCATACGTCATAAATCGTCCCTGTTTTTTTGTTTCCGGCGCATCCTGACAAATTTTCATTGTTGGAGTGACATTTTTCCCCATATCTTTTTTTGCATTTCTTTGCGTTTTGCCATTGACTAAGGGCTGCGGGGCTTGTACAATGGAGCATGGTTTTTTTCGGGAACAGCGGAAGGGAGGATGCGGTATGAACACCAAATTCATCTTCGTGACCGGCGGAGTGGTCTCTTCCCTGGGAAAAGGGATCACAGCGGCATCCCTGGGGCGGCTCCTCAAATGCCGGGGCTTGAAGGTATCCATCCAGAAATTTGATCCCTACATCAATGTGGACCCCGGCACCATGAACCCCTACCAGCACGGTGAGGTGTTCGTTACCGACGACGGTGCGGAAACCGACCTGGACCTTGGCCACTATGAGCGCTTTATCGACGAAAGCCTCACCCAGGCGGCCAATGTGACCTCCGGCCGCGTATACAAGACGGTCATCGACAGGGAGCGCCGCGGCGAATATCTGGGTGCGACCATACAGGTCATCCCCCACATTACCAACGAAATCAAAAAGAACATTCTGGCCATCTCCCGCACGCAAAACCCGCCGGATGTGGTGATCACAGAAATCGGCGGCACCGTGGGCGACATCGAAAGCCAGCCCTTTTTGGAGGCCATCCGTCAGATGCGCGCCGAGGTGGGCCGGGAAAACTGCCTGTATATCCACGTAACGCTGGTGCCGTTTTTGAGCGCGGCGGGGGAGTTGAAGACAAAGCCCACCCAGCACAGCGTCAAGGAGCTTGGCGCCATCGGCATTTCGCCGGACATGCTGGTCTGCCGCAGCGAGCACCCCATTCCCTATGACTTGCGGGCGAAAATGAGCCTGTTCTGCAACCTGCCGGTGGACAGGGTGTTTCAAAACCTCAACGCCCGCACCATCTACGAAGTGCCGCTGATGCTCCACGCCGAGGGCATGGACGAAAAGGTGTGCCAAATCCTTGGCATCCCCGAAGGGGAATGCGACCTGACGGAATGGCGCGCCATGGTGGAGCGGCAATTGTCCAGCGACAGGACCGCGACCATTGCCCTGGTCGGCAAGTATGTGGAGTTGCCCGACGCGTATCTGAGCGTGGTGGAGGCTCTGACCCACGGCGGCATTTTCCACCATGCCAAGGTGAAGATCGATTGGGTGCCCGCCGAGGAAGTCACCCAGGAGAACGCGGCGGAGCGGATTGGCAAGGCGGATGGCATTCTGGTGCCCGGCGGCTTCGGCTCCCGCGGGCTGGAAGGCAAAATGGTGGCCATCCGCTATGCCCGCGAAAAGAAGATTCCCTTCTTCGGCCTGTGCCTGGGGCTGCAAATGGCCGTGATCGAATTTGCCCGCAACGTATTGGATTTGCGCGGCGCCAACACCACCGAAACCGACCCGCACACCACCTATCCCGTGATCGATTTGATGCCGGACCAGAACCTGCAGGATCTGGGCGGGACCATGCGGCTGGGCAAATACCGCTGCGAGCTTGTTCCAGGTACGTTCAGCCGTGAGGCCTATGACATGCCGGAAATCTGGGAGCGGCACCGCCACCGTTATGAGTTCAACAACGATTATCTGGATCGGTTTGAGGCGGCCGGCATGCGGGTCGCGGGCCGCAATCCCGAGCGCAACCTGGTGGAGATCGTGGAAATCGCGGACCATCCCTGGTTTGTGGGTGTACAGTTCCATCCGGAACTGAAGAGCCGGCCCAACAGGCCCCACCCCCTGTTCCGTGATTTCGTGGGCGCGGCGCTCAAGATTGCAGAAGCGAAAAAATAAACGGGAAAAATGAAGCGGCGGCATCGAGTTGCCGCCGCTTCGTTTTTGGAGTCAATTGCTGTTTACTGCGTCCGGAAGAACCTGGGGGCCGCTTTCATCTGAAGCCTGCGCCAGGAAAATCTCCTCGGCCTCCCGCTGCGCCGCCTGCAATTGCTCAATGGTTTCCGTTATCCGGCGAAAGAGTTTATAATACATTTCCCGATAATCATCCATCATAAATCATCCTTGCATACGATATATTGTTTTGCACATTATAACGGATATTCCGTTAGAAATCAATAACGGAATATCCGTTAAGGCATACTATCACCGGTGATGTAATGCATAAAAGAATAAGGAATTTAAGGGAGGACTGTGATCTGAGCCAAAGAGAAATGGCGCAGATCCTTTCCGTGGCCCAGACGACCTATTCCGATTATGAGCTGGGCAAATTGAACATTCCGATTCCTATACTCATCCGTTTGGCGCAGCATCATGGCACCAGCGTGGATTACCTGCTGGGATTGACGGATGTGAGAGCTCCCTATCCGCGAAGGGTCAAATAGAAAACCTGCCCGTGACTGCTGTGCGACAGCGTTGTCCCGGGCAGGTTTGTTTGTTCCTTATTTGCAGCATACGGGTCAAGACGCGGCGTGACTAGTCAACTTCCGGACGGTCTCTCAAGAACACCATTCCCTGGCCGGGAGACAGCCTTATACGCACCGCGCCTCCCAAAACGGGCAGGATTTCTCCGCTGACGCTGTCCGGCAGGTCTTCGCGGCCGCCAAAGCCTTCCGGCAGGGAAAGCATGCTGTCGATGGCGCCGTCGGCGGTGTTCAATACCACCAGCGCTTCCTGGGCTTGGCTTGTGCGCAGGTATGCATACAGGCCATCCTTGCCCACATGCCAGGTGGTGAAGCTGCCTAGCCGCAACGCTTCGCTGCCGTTGCGCAAATGGGTCAGGCGCTTGTAGTGATCCAGCAGCGGATGATTTTCCGCCTTGTCCCAGGGCATGGGCCGGCGGCAATCGGGATCGGCCCTGCCGCTCAGGCCCAGCTCATCCCCATAGTAGACGATGGGCACGCCGGGATGCGTCATTTGAAAGAAGGAAGCCGCCCGCAGCCGGTTTTCATTCTCCCCGGCCCTGGTGACAAAGCGGGGGGTGTCGTGGCTGCCCAGGAAGTTCCACAGCACTTCCTGCACATTGTGGGGATACAAGGCCATGGCCCGGTTGACCCGGTGATCAAATTCCGCAAGGCTGATTTTTCTTTCCGCAAAATACAGCCAGAGCGCCCGGGAAAGCACATAATGCATGGTGCTGTCAAACATGTCGCCCTGGGTGACCCATTGGCGGGAATCATCCCAGCATTCCGCCACCAGGATGGCATCGGGGTTTTCGTCCAGCACCTCCTTGCGGAACTGGCGCCAGAAATCCGGCCACACCTCCGGCGATACATCCAGCCGCCAGCCATCCACGTGGGCCTGGCGAAGCCAGTAGCGGCCCACCTGAATAAAGTACGCGGCGGCTGAGGCATTTTTGAGGTTGAGCTTGGGCATATCCGGCGTGTGGGCAAAGGTAGCATATCCGCAGGCGTACTTTTGCTTGTCAAAAAAGAACCAGTCATAATACTCGCTGTCGGGGCCTTTTGTCTTTGCCTCTACAAAAGGCGTAAACTCGGTGCCGGAATGGTTGAACACGCCGTCCAGCACGATGCGCAGCCCGGCGGCGTGGAGTTCGTCCGCCAGCGCCCGCAATTCCTTCAGCGATCCCAATAGCGGGTCCACCTGAAAGTAATCAAAGGTGTTGTAGCGGTGGGAGGTATTGCTCAGGAAGATGGGGGTCATGTACACGATGCCGATACCCAGCTCCTTTAGGTAGGGCACGGCCTGGCGGATGCCCTTGAGGTTTCCGCCGAACCGGAATTCGTTGGCATAGCGGGTGGAAGTCCAGGGTTCCACCGGCTCGGCAGCATCGCCATGGGGCGCCGCCCTGCGGAAACGGTCAGGGAAAATCTGATATCCGACGCTGCCTCTGGCCCAAAGCGGCTTTTCCGGCGCCGGATAGGCGTGGGCAAAGGGGAAGCACGCCATCTCCTCCGGGTCTTTGGCTTGGGCCGGAAAGATGCCGTCCTGATCCAGGACCAGGGCAAGCTTTTCACGGATCAGGCAAAACACATAATGGATGCGGGGATCGTTTGGCATGAATATGCATTCGTACCAGTCGTGGTTCTCATCCTGCCACGGCCTCGTCATGGACAGCTTTTGCGCCCTTGTCATAGAAGCGCCGGCGCCGTACATGTTGGCAGTCCAAAGCTGTACCTCCTGCCAGTCATCCCGGCCGGTCCGGAGGCGGATGCATACCCGGCCATCCGATAGCGCGTGGCGGTATTCCAGCCAGGGCTGGTGGTAAATGGCTCCCAGGTTGATGCTGCGCATATCTTTCCTCCTTCAGCCAATACAACAGCAAACGATTTGAATGCAATCGTTTGCGCGAAGTATAGCAGAGGAATCTCATTCTGTCAAGGCGGCGCTTGTCCCGTGTACGAGCTGTTACTTCTGTATTTTCTCTGTTTCCCCTCTTGCAATTATGACGCTTTGGAATCATAATATGGCTAATGGTTCAAATTCAGCCCGCAGGGCAAAAAACGTCCCACATGCAAATCAACGGTGATTTGTGAAATATTGAAAACGGTAGATGAGAGGGGAACGCATATGGAACGCGTGTACAATTTTTCTCCGGGTCCGGCAATGCTGCCCCTGCCGGTGCTTGAGCGGGCGCAGCGGGAATTGGTGACGTACGGCGAAAGCGGCATGTCTGTCATGGAAATGAGCCACCGCAGCAAAATGTATTTGGAGATTTATGACGCGGCGGTCGCGCTTTTGCGGGAACTGATGTCCATCCCCGAGGCGTATGAGGTTTTGTTTTTACAGGGCGGCGCGACCCAGCAGTTTTCTGCCGTGCCGCTGAATTTGATGACGGGCAGCAACAAGGCGGATTATATCGACAGCGGCAACTTTGCCCACCTGGCCGCGGAGGAAGCCGCCCGCTACGGTACGGTGAACATTGCCGCCTCCAGCCGGGCGGACAATTACACCCATGTGCCGGACCTTGCGTCCGCGAAGCTTGATCCCCGGGCGGATTACTGCCATATCACCACCAACAACACCATTTACGGCACCCGTTTTATCGCCTTGCCGGATACGGCCAGCGTGCCCCTGGCGGCGGACGCCAGCAGCAATATTTTAAGCGAAGTCATGGACATCACCAAATTCGGCGTCATGTATGCCGGCGCGCAAAAGAATATCGGCCCCAGCGGCCTGTGCATTGTGATTGTCAAAAAGGAGTTGCTGGGCCGGGCGCACCCGCTTTGCCCCAAGCTGCTCAACTGGGACGTGCAGGCCAAGAACGGCAGCATGTACAACACCCCCAACACCTACGGCATTTACCTTGCCAAGCTGGGCTTTGAATGGCTCAGGGAGCTGGGCGGCGTGCCGGCCATGGAGAAAATCAATATCGAAAAGGCGTCCATCCTCTACGATTACCTGGAGGAAAGCAGCCTCTTTAAGCCCACCGCCCAAAAGGCCTGCCGCAGCCTGATGAACGTCACCTTCGTCACCGGCAGCGACGAGCTGGATGAAAAGTTCGTCAAGGAAGCGGCCAAGAACGGCCTGGTGAACCTGAAGGGCCACCGCTCCGTGGGCGGCATGCGGGCCAGCATTTACAACGCCATGCCGGTGCAGGGCGTGGAAAAGCTGGTGGATTTCATGAAGAAGTTCGAGACCGAGAATCATGGGCTCCGCCCCTGAACCCCGCTTAAGGTGAGTGAGCCGAGCGTCGCCAGTGGCGGATGAAGCGAGGCGAGGAAATCAAGCGAAACGAGCAATGCGAGCGGCAGCGAAGCAGTGCGACGATTGAGCTTGCGGAACATTGTCCCTTAAGAATCCCAATTTTTAGAGGAGTGAGTGCAGCTTGTACAAGATTCAGACGCTCAATGAGATATCTGATATCATTCACAGCCAGTTATCGGCGGATGAGTATATGGTGACGCGGGATGAGCCTGTTCCCGACGCCATTTTGGTGCGCAGCGCGGATATGCACGGCATGGCGCTGCCCGAGAGCCTGCAGGCCATCGCCAGGGCGGGGGCCGGCGTCAACAACATTCCCATCGAGGCCTGCAGCAAAAGGGGCATTGTGGTGTTCAATACGCCGGGCGCCAACGCCAACGCGGTGGCGGAGCTGGTGGTGGCGGGGCTATTGTTGTGCAGCCGTGATATCGCGGGGGGCATACAGTGGGCGGCCACACTAAAGGGCAAGGGGGAAGAGGTCGCAAAGCTGGTGGAAAAGGGAAAGAACCAGTTTGTGGGCCCGGAGCTGCGGGGCAAGACGCTGGGCGTCATCGGCCTGGGCGCCATCGGTTCCCTGGTGGCCAACTGCGCGCTGAACGGCCTGGGCATGGAAGTCATCGGTTTGGACCCCTCCATTTCCGTGGAGCACGCCTGGTCCCTATCCCGGGGCATCAAGCGGGCCTCCAGCCTGGAGGAGCTTTTGCAAAGGACGGATTATGTGACCGTCCACGTGCCGCTGTCGCCCAAAACAAAGGGCATGTTCGATTTTCACCTGTTCACCCTGATGAAAAACGGCGCGAGGCTTTTAAACTTCAGCCGCGCGGAACTGGTGGATGGCGATGCCTGCCGGGCGGCCCTCAAATCCAGGAAGCTTGGCGGCTATGTCACCGATTTTCCGACGGACGACATGCTTTGTGTCCCCGGCGTCACCTGCCTTCCCCACCTGGGGGCCTCCACCCCGGAAAGCGAGGAAAACTGCGCCAGGATGGCCGCCGCACAGCTGCGGGACTATCTGGAGACAGGCACCATCCGCAACAGCGTGAACATGCCGGAAATCGTGCTTTCCGGCCAGCCGGAGGGCTGCCGAATCCTTTTGATCCATGACAATGTGCCCAACATGGTCAGCAACATGTCCGCGGCCATCTCCAGGGAGGGCATCAACATCAATAACATGATCAACAAAAGCCGGCAGGAAATGGCCGTGACGGTCATGGAGCTCAGCCAGGTGCCCACGGAAGAACTGGTGGCGGAGCTATGCGCCCAGACGGGCGTGATCAAGGTTCGTTTCTGGAATTGATTTCTCGAAAACAGCCGTGCGGGGAAATGTGCCTGCACGGCTGTTTTTATATGTAACTGTTTTTGCGCAGCCGGCTTTGGCTTTGCCAAACGGCAGAAAATATGCTATATTGAGCAATGGCATGGCATTGTTTTGCCATCGGGGATTTTTTCCGCGGAATGAACCGTTTATCATACAGGCATCCTTTTTATCCCAAGCAAAGGAGATCCTTACCATGCTCAAACGCCGTATTGCTCTGCTGGTTGCCTTGCTGCTCTGTTTTTCCTGGACGGGTTCTGCCATGGCCGATCCGCCCAAGCCCATTACCCCCATTCCGTGGGAGGAACTTCCCCCGGTGGTGGAGGGTCAGCACCATTATCTGCTGCTGTGCGTGGACCAATGGAATGGAAACCCCAAAAATCTTGGCAATACGGACGGTATTGTGCTGGTGACGATGGATACCAGGACCAGGCGCCTGATGCTTACCTCCTTCAGCCGCGAAATGCTGATCCAGCGTCCGGACGGCGTGATCGGCCGGGTCAACTACATCGCCAAAAACTACGGACCGGAAGAGCTTTGCAAGGTGCTCAGCACCCATTTTGGCGTACGGATCGAAAAATACATGCTCTTTGATATGAACCATATACAAACGATTGTGGATGTGCTGGGGGGCGTGGATATCACGGTGACCGATGCGGAGGCCGCGTATCTGAAACGCTATGCCATACCGGATAATTCCACCGTTCCCAAAATGAAAAACGCCGGCACCTATCATTTCAGGGGCCATTCGGCGGTCATCTACATGCGCATACGCAAGGTGGGCGGCGGCGGCGACCTGATGCGTACCCAAAGGGTGCGCACCGTGCTTTCCGCCCTGGCGGATACATGCCGTACCATCAATTTGGATCAGGCCATTGAACTGATGGATTCCGTTACCGACAACAGCCTGTTGACGAATTTGAGCGCCGGCGATATGCTGGCGGCCGTGCAATATGCCATGGAGCTTCGCGGGGTAACGATGGAGGAGCTGCAAATTCCCTTTGAAGGCGCGTATGCCCCCATCACCTACGCGGGCATGTCCACGCGGGAGATTGATTTTGACGCCTGCCGCAAGGCGGTGGCTGATTATTTGGAGAACAGCTTTCTGGTAGTGGATTGAACCATGAATGCAGAAGGAAGGTCATGAACATGCACCTGTCTTCCTTATCGCTTGAGCAGCTGATTGCCCCCGGTGGACATGCCTGTGCCTGCGGGCATCATCATGATACGGAACTGAAGTATATAAAAATCGGCCCCGGAGCGGTGCGGCATCTGCCGGCGGCGCTGGAAAAGCTGAACGTGCGCAAGCCCTTCATCGTCTGCGACAAAAACACCTATGCGGCGGCCTGGGACCGTGTGCAGCCGGTGCTTGCGGGTGCCGGCGTTGCCTATACGCTTTTTATGCTGCCGGGGGAGCATTTGGAGCCGGATGAACATGCCGTAGGCGCCCTGTGCATGGCTTTTGACCCAAGCTGTGATGTGGTGATGGCCATCGGCTCCGGGGTCGTCAACGACTGCTGCAAGGTGCTGGCCTATACCGCCGGGATACCCAGTATGGTGGTGGCCACCGCGCCTTCCATGGATGGCTATGCCTCCAATTCCTCCTCCATGATTCAAAACAGGGTGAAGGTTACCCTGTACAACGCCTGCCCTTCCGCCATCATCGCGGACGTGGACATTTTGAAAAACGCGCCGCAAAGAATGCTGTGGGCCGGCCTTGGCGATATGCTGGCCAAGTACATCTCCATTTGCGAGTGGCGGATCTCCGGTTTGGTCACCGGGGAGTATTACTGCGAAAACGTGGCCGGCCTGGTCCGCCAGTCCCTGAAAAAGTGCGTGAGCGCCGCCGAAGGCTTAAACCGCCGGGATGAGGAGGCTGTGCAGTCCGTGGTAGAGGGGCTGGTGCTCTCCGGCATCGCCATGGGCTTTGCCAGGATCTCCCGGCCGGCTTCCGGTCTTGAGCATTACTTCTCCCACATATGGGAGATGATGGCCCTGGATAGGGGCACGCCCTATGAGCTGCACGGCATACAGGTGGGCGTTGGCACAGCCCTTACGCTGAAGCTGTATGAGGATATACGCAGGCTGGTTCCCGACAGAGAAAAGGCGGAAGCGTTCATCGCGTCTTTTGACAATCAGGCCTGGGAGCAGGAGATGCGCAAAATCTTCGGCGCCGCCGCGGAGGCCATCATCCGGGCCGAGCACGAAAAGTATTATAAGAATACGCCGGCCGCCCACCGGGCACGGCTGAAAAAAACGCTGGCGCATTGGGAAGAAATATTGGCCATTATCCAGGAAGAGCTGCCGCCCGCAAAAGAGGTGGAGCAATTGATGCAAGGCCTTGGCATGCCAACGCGGCCCAGGGATATCGGCGTCAGCGACGCGGATGCCTACGCCGCCTTGATCGGTTCCCGGGATGTGCGGGACAAATATCTGACCAGTTCCCTCTTGTGGGACCTGGGCGTATTGCGGGAAATGCGTCTGGATTTGTGAAAAGCATATAAGCGTGCGAAGATAAAGGATGCGGCGGCCGTTTGTTTCGGCCGCCGCGTCTTTGTGCGTTTTACTGCCCGTACAGCTTTTCTTCCGCGAAGAGGAAAAGCTTCTGCATCTTTTCCACCGTCTCTTCGTTCAGCTCGTTCCATGTGAACCAGGGCCACAGCGGGCATTTTAGGGTGACGCCGCCGGGGTATCTTAGCGGCAGCGCAAGCTTTGCGCGCTTGCCGCTTTTGTCTGTCTGGGTGCAGTAGCCGCAATTGTCGCAGACCTTGGTACGCATATAGCACAGCTCGCCCAAAGCATATTCCATTTGATCATAATGGCCCAGCAGCCGCCTGAAGGCCGGGACCCTGAATTCGAAGCACATTTGCAGCCTGTCCCGCCAGCGGAAGCTGATATTCATATAGCCGCGCTCCTTGTCCTTGTATTCCATTTCCCAGCGGACCTGCAGCCAGCGCTCCCCGTTTGTCAGGGTATAGCCCCGCTTTTCAAAAAAGGTCTCCAGCTGTTCCAAAAACGCCGCATCGCCGTACAGCTTGCCAAACATTTGGGCAGCCCGAAAGGGTTTGCCGGGAACGGAACCAAGCAAAAAACGGGTCAAAACTTCAATTGTCTGCCCGCCAGACTGTGAAGCGTCTTCGCTCCGCTGCTTCATAGCAGGGAAGAGCGGCGGGTATTTTGGACTGCGGAGGATAACGCCCTCCGGCGCGGGCTCATATGCAAGGCCGAAGGCTGTCCATTTGTCCAGTATTTTGGGCGTGAGCTTCCAGGCGGATTTGGCGATGAACAGGTGGTCTTCCGCCGCCTCACCTGCTTGCGCCAGTTTATAAAGCGTGCCCACCCAGTCAAAGAACTTCTTCTCCACTTTCGACATGGCATCCATCAAGGCGGGATTGCTGTTGTTCAGATGCCAGCGCTCCGCAAAGCATTTGTCTTCTTCCGGTTCGATGCCGATGAGCTCGGGATGGTCATGGCAGGTGCTGATCACGTCATAAAGGAACGCGTGGAGCTGGCGGCGGGATTCCCCATCGTTCAAGGATGGATCAAAAGTGTAGGGCGGATAGGCGGCCAGGTAAGCATATATGATCCGTGCTCCAAGGGTGGGAAAGGATTGGCCCAAACGCATCTGTTCCTGCATGGCGTTTTCTCCCGCTTTCTCATTGGCATAAACTGTATTTCATACAGTATAACCCATCGTTCAAACCCTTGCAAGACAGACGGTGATTTGGCACACAGATTTATGGTATAATGGCCCTGCATTTTACAAAAAGGGGAGAAAACCCATGATCGAAATCAAGGACACATACCCGCAGAACAAAGCGGAAATGTATGATCTGCTTAAAAAGCAGCTGAGCGCGCTGATGGAGGGAGAAACGAACAAGCTGCCCCACCTTGCGAACATGGCGGCGCTGCTGAACGCGGCGCTTACGGATATCAACTGGGTGGGCTTTTATTTGATGACGGAGGGGGAGCTTTTGCTAGGCCCCTTCCAGGGGAAAACCGCCTGTATCCGCATACCGGTGGGCAAAGGGGTGTGCGGTACCGCGGTCGCCCAGGGAAAGACGCAGCTGGTGGCCGATGTGCATCAGTTCCCCGGGCATATCGCCTGCGACAGCGCATCCAATTCGGAAATCGTTGTACCCATTCGCGCCGATGGGAAAATCGTTGGCGTGCTGGATATCGACAGCCCCCGCTTTGCCCGCTTTGATGAGCAGGACAAGCAGGGGCTGGAGGAAATGGTGGAGCTGTTGGCAAAAGGCTGCCGCTGGGAGTAAGGGGGGGCTTATTTGACTACTTCCAGCATGCTGCGGCCTTTGCGGGCCTTGAAAAAGCCGGAAACTACATCCATGGCCATGCCGATCAGCGACAGGACGCAGACGACGGTGATGCCTGTTGCAAAGTGGCTGTTCATGGCGGCCGCATCGATGTTCAATCTCTGGGCTGCATGTTGCAGGAAGGCCGGGTTAAAGGTATCGGCGCCCTTCAAAAAGAGGATGGAAGCCGCCGTCCACAGGATGCTGCTGATGCCGGAGACCGCCGCGACGGGGTAATTCCAGCGCGCGAAAAAGAACTTGACCGCCGCCACTACCCAGGATAAAAGCGTCAGCGCCGCCAGGTAGGGGATATAGCGCTGCACGGCCAACTGGCTGAACAGCGGCACCATAATGTTCTCCGGGCTGTACTCGTACCAGGCGATCAGATGCTGGTACCTGGCCATCACCACAAGGAACAGCGCGGAAAACACCATGCCGATCACCGTTTCCACCCGGGAGATCTTCACGGCGTTGCGCGGGGGAATATCCGGCAGGTCCTTTGGAGACCAGGTGCTTTTGAAATTGGCCGCGCTGAAATATTCTGTCAGCCCAAAGCCCAGCGTGACCCAGAAAAATCCGTTGATGACGCCATCAAACAGGCCGCCCAGGATATCGCCGATGATCGTGCCGAACGTCTGTCCAAAGCTTCCGTCCACCGGCGAGCCGATCAGCGTGCCAAACAGCCGCAGGACCGTCAGTATGACGGCCACAAGAGGAAGGACGATCCTCAATACCGTCAGGTAATCGTCAAAAAGGGCGGGGGAGATCAGATAGCGGGGCCTAATGCGATACTGCTCGGCCAGCTTTGCGGGCGCGCCCATGGAATGGAGCACCTTTTCCACATCCGCATCGCTGGGGTTTTCGGGCAGCATATCCCCAATATTGGCCTTCAGCTCCCGTTCCACATCCGCCCGGCTGTTCTCCGGCAGCCGGCGGACCACATCATACACATACTTTTCGATCAAGGCATTCATACGTTATCCTCCCTTAATAGTCCTTCCATCTCCTCACAGATACGCCGCCACTCTGTTTTCAATGTCTCATAGAGGTTTAAGCCCTGCCCGCTCAGCAGGTAGTATTTGCGCGGCCGGCTTTCCGCCGTGTCCCAGCGGCTTTCCAGCAGTCCCTGGGCCTCCAGCCGCCGAAGCAGGGGATACAGCGTGCCGGGCTCGATGCTGGTGCGCTTTTGCTCCAATTGCTGCAGCAGGGAATAACCGTAGCAGGGCTGTTTCAATTGGCTGAGTACGGCCAATGTCAGCGTACCGCGCCGCATTTCCAAAAGGATGTTGCCAAGAAGCGTGGATTCATCCAAGAATGATCACCTCGATCACATTATAATGTGTGACACACACTATTGTCAATATTGAAATATTGAAATTTGAATTCTTTCTTGACTACGTCCCTGCGTCGTAGTTTACAATGGTGCCAGAAAACACAGGGAGGACTTTTGCCATGCAAGGGGAACTCATGAAAATCAGGGATGTGTCAGTCAAATATGGCCTGACCACCAGGGCGCTTGCCTACTACGAGGAAATGGGCCTGATTGAAAGCAGCCACGCGGAGGGGTACGCCTATCGCTGCTACGATGACAAGGCCCTCAAGCGCATTGAACAGATACTGATTTTGCGCAGGCTGGAGATCAGCATCAAGGACATCCAGCGGATACTGGCGTCCGGCAGCGCGGCGGTACTCTTGGATGTGCTGCGGGAGAAAATCGGCAGAATCGATCATGAGGCGGAATTGCTCAAGCGTTTGAAGGACATCATCCTGACCATGATGGACCAGGTGAAGGAATACGACGTAAGCAGCGAGATGGACCTGAAGCTTTTGTATGCCAAGGCCAATGAGGTCGGGCTGTACATTGACGGATTCCAGGATGCTGAAAAGGCGCGTATGGTGACGGACCTGGCGGAAACGGTGGCGCAGCTGGAAAGGATGCCCGACATCCGCATCATCCGCCTGCCGGCGGTCAAAATGGCCAGGTCCGGTCACACGGACCTTGGGGCCTTTGACGCCTGGTGGGGCGGTGTGAAGGTTCCCCAGCAGGTGTTCCCCCGGGATTTTCTGTGGTTCAACCCTCATTTTCAGGATTTTGAGTGGCTCTTTGCGCTGCCGGAAGAGGATACCGATACGGACGGCTACGAGGTGTTTGATTTTCCTGGCGGGCTGTATGCCGTGGCCACCGCCTTTGACGATGACGATGTGGGAAGGGTCAACCGGCTGGTGCACAGGTGGGTGGAGGAAAGCAGGGTATACGAAGCGTCCACCCTGGAAAGTGACGAGGCGGAGCGGTATGATATGGGGCACATCGTCGGCTGTATGCTGTTTGAGGATGGTTCAAAGCGCGAGCAGATGGATCTGTTTATCCCCATTGTGGTAAGGCGGGAGCTTCAGGGGAAATAAAGCGTTTACAAAAAGAAATCCGGCGGGCCAAGGCTGCGCCGGATTTCCACTTTTATATATTATTTTGTCGAATTATGAGGGTTGCTCGCCACCCGGAATTGATTTTCCGAGAAAAAGCATTACAGATACACCACGTGCGTCTGCACTCCGGGCAGTCTGGCCTGCAGGATGCCGGCCACATCCCGGCGGTCTGCATTGTCGGGCCGGCCGGAACCAATGATAATGTGTGCGGCGTTTTGCTCCACGGCATATTGTATCAGCCGCTCCACAGGGTCAGGGGCCCGCAGCACGGCCATTTCCGCCCCGGCGTCGCAGACCAGCCGGTACAGGTAATTCAGCGCTTCGCTTTGTGTGGAGTGGCCCAATAGCGGTGCACCCACCGGCGCCACGTGCACCACCAGCAGCGGGGCGTTTGTTTCGGCGGCGATTTGTACTCCTTTTTCAATCAGCCGGTCGCAGGTTTTTTGGCCGGTCACGCAGACCAGCACAGGATGGATGTCGTGCACGGAGAAAGACTCCTTTTTAGCGTCTGGGCGGCACTTTTTAGGCGTGCTGTTCCGCCCGGCGGATTTCGGCCACCGCCTTGTCGTGGGAGACAACGGTGATCCTGTCGCCCGGTTTGACAGGCGGCGTTCCCTTGTGCACATCGTAATAAAAGAGCCTGTCATCGGCTTCGTCATTTTTTTCACCGACATTGATGGTCATGGGGTAATACTCCACGCCTTCACGGATACAGGATTGGCTTGCGATGTCCCTAACCTGGCCGGTGGTTTCCCGCTTGCGGCCCTCCAGCACGTTTCTTAGGTGACGGCCGTAATGGACGATGGGGCTGATGAACATGCCATAGCAGAAGATGGCCAGCGCCCCGCCAAAGATGGTCAGCAGGATGGTCAGCCATTGCAGGCGTACATTCCGAAGCAGGGAAACGACGATCCCTGCCAGAAAGAACACCATGGGAACCGATAATGCCAGCAGGCGGCGCTTGAGTTGGTGCTGATTTTCATCCCGGTCTTTTTGCTGATACAATGTTGTTTCCTCCGTATGCTATGCTTAAAAAGGCCGCGGCATGCGCCCATGCTTTATTTATACGCCAAATCCGCGCGCTTGTAAAGGGATTGCGCGCAGTTTGTCGCATGCCGTGCATCAGATATACGGCCGGCCGCTTCATCGCCGCATTTCCATCAGCCGAAAAAAAACTCCCCGTTTCAGCCTGAAGCGGGGAGTTGGGTTACAGGGAAAGAAAAATCATTTCTTTGACAGGCGGAGGGAATTATTCCTCGTCCGTTTCTTCCTTGTCCTTCACCCTTTGCATGAGCTTGATCACGCCGTAAAAGAGGAAGAGCACAAGGAACACGCCGCCAAGGCCAAAGAGGGTGGTGGTCAGGCCATTGCTCATCAGCTGGCCCATATCGATGGGGGCCTGGGTGGCGGCGGGAGCGGCGGTGATGTCGGGCGTGGCAGTGGCGGCAACTTCCGCAAGCGCGGAGGAGAACAGTCCGTGAAACATATCGTCAAACCTTCTTTCTACGCAGCCCTGGGCGTTATTTCAGCAGCATTGTCACCAGCGTGATCACCATGCCGCCGGCCACCACGGAGCCCAGCTGGCCGGACACGTTGGCGCTGATGGCCTGCATGAGCACAAAGTTGTAGGGGTCGTCGTCCTTGGCCAGTTTCTGGATCACACGGGCGCTCATGGGGAAGGCGGAAATGCCCGCCGCGCCGATCATGGGATTGATCTTGTTCTTGCGGAACAGGTTCAGGAACTTGGCGAACAGCACGCCGCCGGCGGTGTCGAACACGAAAGCGAAGAGGCCCAAAGCCATAATGAGCAGCGTGTTCCATTGCAGGAACTTGTCGGCCACCATGGTGGAGCCGATGGTCAGGCCCAGCAGGATGGTGACGATGTTGGCCAGCTCGTTCTGCGCGGCCTTGTTCAGCCTCTCCAGCACGCCGCAGACGCGGATCAGGTTGCCGAACATGAGAGCGCCGATCAGGGGAGCGCTCATGGGCACCAGGATGCCGGAAACGAGGGTTACTACGATGGGGAAGACGATCAGGGCCAGCCTGGGCGCTTTTTCCTCTTTGTATTCCATGCGGATGGTGCGCTCGCCTTTGGTGGTCAGCGCCTTGATCACCGGAGGCTGGATGATGGGCACCAGGGACATGTAGCTGTAGGCCGCTACGGAAATGGGGGCAATGTAATCACCCAAGTTGAAGTGGTTTGCCACATACAGCGTCGTGGGTCCGTCCGCCGCACCGATGATACCGATGGCGGAAGCCAGCCGCAGGACCAGACTCTGGTCCGCGCCGGGGATCACAAAGGGGATCAGAAGCAGGGAAAGCAGGAACGTAATGAAAATGCCGAACTGTGCCGCCGCGCCGAAGAAGATCATGGAGGGTTCCTTCAGCAGGGGCGTAAAGTCGCACATGGCGCCGATGGCGATAAAGATCAGAAGGGGGAACAGTTCGTTTTTGATGCCGGAGTTGAACAGCACCGTCAAAAAGCCGTCCGGGCCCAGCACAGCGGGAAACGTTTCGCCGAAGGCCGGAGGCAGGTTGGCCAGGATGGCGCCGAAGCCGATCGGCAGCAATAGGGCGGGTTCATATTCCTTTTTGATAGCCAAATAAATCAAGACGCCGGATACGATGAACATAACCAGTGTTCTCCAGCCATCTGCCGTGAACAGGTAGATGACGCCGGAAAACAGCTCCCCCAGCAGGTTACCCATAAAGCGGTCCTCCCTTTATCGTTAACGTCGCAAAAAACTGCATCATTATAGCATACGCAACAACAACTGTCAAACCGCGCATGCGCGTCTTGCAGCCGCCTTTGCGCTTCTGCAACGGCTGGAACCATTTGCTGCTGACCGGTGATTTGCATTTGCGGGCTGTGTGTGGTATAATACGCTATCACACTACTATCGAGGTGTACATTTTGGACGAACCTCCCAGTCCCAAAGGACCGAAAGCCGATAAAAACTGGTTTCGTGCATGCGCATCAGGGCAAAACGCGGCAATTGTTTTGTCTATGCGCTTTTTTCGTGCACAAAAAGAACATTTTGATTTTTTGACAACAGAAAGGAACTGAATCCATGGATCTGAACGCTTTCCCGCTGGTGACAGCCGCCGTGCTGTGCACTTTGCTGTCTGCGTTTTTTTCTGCCGCCCAGACGGCGCTGGAGGAAATGAACCGCACACGATTAAAGGGGCTGGCCTTCGGCGGGAACATGGCGGCCGAAAAGGCTTTTGCCCTTGTCGAAAAACAGGAGAAGCTGCATCCCATTCTGCTGCTGGGCGGGCGGCTGGCCTTTCTCCTGGCCGTATCCTTCACGGCGCTTTTGCTTACGAAAAGCCTTGCCGGCGGCGGCTTCTGGCTGGCGATGCTGCTGATCACACTGGCCATCAGCCTGTTCAATGAGGCCATTCCCAAGGCGCTGGCAAAGGGCAGCCCGGAAGCCTTTTTGATGCGGACGGCCGGTATACTGCGCGTAGTGCTGACGGTTCTTAAGCCGCTTGGCTTTCTGCACCGCATGTGGATGCTGATCGCGGGCAGGATCGGCAAACCGGCGGAAGAGCCGCTTTTGATCGAAGACGAGCTGATCACCATGGTGGACGAGGCCCAAAGCGATGGTGACATGGATGAGCACGAGGGCGAATTGATCCGCTCGGCCATCGAATTCACCGACCTTGACGCCCGGGACATCCTGACCCCCAGGGTGGATGTGGTGGGTTTGTCCTGCGAAAGCACCATGGAAGAGGCGAAGGACGCCTTCCTGGAGCACGGCTATTCCCGCCTGCCGGTATACAGGGAGACCATGGACGATATCGTGGGCATATTGCACGAAAAGGATTTTTACGCCGGTACCCATGATGGGAAAACCAGCGTGGAAGAGATGATGAAGCCGGCGCTGTATGCGCCCGCCACGCTGAAGATCACAAAGCTTTTGCACTTGTTGCAAGGCAGCAAAAACCATATGGCGGTCATACTCGACGAGTTCGGCGGCACACAAGGCATTGTGACGCTGGAGGATGTGCTGGAGGAACTGGTCGGGGAAATATACGACGAGCACGACGATGTGACGGAAGCCGTGCAAAAGCAGGAGGATGGCAGCCTGCTGATCGACGGCGGCGCGGACCTCAAGGATATGCTGGCGTTTTTGCATTTGGAAAAGGAATATGAAGCCGATACGGTGGGCGGCTGGGTTGCCGAGGAAATGGGCCAAATCCCCAAGGTGGGGGAAGGCTTTGAGCTTTCCGGCATCAAGGTGCAGGCCACCAGGGTGTGGAAGCGCCGCGTGACGCAGGTGCGCATCGTGCTGCCCAAAGACCCGGAGGAGGCCTTGCCCCCGCTGCTGGGATAACAGGCGGTTTTTACAGGCGGCTGTATGCTTGTCCTTGTACACAGATATGGAAAATGTTATAATAGGGCGGTACAAATGCTTCGGAAAGGAGCGGATAAAGTAATGAAAAAGCATTCTAATATCATACTCCGCCTGGTTGCGGTAGCAATGGCGGCCCTTCTCTTTTTGCCAGCCGCCCAGGCTGAAACGGTAACGTCGGGCAGCGTGCAGTTTACCGTTGCGGATTATGGTTTCCCTGCCGGCTTACAGGCGGTGGTGCCTACGGCCGGCCATCAATTCCTGTCGGTGAATCTGACCATGAAGACGGCGGCGGAAGCGCCCGAAATCGCCGGTCCGGAGCAATATTTCCTTGCTGTGGACGAAAGGGGCCGCGCTTACGCGCCGATGCTGTATAATGGCAGCTCCAGCTTTACGGCCTCGCTTGCGCCCGGTGAAAAAAACCTGCGGCTGCTCTTTGAGGTGCCCAATGCCGCCGCCGTATATCAACTGGCAGTGCTCGATGCGCCGGGCGGCAGCGTTGCGGGCCTGATGAACCTTGGCAAAAGCTCCGGCGCCGTATCGGCCAATGACGTGCAGCCATTGGCCGTGCTGCCGGCGGAAGGGTACGAGATCGCGGTGTATGGGGTGACCCAAAGCAGGACGGCGTTTTTGGACAATGTGCCCGCCGGCATGAAATATGTTTGGGTTGACGCGGCGCTCACCGGCACGGGCACCGAAAAGACGGCGGCGCAGCTCGCATCCGCCCTTACGATTTTGGGCGGCGAAAAGGCAGTGGGCGGCGTCGTACCCACCCGGGCCAGCGGCCTGCTGGCGCTGGCCAATGTTAAGCTGGGCGGGCAGCTGCCTGCCGTACGGGGATATGTATGCTATCTTGTTCCCGAAAGCCTGTCGGAATTAAGCGGGCTGACGGATGGAAAGGCCGTTTTGGCCCAGGCTCTGCCCATCGGCGGAGAACTGAAGGAGGCGGGATTCGCGCAGCTTGACGCGGACGGCGCCTATCATCAGGCGGGCTGGAAGGTTACGATTCATGGCATGCGCCTTGCGGACAAGGGCGCGCTGAATCCGCCGGCCGGCAGCAAATACGTGATCGTGAACCTGACGGTCAGCAACCGGTCCACCCAGAACCTGACGGTTTCCAGCGAGCTGGCGTTTGCCATGACGGACGCGCAGGGAAACGAATTGACGCAGGCATGGTTTTCGGACTTTGCTGATACGCTAGACAAAACGCTTTTGCCCAGCGAGTCGGTATCCGGTGAAATCGCCTTCCTGCTGCCCGACGGCGTAAAGCCCGGCGTCATGCGGGTCCACTTGAATATGCTTGGGGAACCGCTGCTCATTGACGCGTCCAGTTATCTTGCGCAATAAAGGAGAAATTGTTCATGGCTGTTGCATCGAAAAAAAGGGCGGCCCGCAAAGTGGTTGTTGTCCGTGTCATCTGCCTTGTGATGGTGATATTGCTGGTAATACCGCTTTTGCTGTCCACACTGCTGACCGGCATGCCCTGGTAAGGGAGAAAGCGTACCGCTGCCGGCAATGAATGCAAAAGATCAGAAGAAGATTAAAAACAGGCAGGATCGATGAACCATCGTCCTGCTTGTTTTTGTAAACGCGATTGTTTGCAGCCATACCATAATGTGGCGGAGATCATCACTCCATGCTTATATGACTTTTGCAAAGGTTACGCTGTCCAGATTGATGACAGCCGCGGCCTCGCCCTGCGACCTGGTAAACTGTATGCGGGCAAAGGCGGCGTTTAAGGGCGGCCGCTCGGTAAAGGCGGTATACACCTGCCATTGGGCCGCCGTTTGAACCGTTTGGGCAACGTTCAGGCTGGCGCCCAGGCCGATTTCCTGGCCGTTCCGATCCAGCCAATGCACCTGGGCCAGCACCTGGCCGTTGGCGGCTTCCCCGCCGGAAAAGCGCAGCGCGAAATTGAGCAGGAAGTATCCCAGAAACGCCATTCTTGGCAGCTCCACGGTCTGGAAGATATACGCGCCGTCGGCGGAAAGGCCGGCGCTGAATGCGCCGATATAGGTGTTTACATTGTCGGCGGTGACGCCGTCGGTTGCCCAGCCCTCCAATTGCAGGGCAAAGCCGGGATTTACAAGCAGGTTGGCGGAGTCAAGCCGCACAAACACCACCTGATCCAGCTTCACGGCAAGCGGCACGGTGCCGTTGTAAAGAAGCTCTATGCTGGCGGCCGCGGCGCCAAGCGGGGCGGGGGTGGTCAATTGGACAATATTCAGATAATTGCCCTGCTGGCCGAGGGTCGCCGCGCCGACAAGAACATCGACGGCAGGATCGCCGATGGGCGTGCCCAGAATGTTCAGCCAGCGGACAATGACCTGCACAGGGGCGTTGGCTGCCTGGCAGGCAAAGGCCAAGAGATATGCCGAGCCGGCGGTGGACAGCCGCAGCGGGATGAATTGGCTGACGCCGCCCGCCACGGCTTGCGGATCAGCCGCCGCTGCCGCCGCGCCCGCAAAGGGGAGGGCAAAAACGGGGGTAAAGTTTCCCGCGGCCCAATTCTCCAGACCGTATTCAAAGCTGGGGTTCTGAACAAGATTGGGCGTACTGACGGATGCCAGGTTGACAAGGTCCAGGATCACGGGGATATCGCTCTGGCCCTTGCTGAAAAGCAGCTTTGCCCATACGGCGCCAAAGGGCGGCGTATCGGTCACATCAAAGTACGTGATGCGTACATTGCTGATAGCGCTGGCCGGTATAAACGCGCGAAGGCCCGTGCCCAGCACGTTGAAATCGGTATCCAGCCACAAAACCTCCGCCGTCAGGCTGCCGGCGCCGGCTGCCTCCTGGGCATAGGCGATAAAGCTCAAGAACAGGGGACTGTGCGCAAAGGGCGGCAGGGCCACTACCTGGTACAGGCTGCCCACGCCTGCAAAAAGCCCGGCGGCCTGGGTGCCCTCGGCGGGGGAAGAGTTGATAATGCCCGCGTTATCCGCCTGCCAAAAGGACAATCCGGCCTCAAAGCTTGCGTTTTGCAATAGATTGCCGAATCGTGGTTTGATCAATGCCATGAAAATGCCTCCCATGTGGTCTTTGAATCAAAACAGGTTCCGCTATATTGTATTTCTTCATACGAAAGGCGGTGCGGGAAGCGCGGCTGCAGATACACGAATCATTTTTTTACCGCAAGGCTTTGTAACCTGATCACAGAATCGCCGCGGTACGTGAAAAGATTGATGAATCCCGCTTGAAAATGGGTATAAAATAGACAGGGCGATTTCAGCCCGACCATTTTTAGGAGGGAAGAGCATGTTACCCAAAGTGGCCTTTATTTGCACACATAACGCCAAACGCAGCCAGATCGCGCAGGCACTGGGGCGGCATTTGGCAAGCGACGTATTCGAAAGCTATTCCGGCGGAACGGAAATAAAAGATACAATCAACCCTGATGCCGTGCGCCTGATGAAGGAAATGTACGGCATCGATATGGAGAAAGACCAAAAGCCCAAGCTGATCGGCGCCTTGCCGCCGGTGGATATCGTGGTTGCCACTGGATGCGGCGAGGCTTGTCCCTTCCTCCCTTGCAGATACATGGAGCATTGGGAGTTTGAAGGGGAAAGCGGCGAGGGGGATGAAGCGCTCCGCGCACTGATCCGCGCCACGGAAGAAAAGATACTGGACTTGAAGGAACGGGTGAAAAGCGGCGTTGTTTTTGAGGAGGTTCTTTTCTGATATGGATGGGGCCAACACCAAAGCAGCACACGGAAATGAATTGCCCAGCGCTTTATTGTAAGCAAAATCCCCGGCAAAGCCGGGGATTTTGCTTACAACAGTCATTACCTGTTATCAGCCGCTGGCTGAGGAAACCATTGTTTTGTGTTGTTGGCAATCCGAACGAGGATCAGCATCACCGGCACTTCCGTAAGCACGCCCACAATCGTCGCCAGCGCGGCGGGGGAGGATGAGCCGAACAGGGAAATGGCTACGGCAACCGACAGCTCGAAAAAGTTGGATGCGCCGATCATCCCTGCAGGCGCCGCCACATTATGGGGGAGTTTCAGCCATCTGGAGGCAAGGTACGCGATAAAGAAAATAAGGAATGTCTGAAGGATCAGCGGCACGGCAATCAAAAGGATGTGCAGGGGATTTTTCAAAATGACATCGCCCTGGAACGAAAAGATAATGATCAATGTAAGCAGCAGCCCGGCGACGGTCACGTGGTCGAATTTGGGTATGAACCGCTTTTCAAAATATTCCAGTCCCTTGTTTTTGATCATCAGCGTCCTTGTCAGGATGCCGCCTGCCAGGGGGATGACCACAAACAGGACCACGGACAAAAGCAGCGTATCCCAGGGCACGGTCAGGCCGCTGACGCCCAGCAAAAAGGCGACAATGGGCGTAAAAGCAAGCAATATGATCAAGTCGTTGGTCGCGACCTGCACCACGGTATACGCCGGGCTGCCCTTGGTCAGATGGCTCCACACAAAGACCATCGCGGTGCACGGAGCCGCGCCCAGCAGCACCGCTCCCGCAAGATATTCCCTGGCCAGGTCAGCGGGTATGAGTGCTTTGAACAGAACATAGAAGAAAAACATCGCGATACCGTACATGGTAAACGGCTTGATCAGCCAATTGGTCACCCATGTCACATAAAGCCCCTTCGGATTCTTGCCCACATTCCTGATGCTGGCGAAATCGACCTTCATCATCATGGGATAAATCATCAGCCAGATCAATATGGCGATGGGGATCGATACTTGGGCGTACTCAAACCTGCCCAGGAGCGCAGGCACCCCCGGCAGGAATTTTCCAATCAACACGCCCGCCGCCATGCACAGGAGCACCCATACCGTCAGATACTTCTCAAAAAAGCCGATGCCTTGTGGTTTTTCCCTGTCCATTGCCTTTCCCTCCGCAATTTAGTCCCGCTTGCCGGCATGCTGTTTATTATATTGCTTTTGCCCGCCGGATAAGGTATAGACCCGCTTGAAACCTTTATTGAGCAGAATGCCCTGCGCCGCGTTTCCGGTGACGCCCTTGTTGCAGTAGGTGACCGCAATGGTATCGCTGTTAAGATCCCCGGCGGCGTCCCTCAATTTTTCATGCGGGATGCTCCGGGCGGTTTCGATATGGTCCTTCTCATACTGCGCAACAACCCTTGCGTCAATGAGCGCATACTTTTCGCCGGACGCAATCAAAACATCCAGTTCCTGTGCCGTCATCAGCGGCCTGCTCCCATGGATCGCGTTGTCCAGAATCATCCCCGTATACATGACCGGGTCCTTGGTCGTGGAAAAGGGCGGGGCATAGGCCAGGTCCAAGTGAAACAGGTCTTCCGCCTTTGCTTTGAGGGTAATCGCCGTTGCAAATACGTCGATCCTTTTATCCACGCCGTCAAAGCCCACAATCTGCGCGCCAAGCAGGCGGCCTGTGGCTTTATCGGCAATGCCCTTGATCACCATTTCTCTGCCGCCCATATATTCAGGTTTGTCCGGCTTGATGTTGTGGCACACCGCCGCGTCATAGCCCTGCTCGGTGGCTTCCCGCTGGGAGAGCCCGGTTTGGGCAACCGTCATATCAAAGATTCTGAAAATGCCTGTTCCAAGGATGCCCCGAAATTCCAAAGCGCCGCCGGTGATGCTGTCCCCGGCAATTCTTCCGGTCTTGTTGGCGGTGGAGCCCAACGGGCGGTAGACGGGCTTTTGCGTGACAACATGAAATTGCTCCGAACAGTCGCCGCAGGCATAGATGTCCGGCAGATTCGTCTGCATTTTCGTATTTACGCGGATCGCCCCGGCAACACCCAATGCTATTCCGGCTATTGCCGCCAGTTCCGAATTGGGCCGCACGCCGGTGGACAGAAGAACCATGTCCGCGCCGATTTCCCTGCCGTCGGACAGAACAACGCATTTCTCTTTGATTTCAGAAGCCGTGACGCCAGTCAGCACAGGCACTCCGTGCTTTTTAAGATGCGCCTGCACATATACCGCCATGTCGCTGTCCAGCCCCGGCGTTACCTGCGGAAGCTTCTCCAGCAGCGTCACCTGCATGCCGAGTTTCTTGAGGTTTTCACACACTTCCAGGCCAATAAACCCTGTGCCGATAATCACGGCGGATTTGGGCGGCCGCGCGTCGATGAAGGTTTTGATGCGGTGCATATCGCCTATATTGCGCAAGGTAAATACATGCGCAAGATCCGAACCCTGGATGGGGGGCAGGACCGCCCTGGCCCCGGTTGCGAGGATGAGCTTGTCATAGCGGTCAACAAACATTTCGCCGGTGGACAGATTCCTTACGTCCAGCGTCTTTTCCGCCGGGTCTATGGAAAGAACCTCGTGCAGCGTGTGGATGTCCACATTGTACTTGGCTTTAAAAAACGCCGGGCTGCGGGGCGTCAGTTCGTCAGCGCTAGGTATTTCGCCGCCCAGGTAATAGGGCATGCCGCACCCGGAATAGGAAATATAGCTGCCCTTCTCATAGATGACGATTTGCGCATCCTCCGTGTTCCGCCTTGCTTTGGCCGCTGCGGAGGTTCCCGCGGCAACCGCGCCGATGATCACAATCCGCATAACGTTCTCTCCTTTCCCTTATTCGCAGTCGCATGCTCCGGCTATATCAAGGACCACTGCCGATTCCAGCATTGCCGCCAACAGGCTTTGGGCTGTCTCGCATCCCCTTTTGCTGAGGGAATAGTTCATCCACTTTCCGTCGCGGCGGCAGTTGACGATGCCGGATTCACAAAGGATTTTCATATGGTGTGAAAGCGTCGATTGGGAAATATCCATATCCGCCAAGAGGTCGCAGGCACACTTTTCTCCATCGTGAAGCATTTCAACGATCATCAGGCGGTTAGGGTCACAAAGCGCCTTGAATACCTTGGCAGTTTCCAAATGCCGTTCTTCCAAGCAATCCACCTCACATTCATGGATGTCGATATCAACATTATAGGCGATACATCGATAAATATCAATATGTTTTGTTGGGCTATCAGCAAAAACAAGTCGTAGAGGTAACCGGACAGGAGGCCGCCCATCACAATGTACAGCACATACAGGGCGACGGCGCGTTTTTTCATGAACGTGGCCAGCCCGGCGATCACCCATGCGCTGGTGGCGGAACCTGTGGATGATAAAGGCCAGCATGGCGCCCTCGCTCGCGCCGCTTTTGAGCAGGGATTGTATGATGGGAATGCCGACTCTGTTGTCAGGTAAAGGGGCAGGCCGATCAAAGAGGCCAGGGAACAGCAGCAATGCTGTTTTTCCCAAACAACACGGAGATGATCGAATCGGGCACAAAGTGGTTCACCAAATAGCCGACGCCCACAAAAATGGAGAAGGAAAGCAGAATCTGCTTTAGGCCCAATATAATAAAGTTATTCAAAAGCGTGGGAAGCTTCAGCTTTTCTGCCCAGTTCATAAGGGCTATTCCCTTGGCGGGCGCCGCGGCGCAGTACAGGCTTCCCGGTCAGGATTCTCCGCGATCATGGGCTCAGGCGTGCCTTCCGCCGCGCGGCAGGCGTTTGCCATGGGGGAGGGGGATACGAGGCGACGGGGCAGCCGCAAGCGCTTTGCTGGCCGGCGGGAACCGGTTCATCCGCTGTTTGCTCCTTTTCGGAGCAGGAGCACGGGCTGTTCTTTGCCCCGGCGAGATGCCGCGACTGATTGCGAAGAAAGCCGGTCCGCTTTTCGATGAGGAGCGTGACAAAGCCGGATGCCAGCCCGACCACAATGGAAGCAGCCGTCAGCGCCACAGCAAACCTGAGGCCCAGCAAACCCGACACCATCAAAAGCCGTCCGGGCTTATCAGCGGGGAAGAGGTCAAAAAAGCCATGATGGGTCCCCAGGGCAGGGTAGTTGTCAGCATCCCGACGATCACGGCCATCGTTCCGCAAGCGCAAAAGGGTGTAATAGTAATTCCAAACATTAGTATAAAAGCGCCGATCAGCATGTTTTATCGCAAAAATACGATGCAGTCAATGGACAACTAAAAAAAGTCTGTCCCCCCGGGCTCCCTTTTCAGGGACTGTCCGGGAGGACAGGCTTTTAATGCACTTGACAGGCGGCAGCGATGCGCTTCGGTTTTCGCGGCTTACGGCACGTAGCGGTTGGTGATGGAGGTCACGATGCCGTCCTTCAGGTCGTATTGCAGCAAAAGTTGGTAACCTTCCAGGTCGAGGCACGAATACCGTATGCTTTTCTGATCCTCCGACACGCGCTTGATGATGCCGACGTTGCTTCCGTCCAAATACAGGCTGCGGTCGCCATTTTTGCTTTGCGGCTGCCGCATGTCACGGAAAGCCTTGGTGATTTCCTCCTCCGAAAGCCCGATGCCTGTTTTGCGCGGCGCGCCAAACTTGCTCTGCGTCTGGAAAACCTCAATGACCACCCAGCTGTTGTTGATCGGCGCAATAACGCAGTATCCCCAGCTGTAGGTCAGCTTCTGGCACTTGTCCGGGATCCTGTCTACAGCGATAGGCTCCCGGGACGAAGGCTCCCCATTTGCCTGGACAAAGGCCTCCATGCTGGTGCCAAGCAGGGTAAATCCGCTGAACACGTCCTTGTCGTTGTACATCATCCGGAAATCGACATTGTTGATTTTGTAGCCGACCTCCATTGCGTTGGAGACCTTGCCCTTTTCGTTCACCGCGATGGCGCGCAAGGTGACCTTTCCGCCCGGCAGATAGATGGGGTCGCCGGTATACACCGGGGAATTCGTGTCGGGCATGGAACCGTCCAGCGTGTAGTGCATGGTGATATCTTTTTCCTTGCCGGGATAACGGAGCCATACCCGCTGCGCCCGCTCGTACGTATCGGGCGCAAGGCTGGCTTTGGGCGCATCCGGCGACGGCAGGGAGATGATGTAGGTCACATCCAGCGGATCGCTGAGCAAATCGCCGCTGACGCAGACAGCGCGCAGCCTTTTTTGCGGCTTATCTCCTTCCACCAGCAGGATGGGGCCTTCGTAAGGTAGGGCATCCTTTGGAAATTCTCCGTCGCCGATAATGTACAGAATATCATAGTCCTGCGGCGATGCAAGGTTCACCGTCTTTTCCTCGGTATAGCGTCCGGCCGCAAGATCTGTTTCCGGCATTTTGGGCAGCGTTTCATCCCGCTGCTGGCGGAAGGATAGCAAGTCTGTCTTTTCAAAAGCCAGCTTCATCAGTTCGGCGGCTTCCGGCGTGCGGTCGGCGGCCAGCAGCATTCTGATTTGATTGCGGTACGCCTCGGGCCGCTCGGGGCTGACTTCATTATACAGGCGGACATACAGCGCCTGGGCATCCTCCAGCCTGCCGTATGCTTCCAGGGCGGAGCCCAGGGAAAGAAGCCCGTCCACATTGTTGGGATTGAGCGAATCGGCTTTTTCAAAGGCCGTGATGGCTTGTCCAATCAGCCCCTTGCCCATATACTCCTCGCCCACCTGCCAGTAGGCCTGGGCGGAGGCGTTTTGACCCATGCGCGCCAGCACCACCTGTCCTGCCGGCGTGCGGTTCAGGTAGTAAAAGCCGCCGATGACCGCAAGTATGAAAAGAACGACCACGCCCACCAGCACATGCATCCAGTTGACCATGTGCTTTTTTACCGGGCGCACATTCTCCTGCCTGATGCGCAGACGCCGGACCTCGGATTCCGATATCCTGGGAATCCCGCGCCGGCTTTGGGGCCGCCCCGCGTCCTCCGAAAAGCGCGCCACACCCTTGCGGCGTTCCCTTGGCTTATCCTCCCGGTACAGTTTGGGCACGTCCCGCGCCATATCCCGCCGCGCCGCGGCCGGGGGCGGCTCAATGCGGCTGCTGCCGGCAAGCGGCTGGGAACCTTGGGAGGCTCTGCCCTGGCGGATGCCTTTCACCCCCGATTCGGGCTGGGGCTTTCTTTTCAAAAGCGTGCCGCAGCCTTCACAGGTGATGGCATCGTCGGACATATAGGCTCCGCACTTTTCACAGAGCAACGTCATCCCTCCTATGGGCGCTTATTCCTGGGTGACCCTGGGCCGGTTATTGACCGGGCGGCCGTTGATCACCAGGTCAAAGGAACAGTTCAAAAAGGCCGCGGCCTGTTCGCACATGATGATCCGCGCCAGGTAGATTTGCAGGTATTCAAGCACGGACGATGTTTCATCCATCGTTAATTCATGACGGATGACCTTGTGTTTTCTATCCACCGTCACCTTGTTTTCCAAGATGGAATAATTTACGCGGTCATGCACATCGCCGGGATCGGGCCTTCCGTTCCTGACCCTGGTGCGGTGGGCGTCGCTTTTGTCGCCGATCACCAGCGCGGCGCTTACCGCGCTGGAAATGGTGCCGCTCTGCTCCTCATGGTTGCCCACGGCAGTCACGATCTCCATGACATCGGTGATATCCATGCCGGCCTCCCGCAATAGCGGAAACAGCAGGATGGCGCCGTTGGGCCCGTGGTCGTGGCGGTTGACGGAATTGCCCACGTCATGCACCCAGCCGGCGATGGCCGCCAGCTCCGTCTCCCGGGGCGAATACCCCAGCGACTTCAACACTGCGGCCGCGGTGCGGCTGACATAGCTTACGTGCCTGGGCCCGTGGTCTGTATAGCCAAGCGCCTCCAGATAGCGGTTGCCCGCCTTGATCAGCGCCTTGATGTTTTCGTTTTGCTTGATTTCCTGGATGGTGATCATCATGCACCTCCTTTGCGCAGATATAAAATGCAGGCCGGTGCGTTAGACGGTAGGGGAATGCTACTGCATTTTCAGCAACGCGTCATAGCCCGGATCGTCATGAAATTCCCGGTCCGGCACCTCGCCGCCCAGCCGCTCGATGGCGTTGCGAATCTCAATGTAATCCAGGTACGGCAGGTTCTGTTCCCCGGCCGCTTTCAAAAGCGCCGGCAGGGCCCGCTCGTCTCCCAGCCTGCCAAGGTATCCGGCAAACAGAGCCCGGCGTCTTTTCTCCGATTCAAAAAGCTTGACAGTCAGTTCAAACACCTGCTCATGGCCGGGATAGGCGGTCAGCACATCCAGCAGCGCCTCCTGGCCGGCCTGGTTGCACTTTGAAAGCGCCGCCAGCATATCCGGCACCGCGTACCTGCCCATGGCGGCCAGGCTTTCCAGTGCGTTGTCGCATAGCTCATCCTTTTGCCGGCGGGTTACCTGCCAGGCGATGTACAGCGCCTTGGGAGCCACGCTTTCCATTTCACGCAGCAGGCCGATGGCCGTCATCCTGGCCTCCGCCGGCGCCGACGCATCCTGGACCAGGGAAAGAAGCTCTTCTTCGGCAGCCTCACCCAGCGAAAGAATCCTTTCCTGCAAAGGGTCGGGGACCGGCACGCGCTTTACACAATACTCCCGCATCCACGTAACCAGCTCGGCGGCGTCATGGAAGCTGTTGAAGAAGGTGCCGGGCATGGCGCCGTCCAGCCAGGCGGCCGGGGTATTTAAAAACTGCAGATAGACGCCCGGCATATCGCCTTCCATGGCCTCCAGCGTTTTGTACTCCCGGCTGTGCTCATTCATCCATTTGGAAGTATATTCGGCAAAGTGCCTGTCAAAGTCTATGCACCTCATGCATTTTCTCCTTCCCCCGCTTGGGCGGCAAAGGGGTACACCCTGTGGATAGCGCGGATGACCCGCTGGATGCGCCGCATGGAGATGGGCAGATCCCGGATCACCCTGGACACCTGCTTTTCACGGCCGTACCTTAATAGATACAGGATCTCAATCGCCTTGATCCATTGCAGCGTTCTTTCTCCGGCGGCGTCCTCCCGCAGGGGCCGCGGCAGCGCCTTGTATACCCCGGCCGCAAAGAACGCGGCATTCCTGGCGTCGCCCCACCGGCCCGCTTCCATCAAAAACGCCTTCAAAAAGGACCGCCACTGGGGAATGCCTTCGTATTCCCTGGGCACACAGTGCACCTGGGTGATACGCCGGCGGTAGGTGATCACATAGGGCATGGGTTCGCCCAGACGGCTGAGCAGGAGAATCGCCCTGTGCTTCAATGCTTCGGACATGGTATCGTCTGTCAGGAGCTCCTTGACAAGGCCGGCGCTCTCTTTCCCGACGGCAGCCAGCACGCCCAGCAGCGCGCTTTGCAGCCTGTCATCCGGCAGGGTAAACGCCCAGCGGATCATCTTTCGAAGGGTAGGATCCTTGCGCCAGCGCTCCCGAAGGGCATCCTCGCCCTCGGACAGCGCCGTGGCGATCAGCTGCAGGCGGCGCTGGTTCTCCTCCCTGGGCAGGATGGGGTGATAGCTTAATGTTTTGGGCGGCGTCTCCCCGCTGTCCAGCGCCCGTTGGCAAAGATCGCGGCCATATTCGGCCAGCAGGTTGTCAGGATCGATTTGCATCACCCTCAGCCAAAGCGCCTTGGCCTTTTGCAGGTGCCCCAGGTTGTAATATGCCACTGCCAGGCTGTGCAGCGTGCCCGTTCGAAAAGGCGTCCACTTGCTTCTTTCCTGCAGGAATTTCAAAAGCAGCTCTTTTTGATTCAGCTGGCTGGCGGTATGGCAGAACAAAAGCTCCTCATAGGGGGAATTGCACCATTTGGCCGCCTCGATCAAAAAGCCTGCCGCCGCCCGGGGCTTATGAAGCATGGAAAGCGCGCAGCAAAAGGAGCATCGGGCCTGCACGCTCTGCCTGTCTTTTTTGCAGGCCGCCGCGGCATGGCCAAGCGCTTCCTCCGGCTTTCCCTCGGACAGAAGGGACAGGGACAGCATGGTCCTGACCCTTACCATATCCCTGGAAACCTTCAAGGCGCGCTTCAAATGCTCCGTCGCCTTGTGGGGCTTGTCGTCGGCAAAGGCCTTCATGCCCCGCTGTATCAACAGCTCGCCGCGGCTGCTGCCCGCGCCCAAATCCCAATCCGAAAGCATCTCCAGCATATCCCTGGCTTCCTCGGCATAGGGGCCTTCCGGGGCCAGGCGGAGATAATGGAACAGGGCGTCCAGCGCCTCTTCATTTTTTTGCAGGCCATAGTCGTTGCAGGCCAGGCCGTAATAGCATTCCGCCAGATTGGGATCATGGCTTAAAAGCCTGTACAAAAGGCGGCTGGACTGCTCAAAGCATTCCATTTCGCTGAGCGTCTCGGCCAGGTCCATTTGAATTTCCACATTGTCCGGCTCCTGCCGCATGGCGCTGCGCAATAGCTCCACCGCCTCGGGAAAGCGGAGGCTGCGGCGGTTGTCCATGGCCCGCGCGTGCCAGTAATCGGTGGAGCGGGTGATGGGTACCACGTCTCCGCGGCGGCGGGAAAAGTTTGCTTCTTTCATCGAAATTCTCCGGCGGGGCAAATGCGCCCCAGTCCATTATACCACAAACGAATGCGTCATGCCCGCGTCGCCTGTCTAAGCAGTTCCTTCAGGTCGCCCGTGGTAAATGCGTAATGGCTGTGGCAGAAATGGCAGCCCAGCTCCGCGCCCGTATCTTCCGCGATCAGCTGGCCCAGCTCCTTTTGCCCAAGGGTCACCAGGGCCCGCTCCATGCGCTCGCGGCTGCAGCCGCACTCATACTTTAAGGGCTGACGCTTAAGGGGGACAGGGTCCAGGCCGCGAAACCAATCCCGGGCCAATTCCTCAATGGGAGCATAGTTCAATTCATTGCTGATGGAGGCGAACATGGGCGAGCGCAGCTCCAGCTGCTCAAGTGTTTCCTCCGTGCAGCCGGGCAAGGGCTGTACCATGAGGCCGCCGGACTGCAGCACCTGCCCGCCGGTGACCAGCACCCCCAGGGCCACCAGGGAGGGCTGCTGCTCGCTCTTGGCATAATACATGGTAAAATCCTCGGCGATCTCGCCGGAAGCAAGCTCCACCTGCCCGATATAAGGCTCCCGGAGGCCCATGTCCTTGACGACGGTCATGCGGCCTTCCCGGCCCACCGCGCCGCCCACATTGAGCTTGCCTTCGGGGCTTGGCGGCAGCTCTACCTGCGGGTTGTCCAGGCAGGCCTTGACCTGGCCGGGAATGGAAACGGCGATCAGCGTGCCGATGGGCCCGCCGCCTTTTATGGTAACGGTCACCGAATCCCGCGGGCCCTTGAGCATGGCGCCCATCATGGCCGTGCCGGTCATGAGCCTGCCCAGGGCCGCCGTGCATACCGGCGTGGTATGGTGGATGTCCGCCGCCGCCTGCGTCAACTGCCTGGCGGTGGCCAGCAGCACCCGGGCCTGCCCATCCATAAGGGTCATGTGAAGCAGTTCATCCTGCTGATTATATGATGGCTGTATCATTGTGTGATTCCTTCCATGAAAACGTTAACCAGGGTGGGTTTCAGCGGTAAGCTCTGGGGTCCTGCCGTTTGATGGCGGCCACATGCCAGCGCTTTTCCTTATCGCCGGGCCGCATCAAATGCCCGTCGCCGTAAAAAGAGATACCGGAAAAGCCGGCCACCTTCAGCCAGTCGATCAATTCCTCCATGGCATGGGCACGCTGCCGCTGCTTTTCCTCCATGCGTTGGTAGCTGCCGTCCGCCTGTCTTACAAAGATGCAAAGGTCCATGTCCACCAGGCAGGTTTTGGGCGAAAAGCGGTTTTGCCACAGGTAGGTGATGTTGGGCAGATCCTCGCCCAAAAACTGGTTGCCCAGTATGTATTGCAGCTTGTAGGGCGTGGAGACATCAAAAAACAAGCCGCCTCCCGGCCTCAACGCCTGATAGGCGGCCCGAAAAAAATCCTGCACCTGCCCTGGGGTCGTCAGGTAGTTTACCCCGTCGCAGGTGCATAGCACGGCATCCATCGCCCGGTGCAGCCGCAGGCCGCACATGTCCTGTTTCACAAAGGGGATGGCCGCTCCCGCCTTTCGGGCCTTTTGGGAGGCCTGCCACAGCATTTCCTGGGAGATGTCAATCCCTGTAATGCCAAAGCCCATCTGATACAGCGGGAGGGTCAGCCCGCCGGTGCCGCAGGCGCATTCGGCCACCTTGCCCTCCCGTATGCCGTGCTGTGCCATCATCTGCCTGTAAAAGTCCGCCCAGGCGGGATAGTTCACATCCGCCATCAATTCGTCATATACCTGTGCAAAGGCCGTATACATAAGCACCTCAAAGCTTTTGTAGCCAGGCCTTACCCCTGCCGCTTCCTGGAGCGCTTGACGCCCATCTTGCCGCCGATGCGGCCGCTTTCCTTCGCGGTCAGGCCGGCCCAGCCCACTTCTACCACCCGGTCCAAAAGACCCAGATCCCGGGCAATCTCATACTTTTTCCGGTCACGGGGTGTAAGCGCCTCAAACGCGTTTGCCACCTTATCGCCTCCCTTTACGCTGGTAGCATGCGCCAAAGGGAGGCTGAAAATACTTTACGGCTCGTCGTCTTCCTCGTCGTCGTCATCGTCTTCCTGGCTTAAGCCCCGGTTGACCGCCGCGCCTTCGATGCGGGCGTTGATATACTTGTCAAACACCGCGTTGGTGTAGCTGGCAAAAATGAAACGGCTGAGGGAGAAGCCGATCAGCGCATAGTACACAACGACGCCAAGCAGCACCCATTGTATCATGCCTGTAAGAAGGTATACGGCCACGGCGATCAGGAAAGGTACCACGGACAAAAGGCGCAGGCCCACCGACTGGGGCAGACGGCCGATGGACAGCAGCAAAGCGTTGCGCAAAAGGTCTTTGAATTTGAGCTTATATGTTGTCATCAGCGGATACATATAGATCACCGCCAGGTACCAAACAACGCCCAGCATGGCGGCAAGCACCTGCGGTATGACGAAGAAAGCCTGCGTAGCGGCCATTTGGGAGTAAACTGTCCAGCAAAAGAACTGGATGATGGGCATCAGCGAAGTAAGGAAGGAAATGAGCAGCGCCTGCTTCCAGTTGGCCTTCACCGCATCCTTGAAGTCGGACCAGACAAAGGCATGCTCATCCCGCGCCCAGTTGCGGGTAACATAGCTCACCCCGGCGGTAAACGGGCCTGTAATGGTGATGGCGGGTATCAGCAGCCAAAGGTAGAGCTGAAACAGGCCTCTAAAAGCATTGATCAGGTCTTCTTCCGCCACGGCTGCAGCTTCGCCCGCCTCGCTGGCCGTGGTTGGCCCTGCCATCATCAGCCCTACCAGAAGCAATGTCATCAGTATCACCGGCAGCCAGGCCACCGCGTACATCAGGTTCAGCCGCATGAGCCCCGCAAAGCGGATGCGCAGCATCTCCCAGAATAACTGCCATCTGTTTTTGGGTAAATCTTCCTTGCGGTAATCCCCTTTGCCGCTTTTGCCGTAATAATAGCTGTTCATCATTTTTCCAAACATGCGTATTCCTCCTTGCCTATGCCACCGGAACAATATCATATCATATTCTAAAAAAAAATTGAAGGGCAACCCTTGCTTTCTTTGGCAATTCCTACGCAAAAATCCATCCGGATGGCTTCCTTTCCACCCCAAATCCGTGATACAATGGGTAGGTCCGGCAAAAAAACCGCTTGAAACCGCCGCTTCCCGCATAAAATACTGCAGCGGCGCAGCTTTTGTGGAATTTGTCGAATGAAAAAATATTTATCTGCGTATTGCAAGAATTGGGAAGGGCGAACCGTTTTATGGATGACGAACGGAACCTCTCCCCCCAGCAGGGTGACGCCGCGCCCCCCAACAGGGAAATTGATGCGGCGTACTTTGAGGAGCTGTACCAGAAATTTGCCACGGATGTGCTTCGGGTCAGCTATTTTTATCTGGGGGACAGGCAAAAGGCCGAGGATGTTTGCCAGGACGTTTTCGTCCGGCTGATCACCAACGCCCCCATCATCACCGAAGGCCGGGAAAAAGCGTGGCTGCTAAAAGTTGCGCTGAACCGATGCCGGGATTTGTGGCGCGCCGCCTGGGTGCGCCGCGTGGTTCTGGGGACGCCGGCGTTTGAACTGATCCCCGCGCCGGATGAAATCGGGAAGTTTGCCGACAGGGCGGAAGTGATGGAAGCCATTCATCAGCTGCCGGCCAGTTTTAAAGAGGTTATTCTGCTTCACTACTACCAGGGTTTTGGCATATCGGAGATTGCGCAGATGATGGATCTGCCGGAGGGAACAATCTCCAGCCGCCTTTCCCGTGGGAGGAAGAAATTGGAGAGTATATTGAAAGGAGGCGATGCCCGGTGAAACGCTTGCAGCAGCTGAACGAAATTGCGCAGGAAGCATTGGGTGGCCTGAATGCCGGGCAAGAGCTGCGGCTTAGGATACTGAAGACGGCCAAGACGCAAAAACGTCCGGCCCAAAGAGGCCTCCTTCGGCCCGCGCCCATGATGTTTATGGCCGCGGCACTGGTCGTACTGCTGGCGGCAGGCTCACTGCTTGCTCCCGGCACGCTTGCCCCAAGCACCGTGCAAAACGGCGGCAACGACGTATTTGACAGCCTGCCTTCCGGCCAGGCAACGGCTTTGCCTTTTGCCGCCAGGGCCTTGCTGGATGTGCCGCCTGGGAGCATTTCCTTAAGCGCCGGCAGCAATCCCGAATACCGCAGCATCTGGGCCAACGGCAGCGGCGGAAATTTTCCCCTGCTTGGCGTCGGCGGCAAATACTACCGCATGATGCGCAACCCTTCCAGCATTCCTCAAAATCTGCTGGATTCAAGCATTGGCCAGGTGGCCGAATTCACCGATGAGCCGGCGCTGGCCGATGCTAGCCAAATCATCAGCAATATTGTCGGCCAGGGCGAAACGGTGTACACCGTCAGCGGCATGGGCGATGCGCTGGTGGCCGCCAGCGTAAACGGCGAAATGCGGGCGTTCCAGCGCGTATCCTTCGCCAACAACGCCATTACGGGCGGGGAATCCCTGGGCGACACCCTGGGCATCGGCGGGAAAGTCATCGGCATGGAGCTTACGGATGTGGGCACCGTCAGCGATGAGGCAACCGCATCCTATCTGGCGGACATCCTGCTGAATAACGCTTCCTTTGAGAATGCCTCCGGCAGCCAAAGCGGCAAACGCTCCCTGTTGATTCAGCTCTCCAACGGCCTGTTCGTGCAGATGTTTGTGAAGAACGATACCCTTTCCGCCTGCGGCTCCTGGTCCTGCCCCGAATTCTTCGAGGCCTTCAGCGCGGCGGCATCCAACTGACAGCATCTTATAAAGCGTAAAAAAACCGGTCCCGCAGTGGGGCCGGTTTTTTGCTTGTCCAGGAAAGCGGCGTCGCCGCTTTTTCGGGATTTTCCCTTGCTATTGCTGCGCGTTGGAAAATTTCTGCCGCACCTGGTCGATCTTCTGCTGTTCCACCGGCTGGGTGGGATACCAGCCCTTGGACGCCATCTTCTGATAAATGCTGCCCTGCATGCTCAGATTGTCGCGCAGCGCGTTATTGAAAGTGGTGTTCACGTTGGCGGTGGCGGATTCCACGGCGCCATGCATATACAGGTCGCACGCGCCCTTGGTTGTCAGCAGCAAGTTCTCCATGATGTTCCTGTCGTTCATCCTTCACCCCTCCTTACACCAGTTGGTATAGCTGATTGAAAATCTGTTTGTGCTTATCCATCAGCTGCTGCACCAGCGCCTTCAGATCAGGGTCCTGCAGACCCTGCAGGGCTTGCTGGCACTGGGTTTTGAAAAACTTCTCGTGACTTAGCGCATCCTCAATGTAAAGCAATTCCTTGGGACTCATTGCCTTCACCTCCGTGGCTAGTATGAACGCGACGAAAATCCGCTATTCCAAATCGGGGCTGTTTCACCGTCCCAAAATAAGGCATGCATGGCAAATTATTTTCCTGCCTCCCATTGACAATCCTTTGACAATGCGCTATAGTGTGTATGCACGATATGCACAATATGACGCGGAGGTGCCCGGTGGACATACTCATCAGCAACGCCAGCAGCAAACCGATCTACGAGCAGATTACCGACCAGATAAAAGGCCTTATTCTGGGCGGCGGGCTGTCCGCCGGCGATGCGCTGCCCAGCATGCGGTACCTTGCCAAGGAGCTGCGCATCAGCGTCATTACCACCAAGCGCGCCTATGCCGATCTGGAGCGCGAGGGCTTCATCGTCACCGTGACCGGCAAAGGCACCTTTGTAGCCGACAAGAACATGGATTTTCTGCGGGAAGAAAAGCTTCGTCAAATCGACGGGCACCTGCAGGCCGCCATCGATTTGGCCCGGCAGGCCGGCATCCCCATGAAAGACCTGACCCAGGCGCTGGAAGCGCTGTATGAAGGAGATTGATCATGACCAACGCGATTGAAGTACAGGGTCTTCGCAAAAGCTATAAGGATTTTACCCTTGCGGACGTATCCTTCGCCTTGCCCTGGGGGCAGGTAATGGGCTTTGTGGGTGAAAATGGCGCAGGCAAAACCACCACCATCAAGGCCATGCTGCAGGTGATACGGCGGGACGCGGGCGATATACGGCTGCTGGGCCAGGAGATGAGCGAAAGCAACCAGGCCATCAAGGAACAGATCGGTGTGGTTCTGGCGGAAAACCAGTTTCACGACTGCCTGACCCTTTCCGCCATACGCAAGATACTGAAAAACATTTACGCCAATTGGGACGATGCGCTGTTTGAGCAATTGTGCAAGCAGTTTTCCCTGCCCCTGGATAAAACGCATAAGGACCTGTCTACCGGCACCAGGCGCAAGGCAGCCATCGTCGCCGCCCTTTCCCATCATCCAAGGCTATTGATCCTGGATGAACCGACCAGCGGCCTGGATCCTGTGGTGCGGGAAGAAATGCTGGACCTGTTCCTGGACTTTATGCAAAAGGAGGACCATGCCATCCTTTTTTCCAGCCACATTACCGGTGACCTGGACAAAATCGCCGACAGCATCACCTTTTTGCACAAGGGGCAGATCGTGTTCAGCCGCAGCCGGGAGGAGCTTTCCGACAACCTGGGGCTGATCAAGTGCGGCGCCGCCGCGTTTGCCGGCATTGACAAAAGCCATGTGCTCAGAATCCGAAAGACCGCCTTTGATATGGAAGCGCTGGTGGACGACCGGCGGTATTATGCCGCCAGTTATTCCGGCATCATGGTCCAGCCTGCCACCACGGAAGAAATCATGCTCTTTTACGTCAGGGGGGAAAAGCCGTGAAAGGACTCTTTATCAAGGATCTGTTCGTTTTAAAGAAGACGGCGCGTGTATTCATTGCTCTGACAGGCTTGTATTTGCTGATGGCGATTTTCCTGCATACCGATTTCGGCGTGCTGATCTCCTTCATCATGGGCATGCTGACCATCACCTCCTTCGCCTATGACGAGCAGGCCAAGTGGGATGCCTATGCGCTCACCATGCCGGTCAGCAAGCGGGATATGGTACTGTCCAAATACGTGCTGGCGGTAATTCTGGGCATCGCAGGCGGGTTGATGGGCATATTGCTGAGCCTGGCCGCAGCCGTCGGCCAAGGCGCCGTAAACATCATCACCATCCTTCAAAACACCGGTATCGCCGTCTGCGCCACCTATGTGTTCAGCAGCATTGCCCTGCCCCTGGTCTATAAGCTGGGGTCGGAAAAATCCCGCATGGTGCTGATGCTCTGCTATGCCGCGCCGATCCTCCTGGGCACCATCATCATCAATATGCTTGAAGATGCCAGCATCACCATGCCGCAGCTTCTGTCCGCCGCCCGCATCGCGGCCATCATCCTTCCCTTCTTCACGGTGATCGCGCTCGTGCTCTCATACCGCCTTTCGCTCTCTATTTTCACAAAAAAGGATATTTAGCGGGAGCGGGAAGTCCGAAAAATGCATGAGGCTGTTCCGTGTTTCCGGAACAGCCTCATGCATTTTCAGCGGTGTGAACGATCGCGCAAAATGCGTAGTTGCATGAATGTCCGAGAGGATGGTGTCCGAGGGTTTCCAAAGGGCGATCGGAAAGCCCTTTGGTCGCGTCCGAAGACGCGATATACTTCTTCCCAAATAACAGCATAATCCCCGTTTCGCCTTTACAGAATCCATGATGCGTTTATTTGCCGGCATCCAGGCGAACGCCGCTTATTCCCCGGCAGCCGCCAGATCAATGATATCTCCCAAAACCTGCGGCGGCAATGAGTCGGTCATGCCGCCCAGATAATACACCGTCACCTCATCGCCGGCTTTTAGCTCCTCCGGCATTCTCGCCGCTTTCCCAGGATTCACGCGGATTGCTCCCGCGTTCCCTTCCAACAGCAGGTATCCTTTACTCGCTTCCGTAACCGTACCTTCCACTTTTTCGTAGATATCCACCTTCAGCCCGCCTGCCTGGCCAGGGTACGAAAGGGCCATCACGCCGCTGAAATACACGGCCACAAAATCTCCGGCCTTCAAGGCCGCTTCCATTGCCGGCAGATGCACCAGCACCAGGCCGAAATCCCTGGAATCCACCAGGGCCGTTCCGGCCGTCTCATCCACAGACTGGACCGCGCCGTCAATCACATAGCAGCCGACACGCTGGGCAGTCAGCTGCGGCGGCAGTGATTTGGCCATCTCACCGCTGAATTCCACAATAACATACTGGCCAACCGCGGGTATCGCCCGTCTATCCAGAACGGTTTCCGCATCTACATGCACCAGAACCGGCCCTTGCGATATACTGTCCATGAGGAAGCTTCCGTCTTCCTTCACCTCGGTGATCATACCTTCCACCCGGGAGACCGATCTCCCTACCGCCTGTGCCGCAGACGCAATGCCCACCGAAAGCACCAAAGCCATTATTAGCGAAAGAACCTTTTTCATATGTATCTCCTTCAATCATGATCACTTACATCCCTTGGACGCTTGAAAACGGAAAAGGTTCCAGCTCTTTCCCATTGGCAGTATACCATATTATTTTCACGATGATTGCGCTATCGCCTCATAACCGCGTTGCTTCCACTGTTCCTCCCAAAATGCCGCGCTTCCTTTTTGAATTCGGAGGGGGAATGCAGCTTCCGTTTCCTCCGGCCGCATGGATTCCAGTTTTATTGTTTCAGCATTCCGGTTTCGTTGTTTCAGCGGAAAATGCTAGACAAACGTCCCACTGTCTGTTATAATGTTGCACGCTGGATTTGCCAATATAGCTCAGTCGGTAGAGCAGCGGTTTCGTAAACCGCAGGTCAAGGGTTCGAGTCCCTTTATTGGCTCCACTTTTATCGAGGTGTAGCGCAGCTTGGTAGCGCGTTTGGTTCGGGACCAAAAGGTCGCAGGTTCAAATCCTGTCACCTCGACCAAAAAACAGCCCTGAAATCGTTGATTTCGGGGCTGTTTTTATGCATGTTAGACAAGGTGCGCGAAAATGGCCCTTTTCTTTACAACTATTTTGCAACTGTTTTAAAAAGAGCCAGAGATCGCGAAGCGCAAGATATAGCGGTTTTGCAAGAGCGGGGTACTATATCTTGCACATTTAGAGTTACGACCTTTTAATTTATTCCTATTGATTGGTTCATGTCCCAGCTTCTCTGCCATGAATACCGACATTAGTTGGTGCAAAAAAGTTCACCGGTTGCGGTGGGCCTTTTTGTATGTCTGCAAATTCGCCTTGAAATACTGGCCTTCGGCTCTCTTTTTGCAGGAATATACGGGCGGGATCACAGGCGGAATTCCGGCGCGAGCAAGTGGCAGAAAAATGCGCTTCGGAGAACCGAAAATTACACGAATCTCAAAAGGCTCCCGTGTAATCGTGCAATGATGCACCCATACCTAAAATATGAATCAATTGTCAGTCCATGGTGGCCAGTTCACATAAGACCTAGCCTCCGATCCGAATATAACGAATCGGTAGGAATAAATTTGGTCTCACTCATTTCCGCGCAACGCGGGGAAATGAGTGAGACCACCCGGCATCAAGGTTGCTGGTCGGCTTTCCCTCACCTATGGTCTGTTGGCTCAGTTGGTAGTCCATCAGGAACAGATTTATATTCTTACCGCTCGCCACTATGGCTCATTATCTTCCGCATCGTTATTTAACGCAAGCTCTAATAAGGTTAACCATCACCTCGTCCAGTTCAAAGCACCATGCGATATCGGCTGCGGAATCCTCACTTTCAAGGAAAGCCTGAACAACCTTAAACACCTTGCCAACGGTGATGTTGTTCTTGAACTCGGGATTCTCAAGCAAGACCTTGATCGTGGCAGAGTCTAAGACAAACCGCTTTTGTTTTTCTACCGGAGCAATCGGTTTTTGCACCGTTTCCGGCACGGGAGCCGGCTGAATAGCGAGTTGCGGAGGCTTCGGTTTCTGTGCCACAGGGTTAGACTGCATATCAAAACGCATCTGCCCGGCATCTTGAGTATGCTGTTGATCCCGATTGTTGAAGAGTCGTAAGTCCTTCGTATAGATGGTTTGTCCTAGTGCGGTTTGCCACTTTTTAATTATCACTATGCCACGTTTACCGTTGAGCGCTTCCTTTGTATCGATAAGGCGCATCTTGCCCATAGGTGTAGTTATCCATTTGCTATCCGGCGATTTAGTTTCGGACACTTCGGATTTGGTAGCTTCGATTCTGTTATCCGATGAAAGCAATTCCGTCATCTGTACAAGGCAGTCGAAGTCCTGCACACGCTTCCACTCGGCCGGTATCCAGCTTGTGCCGCTCAGCATACCGAGAAGGCCGCCGGTCATTGAGGCTATTGTGTCAGTATCTGCGCCAAACGAGAAGGCAGGGACCTTTATCCCCAGCGCCGGGTTATTAGCATACTTTGAAGCCAGATATATGGCAGCTAACGCGGCTACGTCTCCCGCGCCATTCACATTGCCAAAGCAGTCTAAGTCGGTTAGTACTTTTGTGTCATCTAGCATCAATCCCTTTTTCAGAGCCGTCTTGACGTAATCAAGTTGGCGAACCATATTATCGCGGGTGGCTTCCCATACATGGGCAAAGTTGAAGTCGGCATGCTGGTTGGCTATGCCAAGCCAATATCCTAACAAGTCCGGTTTTAGGAACGCGCCCCAAACAAGCTGTCCGTCGATTAGCGCTGAAACCAGTTCGCCGTATTCAAGAACAGCGTCTTTTCTTAAGAGAAAGTCCAGCGCGTAGGCGTAGCAAGTCGCGCCCAAAAAGGCTCGGGGATGACCGTGGGTAATTAGTGTGTCCTTAACCACATCGAGCATCAGTGTTGATAAGTCCTGATTGCCTTGGGCTGCAATAATGTGGGGCAAGATTCGCATTGCCGCGCCATTGCCGCCAGCATTGAAATAGTCTTTCGTATAGTTCGATTGCCACAGTTGCACTTTCTTCTCGCTTACCGATCTTGCAGCCTTCAGCAACGCCCTACCACCACCGCGTTCATATTGCAGCCAATAAGGAAGCTCTTTCTCCGCAAGGTGTTTCTCCCAATCACCGGCGATGATGCTGCGCGCCACGGCCAGCGTCATTTGGGTGTCGTCGCTATACTCTCCAGGTAGAATGTGCTCATCGTGATAAGCGGGTTGGCTACAGCTACGCGTCCACTCAACAAAGAAGTCGCTGACTTTCGGATTCTTCGACCTGTTCTTCGAACGCTGCTCGACAGGCCACCCCAGGGCGTCGCCAATGGCTGTAGCAAGCATTGCCCCTTTGCATTTTTCCATGGGGGTAGGTATTGCTGCAGGCATATTCATTCCTCCTCCGGCCAAACGCATACTATTTCGCTCGGCCTGTGACCAGTCCTAACTAAATTACTCCAAGCCGTACTGAGTACGCCTGGCGCATTGTAAAGCATGATGAGGTTTATTTTACATGTCTTCATCATGGCGTAGACCTGGCCCGCAATCTCACTATTGCCTGTGACGATTCCGATAATGAAGTCCCTGGGGATGCTTCCCTTTATAAGAATCTCGGCCTGCCCATCGGTAGGGCAACACGGAAGCATTTGCTGAGACCTCGGATGCCTAAACGTCGGGACTGCCGGAGCAAAGATGGCTCCGACATTCTCCATATCACTCCTGATATAGGCACCGCTCGATCTGCTCGCGTTGCAGGGACAAAACTTCGCGGGCCTCCTGTTTAGTATATCCAAATCGATATATAAAACAACCCACTCCCTAAAAACCCGGTTCACATCCTTCTGCTTCGCTTTGTCTAGGAACCATGAGTTCGGGTACTCGATGGAACAGCACACATAATCCAGTTCGCCGTCATACCGCCCCATGTCTGTCACGTTCTTTGTGTCCTGACGGATGGAACTGCTCGCCAAGACACCGTCCTCCGAGGCGAGTATATGTGCCAGGCTCTGGAGCTTTGTAAAGTGGCAGAGTCGGGTCACCCCGTGGGCTTTCAAGACATCGTACGCGCTCATAGTCCCTCCTCCACGCTGGAATCGTAATTGTTGGATTCCGTAGGGAAGAGCAGGGACAGGGTGCCGCTGTACGTCATATACAGCGCGTACTTAGAGCGTGTCGTCGCTACGTAGAGTAGCTTTAGCTCGTCTGAATAGGCTTCGTCTTGCGATATGGCTTTCGTTACCGTATCGGGGTCGGGGAACTTATCGTCGGACAGGAATGGCACGAACACATTCTCGAACTCCAGTCCCTTGGCGGCGTGGAAGGTTGTAAGGTAAACCGTCTTGACATGGGCGTAGCCGGGGGTGTCCTTGTCGATTTCCGTCGCGTTACATCCTCTGTTTCTCAGCACCCTCATGAAGGAGTCAATGTCAGCCCTATTCCTGCAAACGATGACCGTGGATGAGACCTTGCCGGTGGCGATGGCCCTCTGGACGATCCAGTTCATCTCGCGGGCTTTGTTTTCGAACTTAATCAGTATAGGCTTCGGCCCCTCGGCTATCTGATTGGTGGCGGCGACCATATCCTCGTTCTGCTGCCAGTATTTACTCCTAGTAATATCGTTGGCAAAAGCCGTGATGGTCGCGGGATTGCGGTAATTCATATCGAAACGCCAGATTCTGCTTGCATCTATACCTGAATCGCGCCACGATAGGCGGCTTCCATAGATTTGCTGAGCTACGTCACCGAAGAACGTAAATGAGCCGCCAGGCTTGACCTCAGCGACCAGTGACCTAATCATCATTGGCGAGAAGTCCTGTCCCTCGTCCACGATGATGTGGGTATAAAGCCGATCGGTATCGTCGCTTAGCAATTCATTGTAGGCGTAGAGGGCTAGGTCGTCCCAGTCATACATCCGGCCCGCGGCCTCTCGGAGCTCTATGTATCTGGCATACACCTCTAAAACCCACTTGCGATTATCTCGGGACAAGTACACCCCGGCTCGTCCAACGCGCTCGGCTTCGCGGTAGGTGTTAAGGTCGGAAAAACCGAACCGCTCCACAAAGGTAATCTCGTCTATGAAGAACTCAACGGGGCGCCTGAAGGTGGACTCCCCCGGGTTTTGACCTTTTAGTTCATTTACCGCCTGTTCTATGTAATATGCTTTCTTGTCCGGGCCTAAGATGCCATTCCAAGACGGCATCTTGCCCCTGCTGTTCAAGTACCCGCGAGCCCAGGTGTGATAGTTCTCCACCGTGAGTTTATTAGAAGGAGGATTGTCTATGCCCCTCATATACTTAACCAGCGCGCCATTAAATGTTACAAGTAACACCTTGGCGTTGCCTGGCAGATTTGAAAGAAGCTCTGCGCGAAGTAACGCTATAGTCGTCTTCCCGCTCCCGGCCGTTCCAAGCACGATAAAATGGCCTTGAGTGGGAAGCGCCATTACCTCTAGCTGCTTTCCTTGCGGTGTTATCCCTATCACTCTTACTCCCCCCATTTCATAAAATTTAGTATAACATAGAAAAGCAGGATCTGAAAGAGCAGGAAGGTTTGATGACAGGGTAATCTCATAAATGCACACCTCTACACACCCTTGTCTAAATTTCCCCATTTTATGTATTGATGCACACCTCCTGATGAAAAAAATGTTTAGCTTATGATGCATATACTAGAAAGCATATTTATTATACGGTTCATTGTGTCCAGGATCGTTTAGTGGTATTATTTGTATGTCGGAATTTGGATGAATGTGGACTAATTTCAAGATACAAGACATAATTTGCGATTTCAATGAACTTAAGCAATGCGTTTATGATTAGCATAATGGATGAATTCGAGAGGTGCGATTAATATGTCAATATCTCAAGAATATAAGCATATTTTTGAAAATGAAATCATTATCCAAAACAAAAGCATAATTTGCGAATATTCTCCTGTCAAAGGCCTATATGAGTATAAACCATATAGCCACAATTGTAGCGTTTGCTGCGGCAAGATTTGTTATGGTTTATGCTATACTTCACTAGGAGAACTGATGCGTAAAAACCTTGTTTTCTATTGTTATGGAGAAGAAGAAATTGTTAAAAATTATAGAAACAAATTCTTTTACGATCTTGAAAAAAGTGCAAAATATGCATATAGAAACCGAGTCCCCAAAAGGCAGCCTACTTCCCGCGCGATGGCAAGGACGCATTTAGTATTCCTGTATCAAGTGGCTATCGCCCAAACTGCTAATGTGCATGCAGAAACAAGTAGAGCAGAAGGAGGTCTGCGTAGTGATTCACACAATCACGCCAAGGCGGTTCCTCACCGCCAAAGAGGCCGCACAGTTTCTTGGCGGTAGGTCGAACAGGGAAACTGTGATTGATCTTATTAACGCTGGCAAGCTCAAAGGCAAAAAGGTTTCTAATAGCTGGCGCATATTGCCGGAATGGCTGGATGAATTCATGTCGAAACCCGACGAGATCATCACCCGATCGGATAAAGCGAGGAGTTCCAAATAAAACTATGGTGTACATCGAAACCAGAATATAAACTAGGCCAAATTGTATCGCGCCTTTTTTCGCTGCTCCAGGAATAAAAAATCCTCCGTTTTTTTGTAGTTTTCTACAGCGAGGGATTTTAAAACAGTATGTTTTTGGTTAAAAAGAGTTTATGCCAGCTATCACTCCCACAAATGAGGATTACCGTCTTCATCCAGAAAATAAAATCGAGCCGTGCCCGTAAAAGAGAAATTGTTGAACGCCTCTGATCGACTGAATTTGTTAATCGCATCGCGTAGCGATTCCGCTTTCACAGTAAAAACATCTGAACTGTTATGCCGCTCAAGCGCATTATCCCGTGGCTTTGATCTTACCATAGCTTCCATGCTATCATAGACGGACACAAATCGGTAGGCGAAACCGGCTCCACGACTCTCGCTTTATCTGACCGCTGCTGAGCGTCTTCTCCGTTATCTCTATGATCATTTTTGTCCTGATCATCGTCGCTTTTTCTTCTTCCAATCACTACATCA
>JAFADG010000004.1 GCA_023425025.1 Bacillota bacterium
TAAAGATTGGGGCTCCATCCTGGATAACCTCATGATTTTCTTTGGTGATAGGGTCAAGATTACTCTGTAATTTCGCACTCGCTCTTGTCCTGACATTTGGGCTTTACACAAAATTTTACGCGCTACCTCTTAATATTTGTCTAACTTTTCGGGGTCACTTCAGAAAGCTGTGGGCTTTTTGATTTTTGGTATTTTCCCAAAACCACAGTTTCCTGTGGCGCTTTTTTAAACCTGATTTGATATCATAACACCGTCAACAACATCCCGGAGGAAAAAAGGCCATGATTGCGTATGAAATCACCGTGGAAGGCCACCTCCACAAGAACCGGCTGGAGGATTTTGAAGGACTTTCTGCTCTTTCATTGCCGGATGGCAAGACAAGGCTCTTAGGCGCGCTCCCCGACCAAACCGCACTCTTTTCCGTACTGAACCGCATCCGCGACATGAACCTGCAACTGGCATCCGTACAGCAGCAAACCACCAACATGGAGGAATCATGATGAAAAGCGCCATCCAAAAACACCCTACCGCCGCCTATCTTCTGCTCGCCTTTGGCTGGACCTGGCTGATTGCTTTCACCATGCTGTTCACCGGCCTTAGCGATGATGTGACCAACCCATCCTTTTTGTTTGTGCTGTGCGGCATCCTAAGCGGCATCTCCCCCACGCTGTCCTCGCTGATCGTCACCCGTATAAGCGGCGGCAAGGAAGCCCTGAAGCAATTGACTGCCCGGTTCAAAATCAAGGGGCAGCGGGGCTGGACCATCATCACGCTAATCATCGTCCCCGCGGTGACCGCCCTCACGACGCTGATCTCCCACCTTCTGTTTCGGGAATACAGGTTTGCCTTCACCGCGCCCATGATCATGATGGGGCTGGTATGGCCGCTGTTTTCCGGCCTGGGCGAGGAATTTGGCTGGCGCGGATATATGCTGCCCCGGCTCATCAAGCGCTTTGGGGTCTTAAAAGCCGGCGCGCTGCTGGGCATCCTCTGGGAAATCTGGCACCTGCCCATGCACTATATGGCTTACAGGGCGTATGGCACATACATGATCCCGGCCTTTTTGACCATCGGCTTTATCAACCTGACCGTCAACGCGCTGATCATGTCCATCATCTACGCTATGAACAAGGGCAGCCTCAAACTGATGGTTCTGTATCACTACACGATTACCGCCAGCGCCATCCTTCTTAGCGCGCTGTATGCCACGGAGGCTTCCCCCCAATTTTCTGTGCTGGAAAGCGTTGTCTCCTGCTCCCTCTTCGCCGTGATCGCAGTCATCCTTTATTGGAAAAACAAGAACCATCTTGCAACAGTTACAAGGGAGAATACCGCATGCTGAAGCTGTATTTCGCAAGCGTCTATGCCACCATTTCCACACTGCTGCTTGTTGCCTTTGTTCTGCTTTTCACCCTGGTCACCGCACGCCGCGCAGAGATTGCCACTGGGGGTTGCTGACGCTGGGCATGTTCTTCCTGGGCCTGTTCATGTCCATGATGCGTGGGATGAAGGACGGCATGGCCACGCCCGCCTCCGCGCTCCCCACGAACCACTGGGTGATAACCACCCTGTGCGCGCTGGGCGGCCTGGCGTTCCTGTCCGGGCTGGCGTCTCTCATCATCCGCAAGCAGGTCTTCTGGCAGATCAGCTTCTATCTGCTTTCCGCGATCATTATTTTGAAGGTGCTGCTCACCGAGGCCTGCCGCATCGTACATTCCCTGGGCAAATGATCAATGAAGACCCTTGGGCGGACATTTATGCGTCCGCTTTTTTGCGTTAAGATGTGATTGAAACTGACAACATTCCCCTTGCGTTGTGTTTCCAGCGCATATAGTGTACAATCAGGCCAAACGACGCTGGGGTGACGCAACATGACAAAAAGCGGATCGGTAAGGCGGAAAAGCCTTACGCTGAAACAAAAAATCTTCTGGGGCGCGGCAGGCATATCCATCGGTCTGGTGCTTCTGGTCACCCTTTTCGCCATGAAGACCACCTATGATTCCTTGTACAGCCAAGTCATCAGCGTAAGGCACATGAGCATCGGCTGGCTGGAAGAACGGCTGGAATTAAGCCTCAAGGCGTATTCCGACCAGTTTTACGCCCTGGAGGTGGACAAGCAGACCAAGGCGGATATCCAGCAGTGGTGCCAGCCGGACGGCGAACTGGACTACGCGGCCAGGTGGCGGCTGATCACGGCCATCAACGCGATTATCAGCATGGACGCCAACATTAATTCCATGGAGCTGTATAACCTGCGAAACAATACGGTGCTGACCGCCAGGCGCTCCGGCGCATCCCTTAACAAGACGGGAGAGCGGCTTGCGCTATGGCAAAGCCGCGACCCGGCGCTGCAAACCAATCAAAACCACGCGTGAAACGCGTGGCCAGCCCGTTGACAAAGTATCAGCGGGCAATTTTTTATTAAGAACCAAAAGGAAAGAGGAGAGCGAATGTCGAAATAAACACCAGGTGATGAAAGATGCTACTGAATCGAGCGAAGCAAGGGGAAATGGAAATTGTGATACTGGAGCAGATGATACCGGAGAATCATCTGCTGCGGCGGATCGACCGTGCGGTCGATTTCAGCTTTATCCATAAGCTGTGCGAGCCATTGTACTGTCCGGACAATGGGCGGCCGGCGATCGATCCGGAGCTTTTGTTCCGGATGATCTTCATCGGCTACCTGTACGGCGTGAGGTCAGAATGCCGTCTGGAGGAAGAGGTCAACTACAATCTGGCCTACAAGTGGTTCTGCGGACTGGGGGTCACGGAAAAAGCGCCGGACGCGACGACCTTGAGCGCGAACCGACGGCGGCGATTCCGGGGCAACAACATCGCGGAGGAAATCTTCGATGAGATTCTCCGGCAGGCGGTCGAGAAGGGTCTGGTGTCGGGGAAAGTGATGTACACCGATTCGACGCATGTGAAGGCAAAAGCGAACAAGCACAAGAAGCAGACGGTTACCGTGGAGACAACGCCCAAGGAATACCTGGCGGAACTGGACGCGGCGGTGGACGCGGACCGGAAAGCGCTCGGGAAGAAGCCTTTTGACCGGGATGATGATCCGCCGCCGCCCACCAGGGAGATACAGCAGAGCCGCACGGATCCGGACAGCGGCCAGCAGCACAGGGAGGGCAAGCCGGACGGATTCCATTACAGCGAGCACCGGACGGTGGACAGCCGCTGCAATGTGATCGTCAACGTGCGCGTGACCGCGGCCAACGTAAATGATGCGGACCCTGTGCCGGACATTCTTCGCGACATCTGCAGGCGGCTTGGATACCTGCCGGAGCACATGGGTCTGGATGCCGGATACCACAACGCCATCATCGCCCGCCTGCTGTCAGCCCAGGGAATTCAAGGGGTCATTGGATATCGGCGCCACACCCACAAGGGAGAGCACTTTGGAAAGCATCGCTTTGATTATGACCCCGAACGCAACGCCTATATCTGTCCGGAAAAACACCTGCTGACGCATAGGACCACCAACCGCGAAGGCTACCGGCAATACTGCAGTGATCCCAAAATCTGCGCCTCTTGTCCAAGACGGGAAAAATGCTTCGCAGAGAAAGCTACGCGCCGGCAAGTACAGCGCCATCTCTGGCAGGATGCCCTGGAGCAGATCAATGCTTTCACCAAATCAAAAAGAGGCCAGCGCCTCTATCAATGGCGCAAGGAGACCATTGAGCGCTCCTTTGCCGAAGCAAAAGAGAATCATGGCTTCCGTACTGCCCGCATGCTCGGACGAGCCAACATGCGCGAGCAGTCTTTCCTGACTGCGGCTGTCCAAAATATGAAGAGGATCGCCCTCTTCCTTCGCCCCTTTTTTGCTTATTCTTTCCTCATAAACGTCTAAAGCCCTGCTGCTTAAAAAATAGCAGGGCTTTGTCAGTGGTCTGAACAGCGCCGGCCCGCTAAGGCCGGCGCTGTTTCCGGCGGTATGCCGCTATTGCCCTTTGGGCCTATTGCAGCGCCTTCACCAGCGCGGCAAGGTTCTGCCGCATAACGGAGAAGTAATCCGCCCCGGCAGCGATCTGCTCGTCGGTCAGGCCCTCAATGGGGCTCAGGACCTCGGTAACGGCGCCGGTGGCGCTGGCAATGGTTTCAGCTACCTTGGGGCTGACCAGCTCTTCAAAGAAGATGGTAGAAACCTTGTTTTCCTTGACAAAATCAATGATCTCCGCCATCCTGGCCGGATCCGGCTCAGAATCAGGGGAAAGCCCCTCAATGCTCTCCTGTGTCAAGCCATAGGCGGTGCATAGATAGCCGAAGGCCTGGTGGGAAACGACGATTGCTTTGTTGGAAAGCGGCTCCAGCGCCTGCTTGAACTCCGTATCCAAAGCATCGAATTCCGCAGCGTACTTGGCGAAATTTTCTTCATAGTAGGCTGCGTTGTCAGGATCGGCTGCCACCAGAGCGTTCTTGATCTTTTCCATTTGAGCCTTGGCGTTTAAGGGGCTGAGCCAGACATGGGGATCGAATTCCTCATCTTCCCCGTGCTCCTCTTCCCCTTCCTCTTCATCATGATGGCCTTCCAGCAGCGTCAGCCCCTCTGAAGCGTTGACCGCTGTCAGGTCCTTGTTGGAAAGGGTTTCAAGCACCTTGTCGACCCAATGCTCCATCCCCGCGCCATTGTAGATGAAGACGTCGGCATTTTCCAATCCTACAATGTCTGACGCGGCAGGCTCCCAATCGTGAGGCTCCATGCCCGCGGGAACCATATTCACCACGGTGACCTTGTCGCCGCCCACCTTGGCGGCGAAATCGTACATGGGGTAAAAGCTGGCGTATACCGAAAGCTTTTCTCCTTGGGCTGCGGCCGGAAGCGAAATCATCAGGGTTATCGCCAGCGTCAAAATCATCAGGATGCCTACAAGTTTCTTCATGTCCGTACCTCCTCTTTCAGGTCCGTTTTTGTTACGCCCAATTGTTGGCCCTGTGCTTTGCAAAACACTCGCTGCAATAGACCGGCCTATCACCCCGGGGCTGAAAAGGAACCTGGCATTCTTTTGCGCACTCCGCGCAGATCGCCGTATAAAGCGTTTTGCCGTTTCCCCCATCGCCTCTTTCCGCTTTGCGTTTTGCACGGCATTCCTTGCAGCGGGTCGGTTCGTTTTGAAATCCCTTTTCCGCGTAGAATTCCTGCTCTCCGGCGGTGAACACAAATTCCCTGCCGCAGTCCCTGCATACGAGCACTTTGTCCTGGTACATACGCGTTCCTTGACCTTTCTTTGATGGGCAATCAATGCAAACGGTTTGCATTTGCATTGATTATAGGGCTATGCAATGCCCCATGTCAAGACTCTTTTGCATGCAATTCCCACTTTTTACAGGATACACAAGGGCCGCGGTAAGAAAGGCGGCTCCTATCCGCCTATCGGCAGGGGAGACGCCTGTGAATAGAATCCATATCAAATAAAAACAATACGCATTTGCTGGATGAACAGCCGCCCCCCAACCATCTTTGCTTTACGGTTCGGGTAGTCCTCCCAACTGCACAAAACATACCAGTCGGCAGCCCGATATTTTTGACTGGAGTCACAAGAACAATTATTGTATACTTGTTGATATATGATTCGTCATATGGTAACCGACAGAACTGCCCCATGGTTTGAAGCTTGGCCATTCCATGGAATCATGATAAATGGTAAAAATGCTCTTTGAAGCGAACATGAGGGTCAACATGGATGAGAAGAATTTAACCGAACGGATCATTCGCAAGCGCATGCACGGCCTTTACTTGTCCAGGGGATGCGAGGATATCGAAACCCTCGCGCATGAGCTGCTCGGCCTGCACAGCTGGTTTTACCGCAATGTGCCCTTTTCGGCCATCATTCGCGGCGCCGGCATCGCCGGCTGGAAGACGAAGCTCACCAAAACATGGCTCTATCGCGGAACCTTGCACGGCGTGGTGTATGAGGATTTGCCTGAGCTGCTGGCGCTGCACGCGGGCGAGTCGTATCTTGCCCGCCATTTCGGCCAGAGCATTGTGGAAAGCTTTGCGAATGAAGTGCTGCGGTATATGGAGGACGGTGTGTACTCACGCACCGAGTTCCGGCGCATTTTCGCGGCCCGGTATGATGCGGATTTGATCGACGTGATGTTTTCACCCTGGGGAGGCATTTTTGTACACCTGGCCAGACTGGGTTTGGTCGCGTTCCGCGATATGACCAGCCGCGATTTCGATTTGATATCGGCAGAACCGACACAGGCTTTGGATGAGGTGTTACCCGGGCTGGTCCGCAGGTTTTTTGCCGCATACGGTCCAGCGACACTACATGACGCGGCATGGTTTTTTGGTTTCTGGAAAAACGAAGCGGATAAGCTGCGTAAACTTCCGCTGGATGAATTTCATAGCTTTGAGTTAAACGGCAGCCGGTACTATGATACCGGCGATCATGAGACCGCGGACATCCCTGAGCTTACGCTGCTATCCGGCTTTGACCCGTTCATCGTGTCGTATGCAGATCGGAGCGCGGTCTTGCCGGCGGAATACAAAAGCAAGGTAATCCTCAAATCCGGCATATGCAATCCTACGGTCGCGGTGAACGGGCGTGTCGCGGGAATTTGGAATATCAAAAAGGACGAGCCGGTGGTAGAGTTCTTTGCCGCGCAGCCCAAGCGGATCACGAATGCCGCGATGGGGATGGTGGATGCGATTCGCTGGCGGGTACGGTGATGCGCATATTCCTTTCAAACATGCCGTTTCTGTGCTAAAATCATTTTAGTAAAATCACAAACGGTACGAGGTGTAACTTGATCCTGTTATCTGCTGAAAAGATCAGCAAAAGCTTTTCTGAAAAACCGCTTTTGCAGGATGTGTCTCTCTACTTGAACAGCACCGATAAAGTCGGCATTATCGGTGTCAACGGCACTGGCAAAACCACGCTGCTCAATCTCCTTGCCTTACTGACCCCGCCGGACAAAGGCACGATCAGCAAGGCTTCCGGCGCCCGTATTGCGTATTTGCAGCAAAACCCCGTATTCGAAAAGGGTGCGTCACTGCTTTCCATTGTACTTGGGCCATCGGATATAAAGACGCAGAACGGTTCGGAATATCAAGCCAAAACCATCCTGACCAGGCTGGGCTTTACGGATTTTGAGATGGACACCGGCATGATGTCCGAGGGCGAAAAAAAACGCGTTGCGATTGCCCGCGCACTGATGTGCCCCTGCGAGCTGCTGATTTTGGACGAGCCCACCAACCACCTGGACAGCGATATGGTGGCATGGCTGGAGTCCTATTTAAAGCGCTACACCGGCGCCATCGTCATGGTCACGCATGACCGCTATTTCCTGGACCGCGTAACCAACCGTATCGTTGAAATCGAGGCAGGCGTCTTATATTCTTATAGCGGAAACTACGCGCAGTTCCTGGCGCTCAAGGCTCAGCGCGAGGAAATGGAGGCTGCCACCCAGCGCAAAAACCGCAGCCTGTACAGGCGCGAGCTTCAGTGGATACAACGGGGCGCGAGGGCGCGCGGCACGAAAGCCAAATCCCGGATCGAGCGTTTCGAGGCTTTGCAAGACGGGACGAGCGCCGCACCGGAAGCGACGCTTATCATGGATTCCGTATCTTCCAGGCTGGGCAAAAAGACCATTGAAATAAGCCATGTAAGCAAATCCTTTGGCGGCCGCTGCATCGTGAAGGATTTTTTGCATGTGCTGCTGCGGGATGCGCGCATCGGGATCATCGGCAGAAATGGCTGCGGCAAAACCACGCTGATGAAGATGATCGCGGGCGTTTTGGCGCCGGATTCCGGTACCGTGGTGCTGGGCGAAACCGTAAAGGTCGGCTATGTCTCCCAGGTGTGGGACACGCCCCCTGCCTCCACGCGCGTGATCGATTATATCCGCGAAGAATCAGATCAAATCGAAACAAACGAGGGCACGGTCTCCGCATCGAAGATGCTGGAACGGTTTTTGTTTCCGTCCAGCGTGCAATGGACACCTGTAAGCAAACTCTCCGGCGGTGAAAAGAGGCGGCTTTACTTATTACGCGTTTTGATGGGCGCGCCTAATATTCTGCTGTTGGATGAACCTACCAATGACTTGGATACGGCCACCTTGACCGTGCTTGAGGATTACCTGGAGGGCTTTAACGGCGCGGTCATCGCCATATCCCATGACCGGTATTTCCTGGACAAGGTTGTGGATACGATCTTTGAATTCCGGGAGGGGGGCGAAATACGCAAGTATACCGGCGGTTATTCCGATTATCTGGAAAAACGCGATCCGGAAGCCGGCGATCCGGATGCGGCCGCGTTCAGCAAAGCCGGCAAGAGCGGCAAACCAAAATCAACCGAGTCAGCGCGCCCGGAAAAAAAGCAAACGAAGCTCAAGTTCACATTCGCGGAACAGCGTGAATTCGACACCATTGATGCTGACATGGCGCTTCTTGAAGAAAGGCTTCGGCAGGCCGAGGCCAGTATCACCCAATATGCCAGCGACTATGAAAGGTTGATGCCCTTTCTTGAAGAAAAAGAACGGCTTGAGACTGAGTTGGCGATCAAGATGGATCGGTGGGTGTACCTGAATGAGTTGGCGGAGAAGATAAGCGCAAACCAGTAGCACGGCGGACGACGGACTGTGTCAAAACACCCGCTGCGGTAAAGGGACGGTAACCATTAGTAAAATAAATAAGCACACAGATGCAAGGGACAGGTCTTGCCGGGGTCGACGAAAGCGCAGAATGGGGATAGGGGGATTTCGATTTCCCCCTAACCCACAAGCTCAGGTGCAACACCCATGATTCTGATGCAGCACCCTGCATACCCCTTGCCAATCTTCGCATGAAAAAAATTGGCAATCCCCTGGCAAATATCAAAGCACCTATAGGCAGAAATGCACGCTAACATTATCTGGCAATAAAGCCGCATAATCATACTATGGTATCCTACTGGATTAAGCTTATTCTGACGTCCAAAATAAGAAAGCCGCCAAATCCATGGCGGTTTTCATTGTATCATTTTTTGAGTGATCAGGTGTGTAATGACGCAAAAGTCAATACAAACAAACGGTTGCTGGGAGCTATCGCTTTGGCGTATCATTTATTCGTATTAAAGGCATCTATAAATGTACCCCGTAAAATCCGAAGCGCTATGCAACCCAATACTTCACATTGATTCCCTTCCTATAAATCATCGCCTGATTTCCCTATGCAACCAAATGGTGTTGCCGCACCGTAAGCGGAACCATGGCGATGCTTTCGCATTTTTGCAGCCAGGCTGCAAAGAAATATTTAAACAGGCCGGAAATATCTGCCCATTGCCGCGTCTATTAAAGCGAGGGAGGTGATGGCCATGGTTGGCGCCAAGGTACCAGGCGCGGACCGTGAGCAGCGGCTGAACCAATGGATCACCGAGCACGCGGACGCAGTGCTCCGGGTTTGCTTTGTATGCCTGTCCGATGCCGCTCTGGCGGAGGACGCCATGCAGGACACCTTTTTGAAGGCATGGCACGCCATGGATACCTTTGAGGGGCGCAATGGGTGCAGCGAAAAAACCTGGCTGATCCGCATCGCCATCAATGTGTGCCGCGGATACAGGCGCACAAGGTGGTTCCGGCATGTGGACATGTCCAAGGAGATTGGCGAGCTCCCGGCTGCCTGGCAGGCCGTCGCCCCCGAGGACAGGACGCTGTTTCTGGACATTCTGCGTCTTGGGGAAAAGTACAGGCAGGTGATCCTTTTGTATTACTATCAGGAAATGACCCTTGAAGAAACCGCAAGGGCGCTTTCCATCAGCCGCTCCACCGCCCACAGCCGTTTGAAAAAGGCGCTTGGGCTTTTGCGCTGTTCGCTTACGGGGAGGGATCAGGATGAAAAATAGAATCAAACGCGCCATGGACGCCCATCTTGCCTGCCTGTACGCATCGGACGCAAGCCGCGCCGCCATTCTTGACAAGGTGCGTGGAGGAAAAACGATGAAAAGAAAACTTTCCCTGGGGCTTGTGCTGGCCCTGGCGCTGATTCTCGCTGTGATCGGTGCGCTGGCCGCCGTGATCCTTAGCAACAAGGAGTTTGTGGACCGGGTGCTGTTCCCCAAGGCGTTGGAAAACGCCTCGGAAAGCTGGGACAAGAATGAGATGAACGAAATCCTGCGGCTGGCAGAAAGCTATGGCGTGGCGCTGGACAGGGAAGACGTGGCGGCGCTCAACCGCCACGACGAAAATTACAAGTCTGAGGTCCTGCGCCTGTTCGCCAGGGCAGAGCTGGGCTTTTATCCCAGCACCTGGAGCATTGAGGACCAGGCCTGGTACGACCAGCTGCTGGTGGAGGGCGGACTTAAAGAATTCCGGGAGCTGTTTGTGCCGGAAGGGAACGAAATTTCGCAAGCGCAGGCGCTGGACATTGCCCATGCCTATATCCGGGACCATTTTGACAAAGATGCAAAGGTTACCGATACCCAACTATACCTAAGGCACCTTCAGTACATGGCATACAGCGACAACCCCTATCAAAAGGGCCGGCAATGGTATATTGCCTACGAGGCTCTGGATCCCGCCCATAGCAGCTATACGCTGACGCTTCTGTCCGACGGCACCGTAAAGGATGCCGGGCGGGAAATGGGCCTGGGGGAGGAAGGCAGGCCGGCGCTGGCTGCCCATGAGGTGCTGGACCTGTACAGAGACTTGTATGGCGACCATGCCTCCTGGAGCATGGGCACCTGGCTGGCGTTTCAGAAGGAGACAGCCCAGGCGGCCCGCAACAATCCCGGGGCCTTGTCTGACGGCGTCCGGACCGTGCTCAAGCAAGCCTACGCGCTGCCGGGGGACAGCGCCCTTCCCAGGGAAGCGGCCGTGGAAGCCGCCGCCCGGGCCGTGGCCGCGGCAGGCGGGCCGGAGGCGGCGCTGCTTGAGGGGTACCGTGTCTCCGCCGTCTATTTCGCTCAGGAGGGCGGGCCTATCTGGAAGGTAACGTTCTGGGTCCAAACGGAGGGCGGAGGCATTCACATGGCGGAGCTTGACGCCTATACCGGCGAACCGCGCCGTATCGACTTCAGCCAAACATTAACGTCTTGGACGGACCCGTATGTGTCCAGCGCCAATCCTGCCGTGGGCCTGAAAAACCCCTTGCCGCAAGGCGCGGGAACCGTGGCCCGGCCTGACGGGACACCCAGGCTCTGGTACTCCGACGCCGCGCCGGATGACTATTGGAGGGCCCTGGACGCGGTGGGGTATACCAGCGATACCGCCGGCAGGCTGATGGCCCAATGGGAGAGGGAATACGGAACAGATACCATGTTCTGGCCGCTGGAGGCCCAGGCCATAGACGCCATCTGGCATAACCTGGGCCCGGGCGCCACAGTGCTTCCCGGCTTGCCCGCGCAGGGGGATATTCCCCGGGATCAGGCCGTTGGGCTGGCTTGGCAGGCCTTCCGCCAGGCGGAGGCCGGCGCCCATGACGCCGCTTGGTTTGACGGGCTGAAAGCCGCCGTATCCTTTACCTTCAACACCCCGCAGATGGGAGACAGGCAGTGGATGATCCAGTTTGTAAGCATTACGCCTACCCAAAGCGATGTGGTGGGATACGCCGCCCTCAACGCGGTGACGGGTGAGTTCGTGGAGGCTTCCTGGATAGCGAAGGCGGAAATCCCCGACCTCCCGGCGCCCATGGCCACCCTGCGCCCGGACGGCAGACCCGCCCTATGGTATTCCGACCGCGCTTCGGCCTCCTTCTGGCAGGCGCTGGACGCGGTGGGGTATACCGCCGATACCGCCCAGGAAATGGAACGGCAGTGGGCGGCGGCTTATGGGGAGGATCCATTATTCTGGCCGCTGAAGGAAAAAACCATCTATTCGCTGTGGCATGAGGATCTAAGCCAAGCCGCGGAGTTCCCCGCCCTGCCGGAAGAAGGGGACATGCCCGAGGAGGAGGCTGTGGCCCTGGCGAAAAAAATGCTGCACCAGGAATACGACAGCGTGCTGGGTGCGCAGTATTTGGACAGCCTCAAGGTGATGACAAACTTTCACGTGGACGTGTCAGGAAAACGGATATGGTACATCCTGCTGACAGAAGCCTCCTCCGGCGACGGCGTCCTCGGCGCCTCGGTGACCATCGACGCCCAGACCGGGGAAGTGCTTGAGGTATCCGCCAGCAGATCCTACGGGTAATAACCAACCGGGAATCAGATCGGCGCATTTGTTTATGTATTGGCCTATATGGCTGTTGATGTCCGCCATATAGGCCTCGGGCCGATCATTCGCATGTAGATCGGTATGCATTTCCGGTTTTCGAATGGATGCGCCACGGTGCCTGAAAATTCCCGGAGCCACGGCATTATTTCCATCTGGCAGCCCAGCTTTTCAAGCGTCGGCGCAGCCGTATCGCGCGCCCTGCCAAGCGGGGAACAGAATATATCCTAAACACTCATGCCGGCCAGCCGCCGGCTGAGCAGTTCGGCCTCTACCTGCCCCTTTTCCGTCAGCGAGTCGGTGGCATAACCCGGTTCGGCGTGGCGTATGATCAATATTTTCATCGTATCCCCCATTTCGCGTTATAGCGCCAAAACATTTTGCGCCCCCTTGTGCACCCGTTTGCCGCATGCTATAATAAGACATCCGACGTTTGATGTCTTATTATAGCATGTACTGAGAGGAAAAACCAATGAACGAAGCATTGTTTGTGAATGCCCATAGCCAGGAATCGGCGGTGGATTCGGTAGTGAACCGCTTCCGGGATTTGATTATGCAAAGAAAGCTCAAGCCCGGCGACCAAATTCCCAATGAAAGCGTGCTGGCCGAGGGCATGGGCGTGAGCAGAGGGTCGGTGCGGGAAGCGATGAAGATTCTGGCCGCGCTGGGCGTGGTGGAAATCCGCCGGGGGAATGGGACTTATATTTCCGAAGATATCGGGCGGTCCATGCTGGACCCTTTCCTGCTGCGGCTGATGATGAACGACTACAACTCCAGGCAGATGGCGGAGTTCCGGGAAATGATCGAACTGGATGTTGCCCGGGCCATCCTGCGCAACCAAAGCGCCCAAGGCATTAGGGCCATGGAGGAGGCCATCGGGCGCATGGAAAAGGCGCCGGCGGAGGAAGCCATGGAGGAGGAGCGGTGGGCGGAGCTGGACCTTGCCTTCCACCTTGCTATGGGCAAGGCCACCGGCAATGTGCTGATCGAGCAACTGTATGCATTCATACTGCGCTTTTTTGAACCTACCATCAGGCAGACCTACCGGCACGCGGGGAACAGGGCCCACGCGTTGGCTATCCACAGGCAAATCTATAACGCGGCAGCGGCCGGCGATGAAAAAGCCCTGCTGGACGCCGTGAAGATGTCTATCGAAGAATGGATTATACAGGGGGAATGAACATGCTGATACTGGACGCTCACGCGCATTTGGGCCATGACGTGGTATTTGACGAGGAATCCACCGAGGAGGAGCTGCTGGCCTGGCATGAACACTGCCATATCTCCGGCGCCGTCATACAGCCCTTTGTGCCACGGCCGTATTTGGCGGATACCACCGCCATTCACGACCGCATCGCAGCCATGTGCAATAAACATCCCGGCAGGTATTTCGGCATGGCTTCCATCAACCCGCATCTGCGGCCTGAGGAATACGAGGGCGAGGCAGCCCGATGCGTGAAGGAGCTGGGCTTTGTGGGGATCAAGCTCACGCCCATCGCCCATGCCGCCCATCCAGCCTCCAGGGATGGCCGGCATGTGTTTGAGGTGTCGGCGGCGCTGAACGTACCGGTGATGGTGCATACGGGTGCGGGCATCCCCTTTGCGGACCCCGCGGCGCTGGAAACCGTTGCGGCAGGCTTTGCAAAGGTGCCCATCATCCTGGCCCACGCCGGCACCGACCTGTTCTTTGCCCAGGCGCTGTCCCTGGCCCGGCGGCACAGCCATGTGTACCTGGAGCCCAGCTGGCTGAGCATACTGAACGTGCGCAAGGCGCTGGAAGCCATAGGGCCGGGGAAGATCCTGTTCTCCTCCGACCACGCGGTGAACATTCCCGTGGAGCTTTGCAAGTACCGGACGCTGCTCCCTGAGGGGGAGGCGCTTGCAAGGGTGCTGGGCGGCACGGCCAGGGAGGTATTTGGCCTTGCAAACAGGCTGGCGGAGGAAAGGGTATGAGTGAAAGGCAATTGCGCGTTGCCGTATTCGGCACGGGCTACTGGGCGCAGTTTCAAATTGCCGCATGGCAGGCCATCGGCGTGCAGGTGGCGGCCGCCTGGAACCGCACGCCGGAGCGGGCGCGGATGACGGCGGAGCGCTTTCACATCCCCGCCGTGTATGACACTCCCGAAGCGGTCTTTGAAAACGCCGAGTTTGACATCGCCGACATCATTGCCGATGTGGATGCCCACGAGCCCCTGGTCCTCCTGGCCGCTCATTATAAAAAGGCAGTCATCTGCCAAAAGCCCATGGCCCGCAGCCTTTCCGGCTGTGAGCGTATGGTCAAAGCCTGCCGCGAAGCCGGCATTTGGTATGCCGTTCATGAAAACTTCCGCTATCAGCCCCAGTTTGCCCCCGTTAAGGAATGGCTGGCGCAAGGCAGCTTGGGCCGCCCCCTGCACGCCCATGTGCAGCTTCGCTCCCCCGACAGGGGCATCATCCAAAGGCAGCCGGCCCTGGCCCAAATGGACCACATGGCCTTAAGAGACATGGGGCCTCATATTTTTGACGTGGTACGCTATTTGTTTGGAGATATCAAAAGCGTATACGCCAAGCCTGTGGTTTCTTATGGGGATATCGGCGCGCAGGATACGGCCCTAAACCTGCTGGAGATGGAAAGCAAGCTGCCGGTTGTATGCACGCTGGCCCATCGCTTCCACTACAAGGTGTTTGTTCAGTGTGAAGCCGGCTGCCTGACCTTGGATGGTGACAATCTGATCCATGTGGAGCGGGAAGGAAAGACCCACATTGTGGACCCGAGAACCTGGCCGGTGCTGCCCTACATTCCACAGGAGGATTGGGACCTGCACGGCGGGCATGTGTTCACTGCCATTCCCCGGTGCCTTACGGCACTTCGGGAAGCGTACCTTAGCGGCAGGCCGGCTGAAACCAGCGGCGAGGATAATTTGCAAACCATGCGCGCGGTGTTTGCGGCCATCCGTTCCCAGGACACCGGCAGTGTAGTGGCTTTGAAGGATATGGAGGGCGGTGCCGCAACATGAAGGTGCTGATGATTGGCGGCACGGGCAACATTGGCACGGCGGTTGCCGATACGCTGCTCAAAAGGGGTTGTGAGGTAACGGTTTGCGGGCGCGGCCAAGGCCGGCCGGATTGCGGCTTCATCCGGGCGGACAGGACGCGTCATGCCGATTTTGAATTGGAAATGGCAAGACACGGAAGCTGGGACTGCGTGATTGACATGGTGGGCTATACGCCTATGGATGCGAAAAGCGCGGTCCGGGCCTTTGCCGGGCGCACGGCGCAGTTCGTTTTCTGCTCCACCGTGGACATTTTCGCAAAGCCCGCGCCTTCTTATCCCATTGGGCCAGGCGCGCCCCGTGGCGCCGATCCCCGCTTTTCCTACGCCTTTGACAAGGTGCGCATGGAGGAAATATTGGAGGAGGCCGCGGCTGGAGGCGCCTTCGCCTTGACCACCGTGCGCCCGGCGGCCACCTATAACGACCAAAGCACCCCCATCGGCATTTTGAATTCCGGCCTGGCGGTAATGCGCCGGATCCGGCTGGGCTTGCCGGTGATTGTGATGGGCGACGGCCTGACGCTGTGGTGCTCCGCCCACCGGGATGATGTGGGCGCCGCCATCGCCCGGGCGGCGGGAAATCCTGGCGCGTATGGCAAGGCGTATACGCTGGCCGGGGATGAGGCCATGACCTGGATGCAATACTATCAAGCCGTGGCGGATGCGCTGAACGCGCCTCCCGTTACCTTTGTGGGTGTCTCTACTGAACTTTTGCTGGCGGCCGCGCCCAGGGCATGCAGTTGGTGCGATTTGAACTTCAAGTACGATAATATTTTCGACAGCAGCCTGGCCAAGGCAGACCTGGGGTTCGCCTACACCATTCCCTGGGCGGAAGGGGCACGGCGCATGGCGGCCTTTCAAGACCGGATGGGCGCCATCAATGAAAGCGCAGATCACCCGGCCTACGGCGGGCTGATCGAGCGGATGCGGGCACTGAAGTATGAGCTTTCTCAAACCATGTCCATGCTGGACACATGATAAGGAGGTTTTTTTGTGGCGACAGACAAATTGGTGGCGCTCATAGGCGCTGGCGGCAAAATGGGCAGACGGATTGTGCCGAATCTTATCAAATTCGGGTATCGCTTCCTCTGCTGCGAAAAGGATGAGGCGGGTCTTACCGCCCTTCAAACCCAGGGGCTCGCGGTCCTGCCTACCGAGGAGGCTGTGCAGGAGGCGGATTTGGTTGTTTTTGCGCTGCCTGACGCTGCACTGCCCGCCCTGTCCAGGCGGCTGGTACCCCTGCTGAAACCCGGTGCCACGGTGATCACACTGGACCCTGCCGCCGCCCACGCAGGGCAGCTTTATACCCGGGAGGATTGCGCCTTTGTGGTGACCCATCCCTGCCATCCGCCGCTTTTTGGAGATAGGGACACGCCCGAGGAAAAGGCGGATTTGTTTGGCGGTACGGCAGCGGTTCAGGACATCGTCATCGCCCTGATGCAGGGGGGCGAGGAAGCGTTTATAGAGGCGCAGCAGCTTTGCGTGCATATGTTCAATCCCGTCTCAAAGTGCCACCGCATCACCGTGGAACAAATGGCCATTCTGGAACCTGCGGCGGCGGAGGTCGTAATTGCCCTGTGCGCCACGGTCATGAAGGAGGCCATTGACGAGGCTGTGCGCCGGGGCGTGCCGGAGGAGGCCGCCCGGGCCTTTTTGCTGGGGCATATTCAAATCCCGCTGGCCATCACCTTAAAAAGCAGCAATCCCTTTTCCGACGCCGCCATGATCGCCGTGGAGTATGGCAGGCGCCATGTGCTGCGGGAGGATTGGAAAAAAGTATTTGAGCCGGAAAGCATAAAGGAAGTGCTGGGGCAGATGCTGCACTTGACGAAAGCGGGGGCGTGACATGAAAAGACTGAAAGTGCATGAAGGCGGCCGGTATTTGCAGTGGGAGGACGGAACCCCGTTTTTCTATCTGGGGGATACGGCCTGGGAGCTTTTCCACCGCTTGTCCAAGGCGGAGATCGAATACTATCTGTCCATACGGGCGGCCCAGGGCTTTAATGTGATCCAGGCGGTTGCCCTGGCTGAATTTGACGGGCTCCAAGAGCCCAATGCCTATGGGCGGGTACCCCTGAAAGAGCGGGGCGGCGCGTATGATCCCACTGCGCCGGATGTGGATGAGAGCTATAACTATTGGAAGCATGTGGATTTCGCTGTGGACGCTGCCGCGGAAAAAGGGTTGCTTATTGCCCTTCTGCCTACCTGGGGCAGCAACTTCAACCCTGAATGGGCCAAAGGCCCGGTGATTTTCACGCCTGAAAACGCCCGCATTTATGGTGAGTGGATTGCCAATCGCTATAAGGATAAGTGGAACATCATATGGATATTGGGCGGAGACCGGCCGCTGAAAACGCAAATGCACAGGGATATCATCCGTGCCATGGGCGAGGCCATACGCCAGGCGGACGAAAAGCATTTGATCACCTTCCACCCCGTGGGCTGGGCATCCTCTGCGGATTTTGTGGCCGGACAGGACTATATCGACTTTCATACCGTGCAGTCGGGCCATGATACCGGCTGCTACGACAGCTGGCAGCTGGTGCGCCGCACCGGCGAAGCGGAAGCGAAACCCTTTATGGATTCCGAACCCCGCTATGAGGACCATCCCGCCTGCTTCAGGGCCGATTATGAATTTTTATGGGATGATGCCGATGTGCGCCAAAACGCCTATTGGAACCTGATGGAGGGCGTATGCGGCCATACCTACGGCAACCACAGCGTCTGGCGCTTCAGTACCGAGCCTACGCCCTACTGGCCCTACCGCTGGCAGGAAGTCATGCACCATGACGGCGCAAAGCAGATGGCACACCTTGTAAAGCTCCGCCTGAGCCGCCCTTACTTTGAACTGCGGCCCGCGCCGGAATTGGTTGCCGACGACCCGGCGAAAATGGCTCACCAGTGCGCCGCGCGGGGCGAAAAGTATGCTTTTTTATATTCACCCCTGGGCCTGCCTATCCGCGCCTGCCTTGCGCCCATGGGCGGCAAGGCGCTCAAGGCGGCATGGTTCGACCCCAGATCGGGTGAAAGCAAGGTCTTTGCCGTTGTGCCGCCCGCCCAGGCAATGTTTGTGCCGCCCTCCTGCGGCAAGGGCTGCGACTGGGTGCTGGTGCTGGACGTGCTGGAGTAATGCGTATGGGGAGGCGGCATGATGCAAATCGGTATTTCGTCCTGGTCCTGCCCCTGGGCCATCGGCGTGGCAGGGTATCCCGTCCCCCCAGGACCGATGGGGGCGATGGAACTGCTGCAATTGGCGGCCGAAACCGGGGCGCAGGTGCTGCAAATCGCCGATAACCTGCCGCTTCATCCCCTACCCCGGGGGATGTTGAAGGAGCTTCACCGGGAAGCCCGTCTCCGGGGCATTACCCTGGAGGCCGGCACGAGGGGCCTTGCGCCGGATAACCTGCTGCAATATCTGGATATCGCCGGGGAGCTGGGCGCAAAGCTTGTGCGCACGCTGCCCCATGACGGAACAGACCGGCCGGATTTTGAGGAAGCGCTGCGCAGGCTCCGCGCGGTGAAGCCGGTCTTTGAAGCCGCCGGGGTCATGCTTGCCATTGAAAACCACGACCATTATCCAAGCGAATGGCTCCGACGCCTTACGGAGGCGGCGGACAGCCCCTATATCGGCGTCTGTCTGGACGCCGTGAACAACCTGGGCCTGGGAGAAAGCTTCCGGGAGGTACTGCATACCCTTGGTCCCCGGACGGTGAATTTTCACTGCAAAGACTATACGATTTTAAGAAAGCCCACCATGCTGGGCTTTGATGTCGTGGGGGCCGTGGCCGGCGAGGGAATGCTGGATCTTGCCCTGGCCCAGAATGCCCTGCGGGCGGATATTTCCTGGATACTGGAATCATGGCTGCCCTGGCAGGAGGATATCGGCTCCACCCTTTTGACGGAAAGGAACTGGCTGTTAAAGGGTATGGACAATCTGCGCCGACTAGCGCGAAAAGCGCCGGGGCAAGCGGTATAAAAGCGAAGCGCCTTTGCGAGGCAGCGGGCACGCAGGGGATGAAAGACACCCAAGCAAGGGGGCATATCATGAAAATGGCATGGAAGCATACGGTTTTTTTAAGGCTGGCAATCACCTTTTTGCTGGTCACAGCGCCCATCTATGCCATCGGCATCAGCATCCACAACTGGGGGGTGCGTTCCGTCCGCACGGAATTGAACAATTCCATGATCGCCCAGGCCACCTTTTATCTAAGCGGGCTGGAGACGGAGATGCAGCGAATCAAGCTCCTGCAATATGACTGCGTCACCGACGACAACCTCAACGACCTGACCTACGCCGCCCCGATCATGGATGACTATTCAAAAGTCCAGGCCATGCTCCGCCTCCAGCAGCGGCTTCATTCCATCAAAAACAGCAGCCGCTATATCAAGGATGTGAGCGTCAGCATCACGGGGTTGAACAAGACCATTTCCGCCATGGATGGCGTCAAGTGGGCATTGGACGATCAGGCGGCGCAGTCGCTTCACTATCCGCTGCTCTCCTCTTCCTCGCAGCTTTCCTATGACGGTCAGACGCTGTACTCCAACGTGGCCAACCTATATTCCAACACCGCCATGGGCCAGTTTGCCTTTTTGATCACCGTCCGGCTTTCCCGGCAGGTGCTGGAGGAGGATCTTGCGCTTTTGGGCACCGGCAGCCGCGTTCTTTTTTTGACCAACGCCGCCGGCGATTTTTTCTTTCTGGATAAAGCGGAAGGGGTGCAGCGGGACCAGATGGGCGTGGCGCTTCTTGATCAGGCCGGCCGGCAAAAGAGCGGCTCTTATTTTCAGACCATTGCCAGAGCACGCCATGTAGCCGTCTATGCCACCAACGATTATCTGGACCTGACATTGGCGCAGTATATCCCCGAGAGCGAGGCATTAAGCAGCATCAAGGATTATCAGGCATGGTTCTGGCTGTACTCCATCGTATCCGTGGCGATCATTCTGCTTTTCAGCGTGTCTTTGTACAGCCTGATTCACAAGCCCCTGCGCAACCTGGTGCTGGCTTTCAAAAAGGTGGAGAGCGGAAATTTTGACATCCACATCGATTACTCCCACCGGGATGAATTCCGTTACCTCTACGGTGGCTTCAACGGCATGGTCAAGAACCTGGGCGCGTTGATCGACCAGGTATACAAACAGAAAATCCTGATGCAAAATGCCCAGCTCAAGCAGCTTCAGGCGCAGATCAATCCCCACTTTCTTTATAACACCTTCTTTATCCTCTATAGCATGGCGGAGGCAGAGGACAATCAAAGCGTCATGCTGTTTTTGAAGCAGCTTGGCAACTATTTCAAGTACATCACCAGAAGCGGCGAAGACGAGGTGCCCCTTTCCCGGGAAGTGGAACACGCCCGCATATACGCCGATATTCAGCAGCTGCGCTTTTCCAACAGAATCAGGATCGAATTTGAAGAATTGCCCGAACTCTTTGGCGATATGCGGGTGCCTCGGCTCATCATACAGCCCTTGCTGGAAAACGCGTTCAAGTACGGTTTGGAGGCCAAGGAAAGCAACGGATTCCTGCGCGTCTCCTTTGGCACGGAAGGCGGCAAGCTGCTTGTGATCGTGGATGATAACGGGGGCGTCACCGCCCAGGGGCTGGAGCAGCTTCAAGGGAGCCTTGGCGATCATGCGCCGGAGGTTGAGGTCACCGGCACCATCAACATCCACAGGCGGCTGCGGCTCAGATTCGGCGCTTCCAGCGGCCTTCGGGTTTCTGTCAACGAGCACGGCGGCCTTCGCGCCGAACTCATCATCGATTTGGAGGGGGCAGACCATGTATAGGCTGCTGGTCGTGGACGACGAGCCCATCATTGCCGATGGGCTGTATGAACGGTTTGCTGAAATGAAGCTTCCTCAACTGGAGGTATACAAGGCCTATTCGGGCACGGAGGCCCTGGTGTGGCTTAACCGCAGGAAGATGGATGTAGTAATCACCGATATCTGCATGCCTGGCATGAACGGCCTGGCGCTTCTTACGCGCATTCGTGAAAACTGGCCCAAATGCCGGGTGATCTTCCTCACCGGGCACGACAGGTTCGATTATGTATACGAGGCCATCCAGCATAGCGGCGTCAGCTATCTGCTTAAATCAGAAGGATATGACACCATCGTTGACCTGGCCCAGGGCTACCTGGAGGAGGTACGCCAAAGCAACAAGGATGAGGAGCTCCTTTTAAAGGCGCAGCATCAGTGGCAGCGGTCGCTGCCCATACTGCAAAGGGAGTTCCTATGCGAGTTGGCGGAAGGAACTGGCTCCCAGGCGGATCAGGCACAGCTGGACGAACTGGCCATTCCCATGCAGGCAGGGCATCCGGTTATTCTGCTTACGGGTTATTGCGGTGGTGCCCAGCGCAGGGAGGGGCAGGCACGCAAGGCAGGCTTTTATAACGCTCATTTGATTGTGGAAAGCCATCTGTCCACGCAGTTCGAGCTGATTGGCGCGCCGTATCGCGAACATATGCTCTGGCTCATTCAGCTTAAGCAGGGCGATGCGCATGCCTGGGCGGCTTCTGCCGATAAAACAGCGGTGTACCTAAAGGGCCTGCTGGAATCCGTGCAGGCTGTTTGTGCGGAAACCTTTGAGCTGGGAATCTCCTTTGCTCTTGGCGGCAGCGCCGTGGCCTGGGACAGGGTGGCCGAGGAGTTTGGCGCCCACAGAGCCATGCTGGCCAGCGCCGTGAGAACGGGACAGGAGGCTGTGCTGCTGGATGCCAGCCGGCAGGAAGAGTCATCTGCGGATCTGGGCGCGCGGGACAGCCTAAAGCGCAAGCTGAAAAAGGTGGAAACCCTGGAAACGTATCTGGAGCAGGGCCGGCGGGAAGATTTTCTGGTAATGCTCGCGGATATTGAGGCCGCTTTGATGCGGCAGCTAAACAACGATGTATTATATTATGAGGCATTTTATTCTCTTAGCGTAATGTTTCTTTCTTATTTTAACAATCATGCCGGCGCAGCGCCTGCTCAGGCTGCTGTGGATGTAGGCAAACTGACTCACATCGGCAGCTTTGCCACGCCGCGCCATGCCTTCCAGCATTTTGCGCAGGTGGCGGACAGCATTTTCCATCAGCAAAATACGGAGCAGGAAGATCGGGCCGTTCTTGCCATCCAGCGGGTGCAGAAGTATATTCAGGAAAATCCCGGAGGCGACCTGTCTCTTTCCGGCCTGGCGGATCTGGTATACTTCAACCCCAAGTACCTCTCCCGCCTGTTTAAACAAGTGACAGGCGCCAACCTTTCGGATTATATCCTGAACGTGCGGTTGAACAAGGTACGGGAGCTTTTGCGGGGCAGCACCATGAAGGTGCATGAAATCGCCCAATACATCGGTTACTATTCCGCGCCGTGCTTCACGCGTTTTTTTAAAAAGGCTATGGGTGTAACGCCGCAAGAATACCGGGATGCACGCCTATAAGCTGCAAACAGTGGACAAATGCAAAGAAAGTATACAGATGTGCTATAGGCATCGAATGATTTTTATGCAATAATGGATATACAGGAGGGGCCCCCTGATATCGTGTTCGTAAGGAGAATGAAAAAGATGACAAAGCGCATCCGTGCATTGCTGTCCCTTGCGCTGGTTTGCCTATTCGTTTTGCCCCTGGCTCCGGCTTCTGCCGGAGAAGCTCGCGACGCCGCCACATGGTTTGGCAAGTATGAGCCGGCCATTGAGATCACGGTGGGCAGGCCCACCAATAACTCCTACAAGTTCATTGATGGCGAGTCCTTTGACAACAATATATGGACGGCGGCATATCTGAACACGCTGGGCGTCAAGCTCAACCACTCCTTTGTGGTGGATGAAACGCAGTATGACGCCAAGATCAACGTGATCATCGCCTCGGGTGATATTCCCGATGTGATGAAGGTCTCGGCCAAGCAGGCAAAAATGCTGGCGGAATCCGGCCTGATTCATGATCTGACCGATCTGTTTGAGCAGTACGCGTCCCCTCTGACCAAAAGGATGATGAGCGACAGCTCCAGGACAAAGAGCGCCTCTTTGATCGACGGCAGGCTCATGGGCATCCCGGTAGTATGGGCCATCGATTTTCAGACGCCGGTGCTGTGGATCCGCAGCGACTGGATGCGCAAGCTGAACCTTGAGGCGCCCAAGACCGCCGAAGACGTCATTGCCATTGCCGAGGCTTTTGTGACAAAGGATCCCGACGGCAATGGCATGAACGACACCTACGGTATCGCCATCAACAAGAACCTTAACGGCAATGTGGGCGACGCCCGCGGCCTGTTCAACATGCTCCACGCCTACAAGGACCTGTGGATCAAGGATGCGGATGGCAAGCTGGTAAACGGCAGCATCCAGCCCGAGATGAAGGCCGCCTTGGCAACATTGCAGGATATGTACAGCCGCGGCATCCTGGACCAGGAATTCGCCGTCAAGGACGAAGGCAAGATCGTGGAAGACATCGTCAGCGAAAGGGTGGGTATCGAAGTCGGCCAGTTCTGGAACCCGGCGTGGCCTTTTCTGGACCTGAAGAAGAAGAACCCCGATTCCGATTGGGCATGTTACCCGCTACTCCCGGCCAATGGGAAGGAAGTAGCCCTCTCCCAGGCCAACGCAAAGATTGACGAGTTCTTCGTCATCAGCAAAAAGTGCGAGCATCCCGAAGCGCTTATCAAGATCTGCAACCTGGATTTTGAAAACATGTACGGCGAGGGCGCCGCGGAATGGTCCCTCACCTCCATGAACGATACCTATAAGGAGATACAGACCTTCAAGTACGCGCTGATGGGCTTTGAACCCCCCACGCATAACCGCGACATGTTCGACCAGGTGCAGGCGGCTCTGGATACAGGCGATGAGAGCAAGCTGCTTACAGAATCGTCCAGAAACGATTACGACTCCGGCATGAAGTGGGTCCGTGATAACGACGTGGACGGCTGGGACAACTACAAAATCCGCTTTGATAAAGCCGGCAGCATGGCGACGCTGAAGGCGGTCATCGAGTCCGACAATATCAAGTACAACGAGTTCTACGGCCTGCCTGGCCCGGTGGCTATCGAGCGGTCCTCCACCATGGAGAAGCTGACAAACGAGTTCTTTACCAAGATCATTATGAGCACAGTCACCATCGACGAATTCGACACCTACGTTTCCCAGTGGCTGCAAATTGGCGGCGAGGATCTCACCGCCGAAGTGAATGAGTGGTACGCAACCATCCAGTAAGCCATCCTTGGGAAAAATCTCCTAAAAACCGTTTGAATGGCGGGGGCGGGACCGGTCGCTTAAGGCTCGCCTCCGCCATTTACTTACCGAAAGGGGGACCGGCTATGGGGCAGCCGGGTCTTATGCAGGCCAAGAGTAAGCAGGCGGATCTTCGGCACAGAAGGAACATGCGGGAAATACCCCTGCACCTGATGCTGATACCAGGCATAGTGGTCGTGGTTATCTTCTGCTATATCCCGATCCTAGGCCTTGTGATGGGCTTTCAAAGGTTTATTCCGGCCAAGGGTATTTGGGGCTCCCCGTGGGTGGGGCTAAATAACTTCATGTATCTGATCAACCTTCCCGGTACATTTCAGGTATTGTACAATACGGTATTTATCGCCGGCATGAAGATCGTGGCAGGAATTGTGGCGCCAGTAGGCGTCGCCCTGCTGCTCAATGAAGTCCGCATTTCGTCCATCAAGCGCACGGTGCAGACGGTGATCTACATGCCGTATTTCCTCTCCTGGATCATCCTCTCCGGCGTGATCATCGACATCCTTTCCCCCTCTCAGGGGATCGTGGGCCAGTTTCTGTCCTCGCTGGGCGTCAAGCCCGTTTTTTTTCTGGCGGATGAGAGCTGGTTTCCCTTCATTATGGTTATCACGGATGTATGGAAGCATTTCGGGTTTGGCACCATTGTGTACCTTGCCGCGCTGACCAGCATCGACCCTACGTATTATGAGGCGGCGCTTATCGACGGTGCGGGGCGCTGGAAGCAGACGCTGTATATCACGCTGCCGGGTATAGCGCCCATCGTTATGCTCATGACGACGCTGGCCCTGGGCAATGTGCTCAACGCGGGCTTTGACCAGATCTTTAACCTGTACAGCCCGGCTGTCTACCGTACAGGGGATATCATCGACACGATGATCTACCGCATGGGCATTGTGGACGCGCAATTCGGCGTGGCCACGGCCATGGGCATCTTCCGGTCCGTGGTGTCGTTCATTTTTGTTTCCGGCTCCTATTTTCTGGCCTACAGGCTGACGGGGTACCGTGTTTTTTAGCCCGGTCAAACGGCCAAACGGAGGGGTGTTTCCATGGGTATCAAGATGTCGGCCGGTAGAAGGCTGTTCGTCATTTTTAACTATCTGTTCCTGGCGCTGCTAATGTTCCTCTGCCTTTTCCCTTTAATTCACGTGCTGGCCCTGTCTTTCAGCAGCAGTTGGGCCGCCACAGCAAAAATGGTGAAGCTGTGGCCAGTGGCCTTTACTTTCAGCTCCTATGAATATGTCATGAAAAAACCGGAGTTCATCGCTTCGCTGCTGGTATCTCTGAAGCGAGTGGCCATTGGCGTGCCTATCAACATGCTGTTTACCGTGCTCATTGCCTATCCGCTTTCCAGAATGAAGTCTGAGTTCCGGATGCGTAGCTTTTACGCATGGTTTTTCATCATCACCATGCTTTTCAGCGGCGGCCTGATCCCCGCCTACATGGTGATCAGGAACATGCGCATGATTGACACCATCTGGGCGCTGGTGATCCCCGGCGCGGTGCCGGTGTACAACGCGCTGCTGCTGATGAACTTCTTTAGGCAGCTCCCCCGGGAAATCGAGGAGTCGGCCTTCCTGGACGGTGCCGGTCACCTGACTAACCTGTGGCGGATGCAAATCCCCTTGGCCATGCCGGCCATTGCCACAATCCTGATGTTTTGCACGGTGGGCCACTGGAATTCCTGGTTCGACGGGCTTATCTACATGAACCATCCTAATCATTATCCTCTGCAAAGCTACCTTCAGACCGTTGTCACCAGTGTCGACCAGCGGATGACCAACATGACCACAAAGGACCTGGATCTTTTAACCCTCATCAGCGATAGAACGTCCAAATCCGCCCAGATCTTTCTGGCCGCGCTGCCTATCCTCAGCATCTATCCCTTTTTGCAGCGGTATTTCATGACGGGAATCGTGCTGGGCAGTGTTAAAGGCTGAAACTGCGTGTAAAGGCAACCCCGGCTACACCATCGAAGCGGCTCTTCCGCTGTCCTCGCTGAACATTGACATTCCGGCAAGCGGGAGCATACCCGGGCATACGCTGGAGACCTATCCGGATATCTGCCGCGCCATTGCGGGTGATGGGCACGAGCTCGCCCTGCACGGGTATACCCATGAAAATTTGAATGTTCTGCCGGCGGAAGAGGAGCAGGCAATCTTATGGCGGTCATACCGTGCCATGGAAAAACTGACACAAGCGCCGCCCAAAGGCTTTCGCTCCCCTGCCTGGGATATTTCCTCCCGCACGATTACGAATCTTGCGCAGATGGGCATTTTATATGACAGCAGCCAAATGGGACAGGATTATACGGTTTACCATGCCCGAACCGGCGATGTTATCGCGCCGGATGCGCCCATGCAATTTGGCAGGCCAACCGGCGTGGTGGAAATTCCCGTCTCCTGGTCTTTGGATGATTACCCCTACTTTGAATACCTTCGAACGCCAAGCGGGCTTTTACCCGGGCTCCGCAGGCCCCCGGAAGTATTTGAAAACTGGATGGAGGACGTCCAGTACATGCTGCGGGATTATGAAAACGGTGTCCTGACGGCCACTTTTCATCCCCAGGTATCGGGCAGGGGGCATCGTTTACTGGCTTTGGAAAAATGGATTGACGCCTTGATGAATATGGGGCTGCGGTTTTCCAGGCTGGATGCCATTGCGGAACAGTTTCAGGCAGGTCAAGTCTTTGGCAGATATATGCCGGCATAACGTGCTGATACCAGCCGCAAGCAATGTGAAGCAGCATTTCACCATACCGCCATCTGTCAAAATGAAACGACGGCATGCCGAACGGATGCCGGGCTACGGCAGCCATATCGCAAGCGGCGTTACACATGGCAGACGCATGACTCATACGGAGGTTACCGTTTCCAGCGGCAGCGGTGTGGCACATGAAAAATCGCCGCGCTGCACACCGCGGGCACGGCCGCTGCCAAACACCGGACCAGATCAGTGAGACGCTGCTTAGGACACTCCGCCGCGCGGGGTCGAAGATCGCTGTCGCATTCTTCGGCATGTATCCAATTTGAATAAAACAGGAGGAACCACACCATGGCCGCCATTTTTGAAGCATTGATGGTTGTCTGCTTCGGCCTTTCTTGGCCTATGTCTGTGTACCGGTCCTGGAAATCCCGCACCGCCAAGGGAAAGAGTCTGTTTTTTGAGGTGTTCATTTTGCTGGGATACCTGTGCGGGATCACCAGCAAGCTCGTTTTCGGAAATATTACCTATGTCTTCCTTTTTTATGTCCTGAATATCCTGATGGTTGCTGCCGATCTTATGATGTATTTCCGGAACCGCCGGCTGGACAGGATGCAGCAAGCCAGCCAGGATACCTCCCTGCCAACGTAAGGCTGATTCGCCTTACCTTGGCAGCTTACCGTTCTTTTTGCCGCGCCTGTGGCATGTGACTCTATTATCCTTTGCTCATAATCATATCATGTTGTTTTTTGTATATTGCTTTTTCTCCATCATTCAACCGATGTGACGGCCGCTATCATAACACCACGCAGCGTATGGCATAGAGGAAAAGAACCTCTTGCGCGAAATGATGTACTTGGCGAAAAAGAAATTGCTTATGGTATAATGGAGCGACAGATTTCAATGTTTGAGTACGTAGCGCATTGGGAAAGGAGGAGCGGAGTGAAGGCGCCTGAGGAAAAGCAGTTTCTTAATTACATGGCGCAGGCCTCCTGTGTTTTTCTGGACGCTGTTGCATGCACGGTGCCCCCCAACAGCAAAACGACAGATAGAAGGACGCATCCTTACGCCGCCGGGCTGCTCTTTGCCTTGGAAGGCAGCGCGCGTTTTACAGTCGATGGAGAGGTATTTGCGTTCCAGCCAGGCATGATTGCTCATTTTGGCGCTAACGCGATGATGAACAAGGAGGTGACGGGCGATAAGCACTGGAAATATGTAGTCATTCATTACACAATTCCGGAAAGTGAAGCGACGACATGCCCTTTCTACGCCGCGCATGCCGTCCTCGTCAGGGATGCGACTGCCAGGGCCATGCATCTGCTGGACAGGCTCGTTCAGTTGGAAGGAAATCCGGACAGCCTTTCGGTTTTAAAGAGCAAGACGCTGTTTGCCAATATCCTGGAGGAGGTCGCCCTGTGCGTCGCGGCCAAGCAGGGCCAGAAGGGCCGGAATCAGATGGAGGATGCTATAGAATACTTGCACAGCCACTATTCCGCCCAGTTTACGGTAGAGGAGCTGGCATCAAGGCATGGCCTGCAGGCCAAACGCTTCTGCTATCTGTTCAGAAAGCAGACCGGCATGTCACCGATTCAATTCCTGCTGGAATTGAGGGTTCATAAAGCCAAGGAGCTGCTGGCCCATCAAACGGACCTGCCGGTTTCACATATCGCCGATGCCGTGGGGTACCGCGATTCCTTTTATTTCAGCCGCCTGTTCAAAAAAGTTACATCCTATTCCCCCACCGAATACCGGGCTTTGTTTGGAAAATAGTCCATGCCCATTTGGAAATTCATCCATTCCCTTCGCACGTAAGTTAGTATATACTAACTCCGATTGATTTAGCAGGGTTTCGATTCCCGGGACATCAAGCGCCATCCACCGTCTCCAATAGGCGCAAGAGCCGCTTGTCTTGGGAGGTTGATAAAAGCCCTGCAGTTTTTCCACAGTTGGTTAGCTCGCGCTAACCTCTTGACAGGCTGTCCCATTCCAACAACTACGGAGGGAATTATGAACAAACGGAATGCTTCCATCCTCAGCCTTATGTTTTCGTTGGTCCTTCTTGTATCTTGTCTGACCCCCACAGCTACCACCGCTGCGCTTGCGCAGGCAGGGCAGGATGCCTGGCCCAGAACCTACACCGATGTGCTTGGCCGCGAAACCACCTTGGAAAAGGAACCCGAGCGTGTTGCTCTTTTGTTCTTCCATAATTATGAACACATGCTGATCCTGGGCAAAGCTCCTTACGCGGCCACCGATATGGAGGATGTTTATAGGGGCTGGGGCAGCCTGATTCCCTTCAATGTCCAATATGAGATTCTGGAACTGGGCGCCACCGGCGAACCGAATCTGGAAAAGATTCTGGAAGTGGAACCGGACTTGATCCTCATCGCCGCCGCCCAGTTTGAAAAGGTTGGCGCCGACCTGGAAAAGATCGCCCCCACCATCGTAGTAGGCCGTAATGAGGAAGGCTGGGTCACTTGGTGGGAGAAGCTGACGGAATACGGCAAGATTCTGGGCCTGGAAGAGAAAGCTGCAAAGACCATTGATGAGATCAACGGTAAAATTACCGCCGCAAGAGAAACCCTGGCCGCCTATTCCGACAAGACCGTAGCTTTGATTACCTTGCGGGAAAAGAACATGTCGGCCTACGCCACCGATTATGTCTATAATAAGGAAACAGGCCTTGGCGTGACCAAGCCTGCCAAGTATCCTGAATTGGTGACGGAGGAAATCACCCTGGAAGGCCTGGCGGAAATGGACCCGGACTACATCTTCCTTTACGATAATGCCGTTACCACCGTGGACGAGGATGCTTTGGCCGAGCTTGAGAAAAACAGCGTGTGGGCCTCTCTGAAGGCGTTCAAAAACAACAATATCACCTTTGTGGACCGCGCCGCGTTTTCCGGCGGCCCCATCGGTATGATGCTGGGCACGGAGACCATTTTGAACAAGATTGCCGGCGGGCAGGAGACGGCTGGCGGTGCGGAAGCGGAAGGTGCCTTCCCCAGGACCTACAAGGACGGCCTTGGCTATGACGTGGTCATCGAAAAAAAGCCCGAGCGCATTGCGGTTTTGCACTTTGGCTACACCGAATACTTGCTGGCTATGGATGTGATGCCGGTGGCCGCTGCTCAGCTGGAAGTGGCCATGGGATTTGAAACCCTGAAAGCCTTTCCGCTTGACACCGTTGAGCATATCGGCCAGGTGATGTCCCCCAACCTGGAAAAACTGGTGGAAATCGCTCCTGATCTGATCATCGCCACTCCCGGCGTGCATGACAGCATGCGGGACAGCCTTAACAAAATTGCCCCGGTGGTTTTCAAAACGGCTTATGGCACCTGGGAAGAAACCTTGATGGATTACGCCTACATTCTGGGTACTGAAGGCAAGGCTCAGGCGTATATCGGTGAAACCAACCGGATCGTTGAAGAAACCAGGGCGGCTCTCTCCGTTTTTGAGAATGAAACCTTTGTCTTCCTTCGGCCCAGCAGCAAGGGCGACTTTTATCTGGTAGGAACGCAGCCCTTCTCCCAGTACTACAGCAAAGAAGAGGGCTTTGGCTTAAATGCCCCCGCGGGCTTTCCTGAGCAGGCGGACAACGTCGCCCTGGAAGCCCTGGCTGAAATGAATCCCTCCTATATTTTCTTCCAGGATGATGAAGAGGTCTGCCGCGCCAAAGTGGAAGAACTCAAGGATTCCAGCGTGTGGAATACCATTTCCGCTGTGCAAAACGGACATATCTACTACCTGGATATTTCCGTGAACACCGGCAGCCCCCTGGCTGTGAAGCTGGCTGCGGAGCAGATTACCAAAAGCTTGATTCCCTGATACAAGGAATCCCTCCACGCAAGCCAGGGCGCAGTCAATATGCTGCGCCCGCTTGTGTTTGTTATGATGAGCAAGAAAATAAAGGAGAGCTGAAGTGGAGCTTCACGCGTCGCGTTCACCGGGAAAAAACCTGCTTGCGGCAAGCGCGGTATGGGGTTTGGGTACGCTGATTTTAATATTGTCCATGGCCTTTTCCATCTCCCAGGGAGCGGCCCGCATCCCTGTGGACGAAGTCTTTTCCTCTTTGTTTCGTTTTGATGAGACCAGCCGCTATCATTTGATCGTAAGGGATCTGCGCATGCCGAGGGTGCTTGCAAGCGCTCTGGTGGGCATGGCATTTTCGGTATCGGGGGCAATCATGCAGGGTGTGACCCGTAACCCCCTTGCCGATACGGGCCTGATGGGCTTAAACGCCGGAGCGGGTTTCGCCCTTTCGCTGACGTTTGCCCTGTTTCCCAAAACATCGTACATGCATGTGGTGATTTCCTCCTTTTTAGGGGCGGCGGTAGGCGCTGTGCTGGTGTTCGGCATTGCCTCCCTGCGCAAGGGTGGTTTAAGCCCTATGCGTATGGTGCTGGCTGGCGCTGCCGTGGCCGCGATGCTTTCCGCCGTCAGCCAGGCGGTGGCCCTGTATTTCAACGTGGCCCAGGACATTATGTTCTGGACAGCCGGCGGCGTGTCGGGCTCCACCTGGGACCAGCTTTCCCTGCTGGCGCCATGGGTGATCGGCGCGATGCTGGCGGCCATCCTCTTATCCCGGCCCATCTCCCTGCTAAACCTGGGCGAGGATGTGGCAAGGGGCCTTGGCATCAACACCATGCTCATCAAGGGCCTGTGTTCTCTTGTGGTGCTGGTGCTGGCGGGTTCCTCCGTCGCCGTGGTAGGCGCCGTCGGCTTCGTGGGGCTTATCATCCCGCATCTTGCAAGGTTTCTGGTGGGGGCCGACTACCGGTATATCATCCCCACCTCAGCCATCCTGGGCGGATTATTGATGGTGTGGGCGGATCTTGGGGCCCGGATGCTGAATCCGCCCTTTGAAACGCCCATCGGCGTTCTCACCGCGCTGATCGGGGTTCCCTTCTTTCTCTACCTGGCCAAGAAGGACAGGAGGGGATGAGTATGGAAATCAAGTATCAAAACGAGGCCTACAAAAGAAAGCGGGCCATCCGCAGCGCCCTGATTTTTGTTATCTTTGTGTGCCTGCTGCTGTTATCCCTTGTCATCAGCATGAACACCGGCTATACCCGCCTGAGTGTTTGGGACACCTTTCGTACGCTTTTTGGCTCCGGCAGCGCCAAGGAAAACCTGATCCTCTTTGATTTGCGGCTCCCGCGCATTGTTTTATCCATATTGGTAGGCGCCGGTCTTGCCACATCCGGCTGCATTATACAGGGGATCACAAAAAATCCCCTGGCCGATCCGGGACTGCTGGGCATCAATGCCGGCGCGGGGCTGATGGTGGTGCTGTTTGTATTGTTTGTCGGTACCAAATCCTTTCTGGCTGTCTTCACGCTGCCTTACCTTGCCCTGATCGGCGCGGTCATCGCCGCCATACTGATCTACACCCTTGCGTACAAGCGGTACAAGGGCGTATCGCCCATCCGGCTGATATTGACGGGCGTGGCCGTGCATGCCGGCATATCCGCCTTTACCACGCTGCTGGTTGTCAAAATGGATGAAACACAATATGAGTTTGTGGCTACCTGGCAAGCGGGCAGCGTGTGGGGCACCAACTGGCTTTTTGTGCTTTCCCTTTTGCCGTGGCTGCTTGTGCTCTTGCCTTATGCTCTATATAAGGCAAGGACACTGGACGTTTTAAACCTGGGCGATGATCCGGCCCTGGGCCTGGGCGCTCCGGTGGAAAAGGAACGCCGGAAGCTGCTGTTCACCGCTGTCGCGCTGGCTGCCTCCTGCGTGGCGGTCAGCGGAAACATCAGCTTTGTGGGCCTGTTGGCCCCCCATATCGCAAGAAGGCTGGTAGGGCCCAAGCACAGCATTCTTTTGCCTACTGCGGCTGTGGCGGGAGGTGTGCTGCTGTCAGCGGCGGATACCGTTGCCAGGGTGATCGTGCAGCCTTCGGAAATCCCCGCCGGGCTGATGGTGGCCATCCTGGGCGCGCCGTATTTCTTGTACCTGCTCGCCAAGTCCAAATAAAACCGTCCGGAAAGAAGGGATACAGTGATGGAGTGCATCAAGACAGCTAACTTGAGCGTTGCTTATGACCAGGTGCCTGTCGTCAATCAAATGGATATTGCCATCGCCGCGGGGAAAATCACCACCATTATCGGCCCCAACGGCTGCGGGAAATCCACTTTGCTCAAGGCCGTGGGCCGGATTTTGCGGCCTATGGGCGGCAGCGTTTACCTTAACGGAAAGGACATCAGGCTTCTCCCCACAAAGGAGATCGCCAAAAAGATGGCCATCCTGCCCCAAACCCCTGTGGCGCCGGACGGGCTGACCGTAGGCGAATTGGTGGCCTACGGCCGCTATCCCCATCAGCGGGGCATGGGAAAGCTGACCCCCGATGACAGGGATGTGATCCGCTGGGCGCTGGATGTGACGAAGCTCGCCCCGCTGGAAAATCGGGCGGTGGATACGCTTTCCGGCGGGCAGCGGCAGAAGGTGTGGATTGCCATGGCCCTGGCCCAGCAGACGGACCTCATACTGCTGGATGAGCCCACCACATACCTGGACCTTGCCCACCAGCTGGAGGTGCTGGAGCTTTTACAGGCGTTAAACCGCGAGCAAAACCGTACCATCATCATGGTATTGCATGAAATCAATCTGGCCGCCCGCTTTGCCGATCATCTGGTAGCCATCCGCCAGGGCGAGGTCGTTTGCTGCGGCAGGCCCTGCGAGGTTGTGACGCCGGAGGTTTTGCGCAAGGTCTTCCATATTGAGGCCACCGTCTGCATGGAGGAAAAAACAGGCCGCCCGGTATGCCTGTCCTATGATCTGATGAAATAAGGCAGGCCTATATACATTCTTAATCGACAAGGAAGAACGCATGAACGATACGATACGCACATCCATATTGGACTTGCCGCGTCTCTCCCAGAGCCGGTCGGAAAAGAGCCTGAAGATCATCGGCGGCGCGGCCTGGCCCGGCAGCCACTGCCCGCTGCATGTGGCGCGGGGCATGGCCGACATGCTGACGGGCCTAAACACCCTGGTGGTGGGCACGCAGGAATGCGCATGGCATACCCATGTCAACTTTTCAGGCAGAAGCCAGGGCGGCGCAAAGCATTACACCTATGTCCTGTCGGAATCGGAAATCGCCTTCGGCTGCCGCAAGGGCGTTTTGGCTGCCCTCCGTTCCATGGCAAAAGAGGGAGCCCATATTATCCTGATGATTTTTACCTGCCTGCCGGACTTGATCGGTGAGGACGCGGAGGCGATTGCCCTTGACGCGCAGGAGGAGGGGATCACCGCTTTGCCTGTGCTGCTTGGTCACTTCCGTTCGTTAAGCTATCCCATTGGCTACCGAAAGGTCATGCTGGCGCTTTTTCCCCTGCTTGCGCCCCGGCCGAAAAACGCAAAGCAGGTGAACCTCATCGGTTTTGCCAAAGGGCAGCGGCAGACGGAGGAATCGGAGCTGATCCGGGAGCTTTCCGCCGCCGGCGTCTCCTGCCGCACCGTTCCCCAGGGCTGCTCCTTGCAGGAATTTCAAAAGATGGCCGATGCCGCCGCGTGTGTTGCGCTGCTGCCGCCTTTTTGCGCCTTTGCGGCAAAAATGGAAAAGGAATTTGAGGTGACGGCGGTCGATCTGGGCAGCGCCTATGCGCCGGCGGATATAGCGGCCGAATATCAGAAGCTGTTTGCCGCGCTAAAGACGAGTTCATCCGATTCCCTTGAAAAAAGCCGGGAAGAAGCCCATACGCTGTACGGTGAATTCAAAAAGGCCGTTGCCGGTAAGACCTTTGTGCTTTTGCGGTGCGGTGAAACCGCCATGGCCCTGGCTTCCTTTTTGGCGGAGGCCGGGATGCAGCCTGTATTTTTGCATGCGGAGGCGATCCTTAAGGAGGACGGCGGGCATATATCCGCCATCCTGAACTGCGGTTTTGACCCATTGACCGGTCATGACGCTTCCCTTCGCCTTCCCGCGGAAGAGCTGCGCGCGCTGAAGGCCGATGTTTTCATTGGTTTTGAGGGTGCATCCCCTTTATATCAGGCATTCCCGTTTGTTGATCCGCGCCCCGCCCACGGGCAGACAGGCTATCTTAAAAGCATGCGGCTGATGCGGGATATTATGGCGAAGCTGGGAGGGGTGCGGTAATGGGCTTGTACAGGATGACGCCTCCGCCATCGGCCAGAATGGGCGCGCTGTGGACCCTGGGCTGTGTCGGGGAAATAGGCGTTGTGGAATATGGGGCCATGGGCCATATGCTGTACCAAAGCGTGCTGCTGGAACGCCTTGGCGGGGCGCAAAAGGCGGATATCATCAGTACCCATATAGATGAGCAGGATATTGCCACCGGCCGTACGCGCCGTCTTGCCGCCGGGCTGGACGCGCTGATCGAAAACAGCCATCCCAAAGCGGTGATCCTTCTGCCGTCCATCATCCCCGCTGTTATCGGTATCGACCTTGCCGCGGTCAGCGGAGAACTTCAAGGGCGGCATCCCGGCATTCAGCTGCTCACCCTGCCGCTGACACGCCTTGCCGCCCATGCCAACCAAGGGGTGGAGCAGGCCCTTTTGCTGATGGCGGAGCATTTTCCCAAACTGCAAGGCGAGCCTGTTCCGCTGACTTACAACCTGCTTGGCGTCTGCCCGGACCGCTACAATTTTGACGCGGATGCAAAGGAGGTGCGCCGGCTGCTTTACGGGGCCTTTGGCGCCCGGTGCCTTTGCGGCTTCAGTGCCGGGGCCTCCGTAAGCGGGATGCAGGCCATGGGAGCTGCCCAGGTGAACGTCGTTTTGCGCCGGGAGGCCCTTCTGGCTGCGCAGGCCCTAAAAAAGCGGTTGGGGACACCATACATATGCCCCAATCTGTATGGCCTTGCGGGGATAAACGCCATGCTGCGGGATCTGGCGCCGTTTTTTGAAAGGGAGCCTGACGCGGAATTTATCCGTGAGGAGCAAGTGCAAGCGGAATCTATGCGCAAAGCCGCCAAGCCCCTGCTTAGCAGATACGGCATGCGCGCCGCCAAGGTGAGTCTGGGCGGACCGGCGGATGTGGTGAAGGGGCTGCGTGCCTTTTTGCAGGATGATCTGGGTATAAGGATCGGGCTTTGCTGGTGCGATGATCCCGGGCAGGCGGAGGATGGCCTGCCATTCATTCCGGAGGATGAATTGATGGAGGCCATGGAAACCGATGATTCCGCCCTTTTGCTGGCGGATGGGGAATGGACCCGGCGGCTTGACGGCCATAGGCCGGCGCTTCAAATCGCACACCCCTCCCCCGGGCGAAAGCTCTTATACCCGTACGCCCCCTTTGTAGGGATAAGGGGAGTTATAAATCTTTTGTGCCAGTTGACCGAACGCTTATAAATACCGGAGGCTTTATGAAAAAGATTGCGATATACGGCAAGGGCGGTATCGGAAAATCCACCACCGTCTCCAACATTTCCGCCGCACTGGCAGAATCGGGGCTGAGGGTCATGCAGATCGGCTGCGACCCCAAGGCGGATTCCACCATCAACCTGCATGGCGGCAAACGGATTCCCACCGTACTGGACCAACTGCGTGACAAGGACAGGGTCACCCTTGAGGACATTGTATTTGAAGGGTTTTCGGGCGTTCTTTGCGTGGAGGCCGGCGGGCCCACCCCTGGCGTTGGATGCGCGGGCCGGGGCATTATCACGGCCTTTGAAACCCTGGAAGAATTGCATGCCGATGAAATCTACAAGCCGGATGTGGTGCTCTTTGACGTGCTGGGCGATGTGGTTTGCGGCGGCTTTGCCATGCCCATCCGGGGCGGCTATGCCCAGGAAGTGGTGATCGTTACCTCCGGGGAAATGATGTCGCTGTATGCCGCCGACAACATCTCCCGGGCGGTCCGCGCCATGGGCCAAAGGGGATACGCCAGGCTCCGGGGCCTGATATTGAACGGCAAGGGCATTGCCGGCGAGCGGGAACTGGTGGAAAAGGCTGCAGGTGAGATGGAAACGGACATTTTGCACATGCTGCCCAGGTGTCCGGATGTACAGGCCGCGGAAGCCCGGGGTGCCACGGTGATTGAAGCATTCCCCGGTTCCGCCATGGCGTTAGAGTACAAGGCGCTGTCACAGAAGCTGCTCAAAGGCGAGGCGGTTTTACACAATGCCGTATGAACTGGTTCAGATCATTTTTGCATCCCAAAAACAGGGCAAAAACTGTTTTCGTTTTCCTGATATAAAACGAGGCGTCTGATATGCCTGCCGGTTCCGTCAATATCTTTCAAAACAGCCTGTGCTGACAAACGCAGCTATGCCCAAGGTATGAATCCGCATCAAAAAAACATAAACGGAATTCATGACTCAAAAAGGGATAAAAGGGATGATCAGCGTCATGGCCGTTGATGGGAATTTGTCTTTGGGGTTATAGCTGAGGAAATGCAGCCTGGCATCCAGGTGCTTCCATACGGAAGATATATCCTTGCTCATATTCATACAGCATTCGGTGGGATATGGCGTCATACCAGGGATCGGGCCGTGTGAGCGGCACATATCCTGTAGGCACAAGACGGCGCAGGGATACGTCAAATCCCTCGTCGAAAAACGCATTGGCGATGTCGTCCAGCGTATGCATCTGCAATGGCGTAGCGCCATTTTCGTCAATCTGCCGCTTGATGCGGGGAAAGCTGGGGTTCCCGTTATAATCGGCGAAGGAGGTATAATACACGCCACCGGGCTTCAGCGCACCCCGGACCTTTTGGGCATGGCCGCGCAAATCACGGATCAGATAGATCACGGAAATGCTGACCGCAAGATCAAACTGCTCCCCAAGCTCCTGCGGCTCGCCGGTAGCAAAATAGGATAGAGGCAGGTCTCCCCTGCGGCCGTTTGCCACCGCGACGGATTGTGTTGCCAGATCGATCCCCAAGCCTTTTTGAAATGGACGTCGCGCATACAGATATCGCAGAAAGCCGCCCTGGTTGCAGCCGATATCCAGCACGCTGCATTTTGAAAGGTCCTTTTCCAGCATCGCATCCAGCACCTTTTTCCAGTGCGGCGCGTGCCCGTCCTCCATGATTTGTTCCGATTCGCCGGCCTTTTTCCACCATACGTCATACAACGGTTCCTTGGTCATTTCATGCTCTCCTTTCCTATGGTTAGCTATAACTAACCATAGTATAATGGAAAAGCTGCCTTTCGTCAAACAAAACATATATGTTCTTGACATAAACGGACAATATGAGCATGACCATCGAAGATCATCATCCAGAAGTTCGCGCATTCGTTTTCGCTCATCCACTGGCCCAGCACATCCTTATGGCCCGCCGGATCAATGCCCAGAACCGAGTATACGGCCTTGTTCCCGACCATTTTTCGCCGTATGTTTATCCGCTAATCTCCGTAGAAACCTTTTTGCGGTAGGACTGCGGTGTAATGGTGTAGCGCGCCTTGAAGCTTTGTATAAAGTTGTTGACGTTTGAAAAGCCCACCTGCATGGCAATGTCTTGGATTGTATCATCGCCTGATTCCAGAAGTTTTCGCGCGTTGGCAAGTCTCAGATTGGTGAGGTACTTGCGCGGGCTCAAGCCGATTTGTTTTGTAAAACAATGTGTCAGATAGTTGGGGTGGACATAGTGCTGCTTCGCCATGTCCTGTATGGTGATTTGCTGGGCGTAGTGTTCGTCGATATAGTTATGTACTCTGGCAACCAAGGTGTTGTTGCTAGCGCCGTTCATTATGAAAAAATCAGGATGTTGACTGCGCAGTTCGCAAAACAAGAGGCTAAAGAGGCACCGAATGTGAAAATCCATGTTGAGGTTATCCGCGTCGTTTTGAAGCTGTACGGCTTCGATGCGCCCAAAAATTTTTTCGATGACCGCTTCCAATTTAGATACATTTAAAAACCGCGGAGTCGGCTCCTTTTCACCATCATCATTGAGGGTGTATGCCTGGAAGGGCGAGAGCAGAGAGGGTGCGTCAAGCCATACCGCCGCTTGATGCGCGGGGATGCTGATAAAATACCTTTCATAGGGATATTCAACATTCTTTACACCGTGCTGGACGCCGCACGGCATGAAAATTAGCGTCTTGGGCGCAACCTTCACCGTTTTTACTACGCCTTGAGCCGTCGTGTAACAAAAATCATACGTACCACAGATACAATACGTAATTTCATATTCCGTATGAAAGTGCATAAAGAAATCTGGCAACTTGTGAAAATGCCTATAAATGATCATAATTTACTCCTTGACAAGCGTCCTTTAAAGGCAGGCTTGTAAACTCAGTAATACGGCATGAAATTTTCGGGTAATGGCAAGGGCGCATTATATTAGATCAGGTATTATATACTGCGCAGTATTATTTTTTAGTATAGCAGTCTTCCGTCGGCCACACAAGTGTTTTCATAAATATTGAATGCTAAAAGTGTTTGGTAATATACAATGTGTATAAAGCAAGTCGAGCATGCCTGCTGCACCCAAATCCCAAGTTCTGCTTTCAAAGAGAGCAGAAAACAGATATTTGTTTGTCGATTCCATATATCTTTTCGCTGATAATGCCTGTATTATAGGGGGTACAAAGCAAAGGGATATCGCATGGAAACGAGATGATAAGAAGCATGAAAGTGATGGGTTCAGTGCGCCGGGGACAGCATTTTTCAAAATCCTTTCAGGAAGTTGTGCAACACAAATGGCTTTATGTGATGCTCATTATTCCGGTGGTACTGATTCTTCTCTTTTCGTACATGCCCATGGGTGGCGTTACGATTGCGTTCAAGGACTACAATATGTTCAAAGGGGTCTGGGGCAGTGATTGGGTAGGTCTCAAATACTTCAGGCAGGTTTTTTCCTTTACGCAGTTCTGGGATTCTGTGCGCAACATGCTGGTGCTCAACGTCGTAGGCCTTGTCCTTGGCTTTCCGGCACCGATCATTCTGGCACTGTTCCTCAACGAAATCAAGCAGCGCCATTTTAAAAAGACCGTTCAGACGGTCATGTACATGCCACACTTTATCTCATGGGTTGTCGTCGGCGGCATGATGTATCAGCTCTTCGCTTCATCGGGGTTGGTCAACAGCATCCTGCACATGTTCGGCGGGTCGAACGTTCCCTTCCTTTCAAGCAACGGCTGGTGGATATTCACCTATTTTTTTGTCGGCCTATGGAAGACGATCGGGTGGAACACCATCATCTACCTCTCCGCGATGACAGGCATCGACCAGCAGATTTACGAGGCGGCCAGAGTAGACGGCTGCTCCAGATTCCGCATGATGATCTCCATCACCTTGCCCAGCATCCTCAACACCGTCATGATTATGCTGATCCTCGCCATTGGCGGCCTTGCCAGTATTGGGTTTGAACAACCCTTTGTCATGCAGAACAGCGTCGTCATGGAGATCGCGGACGTCGTATCAACCTACGTGTACCGCGTGGGTATTAGGCAGGCGAAGTTCAGCATCGGCACGGCGGTCGGCCTCGCACAATCGGTCATCAACTTTATCCTGGTGATTTCGGCCAATACCATCAGCCGCCGCATCACAGGCGAGAGTATCTGGTAAAGGAGGGGGGTACACATTATGAGAGAGTCCAGAGGAGACCGTATATTTAATGGATTTACCATCAGCGTCGTCATTCTGGTCGCGCTTGTCTGCCTGCTTCCTTTCCTATACATCGTCGCAGTGTCGTTTTCCGGCAAGAACGCTGTGCTGCGCAGTGAAGTTTTCCTGTGGCCGGTCGAGTTCGATCTTAAGGCGTACAAGGCGGTGTTCAACTCCAGCTCGCTGATACGCTCCATGTGGTTTACCATAGGGCTTACGGCCGTCTATACGTTCATCAGCCTTTTTGTAACCGTCCTGTGTGCCTATCCACTCTCGCGCTCCTATCTTGTCATGCGCAAGCCGTTGATGGTGTACGTCCTGCTCACGATGTATTTTTCAGGCGGCATGATTCCGATATTTCTAAACATCAACGATTTAGGCCTCATCGATTCACCGTGGGCGCTGATACTGCCCAGTTGCCTGTCCATTTACAACATGATCCTGATGCGAAGTTTCTTCGTTGGCATGCCAAAGGAGCTGGAAGAATCCGCCTTTGTCGACGGTGCAAATGATATGGTCGTCCTATGGCGTATTATTCTTCCGCTTTCCAAAGCAGCGCTTGCGACGATCGGCCTGTTCTACGCGGTATCCCGGTGGAATGGGTTTATGGATTCACTGCTCTACATCAACGATGAATCCATGTATACGGTTCAGGTGCGTCTGCGTCAACTGATTCAGGCAAGTCAAGTTACACAGATGATGGAAGACGTTCCGGAATACAAAACCGACCTGATCGGCGAGACCATAAAATCAGCGTGTTTGGTCTTCAGCATGATCCCCATCATCATCCTTTACCCCTGGCTGCAAAAGTACTTTGTCAAGGGCGTTATGATCGGGTCGATCAAGGGTTAGTCATGCCGCGGATGCGGCATAGAAATATCATCAAGGAGGAAGAAAGATGAAACGGTTACTCAGTGTAATGTTGGCCTTGGTACTCCTGCTGGGCGTGATGCCCATGTCGGCTATGGCAGGCGACATGATCACCCTCAAGGTTGGTGTGTATGAACGCGGCAACACCACCAACACCTACGGCACCGCGACGGACAATTACTGGACGCGCTGGGTGCAGAAGGAATTTGGCGATCCCAACAACATCAAACTCGAATATATCCCGATCCCCCGTGCCGAAGACACCGCGAAGATTAATACCATGATGGCTTCCGGCACCGCGCCTGATATCATCTTTTCCTACGACACAAACATGATCCTTGGCTACGGCCGTGACGGCGGCTTGACGGATCTGGGTGATCTGATTGAGCAGTATGGCCCCAATATCAAGGAAAACCTCAAGGCCTCCCTGCCCTACGGCGTGTACAAGGGCACGCAGTACGCAGTTCCCGCGCTGCGTTCGATGATCGGCCGCTACACCAATTTCATCCGCAAGGATTGGCTGGATGCGAAGGGCATTGAGCTTGAAGTGAACGAAAACGGCTACTATCACATGAGCGTTGAAGATTACGAAAAGCTCGTGTACGACGCAAAGTCCTGGGACATCGACCAGACGGGTATGGAAATGTACCCCGTTGGCTTGGCTGGCGCGCACTACGCGACACAGACCCTGCCCCTCATCTTCGCGTTTGTTGACAAAGCGCAAGTGACGGAAGAAATGGTCGCCTCCACGCCGCAGATGATGTGGCCTGGCTTCAAGGAAGGTGTTCGTTTCCTCAATAAGCTTTACAACGACAAGCTCATTGATCCTGACTTCATGGTTGACACCGACACGGCGCTCCCTTCGCTCAACGCGATGGTCTCCACAGGCCGCACGCTTTCCATGCCGCAGGATGACATGTACAAGGACGGCATCATCGCCCTGTACGAAACCAAGCCTGAAGCGGAGTTTGTGGGCCTGCAGATCGACAACATCCACGGCGAGCAGATCATAAACGTCTACCAGCCTATCGGTATGTTCCTCGCGGTACCCGCGACCTGCAAAAACCCGGAAGCGGCTGTCAAGTACATTGACTTCCTGGCGGATATTGACACCTACAAGGTGCTCGCCCATGGCTTTGAAGGCATCCACTACAATGTGGTTGACGGCGAACCCCAAGTGATTGCATACACCGAAGAGCAGATCAAAACCGGCGAGGGCCTTGAGCGCATCACTTGCGGCGATATGAACCTCGCGTATAACGGTTCCCCGCTTGGCTACAAAAATGTTCCGTCCAAGCCCACTGTCCCGTACATCCGGGCTGCTGAACTCTATGACATCACCCGTGAAATGAGCAAGGTTGGCGGCGTTGCAGATTACTTCTTTGCCGGAATCAAGACCGAAGCTCAGGAAATGTACGAAGGCTTGATTACCAACCTGGACGACAAGCATCCCCTGGCGATGCTCATCTCAGCGCCCGCCGATCAGTTCGACGCGCTATACGATGCCGAAATAAACAAGTGGCTCGAGCAGGGCGGACAGGAAATCATCGACCAGAAGCTCGAGCTGTACAAAGAGCTGGAAGCTGCCAAAGCGCAGTAAACAATGTATACCATCTGCCTTGAATAAAGGCCGGGAGGGCACGGCATGCTGTGCCCTCCCACTATGTTCAAAAGCATGTTAAGCACGTCAAATTTATCTTTTTTATTGATTTTACACGGATTCAGCAATGATTAAGCGACGCAACGATGAGGTGACATACGCTATGAAATCGGAAAACCTTTTTTGTCGAACCATTGATAAAGCGCAAATGATCCGTCCCTTTCTCGTAACTGGCGTGCTGGAAAAGGACTACAAAGGCGGGCGCACACGCGACGACTTTGTAGGCGGCCTTGAAGACGCGATGCGTGATGCTGAGCAAGTATTCTCCAAGAATGTTGCCTACCGGGAGATGGATACCTTTGACCTTTGCGGCATGAAGGGCCAGTGGCGCTTTTCGACCGTGGACGCCCCGCAGTACGCTGATGGACACTACTACATCATGGAAAAAGTGGGCCTTATGCCGGTGTATACTGTGCTTGAAAGTGAAATCGAGCAGACAGTAACCATCCGTTTCAATGCAAAGCGCGTATGCGTTTTCTTAAACGGTGAGACTGTCCTTAACAATAGTGACCTGCATGAAAGAAAGACAGAGCGCATCTACGTCTTTGAACACGCGCAAAAGCACATGTTTGAAGACGTGCAGATGAAGCTTTCAAAAGGTGAAAACCGTCTGGTTGTGCTCATGGGCTGCGTAGGGCGCGGCACAGGCATGAGCTTCAGCATGGAATTGCTGGGGTGCGATGCACCCATTACCGCGCGCGTTCCGCTCAGCATCAAGGAAGAGGAGCGGGCGGAAACCGCAAAGAGCCAGATGGAAACGTATTTGGTGGATGACTGCTGGAAGACGGGGGAGGCACCCCGCGTTCACGTCGGCGGCGTGCCGCTTTCCGGCTGCACTGTAAGCATCCAGGTTTTTAAAAGCGATAAAAAAGGCGCGACAGGCGACAAGGTGACAGAACAGCTGCCTGTAACCCAGAGCGACACGACGCTGCCTGCTGATCTGCCTGCGGGGGAATACAAGGTGGAGTTTAGCTGGGTGTTGAAAGAAGGCACGCTGCTGTCCAAACAGGAGCAGAGCTTTGCCGTTTTCGAAATCCGCAAGGCCCTGCCGGGCTATGAGAACTTTGGCCGTCGTCGGCAGATCATGCTGGAAGAACTCGCAAACCAGGGCAATCCGCTGGCGCTCTACCGCCTTGGACGGCATGACGAAATACCGCAGGAGCGCGTTTTCGGGATGTGCGATCAGGTACTCAAGCGCGCGGACTGCGCCGACTTTGAACTGCTTCCGCTTCTGTGGCTCGTGTGGGAGGACCGCGAGGATCGCCGCATGAGCGAGGTCCTGCACAATCGTATTCGAGAGGCGGCTGTTAATTTCCGCTACTGGGTGGACGAGCCAGGAACCTCCTCGATGTTCTACTGCTCGGAAAACCACCGCGTCGGCTTCCACGTCTGTGAGTATCTGGCGGGTCTCCTGTACCCCAGAGACATGTTCACCAACTGCGAGCAAAACGGCATGTATCACTCCATGAAGGGGCGCATGCACCTGATGGAGTGGCTGGAGCAGCGCTGCCGCTTTGGCTTTGACGAGCCGTTATCCGACAGCTATATGCCGGTGACGCTCTCGGCGCTGCTGGTGCTGCGCGAGGTACTGCCGTGGGAGGAATATCCCCTGCGCAACATGGTTAACGTGCTGCTTGACTTCATGACGTTTATCTTCGCTGCTGGCAGCTTTGACGGCGTTATGGCGACCCCGCGAGGGCGCAGCTACAACCGTCCACTCCGAAGTGGCTACTTCAGCGGCATCGGCGGCATCTTCTGGATGATGTTTGGCAACGGCCCGGCGAGCAGGAGCGCCATACACGACGAACTGGCCTTTAGCTATTACGTGCCGCCCAAGGGTCTGTGCGCGCTGGCTGAGGACTTTGCGCCTGCGACCTTCACCTACAAGCAGGGCCTCATGCATTTTGATAAGCATAACGCGGACTTCACTATCCGCCGCACGAAGGATTACGTAATCAGCGGCGTCCGTGACCACAACGTAGGTATGTGCGATATGCACTTCATCTCCGCGATGATCGTGCTTCGCGACGACGTGCTGATTCATTTCTCCGCCCCCAACAACATGGCGGAGGGCAGCGGTTTGCGCCCGGACTACTGGGCGGGTCAGGCGTTCCTTCCACGCGTGCTGATGACGGGCAGAACCTTGGCTGTCATTTGGCATGACGTCAAGGATGCCAACATATGGATGACGCACTGCCACTTTAATGCCCGCAAGTTTGACGAGGTGGTCACGAAAGATGGCTGGACATTTGGACGCAAGGGTGACGGCTATGTGGCCATTTATTCGACAGTGCCGCACACCATAAACACGCAAGGCAATTACGCCGGACGCGAGCTTGTCTGCCCGGGCAACGAGGTCATCTGGTTGGCGGAATGCGGCAGTCAGGAAGAGGACGGCAGCTTTGAGACGTTCATGGGGTGCATCACAGCCGCTCAGAAGTGGCAGGACGACAAGGGCTATCACCTCAATTCACCCAAAAGCGGCCTGATCGAGTTTGGCCTCACCGAGGGCTTTACGGTAGACCGTGTGGACGTACCGATCGAGCAATACACGGCGAAGAGCCCGTATCTTACATCCCGCTTTGGCAGCGGCCGTTTTACGTACGACTGCCATGGCTTCAAGGAAACACATTGGACTTTCCCGGCGAGTGAATGAACGTAAACTTTTTGCGCATCACTTCCGGGCGCATTTCTTTCCTTTGCTTATGCATTTATGCGGCTAAAGAACAGTCAGGCTGAAGCTCTTTATGGCTAGAAGTTAATCCAGTATCCTGAAACGCCGAAAAGGCGCGAAAATGAAGGCTGCACTTACAATGGGTAACTCGCCGCCAGTTGCCGCCGGCGAGTTACCCATACATGCGGTAAGCGCTACTTCGCATGATCTTTTTGGGTCTTTGAAGGAGGAAAAACAAATGAACGAAGCATTACTGCCCAAGGACTCAATTCACGCGCGGGGGCTCAAGACGCCGCGTGAGGTGATAGAATGCGTTGCCACGAAGATGCTTGATTCCCGTCCAAGGAAGACCATGGAATACAAGCCCTATATTGAACAGGCGCACATTGCGCAGCGTTTCCTTATGGGGCCGATGGACATTGATTTTAAAGAACGCTTTCCGGACGCACAGTTGGGCGATGTGATGTATGCCGCGACATGGATTGACGCGGAAGAAGAGATCGACGTCCTGTTTGTCATTGAAGGCGATGGCAAATTGTGGCTTGATGGCAAATGCCTTTTTACACGCGCAGGCGAGCATATAGAGGGCATTGTCTACGAACGCGTGGACGATCAGGTGCGCGTGAAAACCGTGCTGAAAGCAGGACGCAACGAGATATTGATAAAATGCATCAATCAGCCGAAACGCTGGGGCATCAGCTTGAATGTGACGTTTCCACGCTATCCGTGGATATGGCTGCGCGACTATCTCTATTCCGTTCGCGCGACCTTTCCATGTGAAGCCATGGCGGGCATGGAAGGCGTTTCGTGGATTGGACCATTTAGCAAAGGCGAGGCATCCGGCGCTCTTGCATTGCTAAATGAAAAGGGCGCGGTTGAAGGGAAAGCCGTCGCCTATGAAGATACCTATGAAGATGGTGAAAGCAGGCGTTGCTGGATGCCGCGTTTTACCCAATGGAATGAAGAGGACGTCGATTTTACTCGCGTCTTTAAGGCCGCGGACGGCTGCGCGTACGCGCTTACGCGCTATGACGCGAAGCGGGCCCCCCAAGCGGTTATGGAGATCGAGTACCATTCGCCGGTGAAAGTATTTGTGGAGGGCGAATGTGTCTTTTCCGCGAAACAGCCCGGCAAGACGACGGTTCAGCTTTCGAAAAAAGCGGATGAAACATTCCAGACCATATTGATAAAGAGCGTATTGCAGGCATCGGGTTGGGCTTTTTCGGCGCGCGTGCGCTCTGCGCAGGGTGAAAAGGCAAACGTTCATCCGATCCTTACACAGCGCAACGGGCGCGGATTTGATTGGGCGTTACTCGGCGTGTTTGGCGAAGGGGATTACCTGTTGGGGGATGCGAGAATTCTCGATGTGCCATATGGCCCTGAGCTCGGCTTGCAATTTACAGCGCCTTATCCGCTCTGCAAGGATAAAGCGGTCTTCTGGCAGCTGAATGAACCGGATACGTATATCCGCCCATATATGGACGCTTACTTCTTTGGGCAGTGGTTCTACGCGATTCAGGTCGGTATGATCGGGCTATACGCGGCGGGCAAGGCGCTGGGTAAAAACGTGTATTGCCGCTACTTCATGGACAGCGTTTCCATCATGGCGGAATACTTTGATTACGCGCTATGGGATGCAAAGCGCTTTAAAAACCCGACGTTGATTCCGCGTGCCTGTGATTTACGGGAACTTGATCCCTGCGGCACCATCGGTGTTTCGATGATTGAGGCGTACTGGCGCGGCGGGAACGCAAAGCACCTGCGCGTGATACGCCACATCGAAAACGCTGTGATGAACGTCATACCCCGCTTTGAAGACGGCACGTTTTATCGCGTAAAGACCATGTGGGCGGATGACCTTTACATGAGCTGTCCGTACCTTATTCGTATGGCAGCGCTAACGGGTGATGAAAAGTACCTGGACGAGGTCGTACGCCAGATTGAAGGCTTCCATTCCCGACTCTTTATGGCGGATCAGAACATCTACTCGCACATCTACTTCCCGCCGGTAAAAACGCCGAACCGCATCCCATGGGGACGCGGCAACGGTTGGATTGCCGTGACGCTGACAGAAGTACTTACGCACATGCCCGCAGGCGATTCGCGCCGCGCGTATGTACTTGAGCGCTACAGAACATTTATGCAAGGGATCGCCGCAGTGCAGGATAAAACCGGCATGTGGCATCAGGTGCTTAGCGAGGACTTTTCCTACGAAGAAACCTCCGCGACTGCGATGTTCACCCTCGCTATGGCGCGCGGTGTAAGAAACGGCTGGCTGGATGAAAGCTACATGACGTTTGTCAAAAAGGGATGGGAAGCGCTGCAGCGCACCAGCATCGACGCAGAAGGAAACGTATATGGCGTATGCCTGGGTTCCGGGTGCTCAATGGATTCCAGGTACTACCGTGAAATTCCGACCCATAAAAACGACGACCACGGTTCGGGCATTATCTTGCTGCTTGCAAGTGAGCTTTTGGAGATGAACATCAGCACAAACGAAGCAAACGCTTAACAAAGCGGCATATAAGCGGATGCAAAAATACGCAACGCTTGATAAGCCCACCAGAATGCACATGCGTTTTCGATGAGAATTACATCTCCGGTGCCGCCAGGCCTTCCTGTGTCTCATCCGGGCCAGGATTGGCCTTTATCCGAACAATCTGCCCATCCGACCGCTGGACGACAACCGTGCGCATGCTGCTGTCATAATGCGCCTCGCATATGGCGGGGCCTTTGTCTGCATATGCTTCACAGACCTGAATGAACAGCGCCTTTGTGGCATGCGCCCGCTGAATCAGATAGGACAGCATTGTATCCGAAGGATTGTCAAACCCCTGCATGGCATATAGGCCGATATCCTTATCCGGCGCCAGCAGGCGCAGATCAAACCGGACGCCGTCGCCGCAATCCCAGCGCTGCACCCTGGAGGTTGTCTTCTGCACATCCGCAAGATAGCAGTAGGGCGGCTCTTCTCCCCAGGGCGAATGCACAGACGCGTCATCCTGCGGCCTTAAGCGCTGCCCGCGGACATGCAGGATGCAATCAATATCGGTTTCAACCAAAGAAGATACTTCCACGATATCCACAAAAAAATCGCCATACCAATGGATTCTGCGGCGAATATTTGCCCCTTCGTATGCTTTTGCGTCCCACTGCACGATGGTAAAGGAGTCAAGAGGCTTGTAATTGTCATCCCATGTCACGGATACATCCAAAAAAGTATGATCATTTTTCGGCTCGTACGCATGCACCCTGCAGTTGGCCGGAGGCTGGTTCTTTCCATTCAGGCAGACAGTATTGTGCGCGCCTGTATTTTTGTAATAGGCATAATGCAGTGGCGCGCCGTAGGGGCAAGTACCCATATCCGGCAGCACATCCTTACCCAATGCGGCAAACAGGATGCCAAGCCGGTCATAATGATCGTGCTCGCCGCCATAGGGTGCGTGCTTGACAAGCAGGAAGCGGCCTTCCGGCCCATACATGGTCGTCAGTCCGGAGCCATCCTTGTTATGGTATGGTGTTTGCGGCCATTGGTCCAGCCTTTTCAAATCATCGCAGCCATACAAAAACGCAAACAAGTTGCTGCGTTCCCGCCCATCATAGCAGCGGCTGAGAATAAAACGGAACGCTTCGCAGGGGTGCACGGCCTGCGCTAACTCATAGATACTTTCCTTGCCGTAAAAAAGATTTTGAGCGCCGCCAATATCGTTGAGCAGCGGCACCCTTCCGCCGGGCATCAGTATATTTACGGGAAACCGCAGTATCTCCAAAAAACGCGCGTCATTCAAAAAGCTATGAGGCGTATTCCGGGCGAAAAGCTCAAATGCCATAAACTGTTCCATGGCGTAAAAATGGTAGCTGGTAGTTCCCTCGAACCAAAATCCGTCGGCCAGAACGCCATGCTCCAATTGATAGCGGAGGCCATATTGCCCATATACGCCAAATGCGATCAAATCCTCGCGGGCCAGCAAAAATCCCAGCATGGCCGCAGTGGCATCGGCAATGCACTCATGATTGTGAATTTGATTGGATCTGTACCGCATAAAAAAATCGCCGGCAATTTCAAATAGATTGGCCGTGATAAACCGCTGGTCTTCTTCCTCCAATGCATCCCGGATGATATCATAGCCCTGCAGAAGCCCGCGAATCCAGACGGCGTCACACAAGGTTTGGGCATTTGCCTTGCCGGGATTATTGTAAGGAATGCCGCCATGAATCTCATATTCCGGGTAAAAAAGCGCGTATTCCATCAGCACCGCTTTGGCGTGGAAAAGATAAGCCCTATCCCCGGTGAGCAGATACACCAGCGCGGCCTTATAGCAGGACTCGCTGGCTATACGGTTGACAATCCGCCACCATGCCCCATCATATATATCGCCTTCCCACTCCCTTTGACAGACGGGGCACAGATGCCTGTGGGGTTGATCCAGCCGGAAGGTCAGGCGCACCGAATCCTTGGGGCATGCATAAAACCCCTCCCAGGTAGCAATGCCTGTTTTAGGGAGCCGCAAATGCTGTTTCATTGGCTCCACGTCGCGCATAAGCATATGAACAAACGCTTTATCCGCTTGCGCTTTCATTTGAAGGCGGGAAATCTCTTCCTGGCTGAATTGCAGCATGCTTTTATCCTTTCACGCCGCCGGCGGTGAGGCCGGCAATGAATTGTTTATTGGCAAACAAATAGACAAGGAGTACGGGCAGCAGCGCTATGGAGGCGCCGGCCAGCATAATATGCCATTCCGCGGCAGCGTTGCTGGAATATTTCAATTGCACTACGCCAACAGTCAGCGTGCGCAGCGCAGGCTTTCCGATGGACATGACCAAGGGAATCAGATAATTGTTCCATGCCAGGCGGAAGGAGAACAGCGCCACTACGCCAAGCACCGGCTTGATCAGATGGATGATGATGCGGCAATACACCTGAAAGAAGCTGCAGCCATCAATATACGCGGCCTCGTCCAATTCCTTTGGAATGCTTTTCGTAAAGCTCATAATCAACAGCACATTGCTGGTCTGACCACCGGTAATGGCCAAGGACATGCCCAAAAGGCTATTGGTCAGCCCCAGCGCGCGAAGCAGAACATAGATGGGAAACAGCGTTACAGACCCCAATGCGATAAACATAAATGCCATATACATGCCCATGATCAGTTTTTTGCCGGGAAAATCATGCCTTGCCAGAAGATAGCCTGCCATGGAGGTAGAGACTAACGCCAGCAGGGTCACCGTAACGGCAACAATGATGCTGTTGATGGTATACAGGCCGAAATTGCCTTTGGTAAAGGCATCGGCGTAGTTGGAAAAATGCCATTGCTCGGGAAAGAAGGCTTTGCCGCTTGTCAGCTCAAAGTTCGTTTTCAAAGAGCCGATCAGTGCATAAATCACCGGATACAGCGTAAACACTATCATTGCCGACAAAAAGATCCATTTCATCACCTGTACAGGCGTGTTTCTTTTTTTGTTCCGCATCAGGTCCCCTCCTTTCCGGATCAATAGATTTCATCCAGTTTTCTACTGATAATGTTATAGGCGATGGTAATTGCGCCAATGATGCCTGCGCAAACGATGCTGGCCGCGGCGCCATATCCGTACTGCGGCACAAATGTGCCCGCCAGATCGGCTGCCGGATAGTACAGATTGTAAATATACAAAAACATGACATTGGTCCGGTCAAAAGGACCGCCGCCGGTCATTACCATAATGCTTTGAAAATCCTGAAATCCTGCCAGAATAGCCAGCATCAGGATCGTCTTGAGCACCGGGCCGAGCATGGGCAGAGTGATGGAAAACATTTTGCGAAGGGGGCCTGCGCCGTCAATGTCCGCCGATTCATACATTTCCATCGGTACCTGCTGCAAACCCGCCAGAAAATACACCATATAGTTGCCCAGTCCGCCCCATACGGCCACCACAATGACCGTGAGAATCGCCAGATCCTTCCCCAGCCAGTTCAGCGGCGCCGCGATCAACCCCGACTCCAGCATATATTTGTTGATCTGCCCGTTATACAGGTTGAACAGCAGGTAAAACACCAGCGCCATCACGGCCGAGCTCATGATAGTGGGGGAAAATATGGCGGCCTGTATCACGCCATATACGCGCTTGCGGTTATTGAGCAAAACCGCTACCGCAAAGGCCAGCGGAACAACCAGGAGGATTTTACCGCCCGCATATAGGAAGGTGGTCTTAATTGCCATCCAGAACTTGGGGTCCCGGGTGAACAAACGCACAAAGTTGGCTGCGCCAACAAACTTTTCGGCATAGCGCCCGTCATACTCATAAAACATGTAGCGCAGCGCCCAGATGACCGGATACACCGACATCATCAGAAAGAGAATCAGATTGGGCGCAAGCATGCCGTAAATCTGCCCAAGCCCTCTGTGGCGAGACCTCGAAAGCTTTCTTTCCTGAGACTTCTCCATTTGCACACCTCCGGGTATTGGCGCATTTACAATAAATCAGGGTGGGGAAGGAAGCATGTGCGTCCCTTGCCCCACCCCGGTCATGAGTTGCCTTCAATCATTCAACCGCGGTTCCCGCCGGATCGGCCGGATGAAAGTTCGGGTACTGGATACGAACTTGCGTTCCATCGGCAATGGCTTTATCATACGCGGCATTGTAGCGGACGTTCAGATCTTCAATCACGGCGTCCACGTCATCCCGCAGGCCGAAGATAATATCGCCGAAATCTTTGCCCCAATCGTTGCCTTCGGGGACGATGCCCTTGGGCTCCGGCGGCCAGATTTTGTCGGTAGGCTGTACGGCAATATACGGAACCTTCTCTATGGATTCAGGCGGGGTAACGCCATCGATGGCAGCCTCCACCACCACTACGCCCAGGCCCTGGGAATAGTATTCGCTAATCAGTTCCTTGGAATAGAACATCTTCAGTACTTCCCAGGCGGCTTCCTTGTTGGGGCACCGTTCTGAAATGGCAAACCATGTGCCGGCGGACAGATCCTGGCTGCCGATAACATTGCCGTCGACCGAGGGAAGGGGCGCATACTGCCAGTTGACGGCGGTGGGGAATTGCTTGGTATAGACACCCCATTCAGAGTGGTTGTACGTCATGTACATGCCGATCTTGCCATCGGCGAACTGGGTCCGCAGGGGATCGATCTCCAATTGCTCACATCCGGGGAATGCGGCATTGCTGGTAAAAATCTCACGCATGGCCTCAATCACCGGCTTATAGCAGGAGAAGTCATATTTGCCCTGTGTGTAATCAAAGCCCAGCTTTACCGGAGCGCCGCTGAGCGAAGGCGCCCACTGAACACCGCGGGTCAGCCCATTGCTGGGGTTTTTCAGGGGAAGCGCAAAGCCATAGATGCCCTCGCCGCTCAGCTTCTCGGAAATCAGCTTGGCATCGGCCACCAGTTCTGCCAGTGTGGACGGAGGGTTGGCAATGCCCACGCGGTCAAAGATATCCTTGTTGTATACAAGACGGGTAGTGGTTCCTGTGGCCGGCAGGGACACGATTTTGCTGCCAAACCTGTTCCAGTTCTCCACAAAGGCGCTTTCGCCAAAGAAAGCCTTCTCTTCCTCGGTGAGGAAGGGGGAAAGGTCAGCCAGCTTGTCCTGATAAATCACATTGATATTATTGGTGGTGGTTACCAGGATGTCCGGCAGCTCGTTGGTGGAAGCCGCCATATCAATGGTCTGCGGGTAGTTGTCGGAATAGATCTGGTAATCGATCCGGATCTTTCCTTCATGCGCCTTGTTGAAAGCATCTACCTTGCCGGTCATGAATTCCTGATCATGGCGGTCCTTCGTCCAGACAACGATTTCTACCGCCTTGCCCTCAGCCACGGCTGAAAGCGTGGCAAACATTACCACAAGCATCGATAGCACGAGAACCGCTGAGACTAATTTTTTCATGCAGAGACCCTCCCTTGTTATTTTTCTTTGCGTACAGGAAATGCCCTGTCCGCTTTGCTGCATTTATTGTAATAAAGATATTTATCAGAATGAATAGAATTTTCTTAGGATATATGTTCGATTTTGATCGAAGTTCAAGCATGCGGCGCAATCAGCGCTTTTGTGTGCACAGCGCAAGCAAATCGTTCACATCAGCCGTCGCCAGACATTCTACCGTATCAGATGCACCGTAGTAAATCTTCACTTCGCCGCTGTCCTCCAATATCATGCCGCCGGGGAAAATGACGTCGCTGCGGAACCCGTCCAGCTCATAAGGCGCTTGCGGCGCCAGCAGCGGTGATTTGCTCATGCCGATAACGCGGGAAGGATCATCCGTATCCAGGAGCATAATGCCGGCGGTATACCGCTTTTGCCAGCGATCCTCCCAGCCGTTTTTCCCGCGTGTTTTATCAATGTCCACAGCATGAAACAGCGTCAGCCAGCCCTTGGGCGTCTTTACGGGAGGGGCCGCGGGACCGATCTTGTCATTGGCGAAGGGCACATCCTCCACCGCCAGCACCAGGGAGCTATCTCCCCAGTAGGCAAGGTCCGGCGAGGCGGACAGCCAGGTATCAAAGCGGTCCACATTGCCGCGGCTGTATACGGTGAAGGGCCGTTCCAGGCGAATGTATCTGCCGCCGACTTTTTCAGGGAAAAGCACCATGTTGCGGTTGTCGGGAATAGACAGGCTGAGAATATCGTAGTGGTAAAAGTCCTCCGTACAGGCAATTCCCCCGCGCAGACCATGTCTGGTATCCATCGCGAAGCAAATATACACCCTGCCTTCCAGCACTGTCAGGCGTGGGTCGTAAACGCGGCTGATCTCCTCATCCTTTATCTGCCAGCAAGGCGCAGGCGCGGGCGTCCACCCAATGCCGTCCGGGCTTGTGGCAAAACCCAGATTCGTTCCCCGAAAGCAATTACCGCCGCTGTAGCCGTAGTCGTTGCGGAATACCATTACATACTGGCCTTGATACTTGGCGACACCCGCATTGAATATCAGCTCGCTGTCATAGGGAATGTCCTTTTTGCAGAGTATGGGATTCCCGGGAAAGCGGCGTATGACCTGGCTGCCGTTCAACAGGGGAAGCATCATGATAAACCCCTCCTTATTGGGATGATCCGGCAATTATAAGATCCAAAAAATTACACGATATACCCGCCATATGCGCGAATCCTTTCCCTTAGCGCCCGGATATCCACTTTGCGCGTCATGCCCTCCCCGCGGGCGGCCATCGCGGCGGCAATGCCTGCCGCTTCGCCCATGACAAAACAGGCAGGCATCACACGGATCGCTCCCTGCATCGCCCTGTCCGCGCTGATGGTCTTGCCCGCAACCAATACATTATCCAAGGCTGCGGGCAGCAGGCACCTGTAGGGAATACCGTGAGATTCTCCCTCGGCATACCGTCCGTATTTGCCTTCGGGCTCTATCCTGAAAGCGGAATTCCCCTGGGCAGCTTCTTCCCGGGTCAGATGAATATCTATATAATAACATGAACGGCCTATCTCATCAGGGAAGGACTGGCGCTGCGCATAATCCTCCTTGGTAAGGCAATAGTCCCCCGCAATGCGCCGTGACTCCCGCGTGCCCATCAGCGCCCCAGTGGCCATCAGATGGGCATTGGCAAAGCTGTCGGGTACATTTTCCTTTAGTGCCCGGACAAGCTCCCTTACAAGTTTTCGGCCCTTGGGCATAGCCTGGGAAAGGGATACGGCATCGGTGCCATCCACCTCCCACAGGTGCCCCGCATTAAAGCCCACAATCCCCGGGCCACCCAGTTGATTGCACAAATGGGTATCAGGGATCAGTGGGTATTTGCCGGATGCCACAATATCATAAATGGGACTGTCTTTGTACATGGGATGGAGCTTTGGGCTGTTCAGATAAGCATAAGTATCCACGTTGGCCAGCGTAAAACACAGGGTGGCCGGCTGCAGGTCTCCACCGGCATCGCCTTTATGAAAATCCGCGCCGGCCCATGCCGCCAGATCGGCATCTCCGGTACAATCGACAAAGAGCCTGGCGGTATACAGTGAAAGGCCGTCCTTGTTGGCGATCAAAATACCTTCCGCTTGCCGTTCATCCCGCATGTGCACGCCGCAGAAAGTAGAGAAGAAAAGGATTTCCGCGCCTGAATCCATGACCAGGTCATCCATCACAACCTTCAGGTGTTCCGGGTCGGCCGCCACCCACCGGGTGTCCTCCGGGTGAATATGCGGGAGCGCTTTTTTAGTCTCTTCCAAAATGCGCTCCGCCAGCCCGGCATACACCAGCCTCCGGCCATCCGCATATGGCGCAAACACAGAAACAAGGCCGTTGGTAGCCATCCCGCCAAGACATCCGGTTTGCTCTATCAGTAGTGTCCGTGCGCCTTCCCGGGCAGACGCGGCAGCCGCGGTGACCCCGGCCGGTCCGCCTCCAAGAACAATGACATCATAGCCGGAACGGACCGGCAGCTGCATTGCAACATCAATCATGAATATAAGCGCCTCCTTGGTTGGTGTGCTGCACGTCCTTGCAGGTCCCCGTCATTCCTTACGCGTTGGATACCCGCTGTAAGCGCAACGCCTTCAAATGTTCTGTGCATCTCAATGCGTTTATTGTATAGGCTTTTATCGGGAAGCGGAAGCAAAAATACAAAGGGTTTATGTATAAGATTCTTAGGATCGATGTTCATTTCTCTCTACTTGCATTTTCACTTGCGAAACGATAGGATAATAATATCGTTTGCGCCGTTTATCCATATGCAAGTAAGAGGTGGATGCCGTCATGAAACTTCGCAACAAGATTGCGTTTGTCAGTATATTGCTGATACTGTTTGTCACAGTGTCCACCCAAGCATTTTATTACGCCTATACTTTTCGGCAAACCATGGAATCTACCATCAATGCCAGCATAGATACATCGCGCCTGCTGTCGGAATACATGGACAGCCGTCTGCGCAGTGTGATACGCAGCGTATTCAACACTATGAACGCAGATATTTTCAGCTTTGGCCAAAATTCAAATTTTGTGAGATACATGCTCAGCGGAAACCCGGCTGCCTACGCTGCGGCCGTGACCGAGGTCTCCAATGAACTCAATATCCTGCGCTTGAGCAACGACTTTATTGCATCTGTCTATGTGCACACCGTTCGGGGAGACTTTATTGACAATACGCTGGTGCGTAAGATAGATTTTGACGAAAACAGCAAAAGCACCAATCCGCCTTTAGGCGCCGATCAGCCGGGACAATATTGGGGCGACCGGGAAATGGAAAGCCTGTACCGCTATCAAAGCGAAAGCATTCCGCTGGTTCTGGCATTCCAGCCGGGGTACTATAACCAATTGATTCATGTCGTAGTGGCGCTGCATAAGGAGCGCATCCTGAATTATGCCAGGAACCTGGTCACCTTTGACGAAGGCAACGTGTTCATTTACCACCGTGATACGGGTAACATCTTGATGAGCATCAATGGCCTTGGCGTAGACAATCTTACGCAGGATTCCTTTTTAAGGGACACGCAAGGGCAGAGTGGGCCGGGATATCTCAAGGTCCAGGGAAAGAATGACGCTTACTACCTGTTTTTAAATGATTCCGCCTTCAGCCCATGGGTAACGGTGACCGTTCGCAGTCAAAAGGAAATGTTTTCAAGCTTGACTGCAGCTACCCGCGTATCCGTTGGCATAGCAGCCATCAGCGCGTTTATGTGCATATGGGCGGCCATTGTTCTGGCCCGTTCAGTTACCCGCCCCTTGCAGCGGCTGGAAAAAACCATGCAGAAGGTATCCGGGAAAAATTTTGACATCCATTTTGAGTATGCCAAGCAAGATGAGATAGGCGCGCTGGGTCGCAAATTCAATTTCATGATTGATGAAATCAAAAGCCTGATCGGGCAGCTGAACGAAACCATTCATGAGCTGGAAGAAGAAAAGATACAGGTTCAGAAGGAGCAGGCGCAAAAGCGCAAGGCTGAGCTGAAAGCGCTGCAAGCTCAAATCAATCCGCACTTTCTGTACAATACGCTCAATTCCATCGTCTGGATGGCCGAACGTGCAGGCGCCAGGGAAATTGGCCAGATGAGCAAGGCTCTGGGAGCGTTTTTTGAGCTATCCCTCAACAGCGGAAAAGAATGGCTGCCGCTGGAAAAGGAACTGTTGCAGGCGGAAAGCTACCTATCCATCCAGAAGATGCGTTACCGGGATAAGCTTTCTTACTCGATTGACTGCAGAACTGAATTGAAACAAGTGATGTGCGTCAAGCTGATTGTGCAGCCCCTGGTGGAAAACGCCATTTATCACGGAATCAAGGAAAAGGAAGGCATCGGGAAAATTTGGATTTCCGCCGTTTTGCATGAGAATGGCGAGGATATCCTCATCCTTGTCAGCGATGACGGGCTGGGGATGAGCCGGAAGCAAATAGAACGGCTTAACGAAAAGCTGGCGCACGGCGATCGTGCCGGTGACGATGGCTATGGCATTTTCAACATCAATGAACGTATACGCCTGGCCTTTGGCCCGGAATACGGTTTGCGCTATGCGTTGCGTGAGGGCGGAGGAACCACGGTAACTATTGCCATGCCAAAAATCACTGCCAATGAGGTGGAGATGGATGTATAAGGTTGTCATCGCGGAAGATGAGCTTCTGATACGGGAAGGCATTGCGGATTTTATACGCAGCCTGGGGAAAGAGTATACAGTATGCGGTACTGCCGGGGACGGGGAAGCAGCACTTCGCTTGATAAAGGCCCTTGATCCCGACATATTGATCACCGATATATTCATGCCCCACATGGACGGGCTGGAGTTGATCTCACAGTGCTATGAGCGCAATCCTGATATGAAGGTGATTATTGTCAGCGGGCACAGCGAGTTTCAATATGCCCAACGCGCAATGCGCATGGGCGTATCCGCATACTTGCTCAAGCCGGTACTGCCGGAAGAAATTGAAAAAGCGATGCGCCAAATCAAGCGTGAGCTGCTTAAGCGAGAAAACTTTCTGCGCAACCTGGAGGAACTGGCGCAAAATTTGCAGGAGAACCTGCCGGCGCTTAGAGAGCGGTATCTGGAGCGCTTGGTCAACGGTCTGATTCGCGGCGAGTCTATCAAGGAACGCGCCGAATTTTTTGGCCTTGATTTTTCCGGAAGCTTGTTCTGTACAGTATTGATCAAGCTAAGCCGCAACGCCAGCGATCAGTACGAAGCACGCGAACAGGAGTTGACGGAAGTGTTGATCCTGCGCATTGCCGATTCCCTCTTTGAGGGAGTGGCAAAAGCCTATCCATTCCTTGTCCGTCAGCAAAGCATTGCCCTGGTGCTGTGTGTTCGTGAAATGGATGCGGCAATGGCATTCTCGGCCGTTAACCGGGCGGTGCAAAAAATGGTGAACAGCTTTCAACGCCACTTTCAGGTAGCCCTGTCTGTGGCTATCGGACGCTTATACCCAAAGCCGGAATCCCTGCCTGATTCCTACCGTGAAGCCGCAGAGGCGCTGGAGTACACCTTTGGAGAGCGGACATCCATCGTTGTCAACTATGAGGATATCCGCTTGCAAAGCGCGCACCCGGTCGATCGCCCGTCAGGTTTGATCACAGAGCTTATGATTTGCATAAAATTCGACGATCTCCCAAAGGTTTTGGAATGGTCGCAAAAAATCTTTGCGCACTATGCGGGACAAAAGGCTGCAAATGCCGGGTTGTTAAAGATAGAAATCCTGGAAGTGGCATTATCCATGATGCGCGCCGAAGGCGAGATGATGGAAGGCAAGGCGGGATTTTCCCAAATCAGCCGGATGCTTTTGTATGAGGATGTGGAAAAAAGCGAAAGCCTTGTGCAGTTAGAACAGGCGTTTGCAGCCTTTGCAAAAAAATGCTGGGAACAATATCAGCAGCGCAAACTGGGAAGAACGGAACTGACGGCACAAAAGGTACAGGAATACGCGCGAACCTATTATGGAAACGCTGACTTCAGCCTGGACTTTATTGCCTCCCAATTGTTCATGAGCGTCAATTATCTCCGTCAGATCTTCAAGCAATGCATTGGAGAAAGCTTTGTGGAATACCTGACCCGCGTACGTATGGAAAAAGCCGCAGGCCTTCTTTTACAGGGAAACCTGCGCATACAGGATATTGCCAGCGCCGTCGGTTATGAAAATCAGCGCTACTTTGCGATCTGCTTTAAAAAATACCACCAGGTTACTCCCAGCGAATACCGGGAAGGCTTCCGGCAGCAGCCATGATACACAAAAACGCATCCATTCCCCCGAAATTGCCGATAAACTGACCGTGATCTGGATTGGCGGTGGATACAACCTTCGTGGCCTGCGGGAGTTCAATATGGGCAACGATGTGGTGGCGGCAAAGGCAAACCAATTATATCAAAGGCAAAACGGCTTATTTTTGAAATATGGGATAGCTATTTGAAGTAGCGCTTTTTATCCCTATCCTTTTTTCACAGGGCCAAATTCCAATTTGGCGAGGGGATTTGGCATAACAAAAAACGATAAACATACATTTTTACAGCATAAACAGAGTATAAGATTTAGGGGGGCCTGATATGGCGGAGGCTAAAAAGCCTTTAGGGCATACGATTTGGTTCAAGGTCATATTGACACTATTGGTATTTGCTCCGGGTTATTCACAAATACCATACAAACAGATTGATACGGCCTCTGTCATTGCTTCTGTTTTAGCGCATCCGTTGATTATTTCAATACCATGGCTTTTGCCGGTATTCAAGCTGCTGATGCTGTGCGTTATAATCACACCGTTCGTTTTCAGGGGAAAAATGGAAAAGGTGGTAATCGGTTATTACGCTGTTATATTGGCCGTCGTTGGCGTTTTTCAGAATATGGCGCAGACAGAAGCCTACGGTTTTGTATGGCTGTTGGGAAATACTTTGATTGAACTTACTGTGCTTGGGTTTTGTGTTTACGATTTGATAAAGGGCAAATCTAAGATTCGGAAGCAATATTTCAACAAAAGGCGTTGCTGGATCTTGCCCTTGATGCTGCTGGCATATCTAATGCCCTATGCGGTTTCGGATACAGGTACAGTTATCCCGGCATTTACCCTGAACGTACTCTACAACGAGGCCGGCGTCACATATTGCATGATAACACCAGTCATTATCGGTGTTTTTCTTTTATTTTCAAAGGGAATGTATAAACCCACGTTATCCATTGTGTCTTATGCCGGGCTCGTCTTTGGCCTGTTAAATATGGTGACATGGTTTGGCTCGCAGAGGGAAAGCTGGTGGATGGGAATTCTGCATCTTCCACTTGTGGCTGCCGCGCTGTATGGTCTCATTATCGCTCATAAAGAAAGACATAATACTTACACAAAATAAGCAAGGCAAATCCCAAGTAACTGCGACCCAATTACGTCCATCAAGCGATGGGCGTTTTTTCATGCCTTTTTTGAGGAGATGAAGCTTTGATCTGCGCCTATCTGCCCGACAGTACCGACTTTTCCGGCAATGCGGCCCGGTTTCACCATCCTCCTGTCAGGAAGTTACTCGGATTTTGCTTCTGAAATCAAGCATCAATAATCTCCATTTTCCCCGATGTCCTGAGCAATCTGGAGATTTGATAGCAGAGACATCAGGCTTTATGCCTCCCTTTCCAATTAGCTCTGCTTTTTCCAACCATAATATCCCACGGCTCTGATTTAGGATCACTGCTATAAAAAAATGCTCACATCCCGCCATCACGAAAACAGGCTTGACATCCTTTTGACAGCGGGAATATCGAGCTTTTTTACCGAGCGCATAGATAGCTCTGCTTTTTCTGCCCACAATTTCCCATACATCTGATCCAGGACCAACGCTACTAAAGCGCATTTTTTCCCCAACCGCCCCCCAAAGCGCAAAACACTCCTCCGAGGCCCCTAAAAGCCCACTTTTCCCGTTGACTTTACCTCAAATCCCTGATATAATAACCTTCGCTGGTTCTTTAAGCATGGAGAGATGGCCGAGCGGTTGATGGCGCTGGTCTTGAAAGTCCAACTTGAGCCAAAAAAGCTTGATAAATCAAGGGTTTCACCGATGCTTGACATCGGTTTTTTGCTGTTTTGGATGTCTTTTTGATGGCAAAAATGTCAGAAAAGGCTGCCATCAGATTGATTGAAACACCGGATGGCAGACAATAAGGTGAAAGCAAATTCGGATGGCAGATTTTTGTGTGCCTTGATTTGGACAATAGTGGTTTCTATGGAGGCATGTCGACAAAAAACGATAGCAGAGGCCCCAGGGCAAACAAATATGATGACGGGGTGGAAATGACATCAGTTCTACAATTCTGCCATCAAAAAAATACGAAATCCTGATGGCAGGCACACCCTGAACAACACGATGATGACAAAAAGCAAATCGTTCTGTCAAGATAAAAATGACGTCGCTTCTGACGGAGTGCCATCAGTTAGGCAAAAATCCAATAACAGATTGATGTCATACTCGTCCATTTCCCTAAAACCAGCCTTTTCCTATTGACTTTTTGCTATGCAACTTTTGAACATATATTTGCGGCCACATTGACTCCACAAAGCAGGATAGTCCTCATGCTTGATCCATAAAATTGCCTGAAATTGATATTTCTTGCCTTGTGCGGTATAATAGCGCATAAGTCGGAGGTGATCATGTGACTCCCTATGCGCCACCCTATACCATTACGGATAAGGCGGTCCACCTAATTGCAGAGATTAGCGAGCAAATCGGAAATATCCACTCCATATCAGAGTTACATAGTAATCCACGGCTACGACATGACAGTCGTTTGAAGACTATTCAAGCTTCCCTTGCTATTGAAAACAACTCTCTTTCTCTGGAGCAGGTGACCGATATTGTCAATGGCCGCCGTGTCCTGGGTTCCCCGGCGGAAATTCAAGAGGTGAAGAATGCCTATGAAGCCTATGAGCATCTATTGACCTTCGATCCATATTCCATTTCTCATATGCTTAAGGCGCACAATATCCTGATGAGCGATTTGGTCAGGGAGTCCGGTATGTTCCGATCTGGGGATGTCGGTATTTTTGCAGGAAAAAAGCTCGTTCATATGGCCCCACCTGCAGCTTTTGTGTGGGAGCAGATCCATTCCTTGCTTCAATGGATTCAGACAAGTGAAGCCCATCCCTTGATCAAGAGCTGCGTTTTTCACTATGAGTTTGAATTTATCCATCCGTTTGCGGACGGGAACGGTCGTATGGGGCGCATGTGGCAAACACTTCTGCTTTCCAAATGGAAACCACTCTTTGCATGGCTGCCTGTAGAATCACTGATTCGGGAACGTCAGGAAATGTACTATTCTGCACTGCGTGCCGCCGATTCCGCTTCAGACGCGGCGCCATTCATTGAATTTATGTTGGAAGCCATTCTGTCTGCTCTGCAAGAACTGAACAGCATTAGCGCACAAGATAGCGACCAAGTCAGCATACAAGTCAAAATGATACTGGATAAGCTTGGGAAGGATACTTTGTCTGCCAATGTGTTGATGGGGCGGCTGGGCTTAAGGCATAAAGCTACTTTCCGTAAAAATTATCTTCAGCCGGCATTGGACCTTGGACTTGTTGAAATGACCGTTCCGGATAAGCCTAACAGCCGGAATCAAAAGTATCGAAGAGCGCCTTCAATGGGACGCTGATGTATAATGGATGCAGATAAAGAAACCCTCAAAAATAGTCAGGTCCTCTAGGGACCTCGATTATACGAACATTTGCTGGAGTAAACCGACTAAATGTTTTTCATACTGCTTAAGTTTATTTGCTTCAAGGGTAATACGCTGGCCGATTGCGCTCATCAATGCAACGGACTTCTGTTGAAAGTCTGAATTTGGCATATTGATATATAGTGTGGCAATCTGCTGATATTTTAGATTCCAAGTATCAGATGTTAAGCCTTGAGAAGCACGCCTAAACGCATTGATAGCACGGGCTGTTTTGAAAAGATAGGCGCACCATTCAGCGTTTGTTTCGCTCACAGGCTTTAAAATGGTATATGCTGGACTAACTATTCCGAGATGTTGTGAAAGACCACTTGCACCTTGCCACATTCTCATGGAATTATAAACAATGTCACCCGGTTCAACACATTTATAGCTTGACTTATCCTCGCTTGAGTTGTCCTTCCCTTCAATGCTGGTGCGTGAAACAACGCCATCTGCTATTGTGACAGATAACAGTGGTACCGCCATATTTCCTCGTATAGAGCGTTCATCAAACAAGGTTCCTATTTTTATAGACCTCCATGTTGTCGATTGAAATCCAGGATAAAAAAGCCTTTCCATCAATCCCTTTTTATAGTCCTTTAGGAGTTCAACTTTGCGCCGTTGGAGGGCGATTTTCTTGTTTAGCAGATCAAGAAATACAGTAATTTTCACCTGTTCTTCTCTACAAGGTATTGCCACCTTAATCGTTACGAATGAATCCCAATATAATCGAAGCCTAAAATCAACCAGCCCATACGAAAGGCGATGTATGTGTCTGATCATCTTTTCTGTAGACATGCAATAATCCATAAACATCGGATATACTGTGCCATTGGGTACTGCGACAATATAAGCGGGACTGACCATCCCATCATATCGCGAAACACCTATTGCGCCTTGCCAGGCACGCATCATATTAAATACAAGATCACCAGTTAAAACTTTCTTATACTGTGATTTATCCTCAATGCGTTGAATAGACCTACCCGTTTCTTCATCATCGTGGCTAGATATCCCACTATGAATAGACACGGATAGTATGCGAAGCAAGTCGTTGCCCCTTTCATTTCGCTCCCTATATATGTCGCCAACAGAATAGTAGGTCCACTCTTCGGCATTTTTTTCTTTGTACTGTGAAAAACGCAAGTTCGGTGTAGGCACGAACATCACCCTTTAGTAGCGCAGAAGGCCACGAAGGGCAGCAGTGATTTAGCGTACATTATAGAAAGTATATAGTGCGCGGTTATGCCGTGACTATGTACAAGGAGCAGTATAATGGACGGTAATTTAATGTACAAAGAATGGATGCAGGAATGGCTCAAGAGTAAAGATGGTTATGTAAAGGAAGCGACCTATGCAAATTATTCAATGGCGGTGGTCAATCATATTATCCCAACGCTAGGAGATTGCCGGCTCGAAGATCTATCAGAGGACCTAATTCAAAAAACAGTGCTCAATTGGCTCACCACTGGGCGGATTGATGCAGTAGGTGGTCTTTCAGAAAAAACTGTACGGGATATTCTTATGATAATCAAACTCAGCTTGCGTGCTGCCTCTAAGACAGGATTGATACCACGAATAGATATGGAAATTGCTTTTCCCAGATCCGACCGGATCAGCAAGTTGAAGGTTATGACTTCTGAAAGCCAACAGCGACTTGTACAAGCGGTTTTGCTCGATATGAACCCTCGCACAATGGGCATATTGATCTGTTTATACACGGGTCTTCGGATAGGTGAGTTATGTGCTCTGCAGTGGAAAGATATCGACCTAAAAAGCCGCACCCTATCAGTGACAAAAACAATTGAACGGATTTATGTCAAAGAAATTAATGGGAGTGGCGCAACAAGAGTAATATTTTCAACACCAAAATCCCGTGCATCCATTCGTGAGATTCCAATATCCTCATTTCTTCAGCCTGTTCTTCGTAAGTTTGCGGCTAATGATAAAGATATTTATTTGCTCACCGGCTCACGTGACTACTTGGAGCCCCGAACGTATCGCAGCTATTACGATCGCTTCTTAAAGCGGAGCGATTTGCCTCACCTGAAATTTCATGGCTTGCGCCATACATTCGCTACCCGTTGTATTGAAGCAGGCGCAGATGTAAAGACGGTTTCTGAGATATTAGGGCATGCTTCGGTCAATATGACACTTAACCTGTATGTCCACCCGCAGATGGAACAAAAACGAAAGTGTGTCGAATTAATCCAGGCCTTCTTGTAAAAGATGCCATAAGATGGTAAAATAAACTATCCTTAAGCATTTAGCTTCTGGATAGTTTTTTCTGTTGTTGCAACATATTGCGCTACTAAAGGGTGGTTGTGAAGTGAAAAAGCCAAAGATTCGATTTGCTGAATATATTGAAGAATATCAACCAATACCGCTTGCATCGCTCTTGGAGTTTAAAAATGGAATCAATGCCGATGGAGGTAAGTTCGGGCAAGGTATCAAGTGTATAAGTGTTCTGGATATTCTCAGTGATGAGTTTATTACTTATGATTCAATACGTGGTAAGGTTACTGTCGAACCCGCCTTAGAGAAATTATATGCAGTGCATGACGGTGATGTGGTTTTTCAGCGCAGCTCTGAAAATCGTAAAGATGCTGGTATGGCAAACATTTATGTAGACTCTTTCCGTAATGCGGTTTTCAGTGGTTTTGTTATCAGAGGTAAAAAGAAAGGCACTTTTAACTCAAGATATCTCGGCTATTTGCTTCGTTCGCCAACCGCCCGAAAAGATATTTCCACAAAAGCCAACGGAGAGATCCATGTGAATGTCGGTCAGGACTCATTAAGTCAGGTAATTGTTCATATGCCATTAAGCATCGCTGAGCAAAATAAGGCCGCGAGTCTATTTGATTATTTAACTCAAAAAATCGCCCTCCAACGGCGCAAAGTTGAACTCCTAAAGGATAGCTACAAATGCATTCTAAATTGCCTGTTAGTGAGAGTATTAAATGAGAATGAAAATCAAAAAACCCTGTTATTTTCAGACATATGTTCTTTGAGTAAGGAAAGAATACCGGCTGAAAATGCTGGTGAATGCGTCTGCATTGAACTTGAACATCTTGAGTCAGGAACAGGGAGAAGACTCGGCTGTACTAATGCAAAGCTACAGAGCAGCATAAAGAGTGTCTTTTCTCCGAACGATGTATTATTTGGGAAGCTGCGTCCATATCTGCGAAAGTATTGGTTGGCAGATTGCGCGGGGATTTGCTCTACTGAAATATGGGTTTTGAAGGCTGAGGCAGTCTTTCCGCGATATTTATACTACTTGATACAATCAGAGCAGTTTCAAATGCTAGCAAATGTTTCGAGTGGGTCAAAAATGCCTCGTTCGGATTGGCAGTATATTGCAGATGCGGAATTTGATATACCATCGGCCAATGATCAAGAAAATTTTATTGCTGTTATGTCTGCTCTTGAGAAAAAAATATCAATCAGTCAGGATGTGCTCGACCGTCTCTTGACACTCAAAACAGGGTTCTTGCAACAATTATTCGATTAACCTTTAGGACTATAAAAAGGGATTAGTTCGTGAACTTTTTCGGAGTGACTGGCCCGCAATGTGCGTTGCCTGCGCCTTTGAGCATATATCTGAAAAAGGGTTCCCGACCGAAACCGTTTTGACGATTAACCAAGGGAAAGGAACGCTACCTCGTAAAGATTCTGGACGACTCATTCAGTATAATCAAGACAGCCTTGATACATATAAACTGGTCAAACAGGATGACTTCATTATTCATTTACGTTCGTTTGAAGCGGGATTTGAGATGGCGCATGAACAGGGAATTGTAAGCCCAGCATATACGATACTCCGCGGCATGGCTATGGTAGTGCCTTCATATTTCCGTCACTATTTCCGCACGGACGAATTCATCCGTCAAGTTCTGGTGAAATGTGTTGAAGGCATAAGAGACGGACGCCAAATTAGCTATAACCAGCTAAAAGGAATGATGATTCCTATACCGCCAGTTATAGTTCAAAAAAAAGTGGCGTTTATATTAGATCAAATGGATTCAAAACTCTCTTGTGAGGAAGCTCGCCTCAATACAATGAATCGGTATAAAAATGGCTTGTTTCAGCGAATGTTCATATAGTAAAAGGCGCAGCCCTGAAGGATGCATAAGAATATATCAGAATTCTTCTAGCCCCAGCTCTCGGAGATATCCATTCAACTCTTTATCCACCTCAGCCATTTTTGCATCAATTTCCTTAATCTCGCGCATGACGGCATTGAGATCAACATTCTCCTCCTCCTCGAATGTATCAACATAACGTGGAATATTGAGGTTATACTCATTCTCGGCGATTTCACCTAATGCAGCAATATGAGAGAATTTGTCCACCGTTTGTCTCGCCTTATAGACCTCGATGATCCTATCAACGTCTTCATCGCGTAGGACATTTTGATTTTTACCTTTTTCAAAACACTGGGAGGCATCAATAAATAATATGTTTTCAGGGTTTTCACGACATTTTTTGAAAACAAGTATTACCGTAGGAATAGAAGTTCCATAAAAGATGTTTGCAGGCAAACCAATAACAGCATCCAGATAGTTCTTCTCTCGAATCAGGTATTCCCGAATAACACCCTCGGCAGCACCACGGAAAAGCACACCGTGTGGAAGGACAACCGCCATTGTGCCTTTATCATCAAGATGATAGACCATGTGCTGAATGAAGGCATAGTCAGCCTTGGATTTGGGAGCCAGCTTCCCATATGCAGAGAAACGCTCATCATCAAGAAATTTCGGATCTGCGCTCCAGTTGGCGGAATACGGCGGATTGGCAACGATGGCATCAAACATCATGTCGCCAAAGTGCGGATGCTCCAGCGTGTCGTCATTACGGATGTCGAAATTTCGGTAATTTACTTCATGGAGCATCATATTCATTCGGGCCAAGTTGTATGTTGTGGAGGTAAGCTCCTGTCCGTAAAAATTCCGTACGTTAGCTTCCCTGGAAACACGTAGGAGTAAGGATCCGGAACCACAGGTTGGATCATATACATTACGCAAGTTGCTTTTTCCAAGGGTAACGATTTTTGACAAAATCCTGGACACCTGCTGAGGCGTGTAGAATTCACCGGCCTTTTTGCCAGCATTGGCGGCAAACTGACCGATCAAGTATTCATAAGCATCGCCCAAAACATCGATTTCGGTATCCTCATGAGAAAATTTTATTACGGAGATGTTGGCAACCACCTTTGCCATGAGTGCAGATCGGGACTTCACGTCACGGCCCAGTTTAGAGGACGTCAAGTCCATGTCCTCGAACAACCCCTCAAAATCCTCTTGGCTCGGTGTACCCATAGAAGATTCTGATATGCTATTGATAGCATGCTGCAACAATTCAATATCGAAGTCACCGGTTTCGATTGCCTTGACAAGACTCGAAAATAGATATTTGGGCTCAATGATATACCCAATCTGGCCGAGGATTTCATCGACCAGTGCAGTACGGTATTCTATATTTTCCCAGGCTTGCGCAAAAGAAAGCTCATCATCTTCCAACAGTTTTTGTGCCCGCTTCTCCATCTTCTCTGAAAGGTATCGGTAGAAAATCAGGCCAAGTATATAATTCTTGAACTCACTAGCTTCCATATTGCCACGCAGGTCGTTTGCAATGGCCCAAAGACGAGAATGAAGTTGAGCCTGCTGCTCCCTTTGCATCTCACTGGTACTCATAGGAATCCCTCCACTATTGAAACTTTTTCACATGAGAAACGATGAAATCAATGATTTTCCGAGTTAATGACCGTTTTTTTAGGAATGGCATATGGAGGGCGTCGCTGATGCGATCCTCACGTATCAATCCAGAATATTCGTACTCTGCAACTTCTTCTCGAATCAAGTTATCGTCTACATTGACAGATACGGCAAAATCCATGATTTCCCGCTTGCGGACCTCATCCTCAAATTCGCTGTAAGCATCGTCAATGGCTACACTTGGGGCCAATGTCGGAACAACCTTATCCAAGAACGCCCGGATCAGTTCGACCTTCAAACGCAGATTTTCATTATCTGACCGATCCATTTCCTTCTTAATATGCTCGATATCCTTATCTCGCTGCTTCTCACTCGACAGATCAATACCGCGAATCAAATTCATGATATAGGCAACATTGATTTTATCAGTTTGCATCAACTCTATGCCAAAATCAATGTTGGCGAGAATGGATTCCTTCTCGATTTCGCCACGCTTGACCGTATCATACAGCAGCAGATATTTACTCTTAAAATCTTGATAATCCTGTTCTGCAATCCCTAGCAGTGATTTTTTGAATTCAAAGTCAGTGAAGCTCTGAAGCTTTACTAACAAACGGGTTAGCTCACGAAAGGCTAGAATGAAGGCCCTTTTGTCATCTTCGCTTTGCAGCGAGTCAACGTCACTTGGAGTCAACACCAGCGCATACAAGCCTTTGACAGCTTTCTTAAATGCGGAAAGATATTCTTCAAAGCTTCCCTGTATGACAGTATCAGTATCATTAGTCTGAGAGAAAAGCCGGATAGCCTTATCCGTATTACTCTTCAGGTTACGATAACAGACGATGTTGCCAAAGGGTTTTGTAGGTTTCTCTACGCGGTTTGTACGGGAGAACGCCTGCAGCAGATCGTGATATTTCAGGTTTTTGTCTACATACAGAATTTTAAGCGGTTTACTATCGAAGCCTGTGAGGAACATATTGACCACAATCAGTATATCAATCTGCGCAGTTTTCAGCTTTTTGGACACATCCTTGAAATAGGCTGGGAATTTGTCAGTGCTAAAATTGGTGGCAAACATCCGATTATAGTCGGCAATAATTTTCTCAAGGCTATCACGAGAATGTTCATCACGCCCCTCGCTATCCTCATTGGCTCCGAAAGTGTAGATGGCAGCGATCTTCAGGTCGTGGTGTTCGGCTTTGAATGCGTGATAATATTTTAGAAGCATTGGGATACTCTGGACAGTGAATATCGCGGAGTATTGTCCATTTCGACTTTTGGTGGAATGATGTGTAATTATGTGGTTAGTCACAAGCTGGATACGCTCATCATTCATCAAGACTTCGTCGGTATTAATACCTTCGACAAGTGTATCGTCCTCCTCATCAAACTGCCCTTTGAAAGTGCGAATATACTCGACCGAGAAGCCGAGAACATTATTATCATTGATGGCATCCTTGATTAGGTAGGTATGTAGACACTTATCAAATAGATCGGCGGTAGTCCGCTTGTCCTGGCTCATATTCTCGAGAAAACGAGGGGTACCGGTAAAACCAAAATACTGTGCATTACGAAAATGCTTGCTAATATCACGGTGCATATCTCCAAATTGTGACCGGTGGCATTCGTCAATAATGAAGACTACCTTTGTATCACGATATGGTTCAAGATCGGCAGCATAGCGCGGAGAATTGATTGCATTGGCCAATTTCTGTATAGTCGTAACGATCAGGGAGCGATTGAAGTCTTTGATTTGACGAACAAGAACATCGGTACGGTCTGTAGTATCCACCGAGTCGGCTTCAAATTTATTGAATTCCTCAACTGTTTGCGCATCCAAGTCCTTTCGATCGACAAGGAAAAATACCTTACGAATGGACGATTCCGCCGCCAGTATCTGACTACATTTAAAAGAAGTCAAGGTTTTTCCGCTGCCAGTGGTATGCCAAATATATCCGTTGTTGTTGGTTTCCAGCGCACGATGAATCAAGGCCTCAACTGCATACACCTGATAAGGGCGCATTACCATCAGTGCCTTATCCGTATCATTGATAATCATATACCGAGCTATTATCTTTGCTATATGGCAGCGTTCCAAAAATGTGCGGCTAAAATCTGCCAAGTTTGTGATACGATTGTTCTTTTCATCACTCCAGAAGAATGTAAAGCCATAACTCAACTCTTTGTCTGTATTGGCAAAATACTTTGTATCAACACCATTGCTGATCACAAATACTTGGATATAGCGATATAGGCCTTGATATGAGTGCTTTCTATAGCGATCAATCTGGTTGAAAGCCTCCTTCATATCCAAGCCACGCCGCTTAAGCTCAATCTGAACCAACGGCAAACCGTTTATCAAGAGTGTTACGTCATAGCGGTTGGTATACTTTCCAACAACCATTGTTTGGTTAGTGATTTGAAATCTGTTCTGGCACCATTTCCGGGTGTTCATAAACTCCATATAAATACTAGTGCCATCGTCACGCTGAAGAACAAATTTATCCCTCAGTATCTTTGCGCTTTGGTAAACAGATTTCCCTTCAATATGCGCAAGGATACGCTCAAATTCCTTATCCGATAGCGCGATACCGGCAAGTTTCTCTTTATTATGGCACTCAAGCTGCTCACGGAAGTTATGCATGAGGGCCGCTTCAGAGTTGATTAAGACATGGGTGTATCCAGACGATGATAGCCATTCAACTAGCTGCCGTTCAAGCTCAGCTTCGCTTTGGTAAGACATGACATCCATCCTTCCTCTGCGGGCTTTATAGGTGAAAGTATAGCACATATGGGAAATTTACTCAATTCCGAAATGCTATTGGATTAGCTTTAGGCCTGTTGCCATAATGCTCGCCAACAATTGTATTCACACTCGGAGTTCTTAAGCCTCGAAATTTTGATCCTTTTTCGAGGAAGCGATCAACTTTTCTTTCTTATCGATTTTTGTCGTTCCTCTGCCATTTATATTCTACTACTTGGGATTCGTGGGGAAATATGGCTACAAGTATGAAGGATAACGTGCTATAATCTAATTACGATGTGTCATTTCGTGGATGATAAAAGGGATAATTATGTAATTGTTTGAAATGGATAGTTTCTGTAACAAGTGGATGACTCAACGGAGAAATAACAAATCGTCCATCAAGAACCTGCTTTATGAAGTCTGAAAGCATATAAGGTCGCCTAAGAATTACATTCAGAATGATAATGCTGCAAAATGCAAAAGGAGGTGAAACGCATGGGAAAGTACACAGATGATGAAATTCGAAGCATGTCCAAAGTCACCATTCAGGCCGCGGCTACCTACCTTGGGATATCTCCAAACCTACTTACGCTAGGAATGCGAAATAATGTACTACCAATTGGCTTTGCTATTCATACCGAGGATCGGTATAGGGATAGCTGGAGTTACTCTATCATTCCCGAAAGGCTGATCGCTTACAACCACGGAAAAATTAACGAGGTTCAGGTGGAAGGAATTGAAAAGAACTTGAAGACTATCATTGATCAATTTGAAGAATTGAAGCGTGACCTGCTTTTTCTATTAAGCGAAAAAGAGGAATAGGAGGGATTCGATACTTTGATGCCATTATTGGAAAGCCTGCCGATCCAATCGCGTCAAGCCAAGAAACCACGCAGAATAATGGCGAAGAATCGATCTTTGACTTATCGATGTCCGAGCATGCCACAGTGAAATTAGAGTATGCGCATGTAAATGAAGCTGGTCCATCTTTGGGACAAATCATCCAAGGAATGGAGGAGGTTACTGTGTCAGTGGAGCCTGTCTCGGTTATCGAGCTTACACGAAAGCAGCTTTATGATGAGATATGGACGATTTCTGCAGCTGGGGTTGCCAGAAAATATGGTGTGCCGTATGCGCAGTTTCTGGCTCAAGTGAGGGCTGCAGGCATTGCTATTCCTTCATCCACATATTGGGTCATGTTAGGTACCGGCAAAGCGGTAGAGAAAACTGAATTTTCCGGAGATGCGGATGAAATCGTCCCGATTTCAAGAGAGCCTGTTAATCTGAGGAAAAGGAAAGGCTCTCAAGCTATGCATGCACTGGCAAAGGATGCACATCAAGCTGAATCAAAAAAATCGACCCATGTGGCTGATAAGGTCAAACCAATATCTTCAGTTAAGAATGAAGAAGTGGATCGCGTCAAGCCTGCTGTATCGATTGCACATCAGGAGCGCAAGGAGCCAGAGACTTATCAGCAATATGGTGTTACCTACAATGTTTACGATCGGGAGACCCTTTACAGCGAGGTCTGGGAAGAACCTGTAACAGAGGTTGCAAAACATTACCATGTGACAGATGTTGCAATTCATAAGGTTTGTAAATCATTGGACATCCCAACTCCACCTTTGGGATATTGGGCCAAGCTACGTGCTGGAAAACCAGTGACCAGAACGCCAATGCCAGAGTCTGATAAGCCAAGCAAGAAGTCTGGCATTCGAATGGAGACCCAGCGTAAGCCGGAGATTGAAGAAGAGACCTTAGCTTTTATGAGTGAAGAGGAAAAGGCCAAGATATTTTCCGTTGCTATGCAGGTAATGCTTCCGGATGAAAATCAGAAGATGCATCCAAGCATCATTGCACATCGTAAAGAGATAACCGAGTGGACCAAGCAACGCAAGGAATATGAGGTCAAGTGGGGTGTGGGACGCGGACCGAATACTGACAAGAAGACGCCTCCTCTTCTTGCAGATACAATATCCGAAGAGACGTTGCCTCGAGTATGTCGGATCATCGATGCCCTGATAAAAACGATTGAACCACTTGGCTGCACGCTAACCAAAGATTTCAATTTTCGCATTGATGGAGAAATCGTTTCATTCTCTGTCACGGAATCAAAAGATGAGATTGCACATGTTCTTACCAAAGAAGAAAACATGCAAATGCTGAAATACGAGGAGGAAAAGCGTCGAAGTAGTTGGGCATCAAAACCGAACATACGGAAGTATGACCGACCATACAACGGACGTATTAGCTTTACCGTCGATGGGACAAAGACCTTCCGTGATACCAATTCGCATGTCGTTGAGGATCGACTCGGAGATATTGTTATTCGTCTCTATGAGGCTTCTAATATTGTGCGAAAACAACGCAAAGCCCGCGAGGAAGCTGAACGCAAGCGTCAAGAGGAAGAACGTCTCAGAGAAGAAAGGCAAAAAAGGTATGAGCGGGAGGTAGCACTGACCTGCGCCTTGGCAAATGAAGCTGAGGATTATGCTGTTGCATGCAGGATTCGAGCCTACGTAGCAGCGGTTGAAGCAGCCGGGGAACTAACCGACGAAGGTATCAAATGGGCAGATTGGGCCAAGAAAAAGGCAGATTGGTATGATCCAACTATTGCCCGAGAGGATGAGTACCTCGGGCAGCGAGACCATGAAAAGGATGCGAGTGATAAACAATTGCGCAGACCACATTTGCCTTGGAGCGGGTGGCGCTGATAGTTTCACTGGCTTTTTGTAACTAGCGATCACACATAATTAATAATAGTGTCTACTTTTCTTTATGGAGGTACAGTATGAGAATTAGCGATGAAATCACCTCGATCAAAGGACTGTTGGGGAAAATTAACAAGTATCAACAATGTTATGATGAAATATATTTCCGTGGGGAAGTAATGGAATATCCCTCACGCCGACCCAGCATATTGAGGAATGCAGGATACCTGGAGAATGAGCATAGATTTTTCGAGGATGTACTTGCATTATATCCTGATGAATTTGAAAAGCCATATAACTTTTTTTTGCATCCTTGCCAAGATGCAACACTATGGTCTACCGACGCGTCTGCTCGATATTACAATTAATCCGCTGATAGCGCTATATTTTTCCTGTGAAGAACAAGAAAATGCTGAACTTGAACCTGGCTACATTTATATGTATATCCGAAAGGGCAAGAAGCTGGATGATCCTTCTGTAAGGTTGCTTTCTTTATTATCGTGTAAAAACATCTCGACGATAGATGATTTGGTTTTGCTGTATAATGAGGTATATGACGATTCGATTTCTATAGATGAAGTGTCGAAATTTATATCAAGCCCAGTATTTGTAAAGTATACTGAGGTCTTAACTTCTTCCAATAATCGACTAGGTGCACAGATGGGTACATTTGTGTTATGCGGAAATCATACTAATGAAAAGGAGCTAATTACATTAGACATACTTCCTCCAGTAATGATTTTCAGGGTGCCAGCTGAATACAAACAAGCCATTAGAAAAGAACTAGACGATTCATATAGCATTAATGTTACTACTGTATATCCCGAATTCTCTTCTGGCGCAGCATATCTTAGGGCTAAATACCGAAAGAATGAATATGTGATAGATAAGAACGATTATAAGATATTCAATGTAGAACAGAAAAATCATTCATTTAGAAGGCAGGTTGATATTCGAATAGTAATTAAAAAACCATTGCCTATACGCATTATATGTGAAATAGCAAAGTTATGTTGTTCTGATTATACTGGATCAAATGATGTAATCTGGATTTATATTGCTATGAGCGATGAAGATGTTATTATGGTAAATTGGCGCGTGCGCGGTATATGGATAAATCCAGAATGGGCGAATACTGGAATTCGTCCATTACGAAATGTAGATACTGGAGGATATTCCTGGGAGTACTATTCTGGAAGTAGTATTCGCAACGAATTCAACAATGAACATATATTTAAACAAGATGATGACTTATATATTTTATTTCATCATCTATTTGATCGATTATTTGAGAGCTGTCAAGAACTGGAACTTCTGTATAGCGACTCTAATTGCGATGAATTCTGGAAAAAGCTAAAGTCATGTTCTGCTAAAATATTCTCATCATACATGAAAGCTAATGATACTGGTAAGTCAAGGAATCCTGATTTTGAAGCATATTTGAGCGTATTTGATCAGTTCTTCTGTGCCCTGGATAATGTTCGTTCAATAAGAAGTAGTAATGAAAATGTATCAAAACCCATATGGTATCAAATTGGTATTCATATGAAAGATGCCAGAAAGCATGCAAATACAATACTGGCAACTCGTAACAGGTGGAAACAATTGGTAGGTTTGACGGACGAGGAATATTTGAGAAGAAAACCAAGTTATGAGAAGGTAAAGTTTCCGAATTATGAACAGACGATTCCTCTGAGCGAAAACCCTTTGGTTGTAACCATAAAAATAGACACTGAAAAAGATGGTGAAAACAAGATCATTGTTAAGGGCGAAACGAACTTATTTGACAAGGCCTCCCTATCTTTATATTTGTATGACTCGAATAAATCTCTATTGGGGCGATGCGAAGCAATATGTATCAATGGTAGATTTAATTCAAATCCAATGGGAAAGGAAGGTCAAAATATGCTTTATGGTTCATATTCCATAGAAGTAATACTTAGCATACCTGAGACACAAGATATTGAATTTGTAAAATTTGCGGGTATGCAATACGAGAATTTGACCGGTGGATTTATTGACAGGACAGGAATAGGACCGACAGGAAGATATGTATATGAGTTCTCCGTGTGATGAGTGAAAAGCTGTTAGGCTAGGCCATTCCGCCATCTCTTCGCATGCCTGAGGGTCTATCCCGAATATTGTGTAAAGTCCAAACTGCGTAGAACGACAAGATTAGAGTCGGCAGGGAAGCAGGGTTCTGCTTCCCTGCCTTGGCTGTAACGGTAGCAAAATCCAGACGGTCTGTCAAG
>JAFADG010000020.1 GCA_023425025.1 Bacillota bacterium
TTTCCCCTTGCTTCGCTCGATTCAGTAGCATCTTTCATCACCTGGTGTTTATTTCGACATTCGCTCTCCTCTTTCCTTTTGGTTCTTAATAAAAAATTGCCCGCTGATACTTTGTCAACGGGCTGAGCCTTCCCCTCAAGGGGAAGCCTCCTTTTGGGTATCCTGTCCCTTGATTTTCAGGGCAGTTCCGTTCTATCCTTCAATTCACCACATTCTGCGGCGTCCCACTAAAAAACGCCTGAAGATTCGCGACGGTAATATCCATCAAACGCTGGCGGGCTTCCCTGGGCGCCCAGGCGATATGGGGGGTTATCAAACAATTGTCAAGGCCCAGCAGCGGGCTGTCGGCCCGGATGGGCTCCTCGGTTGCCACGTCCATGGCCGCGGCATACAGCTTGCCGCTTTGCAGCGCGTCCCGCAGATCCTGTTCGTGGATCAGCGGCCCCCGGGCGGTGTTGATGAGAATCGCGCCGTCCTTCATTTTTGCAATGGTTTCCCGGCGGATGATGTGCCGGGTGGCCTCCGTCAGCGGGCAATGCAGGGAGATGACATCGCTGTTTTCCAGAACCTCCTCCAGCATCGCGTCATTCGGGCCCTTGCGGCTGGGGCTGTAGGCCAGCACCTTCATGCCAAAGGCCCGGGCGATATTCGCCGTGGCCTGGCCGATGCGCCCGTAGCCGATGATGCCCAGGGTCTTGCCGGCAAGCTCGATCAGCGGCGTTTCCCAAAAACAAAAATGCGGCGAATTCGTCCAGCGGCCTTCCTGCACCGCCTGGTTGTGCCGGGCTGTGTGGTGGCAAATTTCCAGCAGCAGCGCGAATACAAACTGGGCCACCGACGGTGTGCTGTAGGCCGGTACGTTGCACACGGGAATATTCCGCTCCCTGGCCGCCGCAAGGTCCACCACGTTGTAGCCTGTTGCCAGCACGCCGATAAAGGCAAGGCTCGGCGCTTTTTCGATGATCTCCCTGGTCAGCAGCGTCTTGTTGGTGAATATAACTTCCGCATCGCCGATGCGGGAGAGCGTATCCTCGGGCTGTGTTTTCTCATAAACGGTGAGGCTGCCCAGTTTGGCCAGCTCTTCCCAGCTGATATCCCCCGGGTTCAAGGTGTATCCGTCCAGAACAACGATTTTCATTACAAATCTCCTTTGGTGCCTGTTTTCCGGCATAGTATTGAACTATAAAGTCAGCTTCATATCCCCCGGCTTGATCCAGCCGCGTTTGCGCATGAGTTCACTGAACGCAAGGGACAAAGCCGCCGGCAGGACGATATGCAGAAGGACGATCTTCAGCGCAAGGATGCCCGGGGCATCCAATTGCGCCATGGCGCGCCATGTGCCGATCTGCCCCACAAGGCCCGATGTGCCCATGCCCGCGAACACGCCTGTGTTGCGCATATCAAACAGGGTGGTGGACAGCGGCCCCAAAATGGCGGAGGCCAATGTGGGCGGCACCATAATCAGGGGATGTACGACGATGTTGGGCATCTGCAGCAGCGATGAGCCCAGACCCTGGGCGATGAGGCCGCCCACCTTGTTTTCCCGGTAGCTGGAGGCGGCAAAGCCCACCATATGGGCGCAGCAGCCGACCGTGGCAGCGCCTGCTGCCAATTGGAGTCCAAGGCCCAGTTGGCCGCCCTCCGGCACGGAAAAGATCATGGCGCACAGCGCGGCAGAGGAGACGGGCAGCGTCAGTGCCAATCCCATGGTCACGGAAAGGACGATGCCCATGGGGATGGGCTGCAATAGCGTGGCTGTATCCAAAAAATCCCGAAGCGCACTCATGATAAAGTTCACCGCAGGACCGGTGACAAAAGCAGTCAATCCCCCGGCCAGCAAGGTGGTGACGGGTACCAGCACGATGTTCAGCTGGGTTTTGTCCGCGATGAGGTTGCCGGCCTCCGCACCGATAACCGATGCCAGAAAGCAGCCCAATTCCCCGCCCTGCGCGTACCCGATGGCGCCTGACGCGGCGGAGGTGAACATTGCCAGGGGCGCCACCTTCAGGCCCCAGCCGATGGCTACGCCGATGGCCGCCCCTACCACAGGGCTGGCTTTGGCGGTGGCCGCAAGCTCGCGCAAAAATGCCAGGCCGGGAATAAAAGCGCCGATTTGGTCCAGTATCGTGCCGATAATAAGTGTGGAAAACAGGGCCAGCGCCATAGCGTTCAATGCGTCCAGCCCGTAGCGCTTTACAAGCCGCGACCCAAGGGACGTTTTTTTCTCTTGCTGCATGATATCCACTCCCCCTCCAATTTCGCAATATTATAAGACATCTTTATCAAAGAGTAAAGAAATATGTTGGCGCGTTCAACGGCGTCAGGTCAGCCTTTGGCTTGCACAGTAAGGATTTGGATGGTCGTTTGGTAGATAGGGTATATCGGGTATGTTTGCTCGAAATGGTATATTGGTTATGTTGACACTTCTTGGCCATATGGCTACAATAACCTCACCGGATGTGATGAAGATAACCAAAATGCAGGCTGCCTATGCGGCATTTTTCAATAAAGCGGGAGGCGTGTGATGAAAAGCGGCGATACCCTTTATCAGCATATTTATGGCAGGCTGATGGAGGACATAGCAAATGGTATATATGCCGACGGACGTCAGCTGCCCACCGAAATGGAGTTGGCCAAAACTTTTTTCGTCAGCCGCATCACCAGCAAAAAGGCCATGAACAGGCTGGCGGAGGACGGCGTCATCGTCCGCATCCCCGGCCGAGGCTCCTTTGTGAAGAAGGATTGCGCGATCCCCTCCGTGCAAAAAAACAGGGAAGCGGCCGGACATATTATCGCCCTGGTCATGGGCGGCTATGGCTCCTCCTTCGGCCTGGACATCGTCAACGGCGCGGTGGACAAGGCGGAAGAGCTGAACATGCATCTGATATTGAAAAACGCAGGCAACGATCAAAAAACTGAGTCGAAGATATTAAAATCCCTCATGGCTGCCGGTGTGGAAGGCATTATCGTGCAGCCGGCCCACGGGGAATTGTACAACGAGGTTCTGCTCAGCGCGGTATATTCAAAATACCCTGTGGTGATGATCGACAGGTCCATGACCGGCATCGACGCGCCCTTTGTGGGTGTGGATAACGTAAGGCTGGGCAGGCAGGCTGTTTCAAAGCTCATTGGCTGCGGTCACCGGAACATTTCGCTGCTGGCGCTGGAGGACGACCATTCCTCATCCTTGAAGGAGCGCATGCAGGGCTTTCTGGAGGCCTTTGCCGACAGCCGCCTGGCGGTCAGGCGGGATCTGTGGCTGACCCGGTTAAGCGGCCTGGCCAAAGCCAAGGGGCAGGGCGCCAGCGACCCGGCCGCCCATGAAACGTACGTGGAGGCCATCGCCTCGCACTTAAAGCGGCATCCCGAGATCACGGCCGTCTTCGGCACCGAGTACAGCGTGGCCAAGGCCGCCTGGGACGCGGTGCGCCGCATCGGTAAGCGTGTGCCGGAGGATATTTCCATCGTCAGCTTCGACTTTGATTCCAGCTACCTGGGGCTGCACATCCTGTCCCACGTCAAGCAGCCCCAAAGGTGCATCGGCTCCTGCGCCGTGAAGGTGATGGGGGATATATTAAACGGCAAAACGCCGCAAGGCCGCAGCTTCCTGCTGGAGGGCGAATGGGTGGAAGGGACCACCATCGCGCCGCCCAGGAACCTTGCCAAAGAGAAAAACATCGCGATTTGATTGGATCAGCGGTATCATTGACGGCACGCCGAATGGGCGGTGCCCTGGTTTGCTGTTGCTTTTTCAGATACCATGCGCATTTATACTGCTTCCAAACATGATTGCGTCGTTGCCGTGGATCTTTTCGCACACTACTGCGTCGTCTGCCGCTGCGCGTAGCGCTGCTACGCCTCGCTTCGTCTCCTTGTATTGCGCAAAAATCTCTCACGGCTTTGGACGCAATAATGTTTTCCATTAGTATTAGGGAAAGGGGTCCTGCCGATGAACAGAAGCTCCAAATTCTCCGCGACCCAAAACAGAATGGGGTGGCTGTTTATTGCCCCGCCTGTCGTGCTCTTTTTCCTGTTCACCTTTGTGCCGCTCGTCATGGCGGTGGTGTTCAGCTTCACCAGTTATGACATCATCAACCCGCCCAAGTGGGTGGCTTTCAAGAATTTTGAACGCATTTTCAGGGATGAGTTTTTCTTCATCTCCCTTCGAAACACCGCCACCTACACGCTGTTTTATGTGCCCTCGGGCCTCATCCTCTCCCTTTGCGTGGCGCTGTTCATCAACTCCAAGCGAAAATTCGTGGGGCTGTACCGCACGCTGTTTTACCTGCCGGTGCTGTCCTCCTCCGTGGCCAACGCCACCTTGTGGTCCTGGATATTCAACCCCAAGATGGGGCTGTTGAACGGGCTGCTGTCGTTGTTTGGCGTCATCGGCCCATCCTGGCTCAACGATACGAAAACCGCCATGTTCGCCATCGTCATCATGAGCCTGTGGGCGGGCTACGCGGGGAATATGATGATCTTCCTGTCGGCCTTAAAGGGCGTGCCGGATGTGTACTATGAGGCGGCCGTCATCGATGGGGCCAACCGCTGGCAAAGGTTTACAAGGATCACGGTGCCATCTATCCGCAAGACAACCTTCTTTGTATCCACCATGCTGATTATCGGCACGTTCCAGGTGTTTGACGCGGCATATCTGCTCACCAGCGGCGGGCCGGGCAACGCCACCATCACCCTGGTGTACTACATTTACAACAGAGGCTTCAAGGATTTGAGAATGGGCTACGCCTCCGCCATGTCGCTGTGCCTGTTCGCCATCATCTTCGTGTTCAGCCTGATGAACATGCGTATCAACAAGGAAAAGGAATAAGGGAAGGGAGGGATTTTCATGGTGGAACCCAAGGGAAGAAAAATGGTCAGGATGTATGTCTGGTATATTTCCGCGTGCCTGATCGCCGTGTGCACCATCTACCCCTTTTTATGGATGATCGCCACCTCCTTCAAGCCCATGGTGGAGATTTACGCCCGGCCCCTGGACATCATCCCCCGGGCGGCAAACCTGGAAAATTATCAGGATGTGCTGAATACCGTTCCCTTCCTGAAATACTTCAAAAACTCGCTGATTCTGGCCGCTTCCGGCGTATTCACCAATGTGTTCTTCGGGGCGCTGGCCGGCTATGCCTTTGCCAAGCTGAACATCAAGGGCAAAAACATCATGTTTACGATACTGCTCTCATCCATGATGATCCCCGGCATTGTGACCATGGTGCCCCAGTTTGTGGTGCTGCGCAAATTTCCCCTGGTGGGCGGCAATGATTTGCTAGGCCAGGGCGGCAAGGGGTTTATCAATACCTTCTGGGCGATTATCTTAACCGGCGCGGTGGGCGCGTACGCGGTGTTCTTTATGCGGCAGTTCTTTGCCTCGCTCCCCGACGACCTGGGGGAGGCCGCCCGCATCGACGGCTGCGGCGAGTTCCGCATCTTTTTGAACGTGTACTTTCCGCTGATCACTCCTGCCGCTGTGACGCTGGGCATACTCACCTTCCAGTCGGGCTGGAACAGCTTCATGTGGCCCTTGATCGTGCTCAACGACGCCAACAAGCATACGATTCAAATCGGCCTGTCGCTTTTCAAAAACAACTACTCCACCAACTACGGGGCCATGATGGCGGGCACGGTGTTTTCCACCATTCCCATACTGATTCTGTTCGCCTTCGCCCAGCGGTATTTCATCGAGGGTATTGCCTTTAGTGGCAGTAAATCATAACCCTATTTCAAGGAGGAAAAGACCATGAAAAGAACCCTGGCACTTTTGGTTGCGGCCCTCTTGCTCCTGGCGGCGGTCCCGATGACGGCGTCTGGTGAAGGCCGGACAGAGCTTGTCATGTGGGGGGGCTGGAGCGGCGATTCCATCGCCCAGTTCCAGGAAATGCTGGATTCCTACAACGCGGCCCAGGACAAGGTGCACATTACCTACCAGTATGTGGACGGCACCGAGCAGAAGCTGCTGACCGCTATCGCCGGCGGCGAAACCTGCGACGTGGTGCTCTGGGACAGGTTCAACACCTCATCTTACGCTCCCAAGGGCGCGCTGTTGGCGCTGGATGAAATGGTAGCGGCGGACAAGGTGGACCTTTCCAAGTTCTTTGCCCCCACCGTGGATGAGCTCACCTACGACGGCAAGCTGTACGGCCTGCCCACCATGGTGGATGCCCGCGTGCTCTTTTGCAACATCGACCTGCTGCAAGAGGCCGGCATTGATTACACCGCCATCAAGACCTGGGACGACCTGCGCGCCGCGGCTGTGGCCACCACCAAGCGCGACGATGCCGGCGCCCTCACCCAGTCCGGCTATGTGATGAACGACGTGGGCCTGTTCAGCGCCTACCTGTACCAAGCCGGCGGCAAGCTGATCAACGACGAGACCGATCCGCCCACCGTCGCCTTCAACAGCGAAGCGGGCCTGGCGGTTTTGAACTTCTGGGGTCAGATGCTCAGCGAGGACAAGGTATACGAGACCGGCTTCAACGAAGCATACAACGGCCAGGCTTTCATCGCCGGCAAAGCCGCCATGATGGTTTCCGGCCCCTGGGATTTGAACAACGTCAAGAAGGCCGGCATCAACCTGGGCATCATCCCCTGCCCCGGCGCGCCCGGTTTTGATCCCGCCAGCGGCATGGGCGGCTTCGGCCTGGCCATCCCCGCGCTGGCCGCCCATCCCCGCGAGGCCATGGACTTTATCGAGTGGTGGGCCTGCAGCGCGGAAAACAGCCTGCTCTTCACCAAGATCAACGGCTATCTGCCTGCCAACGTGGACGCGGCGGCCGATCCTTACATCGCGGGTGATCCCCACCTGAGCGCGCTGTTTAATGCTTTCCAGTATGGCCGCATCCGCCCCAAGACCCAAGGCTACTCCACCATGGAATCCTTGGCCATGATTCCCCAGTGGCAGCTGTTCCTAAGCGGCGAAGTGACCGCGCAGGAAGCGCTTAACAACGCCGAGCGCCAGGGCAATACCGCCTTGGAAGAGGCCGCGCTGGATTACTGACTGGCAACAGGCACGCTTCCCTTTATGCCCGTCCCGCTTTACGCGGGACGGGCGGAGTTATACGAGGCCAATGCTAAAACTTTATCGACCCGGAGGCAGCTTATGAACAATGCAGCGGTCGTATCGGCCGCGGACCGCGCCCAAAGCGCGCTGACCGAACAATTCTGGGACGCGGGGGATGTGATCTTCCGGCACCGCCTGCCCCATGACCGCAGCGAGCGCTTTTCCTACTGGTGGCAGGCCCACGCCATCGACGCGCTGCTGGATGGCTATCTGCGCACAGGAGACCAGGCGTATATGGACCTGATCCAGAAGGAGCTTAAAGGCACCGTTGCCCATAACGGCGGCACCATATTGAACAACTGGTACGACGATATGGAGTGGATGGCCCTGGCGCTTTTGCGGATGTGGGATGAAACCCGGGAGGACGGCTATAAAAAGCGGGTGGACATCCTCTGGCAGGACATCAAAACCGCCTGGAATGACCGCATGGGCGGCGGCATGGCCTGGCGCAAAGACCAATTGGATTACAAGAACACCCCCGCCAACGCACCGGCGGCTATATTGGCTTTCCGCCTGTATCAGCGCTTTGGCAATGAGGACGACCTTGCCTGGGGCAAGAAAATATTCGAGTGGAACCGGGATAACCTGATGGACCCTGATACGTATTACGTGTGGGACGGCATGAACCGCACAGGCGACGGGACCATTGATTATGACTGGGCATTCACGTATAATCAGGGGGTCATGATCGGCGCGGCGGTGGAGTATTACCGCATCACCGGCGATACGCAGCATCTGGACCTGGCCCAAAAGATCGCCTATGAATCCAAACGGCGCTTCGGCGATGCCCACGGCGGCGTATTCCCCTACGAGGGCAAGGACGACTGCGGCCTGTTCCGCGGCATCTTCTTCCGGTATCTTGTAGAACTGCTGAAGGAAGCGCCGGGGGAAACGGAACTCAAGGACATGCTGTACGTAAACGCGGCGGCCGTCATAGAAAAAGGAATGTCACCTTCCGGTGTCATCGGCGGCTATTGGGACGCGCAGCCCGGCGACACGGTGGACCTGGCCCAGCATTTAAGCGGCGTGATGCTGTTGGAAATGGCCGCCAAGGAATTGAAAAGCAGTGAACCTTAATTCTTATTAGGCGTTTGCAAAAAACGGGCAGCCGGAGGAGGAAACCTCCGGCTGCATATCAAAATGGAGAAAGGGAAATCCATGACTGCTGTTCGTGGGGCCTGCAACATGCCAATAACGGGTGCGGATAAACCAACCGCTTACTCAAGGAGAGGTCCATTCTGCTGACTGCCAACCGACAGACGATTATAAAGCGGCGCAGCCGCTTTTCAATTAGGAGTGCCGCATGAAAAAGATTCATCTTATCTGTAATGCCCATCTGGACCCCGTTTGGCTCTGGCGCTGGCAGGAAGGCTGCGCCGAGGCCCTCTCCACCTTTCGCACGGCCAGCGAAATCATCAAAGAAAATCCCGGCTTTGTATTCTGCCACAATGAAGCGCTGCTGTACGAGTGGATCCGGCAGCACGATCCCCTGCTGTTTGAACAAATCAAGCAACAGGTCAGGGAAGGCTCCTTTCACATCATGGGCGGCTGGTACCTGCAGCCCGACTGCAATATGCCCAGCGGCGAATCCATCGTCCGCAATATTTTGATGGGCCGCGCCTTCTTTGAAAAGGAATTTGGCGCGCGCCCCACCGCTGCTGTCAACTTTGATTCCTTTGGCCATTCCCGGGGTCTGGTTCAAATATTGAATCAGGCCGGGTACGACAGCTATGTCGTCTGCCGCCCGGGCAAGGGCCATTATGATTTTGAAAGCCAGGATTTTATCTGGCAGGGCCTTAACGGAAGCTCCGTAATCGTCCATCGGTCCGATGAAAATTACAATTCCGTCTACGGACAGGTGGCGGAGGAATTGACCGCCTTCTTGCAGGAGAAAAAGGACGAGCCGGTCACGCTGTTTTTGTGGGGCGTGGGCGACCATGGCGGCGGGCCCTCCCGAAAGGATATGCGGGACCTGACCGCGCTGATGAAGGCGGGAGACGCGCCTTATACCCTTGTGCATTCCACACCGGAAGCCTACTTTCGGGAGCTTCGGGAAAAGAATACCGCTTTGCCCACTGTGGACAAGGGCCTGAACCCTGTTGCCCCCGGCTGCTATACCTCGCAGATACGGGTCAAGCAAAAGCACCGGCAGTTGGAAAATGAACTGTATCTGACTGAAAAAATGTGCGTGGCCGCGGCTGTGCAAAAAGGCGCGGCCTATCCTGTGGAGGCTTTGCGGGAAGCCCAGCGGGACCTTGTTTTCAGCGAATTCCACGACGCGCTGCCGGGTTCCGGCACCCAATTGGTGGAGGAGGATACCCTGCAGGTTATCGACCATGGGCTGTACACCCTGGCCAAAGAGAAAATGAAAGCCTTCACCGCACTTTCCGAGGGAGAGGAGTCCGTTGCGGAGGGAACCTCCGTGGTGCTGGCGTACAACTCTCATCCCTTCCCTATATCCGGCGTGTTTTCCTTTGAGTGCGGCCTGCCCAAGCAGAATTGGGATTCGACCTTTTACACCCCCAAGGCATCTTTGAACGGCCGGCCTGTGCCCACCCAGAGCGAGATGGAAAGCAGCCATTTTTGCATTGACTGGCGCAAAAAGGTCACCGTGCAGGCGGAGCTTGCACCCTTCGCCATGAACCGCTTTGCCATCGCCTTTGAAGCTTTGGAAAAGCGGCCGACCTTTGCAGCCATCGCTTCTCAAAAGCAATTTGTGTTTGACAACGGCCGGATGCGTGTTGTCATCAATACCGCCACAGGCCTCATTGACAGCTACCGGGTGGACGGGAAGGAGTTCATGAAGCCCGGCGGTTTTGAGCTGTGCGCCTATGACGACACCTACAATTCCTGGGGCCTTGGTACAGGCGAAAGACACGGTGCGCGGCGCTTCGCGCTCCTGACACCCCACGAGGGCAGCGCCTTCTCCGGCCTTTACGACCAGGTGGTCCCCTCCATCCGCGTGATCGAGGATGGCGAAGTGCGCACGGTGGTGGAAGCGGTATTCGGCCTGCACCATTCCTTTGCCTGCCAGCGCTACCTGCTGCCCAAAGAGGGAACGGATTTTGAGGTGGAAACCGGCGTTTACTGGAACGAGAAGGACACGTACCTAAAGCTGGAACTGCCCACCGCTTTGCAGGCCGGCGCCTACCGCGGGCAGATTGCCTTTGCCTGGGACGATTTGCGGCACGATGAAGAAGCGGTATCGCAAAAATGGTGCGGCGTGTATGACGGCAGCCATCAATTGGCCGTGATCAACGACGGCGTACACGGCTCTTCTTTCAGCGCCGGGCGCATCGGTATCACGCTGCTGCGTTCCGCCGGCTATTCCGCCGCCGACGGCCATTTTGAAAAGACCCTGCATGAGGTACGCCACACCGCGCGCATGGAGCAGGGAGAGCGGATCTTCCGGTTCCGCGTCACCGCGGGCGGCATGCGGGAGGTCGATGCATCCCTTTCGCAAAAGGCGCTGGCCTTTAACGAAGCGCCGTACGCCCTGGCCATCAACCCGCCGGGCAGGGGTGAAAAGTGTCCGCCGCTCTTTACACTCGACAATCCCGCCGTTATGGTGTCCGCCTTCAAGCAGGCGGAGGATGGGGAAGGGTATATCCTTCGCCTGTATGAAAGCATGGGGGAAGCGGCGCAGGCGCACATTCAAATTCCCAGCATGGATATCAATGAAACGGTATCCCTTGCGCCTTTTGAAATCCGCACCTTCCGGTTAAAGCATGGGGCTGTTTTACCTTGCCAGTTGCTGGAAAAAGAATAATGGGTGATTTATACAGCTTCCAAATATTATAGCGTCGTTGCCGCGGACCCTTGAATTGCGCAAAAATCTCTCGCAGCTTCGGATGCATAAGGGTTTCATACATACCTATAATGCAAGCATCATCCCAAGGGATGAAAACGTGTTCCAGAGCCTTCCCCTTCAGGGGAAGGTGGCGCGCAGCGACGGATGAGGTGTTTAGCTGCGCTTATCGAGCCCAGGCTTAGTACCTCATCAGTCACCTTCGGTGACAGCTTCCCCTGGAAGGGGAAGCCTCCCGCATACCTGTTGCTACCTGTTTTCAGGGCAGTATTAATGATCAAAGGAGCTATGGTTTAATGGAAATCGCAAGCATTCACCAGCGGCTGCAGCCTGTCAAAGAGCAATTGTCCGCTATTCCCGGCCTTGCGGAAATGTTTGAAAAGTGCTTTTTGAACACGCTGCAAACGACAGTACAGGTTCTTTCGGATGGGCAGACCTTTGTAATCACCGGGGATATTCCCGCCATGTGGCTGCGGGATTCCACCGCCCAGGTGCTGCACTATGTGCGCTTTGCCGATGGGGACAAGGAAGTGCAAAGGCTCCTGGAAGGGCTGATCGCACGGCAGATGAAGTATATCCTGCTGGACCCTTACGCCAACGCCTTCAACCTGACCGGCGATCAGCGCCTGGGGCATAACGACCGGCCCTTGCCCATTGCATGGGTGTGGGAACGCAAATACGAAATCGATTCCCTTTGCCACCCCGTGTTGCTGGCCTGGCGCTATTATCAAAAGACGAATACCGCCCACTGGATGGATGAGCATTTTTATAAGGCGCTTAACGTGATCGTGGATGTATTTCAAACGGAGCAGCGCCACGAAACGGATAGCCCCTATACCTTTGAGCGGGATCACTGCCCGCCCAGCGATACCTTGACACGGGAGGGCAGGGGAACCCAAACCGCCTATACCGGCATGACATGGTCGGGCTTTCGGCCCAGCGACGATGCCTGCCAATATGGCTATCTGATCCCTGCCAACCTGTTCGCGGCAAAGGCCTTGGCGTATATAGTAGAGTTTGCGCGCATCAAGAACGACGCCGCCCTTGCAGAAAAGGCGGCTGCTGTCAAAAACCAGATCGAGCAGGGGCTTGCGGAATATGCCCATGTAAGCCATCCCGCATACGGCGACATCCTGGCCTATGAAACGGACGGTCTGGGCCATCATCTTTTGATGGACGACGCCAACGTGCCCAGTCTGCTTTCCCTGCCCTACCTTGGCATTTGTCAAAAGGATGATCCGCTGTATCTGCGCACCCGCGCCTTTGCGCTAAGCCGGGACAATCCCTATTATCAGGCAGGCGCCTATGCTGCCGGCGTGGGCAGCCCCCATACGCCCGAAGGGTATGTCTGGCCCATTGCGCTGTGCGTGCAGGCCATGACCAGCACGGACATCAATGAAATCGCCGCGCTTGTAAAGGCGCTGCTGAACACCCACGCGGGCACCGGCTTCATGCACGAAAGCTTTGACCCTAACGATCCCGCGCAATTCACTCGTTCCTGGTTTGCCTGGGCCAACTCCATGTTTGGAGAATTGCTGTACAGGCTGTATGAGCAGGGCACGCTGGACGCGGTTTTAAAAAAGGCCTCTGTGTAAAAATACGGGACTGTCGAGCTAAGCGCATAACTGCATGAATATCCAGGAAGATGGCGTCCGAAGGTTTCCAAAGGGCAATCGGAAAGCCCTTTGGTCGCGTCCGAAGACGCGATATGCTTCTTCTTGAATAACTTCATGCAAGATGCAGTCTTGGCACGACAACCCTTTTGCGTTAAAACCAGCCTGTATACTCCAATATTGACGGATTGACGATCGGCGATACGGAGCGCCGGAACTGATTGGGCGCGCAGCCCATGATCTGTACAAAGTGCCTGTTGTAGCTGGAGACGGAGCCGTAGCCCACCTGCTCGGAAATGGCGGCAATGCTTTCCTCGGTGCTGCGAAGCATCGTGCAGGATTCCATGATCCTGGTGGTATGGATAAACTTCAGCGGGCTTTGCTGCATGATGGTATGAAACGTCCGCCGAAAATGCGTGGGGCTGATGTGGCAAAGGTCCGCCAGGTATTCCACGGGAAAATCGTACATATAGTTGGCGTGGATATAGTCCAGCGCGGGGGCGATGGGCAGCGTATCCCCGCTCTTTTTTTCTTCCGGCTTTTTCGCGCTCTGCGCATAGATGCGCAGGAACGCCATCAATAGGGACAGGCAAAGCCCGCGAACGCTGATCTGATGATTCATGGGCTTTTCTTCCATTTCGCGCTTGATCATCATGGCCAGCTGATAGATTTCCGGGTACTCGCTGGAGGGGAGGATCATGTTGCAGTCCTGCAGCATATCCGCGTACAGCCCGCCGGCGGGCAGCATGTCCTGAAAATAGCTGCGCAAAAGCTCCTGGGGGCTGAAGAAAAGATAGGTCCACAGGCTGGCTTCTCCCGGATTGGAGTAGGTGGTGTGGGGCACGTTGCGGGCGATGCAGGTTACGTCTCCTGCTTTGAAGCTCCGGGGTGTTCCGTAAAATTCCATGATACCGCTGTCGGTGTGGCAAATGCCCACCTCCAGGCAATTATGGAAATGAAGCCGCCCCGATTTCACATCGGAAATGTGCCATCTGTTCCCCGCCAGCAAAAGGATGGGGAATTCGGGCTGTAATTCATAGCTCCTGTATTCAATAACGGTCCGGCTGAGCCTTGCCATTTTTGATGTCCTCCCCGGCATAGCTATGGTTTCATTATAGAGGAAGACATGCTTAAATTCAACCGCAATTCTGCATAAATGGTATGAAACACATCGAATTATCTGGCAAAACAGGCAAAAATCCACCAGATTGACTATTTATAAACGCTGCTGATAAGGATAAATGGTCAAAACTGCATGGTTTTGAAGGGCGATTGAATTGCGGGGGGCATACCGCTATGCTAGAATCCAAGTAACGAATGCGGAACTGAAAAAAGGGGGGTGCCGGTATGGCGCAGGGAATCCACCGGCCTGTACAGGCGCCGGACCTGAGGCTAAAAAGCAGAAAAAGGCTGCAGTTTTTGAAGCGCGACTGGCAATTGTACGCATTATTGCTGCTGCCCATAGCATTTGTCATCCTTTTCAGATATGCCGCTTACCCCGGGCTTCGCATCGCGTTCATGAACTTCAAGCCGGCCAGAGGCTTTGCCGGCAGCGAATGGGTCGGTTTTGCCATCTTTCAAAAGATATTCAAGGATGCGGACTTCCTTCGGGCCTTGAAAAACTCCCTGGCGTTCAATTTCCTGGACCTGGCGGTGGGCTTTCCCATACCGATCATACTGGCCATCATGCTCAATGAGCTTCGCTTCAACCGCTTCAAACGGGTTTCCCAAACGATACTGTATCTGCCCCACTTTTTAAGCTGGGTCATCGTAGCCAGCGTCGCCTATACGCTGTTCCGGCCGGAAACGGGCCTGGTGAACATTCTGCTGATGAACGCCGGCTGGATTGAAAGGGGCATCCCCTTCCTGACGGAAAAATGGCACTGGGCCGCCACGTATCTGCTGGTGGCCGTCTGGCAGGGCATGGGATGGGGGACGATTATCTACCTGGCCGCCATTACGGGCATCAACGGCGAATTGTACGAAGCCGCCACCATCGACGGCGCAAGCCGCATGCGCAAGATCTGGCATGTGACGATGCCGGGCATCCGGGCTACGACGGTGACGCTGCTCATCATGAACCTGGGCCGCGTGATGGGTTCCAACTATGAACGGTTAAGCGCCTTTGGCAACGTGCAGGTCAAGGATTTCCAATACCAGCTGGCCATCTTCATTTATGAAAAAGGCCTGGCCAGCGGCAACTTCTCCAACGCTACGGCCGTTGGCCTGTTCCAGTCGCTGCTTGGTTTTCTGCTGGTGGTGGCTGCCGACAGGGTGGCCAAGAGCCTTGGCGAAAACGGTCTGATTTGATGGGAAAGGAGGAATGCGCGTGGCGGATATCCATCTGAACAGGCCTGCAAAAGCGTCGCTTTTTAGTGGGCTGAACCGCGCACGGTTTGCCGATTTTGTGATTGCGTTCATCATTTTGCTTTTGTGCCTGACCTGCATTCTTCCCTTTTTGCATATCGCCGCAAAATCATTATCGGGCAACAGCGAGGTGCTGGCCAAATCGGTTTTCCTTTTTCCCAAAGGCTTTACGCTGGCGGCGTACAACTCCATCTTCCGGGATGGGCAGTTGACCCACGCCATGCTTTACAGCATCCTGGTGACGGCGCTGTTTACACTGATCGGCATGGTGCTGACGGTATGCGCGGCCTATCCGCTGTCCCGCAAGGGACTAAAGGGCCGGAACTTCTTCTCCCTGATGATCCTGTTCACCCTGTATTTCAGCGCTGGGCTCATCCCTGAATACCTTTTGTACAAGAGTCTGAATCTGATCAATAAAATGTGGGTGCTGATCCTGCCCTTGTCGTTTTCTCCCTACAACATGCTGATCATGAAGAGCTTTCTGCAAAGCACCATTCCCGACAGCCTGGAGGAGGCCGCTTTTCTGGACGGCGCGTCCCATTTCCAGGTGCTGTTCAAAATCGTACTGCCGCTGTCCAAGCCCATACTGGCCACACTGTCTTTGTTTTACGCCGTGGGCCGCTGGAACGCCTACGCCGACGCCAGGTATTTCATTACCACCAAGGCCCTGCAGCCAATACAGTACCTGCTGTCCAACATGATTTTAAGCTCCGGCTCCGATGCGGTCAGCCTGTCGGAAAACGCGGCCGTTGTCTCCACGCCGGAGGTGATCCAGGCGGCGGCGGTCATGTTCGCCACCATCCCCATCATTCTTGTCTACCCGTTTGTCCAAAAGCATTTTGTCAAGGGCGTCATGATCGGCGCCGTCAAGGGCTGAGGTCCTATCCGTTTTAATGACAGCTTTCCTTTGCGGAAGGCTCCCCTTTTCGTCTCTCCAATGAGAAAAAATATAGATCGGGAGGAATCGAACCATGAAGAGAACCGCATCAATCCTGCTCGTCGTTACCTTGATGCTGTCTATGTTCCTGGCGGCGCCCGCTGCCATGAGCGAAGCGGCAAAGCCGGAAGGGTACATGCAGCCCTTTGAAACGAAGGTCAGCATTACCGTGCCGGTGTACGACCGGTCCAAGGAAGGTTATCCCGCCGTGGACGACAACTACTGGACCCAGTGGGTGCAGAAGGAATTCGGCGACAAGTACAATGTGGACGTGAAGTACGTGGCCATCCCCCGCGGCGACGTCATGACCAAGTACAGCCTGCTAATTGCCGGCGGCGAGACGCCCACGATCCTCATGGAGTACGATTACCCCAAGGTTGCCCAGTGGGCCAACGACGGCGCGATGGCGGAAATCGACCTGGAAGCGTTCAAGCAGGTTGCCCCCACCTACTATCAGGCCATGGTGGACAACAACCAGCTGGGCTACACAGACGTAAGCGGCAAGACCTATTTCGTTCTGTCCGAGCGGCCCTACTACAACACCACCTACACCTATGCCAACTTCATCCGCAAAGACTGGCTGGATCAGCTGGGCCTTTCCGTCCCCAAGAGCTATGAGGAGTATGTAAAGGCGATCAAGGCGGTGCAGGAAGCCGGCCTCTCCGAAAACCCCATCGGCCTGTCCCTGCCCAAGACGGCCTATGTGGCCAACTTCGCCTATCGCGATTTCCCCGTCAATGAGGAAGAATGGGCCATGCACTCCAGCCTGGGCACCCCCAGCCTCAGCTGGTATCCCACCTACAGGCTGCTGAAGCGCCAAAATGCCGAATTCAACCAGGGCTTCTTCTCCAAGGAATATGACCTGGACAATGCGGACGTTGCCGGCGGCGGCGCCAGCCAGTGGCAGACCGATTTCATCAACGGCAAGAAGCTGATCTACGGCGGCTACATGTCCGCCAACGTGGACTGGCTGGTGGCCTTCTACCAGCAGAACCCCGATGCCAAGCTGGCCGTAGTCAATGCCTACCAGGTGGTGGAAGCCGGCGTGGCCGACTATCCGCAAATCCGCGCCGACAACCCCTTCGGCATGATCGTTGGTTTCAGCTCCCAGGCGACGCCTGAGCAGTTGAAGGCTGCCTGGATGTACATGGAGTGGATGATCCAGCCCGAGACCCTGTTCGTGATGGAAAACGGCGTGGAAGGCGTCACCTATACCTTGGGCGAAGACGGCCTGCCTGTGGTGAACGGCGACTACCGCGGCACCGAAATGCTCAATCACAACATGAACATCGACATGACCTGCGTCGTGCATGCCGCCAAGAAGGTTGGCACCATCGAGCAGACCATCGCCGCCATGACCCCCAAGGGCATTCCCCAGGATTTTACCCAGGAGCTGACCGACAATTACTACACCCTCAAGGAAATCGCAGACAAGGGCTGGGCCTACTCCGATCCGGTGTTCTCCGTGCCGATCGAGGCTGAGAGCGAGTTCACCGCCACCCTTTTGAGCCTGTACCAGGAATACAGCGTGGCGCTGACCAAGTGCGCGCCCGAAGAGTTCGACGCCCTGTACAAGGAGCTGAGCCAGAAGTTCCTGGATGCCGGCTACCAGCAGATCATCGACGAGCGCCTGGCCGCCTATCAGGCCGGCAACACCACCAAGCTGCCCAAATAAGGATTTGTTCGCAGCAACTGTTCGGGGTGCCCCTCAACGCTTTGGGGGGCACCCCAAGATTTGATCAAGATGTGCGGGAGGCTGTCAAAATGAAACTGGCCTATGACCGGGAAAAGCTGCTGGACGCCTTGGATGCGGTGGTCCGCAAGACCATGGAAATGGATCTGCCCTGGGAGTGGCCTTGCGGCGTCGCCTATTACGGCGTATCGGAGGCGTACCGGCTTACGGGGGAGAAGGAATATTTGAGCCTGCTGCGCGAGCGGGTGGACGAGCACATTTCCCTGGGCCTGCCCGCCTTTACGGTGAATACCTGCGCCATGGGCCACTGCCTGCTTGTGCTGCATGAGGCCACCGGCGAAAAGAAATATCTTGACATCGCCCTTGCAAAGGTGGATTATCTAACAAGTAAGGCGCTGCGCTTTGGGGACAGGGTGCTGCAGCACACCGTTTCCGTCAATAATGATTTTCCCGAGCAGGCCTGGGCAGATACGCTTTTTATGGCGGCCATGTTTTTGCTTCGCGTTGGCATATTGTTAAAAGACCAGTCCATGGTGGAAGACGCCTTGAACCAGTATTACTGGCATATCCAATACCTGCAGGACAAGGCCACCGGGCTTTGGTATCATGGGTATGACAATCTCAAAGAAGACCACATGTCCGGCTTTTTCTGGGCCCGGGCCAATGCCTGGGCGGCGTACACCATGTCCCAGGTGAAGGTGCGGCTGCCCAAGCCCTATCTGTATCCGCAATTTATGGATGTGGATTGTTCCCTTCGCGATCAATTGACGGGCCTCAAAAAAGTCCAAACCGAAAACGGGCTGTGGCGCACTGTGCTGGGTGACACGGAAAGCTATGAGGAAATGAGCGCCAGCTGCGGCATTGCGGCGGCCATGATCGTCAACAACAATCCGCTGCATCAAAAACATGTGCAAAAGGCGCTGAACGGCATCCTGCAAAACATCACGGAGGACGGGCGTGTGCTGCATGTTTCCGGCGGCACGGCGGTGATGAATGACCTGGAAGGATACCGCCGGATTTCCCGGGATTGGATGCAGGGCTGGGGCCAGGGGCTGGCGCTGGCGTTTTTAACGGCGGCTTTAACACAGGACAGGGGTTGAGCAATATGGGCCATACGGGCGGTTTTACACTGCCGGGGGAAGCGGGCTATGAAGAACTGACTTTGAGGCTGGCCAAAAAGTGGGGCGCCGACGTGATCCGCGACAGCGACGGCACGAAACTGTCCCCCGCGATATTGGACGCCGGCTATGATATATACGCGACCTTATGCATTATAAGGGATCATAACGAATGGGCGCGCAGCCATCCGGATACGCAGCAGCAGGTGTTTTTGATCTCAAGCCCTGTGATCGCCACGGAGGACGTGGTCGTGATTCCGTTGATGGACCGGTATTTTGGCGACCAGTTTTCCGTGAACGCTTCCGTGGATGCGCTGCCCTATTGGCAGGTATACGACAGGACCGCGGGGAAGCTTGTTTCCAGCGACCGGTGGGCCTATTATCCCGACGCGCAGGCCGTGCGCGTCAGGGGCGTCATTCCCTGGCACCGGTATACCGTGAGCTTTCTGTGCTACAGGGTGTGGGAAGAAATCAACATGTACAACCACACCACCAACCATTGGACCTCCGAGCATCTGATGCAGCTGGACCCCAGGCATCAAAGCGTGCAGGAATATCTGCTGCACTGGCTGGAAGGGTGGCTCAAAAACCATGAAGCGGTGGATGTGGTCCGCTTCACATCCCTGTTTTACAACTTTGCCTTTCTCTGGGGCTGCGACAGCCGCAACCGCTACCTGTTTTCCGATTGGGCGTCCTACGACAACACCGTCAGCCCCCTGGCGCTGCGGCAGTTTGAAAAGCGGATGGGGTATGCCCTTACCGCCGAGGATTTTGTGAACAAGGGCAATTTTCAGGCCACCCACTGGCCGCCGACGAACGCCAAGCGGGACTATATGGCCTTTACCCATGATTTCGTGGTGGCCTTTGGCAAACAATTGGTGGATCTGACCCACCGCTATGGGAAAAAGGCCTTTGTGTTCTATGATGACAGCTGGGTCGGCATGGAGCCTTATGGCCCGCGTTTTCAGGAGATCGGGTTTGACGGGCTGATCAAGTGCGTATTCTCGGGCTTTGAGGCAAGGCTTTGCGCCCATGTGCCCGTTCCCACCCACGAATTGCGCCTGCATCCATATTTGTTCCCGGTGGGGCTAAGCGGAGCGCCCACCTTTCAATCCGGCGGCAACCCCACGGCGGACGCGAAAAAATACTGGCAGCAGGTGCGCAGGGCGCTTTTGCGCGCGCCCATTGACCGCATCGGGCTGGGAGGGTATCTGCACCTGACGGAGGGGTTCCCTGATTTTCAGGCGTATATGGCGGAGCTGGCGGAGGAATTCCGCTTGATCCGCGGCCTTCACGAAGGCGGCGAACCGTATGTGCTGCCCATTCATGTGGCGGTGCTGCACGTATGGGGCAAGCTCCGCTCCTGGTCGCTGTCGGGGCATTTCCATGAAACGGATAAGCATGAGCTGATCCATATCAACGAAGCCCTGTCCGGGCTGCCGGTCAAGGTAAGCTTCATAAACTTTGAGGATGTAAAAAACGGCGCGCTTCAGGATGTGCAGGTGGTTGTAAGTGCCGGCGCCGGCGGCAGCGCCTGGAGCGGCGGAGAAGCCTGGGCAGACCCCCAGGCGGTTGCGGTGCTGACAAAGTGGGTGCATGAGGGCGGAGCCTTTATCGGGGTCAACGAACCCTCCGCCTGCCCGGGGACGGATACTTATCTGCGCATGGCCCATGTGCTGGGCGTGGATCTGGATGCCGGGGAGAAGGTGTGCCATGGCCGCTGGGCGTTTGATGTGCAGCCGCTGGAAGGCATTGCGTTGGAAAACGCGGGCCTCACGCGGAAGGAAAACCTATATCTTACCGATGGCAAAGCCCGGGTGCTGGCCCAGGAGAAGGGCGTGCCCACCTTTACCGTGAACGGCTTTGGCAAAGGCAAGGGCATCTACTTTACATCGTTTCAGACAAATCCAAAGAGCAATCATCAGTTTTTGAAGCTTCTGCTGTTTGCCGCGGGATGTGCGCCTTTACAGCCGTATCTTTCAGACAACCCGTATGTGGAATGCGCTTATTATCCGGCGCAAAACACCCTGGCGGCGGTCAGCATGAGCGGGGAGACACAAACGGCGAATATTGCGGCGCCTCAGGGTATCGTAAAGGTTCAGCTGGAGCCATTTGGCTTCATTCATCAGGAACTTGTTTGAAAACCGATAGCGCAAAACGCGCCATGCAATGAACTGCATGGCGCGTTTTGCGCTGTATGTGTCACCAAAACGTTATTACTTGTACTCCGGCAGCCAGCCTTCGTGGGCCTTGATCAGATCGTCGCACATGGCCACGATATCGTCTATGGACAGCTCGCTCTGGCAGTGGGGGTCCATCATGGCGGCATGATAGATGTATTCCTTTTTCAGCGTGCGGGCGGCCTCGATGGTCAAAAGCTGCACGTTGATATTCGTGCGGTTCATGGCCGCGCACTGTTCCGGCAGATCGCCCACATACGTGGGGGTCACGCCGCTGGCATCCACCATGCAGGAGACTTCCACCACCGCGTTTTGCGGCAGGTTGGTAATCAGGCCCGTGTTCAGCACGTTGCCGCCGATCTTGTAGGGCACGTTGGTTTCCATGGCCTCCATGATGTAGCTGGCATATTCATGGGAACGCTCGTGCTTGAGCTCCTGGTTGCTGAGCAGCGCGTCCCGCTGGGCGCTCCATTTCCGAATCTGCTCCACGCAGCGGCGGGGATATTCATCCAGGGGGATGTTGAAGCGCTCGATGAGCTCGGGATATTTGTCCTTGATGAAGAAGGGCATGTATTCCGAGTTGTGCTCGCTGGACTCGGTAACATAATAGCCAAAGCGCTTCATGATCTCATAGCGGACCATGTCGCCGTGCTTTTCCGTGCGGGCCGCCGCGCGGCGCTTGACCTCGGGATACAGGTCCTTGCCATCCTGGGTCAGGGAGAGCAGCCAGGCCTGGTGGTTGATGCCGGCGATAAGCCACTGCATTTTGGGATCATAGGTCATGCCAAGATTCTTCAAAAGATCAGGCACGCAGCCCTGCACGCTGTGGCACAGGCCCACGGTCTTGACGGATGTCAGGCGCAGCATGGCGCCGGTGAGCATGCACATGGGGTTGGTGTAGTTCAAAAACCAGGCGTTAGGACAAACTTCTTCCATATCCCTGGCGAAATCCAGCATGACGGGTATGGTGCGCAGGCCCCTGAAGATGCCGCCGATGCCCAGCGTATCGCCGATGGTCTGCTTCAGGCCGTATTTCTTGGGGATTTCAAAGTCCGTTACGGTGCAGGGCTCGTATCCGCCCACCTGGATGGCGTTGACGACGTAATTGGCGCCGCGCAGCGCTTCCTTGCGATTTTCCACACCCAGATAGGCCTGGATGGTGGCTTTGCTGCCATGGTTGCGGTTGATGGTATCCAGCATCAATTGCGATTCCTTGAGCCGTTCGGGATCGATGTCATACAGTGCGATCACCGAGTCGCAAAGAGCGGGCGTCAGCATGCTGTCGCCCAGCACGTTCTTGGCAAAAACGGTGGAACCCGCACCCATAAATGTGATTTTGGCCATGGAATAATCCTCCCCTTATGTTGCATGATGTATATAAGTATATTCCTTATCCCTATTGAATACAAGATTCATCTGTTGCATAATATGCTTGTTATGTTGCATTCGCCGATTGGAGGGAAGAGGGGGATGGAATACCGCAGTTTCCCCATGCAAAAGGAAAAGGGACTGCAATTGCGGGATTGCGGCCATGAGGTCTGCGAGCAGGCCCATAGTTTCGGGCCCGCGGTACGGGACTATTATTTGCTGCATGTAATTCGAAAAGGCCGGGGCTTGTTTGAGAATAAATTCGGAAGGTATGAGGCGCAGGCCGGGCAGGGATTTATGATCTTCCCCGGCGAGATCACCGTCTATACGGCGGATATGCAGGACCCCTGGGAGTACGACTGGGTTGGCTTTGCGGGCGAGGTCGCGGGGGAATGGGTGCAAAAGCTTTCCATCACGCAGCTTTGCCCTGTCATCGCCATGGGCGAATACGCGGGCAGGGTCACAAGGGTCATGCGGGATGTGTACGAAGATTCGGCCGCGCTGGATGAAAGGGAGCTGGCGGCGGTGGGCGGGCTGTACCGGCTGTTTGCCTGGCTTTGGCAAATCGCCCAGCCCCAAAGCGGAAGGTGGACGGTATCGCAAGGCGAGCGGTATTACCAGCGGGCGTATTGGTATATGGAAGGCAACTTCCAGCGGGACCTTCAAATCGCCGATGTGGCCGCCTATGTGGGCCTAAGCCGGTCGCAGCTTTTTCGTATATTCGTAAAGCACGGCGGTATTTCCCCGCAACAAGCGCTTTTGTCCATGCGGCTTGCGCAAGCGCAGACGCTGCTGCGCACCACAGAGCTCCCGCTCAAGGCCGTGGCGCTGTCCTCCGGGTTTTCCAGCGCGGCGCGCATGGGCGATGTGTTCCGCCAGGAAAAAGGAATGACGCCCACCCAATTCCGGGAAAAAGGGTAAGACAACAGGCCCAGTCCAAGCGGACGGGCCATCTGTTTATGCTTCAGCAAAAAGGCAATCTTCGATGAGCTTTGAAAAATGCCCCATATGGGCTTCTTTTTTGCCATCGACATTGCATAGCGCAATAACCATTGTGCCGTCAGAGAAATACCGGGTCATTCTTGTGCTGAAACCGACAATATCTCCTCCGAGCCACACCTTGCCGCTTTCAGTGAACCAGCCATAGCCGTATCCGCCAAGGTTTGGCTTGAACATTTTTTCAAGGCTGCCGGGAGAAAGCAGGTTGCCGTTAAAAAGCGCGGTCCCAAATTTCGCAAGGTCGCTTGCCGTGGAAAACAGGCAGCCCGCCCCAAGCATATTGCCAAAGATGATCGTGTTCTCCGGCTTGGCCGCCTCTTTGGGCGTCGGGAGCAGCATTTTGTAGCCTGTGGCCACGCGGTCGAACCGGTGGTGGTCAGGGATCACGCCGGTGCGGTGCATATTCAGCGGAGAAAGGATATTCTCTTTGATATAGGCTTCATAGCTTATGCCCGTAATGGTTTCAATCAGTATGGCAAGGATCAGGTAATTCGAGTTGCAGTACCGGAACGTCTCCCCCGGTGTTTCCGCCAGGTCAAAATCCGTAATGAACCTGAAAATATCATATGCATCGTTATAATCAATGCTGGATATTCCCACGCGGTTCCAGTAATCGGGTATTCCCGAGGTGTGGCTGAGAAGCTGCCCGATGGTAACTTTGGAAGCCTTGTGATATTGCGGCAAATATTTTCCAAGGCAGTCATCTGTATTCAGCAGCCCCTGCGTTTCAAGCAGCAGAATGCTTACGGCTGTGAATGCCTTTGTCATGGACCCGATCAGGAAAATCGTGTCGCGGTCGAAGCTTGATCCCGTTGTACAGTCGGCAACGCCGCAGCCCTTGCTGAGCAGCTCTTCCCCACCTTTTTGAATCAGGATATAGCCATTAAAGCGTTTCATTTGCTCATTGTTCAAATAGAGGTCATCCATCTTCCGTTGAATCTTTAGCCTATCCATTCGCAGCTTGCTTTCCTTTCGCTTTTTGGCACCAGAAGACCATGCAGCACATGCCGTTGCGGCTGGGCTGCATGGCCCGCTATATGTACGCGATTTATGTGCTGGTTGCGGATGTTTCTATAAATCGATACCCAGCTTCTTCATCACGCATGCTTTGATCACTTCGGCGCAATTGTCCCAGCCGATGCTGGCGCTGTTCAGACACAGGTCATAGTGGACGGCGTCCTTCCAGTTTTCACCGGTGTAATACCTGTGGTAATCGGCGCGGTATTTATCCGTGCGGCGCACAGCCTGGGCCGCTTCCTTTTCCGTCATGTCCGAACGCTCCATGATGGTCTTGACGCAGGCTTCGAAGGGCGCCTGTATATTGACGCTGACAACGTTGTCCAAATCACGCAGCACATAGTTGGCGGCCTTGCCCATAACGATAAACGACTCTGTCTTGGCGAGCATCCGCAATATTTTCACTTGATAGTTGAACAGGTTTATATCGGATACGAATTTGCTGTTTTCGGGGGTCAGCACATTGCCGTAATGCTCCCTGTCGGGAACCATCATGATCAGGCGGCGGTTGAGTTTTTCGTCCGCCAGGGCAAACAATTCCTCGTTGATGCCGCTTTCAATGGAGGCTAGCTGCAAAAGCTCCTTGTCCATAAGCCGGATGTTCAGGTCGCCGGCCATTTTCAGCCCGATTTGCTTGCCTCCGCTGCCAAAGCCGCGGGCAATCGTGATGACAAAATTCTTCATGGCTCACACTCCTTTGACATTTGGTCATGCGCTACTTTGATGTGGCATACTTTCTTTGCAAAGGCGGCGTTTTCCTGCCGTTTGAAAAAAATATTCGCCCGTATCACGAAAAAAAGATCCTTGCTGCCTCTTGACAAATTGCAGGAATCTGTCAAAAAAGAATCAAAAGATGAAATACGAAATAGGTACAGGGTTTCGCTGCATACGTGCTTGACAACCACATTCCCGTATCGTATACTTGTGCAAACAAAGCGGCGCATGTCGATTTGCAGAATCGGACAAGGCATCCTTCAAATTCTGGATACAGGATGCGAGGTGTCGACGGCGAGGACGCCGGGGTTTCCGCAAAGCCAGCGAAGCAAAGATGCTTCTCAACAGCCCCCATGGCGTTGAGGAGCTTTTTTGAAATTTCCGCACCTGCCGGTAAAGCCCGGGGGTGGGGGAAAATAGATAAGGAGGCGTATCCCATGAAGAGAGTCATCCCCTTGCTCCTAGCATTGACCCTTGCGATGACCATGGTGTCTGGCTGCATTCCCGCTATGGCAGGTGCCGCTTTACCGGTCATCAAAATCGCCAGCGTCACTCCGCTTTCCGGCAGCCAGTCGGCCATGGGCGAATCCATCAAGAACGGCGTTGAATTGGCGCTGAGCGAGCGCGTGGAAGAGTTCAAGGCCCTGGGATTCGATTTGCAGTTTGCGCCTCAGGACGATCAGGCCGACCCCAAGGTGGGCGTGAGCATTGCCCAGCGCCTGATTGAGGATAAGGACATTCTGGCCATTGTGGGCCACTACAACTCCGGCGTGGCCATCCCCTCCTCGGAGGTGTACCTCCAGGGCGGGCTGCCCATGGTCTCCCCCGCCAACACGGCTACCGCCGTCACCGACCGCGGGCTGTCCATCGTCAACCGCATCTGCGCCCGTGACGACGCCCAGGGCCCCGCCGGCGCCGACTTCATTTTCGGCCAGGGGCTCAAGACCGTATTCATCCTTCAGGACAAGACCGCCTACGGCCAGGGCGTGGCGGATGAGTTCAAGAAGCGCTTTGAGGCCATCGGCGGCACCGTGCTGGGCTTTGAGGGCATCACCGCCGGCGAAGCCGACTTCAGCGCCGTGGAAGAAATGATCCGCGCCAGCGGCGCCGAGGCCGTATACTTTGGCGGCATCTACCCCGAAGGCGGCCTGCTGATCAAACAGCTGGATGAAAAGGGCATCGATGTTCTCTTCCTGGGCCCTGACGGCATGGACTCCGCCGAACTGGTGAACATTGCCGGCGAGTCTGTCATCGACACCTATTACACCTCCGTGGCGGCCGACATCTCCACCACGGAAGCCGGCGCCGTGTTCGCCCAGAACTATGCGGAAAAGTATGGCCGTCCGCCCGAGGCCTTCTCCGCCTACGGCTATGACTCCATGAACGTGGCCCTGGACGGTGTGAAAGCCGCCATCGCTGTTAGCGGCGGCGCGCTGCCCACCCGCGAGCAGGTAGCAACAGCCATCCGCGCCACCACGGGTTTCCAGGGCTTGGCCACCAACGTCACCTTCAATGCGATCGGCGACAACACCGAGGCCACCGTCTACATCCTGGGCTTCAAGCAGGCCGCCTATCCGCCGGAAGTGATCAACACCATCCCCGTGGCTGATTACCTGAAATAGTAAAGCAGCCGACGCTGCCCGGTAAACCAACATATGCGCCGCTTGCAGGAGAAGGGCAATATACCTATTCTTTCCGTCCGCTACGGAGACAGAAAGATGGGCGAAGCCCTTCTCCTTAGGCTGGCAGCAGGGAGGTCGGTGGATTTTGAACCTCGAGATGCTGGTAAAGATTATTCCCCAGCTTTTGTCCGACGGGCTGGCGCTGGGCTTTGTGTACGCCATTGTCGCGCTGGGTTACACCATGGTGTACGGTATCCTGGAGTTCATCAACTTTGCCCACAGCGAGCTGTTCATGTTCGGTGCTTTTGTGGGTACGGAAGTACTGCTGCTGTTAAAAGCGCTGGGCATTCTTGCAAGCATGCCCCCAACGTTGGCGCTTTTGATCGCCATGCTGGTAGCCATGATATTCAGCGGGTCATTGGGCGTGGCGGTGGACCGCATCGCCTATAAGCCTGTGCGCGGCGCGCCTAAGCTGGTGCCTTTCATTTCCGCCATCGGCGTTTCTTTCATATTGCAGGATACGGTGCGCATGGTGGAGGAGGCCAAGAACGGCAAGTACTACCTGAACGCCCCGACGCTCTTCACCAACCGCATTCAAATCACCCAGACGATGGTGATCCCCGAAAAGACATTGTATATCGTGGGCCTGTGCCTGGTCATCATGATTGTTCTGCACCTGTTTGTCAGCCGGAACAAATGGGGCAAGGCCATGCGCGCCGTGGCTCAGGACCGGGAGACGGCCAGGCTCATGGGCATCAATGTGGACAAGGTGATCTCCCTGACCTTTTTGATCGGCGCCAGCATGGGCGGCGCGGCCGGCACGCTGTTCTCCATACAGTACGGCTCCATATCGCCCTATTCGGGCTTCATACTGGGCATGAAAGCCTTTACCGCCGCGGTTTTCGGCGGCATTGGCAAGATTCCCGGCGCGATGCTGGGGGGCGTGCTCCTGGGCCTGATCGAGGTGTTTGGCGCGGCCTTTTTGGGCGCGCTGACCGGCGGTGTATTCGGATCCGAGTACAAGGATGTGCTGGCCTTCGCCATCCTGATCCTTGTGTTGATCTTCAAGCCCAGCGGTCTGCTCGGCAAGCCTGTGGGAGAGAAGGTGTAGTATGGCCGGAACAGGATTCTTCAGCAATATCAGGCCTTCCATGGGCGATTTTCAGTTTGGCGGCCTTTCCCCCAAAGACCGTGTGATCTTTGTGATCCAGGCGGCGGTCATTCTGGCGGCGCCCATATGGCTGCTGCTGGATGCCAGGAACAGCATTGCGTTCATACTCTTTCTTGCCTCCCTGCTGCTTGTACAAAAAATCAAGCTTCCCGTCTTTTGGAGACTGGCCTTGGTGGTGATTGATCTGGCGGTGGTCATGCCCATTGTCGGCGCCGCGTCGGGCACCTTTTCCCGCGTGGCGACCATGATCGGCATCTATGCCATACTGTCCATGGGCCTGAACATTGTGGTCGGCTATACGGGGCTGTTGAACCTCGGGTATGCCGCTTTTTACGCGGTAGGCGCGTATACGTACGCCATCTTTGCTTCCCGCCAGGCGGCCAACTTCATCCCCTTTGGCACGTTTCCCATATCGGGCAACTGGTTCTGGCTGTTCCTGCTTATCGCGCTGGTGGTGGCGGGGTTTGTCGGCTTTTTGCTGGGCCTGCCGGTAATGCGGTTAAAGGGCGATTATCTGGCCGTGGTAACGCTGGGCTTTGCGGAAATCATCCGCCTTCTGTTCAACAACCTGTCCAAGCCCGTCAACATCACCAACGGCCCCATGGGCATCACGCCCATTTCGCCGCCCATGCTCTTTGACATTCCTTTGAACCGTCCCGTGCACTACTATGGCGTAGTGCTGGTGTTATTTGTTCTGACCGTGATCGTGGTCAGAAACCTGCAAAACTCCCGCATTGGCCGGGCGTGGGTGGCCATCCGGGAGGATGAGCTGGTGGCCCGCACCATGGGCGTGCCGGTGGTGCGCATGAAGCTTTTGTCCTTTTCCATTGCCGCAGGCCTTGCCGGCATGATGGGCGTGGTGTTTGCGGCCATGCAAAGCTATGTGGACCCCACCAGCTTCACGTTCATGGAATCCATCGTCATCCTTGCCATGGTCATCCTTGGCGGTACGGGCAATATGAAGGGCGTCATCATCGGCGCCCTGGCCGTGATCGTGCTGCAGCTGCAAATCCTCAAGGATGTGTCGGAATGGCTCACTTCCCTGACGACTTCCGGCGTTTTGAACCTGCCGGCCTGGCTGAATCCCGCCAAGTACGAGCGCCTGATTTTCGGTTTGATACTGGTGCTCATGTGCATCTTCCGCCCCAACGGCCTGATACCGGAAAAGCGCATGCTGCAAATCAAAGCCAAGCTGGGCATCAAGGCAAAGCCTGCCAAGGGCGACGGTACAATTGCCGCCCAGAAGGGAGGCCGGTAATATGCCTTTGCTGGAAGTAAAGGGCCTCACCAAAACCTTCGGCGGCCTGACGGCCATCAACAACGTGGATTTTTCTATGGAGGAGCATCAAATTGTCAGCGTCATCGGCCCCAACGGCGCGGGGAAAACCACCTTTTTCAACATGATCAGCGGATACTATCCCGTGGACAGCGGCACCATCACCTTTGACGGGCATAGCCTAATGAAGCTGACGCCGGAAAAGGTGGCGTCCTGCAAGATCGCCCGGACTTTCCAAAATATCCGCCTTTTCCAGAACATGCTGGTGGCGGAAAACATTTTGGTAGGCCGGTATCTGCAAATGAAGGCCAGTATCATCGACATCGTCTTCAGGCTTCCAAGAATGCGCAGGGAGGAACAGGAGGCCTATGACAAGGTCCTCTCCCTTTTGGACTATGTCGGCCTATCCGGCAAGGAGGGGGAACTGGCCAAGAACCTTTCCTATGGCCAGCAGCGGCGGCTGGAGATCGCCCGGGCCCTGGCTATCGAGCCCAAGCTGCTTTTGCTGGATGAGCCGGCAGCGGGCCTGAATCCCAAGGAAACAGAAGAGATGAAAGAATTCATCCTCCGCCTGCGCGCCGACCTGAATACCACCATTTTGCTGATCGAGCATGATATGAAGCTGGTCATGGGCCTTTCCGACAAGATCACGGTGCTCAACTACGGCGAAAAGCTCGCCGACGGCACGCCCGATGAGATACGCAACAATGAGAAGGTCATCAAAGCCTACCTGGGGGTGGAAGATGAGGATGAGGACGACGATGACCCTGCGCAGGAGGTGCTGTCATGAGCGACGCGCTTTTAACCCTGGAAAATGTGAATACCTATTACGGCAAGATTCACGCCCTGCACGGCATCTCCTTTGAGGTGAAAAAAGGGGAGATCGTAACGCTCATCGGCAGCAACGGCGCGGGGAAATCCACCACGCTGCGCACCATCTCCTCCCAGCTGACGCCGGCCGTCGGCCAGGTGACCTACGATGGAAAGGTGATCAGCAAGATTCCGGCCCATGAGGTGGTTGCCCTGGGAATCGCCCACGTGCCGGAGGGCAGAAAGATTTTTCCCGCCCTGACTGTGGAAGAGAACCTGCAAATGGGCGCGTTCCGGATCAGGGATGCCAAAAAGAACGCCGCCAATTTTGAAAGAGTATACACGCTCTTTCCCCGGCTGCGGGAGCGTTTTAGGCAGCGGGGCGGCACGCTGTCCGGCGGCGAGCAGCAGATGCTGGCCATCGGCCGCGCGCTGATGAGCGAACCGAACCTTTTGCTGATGGATGAGCCTTCCATGGGCCTTGCGCCCATGCTGGTGGATTTGATTTTTGAATCCATCCTCCAGCTTAACAAGGCGGGCATCACCATATTGCTGGTGGAGCAGAACGCCAAAAAGGCGCTGAAGGTATCCCACCGCGGGTATGTGCTTCAAACCGGCGCCATCACCTTGTCCGGAACAGGCAGGGAGCTGCTGAAAAACGATACTGTCCGGGAAGCATATCTTGGATAGCGGTAAACAAAAAAGAAGCCGGGCATTTTTGCCCAGGCTTCTTTTTTGCAGCCCTTTTTACCGCATCAGGAAATCCAGTATGTTCATGCCGGTATCCGTTTGGGTTTTGTACAGCTCGGTATAGCCGCACCGCGTGCAGGAAACGGTAATGAATTTCTTGTTCTGCACGTCAAACAGCTTGGCAAAATTGCCGCCGGTGGCCTGAAACTGGTCGGATTCATATTGGGTATTGCCGCACTTGGTGCAGACAAAATTCATTTGCTGCCGGTCCATAACAATCGCCTTCCTTATCCTCAAAACTACAGGGACATCATAGCACCGGCCGGCAGGGTGATCAATGAGATCTGCTTAAAATGTCATTAGAAGTGTCTGAGTAATGATATCCCGCGTACGCGGGCTTCTTGCCGGCGCGCCGCGTCTGTTGTACAATGAGCCCATGTTCATGCGGACTTTTACAAATGATGTGGGGGGAAGGAAATGTTCCGGTATTTTTTCACGTATGATGCCGACATCCCGGCGGGAAACGCGCTGAAGAACTTCACGGCAGGGCATATGACCTGGCTGGCCGCCACCCTGCTCTTGATCGTTCTGGCGGTTTTCGTTTATCGCAAAAAGGAAGCCCCGGCGCGCAGGAAAATGCTGCGTGCCGCCGCGTGGGCAATCGTTTCCTTGGAGCTTCTGCGCACGGTCTGGCTGCTGGCCGTCGGCCATTATGAAATATCCAGGCACTTGCCGCTGCACCTGTGCGGCGTGATGATCCTGGTGGAGTCCCTGGCTGTGTTTACGAGCAAACGGTTCTTTCAGGAATTCGCCTATGCCGCGGGATTGCCCGGCGCGCTGATGGCGCTTGTGACGCCCGAACCCAGCGGCTATCCCTTTTTTCACATACAGTATCTGCAGAGCATTGCAATCCACGCCTTGCTGGTGCTGGTTCCGCTGCTGCTGGTGGCGGGGGATGGTTTCCGGCCCAGCTTTCACATGCTGCCCAAGAACCTTCTGGCGCTTTTGGGGCTGACGGCGGTATGCTTCCCGCTGAACCTTTTGCTTGACAGCAACTACATGTTTGTGCACTATGCCCCCAAGGATACGCCCATCGCGGTCTTTGACGCGTGGGTGGGCTGGCCGGGCTATATTGCGCTGCTGCTTGGCACGGTGTTCGCTTTCTGGCTTTTGATGTATCTCCCCTTTGAGATCGCGCGGCGGCGCAAAGTAAAATGGCAGAATCTGCCCGGGGCGTCGATGGAAGGATAAACGCAAAGAAAAGGTCCAAACCAATTGCGGTGGTTTGGGCCTTTTCTTTGCCTATAGCATCAGTTATCCCAGAACAAAAGGTCAAAAGAAGGATACTCCGTTACGCCGCTGTCATCCTGGACTTCATACATGCCGGTGCACAGGCCGTACATTTTTACCTGGGTATCCACCATGACAGGGGGCTCGTCCTTTGCCGTTACGACGATGATATCCCGGTAGCCGGACTTGGTTTGCCGAAAGGCCATAAATATGACCCACGCGTCGCCGGATTTTTGAATTTCCTTTACATAGACGTTATAGCCCATAATGCGGCCCGTATAGCCTTTGATCTTGCTGGTCAGGGTGCTGTGGGCCGGCTTGATGGCTTCCGCCCGGATTTTCGCCTGCTCCTCGCTGTCGCTGATGGTTCTTTGGGCATTGAAGGATACATGCTGATCCGCAAGGCCTTTTTTGGTGAACGTCAGCGCGAAGGTATAGGTGCCTTCCTTGGCGGTGTCCACAGTAAAGGAGAATTCGCCCCTGGCATTGGCCTTTTTCGTGGAAGTTTTTCCGTTGACGTTCAACTCGATCTGCACGCCGGAATCGGTGACGCCGGAAAGAACGAACTTGTTTTGCGTGATCTCATCCGGGAAGGTTTCATCAAAGCGCACAGGCAGCAGCGTTTTGTCATAGGTAATTTCCGGGAATACGAGCTCCTCGGTATCCACGCCGTTGACTGTCACCGTCAGCGACATGACGTACACGCCCTCCTGGGGCAGTGTCACTGCCAGGGAAAACTTGCCCGATTTGCTGGCCGTATCTGTAACGGTGATGGCGTTCAGCGTGTTCATGCGCAGCACGGAGCCGGTGACTTGCGCGCCGGGCACGCTTGTGCCCACCACGGCAAAGGAAGCGCTGTTGGTTTGCTCGGGCGGCTTTTGCGTAAACTGTGTCGTACCGTCGGCAGAGGCGGCGGATGCGCTGTCCGTACCGGCCGCGTTTCCCGTATCGCCGGTGCTGCTTTGCGCGCCGCCCATGGGCAGAACCTTTGTAAAGCGCCATGTATCCATGATCTCGTTGAGGGCGTTGTTGTCCTTGCCGGTAACGCCGCGGCCGAACACCTGGTAATCCACGGTGATGGTGTAGCCGTTGCGTATGGTCCGCCTGGCAAAACCGCGGTGGTCCACCTTCCCGCCAAGGCGCTGCACGTATTTGAGCATCAAAAATCTTCCGTAGGCGGCGGTATTCCTCCACTCCGCGCTGTCATAGGAGATGCCGAGCAATTCATAGGCCTCTCCGTCCAAATGCTCCCTGCGGTACTTGGCGCGGATCGCGGCGGTCTGCTGATCGATATCAAAATAATTTTTCGCGTCCACATCCTCCAGCGCGGTGATCTGCACGCAGGTATCGCCGTCTTTTCCGTATGCCTGCAGGAGGATGCCCTCCGCTTCGAAGGTCTGCAGCATCACATCCACCGTCGTTCCCCTGGCCTGCAGGAAATCCATGTTGGTTTCCATGTTTTCAGGAGTGAGAATGGTATAGGAGTCGGAAATCTCCACCGACGCGTAAATGGCGCCGAGGCTGACGCCCTGGCACAACCCGGGCAGGGAGACAGCAAACACCAACCCAATTACGATCAAGGCAAAAACAAATTTCCGCATCCGAAACACCATCCCTTTTTGGAGTGCTATTTGCTGGACAGGAGCCAGTTCAGACGGGCTTCCGGCAAGGTTGCTTTCATGCCGCCGGGCAGGGATACTTCCCTCACCGCGCCGGTGAGGGTGCATAGCATGGCTGCTTCCTGGTTCAATTCGATCCCGTTCAGGTCGGCGAAAAGCACCGCCACAGGGTTTTGTCCGTTTTCCGTGGCAACAACGGCAAGCGGCTGACCGTTTTGCCCGGAAAGGGTCAATACCTGCCCTTTTAACTGAACGGGCGTATCCGTATAGCTTTGGGGCTTGGCTACAAGCTTTTCATAGGAGACATTCTTCACGGTTTTTGCAAAAGCCTGCTGCTTGTCCACGTCGCTTGGCAGACGGGTGACCGTCAGCTTTTGATCGTTTCGCAAGTAGCCATTCTGGGCGGCGCGTACGGTAAACAGGTTTTCGCCGAGCCTTTGCAGTTCCACAAGGCAGGTAAAGCTGCCGTCCTCCGCCACCTGGGCGTCATAGGTTTTGGTGCGGTACAGCACCTGAACCGAGGCACCGGGGGGCACCGCGCCGGTGATCAAGGCCTGATCGCCCTCCACCCCCTGGGGAAGCTGCGTAACGGCCATGGGAACCTTCGCCTGGTCAAGCATTACGCTGAAGGTGACAACGCCGTATCCTTTTTCGCCGATGGCATAGATGGCGACCAGATTCTTGCCGGCTTTGGGCAAATTGCGGATTTCGACGGTGTACCGCCCGTCGGCGTCAGCGTGGAAGCGCTCATAGCCCGTGCTGTTGATATAGTAGCGCATGGGTGTGTTGGGTTCGGTTTGACCCGTCAGCGTAAAGCTGGACTGATGCGTTGTGGAAGGGGCGTAATCCAGCGTCAGATAGGTTTCGTCCCGCTGCACCTTGACCTCTGCGGGGGCGGGCGTGCCGGCGGGGAGAGGCTCCAGCGTAGCCTGTACAGGCGGCTCGGCCGCTTTTGACGGGGCGGCTTGCGCGCCTAAAAACAGCAGGGAGGAAGCGGCCTCGCTTAAGGCCTCCTCATCTGCCGGCGTGGGCTCCCTGCCGATGATCTCCGCCGTAATGGTGTACAGCTGGCCATAGCGCACCGTGGCGTACGCGATGGTTTGCACGGACAGCGTCTGCAGGACGGTGCTGCCCCGAAAAACTGCAAATTCCGGAACCGTGTCACTCCAGACGCCGTGGTTGAAACCGCCTTCCCGGGCCATTTGAAGCAGGAACGCGTCCTTTTGCCCGGGGGTCATGGCGAAGGCATCCATTGCGTCGATGCCTTCGGGCTTTGCAAGGCATTGTACGCGGATCTGCCCGCCCGCCGGCGGGAAGGCTTCCAGCAGCGTGCCGGATGCCTGAAAGTCTGCCGACAGCGCCTGAGCGGTCGTGCCCATCTTTTGGATCTCGGCTTGCTTTTCCTCAAGGTTGGCCGGCGTCAGCACCTGCCAGCTATCGGGCAGGTAAAATCTGACCCCTTTATCTGAAAAAGTGTAGGATGCCCCTTCTCCCAAGGCCGTGCCGCCAAGGCTTACGCACAACAGGAGAAAAAGCAGCCAAACAAGGCTTGTCCGACGCATGGGTCTGCCTCCAACCGGCCTTGCGCAAAGACGCGTGCAGGCCTTACTTCATATGCATGCATTTTACCATATCAGGACCCACCGCGCAAGGAAATGGCTGTAAACATTTATGCTCTGAAGCAAGGCCTTTTCTTGTGACCGCATGTATTTTTTCCCTGCATACAGGGAATGCTAGGCGCATCGCTAAGGAAAAAGGAGGAAGAGCATGCTGCCATACAGCACGGCCCGGCCTGTGAAAAAACAGTATACATATCGTACCATCCTGCTGGTGAGCGCCATTTTTCTTGCCGGCGCGCTTTTTATGGCTACATACAGGCATCCTCAGACGCAGGCGGCGCCGCAGCCGGTTCAGGAGGACAGCATATCCGCCGCCGCCGCAGACCAGCCTGTGACGCTGCCAGCATCCATACAAACCGGCCTGCCGTCCGGCTGGGCGCTGACGGCCGTGTCCCCGTCCGGCGATGAGCTGTGGGCCGGGAAGCTGCTTTTGATCGACGAAGACCACCCAGTGCCGGAAAAGGCGCCGGCGCCCAATACCCTCAGCATTGCCGCCATGGGGTCCGGCCGGATCGCCGTGCGGTCCATGCGGCCAAACGCCAACGAGGAGACGATTGACGCGCTGAAACAGCTGTTCGGCTATGGCAAGGAAAGCGGCGCCGAAAGCTGGCTTGTATGGGAGGGGAGCCGCTCCTATGGCCAGCAGCTGGACCTGCAAATGGAAAGGCTGAAGCAATACGCGCAAAGCATGCCCCTAATACAGGCGGCGGAGCGGGCGGCCGCCGAGGTGCCGGGCCCGGGGCACAGCGAGCACCAATTGCCCTGGGTGGTGGATATCCGCCTGGCGGAGGGCTGGAATGTCATGCCGGATACGGCGCCGCTGGACGCATCGCCGGATGGCCGGCTGCTCGTGGACAGCGCGTGGAGGTTCGGCTTTATCCATCGCTATGGCAAAAAAACAGCCCCGCCCTATGAGGACGAGGCATATCATTTCCGGTTTGTCGGCGTGGCCCACAGCACCGTCATGCACGCGCTGTCGATGGACCTTAACGCCTACCTGGCCTTTTTGCGCAGGGAGGGAGCCATTACCTACTATGAAAGCGGCGCGCCGCGCTATGCCGTACTGTGCAAAGAATATGCGCCAGGCCTTTCCTTCTGGGTCCCCGCGGGGTGTACCTGGGAAGGGTCCATGGACAACACCGGCTATGCGGTGCTGGCAGTCACCTTTCCTTTGGCGCAGGGCGAGTAGAGGGTCAGGGGATGGCGCGCGCATTGCCGAACGGGTAAAATACCAGCCGGACATGGCCCACGATCTGGCTGCGGTGCAGCGCGCCGACATAGCGGCTGTCGTTGCTGTTGTCCCGATTGTCGCCCATGACAAAAAACTCATCATCTCCAAGCGTGAGGGGGTTCATGGAATTGTCGCTGTCATCGCGGCTTTTGGTCAGGTACGGTTCATCCACTACCTCGCCGTTGACATAGACGGTATTTACGCTGTTTTCCCTGTCATATTTGATTTCCACGGTGTCGCCGGGCAGGGCGATCAGACGTTTTACAAAATATTCCTTGCGGTTTGGATATTTGCAGATAATCACATCCTGCCGGGCAGGCGACCCCCAAATGTATTCCGGCTTGGTAACGAACATAAGCTCCCCGTTTTGCAGGGTATCGGTCATGCTTTCCCCATCCACACGGATGGGTTCAAATAAATAAGTACGGACAATGAAGGCAATGGCGACAGCAGCCGCAATGGTCAGAAACCAGCTGAAAACCTCCTTGCGGACGCTCCTTGGCTTCTGCGGCTTTGCCTGCGGCACAACGTTCAGGTTTGGATCCTGCTGGGGAAGAGTGTTCATATGCTAGGGCCTCCTTGTGTAGATTTGAGGCTACCAGGCCAACCGGGATACGACGGCATACGCTTCTTCCCCCGCGGATACCATGGGCAAAAGACAAAGTGCCAGCGTACAAACCAATGCGATCATGGGTCTTACATAATTGCGGCTTTCCGGATTCGCGTACAGAAGGAGTCCGGCGGCGTTTTGAAGCCGGGCTTTTTCATCAATGGCTGCCCAAAGGGCCTGGAGCTTCTCTTTTTCAGCGTTCAATTCCAATCCTCCTTTGCTTTTTTCAGCTTTTTCCGTATCCGGTGAAGGCCGACCTTCACCTGGGGTATGGTTTTTTTCAGCTTTTGGGCAATCTGCCTGTAATCCATGCCGTACAGCGCGAACAGAAGCAGCATATCCCGCTGTTCCTGTGTCAGGTCAAGCAAAGCGCGGTACAGGTCTGTATAGATTTCGCGGCGGATGCACAGGCTTTCCGGGGTTTGTGAAGCCGCATCCGCCGGCAGTTCCTCCGTGGGCGGCGGCGCGTGCTTCCTCCTGCGCAGCATATCGATGCTTTTGTGCCTGACAAGCGCGTTCAGGAACGTGACAAACGAAAAATCCATCCTGTATGCGCTCTTGTGTATGTACAGGTCGGCAAAGCATTCCTGCACCGCATCCTCGGCAAGGTAGGGGTCCTTTAAAAGCAGCATGGCCTGGCGAAGCGCGCTTTCCCGGTGGCGCAGGACCAGCGTTTCAAAGGCCTCCTGATCGCCGTTCATCACGCGCCGCATGAGGGCATTGTCGTCCTGCAAACCGGTCCCTCCCTCTGCCGCGCCCGCGTGTATATTTCTATACTCGCAGGCAAAATCAAAAAGTTACACCATATTGCATAAAATGTTTATGGGAAATAATGAATATGCCCCGCCCAGGCTGGACGAGGCATCTTTTGCATTGTGGGCGGCGTAAGCTTACCCAATCTATGGTCCGACAGGAATGGAACGCACCTTGTCCAGGGGATAGATCACCAGCCGTACCCTGCCTAATATGGCGTCCCGCTTGATGGGGCCGATCACATGGCTGTCGGTGCTGTGGATGCGGTTGTCGCCCAGCACAAAGTACTCGTCTTCCTGCAACGTCAGGGGCCCGAACAGGTAATCGGCGGGATAGGTGATATAGTCTTCATGAAGGGCGGTGCCGTTCACCAGCACCACTTCGCGTCTGACCTCCACCGTGTCGCCGGGGATGCCCACCACCCGTTTGACATAGGTGTCTTCACGGTCGGGGTAGCGGCAGATGACCACATCCAGCCGCTGAGGATCCATGTTCCAGTAGTCCGCCTTGGAGACAAGTATGAACTCGTTGTTCAATAACGTTTGGCTCATGCTTTGCCCGTCCACCCGCAGCGGCTCCAGGACAAAAAACTGTATCAGCGCCGCCACGCTGATGGCGGCGGCAAAAACGGCCACCCAGGACAGTATTTCACGGATGGCCTTTTTTGTTTCCGCTTCAGGGTCGGTTTGCATCTCCGGCAAGGGCAGCAGGGACAAAGGGGCGGAATGGGTAAGCTTTTCAGCTTCTTTCTGCTTTTTCAATCCCGCTCCCCCCTTTTGTATCAGCGGATGACCGCCTGAAGCAGCATTACTTCACGCCGCGGATGCCGTTAAACGGGAAGAATACGAACCGCACATGGCCGATGATCTGATCCCGGGCGATGGGGCCGATGATGCGGCTGTCATTGCTGTCATCCCGGTTGTCGCCCATGACGAAATACTCGTTTTCCGAAAGCGTGGTCAGCGGGTAGGCGTTGTTGCTGTTGTTGCGCACAGGCGTCAGGAAGGGCTCATCCACCGCCTCGCCGTTGACATACAATGTGTTGGTGCCGGCGGTCCTGTCGTATATGATTTCCACCGTGTCGCCGGGCAGCGCGATCAGCCGCTTGACAAAATACTGGTTGCTGCGGCCGGGATATTTGCAGATGATCACATCCTGCCTGGAGGGGGAAGCAAGATAATACTCGGGCTTGGTGACAAACACCAGTTCCTTGTCGTGCAGCGTGTCGCTCATGCTGTTGCCGTCCACCCGGATGGGCTCAAACAGGAACGTGCGGATCAAAAAAGCGGCCACGACGGCGGTTACGATGGTAAGAATCCAGCTTATAATCTCTTTTTTCGCATCTTTTTTCGGTTTGACTGCTTTTGTATTGTCTTGGACAGGCATCGTTTCATTGCTGGGTTCGGTGTTGGGTTCGGTGCTCATAAGGGAAATGGCCTCCTTTGTTTGCTGGGAATCATGATTTGCCTGTAAGCCGTATCCATGAAAATGGCCTTCCTGACCAGGGAGGCAGTCCATTCATCCGCTATGTTCGGGCGGTAAAAGGGGTGCTGGCCCCGGGACAAGCACTTTTTTCCGGCGCTTTAAAAATACGGCCCGGTCCATCATGACAATACGTCCGCAGCCGGCGCATTTGATTTTGATGTCGGCGCCCGTCCGAATGACCGTCCACTCGTTGCTGCCGCAAGGATGTGTTTTGCGTGTCTGGATGCGGTCACCCAGCCGGATATCCTCCATCCGTCAAACCTCCAGCCCATAGTTGGAATTATTATAATCCATCATCCGGTAAGTTTCAACACCCATCCGCTGGCAAAATGCGCACAATGTTCCTGCCGCCGGCGTCTTTATCAGCACGGATGCGCGGCGAAAAAGGAAGACGCAGCCTGCCAAAAGCAAGAAAATGTCTCTATTCGACGTTTTTATGCTATACTATATGGGAAAACCAGTGAAAGGCGGTGCGCAGGTGCCGGCGGACAAGTATGAACTCGTGGCATTGGTGGCACGGTACTGGTTTGCCTTTTTGGGCGTGGTCATCGTCTGGCGCAGCTTCATGTGGCTGCGCAAGGATGCAAGACGCAAGCGCAAACGTTTGAAGCAGCTGCCGGACGCGGGTCTGGTCGGTGAACTGGTGGTTTTGGCAGGCAGCGAGGCGCTGCCGCCGGGCTCTGTGATCCCCCTGCCCAGGGAGGGCACCTTGGGCAGCCTGCGCAGCTGCGATGTGAGTATACCGTGCCCCGGCGTGGCCTCGCGCCATGGTGATTTCAGGTTTGTGGACGGCGTGGGGCTGATTGTAACGCCGGCGGCCCAGCATGTGGTAGAGGTGGACGGGCAGGAGCCCGAGCCTGCCCAGCGGGAATGGGTCATGCATCATGGTTCCCGCATTGCCATCGGCGATGCGTTGCTGCGCATGCGCCTGTTTATGGGTCTTGAAACAGCCCGGCCCGCCGCCTTCCAGCAGGATCCGCAGGAGGAGGGCATGCTGCCCGAGATGGCGGTCCTCCGCCAGGAATGGCAGGACGGCGAAGAACCGGACCCGGATTATGTGCCCGCCGCGCCGGTCGTGTTCCAGCAGGAATTTGCCCCCGGCTGGGAGGAGGATACGCGGCCTTACCGGCAACAGCTGCTTTCCTGGGGGGATACGGCCCGGTACGACCGGAGCAGTCTTTCACAGATGCAGCGGTATCAGGCTCCCTTTGTATATAACGACCAGGCGAATGGCATGGACGAGCCTGAGGAGGAGCCGGGGGAAATCTGGCCGGATCCCTATGGCGATGATCAGCAGGAGACGGCTTCCTGGCAGCGCGGGCAGCAAATGCCGCCGCCCCGCCGCAGGCTGTTTCACAGAAGGAGGCGGTAGCGGATGGCAAGCAGAAAACGCGATCCAGCCTGGATGCTGGTCAGTGTCGTCATGCTGTTCTTTTTCAGCGCCTTTTTGCTGATTTCCTTCAAAAACGAACAGGTGAACTGGCAGGGGCTGCTGCTCAGCGCCGCGGTGCCGGCCATGATCTATATCGGCACCATGGTTTTGCCCAGGCTCTTTCCGGCGGACAAGCTGCTGCTTACGCTCACCAACTTCCTGTGCGCCCTGGGTGTGCTGCTATTGTACCGCATCAAGCCTGAATATGGCCTGGATCAGGCCTTCCGCTACGGCGTGGGGCTTGTCCTGATGCTGATTGCCATACTTGTGATACACAGGCTGAACGCCTGGCGGTGGCTTGCCTTCGCGGCGATCTTTCTGACCCTGGGCTTTATGGCGCTGCCGATTGTGGTCGGTACGACCATCAACGGCGCAAAAAGCTGGATCAGCATCGCCGGCCAGTCGCTGCAGCCCAGCGAGCTGACAAAGCTTTCCTTTCTGGTGGTGCTGGCCTATTACATGAGCCGGCGCAAAATGCTGCCCTGGCTGTTCGCGGCGGTGGGATGCCTGGGAATACTGATGCTGCAAAAGGACCTGGGCACGGCGCTGATGTATTACTTTACCACGCTTTTCCTGTATTACGCCTCCACCAGCAATCTGCCTCTGACTACGCTCGGCGCGGCCGGCGGCGCAGGGGCCGCGGTGGTCGGGTATGCGCTTTTTGACCATGTGAAGATCAGGATCGCTGCCTGGAAAAACCCCTGGGCGGACTATGACCATACCGGCTTTCAAATTGTGCAGTCACTGATCGCCATTGCCAGCGGCGGCCTGTTCGGCGTCGGCCTTGGCCTGGGTACGCCAAGGGCTATACCGGAATACAAGTCCGACTTTATTTTCGCGGTTTTGTGCGAGCAGTTCGGCGTCATTTTCGGGCTGTGCGTGCTGCTTGTGTATGTGGTGCTGATATTGCGCGGCGTAAGCATCGCCATCGCGTCCAGGGAAAGCTTTCACGCCCTTTTGGCCATGGGCTGCGTGCTGATGATCGGCGTGCAGACCTTTGTGATCATCGGCGGCGTGATCAAGCTGATCCCCCTGACGGGCGTGACCATGCCCTTTGTCAGCGAGGGGGGAACCTCCCTGGTGTCGTGCCTGTGTCTGATCGGCATGCTTCAGGGGGTCGCCAGCCGCAATGAGGACCTGCTCAAAGAGGATGAGCGCCTGGCGAGCCTTGGCGTTCACATGGATTGACAGAAATTTGGGGGTGTGGCAGTGAAACAGCAGCGCATGAATTTCAGGCTGTTGGCCCTCATGCTCGTAGGGCTGTTTGCGTTGCTCGCGGCGTATGGCGGGTACAGCGTAACCGTATACGGCAACCGCTGGGTATCCCATCGCGGCAATCAGCGGACGCAGGCGGCGATCAGCAATGTCGTGCGGGGCGATGTGCTGGACCGCAGCGGCATTGTGCTGGCGACCACCGGCGAGGACGGCCGCGTTTATCAAAAGGATGAGGCAAGCCGCCGGGCCGTCGTGCATCTGCTGGGGGACGAGGCAAAGTATGTTTCCAACGGTGTGGAATCCTTTATGGCCAGCTATCTGCTGGGGCTTGACACCTCAATCACGGAGCGGCTGGTGCAAACGCTCAACGGCTCTATACGCAAGGGCGACAGCGTGGCATTGACGGTGGACAGCAAGCTGTGCACGGCGATTGCCGGCGCGTTCCCTGCCGGCAAGTCCGGCGCGGCCTTTGTGATGAACTACAAAACGGGCGAAGTGCTGGCGTTGGTGAGCCTGCCCACCTTTGACCCTTACAAGGCCGGCGGCATATCGGACAGCGATCCCGAAAAGCCCTTCTGGAACAGGGTGACGCAGGCAAAGTATCCCCCCGGCAGCACGTTCAAAATCATCACTACGGCCAGCGCGCTGGAGAACCTGCCGGACATCGCCTCCAGGACACTGCTCTGTACGGGGCAGATGCCCGTTGGCAACAATGTGGTCGTCACCGACTTTGGCCGTCAGGTGCACAATGAGTTGAAGCTGACGCAAGCCTTTGCGGTAAGCTGCAACAATGCGTTTGCGTCCCTGGCGCTGGAGCTGGGGGACGAGCGGCTTCGGAAAACGGCGGAGGCCTTTGGCCTCAATGACAATTTTCTCTTTCGCGACCTGGTGGTGGAAAACAGCGTCTATCCCACCTCCGGGCGCGACCAGGCGCAGATCGCCTGGTCCGGGCCTGGCCAGGGGAACATTGAGATGACGCCTCTGCACATGTGCATGGTGGCGGCGTCGGTAGCCAACAACGGCGTGATGATGGAGCCCGGGCTCATCAAATCGGTCATCAATGACAGCGGGGCCGTGCGCAGCGAGTATACGCCCAGGGTCTACAGAAAGGCCATGCCGGAGGATGTCGCGAGGTTTATCAAGTCGGCCATGCGGGCCGTGACCACATCCGGTACCGGCGTCAACGCCAATGTGGACGGGCTGACCGTCTACGGAAAAACGGGCTCCGCGGAAACGGAAATCAACAAGGTGTATACCGTCCATGGCTGGTATGTGGGTTTTTTGGGGGACCAGGACCTGCCCTATGCCCTCAGCGTGCTGGTGGAGGATGTGGAAAGCGGCGGTACCGCGGCGGCGCCCATTGCCAAAAAGATATTCGAATACATGAAGAGCAATTATCGGTGAAAAGCGAAGGAGCCGGGCAAAGCCCGGCTCCTTCTCAGACCATCGACAACCTCCTGGGAGGTATCGGAGTGCCCAGGCCCTCTGATGACAGATCGAAAATCAGCGACATGCGCGGTGAGTGAGGTGAACGCTGCCAGTGGCAGCAAAGAGCGAACCGAACGAATCAACCGAAACAAGCGGCTGTAAGCCGCGCTGATTGAGGATGCGGAGATTTTCACGGGAATTTCGAAGAAATTCCTACCTTGCCCGAGCAAACGGCCGCAAAAGGCTATGCCTTTTTGCAGTGCAGCGAGGGTAAAACTCGAAAAAGTGGCTATCGCCACTTTTTCGATAACTTCAGGCCTCGTTCCTGGGGTCGCGGCTCTTTTGCTTGGGCGCAAGGGGATTGATATATTCAATCTCCAGCCGATCAAAGGAAATGCTCTCCACAAAATGCTCCTGGGTAAAGCGGGTTTGGCCAAACTCCTCCCACTCCCGCTGGTTTTTGGAAAGCCACAGGGGGCGGGAAAGGTCCAGCTCCTTCAAAGCTTCCTGTAGCGCCTCCATCGGATCATCCCGAAAACAGGGGACAGTCGCTTGCTTTACGATTCGGTGGCCCCTGATCATGCGGACCCACAGGCTGGATGTGGATGTTTGCAACAGCATATCCTCCTTGGATTGATACCATCATTATGGGGCAGCCGGCGTAAAAACGCAAGATGCTGTATTGCTATCCCTTGAAAACCGCGATATAATGAAAAATAGATTTCTTTTGGGAAGGGAGGATGCCGGATGGAAATGACCTTCTGCCCCCTGTTCAGCGGGTCCAGCGGCAACGCGCTGTACGTGGCGTCTGAGCGCACACGGCTTTTGATCGATGCCGGGCTGCCCGGGAAAACGGTGGTGGATGCCCTGACACAAATCGGCGTCAGCCCTGCCAGCCTGTCGGCCATACTGATCACCCATGAGCACAGCGACCATGTGCGGGGCGCGGGGATCCTGAGCCGCAAATTTGATTTGCCCATTTACGCCACGCCGGGGACCTGGTATGCCATGGAGCGGGCCATCGGCCCCGTCAGCCAGCGCAACCGCCGGGAGTTTTATCCCGATACGGATTTTTATGTGGATGAGATCGGCGTCACGCCGTTTTTGATCCCCCACGACGCGGCGGAGCCGGTGGGCTACCGCCTGAGCCACTCAACTTTCAGCGTAGCCACCGCGACGGATATGGGCATCGTCCGCAAGAATGTACTGGAACAGCTGGCTGGGGTGGACCTTTTGCTGCTGGAAAGCAACCATGATCCGGAGATGCTCAAACACAACCCCCATTATTCCCAGACGCTGAAAAGGCGCATTCTGGGCAATAAGGGCCATTTGAGCAACGATGCCTGCGCCGAGGCGGTGCTGGCGCTTTGCAGCACGGGCGTGCGCCATGTGGTGCTGGGCCATTTGAGCGCGGAGAACAACCTGCCGGAGCTGGCCTACAGCACCACCTGCCGGGCGCTTTCGGACGCGGGCCTTGTCTGCGGGCAGGATGTGACCGTGGACATGGCCTGGCGGGACCGGGTGGGCAATATATATGTCATTCGGGATGGGCGGATGGAAAAGGCGCAGTGCTGCGTATAACGCGAAGGCGGCACTGCCGTTCATCGATCGATCAAGCCGGTTCCTGACAGGCGCTTTTAAGGGGGAAACAGGTTGTCCAGACTCGGGAAGACTGTGGGCGCGCGCAGCGTGCTCCTGCTGCTGCTCATCACGGTATTGCTTCGTTTCGGCTTTGATTTTGGGTTTTACGCCCTGTTTGGCGAAGCGGCGCTTTTGCAGCCGGAAATATACTACGCGGTTATCATGCTCAAGGGAGTATTGGTGTTTGGCCTCCCTGTGCTTTTATTTATCTACCTGCTGCGCCCCCGCTATACGCCGGTGCTTCGGGCCAAGCTGAATTATCCCCCGTTTTCCGCGGCGGTAAGGGTGGTATTTGCGGGTATCGTGGGTACCTTTATGCTGGAAATGTACTCCAGCCTGTGGGGACTTTTGCTGGAGTGGATCGGTATCCCGCTGTGGGCGCAGAATGTACTCCTGCCCAACAATGGCGCCCAGATCCTGCTGGCAGTGACCGCGTTGGCCATTTTCCCGGCGGTCCTGGAAGAATTGATGTTCAGGGGCGTGCTTCTGGAAGGGCTTCGGCGGGAGATGTCGTTCAAATGGGCATTATGGCTGACCGCCTTGCTGTTTGCGTTTATGCATGGGTCCCTTGGGGGCCTGCCTACGCATTTGGCATTGGGTTTTATGATTACGCTGCTTGCGGTAAGGCAGAACAATTTGCAGCTTCCCATGCTGTACCACTTTGTGCATAACGCGGTTTCCCTGATCATGTCGCTGTACTTCCGCAATTTGTGGGAAAACATAGAGTTCAGCGCGCAGGCCACACAGGAGCTTCAAAGCCAGGGCCTTGCGGCCGCCGTCATGAGCATGCTGTCCATGGCGGTGCTGCTTACCTACATTTACTGGCGGATTCTCCGCCCGCTGCTGGCCAAAGAGAATCTTCCTGACGGCGATGCCCATGCCCATGCGGCGCCGATGACATACCGCGGCAGGGTCATGACCGCCGCGCTGGTCGGGGCTTTGCTGCTGCTTTTGTTACCCTGGTATGTGCTCAACGCGCTTCCGGCCTGACCGGCGGCAAAGCAAAATACGATACGTTCAGGGGGAACCTTGCTCCCGGAAAGGCAGCGCCATGCAGCTTGCTGTTCTTTGCCTTGGAAAGCTCAGGGAAAAGCATTGGCGCGAGGCCGCGGACGAGTACGTGAAAAGGCTGTCGCGCTATGGCCGCATAGAGGAAGTGGAACTGCCGGATGAGCCGGGGCCGGCGGATGAAAGCGAAGCGCTTTGCCAAAGGGTGATGGACAGGGAAGCCGAGCGGCTGCTTGCCAGGGTGAAGCCCGGCGATTACGTGATTGCCCTGACGATAGACGGCCGGCAGTGGGACAGCGCGGAGTATGCCAGGCATCTGTACGGCCTGCCGCAAAAGGGGTATCAGCGGGCGGTGTTCGTGATCGGCGGGTCTCTGGGCCTGGGCCGGGCGGTGCTCGAGCGGGCGGATGAAAAGCTGTCGCTGTCGAAAATGACCTTTCCCCACCAATTGGCACGGGTGCTTTTGCTGGAGCAGATATACCGCTTCGCGAAAATCAACGCGGGGGAGCGGTATCATAAATAATGAACTCGAAGGGCGGGAATATTGATTCCGCCCTTGTTTCATATGCGGAAGGAGTATGTTATATATATATCAGCGCACCGCGAAGGGATTGCCGGCGGCTGTGGAGAAGTATGGAATATTCCATTTCGAAATTCAGGGGCGATTGCGCAAAAGCACGGCACAAAAGCCGGGATCAATGTATCGGAGGGATGAGCGTGTATAACTTATTGATTGGCGGAGCGGCCGGACAGGGGATTGACACCACGGCCGCTATTTTGGAGAAATTATTGAAACGTTCCGGATACAACGTTTTTACCATGCGTGATTTCATGTCCCGCATCAGGGGCGGGCACAATTTTTGCACCATCCGCTTTGGGGCGGAGCCGGTGCGGTCCCATTCCAGCCGCCTGGATGGCATTATTGCCCTGAACAGGGAAACGGTGGAGGTCCATAAGGATGAGCTTTCGGAAAACGGCTTCATTCTGTGCGACAAAAAGCTGGAGATCGACGACCCGCGGGCCATCGTGCTGGATATGGATGACAAGGCCAAGGCCCTTGGCAGCTCCCGGGCATCCGGCAGCATCGCCGTGGGCGCCGTATTGAAGCTCTTTGGCGAAAACCTGGAGCTTATTGAGCCCGTGTATCAGGAAGCGGTGCATCCTGTTTTTTACGAAATCAATATCAAGGCCGTACATGAAGGCTATGGCTTGGTGGAAAAGCGGTTTGAGCATTTGCAGGGCGCTTGTTCCGACTGGCTGCTCTTAAGCGGCAACAAGGCCCTGGCCTTGGGCGCGCTGGCGGCGGGGCTGAAGTTCTATTCCGCGTACCCCATGTCGCCTTCCACCTCCATCATGGAATACCTGGCCGGCAAGAGCAAGGCGGCGGGCATCGTGGTGGAACAGGCGGAGGATGAGATTGCCGCCATGAACATGGCCATCGGCGCATCCTTTGCCGGGGCCAGGGCCATGACCGGCACCTCCGGCGGCGGCTTCTCCCTGAAGGTGGAAGCGCTGGGCCTCTCCGGCATGGCGGAAATTCCCCTGGTGGTGGTGGATGTGCAGCGGCCGGGGCCGGTTACAGGCCTGCCCACCCGTACGGAGCAAAGCGATTTGAAGTTTGTGATCTCCGCTTCTCAGGGCGAGTTCCCGCGTATGGTCATTGCCCTTCGGGACCAGGAGGATGCCTTTTATCAGACGGCCAGGGCCTTTGACATCGCGGAACGGTACCAAATCCCCGTGATCCTCTTAAGCGACCAGTACCTGGGCGACGCTACCGCGACGGTAAAGCCCTTTGGTCTGGATAAAATCAGCGTGGCTTCGCCTGCCCGGGAATGGACGGGGGAAGGGGAATACCTGCGCTACAAATATACCGAAGACGGCATTTCTCCAAGGCTGATCCCCGGCAAGGCCAAGGCGTTTGTAGCCGCCGACAGTGACGAGCATGACGAGCGCGGATATATCATCGAGGATGCCGAAACGCGCAACAAGATGATGCAAAAGCGCATGGGCAAAATTGATATGCTCAAAGCGGAGCTGCAGGAGCCGGAATTCGTCGGCGCGGAGGATTTTGATACCCTGCTGGTGGGCTGGGGCTCATTAAAAGGCCCGCTGCATGAGGCTGTGGCCATACTCAATAAGGAGACCAACGAAAAATACGCGGCGCTGGTGTTTGGGGATGTATACCCCCTGCCGGAAAAGCTGTTCCGCGAAAAAGCGGCAAAGGCGCGGCGCATCGTGAATGTGGAACAGAATTACACCGGGCAGCTGAGCCAGCTGATCCGCGAGGCGACCGGCATCGCCTGCACGGATGCCGTGCTCAAATATGACGGGCGGCAATTGTCCGGCGAAGAAATTGCGGGTCTGATCAAAGGAGGCGAATCAAAATGAGCGATAAGAAATTTGCGACCCATGAAACGGCCTGGTGCCCCGGCTGCGGCAACTTCAGCATTTTAAGCTGTTTAAAGACCGCCCTGGAAGAGCTTAACAAGGATCCCCACGAGGTATTGATGGTGGCCGGCATCGGCCAGGCGGCCAAAACGCCCCAGTATATCACCGCCAACTCCTTCTGCGGCCTGCACGGCCGGTCGCTGCCGGCGGCGGTGGCGGCCAAAATCGCCAACGAATCCCTGACGGTGATCGTGAATACCGGCGACGGCGATTCTTACGGCGAGGGCGGCAATCATTTTTTGCACAACATGCGCCGCAATGTTGACATCACCCACTTTGTGCATGATAATCAAATCTATGGCCTGACCAAGGGCCAGGCGTCTCCTACCACCCAGGAGGGAATGGTCACCGGTGTGCAGGCGGATGGCAGCATGAACACGGCGCTCAACCCCATCCTCCTGGCCATTGCCGCCGGCGCGGGCTTTGTGGGCCGCGGTTTCAGCGGCCAGCCCAAGCATCTCACAGAGCTGATGAAGCAGGCCATCGAATATCCCGGCTACGCGCTGGTGGATATCTTCCAGCCCTGCGTGAGCTTCAACAAGCTGAACACCTTTGCCTGGTACCAGCAGCGCGCCTATATCCTGGGCGAGGATTACGACCCCACCGATAAGCTTCGCGCCATGGAAAAGGCCATGGAGTTCTATGACAAAATCCCCCTTGGCGTTATCTTCCGGGAGGACCGGCCCACCTTCCACCGCAAGCACCCCGTATTGCACGAGGGCGTGCCCCTTTTGGACATTCCGGCGGACCGGGCTGTGGTGGAAAAGCTTATACTCGAAACAGCCTGATTTACAGGACAAACAAAGAGCGCCGGACTTCCTTGCGAAATCCGGCGCTCTTTTTATCTTCTTACTTGGCGTAGGCAGCGTTGATGGCTTCCAGCTCGCTTTTGCGCATGGGCGGCGCGCAGGCGGGGCAGCGGGTGAGGGAGGCGAAGGTGTCGTCTTCCAGCTGTCCGTAGGTAAAGCCCGACAGCGGCAGGAATTTCGCTTTCACATCCGGGCAGTTGGCATCGCTGTGGTAATAGGTGCCGCCTTCGGGGTTGTAATACAGCGGGGTGTCGTTGCCGGGAATGGAGACCTGGCGCCCCTTGTAATCTTCCCAGATCAGGACCCGGGTGTTATTCTCCAGGTTGTTCCACAGCCAGGTCATGTTGACGCCCTGAGAGTTCTTTCTGCGCTGCACGCGAATGCAGCCATGGCTGGCCTTGGTGCCCAGCTTGGGCTCCGTTTTGTCAAAATACTTGCTGCCATCCCCCCGCAGGGTGTAGGGCACCTGATGGATCAGGTTGCCGTTGTTGAAGCGGATGGCCATTTCACAGTGCAGGTTGTCGGACATGAACTTGCCGACCCTGCTGACCAGAAGATAATCGCCGGCCTGGGTTTCCGTGTACAGCTTATCTGGGTCGCTTACAAGCCCCGTGGAAACAAGCAGTTCTGAGAACAGCTTGCCATCCTTGAAGATGTACATCCGCTGGGTTAATTTATCGATGACCAGACCATACTTTTTGGAGGGGCTCTTGGTTTTCAGCAGGTTGGTTTTCACATACCCCTGCACCATTTCGCCAAACACTTTTACTTTGCTGTCGTGAAAAGAGCTGGAGTAAGATTCCACCAGGCTCCAGCCATTGTCTAGAGTTTCCAGCACCCGTACGCCCTGGGACCAATACGTCACTTCGCCTACCGGCTCGGCATCGTCTTCCGGCCTTGCGCGCAGCTTATAAGCGAGCTTTTCATTGCCGTCCAGCACGGTAATGGGCTGCAGCATCACTTCCCAGATGGCCGCCTCGTTGGTGATATCCATCGGCAGCGTCCAGTAATTCAACTCCCCATTGGAAGGGGTGTGGCTGAAATCCGCGGGGGCTACGGGCCTGTCGTCCACCTGGAAGCTGACGGCGGTCTGATCCCCGGCGGCGCCTGCCTCCTCCATCATAATGGAAACATACTGCGCGGTAGAAGTAAAGCCCGTGTCGTCCGTCAGCTGAAGGATCAGCGTGTATTCCCCCGGCGCAAGTGCCTGCCCCCCGGCGGTGCCGTCCCATGGGATTTCCGACGGGCCGGCCGGGATGACGCCCTCATACAAAAGGGTGTCCGGTTCCTGCAGGCGGATCGTAAGCTTGCCCTGCATATTGGCGTTCACCAGCATGTACCAATATGTGCCGGGCACCATATGCGGATCGCTGGGTACGGCGTCGGAAAGAGCGGGGCTTTCCAGGCCGATGGCCACATCGGCCTGAGCACTTTTGTCGCCGCCGTCAAGCCTCAGCTGATATGTGCCTTCCGCCGCCAGCCCGTCCTGCACGGTGCCGTCCCAGGAAAAGCTGTTTTCGCCGGCTTTGGCGGGGTAGTTGTCAAACAGGACTTCAGAAGCGTCGCCCTCCGTCAAAACAATATCCAGCTCCATGTCCGAGGGGGAGGTAAAGCTGATCAGTACCAGCTTGCCGGGGCGAATCAGCGCCGGAAGGTTTGTGAAGGCCAAATTGCCTTCTGCCAGGGCAGGCAGGCAGGGGGTGATCAGCACGGCGGCCAGGAAAAGGGCGGCCATGCGGCGGAATGGTTGCATAAACGCCTCCTTGCTTTTGGGTTTTGGTAGCTTAAGTATACCAGCAGGCACGCCGCAAAAACAATCAAGCGGATGTAACAACTCGCTTTTCATCCTTTTCGCTTTGCAGCTTTTCGTACTTTCCGGTAAAATACGCGATTTTGTGGGTGACTTTTTCAATATGCTTTTGCATTTGCCGCATCTGCTCCTCCACATCCTGCTTGTGGGCGATGAGCATATCGCAGCGCTGCTTGAGGGTGCAGTCTCCCTTCACGCTCAGCGCTACAAATTCCCGTATCTGCTTGATGGACATGCCGGTGCTTTTCAGGCAGCAGATCAGCCCCAGGCCGTCCAGATCCTCCTGGGAAAAGCGCCGTATGCCGGTGCAGGTCCTGCGCACATCGGGCAATAAGCCTTCCTTCTCGTAATACCGCAGGGTGTGGGCGGTGAGGCCCGTCAGCTGGGATACCTGTTTCATGGAATATTCCATTTGGTATACTCCTTTTGAAGAAACTTGCAACAAGCAATTGACTTAGAGCTAACACTAAGGTTTACAATGGCAGTATAGCAATCTCCCTTCGGTTTGGCAAGGGAAAAAAGGAGAGAAAGCGCATGAAATCTGTACAGGATACGTATCAAATGGTAAACGGGGTGCAAATCCCCTGTGTGGGCTTTGGCACATGGCAGACGCCGGACGGCGAGGTGGCGGTGCATTCCGTCAAAGAGGCGCTTCAAGCGGGCTACCGCCATATCGATACCGCCTCGGCCTACGGCAATGAGGAAAGCGTGGGCAGAGCGGTTCGTGAAAGCGGACTGAAACGAGAAGAGGTTTTCGTCACCAGCAAGCTCTTTAACCCCGACCATGGCTATGAAAAGACGCTGCGGGCCTTTGACCTTACCATGAGGGAGCTGGGCTTTGATTATCTGGACCTGTACCTGATCCACTGGCCCAATCCCATCCATTTCCGCGACAGCTGGAAGGAGGCCAACGCCGGCTCCTGGAAAGCGTTTGAGGAGTTGTACGCGGCGGGGCGCATACGCGCCATAGGCGTCAGCAATTTCAGGCCCCATCACTTGAGCGCGCTGATGGAAACAGCAAAGGTCGTCCCCATGGTGAACCAGATCCGCCTTTGCCCCGGCGATGTGCACGGGGAGACGGTGGCGTTTTGCCAAAAGCACGGCATTTTGCTGGAAGCCTACAGCCCGCTGGGCCTGGGACGTATTACGGATGTGCCGCAGCTGAATGCAATTGCGGGGAGGCATGGCAAATCCGCCGCCCAGGTCGCCCTGCGCTGGAGCCTGCAAAAGGGTTTCCTGCCCCTGCCCAAGTCGGTAACGCCGTCGCGGATCGTGGAAAACGCGCAGCTGTTTGATTTTGAACTGACGGCGGACGACATGGCGGCCATCGATGGCCTCACGCCCGGCGTCTGCGGCCTGGCCAAGGACCCGGATATGACCACTTTTTGAGGAGGAAATCCCATGGCCTTTGATTACTACATGCCCGCCCGCATCCTCTTTGGCAAGGGAAAGCTGGGCGAGCTACACAAAGTCCGCCTGCCGGGCAAAAAGGCGCTCATCGTCATTTCCGCGGGCAATTCCATGAAGCGGCTGGGCATCCTGCAGCGGCTGGAAGAACAGCTTGACAGAGCCGGCGCCGGGCATGTATTGTTTGACAGGATATTGCCCAACCCCATCAAGCAGCACGTGATGGAAGGCGCGGCCCTGGCCAAGGAGACTGGCTGCGATTTTGTGATCGGCCTTGGCGGCGGCAGCAGCATGGATTCCGCCAAGTCCATTGCCGTCATGGCGACAAACCCCGGCGACTACTGGGATTATATTTCCGGCGGCACGGGCCGCGGCCAGCCGGTTAAGTTTGATCCGCTGCCTATGGTGGCCATTACCACCACCGCCGGCACGGGCACCGAAGCCGACCCGTGGACGGTGATCACCAATGGCGACGAAAAGATCGGGTTTGGGTATGACAAAACGTTCCCATACCTTTCCGTGGTGGACCCGGAGCTGATGCTGTCGGTGCCGGCCTCCCTGACCGCGTACCAGGGCTTTGACGCCCTGTTCCACAGCACGGAAGGGTATGTGAACCGCACCGCCAATGAGATGAGTGACCTGTACGCGCTAAAAGCCATCAGCCTCATCGGCAAAAGTCTGGCCGCTGCCGTGGCCGACGGTTCCAACGAACAGGCCCGGGCGGATGTGGCGCTGGCCAATACGCTGTCCGGCTTTGTGGAATCCACCTCCGGCTGCATCTCCGAGCATTCCATCGAGCACGCCTTGAGCGGCTTAAAGCCGGAGCTACCCCATGGGGCGGGGCTGATCATCATCAGCCTGGCGTATTACACTTTCCTGGCAAAGTCCGGCGCCTGTGATGAACGGATGGCGGACATGGCCCGCGCTTTGGGCAACCAGGACGCCAAATCGCCCATGGATTTTGTGGCGGCCCTGGCGCAGCTGCAAAAGGACTGCGGCGTGGAGCAGTTGAAGCTTTCCGACTACGGCATAGCGCGCGGCGACCTTTCTCACCTGGCGGGGTATGCCCGAAAGATCATGGGCGGCCTGTTCGAGGTGGATCCCTGCACCATCACCGAGGCGGATGTGCTGTCGATTCTCGAGCAGTCTTACCGCTGACAAAAGAGCATTGGTATATGCACCCTGGCGGGCTTCGCGGCTTTCGCCGGGGTTTTTTGATGCCATCAAAAAGGCTCGTCCTTAAAATTCCTTCCCCGCCGCTCTTTTTTGATCCATGAGCGCATATGTATGGAGTACATTCCATTCGACAGCGTGGTGGATGTCCTATTGCGTATGATGAAGCGGGGGAATGCGAAATGGGTGGCCTGGGCGTATATGCCTTCAAAAAGAAGCCGGACAAACAAGGGCATGCATGGGGATCAACACTGGCCGGCTGGATGGCAAAGCTCCCCGCCGGCAGGGTTTTGATATGCCTGTATCTGCTTTTTTGCGCTGTACGCGTCCTGTCTGCCATGATGACCACCACCACGCCGGTGGTCATGCCGGACTCCGCGCTGTATATGCAGCTTTCCCGCTCCATTTTTGAAAAGGGCAGACTTTTTTTTAAAGGCCAGCCCATACGGTATGAATACATTCTGTATCCGCTGCTTTTGTCGCCGCTGCATTTGCTGCCCGAAGGCGTCAGCTTCTTTCGCGCGGCCCAGGTTTTGAACGTGCTGCTGATGCATTTGAGCATCTTTCCCGTGTATGCGCTTGCCGGGTCCATGACAAAATCAAGTTCCCGCTCCCTTCTGGCGGTGCTTTTGACTTTGCTGATGCCTGATTTTCAGATCACCCGGCATATCATGGCAGAAAGCGTTGCTTTCCCGCTTATGCTTACCGCGTGTTATGTGTATTACCGGGCAGCCGGCGCAAAGCAGCCCAGCTTTCTTTCAGCTTTTTTGTGCGGCGGCCTTGGCGTTTTGCTCTATGCCTTAAAGCCCGGCTACGTGGCGCTGCCCGTTTGTTTTTTTCTTTTGATGCTGCAAAGAGCGCTCAAGGATCATGACAGATGGAAGCTTCGCTTTACGCTGACGGGCATTTTTGCCCTGTGTATCCTTCTTTTGCTGTACACGCTGCTGCTGCGCTTCGGGCTTCAAATGTCCTTGACCCAATCCACCTTGTACGGCTCCCAGACGCATCCCCTCACTCTCGGGCATATCCTGCAGACGCTGGAGGGATTGGCGTTTTACGGCGCATATCTGCCGCTGGCCTTTTGCTTTTTTCCATTGTTGTTGCCTGCCGCTCATGCAAAAACGCTGGATGATGGCGGGCGGCAGCTGCTTTATACGGTGCTGCTCTCCATCGGCGTGATCGCTGCGGGCACGGTGTATGTGATCTATGGCGACGAAAGGATGCAAAGCGGCGCGGTAAACGCGGCCCGGGTGCATGTCCGGTATGTGGCGGCGTTTTTGCCTGTGCTGCTTGCCTGTCTTCTGTCGCCGGCGCTGGAAGGCAAAAAGCTGAACGCGAAATCCATGGCCTGTATGGCGCTGCCGCTTTTGCTGTTTTTGTGCTTTGGCGGGTGGACTTTGGAAAGCGGCAAGTCCTATCCTGCGGACGCGCTGCTTTTGACCGCTCTGGCCTTTGGTCAGCCTGCGTTTCCCATGCGGGCCGTTTGGACTGTCGTTGCCTTTGCCTTACTGGCGTGCATCTGCACAAGCATAGCCCGCCATGGGTTTTTGCGCGGACAGCGGCGGGCAGTATGCGTCTTCCTTGCGGCATCGTTTTTGCTGAACGGCGGCCTTTCCTTCTTCCTGTACCGGCATCATACGGGCTCCGTTTATCCCCGGGATGCAAAGCAGGCCGTGCAAATGACGGGAACGGAAAATGTGCTGGGCGTGGTGCGGGATGGCGGCTTCCTCTGGCCCGAGGCGGGGGAGCTGGATGTGGCCTCCCGCTGTACCTTGCCTGTGGTGGAGTTGGACGACCTGATCGGCAATGCCCGGGCGGATGGCTCCCTGGCCGCGTTCACGCCCAAAGCCTACTGGCAGGAGAATGCCCAAAACCCGGTCCGGGCGCCGGAAAAGCTGATTCTCACCGATGAGCTGCTTTCCTCCCTTGTGCTTGCGGACGCTGTGTGCAATGATACCAAGGTCACCGCAAACGGCGGATACCGCGTTGTTTCCGTCCGGCCCGGGCTGCCTGTGCTGCACAGCGCCCTGTCCGGCTTGAACGAAGGCTGGGTGCGGGGCGGCAGCCGGTTTACCTTGTTTGACACAGCCTTGCGCGGCAAGGGGAGCATAACACTATGGCTCCGGGCGAGGGCAGGGGTGGGAACTGCAACTCTCACGCTGTCTTCAGGCGGGCAATCGCAGTCCTTCACACTTTCCGACAGCCTGCAGTGGGTGTCGGCTTCTTTTGCGGCCGGCGATCCCGCACAGGCGATTACGGTGGAACTTTCGGCTTCCGGCGGGAATATCTTTGTAGAAACATACCAGGTGGAATGAAGCGTTTATTTTTGGGCCCGCATGGGTATATAATCCAATAAGAAAGCAATTTCTGCGGATTTCTGGAGGCAGCCATGGATAAGCATTATGATGTGATTATTGTGGGGGCGGGTCCGGCGGGTTTGTCGGCCGCCATTTATTTAGCCAGGGCACAGTACAGCGTGCTGTTAATGGAAAAGGGCCGGGCCGGCGGCCAGGTGGCCATTACGTCGGAAGTGGTCAATTACCCCGGCGTATTGACCGCCAGCGGCGAGGAACTGACGAATATTATGCACCGCCAGGCGGAAGGGTTTGGCGCCGTGTTTATGACGGCGGAGGTGACCGACCTTCAATTGGATCAGCCGGTCAAGCGGGTGGTGACCACCCAGGGGGAATTCACCGCCCTGGGCGTGATTGCCGCCATGGGCGCCAATCCCCGCAAGATCGGCTTTGCCGGCGAGGCGGAATTCCAGGGCCGCGGCGTGGCCTACTGCGCCACCTGCGACGGCGAGTTTTTTATGGGCAAAGACGTGTTTGTTATCGGCGGCGGATACGCGGCGGCGGAAGAATCTGTTTTCCTCACGCGCTTTGCCAAAAAGGTGCACATCATCATGCGCAAGGGCGGCTTTTCCTGCGCGGAGTCCATTGCCAGGCCGGCCAAGGAGCACCCGAAAATTGAAATCTCCTATCATACCGAAATCATACGCGTGGAAGGCGATACGGCGTTGCGCAAGGCGGTGTTCCGGAACAACCGCACCAAGGAAACCTGGGAGTATAACGCCGCCCCCGGCGATACCTTTGGGGTGTTCGTGCTCGCGGGGTATCTGCCCTCCACCTCCCTTCTGCGGGGCAAGGTGGCCCTGACGGAGGACGGCTACGTCATCACCGACGACCGTCATAAGACCGACAAGGACGGCGTGTACGCGGCGGGGGATTTGTGCGTGAAATCCCTGCGGCAGGTGGTGACGGCCGTATCCGACGGGGCGGTTGCCGCCACCAGCCTGGAAAAATACATTTCAGAGCTGCATCGGGAGGGCTATCCCAAGGGAACGGTGTACAGCCAGGAAGAAAGGACCGCAAAGGCGGATACCGGGCAGACCAAGGCCGAGGAAGTCAAAGAGCCGGAAGAGGCCAAGCCCGCTCCCGCCGGCGGCATCGCCATGATCCCGGAAGCGGTCATGGAAAAGATACGGCAAACGCTTTCTCCCCTTCGCCGCAAGGTGGTTTTGGAAGGGCTGCTGGACGACAGCTCGCTCAGCCGCAGGGTGGAAGCGTTCTTGACGGAGATCAGCACCGCCCACGAAAAGGTATCCATGCGGTTGAACAGAGATCCTGAGTTTCAGGAGGGGCAGTGGTATCCTGCCATACGCATATTGGATGGGAACGGAAAATACCTGCGGGCCCAATTTCACGGCGTACCGGGCGGGCATGAGCTGACAGGCTTTTTGACAGCGATCCTTGCCGCCGGCGGCGCGGGGGAGGACATGGGCACAGCCGTAGAAAAGGCGCGCGAGCTGCCTGACAAGCTCAACCTAAAGATATTGGTGACACTAAGCTGCGTCATGTGTCCGGACCTGGTGATGGCCGCCCAGCGCATCGCTTTGGAAAATCCGCTGGTGGAAGCGGAGGTCTTTGATGTGGCGTACTATCCCACACTTCGGGAAAAGTACAATATCATGAGCGTGCCCTGCCTGGTGATCAATGACGAAAAAACCCACTTTGGCCGAAAAAACCTGGACCAATTGGTCTCCCTGCTCAAAGGGGAGGATGCACCGGCCTATATCCAGTAAGCATATCGCCAAATAAAAAGCGGCTCCCTGCCCGGTTTGCCTGGCAGGGAGCCGCCTCTTTTGGTTTTCTTATAAGACGGCGTGGAGTACGAAGTTCAAGATGAACAGACCGGAGGAGACCCACACGATGGGATGGATTTCCTTGGCTTTGCCGGTGAAGGCTTTGCTCAGGCAGTAGAAGATGAAACCTGCGGCGATGCCGTAGGAAATGCTGTAGCAAAGGGCCATGAACACGCCGGCAAAGAAGGCGGGAACGGCGTCGGCAAATTCGGTCCAGTCAATTTCCTTAAAGGCGGACATCATCATGATGCCTACGACCACCAGGGCCGGGGCGGTGGCGGCGCTGGGAATGGCGCTGACGAAGCTGGCCAGGAAGGCGCTGACCGCAAAGCAGGCGGCTACCACAACGCTGGTCAAACCCGTACGGCCGCCCGCGCTGATGCCCGCGGCGCTTTCCACATAGGTGGTGGTGTTGGAGGTGCCGACCAATGCGCCGACGGAGGTAGCGATGGCATCGGCAAACAGGGCCTTGTCCATCTTGGAAGAAAAGCCCTTGCCGTTTTCCAGGGCGGATTCATCCTCTTTGCTGAAGATGCCGCTGCGCCGGCCGGTGCCGATAAAGGTGCCGATGGTGTCAAAGGTGTCGGTAAGGCTGAAGGAGAAGATGGTGATCAGCACCAGGGGCAGCTTGGAAACATCGGTGAACAGGGAGCCCAGGCCCTGGGCGGTAAAGATGGCGCCAAAGGTGGTGGGCAGGGCGGCCACAGCTTCGGAAAGGCTGAAGGATTCGGCCATGGAAGTGACCTTCAGGGGAATGCCGATCAATGCGGCGGCGACGATACCGATCAAAACAGCGCCCTTGACCTTCAAAAGCAAAAGCACAATGATGATGGCCAGGCCGATCAGGAACACCCACAGCACCGGCTGGTTGAAATCGACCAGGGCCGGCACGCCGGCGGAGAAGTCGATGAGCTTGACATTCAATAGGCCGATGTAGGCGATGAAGATGCCGATGCCGCCGCCGATGGCGCTTTGCAGGCTGGCGGGAATGGCCTTGATGATGTGCTTGCGTACCTTGGTGACGGTGATCAGAATATTGATAAGTCCGCAGATGAAAACCATCGAAAGGGCCTGCTGCCAGGTGAAGCCGAGGGTCAAAACAACCGTGAAGGTAAAGAAGGCGTTCAGGCCCATGCCGGGAGCCTGGGCGTAGGGAACGTTGGCCACAAGGCCCATGACCAATGTGCCGGCGACGGAGGCGATGATGGTGGCCAGGAATACAGCGCCCTTATCCATGCCGGAGATGGACAAAATTGCAGGGTTGACAGCGATGATGTACGCCATTGCACAAAATGTTGTCAGCCCTGCCAGGATTTCCGTGGATGCTTTCGTGCCGTTTTCCTTGAGCTTGAACACGACAAAACCCTCCTGATCTTTTCTTTTGACGAGCCCCTCCGCGCCGTTTTGCGGCGCTCCATGACAAGCTATTATACCGTCATACCTGTAAAAAAGTCAACCGTTTTTCGGAATGCGGCCGGGATTGTTCGGGCTCTTTCAAAAATTGCGAGCGGTGCCAGGGACGGGAAGTGAAAGCGCCTCACGCATGTCAAATGTTTCGCGGTTCGCCATTGCGCGCATAGCGCCGCTATGCTAGAATAAGCGGCGTTCGGGCTTATTTTGGATAGGCGATGTACTGGAGAACATAGATGGTATCAAAGCTGAAGCGCGTGTTTGCGAAGGATCCGGTTTTATGCATTTCAGGGCTGCTGGCGGCTGCGACGGCCTTGATCATCCCGCCGTCTTCCGAATATCTATCCTACATAGACGTTCGGACGCTGGCGCTTTTGTTTGCCTTGATGGCAGTGGTAAGCGCCCTTGCACGAAAAGGGATTTTGGACGCGGCGGCGGGCTTTTTCATCCGCCGGGCAAAAGGTATGCGAAGCCTTGGCCGCATGCTGACGCTACTGTGCTACGTAAGCTCCATGCTCATCACCAACGACGTGGCGCTGATCGCCTTCGTGCCGCTGACGCTGATCCTGATGCGCGGTGAACTTACGGCAATGATGACCACGGTGGTTTTGCAGACCATCGCTGCCAACCTGGGCAGCATGCTGACGCCCTTTGGCAACCCGCAGAACCTGTATCTGTATTCCGCGTATCAGTTGAACGGGGCCGATTTTTTTTCCGCTGTCCTGCCGGTGGGCGGCGCATCGCTGATCGCGGTGCTTTTGCTGTGCTTTTTATTGCCCGACAGGCCGGTGACGGTGCACACCGGCACGCAAAGGGGGCCGTTTCCTGCCGGCGGTTCCTTGCTGATTTTGGCGGCCTTGTTTTTGCTGTGTGTGGCGGCGGTGCTGCGCTTTGTGCCTTATGCGCTGACTGTGGCGGCGGTTACGCTTGTTTTATTGTTTGTGGACAGGCAGGCGCTGGGGAAAGTCGACTATCATCTGCTGGTCACCTTTTGTTTTTTCTTTGTGTTTGTGGGCAACCTGGGGCGCCTGGAGGCGATCAAAAATCTGCTTGGCGGGCTGCTTTATGGCCGGGAGGTATTTGTTTCCGCCATGGTCAGCCAGTTCGTCAGCAATGTGCCGGCCGCGCTGATGCTATCGGAGTTCACGGATAAAGGCAAGGCGCTGGTCACCGGTACGAATATCGGGGGACTGGGCACACTGATCGCTTCCATGGCCAGCCTGATTTCCTTCAAGCTGTACGCAAAGGCGGAGGGGGCGCAGCCCGGAAGGTATCTCAAGCTGTTTTCCTTCGTCAACTTTGGGCTCTTGGCTGTTTTGCTGGTGCTTGCCTTGACCGTATTTGCCCGCCTGTAAATTTCATCGTATGATTGTTGACAAGGGTTTTCTTCCCATATTACAATGAAATACAGATATTGATTGGGAAATATACGAAACAGCGTTTGCCGAAATTTCCTTTTTTCTGCTGCCATAAGCTTACGTCCGGGAACAATTTCAAATCATTGTGAAAGACGGTGGCGTTTATGCGAAGGTTTCTTTTGATATTCATGGTTGCGCTATGCTTTCTTTCCGCTGCCAGGGCCCAGACGCTGGAACCCGGCAGTACGGGCGTGCCCATCACCGGTGTGATTTCGGCAGCCGAGGGCGCAAACGTATATAGCCAGCCCATGGGGACCGCCGAGGCGGTTGCCGCCTGGCCCCAGGGAACGGCTCTCACCGTGGAAACCCTGGGCATCTATTGGTGCCGCGTTACCGACGGAACGGTATCCGGCTATGTGCCGACAGTCGCCTTGTTTCTTAATGACTGGGGAACGTTTGACCCCGCGGGAGAAAATGCTGCAAAAGCGCCGCGGTTTGTGGTTTTTGACAAAGGCGTTGTTGCCGGCGCGGCCTGGACGCTGACGCTTAGGGAGAAGCCCGACCGCAAAGGCAAAAAGATGGATGTGTATGTCTGGGGAACCATCATGATCCCCCTTAAGCAAGGCAAGGAATATACGCTGGTGCATGTGGGGGACAAGGTGGGTTACCTGCTTACCAAATATATCACTCCCCAGCAGGAAGCACAGAAGCCCGCCCAATATGCCGTCATCGACAATAAGGACAGGGTGGCTTTGCGCTACAACCGTTCCCGCCATATTACCTACCTGGAGCCTGGCACCGTGGTGACGCTGATCTCAGATAGCAACGGATGGTCCTTTGTAGAGGTGGGCGGATGGCAGGGGTATATCGTATCCACTTTTTTGAAGGTACTCAAATAGCGCCTGTCCATGGCTCGCGGTTGTACGGTCATGCCCTGCGCCAGGTAAGCATATTGCCGGAAAAATCGGCCAGCAGTTCTCCCTTGTCATGCAGATGCGAAATATACGACCGCAGGGTGCTGCCCACCAGGACATATTGGTTGAAGTCCAGGTGCAGGCCGTAGTGATCGAACACTTTTTTCAACAGGGATTCAAAGGTGACAGGCTCCGCGCAGGCTTCCCGGATGAACGCCATGATCTCATGGGCCTTTTGCATGTTCAAATTCGCAAGAGCCTGTATATCTTCGCAGGGCTCCGCGTGGGCAGGCACGAACAGCCTGCCCGCAAGCGCCTTCACGGCCTCCAGGGATTGCAAATACCCCTGCACGTCGTACAGATATGTGATATGATACTTTTGCAACACGGCCTCGCTGCTCAGGCTGTCGGCCAGGAACCAGACGCCGTCGCAGGTCCTGATGGCGGCCATGGCCATGCTGTGGCCGTCCAGCCGCTGCATAAAAAGCCCCTCCGGCAGCACAGCCTGCGTCAGTTCCTGCACGCTGCTTTCCTGGGCCAGCAGAAACTTGTTGCGCAATTCCTGCATGGGGAATCCGCCATAGAGCATGGAGGATTCCAGTATGGGATGCCGGACAAACGCCTGCTCGGCGCCGGGGGCCCAGATGCGGCAGCCCGTCCGCTGCTGGAGCAGGCTGTTGCCGCCGATGTGATCGGCGTGGGAATGGGTGTTGATGATCATTTTCAGGGACCAGCCGTTGGCCTCCAATATTTTGAGGACTTTTTTCCCGGCTTCCTTGTCGTTTCCGCTGTCGATCAGGCATACCCCGTTATCATCAATGACATAAACGCCCATTCGGGCAGGGCAGTTGATGTAATAAGTCCGTTGTCCAACCTGCACCAATTCGTACATTTGTGTTCCTCCCGTCCGTGTGTACTGTATACAACGGGAATATTATACGATACAATATCTGTGGATGGCAACAAAACGGAAGGCGGCGAGCGCGTCATGCATCTAAAGGGCGCAAGGTATTGGGATTATGTCAGGATTCTCAAAGAGGAACTGGTGCCGGCCACCGGCTGTACGGAGCCCATCGCCCTGGCCTATGCCGCCGCAAAGGCGAGGGAAGTGCTGGGCGTAACGCCATCCATGAGCCTTGCCGAAGTCAGCGGCAACATTGTCAAAAACGTGAAAAGCGTGATCGTGCCCAATACCGGCGGCTTGAAAGGCATTGGCGCGGCGGTGGCGGCCGGCATCGTCGCGGGGGACGCTTCCAGGATATTGGAGGTTTTATCCGGCTGCCGGGAAGAGGACAAGCCCAGAATCAAGGCGTATCTTGACGCCCATGCGTGCCGCGTCATTCCCTATGAGGGCGACCTGGTTTTCTACATTGCCGTTACAGTGTATAGTGGCGATGCTTCTGCCAGGGTTGTGATTGAAAACTACCACACCAACATTGTCTGCATTGAAAAAAACGGGCATGTCTTGTTTCAGGCCGGAGCGGAAGCCAATAACCTGCGCCTGACCGACCGCAGCGTACTGAACGTAAAGGATATTGTCGCTTTTGCCGATCAGGCCGATATGGACGATATTGCCGATGTGATTGAGCGGCAGATCAAATACAACAGCGCCATCGCCGCCGAAGGTTTGAACGGGGAGTGGGGCGCCAACATCGGCCGAATCCTCCTGAACACCTATGGCTATGATGTGAAGATCCGGGCGCGGGCCATGGCCGCCGCCGGGTCGGACGCCAGAATGGGCGGCTGTGAAAAGCCGGTGATCATCCTCTCCGGCAGCGGGAACCAAAGCCTGACGGCGTCGCTGCCGGTGATTGAATACGCGAAGGAGTATGATGTTTCCAGGGAGCGGCTGATTCGGGCGGTGGCGCTTTCGGACCTTGTGACCATCCACCAAAAAACAAGCATCGGCCGGCTGTCCGCCTTCTGCGGGGCCGTCAGCGCCGGCTGTGCCGCCGGCGCCGGCATTGCCTACCTGCTGGGCGGCGGCTATGAAACCGTTGCCCATACGGTGGTCAACGCGCTGGCCATCGTATCCGGCATGGTGTGCGACGGGGCGAAATCCTCCTGCGCGGCCAAGATTGCCTCGGCGGTGGACGCGGGCATTGTGGGCCTTAGCATGTATGAAAACGGCCGGGAATTTGTGAGCGGCGACGGCATCATCACCCACGGCGTGGACAATACCATCGCCAACGTAGGCCGCATGGCCAGCCGGGGCATGCGGGAAACCGACAGGGAAATCATACGGATCATGGTGGAGTGCTGAAGCTGGCCGATGCAATAAAAATGAGTTGTACAAAAGTTTTTGAGGGGATCCATGAGACGCTGCTATTATACTGATTCCATATCTGATTTTCTGAAAAAAGACAGTTATGCCATCTTTGGCGGGATTACAGCCCATGATCCGTTTGCGGCGGATGATCTGCAAAAGAACACCTGGAGGGCGGAAATTGAAATATTGAAGCGTGAGCTGGCAAATATGCCGGACGGCCACGTTCTGTTGGAATATACCATTCCGCGCATCGGCGAGCGAATAGACGGCGTCGTGCTGTATCAAGGCATCGTGTTCCTGCTGGAATTCAAGGTGGGCGATACTGCCTATACAAAAGCGGCTATGGAGCAGGTGCTGGATTACGCATTGGACCTGCGCTGCTTCCACAAGGAAAGCCACAGGGCATTCCTTGTGCCGGTTCTTGTGGCCACGCAGGCGCCATACATGCCGTCGCAAATACAGCTTGTGGATTTTGCCATGCTGGCGCCGCTGAAGTGCAATCAAAGCAACTTGGGAAAAACCATTGCGGCCATTGCCGAAAGCTATGGCCGTTCTTTGTTTTCCGCGCAAGCCTGGATCGATTCGCCATACATGCCGACCCCAACCATTATTGAAGCCGCCCGGGCGCTGTACCGCGGGCACCGGGTGGAGGATATCACCAGAAGGGATGCAGATGCGATCAACCTGAGCCAAACCACCGATGCCATCAACCGGATTATTGACCACAGCAAGGCGAACGGCCGCAAATCCATTTGCTTTGTCACCGGCGTTCCTGGCGCCGGCAAAACCCTGGCGGGGCTCAATTTGTCTGTGGAACGGCAACGGATCGATGAAAGCGAGCACGCCGTCTTTTTGTCCGGCAATTTTCCCCTGGTCGCCGTGCTGCAGGAAGCGCTTGCAAGGGATAAATGCCGGCAAAGCGGCATCACCAAAGCCGCGGCGCTGCGCCAGGTCAAGGACTTTATACAGATCATTCACCACTTCCGGGACGACGCCATCGCAACCGGCGCGGCGCCCTACGAGAAGGTGGCCATCTTCGATGAGGCGCAGCGGGCCTGGACGGTGGAACAGCTTGCGCGCTTTATGAAGGAAAAGAAGGGGATTGTTGATTTTCGGCAGTCTGAGCCTGAATTTCTGATCCGTTTTATGGACCGCCATACCGGTTGGGCAGCCATTGTCTGCCTGGTTGGCGGCGGTCAGGAGATCAATACCGGGGAAGCCGGCCTGCCGGAATGGTTTCATACCCTGGCGGATCGCTTTTCAAACTGGGATGTATACATATCAGACAAGATTACCGATTCGGAGTATACAAACGGCACACCGATAACCGGCCTGCTGGACAACCTTCATATCGAGCCGGATTTGCATTTGTCCGTATCCCTGCGCTCCTTCCGCAGCGAAAAGGTATCGGCGTTTGTCAAGGCGCTGCTGGATGTGAACGCTCAGATGGCCAGGTCATTGTTTGCGGAGTTTAAGGATGTATACCCCATCGTTATAACACGGGACCTTGCTTTGGCCAAAGCCTGGATACGAAGCAAGGCAAAGGGTTCGCAGCGCTACGGCATCACGGCCAGCTCCGGCGCAAACCGCTTACGGGCCCATGGCGTTTGGGTGCAAAGCAAGATTGACCCGCCGACTTGGTTTCTAAACGGCAGGGAGGATGTGCGTTCCTCTTACTATCTGGAGGAGACGGCAACGGAATTCGATATACAGGGCCTTGAATTGGACTACAGCGTCGTCTGCTGGGATGCCAACATGCGCTTTAACGGCAGCTTGTTTGAATTCTTCAATTTCCGGGGTAACCGCTGGGAACACGTCAATCAACCCGTCAAAGCGCAATACATGAAAAATGCCTACCGTGTACTTTTGACCCGCGCCCGGCAGGGATTTGCGGTCTTTATCCCCGAAGGGGACCAGGCAGACCCTACACGCGATCCAGCCTACTATCAGGGCATCTATGCATATTTGAAATCCATCGGGATTTCTGAGATCAATCCCGAGGATATTGTCCCATCCTTCACCGCGCAGACGGTCCAGCCGAATGAATCAGACGGGGAGGCGAAGCTTCCCAACCTGCTTGATCTTCTTTGATAAAAGGGGAATACTGTTATAGATAGGTGAACGCCGCAAAAACCGCCGCGGCAATTCCTCCGATGATGTCGGAAAGCATGTCAAAATCCGTGTCGCGCAGGCCGCGCTGCATCTTTTCCTTTGATTTCGTATCATGGAAGAATTCGATTACCTCGTACACCATGCTGATGGCAATTCCCAGCGCGGCCACGAATATGGCGCGGAAGAGGACAGAGCCGCCCGGGTCGGTTAATTTTGAAAGCGTGAGGTAGAAAAGAAGCGAAGTGGAAAAGGTGCCAAATCCGTGAAGGTACCGGTCAAATATTTTGGAGCGGTTATACAGGCTCAGATAATACCCAATAAACGTATGGGCGAATATCGTTATAAAATAGAATATCAGTACAATATATGGAATGTCGATTTTGAATAGGCACAGCGCAAGCAAATAGCACAGATACAAGGCAGGGGGAATAACGACCTGCAGAACAAGCTTTTTTTCATTTTTCTTGTATAGCGCAGCGGCAGCATACACCTCGGCAATGCAAAACGCCGCCAGAAAGACAAGGAAAACAATGAGCATTCCAACACCCCCAATTTCTGGACGGCGTAGTTTGTGAGGAAAGCATACCGATTATGCTTAATCATGCCGCCCGCAGATCATCCCGCCCGCATTTCCTGCCATCTGTCTGATCTGCTTTCACATATAAACAAAGGGCGCCCGTAATCTTCAGGCACCCTTTCGGCTCGCTTGCAACACTATTCCACTGTGATTACGGATACCGGGCAGCCTTCCTGCGCCTCAACGGCTGCATCCTCCGCATCAGGCGGAACGGTATCCACATATACTTCCGCCAATCCGTCGTCCGCCATGCGGAATACCTCCGGGCAGGTGGATGCGCACAGTTCGCAGCCAATGCATCCTTCGCGATTGATGGTAGCTTTCATATCCATACCTCCTTTTTGTTCCATCCTTATTGAACCACGCTTTTGGGCTTTGGTCTGTTGTATTTGCAACGTGGATTTCAATATTTTGGTTGTCCGGGTAATCTTTTATACGGAGAGCTGACCGAGGAGATGGCGATTGCAAAAACATCAGTCTGCCGGCCGCATGATGGGGAAAAGAACGGAATCGCGCAAATTGCCCTGCCCCGTCAGCACCTGCACAAAACGGTCAATGCCCATGCCCCAGCCGGAGATGGGCGGCATGCCGTACCGCATGGCGGTAATAAAATCCTTGTCCATTTGCATGGCCTCGTCGTCTCCGCCGGCGTTGAGCTTTGCCTGATCGGATAGCCTGCGAAACTGTTCGGCAGGGTCCACAAGCTCGGAGTAGGCGTTGATGACCTCGGCGCCGTTGATGATCAGTTGAAAGCGGTCGGCGACCTGCGGGTCATCATCCTTGGCTCTGGCCAATGGCGACAGGGAAATGGGATGCTCCGTAAGAAAAGTCGGCTTAAGGATGTGCGGCCGGCTCACCTTTTTGTAAAGCAGGTCGATCAGATTTCCTTTGCCAAGCTTGGAAAGCTCCGTTTTGCTTTCCAGCCCGATGCCTTTGCTTTGAATCTGCCCAAGCAGCTCCTCCGCGGTTTCGGTTTGCCCTATATCAATGCCGCAGTCCGCCAGCAGAAGCTCCCGGAAAGAGACGACGGGCCATGCGCCGGCCAAATCAATTTGCCTGCCCTCCAATGTGATCTGCGTGCCGCCATAGAGAGCGTTCACAACGGAGCAAAGCATTTTCTTGAGAAATTCCATGTTGTCCTTGTAGCTGTAATAGGCGCAGTACCCCTCCAGCAGCGTGAAGTCCTGCAGATGGGAGGCGTCCATGCCCTCGTTGCGAAAGCATCTGGCGAATTCAAATACCTTGGTATAGCCGCCCACGATGGCCCGCTTCAGATACGTTTCGGGCGCGATCCGCAGGTACACGTCTATATCCAGGGCGTTGTGGTGCGAGATAAAGGGCCTGGCCAGGGCGCCGGAGGGCTTGTTGATCAGGACAGGGGTTTCGATCTCCATGTATCCGTGGTCCTCCAGGTACCGGCGGATGGCCTTGACCAGATTGGATTTGAGCAGAAAGCGCCGGCGTGTATCCTCGTTCATGATCAGGTCAAGGTAACGCTGCCTGTAGCATGCATCCACATCATTCAGGCCATGGTATTTTTCTGGCAGGGGCAGGCATGTCTTGCCAAGAAAAGCAAAGGAATCCGCACGGATTGTTTTTTCGCCGGCATGGGTCGTAAAAACCTCTCCCTCGGCGCCCAAAAAATCACCGATGTCGATGTGCCTATGAAAGAAGTCATATCTTTCCTCGCCGACAACATCCTTTTTGATGGCAATTTGCGCTTTTCCCAGTATGTCCGCAAGGGTTAAAAAGGTGAGCCTTCCCATTTTCCGTATCGACAGTATGCGGCCGGCAATACGCACCGATTTTTCACCATCCTCAAGTGTCTGCACCGCGCAAAGCGCATGGGTGACTGGATAGCTTTGGGGATAGGGGTTTTCGGTCTCTCGGATAGCGGCGAGCTTTTGTTCCCGGATCTTCATTTGAGAAAGGATTTCCATCATTTTTCCTCCTTCATAAAAAAGCTCCCGTTCCTATAGAAGGACGAGAGCTTGCGCTTCGTGTTACCACCTTTGTTCATCTATGCCTTGCGGCATAGACCTTTACAAGTACGGGCATGTAATACTAATTCCAAACATTATTTCGTCGTTGCGGCAGTACTTTTCGCGCAGAACTGCGTCGTTCTCCGCTCAACGTAGCGCTGCTACGTCTCGCTCCGACTCCTTGCCCTGCATCGAAAACTCCTCGCCGCTTTGGACGAAATAATGTTTTCCATTAGTATAAGCCGATACTCTGGCGCTGTTATGGGCGCTCCCATCGCAGCCTCAGCAATAAAGCAGTCGGTGCGCGGCTCCAAGGTTTTTCAGAACGCGGCTTTGCGCCTTTTCTCAGCAGGCAAGGCTCTCTGTGGCAAAACGGTTGCGTTCATCTTTCTCTTCACAGCATTTGGGGTATCAAGTTTTGTGTATTCTAGCATGGTGATCCAGCCTTGTCAATACGGCCGGCTTAAAGCCACAGCCTCATTTCAGCAGCTCGATGGCCTTCTCCTCCGGCAGGGGGTAGCTGAACAGGTAACCCTGTATATAGTCGCAATTGTATTCCAGCAGGTACTGCCTTTGCTTTTCGTGCTCCACGCCTTCGGCCACCACGCTGTGGCCCAGCTTGTGGGCCATGGAAATGATGTCGCCGGCGATGACCTCCTTGGAGTCCTGAACGAGCAGGCCGTCTATGAACTGCTTGTCCAGCTTCAGGCAGTTGACGTTCAGCTCGTTTTCACGGGCCAGGGAGGAGTAGCCTGTGCCAAAGTCGTCAATGGAGATGATGATGCCCTTCTCCCGGATGGTGCTGAGCTTTTCGTTGATCTTGCCATAGTTGTCGGAGAATACGGACTCCGTGATTTCCAGGGCGATATTCTCCGCGTGGACGCCGGTCTGGGCGATGGTGCGCATTAAATCGGGCAGGAAATCATCCGTCAGAAGCTGGATGGCCGAGATGTTGATGGAGACCATGCGGTCGCAGATGCCCAGCTCCTCCAGGCGCTTTAGGAACCCGCAGGCCAGGCGGATGATGCGCTTGCCCAGGGGCACGATCAACTGCGCCTCCTCCGCAATGGGAATGAACTCATTGGGGGAGACGCGGCCGGATAAATCGCCGGTAAAGCGGGCCAGCGCTTCAAACCCATAGATCTCGCCGGTTTTTGCGTGGAAGATGGGCTGGTATACAAGGTACAGGCCGGTATCGTCTTCCCTGGCGGCCGACTTGGTCAGCTCGGACTTCACAAGCTCCTTGCGGATGATGGCGGCTTCCATTTGCCTGTCGAAGAAGCTGCACCGCGATGTCTGGCTGTCGGCGGCGTACGCTGCCGCAATGGTGGCCATTTTCAGCAAGCTGTCCGGATCGCTGTGGGCGCCGTCCAGTTCCAGAACGCCGATGCTTGCGCGCACCATGACCACGGACAGGCAGGCATCCAGCACATGGATGATGTCGGTGCAAAGCTTGTCCAGCTCGGCCTTGTCCTGATACCCGCGGATATACAGTATAAAGCGGTCGTTGGCGATGTGGAACAGCTGCCGGTTTTTCGTGGAAAAGGCGGAAAGCTTTTCGGCCACTTGCTTGACCAGCGCTTCACCATATACGTAGCCATGGGTGATATTTACCGCGCCGAACTTGTTGAGGGTAATCAAAAGCAGCGCTCTGCTGATTTCGGAATGTGCGGCAAACTCACGGCTGATCACTTCTTCAAAATGGCTGCGGTTGAGCACGCCGGTTAGCGGATCGTGCTGACTCAAATACTTCAGCTTGATCTCCTGCTGCTTGCGGTCGGTAATGTCCAGAATCAGGCCTTCCACGCAAAGCGCTCTGCCGTTTTCATCGTACACGCCCTGCCCCAATTCCAAAACCCACTTGATATCCCCCGAGGCAGTGCCGATTTCATATTCCGCCTGGAAGCGGGACCTGTCCTTCAGGCTTTGCATGCGCTTGGCCGAAAGACTATCCCGGTATTTAGGAAGGATCAGGTCCTGGAAGCAGCCCATGCTGTGGCTCAGAAGATATTGCGGGCTATAGCCCGTAAGCTCCGTGCAGCCCTGGGATACAAAATCGACAGTCCATTCCGGATCAAACTTGCCCCGGTAGGCCAGGCCGGGCAGGTTGCTCATCAGCACGGTTTTGCTCCGTTCGCTGTCCTTGAGCGCTTCGCCCATGGCTTTTCGGTTGGTGATGTCCTCAATGATGCACAGATAGCTGAATTCGGCCCATTGATCCAGGTACAGGCGGGATAGGATCATATGTACCCAGACGTGGGTGCCGTCGGGCCGGATATACCGCTTCTCCATGTCATAGCCCAAAATAAGGCCCAGCTTTAGCTTTTCAAAGCTCTTCAGGTCTTGCGCCAGATCGTCGGGATGGGTGATTTCCATCCAGTTGCCACTGGCAAGCTCCTGCGCTGTGCGGCCTGTGATTGTGCGGAACATGGGGTTGACGGCCGGGCCTTTGCCAAATATGGTTTCCATGTAGCCGCTGTCATGACCGATATAAATGCCGATGGGCGCTTGGTCATACACCGACCGGAACAGCGTTTCATTTTCCCGAAGCTTTTTTTCAGACGCGATCAGCTTTTCTTTTTCACTGATCAATTCGGCATTCGCCGCTTCCAGCCGTTCGCTGGCGGCCTGCGCGCTCTTCTGCGCCGCAATGGCTTTGCTGAGCGCCGGATAGATCAAACTAAAAATCAATGCCGCTGTCGCGACCACATAAAAGATGCCCTTGATCATGCTGACAGTGGCAACGCTGGATAGCTCCCGGAAGATCATATTTGTAATGGTGTCGGAAAAGATGATCCAAAAGCTGCCGACAGCGAGGTAAATCAATGTAATTTTCAGCGATTTTCGCAAGGCTTGGCCTTCCTTACCCAAGACTTTGCCTTTTGGGCGGCCTTCTTGTACGATATGATGATCCGTGCGGTTTTTTTGCTGCAACATCGGCGTATCTCCCATTTCATCCGTGTTCAGTCAGCAGGGAATGTACATAGAACGGGTGTGGTTTATCGGGCGGGAGGTGGGATGCGGCGCTTTCATCCATTGTTTTGCCGGGGTGATGCGTATAACCGGGCCTCTTTTCTATTTTCCCCTTTTTTTGCTATTTTCCTGCATTTTTCAGCTAAATGTCTATGACAATTAATAGACAAGCTTTATTGAATGCGGGTGGGCAGATCATTTGCGTATGTTTCTGGGATCCACAGCGTCCCGCAGGGCGTCCCCGATGAAATTGATGGCCAGCACCAGCAAAACAATCAGCACCCCCGGCGGAACCCACAGCCAGGCCTTGGTGGTCAGTATGGTAATGGACTGGGCGCCGCCCAGCATATTCCCAAGGCTTGCGGTGGGGGGCTGAACGCCCATGCCCAGGAAGCTGAGCGCCGCCTCGTCCAGTATGGAGATGGCTACCACGGAGGTGGCGTATACCAGAATCGGCGCGATGGTGTTGGGCAATATTTCGGAAAACAGGATATGCCGTGTGGGCATGCCGGCCACGATATTGGCTTTGACGAAGGTAGTCTCCCGAAGCGACAGCACATTGCCGCGGACCAGCCGGGCCACGCCGGGCCAATCCACAAAGCCGAGGATGAGAATGATATTTAAGAGGCCCGGCTGAAAAATGGAGGCGGCCACCAGCACAAGCAGGATGTAGGGGAAGGACATGACCATGTCTGTAAAGCGCATGATGACCATGTCCAGCCAGCCGCCAAAGTAGCCGGAAACAAGCCCCAGCACCACGCCGATGGCTGTGGCGATAGCAGTGGAGGCAAAGCCCACCAAAAGGGAAACGCGGGTGGCGTGCAGGAGCCTAGTCAGTACGTCCCGCCCCACCTGGTCGGTGCCCAAAAGGAACTGGCCGGAGGGCGGCGCGGAAAACTTGCCCGCGATTTTGTTGGGATCATAGGGGCTGACGATGGGGGCGAAGGCCGCCAGCAGGATCAATGCGGTCAGGAAATACAGGCTGACGACCGCCAGGCGGTGGCGCAGGAACCTTCGCCAGATGGTTTTCCCATGGCTTTGGTTCAGCGGCTCCATGAGGTGGGGGGCTTTCTTCTTCATCACATTCACCGCCTCACTTCAGCTGAATGGTGGGGTCCACCACGGCGTACAGGATGTCGGTTAAAAGGTTGCCGGCCAGCACGATGACGGCGGACAGGAGGCTGACCCCCATGATCACGGGGTAATCCCTGTTCATGATGGCGGTCATGGTGAGCAGGCCCAGCCCCGGCCAGGAAAACACCTGTTCCACGATCACCGCGCCGCCGATGAGCATGGGAATTTCCATGCCGATGACGGTGACAATGGGCAAAAGCGCGTTGCGCATGGCGTGCTTGTTGATGGTCAAAAACCGGCCGATGCCCTTGGCGCGGGCGGTGCGCAGATAATCCTGCTGCAATATTTCCAGTACGCTGGAGCGGATGTAGCGAATGTTGCTGCCGGCAATGGAGGCGGTCAGCACGATCACCGGCATCACCATATGGCGGATCACGTCCCATACATTGGGCGCTGCGCCCAGGGTCGTCATGCCGCCGGAGGGCAGCCAGCCAAGCTTTACGGTGAACAGGTAGACCAGGATCAGCGAAAGAAAGAAGCTGGGTATGCTGGTGCCGAGAAAAGAGAAGGTAACGGCGGCATAGTCGCCCTTTTTGTACTGGTGGGTGGCACTGTATACGCCAAGGGGGACGGCGACGAGAAAGCCCAGCAGCATGGAGGTGCCCATCAACAGCAGCGTTGGGCCCAGGTTGGCGGAAATCATGCCGTACACCGGCAGAAAAGTTTTCGTGGAATACCCCCAGTTGCCGCGCAGCAATTGGGTGAGCCAGGTAAAATACTGGATGTAGATGGGCTGGTCCAGCCCCAGCTGTATGGCTCTGGCCTCTACCGCGGCCTGGGAGACCCTGGGCCCCTGCATCATGGCAAGGGGGCTGCCGGCCAGGCACATGATCACATAGTCCAATAAAGTAATCCCAATCAAAACGGGAATGGCGATCAGTATCCGCTTGGCAATATAGCGCATCATGGCTGCCGCCCCCCTTTCGCCGGAAAGATCGTCTCAATGTAATGGCAGGCGGCGAGGCGGTCCTGTGAAAGGCAGGCATGGTGCGCAAGCGCCGGTTCCTTTTCCCGGCAAAGCGCCGTGGCATAGGGGCATCTGGGGTGAAACCGGCAGCCGGACGGCGGATTTACGCTGGAGGGGATTTCGCCGGATAATACCACGCGGCTGCGGCTGCGTGCGGCGGGATCGGGCACCGGCGCGGCGTCACACAGCGCTTTGGTGTAAGGGTGCGCGGGGGCTTCAAACAGTTCCTTGGCGGGCGCCGATTCCACGATCTTGCCAAGGTACATGACCGCGATGCGGTCGCTGACGTAGTTCACGGCGGCCAGGCCATGGCCGATGAACAGATAGGTCAGCGACAGCTCCTTTTGCAAATCTTTGAGCAGATTCAGGATTTGGGCCTGTATGGACACATCCAGCGCGGAAACCGGCTCGTCGCAAACGATCAGCTCAGGCTTTAAGGACAACGCCCTGGCGATGCCGATGCGCTGGCGCTGGCCGCCGGAAAACTCGTGGGGATAGCGGCTGTAGGCGGAAGCCGGCAGGCCCACCAAGTCAAGCAGCCGGCCTACCTCTTTGGCAGCTGCCTGTTTATCGGCAAGGCGGTGGTAAAGCATAGGCGCGGCAAGAATATCCCCGATGTGCTTTCGCGGGTTCAGCGAGGAATAGGAGTCCTGAAAAATCATTTGCAGCCGGGTGCGGCTGGATCTGTTTTTATTGGACAATAGCATGGACAACGGCTTTCCATTCAACTGTATGCTGCCGGCAGTGGGCGTTTCCAGCCCTACCACCTGCCGGCCCACGGTGGATTTTCCGCAGCCGGATTCGCCGACAAGCCCCAGGGTTTCGCCGCGGTACAGCGCAAAATCCACCCCGTCCACCGCCTTGATTGTGCCTACGGTATGGGGGATGATGCCCTGGCGGATGGGGTAATGCTGCACAAGCCCTCTCACTTCTATGAGAATGGTTCTCTCGGCGGAAGACCCCACATCAGACGTTGTCTGATTGCTCAACGGCATCCCACCCCCTTTCTCCGGATTCCTGTGCTTTCTCTGCAGCTACCCAGCAGCGCACGCTGTGGCCAGGCGCGACCGTCATCAGTTCCTGACGCATGTGTTCGCACGCAGGTTTTGCGTATTCGCAGCGGTTATAAAAGCGGCAGCCTGCCATATCCTGGTACCTTTCCGGCACCGTGCCGTGTATGGAGTGAAGCCGACGGCCGGCGTCATCCCGGATGCTGGGCACCGACTGCAAAAGCGCCTTGGTATAAGGGTGTTGGGGAGATGTAAAAATGGAAGCGGTGTCCGATTCCTCGACCACCTGGCCGGCGTACATCACGATGACCCGGTCGGCCATTTCGGCCACCAGGCCCATATCATGGGTGATCAAAAGAATAGACATGCGGTATTCCTGCTGAAGGGATTGTAAAAGCTGCATGATCTGGGCCTGGATGGTCACATCCAGCGCGGTGGTAGGCTCATCGGCGATCAACAGCTTGGGGTTGCAGCTTAAGGCCATGGCGATCATCACCCGCTGGCGCATGCCGCCGGACAGGGTGTGTGGATACTTTTTCATGACCTTTTTGGGGTCGGAAAGGCCGACCTTTGCAAGCAGCGCCTCCGCCCTTTTAAAGGCCTCCTGACGGTTCAAATGAAGATGGGTGCGGATGGACTCCGTCAACTGACTGCCGATGAAGAACACGGGGTTTAGGGAGGTCATGGCATCCTGAAAGATCATGGTGATCTCGTTGCCCCGCAGCTTATCCAGCTGCTTTGGGTCAAGGGTTAGCAGGTTCCTTCCCTCAAAAACCGCTTCGCCGCCTGTGACACGGCCGTTTTCGCCCAGCAGACCCATAATGGAAAGCACCGTGATGCTCTTGCCGCAGCCGGATTCGCCCACGATGCAAACGGTTTCCCCGGCATCCACGTGAAAGCTGACACTGTCGGCGAAGGTGTTTTCCCCAAGGTCGCCGGCAAAGGCAATGGAAAGGTCCCTGACGGTAAGCAGATGCGCCATTTTTTCCTCCGGAAATAGAACATGCGGGGCTGCCGCCCCGGGCGTATATAATGCGCTTAATAGGCGGAAGGCGTACATCCTTTTGGGAAGGCCTCCGGCATATTGATGCCATTATATAGCGAAAGCGACAGCCCCGGCAATACATAACGGGGATTTGTTATTGGGCGATGTCCCACAGCTCCACATGGTTGAAGGAGCCGAACACATGGGCCTCGGCGTTTACAAGCCGCTTGCTGGCAGCGCCCAGAGGTCCGATAGCGTACACGGAGAAGATGGGAACATCCTGCTGCATGATGGCGTTGATCTGGGAGTAGATGGCTTTGGTCTTTTCAATATCCTGGGCGGAGCCGACCTGGGCCAGCAGTTCATCCACCGCAGCGTTTACATAGCCTACATTGTTGTCTCCGCCGCTGACCAGCCACTGCACATCGGGATAGGGGTCCACCGGCGCCAGGGTATACTGCACGGCCAGCAAGTCGAACTCCCTGTTGCCGAAATAGGTTAAGAGGGAGGCCAGGTCCACCGTGCGGATATCAATTTGAATACCCACCTCGGCCAGCTGGGCGGCGATGACACTGGCGCCCTGGACAAAGGTGGTGTCGCCGGAGTTGACGATGAAGATCAGCTTTTTGCTGGAATCCCAGCCGGCTTCCGCCAAAAGGGCCTTGGCCTTGGCGGGATCGTAAGCGACGGGCGTGATGGAGGAATCAAAGTACGGGCTGTAGGAGGTCAGGAACCCGTCGATCACTTCGCCCTTGCCTTCCAACAGGCCTGTTACCAGCAGGTTGCGGTCGATGGCGTGCAGTATGGCCTGGCGGACCCGGGCATCGGGCAAACTGCGGGTGTTGACGAACGCCAGCTGGTTGGTGAGGGGCTGTTCACGGACGGCCACTACGTTTTCCAGGGTTTCGACGCTGACCTGGTCCTCCTGGGGAATGACGCCCGTGGTCTGCTGCACAAAGTCGATTTCGCCGGATTTGAGCCCCGCGTACAGCTGGCTGCCCTCCACGATCTTGATGTTCAGCTTGCCGATTTTCGGCGCGCCCTTCCAATAGCTTTCGTTGGCGGTATAGGAAATGTAATGGTTGCTGTCAAAGTCGGTCACGATATAGGGGCCGCTGACCGCGTCGGGACGGTTGAACCACGCATGGGTGGAAAGCTCGGCGACGGGAATGCTCTCCAGCTTGTGCTTGGGCACGGTCAGCAGGTAGCGGGCGTAGGAGTTTTCAAACGTGGCCAGGGAGGTGGGCGCCTTGAACACGAACTGCAATGTTTTGTCGTCCACCTTTTTCACGCCTTCGATTTGCGTGGCGTCATCGGGGGAGAAGCCGCTCTCGTCAAAACCCGCCAGGGCCGCGTACCCGCTCATGGAGACATTGCCGATGGTTTTGCTGGTCAGGCGCAGCACGGTGAAAATCACGTCGTCCGCCGTGACGGGCACGCCGTCGGACCAGGCAGCGTCTTCATGCAGCTTGACGGTGAAGGTCAAATTGTCCTCGGTGGTGATGGATTCGGCCAGCATACCTTCAAAATTCAGGTCCTTATCCAATTCCACCAGGGGCAGGAACATGAGGCCGGTGGCATACTTGTTCAATTCGCCGGCGTCCAGCAGCAGGGGATTCAAGGAACCCAGGGAGTCGGTGACGCCGATGTTCACTACTTTTTCAGTAGAAGCGGCGGAAGCGGTGACGCCAAAGGACAGGGCAAGCACGGCAGCCAGAATAACGCCGAGCAGCTTTTTGGGGGAGAACCCGTTTGCAGTATGCATATGCAACCTCTTTTCATAACATAGTAAAATCGTATGATTAGTATATTTCCGGTTGAGGCCTTTGTCAACCCCTTCCAGGATAATATTTTTGATACACCGCAGCGAAGGGTTTTTCCTGCCGAAAAAGGGGAGGTACAACGGAAAAACCGTTGACGCCAGGCGGTCTTTGCTGTATAATCACACCATTTCTTATTAAACTGATTTGAATGATGTGAAACTTCTTTTGCACAGGAGGTCCGGATGAACAATCCCTTAAGCTACCAGGCATCGGAATATGACTGCGGACCGACCGCCCTGCGCAATGCCATCAGCTTTTTGTATGAGCGCAAGGATATTCCGCCGGAAGTGATTAAATATATCAATCTGTACTGCATGGACAGCTATAATCAGGAGGGGGAGCCCTGCAAAAACGGCACCAGCGCGGTGGCCATGGCCTATATCGCCAGCTGGCTCAACCAGTTTGGGCAGATGAAAAAATGGCCCGTTTCCTGCCAGGTGCTGGGCAAGGATGATATCTATATCGGCCAGAACAGCCGGATCATCGCGGCGATGCAGCAGGGTGGTGTGGCGGTTGTGCGGGTGATACTGGATTGTGCCCACTACATTCTGCTGACGGGGGTGGAGGGGGAGTATGTGCACGTCTTTGACCCCTACTTCTGGCCCCACGATTTTCCGGACAAGCGGATCATTACCGTGCTGGATCAGCCCGAGAAGCTGAACCGCAAAGTTCACTTTGACGTATTCAACAACGAGGGCAAGGATTTTTACAACCTGGGCCTCAAGGAAAAGCGGGAATGCGTGCTGATATTCAACAAGGAAACGCGCCTGGAAAGCGACTCGGCGGAGTATACGATATAGCCGCATACGGTCCTGCATGGACCGCTGATGTTAGCGAAAAAAGCAGGAAAGCCGCCGGAGACATATCCTCGCGGCTTTCCTGCTTTTTGGCGATTTACCGGCCGCCTGTACACGGCGCTATTTTCTTTTGACAGGCACGAACACCGAGGCGCAGTTTGCCTGGCGGAAGCGGGCGATGACCTTGCGTGTTTGGTCCCACGCATATTCCGGGTGGCCGGCAAAAAACAGCTCGTTCAAGTGGTTGAAGGCGATGTCATAGGGCATGGAGGGGTTATCGCCGTTGAATTCCAGCTGCGTCACATGCAGGTACATGCCACCGGGCAGGGTGATCCTTTCCACAGAGCCGGGCAGCCCGTCAAAATCGACGACCCTGGAGCCGAAGCAGCTGGCGTAACCGCCCTCCACATCTAAAGGAAAGCCGTAAAAATCCCTGCCATACAATTGCGCAAGGCCGGTTGCATCGACTTCGTGCTGTATCTTGAAGTATTTGGAGATCACAAAATCCTCATCCCCCGGCGGCTGTATGCTGCAGGCGATTTTCATGGGCGGCAGAAGCACGGGGGAGAGGACAAAGGTTTCGAACCGCTCCTGCTCATTTTGCGGGATCTTCACCGGCTCATACTTGGTCAGCATGTCCCCCGCGGCATCATAGGTGTTCAGGGGATAGCTTTCTTTGTTGTACATGTACCCGGTTTCCTTGCGAAAATCACCGATGAAATATTCGTCGGCGTGCATGCGCTCGCCATAGCCAACCCGGCCTTCCGCCTTTGTTTCATTGATGAGCATTTTGGCATACCGACAGGCGGGCACGGTAAGGGTCACGGTGTTTTCGGGCAATATTTCCGGCAAGCCGTCCAGGGAATCGACCCTTACGCCCAGGATCACATGGTAGTTGCCGTCGCCATGGATGTCATACCGGGCGCTGATGATTTCCGTTTGCGCAAGGCTTACGCCCAGCGTATCGGCCAAAAAGGCAACGGTGCCGTCCGGGATGAATTTCTTGGCCAGAAAGTAGTCGTTGATGGTGTCGTCGTTGGGTGTTTTGCCAAAGGCATACCCACGGCTTTCAAAGCTGATGGGCACGCCGATGCCAACAATGTGGGTTTGGGGGCGTTCCACAATGGTGCAAAATTCGCTGACCTTTTCCACGAAGGTCTCTTTCCAGAGGAGGGACTGCAGCTTTTCTGCAAGGCTCATGATGGCCGGCTTGCCCTTGGGGCTGTAGCTTTCGGGCTGAACCTTGGGCATTTGCTTTTGCGCCATGGTCACTTGCCTTCCTTTCTTTTGCAGGGCACCAGCCAGTGCCAGTCTTCCTTGCAGCCTTTGATGGGCGGGTTTTCCTCTTCGGGGAGAAGGTACATTTCCGCGTTCCAGCCGCAGCCCGGCGCGTTCCAATTGGTAGTGTAACCGATGTCCTCCAGTTTTTTGACGATGGATTCAATGCTTTGGCCATAGCCGCCCCTGGCCACAAGCGTGGCGGCAATGTCGCGGTGGGAAAAGCCATCGGGAACAAGCGTGCCCGCGGGCGTGAGCCCGGCCACCAGATAACTGAAGGAGTCGGTTTCGGCGACATAATCGCATGTCCAGCCAAAGGAGGCCTGCGGCACCAGCTTGGGCAGATTGCGGATGGTATGCCAGTCCTCCGTTTGGGAAAGCCCCTGCACATAGGCCGGCACGGGATTTTCTTTGTGCAGGGGCACGGTGATTTCTTTGCCGATCACCCTGGCGTCGGGCATGGAAAATATCTCAAGAACGTCGTCAAAGGCGCGGATGGCCTGGACAGGCCGTATCTCCGCCTGGATTTTCTGCGCCATGTCGAGGATCGCCGGTATGGTTTTGGGGCCGTATCCGCCTGGGGAATGGCGGCCGTTTTGCGGCTGCCGGGTGATTTTCTTTGCTGTGTTCATGCTGTCCCTCCTTTATGTTTGATGAGATCATATCAAACCATGGGCGGGATGTATTATCATGGTTTACCATTTTTTCAATTTTATATAAGTGCTCATATGGATTTGCTTTACGGCAAAGCCATCCCCTGCCTCGTAGAGGGCAAAGGGTTCGCCATCCAGCGCAAAGCCGTTCTCCTGGGCCCAGGTTTTCAGCATCTCACCGTACAGGGCATCGTGGCAGCAGTCGGATTCGATGACGGCGTACTTCCCAGCGGGTACGGTACATACGGTAAGCCTGCTTTCCGGTTTCAGATCAAGGGTCTGGTCAAGCCTTATGCCGCAGGTATATGCGCCGTTATCCCTGGAAACGAAGAAGCTCCGTGCGCTTTGAATGAGGCCGGGATGATGAACGGAAAGATGCTGCATCACAGCCTGAGCAGCCTCGTTTTCGGCATTTGGGCCATGCTCCCTGCAGGCCAGATAATGGCTTTCCGGCCTATGCAAAAGCCGGATATTCATAATGCCCTGCCGCCGCTTGACAGGCAAAAACAGCTGGAGACGGCTGATTTTTCTGTTTTTTAGAATATATTCTTCAAAATACGCCTCGTCGGAATGCTCGAACATGCTGGCGTGCAGCCATGCATCCGCCAGGTGATTCCAGGCGGCATTGATTTGGCTTTCCACATTCTTCACGATGGCTTTGGCAAAAAGCCCGGCTCTTTGCGGCACATCCTCAAGCGGTTGAAAGGAACTGGCTCTAAGCGCCTTTCGCATGGACGCATCTGCCTGCAGGTATAGCTCATAGCAAAAACGGGGGCCGGCCTGCTTGCCGTTTCTGCCAAAAAGCCTGCCTTCGTAATCCGGTAAAAGGGATAAAAGGCTTTCCACCGCCCTGTTTTCAATGCCGGAAAGCTGCCTGTCAAAGAAGGCGAAGCCCGCTGTTTCAGGCAGGGTTCCCGCTTCCACCCTGATTTGCAGACTGCTTTGGCCCGTGTACCGCGGAAAGTAAAAGTATGCGCCGCTTTGCTTATAGGAAAGAGGCGTCTGTCCGGTAGCGGCCTTTACGCTTCGGCAAAAGGCCTGCTGCGAGCTGTAGCCGCATTCGTAGGCGATATCATACGGCGGCATGTCCGAATGTGAAAGCAGCGCAAGGGCCTTGGACAGGCGCCGCTTCCGCTGGTATTCCTTGACGGTATGGCCGGTGGCGCTGTAAAAATCGCGGTACAGCTGCATGGGGGAAACAAAGCCCATTTGGGCGATGGCCTCCACGGGGAGCTCTTCGTCCAATCGGTCATCGATGGCCTGAATCAATGCGCCCACACTGCGCTTTTTCAAGCTTTACGCCCTCCCCGTCACGGTTTTTCACACGGTATGCCGTTACAGTATATTGGCGAAAAAGGGCAGCATTTCCTGCCTTGCGGTTTTCCCGCGGTTTCGTCCGGATGCGACAACTGTGTAAAAAAGTTTGCATGGGGCTTGTGGCACGGGACGAAATGCGGTATGCTGTTTCCTGCACTTTGCAAGGAGGAACGTATACATGGAAGAAAACAGAAGGCTCACCATTGAGGAAGTCATGGAAGGCAAGGACAAGCCCCAAATGGACCGCAAGGGCTGGGTTGGCTTTGTGGAAAGCGATGCCGTGACCTTTATGACCCAATACGACCTGGAGAAGATGACTCTGGATGACGGGCAGGGCAACAAGGCCAAGCTGACCCGCCGCAAGGACAACAGCATTTATGTGGAGTGCACGTCGTCCAACGTATTGTAAACACACGTGATATCATGAATAAGCAAGGCGGATTTCCATGCTGATTTGGCATGAGAATCCGCCTTGCTGCAATATATGAAAGCCAGTGCTTATATGGTCACACTCATCCCGTCATAAGCCGCTACCCAGCCCCGTTTTTTTGCTTCCTCCTCCAACTGCGCCTGGGTCGCGCCGCCGCCGTGGGAAAAATGGTTCAGAATAATGACTGCGTCTTTTGCCAGTATGCCCATTTCCTTTAAGCGGGCAATGACCTGTTCGCAGCCGGGGATATGCATATGGTGCTGGCCGGCGCCAAGATAAGCGCCCGTACAATCCAGGGAAGCGGCATGAATCGTCTTGCCTTTCAGATAATCAAATACCTCGTCGGCGGGGATGCCGGTATCGTGGGCATACAAAAGCGTGCGTCCATCCCTTGTCAGCAGGTAGATGTAGCCGCCGCCGGCATTGGGGGCATGGTTGGCGGGCAAGGCGGTCAGCATGGTGGATTCATCCAGGGCGATGGGGGAGTAGGGGGCAATTTCCCGCAAGGTCAGGCTCAGCTTTTCGGGGCTTGCTTCCAGGGCCGCCTCCGCCTGCAGTGCCGTTTGATGGTTGCAGATCAACTGGCAATGCGCAACCTCCGTCAGGGAATAGGGATGCCTGCGCGTGTTCAGGCTGTCGGGCACAAAGTGGTCGCTGTGGGCATGGGTGATGATCATATGCTTTATGGCCCGGGGCTCAAAGCCCAGGGTGGTGTGGTAAAAGAAGTCCGGGGACAGGTCGAACTGAATGTCCTCATCCACGGTGGTCAGGTGGCGGGAGCGGATCTCCTTACCGCCTGTTTTTCGTGCGTGCTCGCAGATTGCGCAGGAACAGTACAGCGCGGGGATGGCCTCGTAGGCCGCGGTCCCGTAATAGGTCAGCTTCATTGCGCTTTCCTCCCTTCATAGGTAAGACCCAGGCGGAAGAGGATGTCCTCCCCGTACCACATTTTGAAATTGGTGCCCCACAGGTTGTCATACAAGGCCAGATAAAGGGTATCCCAGGTTTCGGGCCTGGAAAAATCGATCAGCTCCGGCGCGCCGATGGCCAGCAGGGGCGTATCCAAAGGCTCCAAAATCCACACATCCCCATTTTCAAGCGTCAGGCGGATGCGCTGCACGGCATGGCAGCGCTCATTGCCGGCGGGAATGGTATTTTCAAGGCAAATCCAGGTGCCGATCTTTTGCAATTCGACTTTTGCTCCCGCGGGCAGTTTGACGGGCACGAAGATGGACTCGGGCTTGCGGTTTGCGGGCTTACGCAAAAGCTTTGCTTCCAGAAGAAGCTTGCCTTCCTCCGGCGACCACAGTCTGGTGCGTATTTCGGCTGGGCATCCGGCTGTCTCTTGCGGGCCTGACGGATACGTTCCCCGCATATGAAGCACGCCGTTTTGCAACGCTGCGGTTTCGCCAAAGGCGGGCGCGTGCAGTATGCTTTTTTCCGGCGCATCGCTTGATTCCAGGCCGGGCTTGAAATTATCCGGCATGGCCCAATCACGGAACTCCTCCAGGTTTTCCAAAAAATCTTCCCCCAGCTTGCGGTAGGCGCACAAGCCCACTTCCTGGTAGACAGCGGGGCTGATTTTGACGGCGGCATTTTCTTTGCCGGAAGCGGAGACATTTAGTTCCCCATCTGGTGTAACGCAGACACAAAGAGAAGCAAACTGCGCTTGATTGGTTTGGGCTTGCGGGCCCACGGCGTCAGGAGCAGGGGTATCCTCTTCCGGGCTTGAAATCAAGCGTAAGGCCTGCTCCCGCAAGGGCACGGGCAGCAGTTCCGCCGCATTGTACAGGTACTTGCGCTGTTCCTCGTGGGAGGATTCAAAAAAGGAGTAGGACCTGGTTTCCCAGTTGATGTGCGCCGGGTGCATGTGATGGAATTCCGCCTTGGCAAAGGCGTAGTAATTTTCGCAGCCGGGCACGTTCCCGTATTCGTCGGCCAGCAGGTCCCGCTCCCTGGCCTTGTCAAAGCCGGCACGGCTCCAGTTTTTGAAATCCGCCAGGTATTTTTTGGTATCCAACCCCCAGGTGTGCTCGCAAATGAGCAGCAGCTCCTCCAGAAAGGCTTCGCGGGGGCTGCGGCCGTCGGGCAAGGCAGAAGAATATTTCTCCCAAACGCCTTCCCGGTCCCACTTTGCGGCAAGGCGCGTAAGGGCCCGGAGGGCCGATACCTTCTTGGGGTCGGTGCCGGCGCCGTGGATCCAGGTATCGCCAATTTCACCCTTCACTACCGGCAGCGTGTGCTGTATGCGCGCAAGGCCTTGGGCATAGGCGTTAAGGGTGGAGGCGCATATCTCGGCGCCGGGAAACATCTCGGAAAGCTTTACGAACTCAGCCTTTAGGTGCTCTACGGATGGCGGACCCATGTTGTCCTGGCTGTGCATAAAGTACAGGACCTCGTCATGCCCCTTCACTTCCGTGACGCCGCCGTAGCTGCGGCAATAGTTGACGATCATGGACTGCCCGTTATCGTTCTCCCACACAAACAGCGGTGGCACCTTGGGCATACAGGCCACGCTGTTGATGCCGATGTGCAGATACTTTACGCCGCTTTCAAAAAGCGGGGCAATGATGCCCATGGTATGGCCCGGCACGTCCGTCATCTTGGCGGCGATGGTCTGGCGGCCATAACGCTTGTCCAGCCGCTTTGCGACGCCAAGGCCGGCCCTAAACAGCGCATCGTCGCACAGCTCGGAATGGGTGGTGAAGGGCAGGGCGTGGTAGGTAATATATCCCTTGCGGATGGCCGCGTCCAGCGCGTCGCGCTGTTCCCTGGGGTAGGCGCGCAGCGCCAGGTCGATCAGGTAGGAACCCACCGTCCACAAAAACAGAGGCGGTTCGCCCGGCCGGTTGACCGCGTCGGCGCAGCGCAAAGCAGCGGGGATGTAATGGTTCAGGTAATGGCTGACGACGGATTCGGCCAGGTCGGTAAACCCGATATCCAGGTGGGTTTTGAATACCACGTGCACCTTGCTGATCTTCATAGGAACCTCTTTATTCTTTTCTTAACGGAAAACAAAATGACTCATCACAAATTATCTACAAACTGTCAAAGTATAACATGCCGTATCCCATGGTGTAAATATCCTTATCGCCGCTGTTTATGCGGAATCTATGCCATTGCTTACACAGATCACGGGCAGCGCATACAGGCTTCTTGTTTTTGCGCTCTATGCTGAAAATGGTTGCCGCCGCACCAACCCTTCATACTGCACGTAAGAGGACTGGCTGACTGCCTGGCGGCACGAAAGTATATACACCCGGTGCGATTGCATATGTGCAAGGATTACGGATACTGCTATATTATGTGCGTAAAGAACATCTTGGTGTTCGTTTTATGTGCAGTATGAAGTATGTAATCGGCCGGGCATAAGAATAGTGCCTCTTATGACGCCGGCCAGCAGGATGGTTTGTGGTATAATTGTATATACCATGTAAGCTATCCGTATATAAGGCGGTAATAAACCTATATAGATTCATAGGAGGAGAACCATGAAAAAGCGCGTATCCCTGTTGCTCGCCGTCATGATGCTCGTGACGGCATTGGCTGCCATTCCCGCATCGGCCGCCCCGGACCTTGCCCAGAAGGAAGCCCCGATCCTGGCGGAACAGGTAGCCGCCGGTACACTGCCAGCCCTTGCCGACCGCCTGCCCACGGCTTCCGACGTGATGGTGGAGCAGGATGTTCTTTCCCTGGGCGAATACGGCGGCAGCATTACCATGCAATCCAACGACAACGGCCGCTGGAGCGCCTGGGGCTACATCAGCGAGCAGAGCATGTTCCGTTTCAAAAAGGACGGCTCCGGCGAGGTGGAGCCCAACGTTTGCAAAGAATTCTCTACCAATGAGGATTCCAGCGTATGGACCATCAAGCTGCGCGAAGGCATGAAATGGTCCGACGGCCAGCCCTTCACCGCCGACGACATCATCTTCTACTATGACCACCTGTCCACTCCCGCCCTCAACGAAGACCGTACAGCCAAGGGGTCTGAGGATGCCGGCTTCTACAGCGCCTACACCTCCAAGCCCTACAACTGCTACCAGGTGGAAAAGGACGGCAAAAAGTACTGGGCCGTGTTTGCAAAGGTCAGCGATTATGAATTCACCGTGACCTTCGCCGCCCCCAAGCCCTCCTTCCCCCAGGATGTGGCCGTGGACAACAAGTGGATGTTCCTGCCCAAGCACTTCTTCGTAAATTACGTGGCCCGCAAGGATGGCGTTGCTGATGACGCTACCTTCCCCCTCCTGACAGAAGAAGAAGCCTTGTTAAATGCCAACCGCGACTTTGGCAAGCAGTGGGAATCCTACTCCACCATGAGCAAGGCCATCGGCTACTATCACTGGGATTATGCCATCGTTCCCCAGCTGCGCAGCTTCATCGCCGTGAAGGACAACTGGAACGTGGTGGGCGAAACCTATGAACTGGTCCGCAACCCCTACTTCTGGAAGACCGACAGCGAAGGCCGTCAGCTGCCCTACCTGGACAGTGTGAAGTACAAAATCATCAACGAACAGGATCAGATTACCCTGGCTGCCAGCGCCGGCGAATTTGACATTATCGATCCCGCCGACTTCGCCGTGGTTGCCACCGCCTTGAAAGACACCCACACACTGACCCCCTGGATGACCGCCGCCTGGAGCACGGATGAAAACATACAACTGAACCTGACCGTAAAGGATCTTGACAAGCGCGCCCTGTTCCAGGACAAGCGCTTCCGTGAAGCGCTCAGCATCTGCGTAGACCGCAACCTGTTGAACGAAACCCTGCGCAACGGTATGTCCAGGCCCTGGCAGGCCTCCGTCAGCGAAGGTTTGCCGGGATACGACGCCGAATGGTCCACCAAATGGACGGAATATGACGTTGACAAGGCCAACGCCCTGATGGATGAAATCACCGAGCCCTGGGACAAGGCCGAAGGCACCTACCGCAAGATGAAGGGCACCGACAAGGAAGCGGAGATCATCCTCTCCATCAACGATCCTTCCAAGTACGGCGATTTCATCTCCCTTTTGAAGACCGCCTACAAGGCCATCGGCGTGAAGCTCAGCGACAAGGTGGACGCGGACTCCCGCACCACCATGCTGTCCAACGACATTGAAGCTTCCATCGAAGTGACCAGCGTGTCCACCCCCGCCCTGCGCCCCGACTCCATCGTGCCCATGCGCAACGTGGCCTTCTGGCACTCCGCGTTTGGCAAATGGTATGAAGACGGCAAGAGCGAAGCCAATGGCGGCATTGCCCCCACCGGCGACGTATTGAAGCTGATCGAAGCCTATGACAGGATGAAGGCCGCCACCGGCCCCGACCGCGACCAGGTTGTTGCGGAATGCGTGCAGGAGATATATAATCTGCACAAGGAAAACATCTGGCTCATCGGCTATCTGGCGCCCCTGCCTTCCCGCAATCTTGTCAGCAACAAGCTGCACAACCTGCCCGCGGGCCTGATGACGGTGGATGAGTTCCGGTTCCTGAACCTCAGCCGTCCGGAGCAATGGTGGATCGAAAAGTAAGCGCTGCATCCTGAGTGGGTTGTCGTGCCAAGGTTGCAATTTGCATCATGCTATTCAAGATGGGCTTCGCGTCTGCGGACGCGACCAAAGGGCTTTCCGGTCGCTCTTTGGAAACCTTCGGACGCCGTCTCGTTGAATATTCATGCAGCTATGCCTTGGCGCGACAGCCTCCGAAAAACCACGAACCATGCGGCCACCCCGCATGGTTCGTGCGTTGCAGGCAAGTTGGAGAGGGGCAAAGGTATGGGTAAAGGGAAATATGTCATAAAACGCCTGGGCCTGGCGGCGATCACGCTTTTATTGATCACCTTCGTGGTGTTTTTTGTGATACAGCTGCCGCCGGGGGATTATGTGGATACCCTGGTCGCCAAAATGATCTCCGAGGGCGAGCGCGTCACACCGCAGGAAATCAACAGCCTCAAGGAGATGTACGGCGTCAACCGGCCGTTCCTGATTCAGTATGCCTCCTGGCTGGGCGGCGTGCTGACGGGCCGTTGGGGCACTTCCTTTTATTACAATCAGGATATCCTGGTCAAGATCGGCGAAACCATCGGCATCACGCTGACCTTGTCCATTTGCACCATGCTCTTTACCTACTTCATTTCCATACCCATTGCCATCTATTCCGCAAAGCACCAATATAAAATCGGCGATTACCTGTTCACCTTTATCGGGTTTATCGGTATGGCCGTCCCGAATTTTCTGTTCGCCATCCTTTTGATGTACGGCTCCTTCAAGCTCTTGGGCGACCCGCTGATGGGCCTGCCAAATCACGGCATTACATCGTTTGCCACGTTTTGGGAATGGGCCAAGCGCATGCTGATCCCCATACTCGTCATCGGCACCAGCGGTACCTGCGGGCTGATCCGCACCGTCCGCGCCCAGATGCTCGATGAGCAGAGCCAGCCCTACGTTCTGGCCCTGCGGGCCAAGGGCGTCAGCGAAAAAGCCATTACCTTCAAGTATCAGATGCGGGCGGTATTGAACCCCATCGTCAGTGGTCTGGGCGGCATGATTTCCGGCATCTTCAACGGCAGCACCATTACCGCCATCGTGCTGATGCTGCCCACACTGGGGCCGGTGCTGTTAAAGGCGCTGCAGACCCAGGATATTTATCTTTCCGGCGGCATTCTTCTGATATCGGCGATCCTGGTGGTCGTCGGCAACCTGATTTCCGATCTGCTGCTGGCGGTGCTGGACCCGCGCATCAAACTGTTGGAGGAGAAGTCTCAATGAGCCTGCATGAAGCGTCCGCTCCCGGCGCCCTCTCCCCCAAGGAACAGCGGGCCCTGGAAAAGAAAAGAAGAAAACAGGAAAAGTATTATCTTTCTTCCCAATGGAAATTGATGGGCCGCAAGCTCATTCGCCATAAGCTGGCCGTGATCAGCTTCGTCATACTTGGCGTGCTGTATTTTGGCGCGATCTTCGCTCCTTTTCTTTCGCCCAAAGGGCTGGAGGATTATTCCGGCGCCTACTCCGACGCGCCGCCGACAAAAATACACTTCTACCACAACGGGGCATTTATCGGGCCGTTTGTCTACCGGTATACCATCACGCGGGACCTGTATGAGAACAAGTTTTTCGCGGAGGACACCTCCCAGCCCTATCCCATCAGGTTTTTTGTCAAAGGCGCGCCCTATAAGCTGCTGGGCATCATCCCGGGAGATATCCACCTGTTCAGCGTGGACAATACCAACCTGCCCAAGGGAAAGGACCCCACTCAGGCGCTTTTGTTCGGCGCCGACAAGCTGGGCCGTGACCTGTTCTCCCGCGTGCTGCTGGGCAGCCAGATATCGCTGACCGTGCCGCTCTTGGGAACGTTGATTTCTTTCATACTGGCCGTGATCATCGGCAGCATTTCCGGCTACTACGGCGGCATTGCGGATATCATCATCCAGCGTATTATCGAGGTACTTTCCTCCTTCCCCACGCTGCCGCTATGGATGGCCCTTTCCGCGGCCATCCCCGCCGGCATCCCGGTGGAACAGGTATTTTTGCTGATCACCATCATCATGAGTTTGCTCAGCTGGCCGGGGCTGGCACGCACGGTGCGCTCCAAGTTCCTGTCGCTGAAAAAGGAGAACTTCGTGCTGGCGGCCAGGCTGTCCGGCGTGTCCGACGCGGCGATCATCCGCCGGCACCTGGTACCCGGCTTCATGAGCTACCTGATCGTCAATTTGACTTTGGGCGTGCCGCAAATGATTCTGGGCGAAACCTCCATGAGCTTTCTGGGCCTTGGCATGCGCGCCCCGGCCACCAGCTGGGGCGTGCTTTTGCAGGAGTGCCAGTCCATCGGCAACATCGCCAACTGCCCCTGGAAGCTGATCCCGCTTTTGTTTGTGGGCCTGGCGGTGCTGGCGTTCAACTTCCTGGGGGACGGCCTGCGCGACGCGGCCGATCCGTACAAGTAAGGGGTGAGGATGATGAAGGAGCAAACACAGGCCGTGCTGTCGGTAAAAGACCTTCACATCAGCATCGGGCTGGATGAAGGATTGCTTGTGCCCGTGCGGGGTGTCGATTTTACCTTGAACGCCAACGAGACGCTGGGGCTGGTGGGCGAATCGGGCTGCGGAAAGAGCCTGACCTGCAAGGCCGTGCTTGGCATCAACAGCAAAAACTGCAAGACGTCAGGAAAGATTGATTTTACAGACGATCAGGGAAAAACCGTGGACCTTTTGACGCTAAAGCCCGGCGGGAAAGAAATCCGCGATATCCGCGGCAGCAGCATCGCCATGATCTTTCAGGAGCCCATGAGCGCCTTTTCGCCGCTGTATACGGTGGGCGCACAGCTGGCCGAAAGCGCCCGTATCCACCTTCATAAGAGCAAGGCGGAAGCGAAAAAGCTGGTTCTGGACGCCATGAAAAGGGTGGGCATTGCCAACCCGGAAAAGCGTTTTGACCAGCACCCCCATGAGTTCTCCGGCGGTATGCTGCAAAGGGCGCTGATCGCCATGGCGCTTATCTGCAACCCCCGCGTTTTGATTGCTGACGAGCCCACCACCGCGCTGGATGTGACCATTCAGGCGCAGATACTGGAGCTGCTCAAGCAGCTGCAAAAGGACTTTGGCATGTCCATCCTCTACATCACCCATGACCTGGGCACCGTGGCGCAAATCTGCGACCGGGTGGCGGTGATGTATCTGGGCCGCATCATTGAAACCGGCCCCACCATGGAAATCTTTAAACACCCCGTTCACCCCTACACCCGCGGGCTGATCGGCTCGGTGCACAAGATCGGCGGCGGCAGGGAGCGGCTGTTCTCCATCGAGGGCCACGTGCCCCTGGCCATGAACCTGGACGACCGCTGCGGCTTTTACGACCGCTGCACTTTGAGGGGCAAGGTGTGCCTGGGCTGCGACCCCAAGCTTGTAAAGGTGGGCGAGGATCACTACGCCGCCTGTTACCTGCCATGGGAGCGGCCGGAAGAAAAGGAGGGGGAGGGCAATGCCTGAAACGATTTTGAAGGTGGAAGGCCTGAGCATGGTGTTCTCCTCCGGCAAAACCCATGTCCGGGCGGTGAACAATGTCAGCTTCACTGTGAACGCCGGAGAGACGGTGGGCATTGTGGGCGAATCGGGCTGCGGCAAAACCACCCTGGGCCGCTGCATCGTAAGGGCGTATGACGCCACGGCGGGCAAGATCCTCTACCGGGCCGCGGACGGCGTGGAATACGATTTGCAGAAGATATCAAAAAAGCAGCTGCAGGGCCTGCGCAAGGAAGTGCAGATGATTTTTCAAGACCCCTATTCCTCCCTGGATCCCCGCATGACGGTGTACGACATCATCTCCGAGCCTTTGCGCGCCAATTTTCCCAAGATGCCGAAAAAGGAAATGGAAGAGCGGGTCAAGGCCATGGCCCAGAAGGTGGGTCTCAATCCCAGCTATTTGAAGCGCTACCCCCATGCCTTTTCCGGCGGGCAGCGGCAGCGCATCGGCATCGCCCGGGCGCTGGTGCTCTATCCCAGGCTGATCATATGCGACGAGGCCGTTTCCGCGCTGGATGTTTCGGTGCAGGCCCAGGTGATCAACCTTTTGAAAGACCTGCAAACCGAAATGAACCTCACCTACATCTTTATCAGCCATGACCTGTCGGTGGTGGAGCACATTTCCGACAAGGTGGGCGTGATGTACCTGGGCAAGATTGTGGAATTCGCGCCTGGGGCCGGCCTGTTTGCAAAGCCGCTGCATCCTTATACCGAAGCGCTTTTATCCGCCGTGCCGGTGGCAGACCCAAGCGTCGCCATGCAGCGCATCCCCCTGGAGGGCGAGATTCCCAACCCGGCCAACGCGCCTTCAGGCTGCTACTTCCATACCAGGTGCCGGTATTGCACCGCGCTGTGCAAAGAGAAGGAAACGGAGTTTGTGCAAGCGGAAGAGCAGCGTTATGTGGCCTGTCACTTAAGCGGCGAACTGACGCTCAAGGGCATTCCCGCCTCGCAATGATCCGGGCTAAACAGCTCCTCGGGGATAGCATTACAGCCGCAGGGTGACAGGACGCGGCGGATAGGATACAATGAGAATGGACAGAGAACTGATCATATTTATCGACTGCGGCGACACGATTGTGGACGAGTCTACCCAGGTGTTTGCGCAAGGGGAAATTGTCCTGCGGGCCGACTGCATTCCGGGATCGGACAAAATGCTCAGGCAATTGCACCGGGAGGGTTACCGCATTGCGCTGGTGGCCGACGGGCGGACGGAATCCTTCCGGAACATTTTTCGCGAGCTGAAGCTTGGCCACATCTTTGAAGCCTGGGTTATTTCCGAAGAGGTGGGCGTTTGCAAGCCGGACGCGCGCATGTTTTTGACGGCTCTTGATAAGATGCATTTGACTCAGGAGGATTTAGGCCGCATTGTCATGATCGGCAACAATCTCAAAAGGGATGTGCTGGGCGCCAATAGGATGGGGATGACATCCATTCTCCTGAGCTTCAGCCCCAGGTATGTGATGCAGCCGGAAACGGCGGAAGAGATACCCGACTACGTGGTGGCCATGCCCGATCAGCTGCCGGATTTGATTCATCAGCTGGAATTGCAGGTCAAAAACCGGCGGATACTGGCACAAAGCCAGGGCAGCGGCGTGGCCCTTTGATATTGGGGGAAGGAGTCATCGCTTTGGATGAAACGCCCATCAAAAACGGAACCATACACATCAGCAGCAAGTCGCACCTGAACCTGACCTTCAACCTGTATCAGTGCGGCTGCAATGAGATTCCGCCGGGAGGCCTCCTGTCCATCAAGGCGACGGATACCTTTACGCTGGTGTACGTAAATGAGGGTTCCAGCTTTTTGGAATGCAACAGCCTGGGGTATAAGCTGACTGCGTCCCACGGCTTTTTTTCCTTCCCCGATCTGGGGTATGAACTGAAGAACGTGGAAAGCGAGCCGCTTTGCGTGACCTGGCTTTGCTTTTCAGGATATATGGTGGAGAACTATCTGAACCGCGCCAACATTACCAGAACAAAGCCCCAGTTTTCCGACGCCGAGGGGATGGTGGGGGAAAAGCTGTCGCGGCTGTATGCCGCCGCCCACAAGCTGCCCAACCGGTATTGCCGCATGGTGTCCACGCTGTATGACATCTTCAGTTATCTTTTGGATGTGAACCCCACCAAGCAGAGCGACAGCTATGTGGACAACGCCGACTTTTTCGCTGTCAAGGCCGTCGATTTTATAGAGCATAACTATACCCAGGATATTGCGGTGGAGGACATCGCCAACGCCCTGGGGATATCCAAAAAGCATCTGTACAGCATTTTCAACGATACATTGAAGATATCGCCCAAGCAGTACCTAATTTATTACCGTATCGACAAGGCCTGCATGCGCTTGCAATTAAGCTCCCAGTCGGTGATGGAGATTTCGGAATCGGTGGGGTATACCAACCAGTTCTACTTCGCCAAGGAATTCAAGCGCCTGACGGGGATGACACCCAGCGAATACAGAAAGAACCCCCAACCGCAGGACTTGTTCCACTACCGCACCTTTGTACCTACCTTAAGAGAGAAATACAATGACCGGTCGCTGGACCTGCCCTTGGAGGAAAACATATTGTCGGTCTATTCGCCGCCGCTGCCGGTGAACCAGCGGAATCAGAAGACATGATGTTGATTTTGAACCGGGATAAAAGTAAAAACCGCCCCCTGCCGGATGTATGCGAGATCCGGCAGGGGGCGGTTCATTAAGCAAGGGAGCAGGGTTTATAAACCTGTTTTCTCCCGGATATAGCGGCGGGCCTTGACGGCGTATTCAAAGGGGTTTGCGCGGGCGGGGTCCTGCTCGGCTTCCACAACGACCCATCCCTCGTACCCTTCCTTCTCCAGCACCTCAAAGATGGGGGCAAAGTCCACATCGCCGTCGCCCGGCACGGTAAACACGCCGGCGCGCACAGCGGTCAAAAAGCTCCAGCCCTCTTTTTCGGCCTGAGCGCGGACAGCCTGGCGCACATCCTTCAAATGCACGTGGCGGATGCGGTGCACATACTTTTTGAGCACCGGCAGGGGGTCGATGCCCGCGAAGGTCAAATGGCCGGAATCGAACAGCAAGTAAACAAGGTCCGGGTCGGTCAGAGACATGAGGGTGTCGATTTCCTCGGCGGTCTGTATGCCCGTGCCCATGTGGTGGTGGATGGTCAGGGTCATGCCCACATCTCTGGCCAAACGGCCCAGCTCGTTGTACCCATCGGCAACAGCCTTCCACTGCTCCCGGGTGTAGACGGGCTTATCCGGCCCAAAGATATTCAAAGGCTTGCCCTGAATGGAGTTGCCCTGTTCGCTGGCGCCGATGATCTTGGCGCCCAAGGCGTTCAGGCGGTCCCGGTGGGCAATGAAGGCTTTTCTCGTCACCTCAAAGGGTTCGCTGGTGAACAGGCTGGAAAACCAGGCATTGCAGATTTGCAGCCCCCGCACGTCCAGGCAGTGCTTCAAAACGGCCGGATCCTGCGGATATTTATTACCGATTTCGCTGCCGGTAAAGCCCGCCAGCGCCATTTCGCTGATGCATTGTTCGAATGTGTTTTCGCCCCCCAGGTCCGGCAGATCATCGTTGGTCCAGCCGATGGGCGCGATGGCCAGCTTTACTCTTTTTGGGTCCAGCATAGGTGTTACCCCTTTCGTTTATGCCTTACATATCCCTGACGTCTTTTACATGCTCCCGCATGTCCTGATAGGCCGCCTGTACCCGCGCCTGGGTGGATACCTCCGCTACGCCGACCCGCCACCAGCCTTCAAAGCCGGGGGTCATGGTGCGGGGCAGCACCTTGATGTCGTACAAAACGGGCCTTGATTGCGTTTGCGCGTCTTTCAGCGCGGCCCGCAGTTCTTCCACCGTGGTGACAGTGTACGCTTTCAGGCCGTAGCTTTCTGCGTTCCTGGCAAAATCCATGGGCATGAGCGCGCCGTCCAGCGCGCCGGTGGCGGGATTGCGGAAACGGAACACCGTGCCGAAGGTATCGTTGCCCTGATTGTTTTGCAGGTTTTCGATACAGCCCCAGCCGGCGTTGTCGAACAGACAGAAGTGGACTTTGATGCCCTCCTGCAGGGCGGTGACCATTTCGCTGTGGGCCATCAAATACGTGCCGTCGCCAAAGAAAGCGTACACTTCCTTGTCCGGGCAGGCCAGCTTGACGCCTACCGCGCCGTTGATCTCATAGCCCATGTTGGAAAAGCCGTATTCCATGTGGTAGGTGCCGGATTCGCCGGAGCGCCACAGCCGCTGCATATCGCCGGGCAGGCTGCCGGCGGAGCCTACGGCGATGTCGGAGGCGGCCATGAAGCGGTTGATTTCGCCCAGGGCTCTGGTTTGGGAAAGGCCGCCGGGATGATCCTGGGTGTAGTAGCTGTCTACGATCGCATCCCATTCCGCCTTGGCGTTTGCAATATCCTGGCCGAAGGAGGCCTTGTAACCGTCAAGCGCTTCGGTCAGGGAGAGAAGGGCTTCCCTGGCGTCGGCGATGACGGGCTCGCCGTTCATTTTCACGGCGTCAAAGGGGCAGATGTTGATGGAAAGAATCTTTGCGTCCTCTTTGAACAGCCACTTGGAGCAGGTGGTAAAATCGCTGAGCCGGGTGCCTGCGGCGATGATCAAATCCGCCGTTTTGGCGATGACGTTGGCGGCCTTGCCGCCGGTAACGCCAATGCCGCCAAGGTTCAGCGGATGGTTCCAGGGCAGCACGCCCTTACCCGCCTGGGTCTCGGAGAAGGGGATGCCGGTCTTTTCGCAAAAGGTTCTCAGCGCTTCACCCGCTTCGCTGTAGCGCACGCCGCCGCCGCAGATTACGAGAGGGCGCTTGGCGGCTTTCATCAGATCAAGCACTCTGTCAAGCTGCGGCTTGGAAAGGGGACGCCGGTCCAGATGCCAAACCCTGCGCTTGAAGAATTCCACAGGGTAATCGTAGGCTTCGCCCTCCACATCCTGGGGCATGGCCAAGCAAACGGCCCCCGTATCCGCCGGGTCGGTCAAGACCCGCATGGCGTGTATGGCTGCGGTCATCAATTGCTCGGGCCTTTGTATGCGGTCCCAATAGTGGCACACGCCCCGGAAGGCGTCCGTCACCGTAGTGGAAAAGCTGTCGAAGAATTCCGCCTGCTGCAATACCGGGTCGGGCTGCCGGCTGGCAAAGGTATCGCCCGGCAGCAGCAAAAGTGGAATGCGGTTGGCGGTGGCGCAGCCGGCAGCCGTGACCATGTTCATGGCGCCGGGGCCGATGCTGGACACGCAGGGAATGATCTCCCGGCGGTTCTTTTGCTTGGCAAAGGCCATGGCGGCCAGGGCCATGTTTTGCTCGTTCTTGCCCTGCAAAAAGCGGATGCCGTGGCCGCCCTGGGATAGGGCCTGGCCCACGCCCACCACGCAGCCGTGGCCGAACACGCCGAAGATGTTGTTCACAAACTTGGTTTCCACGCCGTCCAGTTCCACATACTGCTGATCCAAAAAGCGCACCAATGCCTGAGCCATGGTCAAACGGATGCGTTCCATTCAGCCATCCTTCCTTTCGGGCCAGTATTCCGCGCCCTTTTCCTGCACCCACAGGTGCTCGGGAACAAAGGTGGGGGTAATGTAGGGCGCGCCGTCCAGGTGGCGGATCACCCACAGGTACCACAGAGCATAGCCTGGTGGCGTGCAGTGGGGATGGGTGAGGCCGGGACGGATGAACACCGTGTCATTGGTGTGCACCTTGACAACGTCCTGGCCTAATTCAGCATAACCAAAGCCATTCTCGGGATTGGACTTGTAGTAGTAGATTTCCGGCTGGGGATGATGGTGCGGCGGATAGCTGGACCATTTGCCGGGAAAGCCGATGACTTCGCCCAGCACCAGGTTCGAAAGCGGCGCGTTGCGCTTGTCAAACACGGTGCGCACGATGCGGGTGGAAGTATCCTTCATCAGCCCGGCGCCCCGGTATTCATCCGCCGTGTCGGCAGGGAAATACCATTCTGCCGGAAAGGCGGTTTCGTTTTCCGTGCGTATCACGCAGACTTCGCTGTCCTCGCCCAAGGCACGGATGGCGACGGGAGTGTTTTTGTCAACGTGCAAAACATAGGGGCCAACATCGAAGCAATTGTCGCGGAAGAAAACCTTCTCCTCCGCACCTGCCCTGATGCTGATCTCGCCATAGGTCAGCAGATAGGCCTTTTCCAGGGGCTTTGCATCCTCAAAGGTTTCGCCCTTTTTCAGCCGCAGCACGCCAAAATCCATGCCCATATCCCCATGAAGGCCATCAAGGGCGCTGATCTCGGTATAGCCCAAAACGTGGGGGCCATTCGCCCGGCGAATGTCAGACATGGGCGGCCTCCAGGATTTCCTTCACGGTCACGGGGCGGTGCTCCAGCCAGGATTTTTTGGCGGCCATGGCCAGAACCACCGGGGACAGAGCGTCATCCACGTTCACGGGCACGGGGGTATCGTTCACGATGGCGGCGATGAAGGCCTTCATTTCCTTGATAAAGGAAGCCATGTACCGCTCCAGGAAGAAATATTGGGGTTTGTCGGAAACAACGCCATGGGCGGTGCTTACGCGCACGGTAGTATCGCCGTCGTTTTCGCCGGCGGCCATGCCCAGCGCGCCAAAGACCTCCACCCGCTGGTCGTACCCGTAGGCGGCCCGGCGGCTGTTGTCGATCACGCCCAGCGCGCCGTTTTCAAACTTCAACAGCACGATGGCGGTATCCACATCGCCGGCCTTCCCAATGGCGGGGTCCACCAGCACGGCGCCCTGGGCGTACACCTCGGTGACGGGGCTGCCGGCCTGGAACTGGGCCATGTCAAAGTCGTGGATCATCATATCGATAAACAGGCCGCCGCTGGAGGCCGCATATTCGGCGGAGGGGGGCTCGGGGTCCCGGGAGGTGATTTTCACCACTTCCACTTTGCCCAGTTTGCCGCTGGCGGCTGTTTCCTGTACCCGGCCATGGTTGTGGTCAAAGCGGCGGTTGAAGCCGATTTGCATTTTGACATTGTTGTCTTCGGCAGCCTTTTTAGCGGCCAGTATTTTTTCGATGGTCAGGTCCACTGGCTTTTCGCAAAAGATGTGCTTTTTCGCCTTGGCGGCGGCGATGGAGATGTCGGCGTGGGTGGTCGTGGGGGAGCAGACCAGCACCGCGTCGATGGCGGGGTCGCCCAATATGTCTTCATAGTTGGCGGTGAAGGCGGGAATGCCCAGGCGCTCGGCCAGGGCTTTGGCCTTGCTTACGTCCACGTCGCTGACCATGGCGACTTCCGCTTCCGGGATGTGGTAGGTGATGGATTCGCCGTGAACGTTGCCGATGCGCCCCGCGCCGATGATGCCGATTTGCAGCTTTTTCATGGGGAAAGACTCCCTTCAAGATAGATATTTGTGAGCTGGAAATCTAGTACAAACACAATTGAATGGGGTACTAGCTAATAGCAAGGATTTCGTGCCTGCGGGCACGACCAAAGGGCTTTCCGATCGCCCTTTGGAAACCTTCGGGCGCCATGTATTATAGGGAAATCAATAAAACTCTGGGCTTATAAGGATCCGTCCCACGTGTTCACAGACGTCTTTTTCTTTTCTTCCTCATCGAACCAGCGGACGGTGACGCACTTGGTTTCGGTGAAGAAGCGGAAAGCGTCCTTGCCGTGGCAATGCAGATCGCCGAAGAAGGATTTCTTGTGGCCGCTGAAGGGGAACACCGCCATGGGGACGGGGATGCCCACATTCACGCCTACCATGCCGCCATCGCTGCGCTTGGCAAATTCCCTGGCGTAGTGGCCGTTCTGGGTGAAGATCACCGAGCCGTTGGCAAAGGGGTTCTCGTTGGTCAGGTTCAGGCCTTCCTCAAAGCTCTTGACGCGCTTGATGCAAAGGACGGGGCCAAAGACTTCCTTCTGGCCGATGCTCATTTCGGAGGTGACGTGATCAAAAATGGTATGGCCCACATAGAAGCCGTTTTCGAAGCCATCCACCTTCACGTCCCGGCCGTCCAGCACCACCTTGGCGCCCTCGTCGATGCCCTTTTGAATCCAGTCGCACACAAACTGCTTGTGGGAGGCGTTGACCACGGGGCCCAAATCGGTGGTCTTGTCATAGGCGGGGCCGATCTTTTGAAGCTTGCAAAGGCGGACCAATTCGGCAACCAGCGCATCGGCCACTTCCTCTTCCACGACGACCACGGGCAGCGCCATGCAGCGCTCGCCGGCGCAGCCAAAGCTGGAATTCATGATGCCGGCGGCGGTGCGGGTGATGGGGGCATCGCGGAGTACCAGGGCGTGGTTCTTGGCTTCGCACAGCGCCTGCACGCGCTTGCCGTGGGCGGCGGCGGTGGAGTACACATGCAGGCCCACGTTGGTGGAGCCCACGAAGGTGATGCCCTGGATATCGGGGTGGGTGAGCAGGATTTCCGCCTCGCTGCGGGAGCAGGGCACGATATTCAGCACGCCGTCTGGGAAGCCGGCTTCCCTGTACAATTCCGCCATGCGCAGGCTGGTCATGGGGGTTCCGCTGGCGGGCTTCAATACATAGGTGTTGCCGCAGACGATGGCCAAAGGCGCCATCCAGCCCATGGGGATCATGGCCGGAAAGTTCCATGGGGCGATGCCGGCGAACACGCCCATGGGCTCGCGGTACAGGGTGGTGTCATAGCCCGCGGAGGTATCCATCAGGCTTTCGCCCATGAGCAGGCTGGGGGCGGAGCAGGCCAGCTCTACCATTTCCTTGGCCTTGAGTACATCGCCTGCGGCCTCGGACCAGGTTTTGCCGTGCTCGGTGGCCAGCATCAGGGTCAATTCATCCAGGTTCTTTTCAATGAGCTCCCGGAGCTTGAACATCAGGTCCGCCCGCTTTTTCACGGGGGTATCCCGCCAGGCGGGATAGGAGGCCTTGGCGGCGGCGATGGCGGCTTCCACTTCTTCTTTCACACAGCAGGGGCTCTTGGCGATTACTTCACCGGTGGAGGGGTTGAATACGTCCACGAATTTTTCGGTCTTGGAGGGGATGTATTGGCCGCCGATGTAGGCTTTGAGGATTTGAGGTTGGGACAATCGGATCATCCTTTCTGGTAGTCATTTATATAAAGAGCAGAGAGAGGGATGTATAAAAAAACAGATTTGTGGTTTACAAAGGGTCGCGTTCCATCTGGCTCAATCGGTCTGCCCACTGGCCAATCCTCAGTCAGCTTCGCTGACAGCTCCTTTCAAAAGGAGCCTTGTTTTGCTAACCTCTTTCGCCTTGCTTTATCCCCTGGCCACCAGTTCCCCGTACTTCTTTTTCTTTTCGGCGATAAAGGCGCGGATGGCCTCCACCGTCGGCATATCCTGGGAGCAGGCGTGGCTGGCCACCAGCATGGCGGCGGAAGCGCTGCCAAACTCCAGGGCATCGATTAAGTCCCAGCCGGACAAAAGGCCGTGGAGGAAAGCGGAGCCGTAGCCGTCGCCGCCGCCGAACCCCTTCAAAGCCTCCACCGGGAAGGGCTTGATAGAGAACGCGCCGTCCTTGGTATAGGCGGTGGAACCCTTTTTGCCATGCTTGATGATGGCGATCTTGACGCCCTTGTTCAGCCAGTAGCTGGCCGAAGTCTTGTCGGTGCCATCAAGGCCCAGCAGGCGCTCCATGCGGTCGTATTCCTCCCGGGAGCCCATGAGGATATCGGCCTTTTCCGCCACCCAGGAGGTGTACACGGCGATTTCATCGTCGTTTTTCCAGGTGTAGGCGCGGTAGTCAGCATCGAACACCACCGGGGTGTTCGTTTTCTTTGCCATCTGCAGGGCTTTCAGGGCAGCCTCCCGGGATGGGCTTTGGGAAAGGGCCGTGCCGGAAATGAGCACCAGCCTCGCGCTTTTTATGTATGCCTCATCCACGTCGTCAGGATGCAGCTGCAAATCGGCGACGCCTTCCCGGTACATGAGAATGCTTGATTCATCCCGGGAGAGGATTTCGGTGAAGGTAAGACCTAACGACTCACCATTAACGCAGCGGGTGACATGGCTTACGTCAATGCCTTCCTTTTCAAAGAACTGCTGAACAAAATCCCCAAAGCGGTCGTTGGAGACTTTTCCCAGAAAACCTACCTTGCGGCCCAAGCGCGCCATGCCTACGGCAATGTTGGCGGGGGAGCCGCCCAGGTATTTTTTGAAGGTGGTGGATTCCACCAGGGTTTGAAAATAGTCTACCGGGTTAAAGTCGATGGCGATCCGGCCAAGGGGGATGATGTCCAGGGGCCGGTTCTGATCCCATTGAAAAAGGCTCATGCTGTCTCCTTTCAGGCAAGGCCAAAGATCTGCAAATGCTCAAAGACGGCTTGGGCGGTAGCGGCGGCCATCCGCCGGCTGACGTCAAAAATGTTGGTTTCTTCCGCCCGGTGGGCGGCCATGGCTGAGGCCTGAAAGCAGGCGGTGGCAATGTTGATCTTGCGCACCCCAAAAGAGATTGCCTTTTGAAAATCCTCCTTTGTGATGCCAGTGCCGCCGTGCAGCACCAGGGGGGTCGGGTCCTTTTGCGATATTTCCTGCAGGATGTCGAACCGAAGGTTCGGCGCGGCGGTATATACGCCGTGGGCGTTGCCGATGCCGACCGCCAGGGCATCCACCCGCGTTTGCTCCAAAAAATGCAGCGCGTCCTTGGGGTCGGCGTAAGCGATGGGGGCGTCCTCGCCGCTTTCCGTGCGGCCGACCCGGCCGATTTCCGCTTCCACATCCACGGCTTTTGCATGGGCATAAGCTGTGATTTCGTTGGTTTTTGCAATGTTCTCATCCAAGGAAAGGTGGGAGCCGTCAAACATGACGGAGGTAAAGCCCAAGGCGATAGCCTCATGGATGCACGCCTCTGTGACGCCGTGGTCCAGGTGCACCGCCACATCCACTTTGGCTCCTTTGGCCGCGGCCAGCATGGCGGGCCCGATGATGGAAAGGGGCGAAGTCGCAAGACGGGCTTCGGCGATTTGCAGGATGGCAGGCGTGTTTGCTTTTTCTGCCGCCTGGATCACACCCAGGATCATTTCCAGGTTTGCGACGCTGAAAGCGCCGACAGTGCGGTTTGCCTTGGCTGCTTTTTGCAGCAGCGGGCGCATGTTTGTAAGCGGCACGTAAAAACCTCCGTATTCAGGCGAGAATTAACTTGGTTCCGGCGTTTGTGATGGCGCTCAAGCAGCTCTCCTCCGGCATGGCTTCGGTGATGATGCCTTCAAACTGATGAAGTTGCGCGTAGGTAAGCATGGCCGTTTCACCGAATTTGTGGCTGTCCAGCAAAAGATAGGACTTTCCGCTCCGTTCCATGGCGGTGATTTTGAGTTCATACTCCAGGGGGGAGGAGTTGGTGACCCCGCCCGCGGGCGAAAGGCCGGTGGCGGCCATAAACGCGGTTTTGATGTTGTAGGCTTTCAAAAAGCGGGCCGTCTCCAGGCCGGTGAAGGAGTTGGTCTTGCGCGAAAGCTGCCCCGGCAGTATGATCACGGTCAGGTTGGGATAGGCTACCGCGGCCATGATCGCGTTCAAGCTGTGGGTGATGATGGTGAGATTCTGCTTTTCGCCAAGGTTTGGAATCATGTGCAGCGTGGTGGTGCCCGAGTCAATGAATATGGTGTCGCCGTCCTCAATCAGCGCGGCAGCCTTGCGGCCGATGCGCATTTTGGCTTCGGGATGCTTGATGGTGCGCACGTCAAAGGGCGTCAGCTGCTCGCTTTTGCGGGCACAAACGCCGCCGTACACCTTTTCGATGGTCCCCTTTTTCATCAGCAGCGCCACATCCCGGCGGATGGTGTTCATGGAGGTGTCAAAATGCTTTTGCAAATCCTCCATGCTGACGTTATCCTTTTGGATGATGTACTGCTCCATTAAATCAAGGCGGATATTTCTCACCGGAACAAACCACCTTCTTCTTCATCTGTGCGTATTATAGAACAAATGATGGCTGATGTAAATATATAATTGGGTAAATGGTGAGTAACTTTTGGTGATGTTTATATTTTGGTAACGGATGCGGAAAATTATATCTTGTAAAGCTAGGCGGGCTGCTGGTACACTGGCACAAAGGAGGATGACCATGCAGGAAAAACAGACCTTCGGCAACTGGCATGTACGCGTGGCGGACAGCTTGCTTTTTCGCGAACCGGTACTTTCCAAACACTGGTCCTACGACTACGGCGTGGTGTGGAACGGCATGGCGGCGCTGTACGAGCTTACCGGCAATGAAAAGTACGATCAGTATATAAAGACCGGCGTGGATTCCTTTCTGTCATCGGACGGTCGGGAAATTCGCGGGCACATATTGGAAGAGTACAATCTTGACCACCTGAACAACGGCAAGCAATTGCTATATCTGTTTGAAAAGACAGGCGAAGAAAAATATGAAAACGCCATCCAGCGGCTGCTCCACCAAATCGCGCATCAGCCCAGGACAAAGGAAGGCGGGTTCTGGCACAAGCAGATCTATCCCCGGCAGATGTGGCTGGACGGGCTGTACATGTGCGCGCCTTTTTATGCCGGGGCCGCGCGGCTGTATAGCCGGGACGACTGGTTTGATGATGTCGCAAAACAGTTTTTATTGATCCGCGAAAAGACGCGGGATGAAAAGACAAACCTGTGCCGCCATGCCTGGGATTCCGGGTGTGTGCAGCCCTGGGCCGACCCCGCGACCGGCAGGTCAAAGCACGTTTGGGGCCGGGCGGTGGGCTGGTACATGTGCGCGCTTGTCGACGCGCTGGACTTTTTCCCGCAGGAGCATCCCGGCCGGCCAAAGCTTACGGCGCTGCTTGCGGAAATGGCGAACGCGGTATGGAAAGCACGCGATCCCCGCACGAAGGTTTGGTTCCAGGTGCTGGATGCGCCGGACAGGCCGGGCAACTATCCCGAATCCTCCTGTTCCAGCCAGTGTATCTATGCGCTGGCCAAAGCGTCCCGTTTGGGGCTGCTGCCGGGGTTCAATAGAGCGGAACTGTCCGATGCGTATCAGGGGGCTGTCGAGCAGTTCATCCAAGTGCTGAACGGACAGGCCATCGTGACCAAGTGCTGCCAGGTGGCCGGGCTGGGCGGAGCGCAAAAGCGGGATGGTTCGTTTGCCTATTACATGAGCGAGCCCATCATCGCGGGCGACCTGAAAGGAACGGGGGCGTTCATTCAAGCCGCGGCGGAGGTGGAGGGGTATGGCCTGTAAGACAGGTATACCGGCCTTGGCAGGCGGCATCGGCGCAATATTTTCAGGCCTGTCTTGCAGGACGGAGGAAAGATGGTATACTCATGCCAAATGAATCTGCGCGATGTATAGGGGGATCCGCCTATGGGCAGCAGGGCCGGGCAGTTGTCGGATGATTTTCTTGGCATGCTCAGCGGGGAAGAAGCACCGGTCTACAAGGAAATCATTGATTTTCTTGCGGGCCTTGGGTACTTTGCGCAAAAGCAAAAGGTGCAGGGATATGTACTATCCTTTAAGCATCACCGCACAAAGCATGTGATTGCCAAAATGGGCATCCCCGGCGGGAAGAACCAACGGGCTTTTATCAGGGTGAAATTCTTTGCCGTGAAAAATGCTCCCGAGAAGTTAAGCGACGCGCTCCGCAGGGAAATAGCGTCCCATAACGGCCAATATTGCAGGCCCCTGCGCGATGCCGTCCAAAAGAACAAATGCGGATTTTGCGGCGCATGTACCGGCGGCGGATTGGGCTATTATTACCAGTATCCCGACGGCAGGGAAGTCGTCAGGTGCGGTGCGTATCCCATTGCGATCCCGGATATTGCGCCCGGCGATACGGAAGCATTGAAACGGGCTTTTCTTGAACAGCATCAATATCATATGTCCATTGCGTGATACAGGCTGCCTGGACAGCGGAAAGGATCATTATGTTCACAGAATACCTGGATACAACGGATTTGCACGCCTTATTTGCGCCAAGGCGCGGCCGCCTGCCCATTCCCCCGGCATCCGACAGGGCGGCCTGGGCAAAGGTGCCGGCAAGCATGCGTGAGGAAATGCTGGCCGCGGCCAAGGCCCAGCTGGATACCCCCTATCCCATGCTTACCGCCGGCCAGTTCCTGGCGTATGTCAGGTCAGGCAGCCGTACTGCCTTTGAAGCGCCCTATTTTCTCCGCCGGCGCCTGCTGCTCACCGCTGGGCTGGCAGAATGCCTCGAGGATGGCGGCGCGTATATGGACCGTGTGGTGGACGGGCTGTGGTGCATCTGCGAAGAAAGCTTCTGGGGCATCAGCGCCCACAACGGGTCCGCCCATTTTGGCACGCGGCCGGCGTCGGAGCGGCCCCTGCCGGATGTGGAAAATCCGTACATCGACCTGTTTGCCGCCCAAACCGCCTCCCTCGTTTTGTGGATATGTCATTTGCTCAAGGACAAGCTGGATGCCGTTTCGCCGCTGATTATCCGCAGGGTGCATTTGGAGGCGGAGCGGCGGATTGTCAAGCCGTTCCTATACCATGACGATTTCTGGTGGATGGGCATGATCCGCCGGGATATGAACAACTGGACGCCCTGGATCCTCTCCAACGTGATTTCCAGCCTGATCCTGATGGAGCCGGACGACCTGCGCCTGGCGGAGGGCGTGAAGCGTGCCATGCGCATGTTGGATAGTTATTTGGCCGTGATGCCGGCGGACGGCGGCTGCGACGAAGGCGCGGGCTACTGGAACATGGCCGGCGGCTCGCTGCTGGATTGCCTGGAGCATATCTACTACCTGACGGACGGCAGGGTCTTTTTCTATGACCGGCCCCACATTCAAAACATCGGCGTCTTTCCGGTAAAGGCCCACATCGCCGGGCCGTATTTATGGAACTTTGCCGACTGTGACGCAAAACCTATGCTGGATGGGGAACGGATTTACCGCTTTGGCCGGCGCACGGGCCAAAGGGCTCTGGCAGAGCTTGGGATGCAGCTGGCAAGCATGGAGACGTCTGTGCTCCCCAAGGATACGCCGGAAACCTACCGCGTGCTTTGCAAGCTGTTTTTCCCCGTGCCGGCGCCGGCGCCGGGGCAAAAAGAGGATGAGACGGTGATCCTGCCCGACCTTCAGGTATGGGCGCAAAGGCGCAGCGGCCTGTATGCCGCGGTCAAGGCGGGGCACAACGGCGAAAGCCACAACCACAACGACGTGGGCAGCTTCCTGCTGTACGTGGACGGCGAGCCGGAGATCGTGGACGCGGGCAATATGACCTACACGGCCAAGACCTTCAGCCAGGAACGGTATACGCTGTGGAATACGCGGGGAATGTATCACAACGTGCCCGTGATTGGAAGCCTGGAGCAGCAACCGGGCCGGGAGCATGGCGCGCGGAAGGTGGATATTTCCCAAAACGGGATATTTATGGACATCGCGGCGGCATATCCCAAGGAAGCGGAAGTGGAATCCCTTGTGCGCCATGCCTTTTTCCGTGATACTGCCTTCATTATTGAAGACAGGGTAAAGCTTGAAAGGGATGCCCCCGTCACCTGGGTCTTTCTGCTGCGCAGCCGCCCGGAAATAAAGCCGGGCGTTCTTAAAACGGAGCGAATCACCTTGCGCTTTGAGGAAGGCTTGACGCCGGCCTGCGAAGAGATTCCGGTTACCGATGCCCGGATGGCAAAAAACTTTCCCGGCAGCCTGTGGCGGGTGACGCTCACCGCCGGCAAGGCTTTTGGGCACAATCAAACGTTCACGATTGCCAGGAGGATGATTTGATGAGCAAGCCTGTTCAATGCAATCCGTTGAAAACCAGGGCCGATTTTGAGGAAGCTGCTTTGCAGCTTTTGGAGCCCCTGGCAAAAAAGCTTTCCCCCGGCTGCGCCCGGCTTCACTTGGGGGATACGGGGGCGGTTTATCCAACCGATATCGCCCAAATGGAAGCATGGTCCAGGCCCTTGTGGGCGCTGGTGCCGCTTTTGATGGGCAAATCGCAAAAGGCAAAGCCCCTCTGGGACAAGTGGATGACGGGGCTGAAAAACGGCACCGATCCTGAGCACCCGGAATATTGGGGCGATATCGGGCCCTTTGACCAGCGTATGGTGGAAATGGCCGTCATGGGCATGGCGCTGTGCTTTGTGCCCCGGGATTTTTACTTTGCGCATGATGAGGGTACGCAAAAAAAAATCCACCGTTGGCTGAACCAGATCAATCTCTTCGACATGCCCAAAAACAACTGGCGCTTTTTCCGGGTGCTGGTGAACGTGGGCTTTTTGAGAAACGGCTTGCCCTATGACGCCGCTCTGCTCGAAAGCGACCTTGACATGATGGAGGGGCATTACGAGGGCGACGGCTGGTACTTCGATTATGAAAACCAGCGGGATTACTATACCCCCTGGGCCTTTCACTACTACGGCCTGCTGTACGCCAGGGCCATGGGCGATTTGGACCCAAAACGCTGTCAAGTCTACCGGGAACGGGCCTGGTTGATGGAAACGCGCATGGAAGCGTGGTTTGCCAAGGACGGCGAGGCGCTGCCCTATGGCCGCAGCCTGGCCTACCGCTTTGCCCAAAGCGCGTTTTTTGGCGCGCTGCCGCTGGGGGATGAGGGTAACGCATTGGCTGATTGGGGCGCTGTGAAGGGGCTGTTGCTCAAAAACATGCGCAAGTGGTTTTCGCGGCCTATCTTTACCGATGAGGGCGTGCTGACCATCGGTTACGGATATCCCAACCTGATGATGGCGGAAGGGTACAACGCCCCGGGTTCGCCCTACTGGGCCATGAAGGCCTTCGCGCCGCTGGCGCTTCCCGAAGGCCACCCCTTCTGGACAGCGGAGGAAAAGGAGCATACGCCGCCCGCGTTTTTCCGGGAGGAGCATGCCCGCATGATCCTTGTTCGGGATGAGAAAAACAGCCATGTGCAGGCCTTTCCCGCCGGCAACCGGGCCTTTGAGCATGCCCATGTGGAGGCCAAGTATGAGAAGTTCGCCTATTCCACCGCCTTTGCCTTCAGCGTGCCCAAGAGCTCCGTTATGTTAAACCGGGGCGCGTATGACAGTATGCTGGCCCTCAGCGACGATGAAACATATTGGCATGTGCGCTGCGGCTGCAAGGAGTATGCGATCGGTGAGGACAGGGTGGAAGCCGTTTGGCATCCCTTTGCGGATGTCAGGGTGGAAACCACGGTCATCCCGCTGGGCGACTGGCACATCCGCATACACAAGGTAAAAACGCCCAGACGGCTGTTCGCCGCGGAAGGCGGGTACGCCGTCAGCCGGGATGATGGGAAGGGCCTTGCCAAAACGACGGTGGAGGAGGCAAAGGCGCTGGCCGTATGCGGGGAACTGTTCAGCGGCATCGTTGGCCTGCGGGGTTTTGACACGGCCCAGATCGTCGTGCCTGAACCCAATACGAACCTGTTGCATCCAAGAACGGTGCTGCCTTCCTTACGGGCGGAAATACCTGCGGGTGAGACGGTGCTTGCGTGCGCCGTGCTGGGCGCGGCGGAGGCCGGCATGTTTAAATGGCAGAATATCCCTGAAGTGACGGCGGAATACGCAACGAGGGGATGATCCCCAAAAAGCAAAGGCCGTCCATGGACGTCATCGCCCATGGACGGCAGCAGCCGGGAGATCTGTGTGCCGGCCTATGCTTATGTCCCGCTATTCCGCATTCCAAACCACTGAGCTTCCGCTGATTTTCACCTGGATGGTCAGTTGAAGCTCCGTGTTTTCAATAATATTCGTTCCAGCGTAGGCTGGATATTTCCGCTCGAACTCCTCCTGGATATCGAAAATATCGATCTTTTTCCCTTTCCATTCTTCAAAAAGGGTCATGCATTTCTGCCTGATCTTTTCGGCCATAGCGTCCTGTATTTTTTGGATATTTTCTTTCGTCAACTGAAGATCGCCCTGAATGGAGGACAGGGTTGTATTCAGCTTGCATTCCTGCGCCACCTTGAGAACGCCGTTTTCGTATTCCACGTCGGTTTGGCGGCTGGCGTCTGTCAGCAGCAGCGTTACCATTTTGTTTTCTTCCATGGGATTGCGTACAGTGAGGTCACCGGCGACATCATTATCCAGCAAGAGATTGAAATAAAATGATTCTTCCCTGTTCAATATACCGATCAGTTTGTATTCCTTGATCAGCCCCAGCCCGTCCAGAAGATACTGCCCCTGTGTGTCCTCATCCTTGGAAGTATTGATGACCGGTAAGGAGCTTACCCTGTCCCCGACATATTTCTGATTCATAAACTCCTTGAGGTCGACCCTGACACCGACGGAAGTAAAGGAGACCTTTGTACCCAGCATATCGTAAAGGAACATGCCCGTCAGCTGTTCTTCCGGGTGATTGGGATTGATAAACTCCTTCGGATCGCCCTGAAATATTCCCAGAAGGGTACGCGTACTGGATCTTTGCCTGCGGTCGAACGTGTCTATGCACTGGTCGATCCCGCTTTGCGCAAACTCCTCGGTAAAGAGCAGCACTTTGTTTTGGGCCAGCGTAATTTGAGCGCTTGTGCTTGTTTCCAGCATATTCAGGGCCTCCCCGGCGGTTTGGGCCTTGAACTTGTAGGTGATCCGCTTCTCCTCGTTGGCGTTGGTGCCCGAGCTGCGCACTGGAACGAGTGTTTCAAAATAGAAAACCATGCCGCCGCTTGCCTCGTCCTTGTCCACCAGGATGGAGTTGATGAATACAAATTCATTCAGATCCGTATAGCTTTCGCAGGCCCCAAGCAGGATGGACAGCGCAAGGAGCATCAGCAGGACGGCGCATTTTTTGCTGGCGTTTTTCATCTTTTTTTACCTTTGTAGATAAACGGTTTCGATACTTTTCCCAATCTGCCGCGTATGAGAATATCCCGGCTGGCGGACCGGAACGACTTTACCGTTCCGAAAGGGAACAAAAAAGGATAGTCGCAGGAGCGCAGCGATGCCAGGTGCGCGATCACCAGCAAAAAGCCAAGGTAGAATCCATGCAGCCCGAAGCAGGCGGACAGTATGATCAATAGAATCGCCCATACGGCTACGGCAGGCGCAAGCCTTGCGTTGATAAAGGAGGTAATCGCATAGATGCCGATGACCACCACCGTAGCCTGGGAAGTAAGGCCCGCGCCGACAGCGGCGTCCCCAAGGATCAGCGCGCCGACAATGCTCAGCGCTTGTCCCACCTGCTGGGGAAGCCGCCGCCCGGCCTCCCTTGCAAGCTCAAAGAAGAAAAACAGCAGCAGCACCTCCACCACCGTGGGGAAGGGAACGCCGGCCCGGGAAACGGCCAGCTTAAAGGCAAAGGCTGTGGGGATAAGCGTCGCATGGTGTGTCGTCAGTGCCGTGTACAGCGCCGGCAGCAGCAGGGAAACAAGCAGCGAAGCAAGCCTGAATATGCGCACAGTGCTGGCCAGCAGTACGTTGGTGGAATAGTCGTCGGGGGATTGCAGGCTTTCAAAGAAAAAGCATGGCGCGGTAAGCGCAAAGGAACAGCCGTTGACCAAAACGGCGATCCTTCCCTCAAACAGCCTGGAAACAACGGCCTCCGGTTTTTCGGTGTAGCCGATGGTGTCAAACAGGGAGTGTTTGGGACTTAGCGCTTCCGACACGTTTTGAATGGTCTGCACAAAATTGGCGTCTATGCCATTCAATCTTGTTTCCACCGAATGAATGAGATCGCCGGGCGCTACTCCTTCCACATACAGCAGCGCGGCCTGCGTCTTTGACTTTCTGCCAAGATGGTAGCCTATGATTTTGAGATCCTCCGTGAGCATCCGTTTCCTGATCAGGCTGACGTTGTTTGTCAACAGCTCGTTGAAGCTTTCGTAGGAGCCTACCAGAGAGGTATCGAACAGCGTTTTTTCCACAGGCCGCGTCTTTATCTCTTTTGCTACCAGGTAAATGGCGTAATTGATCGCCTCGAAGATGACCACCGTGTCGCCGGCGGCAATGTGCTCGACGGCTTGCTCGATGCTCAGTATTTCGGCAAAGTGGGCGGCATGGATCACGTGGCCGATCTCTTCCTTGCTGGAAACATTCCGTTCCAGCTGCGACAGGGGTTCAACCACATAATGGCTGATGTAGTCAACGTTGCAGATGGTCTCGATGTAAAAAAGGGTGATGGCGCTTTTTACAAAGATGGTGTTCCTGAAAATGATATCCCGCTTGACAAAGTCCATGCAATCGCTGAATTTTTCAGCGATCTCGCTTGCCTTTACCGCCATCGCTTTTCCTGCCTTTCCTTCCATCTCCGCTTGAAATGGCCGCCGGTTGCGTATCCTGCCTGGGTGTCAATGCAATGCCATAAGCGCGCTTATGCTTGAAATAGTACACGGGATAGACGATCAGCGGTATGACAAAGAAGTTTACCAGCTGTATATAAAACAAACGGTTCATCAGCTTGAACAAATCGAACAGGTTTTTTGAAAGCAGATAGGAAAACAGGATCGTCAGCGCGCCGATGTAATACTCCTTGAACCTTAGGGTGATGCCCGCCTGCCGCATATACTCCATCAGCGCAAAAAGACACAGAACGAGCCGCATAAACCAGCCCGCAACGATCTGCAGCATCACAAACAGCTCGCCTGCTTCCAGGAACCCGAAAGCGCTGATGATCTGTGTTTGCGTCAATTTGGGGAAAACAAGGTTTTCCGCCCGGTCTGGGCCAAAGGTGGTGATCACGCCGAGGGTGGAGTAAATTTCTATCTGTACAATGAACAGCAGGGCGATGACGCAGTGCCGGGTAAGCTTTGTTTTGTCTTCGACGCTGTTCAGATAGGGCAAAAAAATGATTGCGCAGCTGTACATGCCCAGGGCCTTGAGCACCGACAGCACAAACTCGCCGGTGATCCCGTTTTCCATTATGGGAAAGAGATACTTGATCTCCTTGTATTTTTGCGTCAGGAACGCCAGATTGACTCCCGATAAGCTGATAAAAAAGATTGCGATCACCGCGAGGATGGTGACCGAAGCAATCCCCTTTTTTGCGATATACACCGCGAACAGCACGGAAACAGCGATGAATACCCATATGGGGGTGGCGATCAGAAAGCCTTCGTGCATTACGCTGGCTTCCACCCCCGCGCTTTCAAAAATGCTCAGCAGCACCGTCAGCATGAACAAGAACGAGAGAACGGTGCCGATCACTTTTCCGAATGTTTTGACATATATGTCATGCAGGTTGCTGTTTCCGGTACGCTTGCTGACGACCGTTAGCATGATAACGAACAACAGGATCATAAGGGACGCAATGGCCACAGAGATCCAGCTGTCTCTTCCGGCAAGGGCGATGATGGCGGAAGGGAAAGTCTTCAGCGCAACGATGGCCAGGCCGCTGAGGATAAAAAACAAATGTTTTGTATTGATGGTTCCCATCTATACACCTTCCGGCACATGCATGCCTGCTCAAGCATTGCCCATCACATCCTGCACAGACATGATGCCTTTTCCAATTATCCCACTGGAAACCAATTAATATACCCACGGCCTTTTAGGCGTTTGCCATGCCGGGCGTCATACTGTATAATGGATAGCGTTCATTTTCATAAAGCGTATGTTCATGTGAAAAAAGCGGAGTACAATCAATGATCATTCATTCCATCCAATATTTTGACCCGGAAGCGATTGCGCAAAGCGGCCAGTGCTTTCGCATGCGGGCGGTTGCGCCCGGACGGTTGGAGGTCATCCACCGGGATAAGCGGCTGGCCATCGATTCCCTGGGGGACGAGCGCTTTGGCTTTTCCTGTACACAGATGGAGTTCCAGGACGTTTGGTATGACTATTTCGACCTTTCCACCGACTATGGCGCGTTTATAAGCACGGTGGACAAGGAAGATGCCTACCTGACCCGGGCGGCGCAGTCCGGCCGGGGGCTGCGCATTTTGAACCAGGACCCCTGGGAAGTGCTGGTCAGCTTTCTTCTGTCCCAGCGCAAGAGCATCCCCGCCATCCGGGATGGTGTCGCGAAGCTGTGCATGAGGTTTGGGGAACCGCTTGCGTTTGGCGACCGGCAGGCGCATACCTTTCCAACGCCGCAAAGGCTTGCGGCGGCAGAAATGGAGGAGCTGCTTGCCTGCTCCCTGGGGTATCGGGCGCCGTATATCAAGGCCGCCGCCCGGTCGGTGGCCTCGGGCGAAACGGACCTTGAGGGCATGCGGGATTGGGCGGATGACGCGCTGCTTGCAAAGCTTTTGTCCATGTACGGCGTAGGCATCAAGGTGGCCAGCTGCGTGATGCTCTTTGGCTACCACCGCCTGGACCTGGCGCCGGTGGATGTGTGGATTCAGCGGGTTATCGACCAGGAATACAAAGGCGAGCCGCCCTTCCATAAATACAAGGGCTTCGGCGGCGTCATGCAGCAGTACATGTTTTATGACCAGATCGCGAAAAAGCGCCAGCGAAAGAGCATCGCCTGATAAAATAGGAGCAGCTATATGAAATACATTTATGAAACCCATCTGCATACCTGCCAGTCCAGCGCCTGCGGCTGGACAAAGGGGCGGGATTATATTCCCTATTACCAGGACATGGGGTATGCCGGCATCATTGTGACGGATCATTTCTTCCGCGGGAACACCGCCGTATCCAGGAATCTTCCCTGGGCAGAGCGCGTGAACCAGTTTTGCCTGGGGTATGAGGATGCCAGGGAGACGGGGGAGAAGGCTGGGTTTTCCGTATTTTTTGGCTGGGAAGAAAACTATCAGGGGGACGAGTATCTGATTTACGGCCTCAGCAAGCAATGGCTGATCAACCATCCCGAGGTGGAGCGGTTTACCCGTAGGCAGCAGTTTGAGGCCGTGCGTAAAGCGGGCGGCTGCGTGGTGCAGGCCCATCCCTTCCGCGATAAGGAATATCTCAGCGACATCCATCTGTCCACCGGCTGCGTGGACGCGGTGGAGGCGTACAACGCGGGCAATCATCCCGACAACGACATCCTTGCTCTGCGGTACGCAAAGCTGCTGGGCTTGCCGGTCACGGCCGGATCGGATATGCATCAAATCAACCACAGGCCGGGCGAGCTTTTGATGGGTGTGGTGTTCGACCAGCCGCTTGCTTCCATCCGCGATTATGTGAAAGCCATACGGGAAAAGCGGCCCTTTGGCGTGCATATTCCCGAGGGCCGGGGCGAGTGGCGGGAGGGGATCGATATCCGCCTGCCGGTGGATGTACGGAACGGGCAGGACATAAGCACCGGGCGGGATGTGTGGGAGCTGCTGATGCCTTGAAGGCACGGCTGTGCCGTTTTCGGCAAAGCGTTTTGCCGGGGGAAAACAGGCATTGCCAAAGGGCCGGGTTTGTATTATCATATGCATAGCAAAGTGTGCGTAACAGGCTGTTTTTGATGTGCCGCCTCCGGGCGGCATATCAAAGGCCTGGCATGAAATCGATTACAAAAAGGGGAAGCGGTCATGGCGCTGTCCACCAAGGAAATCGCAAGGCTTGCGGGCGTATCCGACGCGACGGTATCCCGTGTGATCAACAACCATCCAAACGTGGCCCCTGATACAAAAGCGCGGGTCGAAACGGTCATACAGCAGCATGGGTACATGCGCAACATGGTGGCCCGGGGATTAAGGCGCCAGCAGTCGGATATCATCGGCGTCATTATTCCCGATGTGACCAACGAGTTTTTTGCCCGCATCGTGCTTTCTGTGCAGGATGCGCTTTTGAGCCATGGCTTCCTGGCCGTTATGTGCAACATCAACGAGAACGCCGCCCTGGAGGAAGCGTCCCTGAAAATGTTCAAGGCCCAGAGTATCGCCGGGCTGATTTATATTTCCGGCCACTCCAGCGGCGACATGGCGCCGCTTCGCGATGTGCCCACCATCTACATCGACCGCGACCCGGTGGGCATGGCGGATACCAACATGGCGCTGATCACCTCCGACAACAGGGAAGGCGGCCGGCTGGCGGCCCGGGAGCTGATGGAAAAGGGCTGCAGGAAAATCGCCATCATGACGGATAAACGGAAGGTGTCCTCCTATACCGACCGCTTCGAGGGCTTCTGTCAGGCGCTGCAAGAAAAAGGCCTGCCTGTGGACCCCCGGCTGATATTGAAAATGGAGGAAGTCACCTTTGGTGAGGCCCAGAAGCTGGTGGCCGGGCTGATTTCTTCCGGCGCCGTCTTTGACGGGCTGTTCTGCGCCAATGACTGCGCGGCGGTCGGCGCGCTGACCGAGCTGCACAGGTGTGGGATCAGCGTGCCCCGGCAGGTGAAGGTGGTGGGGTTTGACGATACCTCCATTGCCCAGCAATGCGCCAAGCCGCTGACCACCATCCGCCAGCGGACGGACGAGATGGGCCGCATGGCGGTGCAAGTGCTGCTGGAGCTTATGCGCGGCGAAAAAACGCAGCGGCGGCAGTTTCTTTTGCCTGTGGAACTGGTCCGGAGGACGACGACCTGAGGTTGCGCCCGGCATGGAAGCAAGCTTTGTATCATATATATCTGATGTAGTATATGCTGAAAAATATAGTGGTTCATGTTGACAAAGTTGGTTTGTTCCGCTATTATGTATTCGATTACATCATGCAATGTGTGCAAAATCGGATTGGACTTTTCCATAATTAGCGTTGAAAAAAGGACCTGTGTTGGACAGCTTCGCGGAGGATGAATGGGCAACGTAATTTTGCAGATCAGGGGCGCGGTAAAGCGGTTTCCCGGCGTGACGGCGCTTTCAGGCGTGGATTTGAACGTCTACGAAGGCGAAGTGATGGCGCTGCTGGGAGAAAACGGCGCGGGCAAAAGCACGCTCATGAAGGTGCTGACCGGCGTACACCAGCGGGATGAGGGGACCATCACGTTCAAGGGCAGGAATGTGGCGTACCAAAACGCCCGCCAGGCCCAGGACGACGGTCTGGCCATCATTCATCAGGAGCTCAACCTCATCCCCAAGATGCGCATTTACGAAAATGTCTTTCTGGGCCGCGAACTCAAAACCAGGGCCGGGGCGCTTGACAAGCGGGCCATGATAGAAAAAACCCGTCAAATGCTGCAGCAGGTCCGCATCAGCCTGGACCCCAAAAGCACCATAGAAACCCTTTCCATTGCCCAGCAGCAGATGGTGGAAATCGCCAAGGCGCTTTTGCTGGACGCGAAGGTCATCGTTATGGATGAGCCGACGGACGCCCTGCCTGATGAAGAAGTGGAAAGCCTGTTTGCAATCATCCGCGAGATGAAAAAGCAGGGCAAAGGCATTATATACATCACGCATCGTTTGAAGGAAGTATTTGAAATCTGCGACAGGGCCACCATCCTGCGGGATGGCGCGCTGATCGGGGAATTGCCCGTGGCGGACCTTACCCAGGATAAGCTCATCAGCATGATGGTAGGCCGGGCGCTGGACCAGCAGTTCCCCTACGAGGCGGGGCAGCCTGGCGAAGCGGTGCTGTCGGTGAAGGGTCTGACCAACGGCCTGGTGCGGGATATTTCCTTTGACCTGCACCGGGGCGAGGTGCTGGGCGTAACGGGACTGGTCGGCGCCGGGCGTACGGAGCTTTCCCAGACGCTGTACGGCGTACACCCCTGGCAAAAGGGCGAGGTGCGCTTGAATGGCCGGCCCTTCCACCCGCAAAGGCCCAGCCAGGCCATTGCCCGGGGCCTGTATTACATGACGGAGGACAGAAAGCGCAACGGCCTTGTCATGGTGCTGGATGTGCGCACCAACATCACCCTGTCTGCACTAAAGTCCGTGATGCGTTTGGGCAGGGTGGACCGGAAGAAGGAACGGGCCGCCTGCCGGGAGTATATTCAAAAAATCAACATCAAAACGCCTTCCATGCAGCAATTGGTGCGAAACCTATCCGGCGGCAACCAGCAGAAGGTGGTGCTTTCCAAAGCGCTGATGACCGAACCCGAGGTACTCATTCTCGATGAACCCACCCGCGGCATCGACGTCGGCGCGAAAAAGGAAATTTATCTTTTGATCAATCAATTGAAGGCCAGGGGAAAAGCGATCATGATGATCTCCTCGGAAATGCCGGAGATTCTGGGCATGAGCGACCGCATTCTGGTGCTGAACGAAGGCCGCAAAAAAGGGGAACTGAGCCGCGGGGAAGCCACGCAGGAAAAAATCATGGAAATGATCCTGAGCTGATGCCTGCCAGCGCAAATTACAGGAAAGTGTAGTGAATGCCATGACGCTGAAAAAAGCCGCGGCGATCCTGACCAAGCTGCGTCCCATACTGATCCTGCTGCTGGTGACTGTGGTGTTCAGCCTACTCAGCGACCGGTTCTTTACCCTGAGCAACTTGACCAACATCTTCAAGCAGATTTCCATCAACGCCATTTTGGCTTCCGGCGTGTATTTTGCCATATTGATGGGCGGCATCGATATTTCCGTGGGCTCTGTGCTGGGTTTTTCAGGCGCTATGGCGGCCTACCTGCTGGTGCGGATCCAAAGCCCCATCGGCGCCCTGGCGGCAGTCGCCGCGGCGCTTGTGATCGGCGCCGGCGCCGGCGGGGCCAACGGTTTCTTTATTGCCAAGTGCCGGCTTCAGCCCATGATCGCCACACTGGCCTCCCTGTCCATTTTCCGCGGCGCCACCATGCTGCTGACCAACGGGGCTTCCATATCCATCAACAAGGCTGCGGGGGCAAGTGTTTTCAAGTTTCTGGGGCAGGGCACGGTTCTCGACGATTTCCTGCCTATTCCCATTATCATCATGGCCGGCGTTTATGCCATTGTGTACCACATCCTCAACAAGACCGCCTACGGCCGCCACATTTACGCCATCGGCGGCAATGAGGACGCGGCCTTCCTATCCGGCATCAGCGTGGCCAAAACAAAGATTCTGGGGTACATGGCCAGCGGCCTGATGGCGGGCCTGGCCGGCATCATCACCACCGCCCGGGTGGCGGCGGCCCAGCCCCTGGCAGGCCAGGGCTATGAAATGGATGCCATCGCCGCGGTGGTCATCGGCGGTACGTCGCTGCGCGGGGGCGAAGGCCATGTGCTCTATACCATCATCGGCGCGGTGATCATCGGCATGCTCAACAATATCCTGAACCTGACCAACGCGTCGCCCCATTTGCAGATCATCATCAAGGGCGGCGTGATCCTGGCGGCCGTGCTGCTGGACGCTTCCACCAAGCGGAAGTGAATCCCTTTGTTATACTGCTTCCAAACATGATTGCGTCGTTGCCGTGGATCTTTTCGCACACTACTGCGTCGTCTGCCGCTCACCGTAGCGCAGCTACGCCTCGCTTCGTCTCCTTGTACTGCACGAAAATCTCTCACGGCTTTGGACGCAATAATGTTTTCCATTAGTATTAGTTGTACGGGGAGAGACACCCGTATGCTAAATAAAATCATCTAGGAGGAACACCCATGAAAAAAATTCTCGCGTTGGTCCTGGTTGCCATGATGGCGTTTGCCCTGGTACCCGCCTCGGCAGAAAAGCCTGTCGCCATCGGCATGATGCTCTCGGACACTGCCAACCAGTTCTTTGTCACCATGTATGAAGCCGCTCAGGCAAAGGCCGCCGAGCTTGGCGTGGAAGTCATCGTTCTGGATGCCGCCAATGACGCCGCCAAGGACGTGAGCAACATGGAAGACCTGCTCTCCCGCGGCGTCAGCGCCATCCTGTACAACCCTGTGGACAGCGACGCCGCTCCCGCCGTGGTTGAACTGGCCAACAAGGCCGGCGTGCCCGTGATCACCATCGACCGTTCCTCCAACGGCGGCGAAGTCGTCAGCCACATCGCTTCCGACAACGTGTTCGGCGGCAAGATCGCCGGCGAATACATCGTTTCCCTGCTGCCCGAAGGCGGCGAGATTGCTGAAATCCAGGGTCAGGCCGGCGCTTCCGCCGCCAAGGACCGCGGCGAAGGCTTCCATCTGGCGGTGGACACCATCGAAAACATCAAGGTCGTCAGCAGCCAAATCGGCAACTGGGACCGCACCCAGGCCCTGTCCATCATGGAAAACGTGATGCTGGCCAGCCCCGACGTCAAGGCCGTGTTCTGCCACAATGACGTGATGGCCCTGGGCGTTGTGGAAGCCTGCAAGCAAGCCGGTCGCACCGATATCATCATCGTTGGCTTCGACGCCGACAAGGACGCCATCACCGCTATCGAGGCCGGTGAGATGGCTGCCACCGTGCAGCAGCTGCCCGACCAGATGGGTATCATCGGCGTGCAGACCGCTGTGGATTTCCTGGCCGGCATGACGGTCGAACCCAGCATCGGCGTTCAGGTGGCCCTGATCACCAAGACGGCTGAATAACAAAACAGTTTCTTGCAAGCGCATGGGGCCGCCGGCAATTTGCCGGCGGCCTTTTCGTGTGCAACAAAGCGGCGTCAAAAAGCGCCATGCCATGGCTTATATAGGCGTATACCTATCCACGGCACGTTTCCTGCCTGAATTTCATAATCTCATATTGGGCCTTGTTTTTATCATTCGCGCCGCTTGGCGCATAGGTTTATACGTTTGCGGGTCTGTGCTTCTTCGGCAGCATGGGTCCATAACAAAAGGAGAGCTAAATATGGGATACGGATGTAGGAACAACTGCGTCGCAGGAGAGGAAAGGTCATGGCGCAAGCGGCACCACGAGCGCCGGCCGTGTGAAGACTGTTTTGATCCGCTGGTGCTGATGTATATCGATGACAATGAATGCACCCTGGAGGATGGCGAGGCGGAGGCCGATCGGGACGGGAAATGGTGGGATACGGAAGGCGCGGGAGGATTCCATCGCCGCCACCGTTTCAATTGCCGCGAATGCTATTATCCGCGGGTGTTGATGTATATTGACGACAACCTCTGTATTGATGCCAAGGTCGCGGCCGACTACGGCTGGGAATGGTGCATCATAGAAGACGAGTTTGGCCGGCGTCGCTGGCACAAGCGCCGCACCTGCTGTTATCCGAGGGTGTTGATGGATATGGACGAGGATCCTTGCCTGCTGGCCGAAGCGGAGGCCGCGCGAAAGGGTGACCGCAGGTTCTGGGAAGAAGCCTGATCCTATGTCTGGCAGCCTGCTGCATGGAGCTTTGGCGCTATCGCGGCAGGCTGCCTTTTTGGTAATCGGGCATATTATTTGCATCCGTTTGCATCCCCTTTTCATCATGAGGCAAACTATCCGCAAATATCTTGTTTGATTTGCGGGAGGTTTTTTAGTATGATGAAAAAGAGGGGGAAAATGGCTATGAAACGCATGCTGGCTGTCATGCTTATGCTTCTTCTGCTGCTTTCGGGCTGCGCGAGCGCAAATGCTCCGGGCGGGCCAAGGAGCGCCTCCGACGGCGTATCCGGCGCCACCCAAAGCCGCTACCGGGAAGGGGAGGTCACCGAATACCAGGGCGCCAGGCTGGACCCGGCCGTAGGCCCCAGGGACAATTCCATCAATGGCGTGCAGCAGGTGGACATCAACAATTATGCCCTGACCATCGATGGCCTGGTGAATACGCCTGTGACCCTCACCTATGACCAGGTGAAGGCGCTGGACGCCTATGAGCGGATGATCACTCTCCATTGCGTGGAAGGGTGGAGCGCCACCATCTTATGGAAGGGCGTGCTGCTGGAAGAGCTGATGAACAAGGCCGGTGTAAAGCCTGAGGCTGTGACAGTGATCTTCAGCGCTGTGGACGGGTATACCACATCGCTGCCACTGCAAACGGTGGTGGATAAGCAGCTGATCCTGGCATATGGCGCCAACGGGATTGATCTGCCGCCGGAGATGGGCTATCCTTTTATTGTTGTGGCGGAGGATAAGCTGGGCTACAAATGGGCCCGGTGGGTGAACAAGATCACCCTCTCGGACGATGCCAATTATCAAGGCTACTGGGAGCAGCGGGGCTATGACAACGACGCTTCCATAGGCAAATAGCAAAGCACGAAAGGCAATGCAAATGAAAAAGATTGAAACCGTGGCAATTGTCGGCCTGGGGGCGCTGGGAACGCTGTTTGGCCATCTGTTGTCCAAGCGGATGGGGCAGGAGAAGCTTCGGATCATCGCCGATGCCGGCAGGATAGAGCGCTATAAAACAGACATGGTGTACAGCAACGGGGAAGCCTGCGGCTTTCATTACGTAACGCCGCAGGAGAAGACATCGCCTGCCGATTTGATATTGATCGCCGTCAAATCCCTGCAGCTTGACGACGCCATTTTGACAATCCAAAACCAGGTGGGGCCGGATACGCTGATCCTGTCACTGTTAAACGGCATCTTGAGCGAAGAGATCATCGCCAAGGCCTATGGCATGGACAGGGTGATTTACTGCGTGGCCCAGGGAATGGACGCCGTAAAGGAAGGCAACAGCCTGACCTATACCCGCATGGGCAGGCTGTGCATCGGTCCGGCGGATGGCGGGCCGATGCCTGAAAAGGTGCAAAGGGTATCCGCCTTCTTTGAAAGCGCTGATTTTCCTTTTGAGGTGGATGCGCATATGCTCAAGCGCATGTGGGGCAAATTCATGCTCAATGTGGGCGTCAACCAGACGGTGGCCGTGTTCGGGCCGGACTATGAGTCCGTTTTCCAGGAAGGCCGGCAGCGGGATACCATGATCGCCGCCATGCGGGAAGTGATGGAGCTTTCCAAACTGGAAGGGATCGGCCTTTCCGATACAGACATTGCCTATTGGCTGCGCATACTGGGCACCTTGAGCCCCCAAGGCAAACCCTCCATGCGCCAGGATGTGGAGGCCAGGCGGTACAGCGAGGTGGAACTGTTTTCGGGTACGGTACTTAAGCTGGCAAAGAAGCATGGCCTGAGCGTGCCTGTCAACCAGATGCTGTACGATCATATCCTGACCATAGAGGCCGGATACTAAAAGACGAACGAAATCACTATCTTTTGGCTGTTTACACATGCCGCGGCGTATGTCCGGCAATAATAGCGTTGACTCAAAAAGTCGCTCGTCCTCCCATGCGGATCATGCGCTGGGGGACGATGCGATCTTTTATTTGCGCGGGTGACCGGCGCACGTTTGATTCCCGCATCCCTGCTCCTGAATCAGGGAAAACGGCTATACATCCCGCCGTTTGGATTCGATCCCATATCGCAAGGAGGAACGCTTTATGAAAAAACTGGTATTGATGGTGATGGTGTTCATCATAGGTCTTGCCACAGTGTCCTGCGCTGCCAACATAGATCCCCAGGCCGGCGTAACGCCTACGGTCAGCGCGGCACCCATCGCCAGCGCAGAACCCACGGCAGGCGCAAAGACCGATCTTGACATCCGCGCTTTGATCTGGAAGTATGACGACACCTATGGCTCCACCGTTCGCGCCGCCATGGAAAAATGGGCTGCCACCTATTCCCAGGAGCTGGGCGTCAATATCAGGCTGACCATGTACGACGCCGCCGACGATATGGCCAAGCAGATCGAGCAAGCCACCATCATCGCCGGCGAAAAGCCCGATTTCGTCATCATCAACCTGGCTGAAGTCGCCAACGGCAAGGTGCTGGTGGACATGTTCAAGGATGCCGGCGTCCCCTTCCTGTTTTACAACAAGCAGCCCGCGGAAGAGACGGTGCAGGCCGTTCTGGTGGATACCGGCACGATCTTCATCGGCACCCTGGCCCGTCAGGCAGGCGACATGCAGGGCGAGATCCTGGCCGACCTGTACAAGAAAGACCCCGCCATCGACAAGAATGGCGACGGCACGCTCCAGTATGTGATGCTCAAGGGCGAGGCAAATAATGACGAAGCCATCGCCCGCACCCAGTATTCCGTGGAGACAGCCATCGCCCAAGGGCTGAAGCTGGAGCAGCTGGGCCAAACCCTTGTATGCGACTGGGACCAGGCCAAGGCGCAGGAGGCCATTACCGCAACGTGGGCATCCTTTGGCGACAAGATCGAAGTTATATTCGCCAACAACGATATGATGGCGCTGGGCGCCGTTGCCGCGCTGAACAGCGTTGGCTATAACACCGGCACGGCTGGCGATCCTTCCGTTGTGATCATTGGCGTTGACGCGGTGGACTCCGCGCTGGAATCCATCAAAAAAGGCAGCATGACCGCTACCGTCAAGCAGGATGGCGACGCCATGGGCAAGGCCAACATACGTATCGCCGTCAACGGCGCGCAGGGCAAGGAGTGGCTGGATGGTACCGATTACCAATACACCGATGATAAATTCAAGTGCATCCGCATCCCCTACGCAAAAATTACCGAGGTCCAATAACCTGATACGCTTGCAACGCTTAAAAGGCACGGGAAGAGGTGTGAATCGACTTCGCGCCTCTTCCCTTTTGATCGTGACAAAGAGCGGTGATTTTCATGGGAGAAAAGGCTGTCCAATACCTGCTTGAGATGATTGATATCGAAAAGCAGTTTCCGGGCGTTCGCGCGCTGGACAAAGCGCAATTGAAACTCAGACCCGGTACCGTTCACGCGCTGATGGGCGAAAACGGCGCGGGAAAATCCACATTGATGAAATGCCTGTTTGGCATATACAAAAAAGACGCCGGCACGATCCTCATGGAAGGGGCGAGCGTCGATTTTTCCGATCCCAGGCATGCGCTGGATCATGGCGTGGCCATGGTCCATCAGGAATTGAACCAGGTGCTGCGCCGCAGCGTGATGGAAAATGTCTGGCTGGGCAGGTTCCCCGTCAGGAACAGGTTCATCGACGGGAAAAAAATGTATGAGGATACCATCCGCGTTTTTCGCGAGTTGAGCATTGATGTAAGCCCCAGGGAGATCATTGGCAACCTGTCTGTGGCAAGGCGCCAGATGGTGGAAATCGCCAAGGCGGTTTCCTACAATGCCAAAATTGTCGTGCTGGACGAGCCGACTTCCTCGCTGACGCAAAGCGAAGTGGAGCATTTGTTTGCGATCATCCGGCAGCTCAAAGAAAAAGATGTAGGCATCATTTATATTTCCCATAAAATGGATGAGATATTGCGCATTTCCGACGATGTGACCATCATGCGGGACGGCCAATGGATCGCCACACGGCCCGCAAAAGAGCTTGACACCAACGAGATCATCCGCCTGATGGTCAACCGTGACCTCAAGCAGCGTTTTCCCGAAAAAAAGAACGTTCCGGGGGAAGTGCTTTTGGAAGTGAGCAGCCTGACCGGGAAGTATGAGCCCGCCTGCCATGATGTAAGCTTTACGTTGCATAAGGGCGAAGTGCTCGGCGTTGCCGGCCTGGTCGGCTCGCGCCGCACGGAGCTACTCAACACGCTCTTTGGCGTGAACACAAGGGGAAATGGAAATATCCGGCTGCATGGCAGGCAGATTCAAAACAAAACGCCCGAGGCGGCGATCAGGAACGGCTTTGCCCTGATTACCGAGGAGCGGCGGGCCACGGGCATTTTCCCGGTCATGAGCCTTACGTTCAACGCCACCATCTCCAACATGCTTTCCTACGGCAAGGCGCTTCTTTCCAACAGAAAAATGAGCAAGGATACCAAATGGGTGATCGACAGCCTGAAGGTGAAGACGCCCGGCCAGCGGTCGCCCATACGCAGCCTGTCGGGCGGCAATCAGCAAAAGGTGATTATTGGCCGGTGGCTTTTGACCAGACCCGAAATCCTGCTGCTGGATGAACCTACAAGAGGTATCGACGTTGGCGCGAAATTTGAAATATATCAGCTGATTCTGCAGCTTGCGCAGGAGGGAAAGGGCATTGTGATGGTGTCCTCTGAAATGCCGGAGCTGATTGGCATCTGCGACCGCATACTCGTCATGTCGGGCGGCAGAATGGCTGGTATCGTGAAACGCGGCGAGGATTTTGGCGGTATCGAAGGCGAGCAGGAAGCAATCCTCCGCCTGGCCGCAAAATACGTATAGAGCGAGGGATGAGGCATGGAAAAGACAAGAAGAATCGACAACAGAAAAGTCGGCGAGTTTCTGCTCAACTACGCCTTGTACATTATTCTCATTGCGATTCTGGTGACAGTGAGCATCATCCGGCCAAACTTTGTGGCGCTCTCCAACATTCTGAACATCTTAAAGCAGGCGTCCACAAAGGGGATACTGGCCTTGGGCTGCGCCGGCATCATTGTGCTTGCGGGCACCGACCTTTCCATCGGCCGGCTGCTTGGCTTAAGCGCCGCGGTGACCGCGTCCATGGTTCAGTCCGTCACCTACGCCTCGCGCTATTATCAGGGCATGACCTCGCAATTGCCGCTGATCGTGCCGTTTCTGGCCGCGATTGCGATCAGCGTGATCTTCAGCGCCATCAACGGATTTGGCGTGGCCAAGCTGCATATGCACGCGTTCATCATCACCCTGGGCACGCAGCTGATTGCCTTTGGCGCCAACAGCATCTATATCGAAGCCCAGCCCTCCGGGTCAGCCCAGGCGCTGTCGACTTTTGAACAAGGGTTCCTCGATGCGGGCGCGGGAAATCTGATGCTCGGAGGCATGAAGATTCCCTTGTCGGTCATCTACTTCCTGCTGCTGGCGGTGGTTATGTGGGTCGTGTGGAACAAGACAAGGCTGGGCAAGAACATGTTTGCCGTGGGCGGTAACACGGAAGCCGCCGCGGTGTCCGGCGTCAACGTGGATCGGACGATCATGTCGGTGTTCCTGATGGCCGGCGTACTGTACGGCATCGCTTCCTTTCTGGAGGCGGCCCGCATCCAATCGGTTGGTGCGAATACGGGCATCAATTACGAGCTGGATGCCATTTCGGCCTGCGTCATCGGCGGCGTCTCCTTCTCGGGCGGCGTGGGCACGATACAGGGCGTCGTCATCGGTGCGATCATCCTGCAGGCCATCAACTACTCCTTGTATTTTCTGCAGGTCAACGCCTACTGGCAGTACATTATCAGGGGTTTGATCATTGTACTGGCCGTGGCCATCGACGTACGCAAGTCCCTTGTGAAGAGGTAATAGCATGAATCTTGGCAAAAACGAACGCGATTTGCGATCAAGCACGGACGCGGGAAAAAAGGCGGCGCAGCGGTCAAGGGGGATGCGGGAATCTCTCTACCGTCATATCCATGTGTCTGTCCGTACGATGAACATCATCATATGCGTGCTCGCCCTCCTGCTCATTGCAAGCATCGCAATGGGCGTGATTCAAGGCCGGTAGCAGCCTTCCGGCCTGTATGCACAGCCTTTGTCCACCAGCGCTGAAGGGCGCTGTTTTTTTATGCCCTCGTTTTCCTGGCACAGGTATCATATTCCCAATATTTCGCCCGGCTTCGTGCTGTTTTTCATGATTCCATATATTGTGGGTTGTTCTGATTGCACAAATATACTATAGTAATTCAGTATTTATTTAGCAGAAAGGGGCTTTCTTGCGAGTGAAAACGAATAGGTTTACAAAGGCACTGGGCGCAGGGCTGACGGTGCTGATACTGTGCACCATGTCCTTGGGCGCTGCCGCCGCGGCCGACACGTTGAAGCCAACCAAGCCCACAGGCTTGACGGCAGCCAGTGTGGATACGACTTCGGTGCGTCTCACCTGGCAGAAATCCACAGACAACGTGGGTGTGGCTTCCTACGCCGTGTACAAGGACCAGGCATACCTGACTTATACGAAAAATACGGAAGCAACGGTTACCGGGCTTGCGCCGGGGACTGCGTATGTCTTTTATGTGGCCGCCCAGGACGCGGCCGGCAACATCTCCGGCGCCAGTGAAAAGATTACCGTGACCACCAAGGGCGGCGGTACGGCAGGCAAAATTATTGCCGGTTACTACGCCGGCTGGGCAGCCTATTCCGGGTACACGCCCAGCGACATCCCGGCCTCCAAACTGACTCACATTTTGTACGCGTTTGCGAACATCAGCAGCGATAACAAGGTTGTGATGGGCGACTCGGAGGTGGACCTGAAAAACTTTGCGGAGCTTCGGGCCTTGAAAAAGAAGTATCCCAACCTCAAGACCCTGATTTCCGTAGGCGGGTGGGAATGGTCCGGCCGGTTTTCCAACGCGGCTTCCACAGCCAGCCGCAGGGAAGCGTTTGCGTGGAGCGCCGCGGAGTTTGTGGCCACCCATGGGCTGGACGGCGTGGACATCGACTGGGAGTTTCCCGTCAGCGGCGGCAAGCCGGAGAACGCCTACCGGGCAGCCGACAAGGAAAACTTTACGCTGCTGCTGAAAGAGCTGCGGGAGAAGCTGGACGCCCAGGGGAAAAAGGATGGGAAGCGGTATCAGCTGACCATCGCCGGCGGCGCGGGCAAGGAATTCGTGAACAACGTGCAGATGAAGTCCATCGCCCAGTACCTGGATTTCGGCGTCGTGATGGCCTATGACATCCATGGATACGGCGACAAGTACACCGACCACAACGCGCCGCTGTACGGCTCCGCCGCTTCTTCGCCCCAGTTTGTCTGGAGTGCCGACCAGGCTGTCAAGGCATGGGCCGACGCGGGATTCCCCAAATCAAAGATGGTGATGGGCGTGCCCTTCTATGGCCACCGCTACAGCAATGTGAAGGGCGGCGGGTCAGGCATCTACAAAATCTACAGCGGCTACAAGACGCTGTACTACGACGCCATCGTATCCCAGTATTTATCCGACAAATCGTACACCCGTTATTATGGCGCAGCGGGCAAAACGCCCTGGCTGTTCAACGGCTCCACTTTTATCACGTATGAGGATGCCGCGTCCCTCGCGCAGAAGGCCGCTTATATCAAAAACCAGGGGCTGGCCGGCGCGGGCATCTGGGAGCTTTCCCAGAATGAGGACGGGACATTGCTCAATACGCTGTACAAGAATTTGAAATAGCGAATGATTTTTTCAAAAGGCCCGGCGCTTTACGCGCCGGGCCTTTTGACTGTGTAAAATTGGCTCCAAAAAATGAATCGTCAATTGGAACTGTTGAGTGCCAATTATTTATTGTATGCTGTTCACATCAAGAATGCCGGACATTACACCGGCAGGGGGAGGATAGACATGCGCTTTACAAGAACGCTGGGCAGGTCGGGCATAGAAGTCAGCGCTTTGGGCCTTGGCTGCTGGGCCATCGGCGGGCCTTTCATTTTGAATGGGCTGCCCGATGGCTGGGGAGGGGTGGACGACCGGGAATCCATCAAGGCGCTGCACGCGGCCTTTGATCTGGGCGTGAACTATCTGGATACGGCGGATGCCTACGGTGTCGGCCACAGCGAGGAAGTCGTAGGCCAAGCCATCGCGGGCCGCAGGAGGGACATTGTCATCAGCAGCAAATTTGGCTACTTTGGCAACGAAAGCACCAAAACGCTGCACGGGGTGAACCTGGACCCAGGGTATATTGAGCGTGCCTGCGAGGCATCCCTAAAACGCCTTAGGACGGACTATATCGACCTGTATCTTTTGCATGTATGGGAAATTGCCTTAAGCGAAATCCCCGGCGTCTGCGATGTGCTGGACCGGTTGGTTAAAAAGGGCAAGATACGCACCTATGGCTGGAGCACCGACCTTATGGGCGGCGCGGCGGAGTTTGCAAAGCGCGCAAACTGCTCGGCCATTGAGCACGAGCTGAACATCTTTGCGGACTCCAGCGAAATGGTGCGCCTGTGCGAGCAAAACGGTTTGGCTTGCGTCATCCGTTCGCCCCTGGCCATGGGGCTGCTCAGCGGCAAGTTTGCCGGCGAAGCCAGGCTGCCCAAGGATGACGTACGCGGCGCGGGCCACAGCTGGGTCAGATACTTTGAGGATGGCAAGCCCGTTGCTTCCTTTTTGAAAATGCTGGACGGCATCCGCGATGTACTGACAAGCGATGGGCAGACCCTGGCCCAGGGCGCGCTTTGCTGGCTGTGGGGGAAAAGCGGCAGCACGATCCCCATTCCCGGATTCAAAACGGTGAAGCAGGCCGAAGAAAACGCCGGGTCCATGGCCTTCGGGCCGCTTTCCAAAGGGCAGATGGAAGAAGTGGATAGGCTGTTGCATTCTATGAAGGGTTGACCTTGTTTAAAGATGGTCTGCTTGTGGTATACCATTACCAGGACAACCCATCAAGCAAGGAGTGAAAGATATGGCATTGCAGGTTTTCGTGAATTTTGACGGCAACTGCCGCGAAGCGGTGGAATTTTACGCAAAGGTTTTCAAGGCGGAGAAGCCCAAGTTCATGACCTACGGCGAAGCGCCGGGGGATGACGACATGGGGCTCGACGAAAAGGACAAGGGCTTGATCATGTATACGGACCTTGCCATCGGCGGCGATACCGTGATGTTCTGCGATGTGCCGCCGGGCATGCCCTTTACCCAAGGCAACAATATCAGCCTGACCATTGTCACCAAGGATGCGGAGGAGATCAAGCGGCTGTTTCACGCGTTGAGCGAAGGCGGCGAGGTGGACATGGAGCTTCAGGAAACCTTCTGGAGCAACCTGTACGGCATGGTCACCGACAAGTTCGGCATCAACTGGCAGTTCAGCCACGACAGCGGCAAGGAATACGGAAACAGCTAAGCGGAATAACGCCATATGGTTACATCTTTAAAAAACTTTCCGGGCAGGCGCTTCGGAAGGTTTTTTCCTATGGCGGCGGCGCCGCATGCCACGGGTGCAAAGGCATATATTGCCATTGAGGTCTTTCCCTGTTATGATACGGGCAGGTGATGCTGTGTGAAGGAGGCAAAACGCATGCTGGTGAACGCGATGCGGGATTTGATAGAGGATGTCTGCCGCCGGGGGAAAGGGCCTTTCGATATGGATTTTTTTGAAAAGCACGTTTGCGTGATGGCCGGCATTGCCGATGCTTTGGCAAAGGACCTGGGCGCCGACCGGGAGATCGTGGCACTTTCCGCCTACCTGCATGACATCGCCGCCGTTGAGGACTACGCGTCGGTGGCCAGTCATCACATCCTGGGCGGGGAGCGGGCGGCGGAGATACTGTCAGACTATGGGTACCCCACCGAAAAGATTGCCGCTGTCCGTCAGTGCATTTTAACTCATTCCGCGCCATTGGCGCTGCATCAGGGCACGGCAGAGGAAGTTTGCATTTCCAACGCTGATGCCGCAAGCCAGGTGATTATGCCCGGTTACTGGCTGCGCTACGCCTTTTCCGTGAAGCAATTTGGGTACAGGCAAGGGCTTGACTGGTACCGGGAAAAGATCGACGTCCACTATGCCGGCATGGTGCCGGAAGCCAGGGTAATCATAGAGGAGGCCTACCATGCGGAGCGGCTGTTGTTTGACCGGGAAGCACAAGCGCCGAGGAACTGATTACTGTATAAGCAAATAAAATACGCCGCGGCATGATCACGATGGATGGAGAGGTAAAAAATCAATGAGCTATTTTGATTACCTGGCCTGCAGCCGGGAACTGCCCACCGGATTGTTTGGCGTACCGCCCAAAGCGATCTACAATAGCTACATGGCGTATAGGAACTCCATCGATTTTGTTGCACCGCGAAATCCAATGACCAATCAATTGACGGATATGAACAGTGAACACCAAAAGAAGACAGAACAGCTGAAGGGCAAGGTGATCGTATACGAAACCGTATCTGATACGCAGGGGGTAAGGCTCGAGCCGTATGAACCCATCATTACACACCGGGGCGGCGAAGTGTTTGAAACCGGCAGGAAAGTGATGGCCAAACATTTTATGCTGCCTCACTTATATAATCTGTATGTCAGTTCTGAGAAAACGCTGATGGAGTTTCTGTGCAAATACCTGCAGCCGGGGGATCAGGCCGAAGTCTATACCTGCTGGGCGGGCGAGGAAAAGAGAAAGTACAAAGGGGAAGTTCAGATCATTGATTTGGAGGATGTGGTACAGGGGAGGGGTCTATCAGGTCAGATGCAATCATCACAAGGGAGTGCATTCACCAGGTACCTTGCGCCGAGCGTGCCTCAATTGCAGTACAGGATCGCGCCCGTCAAGCCGGTCAATCATGTGATGGAAGTCATCAAGGAAAAGGGGCATGTAGGTGTCGTTGTGCACATGGCACACGAACAGGGTTTTTTGATTGATCCAAAGGAAAGCGAGTAATGCGGCCGCTTATGCGCCGCTCATTTTATCACTTTTATCCAGAATGAATTTGGAGGCAGTCATGAACAAAAAGACAAGGGATTTCAAGAAAGCGGACAGGTACGCCGCACGAGCCGCCAAAGAGTTTCAGGTTGATTATTCTGCTGGGGATTGGTTTGACTATTGGCATAAGCATCTGGACATGAGGGGGGCTACTGTCAATCAACCCAAGCGCCGGCAAAGGTATATGCGGCATTATCTGGGTATGCTCGATGTGGTGCAGGCGCAATCTGCAAAGTGGGACAAACCGTTTCAGACATGGATTCACGTCAGTGAAGATGGAGAGGCGGACGCACTATTTTTCCATACTCCAAATAGGACAAAGGACTTTCCATACAAGGACAATGAAATGATAGAATGGGATGCGAAGCTGCCGGACTGGCTTCATGATATGATTGACCCCAGCCAATACCGGTTTGGGATGGTGCCCTATAACGATTTAACGCAGTACATCATTCAAAAAAGGGGCTTGGGCGTACCGGTTTGGTAATGCAGACCAAGAGACCCAATAATAAGGGGAGCCGCCCAACGGGCGGCTCCCTGACTTTGTTGAGTCACTGACCTTACTGGGCCAGCTTCTTGTACGTATCCAAACGATGGGCGGCATCCTTCTCCGCTTCGGCAAACAGCTTTTCGGCTGTTTCGGGGAACAGCTTGGTCAAGGAGGTGTAGCGGGTTTCACCCTTCAGGAAATCCTGGTAGCTCTGGGTGGGATCCTTGCTGTCCAGAACGAAGGGGTTCTTGCCCTGATCCTGAAGATCGGGGTTGTACCGATACAGCGGCCAGTAACCGGTGGCAACAGCCTTGCGGGTTTCGGCCTGGGAAAGACCCATGTTGATGCCGTGGTTGATGCAGGGGGAGTAGGCGATGATCAGGGAGGGGCCCGGATAGGCCTCGGCCTCGCTGACGGCCTTCATCAACTGGGCGGGGTTGGCGCTCATGGCGACGGTGGCAACATACACGTAGCCGTAGCTCATGGCCATCAGGCCCAGGTCCTTCTTGCGGGTGCGCTTGCCGGCGGCGGCAAACTTGGCCACAGCGCCGGTGGGGCTGGACTTGGAGGCCTGGCCGCCGGTGTTGGAGTACACTTCGGTATCCAGAACCAGCACGTTCACATCCTGGCCGGATGCCAGCACGTGGTCGAGCCCGCCGTAACCGATGTCATAGGCCCAGCCGTCGCCGCCGAAGATCCAAACGGACTTCTTGACCAGCAGGTCGGTGTTGTCAATGACCTCTTGCGCCAGGGTGCAGGCCTCGCAGGTGCAGACCTTGCCGTTTTTCAGCCACTCGGCTTCCCACTCGGTGCCGGTCAGGTCCACATCAACGCCGTCCTTGCAGGCGGCCAAAAGTTTTTGCGCGGCAGCCTTGGATGCTTCGGCGTCATTCATGCCCGCCAGCCATTCCTTGCCGGCTTCCTTGACGGCGTCCTCGGTATACTCCACGGCGATCAGCTTTTCAACGGTTTGGGCCAGGTTTTCGCGGCGCTGCGCATACGCCAATTGCATACCGAAGCCGAACTCGGCGTTGTCTTCGAACAGGCTGTTGGCCCATGCGGGACCCTGGCCCTTTTCGTTGACGGTGTAGGGGCAGGTGGGGGCGGAACCGCCGTAGATGGAGGAGCAGCCCGTGGCGTTGGCAACGACCATGCGGTCGCCGTACAGCTGGGTGATGAGCTTGATGTAGGGGGTCTCGCCGCAGCCTGCGCAGGCGCCGGAGAACTCAAACAGCGGCTTCAAAGCCTGGCTGTTCTTTACGGTAGCCTTGTTGGTGATCGTCGTGATTTCGGGCATGGTCATGGCGAATTCCCAGAAAGGCTCCTGGTACTTCTGGGTCTCCAGGGGTTCCATTTCCAGGGCCTTGGTCTTGGCGGGGCACACCTCGGCGCAGTTGCCGCAGCCGGTGCAGTCCATGGGGCTGATCTGGATGCGGAACTGCATGCCGGCGAATTCCTTACCGCTGGCAGGTTTTGTCACATACCCCTCGGGGGCATCCTTCATCATGGCTTCGGGGGTGTAGATGGGGCGGATGACGGCGTGGGGGCAAACCAGGGAACACTGGTTGCACTGAATGCAGTTTTCGGGGATCCATTTGGGAACCTTCACCGCGATGCCGCGCTTTTCATAGCGGGTGGTGGCGGTGGGCACAACGCCGGCAGGATCGAACTTTGAGACGGGCAGCTTGTCGCCTTCCTGGGTCAGGATGGGGGAAATGACATCATAGAAGTAGTCGGTGGCCTTGACGCGCACGGGCTCTGCGCCGGTTTGGGCGTTTGCCCATTCGGCGGGAACCTTGACTTCCTTCAGGCCGGAGATGGCGCTGTCGATGGCGGCATAGTTCTGCTGCACAACCGCGTCGCCCTTGCGGCCATAGGTCTTCTTGGCATAGGCCTTCATGTAGCTTTCGGCCTCTTCGTAGGGGATGACTTCGGCCAGCTTGAAGAAGGCAGCCTGCATGATGGTGTTGATACGGCCGCCCATGCCCACCTTGCCGGCCAGGTCGATGGCGTCGATGGTGTAGAAGCGGGCCTTTTTCTTGGCCAGCAGCCGCTTCATTTTGGCGGGCAGCTGAGCGTCCATTTCCTCAGCGCTCCAGGGGCTGTTGAGCAGGAACACGCCGCCCTCTTTCAAAGAGGAGACCATATCATACACGGTGACGTAGGCGGGGTTGTGGCAGGCCACAAAGTCCGCGGCGTCGATCAGGTACGTGGACTGGATGGGGGATTTGCCAAAGCGCAGGTGGCTGACGGTCAGGCCGCCGGACTTTTTGGAGTCGTAGGCGAAATAGCCCTGCACATACATGTCGGTGTGGTCGCCGATGATCTTGATGGAGTTCTTGTTGGCGCCGACGGTGCCGTCCGCGCCCAGGCCGTAGAACTTGCAGGCCACGGTGCCGGCGGGGGCCGCGATCAGCTGCTCGCCAAGGGGCAGGCTCAGGCCTGTCACGTCGTCTTCGATACCCACGGTGAAGTGGTTCTTCATTTCGCCGTCCAGGTTGTCGTACACAGCCTTGACCATGGTGGGGGTGAATTCCTTGCTGCCAAGGCCATAGCGGCCGCCGACGACGGTCAGCTCACGGCCGGCTTCGGCCAGGGCGGAACGGACGTCAAGGTACAGGGGTTCGCCCAGGCTGCCGGCTTCCTTGGTGCGGTCCAGCACGGCCAGCTTCTTGCAGCTGGCGGGGATGGCGGCGATAAAGTGCTTGGCGGAGAAAGGGCGGTACAGGCGGACCTTGATCAGGCCGACCTTTTCGCCTTTCTTCAAAAGGGCGTTGATGGTTTCTTCAATGGTTTCGCAGCCGGAGCCCATAGCGATGATGACCTTTTGCGCGTCGGGAGCGCCGACATACTGGAACAGCTCGTACTTGCGGCCGGTGAGCTTATGCACATCGGCCATGACGCCTTCCACGATCTCGGGCACGGCGTCATAGAATTTATTGGCGGCTTCCCTGTTCTGGAAGTAGATGTCGGGATTCTGGGCAGTGCCCTGCTGGTGGGGATGTTCGGGGTTCATGGCACGGGCGCGGAATTCGGCAATCTTCGTCTGATCGACCAGGGATTCGATTTCGCTGTACTCGATGCCGTCGATCTTCTGCACTTCGTGGCTGGTGCGGAAGCCGTCGAAGAAATGCAGGAAGGGCACGCTGGCTTTCAGCGTGGCCAGGTGGGAAACCAGCGCCAGGTCCATGGCTTCCTGCACGCTGTTGGAGGACAGCATGGCATAGCCGGTCTGACGGCAGGCCATCACGTCCTGATGGTCGCCAAAGATGGAAAGGGCGTGGGCGGCCAGTGCGCGGGCGCTTACATGGAAAACGCAGGGCAAAAGCTCACCGGCGATTTTATACATGTTCGGGATCATAAGCAGCAAACCCTGACTGGCTGTAAAGGTGCTGGTCAGAGCGCCGGCCACCAAGGAGCCGTGCACAGCGCCGGCCGCGCCGGCTTCACTTTGCATTTCCGCCACACGGACCTGTTGTCCGAACAGATTTTTGCGCCCCTGGGCCGACCACTCATCCACCATTTCCGCCATGTTGGAGGAAGGCGTGATGGGATAAATCGCCGCCACATCGCTGAACGCATAAGCGACATGGCTGACGGCCGTGTTGCCGTCCACAGTCATTTTGATAGCCATGGATGAACCTCCTTGTTTCTGTTGCGCCTCTTGCGCGGCATGTCCGCTAACATTGCTATTATAAGGATGCAATCCATCAATGTCAATAAATTGACAGAATTCCTGCACGGCAAAATGAAAAAAGTACAACAGGTATTCAAAACCGCCCGCTCCCATAAAGGTTGCCGGAAATCGTTTGATTCCATACACGAAATGGATTGAAAGCGCTTGCGTTTCATGATATGATACATGTGAATATATCTAACCATATAATGGATATCGTATTGCCTTGATCATCCCGGCCTCTCAGCAATGGATGGAAGGACAGGGTACGAATGAGAAATGTTCTGATAACCGGCAACGGCGCATCCCTCGCCGCCCATGTATGCCAGCGGCTTTCCCGGCAGCATCACGCCGTGATCGCGGCGTTCAATACACCGGCCATCGCCCATACAAAAGGGGTCGATATTGTCGCGCTGTCCCAGGAAAAAACGCTGGAACAGGTTTTTCAGACCTATACGTTTCATGCCATGATATTCCTTGGTACCCGCGGCGAGCAGCAAAGCCGCGTTGCCGGGGAGGCCGATCTTTTGAGCAGCGCGCTGGCCCTTGCCAAGCGGCACGGCCTTGCCAGGGTGCTGTATATTACCTCCGGCGAACTAAGCCGGCCTTTTGACGCCGCCAGCGAGCGCGGAGTGCTGATGCAGGCCATGGAGCAGCTTTGCGCCGCTTACCGCCATCAGGGGCTGGAAGTCACCGTACTGCGCCTGCCCTGCATTTTCGGGCCGGGTGAGGATGACACGCTGACCGGGAGGATGCTGCTTTGCGCCGCCAGGGGGGAAACGGTCGTCCTGCCCTTTTTAAGGGACGCGCAGATGGATTTTGTTTCCGCCGCCGAGGTGGCGCAGCTCATCTACCGGCTGGTGGAGAAGGATGCGCAGACGGAGGCGCTGCTCTGTGTGCGCGGCGCCGAGGCGCTGTCCGTGCGGGAGCTGACCGCCCTGCTGGGGCTGCTGGGGGCCAGTGTATCCCAGGGCGCCGGCAGCGGCGGGCATCCGCCCATGGAAGGGAGCACAGCGCTGCGCAATTACGGCTTTGCGCCTGCCGAGCGGCTCAGCGTTTCCCTGGACAGCCTGTATGCCGCCGTCAAAGCGGCGGTAGCCAGGCAAGCGTCGGGCAAGAGCAGAATCCGCGGCTTTTTCAGCCGTTATCCGGCGGTGATCAAAGGGACCTCCCTGGTTGCGGGCTTTGCCGCCATGGAAGCGCTGCAGATACTGCAAAACGCAGGCTCCCTTCCCGCGGCGGACTTGAGACTCATCTATGTTGTGCTCGTAAGCGCGGCCCATGGGCTGCACACGGGCCTGTTCGCCGTGATCCTTGCCAGCTTTTCCATCGCCCGCGGGTACGGCGCCCGTGGCATGGATGTATGGGCGCTGCTTGCCGACGTAAAATCATGGCTGCCCTTTGCCGTGCTGATTTTGCTCGCCTCCTTTACCGGTTATGCCAGGGACAAAGGGCGCCGGGAGGCGAGCCGTGCCCGGGACGAAGCACGGACGCTGGAAAAGCGCTGCGCCTTTTTGCAGGATTTGTACAAGCAGGCGCTGCTGGACAAGGATAGCCAGCCGGATTCGCCTGTTCCTACGCAGGAACGCCTGGAGCAGCAGCTGACGCAGCTTCGCCAGGGCCAGGAGCGGCTGGAGCAGGAATGGCTGACGCTTTTGAAAAAGGAGCAGGCCCGCTGGGAGGATGCAAAGCCGCTGGAAAACAAGGCGGAGGAAGCGGCGCTTAAGGAAAAACCGCAGGCCCCTGAAATGACCCGGGCCCAAAGGGAGCAGCAGGAACTGAAAGCCGAGCTGGAAAGGCTGCGCAAGGCCCGACAAAGCGCCCTGCAGGAAATGATGGAGCGGCCCGACCCGGCAGAGGCCGGGCGGCGGCAGGACGGTCAGGAAGAGGACGCCGGCAAGCGCTACCGTTCGGCGCCTGTAAAGCCCCCCATCCTTCTGGAAGGCGTGAAGGCTCCGGCGAATGAAGAGGATATCGATTTTGACGCCCTCCCTGCCCAGCTGGAAATTGACAATCTGCCTGATGATGATTACAGGCACGACAAGATCATTCTAAGCTCCCGTACACAGGCGCCGGCCCCCAAGGCGGACAAGGACGCAAGGCCGGAGCGGCAGGATGCGGCCGACACCGAATCGCCCTTTGGCAAGCTTACGCCGGATGAGCGCCGGCAGATGCTGGAGGCCATGCAGGTGCGCGCAAAGACAGCTTTTGGTGGCAAGCCCAAGCGCAGAAGATAAGCTTTTCCGCAAAGATTAGGAACACATTAGTTTTCCATTAATTTCTTTGGGAATGTATTGACAATGCCTGTGCATTCGGTATAATGGCCACGTTCTGAAAGGGACGGCGGCCTTTTTTTGCGGGGATGCGCAGGTGCGCGGAGGGAAAAAGGGGATAGGGAATGAAGAAATTTTTCAAAGCGGCGGCAATCATCATCACAGCATTGGTGATCATTTTTACGGGACTTTTCTTGTATGTCTCCCGTGGGTTGGATGAAAAAAGCCAGCCGGAGCTTGCGGGGGTCACGGCCCAGGGACTTGCAGACGGCACGTATGAGGGCGGATATGATGGCGGCCGGTGGACCAACCGCATGAAGGTCACGGTATCCGGGGAAAAGATGACGGATATCACCATTTTGCAAAATGTACTGTTTCCCTTGGAGAACGTGCCGCCGGAGTTGTTTCAGAGGGTAATTGCTGCCCAAACCACAAATGTGGACACGGTGGCCTCGGCGACCGTGACCAGCAAGGCCTATTTGAAATCCATCGAGAACGCGCTGACAAAGAAAGGGGAATGAGCATGGCTACATTGATCGCTTATGCAACCAAGCACGGCGTTACGGAAAAATGCGCCATTGCGCTGAAAGCGGCTTTGCCGGGCGGGGCCGACCTGGTGAACTTAAAGGAGCGCACGCCGGACCTTCGTAAATATGATGCTGTGATTCTGGGGGCGTCTGTCTATGCCGGCATGCCCAGGAAGCAGGTCAAGGCCTTTGCGGCGAATCACGCGGCTGAACTGAAGCAGAAAAGGCTGGGGCTGTTCCTGTGCTGCATAGCGGGCGGGGAGCAAGCGGAGAAGCAATTGGATGCGGCGTTTCCTCCCGAACTGCGCAAGGCCGCCAGTGCCCAGGGCGTTCTTGGCGGCGGATTTGATACCTCCAAAATGAACTTCATTGAAAAGTTTGCGGTGGAAAAGATCAGCGGCAAGAAGGTGGAGGACAGTCTTGATATCCATGAGGATGTCATGGATGCCTTTGTAAAGGCGTTTGGGCAGGCGTAAAAGTTTCAAATATAGGAAAGCGCCCGATTCTGGTTGAAACAGAATCGGGCGCTTTGCTGTGTTCGAGCTTTTATGGGGCGGGGGTGGGATCTTGCACTGGGACCAAAGGGACAGTGAAGGTGCCCAGGTATTCATCGGTATAGTAACTGTATGCCCGCAGCGTGATGGTATCGGGGATAGTTTCCACAGCGGACCAGAAGGCTGCGTAACGGTTCCTTTCAGCGTCTACGCTACCACCTAGGGCACCAGATTCATACGTGCCGCTCAGGGATTGTCCCATGCATTCAATCACGTTCCCCTGAGCGTCCAACCATTCAAATGCCAGGCCGGGTCCCAATTCACCGCCATCCTCCGGGCGAGTTCCGATGCCCATAGGAAATACGGATTGAATGTCCATATAGGTTGCCAGATTTGTAAAGGTGACTTTTACGTTTGTCAGCGTCATCTTGTTCTGGGTCACCGGAGTCTGAAGAGCACGTATGTCGGGCTGGGCCGGCTTTTGAAGTGTGATCCCCACATCGCAGTCGTACAGCTTCTTTCGGTAGTCCTTCGAGCTGTCCGGCCACTCCATGAAATCGGCCTTTAATATCAGCTCCAGGGGATCCTTGCTGGCCACCTTCTTCAATACGTTTGTAAGATAATCTGGTGCCTGGGTAGGCTCTGCAAGGTCGGCAAGTACAATGTCTGTATCGGGAACGAGCATCTGCAAGACCGCTTCTTCACCCGGCGGCGGTGTAATCATGTCCGTCTCATTGATTTCCAGCATGGGTAGACCCTTGATTTCCGGCGCGGGAGAGGGGAGGGGGAGGTTCAGGTTCTCCCAATCCTCCGGTTGCATATCCTCCCAATTGAGCTCATACAGGACTTCGCTGTCCAAACGAATCCGGTACGTAAGTACCAGCACCCCATCCGATTCATAGATGGCATCGGCGAGGGAGTGATTTTGTATGCCATATACGCGTGTTCCACGGTCGTCCACTACCAGTTTTCGGCGGGGATCCGTTTTGGGATCTGTCAGGGGCCGCAGATGAAAACCTGGCCAGCGGCCGTACTCTTTCAGCGGCCATCCGAATGTATCTATAATATTGAGGATCATATCCTTTTCGGGATTTTTGAGCTTGTATTCCACCGTCACATAGGCAGTGACGCCGTCATACACGGCATCACGCACCTTAACGGTCAGATCAGGGAAATCGCCGTTGCTTTGATGGAGGTCGGTTTGAAGTTCCACACCCGTGCCATCCGCCGGGGCGGAGGTATACATATCAAGCGAGTTTTTGGTGCTGAACACACCGGCGGCAGCCAGGGCGATGCCGGTCAGCAGAATGAGGCATATCAGCAGCACCAGCGCGGTGCGCAGAGTAAAGCGCTTCATCTTTGGGCCCTCCCTTGTTTTTTTCAGCGTCTTCTCTACCAGCGTGGAGAAATCGTCGGGTATCGGGCCATACAGCGCCTGCCAGCGTTCCGGGGGGATTTTGTTGTTTTGCATGCTCACACCTCCTCCGAAAGGGCCTGACGCAACAAGAGCCTGGCCCGGCTCAGGCGGGATTTGACCGTTCCACGGGGAATGTTCAGGATGTAGGCGATCTCTTCCTCGCAGGCGCCTTCCATGTAACGCAGCACAAAGGCGGTGCGAAGTTTTTGCGGCAGGGCGGCGACAGCCTCCCGGAGGGACGCGTCCGGCAGGGATGCACCTAAATCGGGAATGGGAACAAACGCCTCGCGCCGCGTTTTGCGCAGCAGGGTGCGGCATTCATTGGTGAGCACTTTCAAAAGGAAGGATTTGAACTTGCTTTCATCCCGCAGGCGGTCTTTGTGCTGCCAGGCTTTGAGGATCGCGTTTTGCACGGCGTCCTGCCGGTCCGCAAGCCTGAATAGCAAGGCATGGCTCACCCGGTACAGGTCGGGGGTCAGCCGTATGACTTCCGCCTCGAACGATTCTTGTGTCATGTGTGTCTCCTCGCATCGGCGCTGATACGCATATAGGACGCGGGATGGAAGGAAAAGGTTCACTGGAATACAAAAAATGGGACTATCGTGCAAATGCTGCATTGTGCATCATGTTATTCAAGAGGAAGGATTTCGCGTCTGCGGACGCGACCAAAGGGCTTTCCGATCGGTCCGGCCAGCTCAATAGTCGCATTGCGGCGCTAAGCAATCCTCCGTCAGGCTTCGCCTGACACCTCCTTTCAAAAGGAGGCTTGCTTGCAATGCTTCTTTTCGCTGCCTTCCTGCGCCCTGCCTTCATCCGCCACAGGCGGCGGCAGGGCTTCGGAACCTTTGGGAACCTTCGGACACCGTCTCTTTGAAGAACTATGCAACGATGCAATTAGCACGCCAGTCCCATTACTTCATGAAATATGGGGATTTTCAAGGGGGTTTATCCCTTGAACAGGGTCCTGAGGGCAAAGCCCCTAGAGTTTGATTTCTTTTTTGCCGCTGACTTTGAAGAACACGGCCAGGGCGATGATGGTGGAGAAGGTCAGGATCGAGGAGATGGCGGCGGCGATGCCGTCGTTGCCGCGGATGATCTGGGAATAGATTTCCAGGGTCATGGTCTTGGTGTGGGTGGTGTACAGGATGATGGAGGTGGAAAGCTCGGTGATGATCATGATCCAGCTGAGGATCGCACCGGAGATGACGCCGGGCAGCATCATGGGCACGGTGACCTTGAAGAAGGTCTTCATGTTGGACGCGCCCAGGCTGATGGAGGCCTCCTCAATGGAAGGGCTGATCTGCTGCAGGATGGCCGAGGAGGAGCGCACTGTATAGGGCAGCCGGCGGATGACGTAGCTTAGGATCATGATAAACGCCGTCTGGCTGAAATACAGGGGCTTTTTGCTGAAGGCCATCAAAAGCGCGATGCCCAGGATGGAGCCGGCCACGGTTTCCGGGAACATGGTGGTCACGTCCAGCGCGCTGTTTAAGGCGCTCCGCCGCCGTACCACCACGTACGCGATGAGTATGGCCACCACCACGATCACGGCGATGGAAGCAAAACCGAGCACATACGTGTTGATGATGGACCGGCCCACGGTGGTAAAGGCATCTACATAGCTGTTTAGGGAAAAGCCCGGGACAAACAGCTTGCCGCTGGTCTTGCGGAAGGAGGAGTAGATGACGTACAGCTGCGGCAGCATGGCGACGGCCACGACGGCATAGCAGTACAGGTGCGCAAGAACCGCGCCGACGCCCTTTAATTTTTTGGGCTGGATGGGATGCAGCGCGTTCATGGAGAACTGCTTGCGGCTGACCACCAGCTTCTGAAACAGAAAGACGCCGGTGGTAATGACCACCGCCACAATGGAAATGGCCGCGGCCAGGCCGTCGTTGCCGCCAACCTCGCCCATGAACTCGTTGTATACCAATACCGGCAGGGTCATGTACCCTTCACCGATCAGGCGCGGGGTGCCGTAGTCGGCAAAGGTGCGCATGAACACCATCAGCGCGCCGGCCAGCAGCGTGGGCATCAACAGCGGCAGCACGATTTTGAACATCTTGCGCACGCCGGTGCAGCCCATGGATTCGGAGGCCTCAATGAGGGAATTGTCCATATTCTTGAACGCGCCGGATACGAACATGTACACCAGCGAGTACAATTGCAGCGACATCACCAGCACGATGCCGGGAAAGCCATAGATATCGGGCAGCGTAAAGCCGATGGTTTCGCGCAGGAAGCCGGTTACCGAGCCGCCGCGGCCAAAGAGCATGATCCAGGAATAGGCGCCGATAAACGGCGCGGACATGGAGGATACCAGCACCAGGATTTCCAGCATGGCCTTGCCGCGGATCTGGTACACGGCCATCAGGTAGGCCAGGGGCGTAGCCAGCAGCACGGAGAACAGCGTTACCGACAGCGTGACCTTGAAGCTGTTGCCCATGGCCCGAAGGTAGTAAACCTTGGAGAAAATGCGCTGGAAGTACTCCAGGGAAAAGACGCCTTCCTTGCCCATTACGCTTTGGGAAAGCAGCGTGAACAAGGGGTAAAGCAGGAACAGGGCATACAGCAGCATGGCGCCGATGGAGATAAACAGCCACACTTCCCAGCGGACGGCCTTAGCGCGCATCGCTGACCACCCCCGCGGTAAGGCTTTGCAAGCCACTCTCTTTGAAAACGTTGATCTTGTCCAGCTTCAGCCCCAGCCGCACCTTGGTGCCGTTTTCCAGAATGCTGGAGATGGAGCTTTCCTCTACGATTTCCGCCGTATCGCCATTGTACAGCTTGATAAAATAGGTGGTGTTCAGGCCCAGGAACACGCTGGAGAGGATTTCGCCCTCAATGCCCTCGCCGCCGCTTTGCAGTATGAATTCTTCCGGGCGGATGGATACCTTCACCTTTTGAGCTTTGGTTTGGGCGGAAGCAAGGTAATCGTAAGGCACCTTGCAGCCGTTGCCAAAGGTGATCCGCGGCTGCCCGTTTTCAACATCCAGTTCCGCGTCCAGGGTGTTGCTGCGGCCGATGAAGTTGGCCACAAACAGGTTCGCCGGCCGCTGGTAAATGGCCTTGGGCGTTCCCACCTGCTGGATGACGCCCTTGTCCATGACCGCGATGCGGTCAGAGACAGCCATGGCCTCTTCCTGGTCGTGGGTCACATAGACGGTGGTGATGCCCACCTCTTTTTGAATCAGCTTGATGGCGTTGCGCATTTCAATGCGCAGCTTGGCGTCCAGGTTGGAAAGGGGCTCATCCATCAAAAGCACGCTGGGATGGATGACGATGGCCCTGGCCAGCGCCACGCGCTGCTGCTGGCCGCCGGAAAGCCGGTCGGGCATGCGGGAGGCGAATTCGGTGATTTTCACCGTTTCCAGAATCGCGTCCACCTTCTGCTGGATTTCCTTTTTGGAAAGGCCCCGGTTCTCCAGGCCAAAGCCCACATTCTGCCGGACGGTCATGTGCGGGAACACGGCGTAGTTCTGGAACACCATGCCAATGTTGCGTTTGGCCGGCGGGATATCGTTGATGACCTGCCGGTCAAAGGCAATTTGACCGCCTTCGATGCTGTTGAAGCCGGCCACCATGCGCAAAAGGGTGGTCTTGCCGCAGCCGGAAGGGCCCAGCAGCGTGAAGAATTCACCCTTGTGCACGGTTAAGGATAAGTCCGGAATAATCACATTGTCGCCATACTTTTTGACGACATCCGTAAAAGTAATCGATACGCTCAAGGGCGACGCTCCTTTACATGTGCGGAAATTGGAAAGGGCATGCCTGGCAAGGGATATCAGGCATGCCCCGGCGTATCGGCAAAGTGACAAAGCTGCTTTGCCGAGTTTTTCCCTCGCTGCTACTTTCAAAGCGCTGCGCGCTTTTGCGGCCGTTTGCTCGGGCAAGGAAGGAATTTCTTCGAAGTTCCTGCGCAAATCAGCGCGCATGCCGCTGACTTGCAAAACTCGTGAAAAGCGCGTTAGCGATTTTCACGAAACGGTCAAATACCCATCATGATATCCTGTACCTTCTCCTTGAGTTCCGCGGTATGGCTGGTGACATAGTCGGAATCTTCAAAGATCAGCTGGATGTCGGCCATGGGGGTCATGTATTCATTGCCGGCTTCCACAACGCGGATGGGGCGGCTGGTGGTGTTCTCGGCCAGGAAAACCTGGGCTTCTTCGGAGAGCATGAAGTCCACAAACGCCTGGGCATTTTCAAGGTTCTTGGCGTTCTTCACGATGCCGATCTGGGCGGGCAGGAAGACGGTGCCTTCCACGGGATACACGATCTTGATGTTGGTTGCGCCGTCCTTCAAAAGGGTGACGCAGGGGTCTTCATAGGTGAGGCCCACGACGTATTCGCCGTTGTACACGCCCTTGTACACCGCGCTGGAGGAGCTGACGACTTTGCCGTTGATGTTCTTGAAGAGGTTCTCCACGTAGGTCCAGGCTTCTTCGGACTCATAGCCGCCCATGGCCAGCAGCATGTTGGTCAGCTGGCAGAAGGCGGAAGAGGAGGCGGTGGGGTCGGCGGTGACGATCTTGTCCTTCAGTTCGGGCTTCAAAAGATCGGCATAGCCGGTGACTTCAATGCCCAGGCCGGCCAGCAGCTCGGTGTTCACCAGCAGTACGGAGCCGTCCACGGTATAGTTGGTGCAATAGCCCAGCTTGTTTTGGTATTCGGGCATCAGGTTCGCGTCTTCGGGAGACACATACTCCTGGAACAGGTCCTTGTTGGCCACGTAGTTGGCCAGGGAGCCGCCGTACATCAGGTCAAAGGTGGGGTTTTCGATTTCGGTGCCGATGCGCTTCATGGCATCGCCGGTTCCCAGAGATTCCACCGTGACCTTGATGCCGGTCTTTTCCTCAAACGTTTTGATGATGGACAGCAGGCCATCGCTGTTGGGGGAGACGATAAACAGTTCGCCCTCGGCCAGCGCGGCGGATGCAAGACCAAGTACCAGGACGGCTGCCAGCAGGATGGAAAGAAGCCTTTTCATGGTTACATGCCCTCCGATTGATGTGAATTCAGGGAATCTTACACAAACCTCCCTGTTCACTTACAATTATAATACACAATTCTTACATACACAATATAATGTGCAGGCGCTGCGCCAAAAAAGAAAAGGAATGCCTGCCCGGGATGGGCGGCATTCAAAAAAGGAAGGGGATGGTTTCACTTGCTGCCAGCCGGCCTTGCGTTTATTCTTGACGCCTCTTCCAGCAAAACGCTCTTTTCGTTTTCCAGCCTGCCCTCCATCACCCTTTTCAGGAGAGCTTGAAGCAGTTCGCCCAGCTGCTTTCCGGGCGCAACGCCCATGGCAGCCAAATCATTGCCGGTGACGGCCAGGTCTTTTAATCGGTAGGGAAGGCCGCTTTCCAAAACAGTATTCAGGCAGGCTTCCAGGCGGTCGATATCATCAAGCTTTGCCTGCCGTTTGTCGGGGTGCTGGGCCGCGGCGTCGGCCCGTTTTACGGGCAGCAGCTGCCGCAGCCTTTCTTCGCCGATGCGGTTCAGCCACTTGAGCACATTCTTTTGCCGGGCCGGAATGGTGGCGTCGTGAAACAGGACCAATTCCTCCACCGCACGGCGGGTCTGATTGTCAAACCGCAGTCTTTCCAAAACGGCCTTGGCGATTTTCAAGCTGACCTCGGGGTGACCGTAAAAGTGGCCTACGCCTTTCTCGTCCACAAAATAACAGGCGGGTTTACCCGCATCGTGCAAAAGCATGGTCAGCCGGAGCACGGGGTCCCGGGGCGCGGCCGCTATGGCCGCCAGCGTATGCTCCCACACATCCAGGTAGTGGTAGGGGTTGCGCTGGTCAAGGCCCCGCATGGGCGCAAGCTCCGGCAGGAACACAAACGCTACCTGTGCGAAGGCGCGCAATATCTCCGCCGCGCCGATGCCGGAAAGCAGGCGCAAAAGCTCTTCCCGTACGCGCTCGGGGGCAATCAAACGCAAGCGCTCCTTGCACGCAAGCAGCGCTTGCGCGGTTTGTTCTTCAATGGCAAAGCCATAGGTGGCCGCAAAGCGCATGGCGCGCAGGATGCGCAGCGCGTCCTCCTGAAAGCGCATATTCGCGTCGCCGACGCAGCGGATGATTTTGTTCTTCAGGTCTTCTTCCCCGCCGAAAGCGTCAAACAGCCCCCTTTTAGGATGATAGGCCATGGCGTTGACCGTGAAGTCGCGGCGGCTCAAATCATCCTGCACATGGCTGACAAAATCAACGGTGTCCGGGCGGCGGCTGTCGGTATAAGCCCCTTCCGTGCGGTAGGTGGTCACCTCGTAGGGCTCGCCTTCATACATGACCGTCACCGTGCCGTGCTTGATGCCTGTTTCAATCACCCGCCGGGCGGCAAAAACGGCCAGCGTCTGCTCCGGCCTTGCGTTGGTGCAAATATCCCAATCGTGGGGGAGAAGGCCCAGCAGGCTGTCCCGCACGCAGCCGCCGACCGCCCAGGCCTCAAAGCCGGCGATTTCAAGCTGTTCGATGATAAATGCGGCGCCGCGGGGAAGCGTCATCATGCACTCACGTCCTCAAGCTGGTTTTGTTCAGTATACCACGATATCGCACGATCTACCATCCGCTTTGGCCGCGGCAAAAAAAGAACCCCGGCAATGCCGGGGCGCAAAGAACATCGTTATTCAGCAGGCTTTTCTTCCATGGCTGGCTCTGTGGCTTCAGCCTCCACCAGCACAAACCCTCCATGCCTGAGCAGGAACCATTCCTTGGCCATGTCCAGCACCAGGCCCAGCAAGGCGACAAAGGCAACGGCAATCAATATGTATACCCAAAGAAACATCTGGCCAATAAAAACATCCCGGCCCAGCCGTACGGCAAAAATAGCGGCCAGCAGCAAAGCCCAAATCAGCGCATCCCAAAGCTTGTAGGCGGGCTTTTTTACAAACCGGATGTCCCCGCCGCAATGAGCGCAGCGCAGCGTTTGCTGGAGAATGCCATCCTTTTGAAAATACCGCCTGAGGAATTCCCCGAAGCGGATGTCCGGTTTGTGCACACAGTTTTCGCTCACCCGGGATGCCCCCTTTTGCTCTCTTTTGCAGGATGACACCATCATACGCCAAATTTGTATGCTTGTCCAGAATTTCCCTAAATAATGGCGAGACATATACAGACACACAGAATTTTCAAAATCGGGCGTGATCATACAACTTTTTCACAGGGCCAGACGTATTATCATTGAAAAGGCAGCCTTTGAAAAATACAAATGCTTTGGAGGACAGCCATGGTAGACGAGGGTCTCTTCACCGTGGAATCAGCCGCCCATTTGGCCATGCTGTACAGGGTTGCGATGAGCATTTTAAGGTCGGATGCCGATGCGCAGGATGCCGTCCAGCAGGGCTTGTTGAAGGCATGGGCAAAGCGCGCGGATGCAAGGCCCGAGTCGTTTCGCGCCTGGCTTACCAAAATCACCGTCAACGAATGCCGCAATATACAGCGCTACCGCAAGCGCGTCTGCCCGGTAGAGCTGGTGGAAAAGGGCATAGGCTTTGAGCCGCCGGACGGGACATTGCAAGACGCGATGTACGCCATGGCGGAAAAGCTTCGCACGCCTCTTTTGCTCAAATACCGGGAAGGCCTTTCGGAAAAGGAGATCGCAGGGGTGCTGAATGTACCTGTTTCCACGGTAAAGAGCCGGCTGTACAGGGCGCGTGCAACGCTGGAAAAGGCGCTCAAGGATGCGGAGGTGGTGTTTGAATGAAGCGGAAGGTGCTTTTGCCGCAGGCCCTGAAAAGGCTGGATCCTCCCATGCCGCAAGCATTTGAAGCAAAAATGCTGGGCATGATCACCGATTTGACAAGACATAAGGAGGACGTTGTTGTGAAGAAAAAGATATCGCTGGGCCTGGTATTGGCCGCCGCGCTGCTACTCACGCTCATGGGGGCGGCGCTGGCATTGACAAGCCTGGGCGTGTGGGATTTTATGAAGGATTACGGGGAGACGCCGCTGCCCGCGGCGGTTGGTATGGTGCAGACGGAGTTTGAGGGGGAGACGCTTGCCTTGGGGGAGGCCGCCGCTACCATCAAGGAAGCGGTAAGTGACGGCATTGTAGGCTCCATCGTGGTGGAATACCGCACCCCGGAGGGAACATACCTGTACGCGCCGGATTCCATGAAAAAGGGCGAGAAGAACTTTTACGGGGAGCTGTACACCCAGGGGGCTGTGTTCCAGCTGTTTGGGCCTTACTACCACGCCATGGATGAGCATATCGGCGTCATGGTGGACGGCCAGGAGCAGCCGTTGAGTTCGGAATACAGCTTCGAGCAGGTAAAAATGGCGGACAATGTGCTGATTGTGAATATCAGCTTCAGCCTGCAGGGCATTGATCCGAACAACCTGGTCTACCGCCCGGGCATCTTCAAAATGGAGAATATCGACTTTGAGCAGCGGCAGCGCCTGGTGGCGGAAAAACCGCTGAAGCTGGAACTGAACCTGGACAAGGCGGCAACCATTACCCCCGCGCTAACCGACGCCGCCGCCAAAGCAAATATCAAGGCCGTCACCGTGACGAGCACGCCCTTGACCTTTGCCGTCCAGGTGGAATTTGAAAAGATGGAGCAGGACGGATATACATACACCTTTACCGCCCAGGGAGAACCGGATGTTGAGCTGAATACAAGCTTCCTGTCTTCCTTCGCGTGGGTTTACGATCCGGAAAGGAACATCGCCGCCAAAGGTTACGCGCCCATGGAAGCGCTCCCGGATACCTTGTACATCCAGGTGGAACGCATGAACGCGTCAGGCGAGCAGGAGAAGGAGGGCGAGCCCTTGGCGCTCAGCCTGAAGTAAGCTGCAAACGCATAAAACCCAAAACAGGAGCGGCTCCGTGACAGGGGCCGCTCTTTTTGCATTGCTGCAGGATGAAATTCATACAGATCGCTAGAAATGCGCCCGGTCGGTAGGGTTGTTGAGCACGCCGAAGGCCACCAGCGCGGCCAGAAGCGTTTCCATCAGCGTTTGCCATGTGTCATTGTTAAGGCCCAGCAAATTGTACAGGCCATAATGGCTGAAGATCAGGCCAATCAGGCCCAATAGGGATGCCCAGGCGGCTTTGGAGCGCCAGCGGCTTTGCGTATCCTGCATGATCTCCTCTCCTTTCTCAAAATCTTCAGGCAAGTGTATGCTTAAATAAACGGAAAATTGCATGAACCTGGCGGAAAGCGGCTGCCGTATGCTTGGACAAATGTTTTACAGGTGTTTCTTCTACTTGGCTTCTATTACGCATACCGTTTACCATCAAAGCTTCCGAAACGGTTTGGCATCCGGCGGAGTGTGGAGGAATGAGCCATGAAGCATCGTGTCCTGCGCCTTTTGGTCGTCTTGTTGTTCTGCCTGTCCATCCCTGCCCTGGCCTTTGGCGAAACGTACAATGACAGCGTGAAGTTGCCTGGCTTTACCCTGACGGATTATCCCGCCGTCACCGCTTCGGCCGGCGTGACCATCCAGTTTACCGGCGCCGACGGCTACACCTACGTGCTGGAGCACCAGTACAAGGGCATATGGCTGGCCCCCGTGTCTGTGCAGCTGAGCGGCACAGCGGGCAGCTTCACAGTCAAATGCCTCGCCGGCACCAACAAATTTGTGCTGCGCAACTATGGCCAGACACGCAACGCAAAAAGCTCCATTGCGTTCACCGTCAAATGCAGCGCGGCGGATACGCCCGATACCGTGGTGCTGCCCACGCCCACGCTGCGCAAGGGCAGCAAAGGGCTGGCGGTAAAGGCGCTGCACCAGGTGCTGGCCGAGATGGGCGTGTATACGGGCCCCATGTCCGAAACCTTTACCGAGCAGACGCGCAAGGCCGTGCTTGCCGCCCAGGAACTGTTTGCCATCGCCCAGGACGGCGTGGCAGGGCCGCAGACGCTGCATATGCTGGACCTGGAATCGTACACGGTCGAGATCAGCGCCATTGGCGGCAGCTCGCCGAGCGATCCCGATACGGGCTCCGGTTCCAGCTACCTGCAAAAGGGCATGCGCGGCGATAAGGTGAAAAAACTGCAGAAGCGGCTGACCGAATTGGGCTACAACACGGGCAAAGCCGACGGCGTCTTTGGCGATATTACATTGAGCGCCGTACTGCTTTACCAGAAAAACGCGAAAATCACCCAGGATGGCATTGTAGGCCCTGTCACCTGGGCAAAGCTGGACAGCGGCGCGGCTTCCCTGGTTCCCAGCCCGCCCCAGTCCCGGTATCTGAAAATGGGTTCAAAGGGCGATGATGTCAAGAAGGTGCAGGCGCGGCTGATCGTGCTGGGATACTTGGACGATAAAGCCGACGGCATCTTTGGCAAGCTGACCCTGGCGGCGGTAAAGGCTTATCAAAAGGATCAGGAGATCAAGGTGGATGGCATTGTGGGACCTGTGACCTATGGTCTTTTGTTCCCGTGACCTTTCGTGAAAATGACGAAGTCATTTTCACGAGTTCGCACGATTTCCTTGTCGGGCATGCGCCCGACGGCCAGGAAATCGCGTAAGGAATGCTTGCTTCGCTACCCAGCTGACTCAATCGGCGCATTACTCGCTGCCGCTCGTACTGCTTGTTTCGCCAGCCTCCTCCGCCTCGCTTTCTCCGCCACCGGCGGCGCTTCGGCTATGGAGCCCCGCCCGCCCGGCAAAGCCGGGCAATACGATTACAAACGAAGGGCTGCGGCCCCTCGTTGCTCCCCAGGACATTCCAATGCTTGTTTATACTTTAAAACCCGCCTGCATTCACAAGATACAGACGGGTCAATTTTTACTTAGTTTTCCGGCCCGGCAGATCCGCCCAGCGGAGGTTTGATGCCGGGCGTACTATTTGGCGCATTTCCCGCCAGGGCTTCCCAGGCGCGGACAGTCTGTTCCATGTACTGGCCGGTGGTCAGCCCCTCATTGGCGGCACGGCGGCACAATCCCAGATAAAAGTCCTTGTCGAGCCGCAGGCACACGCTGATTTTATCCGGCGGGCAGGTCCATTGGCTGTCAAAATCCTGGGTGTCGGTGAACAAATGACTTTTCAATCTCCTCCCTCCCCAGGCATCCTATGAGGGGAACAAAGGCGTGGTTCCATGATGGCCGCATCATACCGGCATAATTTGTGATCAGTCAAAGTTTTCCGGGAGGGGCGCGGGGGGGGGGGGTTTTTTTAAAAAAAACCACCCCCCCAAGACGCCCCCCCCAAAAAAA
>JAFADG010000009.1 GCA_023425025.1 Bacillota bacterium
GCAGATTTACGCTGATGTGCTGAACATGCCTGTGCGCATTGCCGCCTCCAAACAGGGCCCGGCAGTGGGCAGCGCCATCTTTGCCGCGGTGGCCGCGGGCAAAAAGGCGGGCGGGTACGACGATGTATTCCAGGCCGCCCGGGACATGGGCAGGGTAAAGGATACGGTGTACCATCCCATTCCGGAAAATGTGGCGGTATACAACAAGCTTTACGACGAATACCATATCCTCCACGACTTCTTCGGCCGCGGCGGCAACAACGTGATGAAGCGCCTGAAGGCGCTGCGCAAAGAGGTAACGGATTGACGGGGAAAGTTTGCGGGGAGGGAGCTTTTTGAAAAAAGCTCCCTCCCCGCGCCCCACCCGAAAAACTTATTATGGGAATATAAGGGTAAAGGCGGGTGAAAAAAGCCGGCACGCCGGGGGAGTGTTGCTCTGAAAAATGTATCGGCCTCCTCTGGAATGTTTTTGTGTGCAGGTCACAGACGCAGATCAAAATGTATTGTATAATAAAAATACAATACCAAAAAGGCCGCCGCCTTGGCCGCATATGTAAAAGTTGCGGAAAATGGGGCGCCAAGGCCTTGTGGAAACGCTCCCCTGTTTCGCGTCCGCTTCTTTTTTGGTATACTTTCTACATATTATTGTACCGGCCCCGACGATAAGGAGGTAACGCCATGCACCGTTCCCGTTTGCTTTTGACCGCGCTCGTGCTGTCAATCATGCTTTTCATCACCGGCTGCGCCGCCGCGGAGCAGCCAACCACTACGGCAGCGCCTGTGTCTTCCCCTTCCGCGCAGCCGGAAGCAACCGCCCAGCCGGAGGCGGTCACAACCGCCGCTCTGCCCGGCGCCACCCCCGCCCCCCTGTCGCTCAACGCCAAGGGAATGCCATACCTGACGTTTGATGATCCGGCGTTCCCCATGACCTTCAGTGAGTTGAAGGGCAAGGTTATCTACCTCAATTTCTTCACCACCTGGTGTTATTACTGCACGGTGGAGATGCCGGAGCTTTTCAAGCTCCACCAAACCTACGGCGATGATCTGCAGGTGGTGCTGATCCATGTGCCCAGCAACGACACTGAGGCGGCTGCCATCCAGTACTTAAAGGACAACGGCTTTGATTCCATGCGCATGGTGGAGGACAAGGATATGTCCCTGACCTCCTTTTATCAGCTGGAGGGCTTTCCACTGTCCGTTGTGATCGACAAGGATGGTTACCTGTCCACCTATCAGCCCGGTGCCATGACCTATGAGCAGATGGAGAGCGCCGTTACGACAGCCGGTCTTGAGACTGTCAATGAATAAGGGGTGCGGCCATGACAGGCGGTTTTGATTTCAGTACCGTACCGCAAATGACGCAGGTGGATTTATCTGTCTGGTCGGCCATAGTAAATGGCCTGCTGGCGTTTATTTCCCCCTGCATACTGCCCATGCTGCCGGTATACGGTGTCTATTTGCTGGGCGAGGGCCCGCTTTCCCAGCGGGGGAAAGAGGAGCGCAGGCAGATTCTTTTGCGCCTCCTTGGTTTTTTGCTGGGCTTTATCCCCTTCTTTATGGTGCTGGGCCTGGGCGCCGGCGCGCTGGGGGATGCGCTGCAAAAGCACCGCGATGTCTTCCCCTACGTTGGCGGCGGGCTGATGGTGTTCTTTGGCCTGATGATGTTGGATGTTGTGCCGGGGCTGCATTTGTTTTCTGTCCAGGCCGACGCGAAGGCTTTTGCGGCCGGCGGCTTTTTCAAGACCATGCTCCTTGGCATCATGCTGGCGGTATCCTGGCTGTCCTGCACGTCGCCCTTTTTGTTCAACGTGCTTTTGATGGCGGCCGATACAGGCGCCACCGCGCTTCGGGGCATGGGCCTGCTGCTTCTGTACGCCCTGGGGCTGGCCATCCCCTTCTTATTGTTCATGGCGCTGTATGCAAGGCTCGGCGGCGCGCTTGGCTTTTTGCGCAGGCATCAGGCGTTTATCCGCAAAACCGCGGGAGCTGTCATGATCCTGCTGGGGGTGCTGAAGCTTTTCAGGGTATTGAAATGATTTTGCATGGCAAGGCGCAGGCTTTTCAGTCCCCAAGGGATTTGAAAGCCTGTGCCTTGTTTTTTTGCCTGCGCACTGCATGAAAAGCTTCGGCATAAATTGATACTGGCGCATGTTTGATGCGCTTTTTGCACCCCTTATCGATTGTCAAAAGAAAAAGGTGTTGTCCATGGAGCAAACGGGTTTATACGTTGGCATACTGGGCGGAATTCTTGGGGCGGCGGGGGTCGTGGTCAGCATGGTGCTGAGCATATCCTACCACCGCCGGCTGAAAAGGCAGGATTTTGCTGCCAATGTTTCCACGGAAACCACACTGAAGGTAGATATTGATTATATCAGGCGCGGCATAGATGATATCAAAACAGACCAGCGCAACACGCATGAAGATTTGTGGAGCTTGAACGGGCGGGTCATCCGGGTAGAGGAATCCGTCAAATCCGCCCACATGCGGCTGGATCAGCATTTGGGCGTAAAAACCGCGGAAGCCGGGCCGGAGTCCTGCGGGAAGGACGATATTCCCGATGTGCAATAGCTGTTCCTGATTTGAATACGAGTACAGCCCCTGCCACTTTGTTGCGCAGGGGCTTCTTCGCGGTACAGCGCAGACCCGCCTCAAATCGTCTGCTCCACACCTTGCACAATGATTTTGACCGGCCGGTCCCCTTTGTTTTCCACTCGCACGCCCAATCTGTCCGCGCGGATGAAAAGCGGCTGCCCCTGCCATACGATGCGGAAGCTCAGGCTTTCCCAGCTTTCCGGCAGCCGGGGGTTTATGCGCAGCGCATCGCCCACGACGCGCACCCCGCCAAAACCGTATATGGCGCACTGCCAGACACCGCCCAAGGAGGCGCGCTTTCCTGCATCAGGGCTTCATAGCCAAGTGTCAAGACGGCTTCCATTTCGGCAAGTCCGTCGCAAGGGACAAGGTCGCGGCTGGTGTGCATACAGCAAAGCTTCCCCAGTTTCAGCGTCCGTCCTTTTTCTAATGGGAGGGACAGCGTTTCCCCCAGGTACCGCCGGTTCATGACCGGCAGGCGCCGGGGGAACATTTCCTGCCCATCCACAAAGCAGGCGTGGGCGGCTATCGGACTGATATCCACTTGAGATTGCGCGGCGGCCGCTTCCATGGAGAGGATGCGGCCGCGGAAAAGCCGCTTTTGCTTTTCGTACAGGTGCTGCGTGCCGCTGTTTGTGACCGTGCCGTCGATGCCGCTTTCGATTTCTATGTCGCATCCACTGCTTAAGCGCGTAATCTCTACCTGAAAGCAAATCACGCGCTCCCTGGTTATGAACACAAACCGCCGGATAGATAAACCGGCGGATAAGCCGATCCAGCCCCCTTCGCGCTGGTTTACGAAAACAAGAAAAACAGATATACTGTTGGCATGCTTATTGCTTCAGAGTATATCCTTTTTTGTATGCCGATAAAAAAACTTGCAGGAGTGTATGCCTATGCCTTACACCAACCCCGTTATCCCCGGTTTCCATCCCGACCCCAGCATCACGCGCCGGGGCGAGGATTATTACCTGGTGACCTCCAGCTTTGAATATTTTCCCGGCGTGCCCATCTTCCACAGCCGCGATCTTGTACATTGGAATCAAATTGGCCATGTGCTTGACAGGGAAAGCCAATTGCCCTTATCCTTCTGCAATCCCTCCGGCGGCATTTACGCTCCCACCATCCGCTATCATGACGGCCTTTTTTACATGATCACCACCAACGTGTCCGGCGCCGGCAATTTCATCGTACACGCCAAAGACCCCGCCGGGCCCTGGTCGGAGCCGGTACTTGTGGACCAGGGCGGCATTGACCCGTCGCTGTTCTTTGACGATGACGGCAAGGTTTATTTCACCGGCACCGGGCCGGTGGATGGCGTCGGCGGCATCGCGATGTTTGAAATCGACCCCATGACAGGGAAAAGGCTGTCCCCCACAAAGCTCGCCTGGAAGGGCACCGGCGGCCGGTACCCGGAAGGGCCGCATTTGTACAAGATCGATGGCTGGTACTATTTGCTGATTTCCGAGGGCGGTACGGAAATGGGGCACATGGTGACCATGGCGCGTTCCCGGACACCCTTCGGCGAATATGAGCCCTGCCCCCACAACCCCGTTTTGACACACCGGGATGACATGGAAGGCAAAATTTCCGGCACCGGCCACGCAGACTTTATACAGGCCCATGACGGCAGCTGGTGGCTGGTATTCCTGGCCTTCCGCATGAGCGAGGCCTACTTCCATCACCTGGGCCGGGAGACCTTCCTTGCTCCTGTTGCATGGGAAAACGGCTGGCCCAAAGTCAATGGCGGCAAGCCCATCACCCTTACCATGGATTGCGAAACGCTGCCGCCGGCACCTGCGCCTGCTCCTGCGGCACGGGATGACTTTCAAAACGGCATCGGCTTTCCCTGGAATTACCTGCGCAACCCGGACGGCAGCAAATATGCCTGGGGGCCTCACGGCCTTGTGCTAACGGGATCGGAATACACACTGGATCAAAACACCTCGCCCACCTTTATGGGCCGGCGTCAGGAACAGTTTGACGGCGTCTTCCGCACCCATGTTCGGCCACTTCGTATGGGGGAAGGTACCCAGGCAGGGGTCACGGTATTTTACGGTCCTCAAAACCACTATGATTTTTACTTGACCGCTTCCACTGTGTGCCTGAAAAAGACCATCGGCGATGTAAGCGCGGTGGTGTTTGATGCGCCATTTACGGGCGAATGTGAGCTGGAGGTCCGCTTTGACCGGCTGAAGTACCATTTCGCCTATGGCAGGCCCGGTGAAAGCAAGCAAAAGGCCGGCACGGCATTAACCCGCTACGTCAGCACCGAGGCCACCCCCTGCAGCTTCACCGGCGTGTATTTGGGGCTGTATGCCCAGGGCGATTGCCAAAGCCGCTTTCTGTGGGCGGAGTACCGGAACGAACCAGCTGTCAATGCTTAAACGAGCATTATACGAAAGCCGCCGGAGCGATTGGCTCCGGCGGCTTTTTCGTGATTCCTTACATGATGTTGTATTTGTCCGGCATCAGCGCGGAGCTGCTCAAACACGCTATGTATTGCTGGGGCGACATGTCCGTTTCCTTTTTGAAGGCCTTGTAAAAGCTGGAATACTCCCGAAATCCGCATTTTAAATACACATCCGTCGGGTTCATACCCGACTGCATCATCAGCTTGGCCTGTATGATGCGCTTGGCAACAATGTACTGGTATACCGATTTGTTGGTATAGCTTTTGAACTCCCGTATCAAATGGAACTTGCTGATGAAAAAGCGGCTGCTCACCTCATCCAGGGAAAGCGCTTGGCTGATGTGCTCATTGATATAGGCGATGACGTCCGCCACCCGCTTTCCGGAGCGGGAGCTTGACTCATCGCGGGCTTCCCCGAACAGCTTGCACAGCCGAGCCAGCATGGTGACCAGTTTGCACCGGTTGATCAGCCGCTGATGGGGCGCCGCGCTAACCTCGTCTGAAATGATATCGCAGATGGTATAGCGGCAGGCGGCAAAATCTGCGTCGGAGAGGGAATGGCAGAACTTTCCCCGGCCGATGCAGTCGTCGATGATATTCAGCAGCGAAAAATCCTTGGCGCCCATGTCGCGAAGCGCGCTTCGGCTGATGTAGATGAACATCCGCTCATAATACGCTTCCGTATTGTGAAAATACGCGCGGTGCATGCGGCCCGGCGGTATGATCACCACATCGTTGGGCTTTAGCCTGTAGGCGTATTCTTCAATGTAAATGGAAGCGTCGCCGGATATGAAAAAATAAATTTCATAAAAGTCGTGGCTGTGAAATTCCGGCGTCGTTCTTCGATGGCAGGATTGATGATACAATTCATATTCCCGCTCGTCCTGCATGGGATTCAACAAATCCCATGCCACAGCATTATTCATTTCGACCACATCCTTTACATGCATTCTACATCAATCTTTGCAATGTTTCAAGCAATATTTTCTATTTACTTTGAGGAAATTGTACAATATCATACAAGTAAGGAGAGGGTGCAAGCACCCGGATGCATCGAAAACGGAAGATAAAGAAAATGCCCGGCTCTTTATAAAGGAGGGGACGCCTTGTGTTTGTGGACGCGAAAGCGCCCAAAAAGGGACAAAAACTGGCAAAGCGCATATACCGCCATAAATATCTGTACCTGATGTTATTGCTGCCGCTCATTCAATACGCGGTGTTCCGTTACGCGCCGCTGACCGGCTTGCAGGTTGCTTTCAAAGACTTCAATATTTTCAAGGGGATGTGGGCCAGCAACTGGAACGGCTTTGCCGTATTCCAGGAAATCTTCTCCTACCCCAAGTTCTGGCTGGCGTTAAAGAACACGGTCGTCTTAAACGGTCTGGATTTGATATTCGGCTTTCCCGTACCCATCGCGATGGCGATACTGCTGTATGAGATGCGGTCCATGCGTGTCAAGCGGATCTCGCAGACCATTTTATACCTGCCTCATTTTCTTTCCTGGATCATTATCGGCGGCATCGTCAATCAGATCTTCGCCACCAACGGCCTGGTCAACCACCTTGTCAACCTGGCTACAGGCAGTCCGGCCAATTTTTTGATGCACGAGGGGAACTGGGTGGCCGTGTATGTGGGCGTAGGCATCTGGCAAAGCGCGGGTTGGGGAACCATCATCTACCTGGCGGCCATTTCCGGCGTCAATCCGGAGCTGTACGAGGCTGCCGAGGTGGATGGCTGCGGGCGCTGGCGCCGCATTTTCCATGTGACCATTCCCTGCATCACCCCCACCATCGTGGTCATGCTGATTTTGCGGCTTGGGCAAATGGTGTCCATCGGTTTTGAACGGCCCTTTGTTATGGGCAACGATATGGTGATCAACAGCTCCGAGGTGATCTCCACCTTCGTGTACAAGATGGGCATCAAAAACGCCCGTTACTCCTTCGCCACGGCCGTGGGCATGTTCGGCTCCATCGTGAACATGATTTTTTTGGTGGCCGCCAATCAAAGCGCCAAGCGCATGGGGGAGGGCGGCTTATGGTAAACGCGCAAACCGTCAAAAAGCCCGGCGTCCCCAAGGGCAGGCGCTATATGGGCTCCGCCATATTCATTTACACGGTCATCCTCTTAAGCGTGCTGATCTGCATCATCCCGCTGATCCATTTGGTGGCGCTGTCCATGAGCGGCCGTGACGCCGTGCTGGCCCACAAGGTTTCCCTGTGGCCGGTGGATCTGGATTTTAACGCGTACGTTTCGGTGTTTATGGATACAGGCATGCAGACCTCCCTGGTGTTTTCGGTGCTGCTGACAGTCGGCTATACCGTATTTGCCATGATCGGCACCATACTGCTGGCCTACCCCTTGAGCAAGACCCAGTTGCCGGGCCGCAAATGGCTGATGGCCTACATTCTGATCCCCATGTACTTTTCGGGCGGCATCATTCCCGAATATCTGTGGATCAAGCAGCTGAACCTGATCGACAAGCCCCTGGCGCTGCTGCTGCCGGTTTTGATCAGCACCTACAACACCATCATCCTTCGCAATTTCTTTTCCAGCATTCCCGACAGCCTGGAGGAATCCGCCGCGCTGGACGGCTGCAACGATGTGGGGATACTGCTTCGTATCGTGCTGCCCCTGTCCACCGCCGCCATTGCCACACTGAGCCTGTTTTACGCGGTGACCAGGTGGAACTCCTTCGCGGATGTGCGCTACTACATCAATTCCACCAAATACTACACCCTGCAGATGAAGCTGTACCAGGTGGTATTCAACAGCACCGATACCCAGGTCAATATGCTGGAGGGCGGCCGCAACGCCGTGCTTTCCGAAACCATCAAGTCCGCGGCCATCGTGTTTGCCACCGTCCCCATCATCATCGTCTATCCCTTTTTGCAAAAGCATTTCGTTCAGGGCGTCATGATTGGCGCGGTCAAGGAATGAGCATTTTTTATGGGCATTGCCATCCAAAGCAAACGGATGGTAAAAAATAGAGGAGGTCTATATCATGAAGAGAATCGTCTCCCTGTTCCTGTGCCTGCTTCTTTGTCTGCCGGTGCTGGCGCTTGCCGGCGCCGAAGCCAAGGCGGATGTCTTCCGGTATGACGAGCAGGTAACCTTGAAGGTTTCCGTGTTCGACCGCGGCGTGACCGGCGGAACCCCGGTGGACAACAACTACTGGACAGACTGGATTCAAAAGAACTTCGGCGATCCCAGGAACATCAAAATCGAGTGGGTCGTTATCCCCCGCACGGAAGAAGTGGATAAGCTGAATGTATTGATGGCTTCCGGCGAAGCCGCGGACATCTGCTTCACCTACACCGAAGCCGTGATCACCAACTTCGTGCAGCAGGGCGGCCTGGTGGAACTGGGCGGCCTCATCGAGCAGTACGGTCAGGGCATCAAATCCTACCTCGGCGAAGACCTGCTGAAGTACGGCATCTTCGAGGGCGGCCAGTACGCCATCCCCGCCAAGCGCGTGGTGCTGGCGACCCAGGGCATGTTCATCCGCGAAGACTGGCTGGAAAAGCTGGGCATGAAGATGCCCACCACCAAGCAGGAGTTTTATGAGGCCCTGGTGGCCTTCCGCGACAAGAACCCCGGCGGCGTGGAGAACGTGATCCCCTACGCCATGGGCGATGACCTGACAAGCCACAACCATCTCATGCTGTCCTTCATCAAGAGCCTGGATGAAAAGACGCTGGCCACCGTGCCGGACATCATGTGGGACGGCTACGAGGATTATGTGCTCTTCCTCAACAAAATGTACAACGAAAAGCTCATTTCCCCCGACTTTGCCCTGGACAAGAGCAACCTTTTGTGGAACGCCGTCAGCTCCGGCCAGGCCGGCGCCTACACCTACAACTATGACCACCCCATCCGCGTCTCCCCCGGCATTCTTGGCGCGCTGCAGGCCTATTCGCCGGAAGCGAAGCTGAGCCCGCTCAACTGCTTCGAATCCGTCACCGACCCCACCAAGTACTACCATGGCATGTACGCTCCCAACGGCATCTTCGCTTTCATTCCGGTGTATTCCAAGAATCCCGAAGCGGCCATCATGTATATGGATTGGCTGACGGACCTGGATGTGCTGTACTTCCTGCAAAACGGTGAGGAAGGCGTGCATCATATCCTCAATGAAGAAGGCGTGCCGGTTTTGCAGGATGTGCAGGACGAACGCAAGTACAACTCCATGCAGAACATTGACTACACGCTTTTGACCAACGGCCAGGAATTTGCCGATCCCGATATCCGCTTAAAGGCCCAGGCGCTGTCCTATCAGAATTACGCCGACCTCTTTGAGCCCATGTACAACGTGTTCATGACCGATCCCATCACCACCAACTTCCACTTTGACGTGGTGCTCAAGTCCGACGCCCAGTACGGCACTTCCCTCACCGCCTTTAAGAAGGAACTGCTGACCAAGGCCACCATGGCCGCGCCGGAAGAATGCCTGAAGGTATTCCGCGAGTTGCGCGACCAGTACATGAAGGACGGCGGCCAGGCGGTTATGGAAGAAAAGATCGCCGCATGGGATAACATGCACAAGTAATTTCGTTTCAAGGCAGGACAAAACGCAAGGTCTGCAGAAAAGAAAACAGGCGGCCGCCGGATTATGACGGCGGCCGCCTTTATGAAAGGGGAACCCGCTTATGATTCGCGTAGCCGTTGTCGGCACGGGAAATATTTCCCAGTCGCATATTGCTGGGTATCTGCAATTCCCGAACCTGTGCAAGATCGTCGCGCTTGTGGACATTGTGCCGCAAAAGGCAGCGGAAAAAGCGCAGCGGTATCAGCTGGATTGCGAAGTTTTCGATGATCACCAAAAGATCCTTCACAGGGACGATATCGACCTGATCGATATCTGCACGCCACCTTACGTGCACGCCCAGATTGCCATCAACGCATTGAACAGCGGCAAAAATGTGCTGGTGGAAAAACCCATGGCCGCTTCCCTGGAAGAATGCGACCAAATGATAGAAGTGGCGCGGGTAAGCGGCAAGCTCTTGTCCGTGATCGCCCAGAACCGTTTCCGCACCCCCATCGCCAACCTGAAAAAGGTGCTGGACGAAGGCCTTGCCGGCCCGGTCAAGCACGTTCAGGTGGATTCCTTCTGGTGGCGCGGCCACTGCTATTACGACCTTTGGTGGCGCGGCCTTTGGAGCAAGGAAGGCGGCGGCTGCACGCTGAACCACGCGGTGCACCATATCGACATGCTGGGCTGGATGATGGGCATGCCCAAGGAAATCACCGCCGTTATGTCCAATGTATCCCATGACAACGCCGAGGTGGAAGACCTGTCGGTGGCCATCATGCGCTATGAAAACGCTCTGGCTCAGGTCACAAGCTCCGTAGTCCACCACGGGGAAGAGCAGCAGCTGATTTTTCAATGCGAAAAGGCCCGCATCTCCGCCCCCTGGGAGGCGTATGCCTCCATATCCCGCCCCAACGGCTTTCCCATCCGCAATGAAGTGCTGGAGCTGGAATTGAGCGAGTTCTACCGGCAGCAACCCACCATTGTGCATGAAGGCCATGCCGGGCAGATTGAAAATGTGATCACCGCCATCGAAAATGGCGTCGGCCCCGCCATCACCGGCCAGGATGGCCGCAATACCATTGAGCTGATTACCGCCATCTATAAATCCGGCGCCGAAAAGACCACCGTTTCCCTGCCCATCCGCCGGGACGACCCGTATTACACGGCGGAGGGTATGCTGAAAAATGTACCCCACTTTTATGAAAAGTCAGCGTCCCTGGCGGGCTTTGGCGATGAGGCCATCACCGTCGGCAGCGACTACGGCGCCAAAAAGTAGGCGTGCGGATGTGCCGCGGATTCTTATTGATTCATTATGCAGAGGTATGCCTTTATGATACGCAGTGCCATCGTCGGCTGCGGCAACATTGCCAGTGTGCACGCCGCCGTGTTATCCGGTTCCAATGATACCACCCTCTGCGCCTGCGCCGATATTATTGTGGATCGGGCGCGGAGGATGGCGGAAACCTATCAAGTTCCCGCCTATGACAACCTTGCACAGATGCTTGCAAGCGAAAAGCCGGATGTGCTGCACATCTGCACTCCCCACTATCTGCATGTACCCATGGCCGTAGAAGCGTTCAAGCAAGGCGTCCATGTGTTTATGGAAAAACCGGCCGCCATGGATGCCGCCGATTTTTCAAAGCTTGTATCCGCCTGTCAGAAAAGCGGTCTGTATACGGGTGTCTGTTTTCAAAACCGCTACAACCCCCAGGTGCAATATGTAAAGGCTGCTTTGGAGAGCGGAGAGGCGGGAAGGATTCTTGGCGCAAGGGCCGTTGTCACCTGGTCCCGCGGGGAAAAATACTACACCGAAAGCGGCTGGCGCGGGCAAAAGGCTTTGGAGGGCGGCGGCGCGCTGATGAACCAATCCATACACACCATGGACCTGTTGGTGCATTTGCTGGGCCGGCCCCAATCCGTGGCCGCTTCCATGCATAACCGCCATTTGCCGGGCATCATTGAGGTGGAGGATACGGTGGAGGCGTTCATCCGCTTTAAAAACGCCCAGGCGCTCTTTTACGCCAGCACGGCCTATGCGGTGGATGCGCCGGTGATGGTGGAGATCGTCTGCGAAAAGGTTGCCTATACCATTGAAGGGGATGAGGTTACGGTAAAATCCCGCGGCGGCGCCGCCGATGTTATCGCCATGCAGCCCCCAAAGGCGCTCGGCAAAAGCTACTGGGGCGGCAGTCACAAGCTTTGCATCGACGACTTTTATCAGGCGTTGGCGGCTGGTAAACCGTTTTGCCTGACGCCTGCAGATATCGCCCCCACCATGGCGCTGGTCTATGGCTGCTACCAATCGGCGCAAGCCGGTCAACCGGTTTTATTGTAAACGAGGAGGCACAGGTATGAAAGCGGATGGCATGAACTACGCACCCAAAGGTAAGCCCAACCCGGTGGTGAAACCCGGCGAATTTGTTTTTTCGGCAGTGGCCCTGGACCACGGCCATGTTTACGGCATGTGCAACGGGCTGATTGAAGCGGGGGCAACATTAAAGTACGTGTATGATCCTGATCCCGAAAAGGTCAAGCGGTTTTTGAGCACCTTTCCCCAGGCCATCGCCGCGGCATCCAAGGAACAGGTATTGCAGGATACGGAGACGAAATTGATCGCTTCCGCCGCCGTCACGAGCCTGCGGTGCCCCCTGGGCCTTGAGGTCATGGCCGCGGGCAAGGATTACTTTACCGACAAGGCTCCCCTGGTCAGCCTGGAGCAATTGCAGCAGGCCAAAGACAAGGTGAAGGAAACCGGCAAAAAGTACATGGTCTATTACAGCGAGCGGCTGCATGTGGAGGGCGCGGTGTACGCCGGCCAGCTGATCGAGGCGGGCGCCATCGGCCGTGTGATCCAGGTCCTGGGTCTTGGGCCCCACCGCCTGGGCGCCGCCGGCCGTCCCCAGTGGTTCTTTGAAAAGGACAAGTACGGCGGCATTCTTTGCGATATCGGCAGCCACCAGATCGAGCAGTTTTTGTTCTTCTCCGGCGCCAAGGACGCGAAGGTGGTGCACAGCCAGATTGCCAACCATGCCCATCCCGAATATCCCGAGCTGGATGATTTCGGCGACGCGACGCTGGTGGCCGACAACGGCTGCACCAACTATTTCCGCGTGGACTGGTTCACGCCCAGCGGGCTTCGCACCTGGGGCGACGGGCGCACCATCATCCTGGGCACGGAAGGGTATATTGAAATCCGCAAATACATTGACATCTGCACGGAGGATACCACGGGCGACCATGTGCTGCTGGTAAACGGCAGCGGAGAAAAGCGCTTTGATGTTTCGGGCCAGGTAGGCTACCCCTTCTTTGGGCAGATGATTCTCGATTGCCTGAACCGCACCGAAAACGCCATGACCCAGGAGCATGCCTTCAAGGCCGCTGAATTGTGCGTCAGGGCGCAATTGCAGGCGCAGAAGATTGGCTGAGTGCGAGCAGAGGGATAAAGGCCGCTGTTTGAGTGTGAATTGTCATGCCCTGATGCAAGCAACAAAGCATGCCCCGGTATGCGGGCGCTTGATAAGCGCCCCTAAGGCTGCAAGGCGTATATAGGCTTTTCTTCCGGGTTATGCGTGCTCTGGCAGGGAAACCAATAAACAGATGAAAGGGTAGGGGCGATTATCAATCGCCCGAAACCCCCCGAAAAAAACCCTCCCCATGGTTTTTGCCATGAGGAGGGCTTTTGTGTATACGCTCCCAGCCAGGCCGGGAGGCAGCTGCTCCAAAGGGATTACTGCATGAACAATGCCATATCCGATTCCACGGTGCCCATGCCGGCAATGCCGAAGTTTTCCACCAGCACCTTGGCCACGTTGGGGGACAGGAAGCTGGGCAGCGTGGGTCCCAGGTGAATGTTCTTGACGCCCAGGTACAAAAGCGCCAGCAGCACGATGACGGCCTTTTGCTCATACCAGGCGATGTTGAAGGCGATGGGCAGCTTGTTGATGTCGTCCAGGCCGAACACTTCCTTTAGCTTCAGTGCGATCACCGCCAGGGAGTAGGAGTCGTTGCACTGGCCGGCATCCAGAACCCTGGGAATGCCGCCGATGTCTCCCAGATCCAGCTTGTTGTAGCGGTACTTGGCGCAGCCGGCCGTCAGGATCACGGTATCGCCGGGCAGCTCGCTGGCAAAATCGGTGTAGTATTCGCGGGACTTCATGCGGCCGTCGCAGCCGGCCATGACAAAGAATTTCTTGATGGCCCCGGTCTTTACCGCGTCCACCACCTTGTCGGCCACGGCCATCACCTGGTTGTGGGCAAAGCCGCCTACGATGCTGCCGGATTCGATTTCACTGGGGGCGGGCAGCAATTTAGCCATGGCGATGATTTCAGAAAAATCCTTTTTGCTGTCAGCGCCGGCCGTGATATGGGTGCAGCCGGGGAAGCCGGCGGCGCCGGTGGTGAAAATGCGGGACTTGACTTCCGCGTTTTTCGGCGGGACAAGGCAGTTGGTGGTGAAGAGGATCGGGCCGCGGAAGGCTTCGAACTCCTCCGCCTGCTTCCACCAGGCGTTGCCGTAGTTGCCCACAAAGTTGTCGTACTTCTTGAAAGCGGGATAGTAGTGGGCCGGCAGCATTTCGCCGTGGGTGTATACGTCCACACCGGTGCCCTGGGTCTGCACAAGCAATTGCTCAAGATCTGCCAAATCATGGCCGGAGATCAGAATGGCGGGGTTTTTGCGCACGCCGATGTTGACCCGGGTCACTTCGGGATGGCCGTACTTCTCAGTATTGGCCGCGTCCAGCAGCGCCATGGCCTTCACGCCGTATTCACCGGTTTTTAAGGTGAGGGCCACCAGGTCGCCGGCGGTCAGGCTGTCATTCAGCGTTGCCGCCATGGCTTCGTAGATGAAGTCATAGGCACTGACATCTTCCTTATCCAGGTTCACGGCATGCTCCAGATACGCGGCCATGCCCTTGACGCCGTATATGATCAATTCCCGCAGAGAACGGACATCCTCGTTTTGGGTGGACAGCACGCCCACGGTTTCGGCCTTTTTCAGCATAGCCTCCCGGGTGTTGGCCGTGAAGGTGGCGGCGTCGTGCAGGTTTGCCAGGGGAACGCTCTTTTTCAGCGCGTCACGCCGAGCCAAGGCCAGGGTGATCTGCTTCTCCAGCGCGGCTTCGTCAAAGTTGGCGTTGGTGATGGTCATAAACAGGCTGGTCAACACCTGATGGTTGACCTCCGCAAGGTTTTCAGCCTTCAGCCCGCCCTTTGTGACGACATCGGCGATCCCCTTGACCGCGTAGATCAAAAGGTCCTGCAGGTTGGCGGTTTCCTCATTCTTGCCGCAGACGCCCTTCACGCTGCAGCCTACGCCTTTTGCGGCTTCCTGACACTGGTAACAAAACATGCCCATAACCGGTCCTCCTCGTTTCGCTTCATTTCAGCAAAGCATTTTGATTTTTAGCAAAACACTTCTTCTAAAGGCGGGCCGGGTCGCCGGTGATGCTTCTTTTCATCGGCCGGGAAGAAGTTCTGCGGAATTATTGTACGATGGAATGGAGAAACAGTCTGTTGGAATTACAACAGAAACAAATTCATTTTGCGTTTGTTTGCGTAACTTATATGGATTTTAAAGAAAGCATCATTCGCCGTTGATTGTATGAACAAAGGCGGAGGGGGATAGGGAAGTGCAGAAAAACCGGCCGCGAATTCGCAGGCCGGTTTCTGTAATTTGTGTGATGTGTTCTTATACTATTGTAAAACATTAATTACTCCAAAGTGCCAAGGTATTTTCGATGCGGAACAAGGAGTCGGAGCGAGGCGTAGCAGCGCTACGTTGAGCGGACAACGACGCAGTTCCGCACGAAAAGAACTGGCACGACGAGTAATTAATGTTTGGAAATAGTATTAGTTTTCAACCGCATAGACTCTTTTTTCGACCAGTTGTCCCTTTTCCCAAGCGAGGTCTACTGCCCTGCCGCCCTTGATGCGCAGGCCCTTCACACAGCCTGACCCAAATTCCTTGGGCAGCGCCGGCAGATAGACCACCTCGCCGCCCCTGTCCTGCACCAGCATATTGGCGATGCCGGCGGCGCCGCCGAAATTGCCGTCGATCTGGAACGGGGGATGCCCATCCCACAGGTTGGGGTAGGTGGAGCGGACCAGCAGCGTGTGCAGCTGGTGATAGGCCGCCTCGCTGTCACGCAACACGGCGTACAGGTTGATCAGCCAGGCGCAGCTCCAGCCCGTATGGCCGCCGCCGTTCTCGATGCGGCGGCCGAGGGACTTGCGGCAGGCGGCAATCAAATCCGCCTGGCCGTGGAACAGCTCCGAGGGGAACAGGCCGTACATGTGGGACAGGTGCCGGTGGCCCGGTTCCGGCTCATCAAAGTCTTCAGCCCATTCCAAAAGCTGGCCAAAACGCCCGGTTTTATAGGGATACAGCTTTTCCTTTTTTGCGTGAATGTCTTCCAGCAGTTCATCCTGTATGCTCAGCGCCGCGCACATCTTTTCAAAATCGCCAAATACCTCCCGCACGAGGGTCATGTCCATGGCGCAGGCGTAGGTGATGGAGGCCGTGTCGCCGTTTGGTGCGGTAAAGGCATTCTCCGGCGAGGCGGAGGGGCAGATTACGTAATGGCCCGCATGCTCCACCAGAAAGTCCAGGCAGAACAGCGCGGCTTCCCGGAGGATGGGGTAGGCCTTTTCCTTCAGGAAGGCGATGTCCCCGGTGTATTCATAATACCGCCAAAGCTCCTGGCACAGCCAGGCCCCGCCCATGGGGAAGAAGCCGTACTGCCCGCTGCCTTTTGCCCCTTCCTTATGCCCGTGTACCACGCCCACCGGATGGGTGCTGCGCCAGTAATCCGTATTGTGGCTCAGGGTAAAGCCGCGGCAGCCAAAGTGGATGGCAGCGGTCTTTTTGCCTTCCTCCACCACGCCTTCAAGCAGGGTAAAGTAAGGGGCCATGCATTCCCAAAGGCCGCAGGAAAGGGCCGGCCAGTAGTTCATTTGGGTGTTGATGTTGGTGGTATAGTTGCTGCTCCACGGCGGCTGAATCTCCCAGTTCCACAGGCCCTGCAGGTTCATGGCCTCGCCGCCGGGGCGGGATGCGCTGACCATTAAATATCTGCCGAACTGAAAGTACAGGGCAAACAGGCCGTTGTCTTTTTCTCCAGCCCGCAGGCGGCGGATGCGCTCATCGGTGGGGATGGCAAGCTGCGGTCCCAAGTCCAGCGATACCCTTTGGAACAGCTTTTGATAGTCCTGCAAATGGCTCGCCAGAAGGCTGTCGTAGCCTGCCTTCAAGGCCGGGTTGTTCACTGCCGTAAAGGAAAGCACCGCGAAGCTGCCGCCGGAGATTTTTAACGAGTCTCCTTCATGGCTTGCCGTCCCGTCGGTTTGGAGCACCCGCAAAACCGCCTCAAACCGCATGCCTTTGTCGCCAAAGAATACCGGGTCCTTGACGCCGGTGTAGTTGGGGTCTACATGCTCAGGGCACTGGCCGGAAATCAGCAGGGCATTCTCTCCGGCCTTCACGGCATAGCGCAATAAGCTGTCAAAGGTGAAGGTGAGGTCAAGCGGGCCGTTCTCCGCCCAAAAGCGAAGGATCATGGCCTTGTGCGGATGGCTGACAAAATACTCCCGCAGAAACCGCGTCCCGTTTTGGGTGTAGCTCACTTTGGCCAGGGCGGTGTCAAGATCCAATTCCCGAATGTAATCTGTCACCGGGCCTTGCGTGCCGGTTTCCACAAACAGGTTGCCAAGGGGCATGTAGCTTTCGGTATACTCGCCCAGCATCCTGCTTTCCACAAGCTCCTGGGCTTTTTTGTATTCGCCCTGAAAGATCAACTCCCGCACGCGGGGCAGGGCGTCAAGCGCTGCCGGATTGTTCTTTTCCTGCTTATAACCGGACCAAAGGGTGCCCTCGTTCAAGCCGATCTGTTCCTTCTCCGCGCCGCCCCACACCATAGCGCCCAACAGTCCGTTGCCAAGGGGCAGCACCTCATCCCAGGTGGCGGCCGGCTGATGGTAAAACAATTTCAAATCCCCGCTCATATGCGCAGCTCCTTGATGGTAATATTGCTTTCCTTCTTCGTGAAAACCGGGATGATGTCCAGGGGCGCGTGAGCCGTGACGGCCTGCCCGCCGGCGTATTCCCGGCCGGTGGCTTGCTCCACCCATACGGCGTCCTTGGGCAGGTACACCTCACGGCTTAGGACGCCCGCCTCCAAAATGGGGGCCACCAGCATGTCCGGCCCGTACATATAGGCAGTGTCCTGCTTCCAGGCCGCTTCATCCTGCGGGAAATCGTAGAACAGCGGGCGCATGACGGGCGCGCCGCTTACGTGGGCTTCCTTCATCAGGCGGCGGGTATAGGGCCGCAGGCTTTCCCGAAGGCGGATGTAACGGGTAAACAACGCCTGCATTTTTTCACCAAAGCTCCATATCTCATTTGGCGCGCCGCTGCCGAACTGGCGCACGCCTTTCCGGTATTCCTCCGTGGGCGGTTCGTAGGGCAGCCGGTCGCCGTGCATGCGCATGACGGGCGTGAACGCGCCCCAGGCGAACCAGCGGGCAAGCAGCTCCTGGAACTTTTCATCGGTGATGGTGCCGCCGCTGAAGCCGCCCAGGTCGCTGTTCCACCAGGGAATGCCCGCCATGGCCATGGACAGCCCGGCAGTGAGCTGCTCCTTCATGGAGCGGAAGGAGGAATCCACATCCCCCGACCAGACCAGCGCGCCATACCGCTGGCTGCCGGCCCAGGCGCAGCGGACCAGGTTGACGATATCCGTTTGCCCTTGCGCGGTCATGCCGTCATAAAAGGCCTTGGAATACAGGGCCGGATAAATGTTGCTGACCATGGCCGCCGGGCCCAGGTGGTAGCGCTGCAGGTCGAAGTCATACTTGCCGTATTCCGGCTCCGCCTCGTCCAGCCAGAAGATGCGCACGCCGTGGCGGTAATAGTTTTCCTTTACCTTCTGCCAGAGGAATTCCCGGGCGCCAGGGTGGGTGGCGTCGAAAAATACGCATTCGCCCATCCAGTTCATGTGGATCAAAAGGCCCCTGTCCACCTGCACCAGGAAGCCCTTTTCCGCCATCTCCCTATAATTTGTGCTGCGGCTGTCCACCGTGGGCCAGACGGAAACCATCAACTGGATGCCCAGGCCTGTAAGCTCTTCAATCATACCGGGAACATCCGGCCAATCCCTTTGGTCAAAGCGGAAATCGCCCTGCATCGTCCAGTGGAAAAAGTCCGCCACGATCACATCCATGGGCAGGCCCATGGCCTTGTGCCTGCGGGCAACGGACAAAAGCTCCTCCTGGGTGCGGTAGCGCAGGCGGCACTGCCAGTAGCCCAGGCCGTATTCCGGCATCATGGGCGCATAGCCCGTGGCGGCGGCATACTTTGCAAGGATATCGGCCGGCGTATCCCCGGCGCAGATCCAGTAATCCAGCTCTTTGGCGTTTGCCGCTTCCCACTCCATCACGTTCATGCCCAAGGCCGCCCGGCCGATGGCAGGGTTGTTCCATAAGAAACCGTAGCCCAGGCTGGAATAGTAAAAGGGAACGGAGGCCTGGGTGTTGCGGTGGCACAGTTCCAGCACGGAGCCCTTTTTGTTAAGGCGGCCATCCTGGTACTGACCCATGCCGTATATATGCTCCGCGTCGTTGGATTCAAACCGTGCGGTCAGGCGCCAGCCGCTTTGCCCGGGTACGGGGCTCAATTCCCGGCCGTCCACGTTCAGCGGCATGGCATAGCGGTGGATGTTGTGGCGGTTGCGCCAGTATTCGCTGAGCAGGTTTTCGCCCCGCGCGTTTTCAAAGCGAAGCCAGCCCTCATCGTTTATATGGCAGGTGATGCTTCCGTTGCGCAAAAAGGCAGTATCCCCGTTGATTTCGCAAAGCGAATCGTTTTGGGCGGATACGTCCTCCAGCAGCGCCCAATCTTCCCCGGAAAAAGCGGGGTTGCGCGTGGCTCTTACCCGCAGGCCGTCTTTTCCCCAGGGGGCGACGCAAACAAACTCCGTACCCATCCGGCGGTACAGGCATCCGTTTTCCAAATGCAGGCCCATATATACCTCCTGTTATCCAATTGTGCATGAGTTTGGGGTGCCGTGCTAACCTCATATTTTGTATATGATTATTCAAGGAGAAGGACTTCGCGTCTTCGGACGCGACCAAAGGGCTCCATAGCCGAAGCGCCGCCTGTGGCGGAGGAAGCGAGGCGGAGGAGGCTGGCGAAACAGAGCAATGCGAACGAAAGTGAGCAGTGCGACAATTGAGCCAGATGGGCCGGTCGGTCCGGCCTGCTTTTAAGGGGCATTGCTGTCCTGGCCAATCCTCAGTCAGCTTTGCTGACAGCTCCTTTCAAAAGGAGCCTGCCAATCCTCAGTCAGCTTTGCTGACAGCTCCTTTCAAAAGGAGCCTGCCAATCCTCAGTCAGGCTTCGCTTGACATCTCCTGTTCAAAACGAGGCTTTTGCTTGCACTGCTCCTTTTCGCTGGCTTCCTGCGCTCTGCCTGCTGCCGCCACTATGCGGCTAGCGCGACAGCTCCAAAATAAAATACGATGCTGCTAGCAGCATCGTAAAGCTTTTTTCTGCTTCTGTCAAGAAAGCGAAACGTTTTCTTTTTTGTGGAGAGAGTCATTGCCAAATCCGTCAGGCCGTTTCGAACGAGGGCAGCACATGGTTCACGAACGTATCCACGATGGCGGGGTCGTACAGCGTGCCGGAGAACCGCTTCAGCTCGTTCGCCGCGTCTTCCCGGCTGATGCCCTTGTGGTAGCTGCGTTCGCTGGTCATGGCGTCAAAGGAGTCCGCGATGGCGATGATTCTGGCCTCGATGGAAATGCTTTCGCCGGCGAGGCCCCGCGGATAGCCGGAGCCGTCCCACCGTTCATGGTGCTCCAGCACGAACTGGGCCAGATCGGAAAATTCGCTGGAGGAGCTCAGTATGCGCCAGCCGGTTTCGGGATGGCGTTCGATTTCCCGCCGTTCCTCCGGCGTCAGCCGGCCCGGCTTGTTGAGGATCGTCTCATCCACGCCGATTTTGCCGATATCGTGCACCAGGCCGGCAATGCCGATCTGCTTGATCGTATCCTTGTCAAAATGCATTGCGGCGGCAATTTCCTGGCAAAGCCTGCTGACGCGCTCGGAATGCCGGGACTCCCTTTTGCTTTTTTCAAACAGGGCGTTCATGATGACGTTGATGATATTGCTGCGCAGGCTGGACCGTTCGTGCAGCTTGTTTTTGTACATCTGGTTTTCGGCGTTTGCCAGCGTTTCCGCCATGGATTGACTGCTGTCTGTGATGGTGTCGCAGCCAAAGGAGATGGACAGGTCCACGTTGGCCACCTTCACGCCCGCCGCGAAGCCCTCGATGCGGCCCAGGATTTGCATGGCCTCCTGCAGGCTGGTCTTTAAAAAGATAATGGCAAACTCGTCGCCGCCCAGTCTGGCGATGATGTCGTCATTCCTGCAGCCCTTGCAGATGGTGATGGCCGCTTTTTGCAAAAGCTCGTCGCCGACATTGTGGCCGAAGGAGTCGTTGATCAGCTTAAGGCCGTTGATGTCGCCTACCGCGATGGTCAGCGGCAGGTTGTGCTCGACATCCAGCTTTTTCATTTCCTCCTCAAAGAAGCGCCGGTTGTAGATCCCGGTCAACTGATCGTGGTAGCCCAGGTAAAACAGCTTTTTCTCCGCCGCGATCCTTTCGGTGATGTCCTGCCCCTGGGCGATGGTGGAGGTTTTGTGGACGCCGTCGATGTCATAGGTGGTGGCAAGGCTCCACAGGACCGTGCGTATGGACCGGTCCTTGTGGATGATTTCAAACTCCGTTGTCTCCAGGCTTTTTTGCCTGACGATGTTTTCGATTCTGTGAAGGACAATGCCCGCGCTTCTTGGGGGCATGAACGCGCCGATGCTTTTGCCCAGGATATCCGCTTCCCTTTTGCCCACCAGGTGCTGGAACGCGCCGTTGCATTTGGTGATGTTCAGCTGCTCGTCCCACACCACGATGGGGGCGTTGGCGTTTTGGATCAGCTGCTCCAGATAGTCCTTTGTCTTTCGAAGCTCGATATCGTTGAGCTTGCGTTCGGTGATGTTTTCCACATACAGTATGATGCCGCCAATGGAGCCGTCCACCTCATACCAGGGGCGGCATTCCCATCTGTTCCAAATTGTGGAGCCATCGGCCCGCAGGAAGGTCTCCTCGTCCGCGGACACAACCGCGCCCTTGAGCGATTGCTGGTGCACCTTTTTCCACCTGTCCGGCAGGTCGGCAAACAATTCATAATGGCACCGGCCGATGATATCCTCCTTCAAATTGTAGTCATCCAGATAGCGCTGGCTGACATACAAGTACCGGAGTTCTTTGTCGTATACGGCCACTGCGCTGGAATTGTGCTCGATAATGTAGCGCATCAGGTCATGGGAATGGATCAGCGCTTTTTCCGCCAGCTTCCGGTCGGTGATATCGCGGAAATTGCATTGGATCAAAACGGTGTCGTCCACGGTATAGGTGTTGCCGACAAACTCTATGTTTCTTACGCGGCCGTCCGCCGTCTTGAGCAGTATATTTTCATTGTAAAGATCTTTTCTTTCCCTGAGTGCTGCAAAGCTTTCGTAATCCTTGACGTACTCGCTGAACAGCCCGATTTCCCATACGGCATTGCCCAGGTAGTAATCGGCGGGATAGCCCAGCATGTCCGCGAGAAAGGGATTCACGTTTGTGATGATGCCGGTGGCCGCGTCCGCTATCAGTATGCCGGCTTTGGCTGTTTCAAACAGGCGCCGGTGCCGAAGCTCGGAATTCAAAAGCGCTTTTTCCGCCAGCTTTCTGGCCGTGATGTCACGGGTCACGCCCTGAAGGCCGATGATTTGGTTGTCCTGGTTCCGGACAAAGGAAACGTGCATGGCGACCCAGACGGTGCTGCCGTCGGCCCGGAAGTGTTCGAACTCAAACAGCCGGCTCCGGCCAAGGTCGGCTTCGGGATCGTTTTCCCGCTTCAATTCCTCAATCAGGGCGGTGCGGATGGAATCGATGGTGGCCTGCGAGAATTTCTTTTCCAGCGGCCACTGCAGATAGGCGTCGGCAGTATCGCCCACCAGGCGCTCGATGGAGGGGCTGACATATTTGAGATGAAAGCTCAGGTCCGATGTCCAGACGACGTCGGATATGTTTTCCGCGATTCTGCGGTACTGCTCCTCGCTTTGAAGCAGGGATTTTTCGCTTTCCCGGCGGGCCTTGTTTTCCTTGCGCAATTCCTCCAGCAGCTTTAAGGTTTCCTGGTGCGCCGCCTTGAGCTTGCTTGTTTTTTCATCCACCAGCGCGGCGAGCATCTTTTTTTCGTTCTGCTTTTGCCGGTTGGCGGCCCGGATCTTGAGCATGGCCCGGATCTGCGCGATCAGCTCGCTCTGGTCGATGGGCTTTGTCAAAAACGCGTCCCCGCCGCTTTCCAGGGCGCGGATGCGGCATTGCTTGTCATCCTTCATGGCGGTGACAAACACCACCGGGATCTCCTTGAGCACCCGGTCGGCCTTTATCCATTGGCATACCTCGTACCCGTCCATGCCGGGCATCAGGATATCCAGCAGGATCACATCCGGTTCCTCGGCGGCAGCCAGGGCGATCCCTTCCTGACCGGACAGGGCGGTGATCACCGACACATCCGGAAACGCATCCTTGATGGAGGCGTTCAGGGTGATCAGGTTGTCCCCGTTGTCGTCAATGGCAAGGATTGTAGCAGGCTTATTCTCCATACAACACCTCGCGGATCTTTTGGAAGAATTCATCGGCGTCGATGGGCTTGGCGATGAAGCCGTCAAACCCGTACGCCAAAATGATTTCCCGTTCGTGCTCCATGGCGCTGGCAGTCAGCGCGATTACGGGGATATGCGCAAGCTCCGGTATATTCCGGATGGCGCTGAACGCCTCAATGCCATCCATGCCGGACAGCGCGATGTCCATCAGGATCAGATGGGGGAGCTGCTCCTTTGCCAGATCGATGCCGGCGGCCGCGTTGTCTGCGCCGAGGACCTCATATTCCTCCTCCATCAGCGCCTTCACGGTGGTCATGTTGTCGGGGTTGTCCTCGATGACCAGAACCAGGGGCCGGCCTTCCGGGACAGCTGTCCTGGGCTTTTGCTGCGGTTTGGCTTGGGGCGCCTCCTGCTTGGCATAAAGCATGTCGGTGATGGCGCCCTTGAGCATCAGGCGGTCCACATCGCCCTTTTGAATCAGCTGATGGATATTGTTTCTTTTCAAAACGTGCAAATCTTCCCGGGTGATATGCTTGGCAGTCAAAATCAGCACCGGGATATGGGCGGTGGCTTCGGCGTTGCGCATAATGGTCAAAAGCTCAAAGCCGTCGATGCCCGGCATCATCAGATCCAGGATCATGGCGTCGGGGATCACCTTGTCGATAAAGGAGAGCGCTTCGTTGGCATCGTGGGCGACAAGGACGCTATGGCCCATCTCCTCCACCAGGTCGCTGATCTGTATGATGGCGGACTCGTTGTCCTCCACCAGCAGTATGACCTTTTCCGCCGCGCCGGGCGCCGGTTTTACAGCCTGCGCAGCCGGTGCGGGTGCGGGCTCCAGATGAATGAGGCGCGGGGCCTCCTTTGCGTTTTTCAGGCGGATGGGCAGGAGTACGGTAAATTCCGAACCCTCGTGGGGCGCGCTCTTGACCCGGACCGACCCGCCCATCAAACCGGCATATTTTTTCACGATGGTCAGGCCCAGGCCTGTCCCGCCGTAGCGCCTGGCGGTACCGCTGTCGGCCTGCCGGAATTCGTCAAAGATATAGGGCAGGTTTTCCGGGGAGATGCCGATGCCCGTATCCGCCACCTTCAATTCAATGGAATCGCCGCTAGTCTGGGCGGTGATATTTACCGATCCCTTTTCCGTAAACTTGATGGCGTTGCCGATAAGATTCTGCAGGATATGGCGGCACTTGTCCAGATCGCTGTACATCGCGAGGCCGGGCGTCAGGCACTGGTATTGAAGCGTGATCCCCTTTTGCGCGGCAAGGGGCTGCAGGAGGGGGACGGTGTCGGCCAGCAGCGCTTCCACGGAGAATTGGCTGGCCTCCAGTTCCTCGCGGCCGGCTTCGATGCGGGAGATATCCAGCACATCGTTGATCAGGGCCAAGAGGTTTTTGCCGTTGCGCTCAATGATCTCCAGATACCGGTATTCCTCCTCCGGGATCATGTCTTTGACCCTGCGGCTTAGCACGCCGGACAAGGCGATGACGGAGTTTAGCGGCGTACGCAGCTCGTGGCTCATATTCGACAGGAAGTTTGTTTTCATGCGGCTGGCTTCATCCAGCTGCTTCTTTTGCATTTCCAGCTCGGCGTTCTGCTGCGTAAGCTCCGCCGTCTGGGCGGACAGCTCGGATTTTTGCGCGTCCAGCTCGCGGTTCTGCTTTTCCAGAACCTGGGTCAGATCCATCAGCTTGCGGTAGGCCAGTATCCCCTCGATGCGGGCGGTCATGGCGATCATGTTCCGCTCGATCAGTTCCAGCGCCTGGGGCTCAAACGCCGCGATGGTGGAAAGGGAAATGACGGAGGTGACCTGCCTTCCCGACAGGAAGGGGATGGTGATGATCTCCCTGGGCGCGAACTTTCCGTTGGTCACGTGGAAGGTAAAGCGCGCATAGCTTGGGATGTGCTTGCTGTAGTGCACTTTCCTGGACAGGACCGCCGCGCCGAATTCCCCTTCCAGGGACTTTGCCTTGAAGGCTGTCTTGGCGTTGCCTTCCATGCCCAGGGATTCAAACAGCACATATTCCTCCTGGTCCTCGCTGATCAGATAGATCGCCGCGACCTGCGCGCCGGTCTGCTCGGCTAGAGCGTACAGGAACTCCCGGAAGAAGGTGTGCGCTTCGTCCTCCTTCAGCATGATTTTCGCCAGCTTGACGGTTTTGTCGTTCAATTCGGTGTTCGTCTGCACGGCCTCGGCCAGATGGTTGATGGAGGATGCCAGCTGGCCGAACTCGTTTTGATAATCATAGCTGACGCGGGCGTTCATATCCCCCTGCTGGAATTGCTCGACCGCCTGGTTCATTTGCTTCAGCGGCGCCCGTATATTGCGGATGATGTTGAAAATGATCAGGAAAGAGGACAGCAGAATAACGAAGACAATGGCGGCCAGCTGCAGATTCAATGTGCTTTTCAGCGATTCGGAAGCCGTGTACAGGGTGTTGACTTTGTTGATGGAAAAATCATCAATGGTTTGTACGGCAGCCCACAGGTTGGTCCTGTACTGCGCAATGATGCCGCCGGGCTGGAGGTTTGCGTTGGCCTTCTCCATTTCGCCGGCAAATACCAGGCGGTTGTTTTCATCCACCTCGGCCTGCCAGAGATGGAAACGCTTGAGGGCTTCATCCACATCCGCCATGGGGCCCAGGTATCTGCTGTACAGAATGTCGAACTGCTTTCGCGCATCCTCAAAGCAGGCGGTGATCAGCGCAAGATTGTCCTGCCTTTCCGCGCCGTCTTTGGCAAGAATCATGTCCCTGTGCGCCACGCGGATCGTCAGGATGTCAATGCTCAGCGATTTGAGCGCGTTGCGGACCTGCACCGGGTGCTCATACATGGTTTCCGTCTGCATATGCAGCTGATCCGCCTGAAAGAAGGCAACGATGCCGATCAGCAAAACAAAAAAAAGGACGAGGCCAAAACCCATATACAGCTGTGTCCGGATACGCGTATGGCGGATTTTCATATGGCTGCGCTCCTTGGATGATTCATAAAGACGGCCGGGGGAATGGATACTGTTTTTAGCTTGGAGGCCTTTTCCACCAGGGACCGCTCGGCCTCGCCGGTGATCAGATAGCCGCCTTTTGCCACGGCGCTTTTGAGCTTTTGGACAATAAACCGCTGCAGCTCATCGGTATAGTAAATCAATAGATTGCAGCAGAGCACGATGTCAAAATCGCCGAATATGCTTTCGGGAGGATTTAACGTGGCTGTATCCAGCAGGTCGTAATGCGAAAAGCTGACATTCCTTAAAAGCCGGGGGGAGATACGGTACATGCCGTCCTGCCTGGTAAAATACCTTTTCAGATGCTTGTCCCGAATGTCCTGCATGGCGCTTTGCTCATATATGCCCCCGCGGCCCAGGGCCAGGGAAGCTTCGCAGATGTCCGTTGCAATGATGCGGTACCGGATATCCGTGCCGCCGTTTAGCGCCATGTCGGAAAGCAGCATCGCCACGGAATATGCCTCCTGCCCGCCCGCGCAGCCCGCGGACCAAACGCGCACCTCGCTGCCTTCCGGTTTTCCGGCAACGATGGTTGGCAGCACATATTGCTCCAAAAGGGCAAACGTCAGCGGCTCCCGAAAAAACTGGCTGTAGGTGATATGCAGGGAATCAAAAAACGCTTTCGCCTCGGCGGCGTTATCCAGCAGATAATGCCCGTATGCGTCGGCGCCGCAAACGCCTGTGGCCAGCACTCTTTTTTCAACGGACTTGATCAGGAAGGCGGGATCATACGCTGAAATATCCTTGCCGTATTTCGTTTTCATGACCCCTGTGATCCTAAACAGAGCTTCGCGCATATTTCCTCCGCCGGGAAAGGATTGTGCCGGGGAACCAACGCGGGTATAGGCATGCCGTGGATATTTCTTAAATTATTATAGTATAGGGAGGATGCGAATGCAAGAAATCATTTACATTATATGATATATTTCCACACCGTTCTTCCTTCTTTGACAGGTTTGGCTTGGCACCAATTTCTATTTTGATTGTTTTTCTCCTGGATTTCTGGCGGAAATATGTCGGAAGCGGGAACGGCTGTTAAATTTGACTTGTGATATGCCGAATTATATAGGATGATGTATTTTTTGTGCCGATGGTATCCTGCGGGTATTTCAGCTGAAACGAGGCAAGCTGTTCAATGATAGAGCCTATGCCCATTGCGTTTGTATTTGTTTGTGCCGTAAGCACGTTTTTGGGCGTGTATACGCTGCTGCAAAATCCCAAATCGGGTGTCAATGTTGTATTTACGCTCATGTGCGGCTGCATGGCGCTGTGGTCCTTTGGCTTTTCCGTTGCCATCAAGGCGCCGACCCTTGCGGAATGCCTGACCGGCCGCCGCATCGCGGCCGGCGGCTGGAGCCTTTTGTTCGGTATCGTCGTGCACTTTGGCTTGCTGCTCATCCGGGAAAAGGGGATCGCGGTAAGGCGGTGGGTCTATGTTCCCATCTATGTCCCGGCCGCCGTCATGCTGTATGTTTTCTGCCTGTCCGACCAGATGGCGGAGGCGCAGTACAACATGGTCCTCACGCCCCTTGGCTGGGTGAACGTGGCGGTCAACAACGGCTGGGACTACCTCCTTTACGCGTATTTTGCCGTCTGCTTCCTTACGACCTTCCTGCTGATCAGAAAATGGGCTTCCTTTGCCGATGACATCACGGAGGCAAAGCAGGCAAAGCTGATCAGCATTGCATGCGCTGCTTCCGTATTGCTGGGCTCTACGGATATTTTTTTCAACTCGCTTTTCAAAGACGCGTATTTACCGCAAATGGCGCCGATCGCCTTCCTGATCCCGCTGGCCACGGTCAGCTATTGCATTAAAAAATACAGGTTCCTGAACCATCATCAGCCAAACGATCTGGAAATTGTGCTTGCCAACAGCAATCAAAGCATGGCGTACAACTACCTGTCCTTTGCCTACTTTGCCGGGAGCTTTGTTTACTATTTCACACAGTATGTCATGCAGCCGGGAACGCCCTTGATGACGGCGCTTGCGCCCAGCCTGCTGCTTTTTTTTGTTGGCCTGGTCATACAGTGGCTTACACGGCTGAACATCGGCAGGAATATGCAGGAGGTCGTCTATGTGGCGGCGGTGACTTTGTCCATTCCCGCCGTCACGCTGCAATTCATTGACTATGGCAGCGTTACCGTTTGGGCATTCCCGTTTGTTACGCTGGTGTTTGCAATGCTTTTCAGGCGGCAGATCGTGCTTGTCTGCACCGCTGTTTCCATGCTTGCCACCCAGGTGATTGTCTGGATATTGAAACCCCAAGTGCTTGTGCAAATCAACAGTGTGGATTACAGCGCCCGCATCGGCATTTTTCTGATCGCCGTCTGGGTCGCCTTTTATGCCCACAAGGCCTATGTCCTTCGGCTGCGGGAAAATGAGGAGCAGATCCGGCGTCAAAAGCTGATATCCGACATTTCTTTTGAGATGGGCTCGGCCGGCCGGAAAAACGAAAGGGATAAAATGCAGGAACTGTTCAGGCGGATCGGGGATTTTTTTCAGGCGGACAGCGTCCGGTTTGTGCCTTGCGTTCCGGGCGAAGACTATCCCGCCTACTGCTGGCTTTGCCCGGGAACGGCGGGGGTACTGCTGGACCAGACCGGGATCAGGCAGGCGGATATGGCGGACATCCGGGAAACGGTGATCATTGGCGATGGTTTCCCGGTGCCCCAGGGCAGGCCAGCGCTTGCGGAAAAGCTTGCGGGCGAAGGCATCGGATCGCTGATTTCCGTTCCGGTCTCCGTTAAGGAGGAGGTGGTCGGGCACCTTCGGCTGGAAACCATCAGGCGCGATGCGCCCTGGCGCAGCGATTACCTGGAGCTTTTGAAAATCCTCTCCAACATTACCGCCGATACCATGGACAAAGTGCGGACGGAAACCAAGGTCCACTTTCTGGCGTATTACGACAATCTGACCGGGCTGCCCAACCGCGCGCTGTTCAAGGACAGGACGGAGCAGGCCATCTCCCTGGCCCAGCGCACGGAAAGGACCATTGCGGTCATCTTTCTTGATCTGGACGGCTTCAAGAGCATCAACGATACCATGGGCCATCAGGGCGGCGACCATCTGATCCGCGAAGTGGCGTCGCAGCTGGTGAAATGCCTTCGCAAAACAGATACCGTTGCCCGCTTTGGCGGCGATGAGTTTGTTGTCATGGTCAACCACCTGGCCGACGCGGAGAACATACAAAGAATCATGGAAACGGTGATGGGCCTTTTTTCCCGGCCGTTCATCGTGCACGGGCAGGAGATGTTTGTCACCGGCAGCGCGGGGGTGGCCATGTATCCCGTGGATGGCACGGACACCGATACCCTGGTCAAAAGCGCGGACATCGCCATGTACCACGCCAAGGACAAGGGCAAGAACCAGTATGTGCTCTGCTCCCCCCACATGCGGGAGGAGATACAGCTGAAAATGCGCCTGACCAACAGCCTGTACAGGGCGCTGGACAGGCATGAGCTGGTGGTGCATTACCAGCCGCAGATCGATCTTCCCTCCGGGAAAATCGTCGGCATGGAGGCGCTGCTGCGCTGGCGCCATCCAGAGATCGGCATGGTGCCGCCGGGCATATTCATCCCCCTGGCGGAACAGTCCGGCCTGATCAACAACATCGGCGAGTGGGTGCTGTACGAGGCCTGCCGGCAAAACAAGCAATGGCAGATGATGGGCCTGCCCAGAATGCGGGTGGCGGTCAACATATCCGTCAACCAGTTCCGCAATCCCAACCTGGTGGGCCAGGTAAAGCAGGTTCTGGAGATCACCAAGCTGGACCCCCAGGACCTGGAGCTGGAGATCACGGAGGGCATCGCCATCAAGGAGGCCGGGTATATCGTATCCGTCCTCAATGAATTGAAGAAGCTGAACGTATGCATCTCCATCGACGACTTCGGCACGGAGTATTCCTCCTTGAGCCGGCTGAAGCTTTTGCCGGTGGACCGCATTAAAATGGATATGCAGTTCGTCAGGGAAATTGAGCATAGCGACAAGGACAAGGCCATTTCCCAGGTCATCATCAACCTTGCCAAGAGCCTTGGCATGAAGGTGATCGCGGAAGGCGTGGAGACCCAGGGCCAGCTGGACTTTTTGGTGGCCAAGGAATGCGACGAGGTGCAGGGGTATTATTACTATCTGCCCATGCCGGGCAGCGAGGTGGAAAGCGCCATCCGCAGCCATGGCAGGCAGAAGCAGGCGGAGGGTCAAGTCTCCAGCGGCGTTTCCGTATAAATGAATGCCCATGGATGGAAGATAAAGGCAGGAAGCTCCCCCGGCTTTGCCGGGGGAGCTTCCTGCCTATCATTCTCTATCTATGGCCTGCCGCCGAGCAGCGCGTTTTTGATGGCTTTCAATATGACCCGTTCTGCTGACGAGCACGACCTTATCCCTTTACCGACCCGACCAGGCCCTCCACGTAGTACTTTTGCAGGCTGATGAACAATATGGCGATGGGCACAGCCACCAGTACCGCGCCGGCCGCGAAGCGCACGTACCATTGGTCGATCTGCTCCCGCTGCAGCATTTTGTAAAGGCCGATGGCGACGGTGTAATTGGAAGAATTGTCCCCCAGTATCACGCTGGAGAAAATGTAATCCGCCCAGGGCGCCATAAAGGAGGTCAGTATGGTATAGATGATGATGGGCTTGGACAGCGGGATGGTGATGCGGGTAAAAAGCTGCCACCGTGTAGCGCCGTCAATCAGCGCGGCTTCGTCGATGGACCGGGGGATCGTATCAAAGAACCCCTTCACCACGTAATAGCCCATGGCGCTGCCGCCGCCGTACACGATCACCAGCGCGGCCAGGGACTGGCTGAGCCCCAGGCCCTTGATGATGTAGTACACCGCGATCATGGACATAAAGCCTGGGAACATGCCAAGGATCAGCAGGAAGTTCATAAGCTTCCGGCGCATCGCGAACCGGACCCGGGAAAGGGCATACGCCGTGGAAAGCACGATCAGCGTGGACAGCAGGCAGGACAAAAGCGCCACCACTACCGTATTACCGTACCACCTGGCGTACTGGAACAGGGCCGTATCGGTGATCAGCCCGGAGTAGTTATTGAGGGTCAGCGCCTTGGGGATAAAGTAGGCGGAATACCGGCCCGATTCCGCCCGGAAAGAGGTCATTACCAGCCAGAAGATGGGGAACAGCCAGATCACGCTGAGCACCGTCAGCAGAATGTACGACGGCGTGATTTTCACCGACTGCATGGCGCAAACCAAGCCGCATACCAAAAGTGCAAGGTATATCCAAAAACCTATGCCAAGGTCCCTGACAAGAAACGCCCTGGGCAAAAGCCCGCTGGCATCGGCCGTTCTCTTGGCGGAAAACAGCATGTATGCGCCAAGGATGATCGCGGCGGACAGGCACACACACAGCGCCTGTACCACGCGCCTGTTTGGGCGGAGCACAAGCCAAACGCCAGCAAGGACGCACAGCAGCGCCGCCGCGGCGGTGGGCCAAACCGGCAGAAGATCAGGTGCTGTAAACAGCAGCGCAAGGCCCGAATAATACGCTCCCTCCATTTGCAGCCACGGCAGCAGAAAGATAGGCAGCAGGCCGCCCCAGAATATGGGCAGCAGGGAAAAGGGCCTTTTTGGCATACCAATGGGGAGATTCTTTCTCATAGCTGAAAACTCTCCTCGTTTTTATATGCCCCGGTGCGCCGGTACACCAGCAGCGACAAAACGGCGCTGATCATGAAGATCAGTATGCCGATGGATGCGGCGTAGGAGTAGTCCCGGCTGTCCACCGTCAGTTTGTACAGCCAGGTGACCAGCAGGTCCGTCTTGCCGGCGCCCTTGAAATATTCCAGGGTGGAAGGGCCGCCGTTGGTCAAAAAGTAAATGGCGTTGAAATTGTTGATATTGTGAATGAAGTTGGTAATCAAATACGGCGTGGTGATAAACAGCATATACGGCAGCGTGATCTTGCGGAAGATCATCACCTTGCCCGCGCCGTCCAGGCGGGCGCTTTCGTACAGCTCCGCGGGGATATTCATCAAAATGCCCGTGGTGATCAGCATGGAGTAGGGGATACCCACCCACATGTTCACAAAAATTACGCTGACCCGGGCCCAGGCGCCATCGGTGAAAAAGGGCAGCGGGGCCGTTGTAAAGCCGGTCTCCTGCAAAAGGATGTTCAGCGCCCCGTGGGTTTGCAGCATCATGCGGATGACCATCAGCGACACGAACGAAGGCACCGCGATGGTGATGACAAACACGGTGCGCCACAAGCTCTTCAGGCGCACGCCTTTTTCGTTGATCAAAAGGGCCAGCAGCATGCCCAGAAAGTAGCAGGTAAAGGTGGAAAACACGGCCCAGACCATGGTCCAGCTCAGCACCGGGAAGAAGGTGCGGCCCAGCTTGCCGGAAAAATTGAAGATGTCGGAAAAATTCAGCAGCCCTACCCAAGTAAAAAGGTTGCCCGGTGGTTGGTGCAGCTCGTCATAATTGGTAAAGGCCATCAAAATCATGTAGGCCAGAGGCAATACCGTCACCAGCAGCAAGCCGGACAGCGGCAGGGCCAGCAGCGTATGGTGAATCCGCCCATCCAGCAGGGCTTTCATATCTTCTCGCATGCCGGGCAGGGGCTTGCCTTGCCTTTTCAGCTCCTGGGCGCGGTAGGCGGAGGCGAAGGCGGCGTTCCACAGCGCCAGGAAAATCAAAATCACAAAAATCGTCACCACGCCGCCCAGCAGCATGCGCATGGAGTTGTCGCCGGCGGCCATTTGGGGCAGCATCGTCACCGGGTCGATTTCGATCCGCTGGGTTTTGGTGCCCAGCGTCAAAAGCCCCGCCAGGGAGCCCGCGCCGGTCAAGGCCATGAAAGCTACGAAGCAGGCCTCCAGCAGCAAAAGCAGGAGCCCTTTTGCCGCCTGTCCCCGCGCGATGTTGGAAAGGCCGAACACGACCAAGGAAAGCCTTGTATATATGTCCCCCGACAAAAACCAATGAATCCTTGTCTTCAGCCAGCTTTTCCCTTTGCGTTTGCGGCTTTTTGCCTTCACTGCAAGCAGCATTCCCATTCCCCCTGTACATCCCTTATAGGGAAGGCGGGACCGGCTTTTCGGCCGGCCCCGCCGATGAATACATTTCTATTGATTATTTCAGCGTTCCCAGAATGCCTTCCACCATGCTGTCCAGCTTTTCCTGGGCGTTTTCCAGGGTCAGCGTACCGTTCACCAGCTCGGAGCCGAAGGCGGCCACGGGCGTCCAGTAGTCGGCCAGCTTGGGGGTGGAGGGTTGGGGCGTGGCAACGGAGGCCTGCTTGGCCAGGGCGGCTACTTCCACATTGGCCAACACATCGGCGTCGCTGAGCAGCGACATGATGGTGGGGGCGGAGCTCACGGCGTCGAAGCGGATCTTCTGGCATTCTTCACCGCCCAGCCAGGTGGCCAATTGGATGGCGGCCTTGGGGTGCTTGGTGGTGACGTTGACGCCATAGGCCTTGTAATCCACGAAGTTGCTCAGTTGGCGCTCTTCCCCATTCAGGGTGATGGCGGGCAGCATGGCGGCGGCGTAGTTGTCGCCCAGGGCGGCCTTCACGTCGGCGGCGGACCAGGTGCCGGAGGACAGGGCGGCCAGCTTGCCTTCCTTCATGAGGGACAGGGCCAGACCGTCGGCGTCGTTGATGTACTTGCCGCCCTTCACCAGGTTCAGCAGATACTCGGTCACTTGCAGGCCGTTTTCATTGTTCCAGGAGCATTCGGTGGCGTCGGTGCCATCCGCGCCGAAGAGCGTGCAGCCGGCGGCGTAGAAGAAGGCTTCCAGGAACCAGCTGTTGTCCAGGGAGCAGGAGAAGTTGTATACGCCTTCGCCCAGGTCCTTGGCCAGCATGGCGTCCAGGGAGCGGATTTCTTCCTGCGTGTACTTGCTTTTGTCATAGTACATGAACCAGCAGTTGGGCGTAAAGGGGATGCCGTAGATCAAACCGTCCTTTGTGCAGGCGGTGATGGCGGTCTCACTCTGGGCCGCCTTGATGGCATCCACATCCAGGGTGATGGGGTAGATGAGGCCGGCCTGAGTAAGTTCGGGAATGCCGCCGGAAGGATACTGGAATACGTCCGCAGCGTCTTCCGCGTCTTTTTTCAGGTTGTTGATGGAGTCGCCGACTTCCATGATGGCGTACTCAAAGGTGAGCTTGTACTCGGGGTGGTTCTGGGCGAACAGCTCGCACATCTGCTTGGTGATGTCCATTTCCGTCGCCGGGCTCCACACCTTCAGGGCCACCTCTTCCACCGTCTGCGCCTGGGCAAAAACGGGAAGGGAGGCAAAGAGAACCAGGGTCATTACGATTGCCAGAAGCTTGCGGACCATACTCATTTGGGTTCCTCCTTACACGTATTGGCACTCTTCTCCAAAAGAGGCAAACAATATGTTAACCGCTTAACCTATCATGCGGAATCTGCTTATCGAATTGGTGGTGTTAATTTAAGCGGTTAACTTATGGCTGAAGTATAGCACAGGGCCGATTTGGTTGTCAACACAAATTTGAAAATTATCAAAACACCCTGGTATGACTGAATTATCGGCAGGATTTTCTCGTACCGTGATTCCATAAAACAAAACCCTTGACAGATATAAAGTCCCCTTGCTACAATGATTCAAGTTAATCGCTTAATAAGTTAACGATCAGGTGTACAATAGAACGGAGGCATGGAAGAATGAAACGGAAAAGCAACATACAGGACGTGGCGCAGTTGGCCCGCGTATCCACCGCCTCCGTTTCCTATGTGCTCAACGGCATCGGCAAGGTGTCCGCCGAAACCCGCCAGCGCATCCTGGATGCGGTGCGGGAATTGGATTACCAGCCCGACCTGATGGCCAAGGGCCTGTCCAGCGGCAATTCGAAGCTGATCGGCGTCACCCTGCCCATTACCGAGGCCGGCGACAACGCGGACGCGCTGTTTGAGCACAACCCCTTTTTCAGCGAGTTCTTGAGCGCCATCATCAAGGTGTTCAGCAATGAGGAGTATGACATCGTCATCCGCGGGGTGCAGGAGGGCGGCGAGTACAGGGAGTGGGTGCGCCGGCGCAACCCCGACGGCCTGATTATGCTGGGCGCCTATCCCAAGAGCCTGTATCAGCATTTGAAGAAGCAGGGCATCCCTGTGGTGATGACCGATATTTACAGCGACGAGCACGCCAAGGATTTTCACTTGATCCGCATCGACGACGAATACGGCGGATACCTGGCGGCCCGCCACCTTATCGATCTAGGCCACCGGCGCATCGCCTTTGCCGCCGGCAACATACAGCGCAGTCCGGTCAATTTTTACAGAAGGCAGGGCTACATCAAGGCGCTTTCGGAAAGCGGCATTGCCTTTGAAGAGGGCCTTTGCTTTGACAGGCCGGTCACCTACCAGGCCGGCTACGAGCTGGGCCGGGAATTGGTGGAAAATCAAGGGGGCATCACCGCCATCTTCGCGGCGGCCGACATTATGGCCATCGGCATCATGAAGGCGTTTTTGGAAAGCGGGAAGCGGGTCCCGGAGGACCTTTCGGTGATCGGCTTTGACGACATCCATTTAAGCCGCTATACGACGCCGGGGCTCACCACCGTCAAGCAGGATATTTTAATGAAGGGCCGCCTGTGCGCCCAAATGGTGCTGGCGGATTTGAAAAACAAGCAGCAGAACAAGGGCACGATCATACTGCGGCCCGAGCTGACCCTCCGCCAGTCCACAGCGCCCATCAGCACAAAGGAGTAAAAGCGCACGCATGGAATTGAACAAGCTTTGGAAAGTCGCCCCCCTGGCGCATGAAAAAGCCGTCGTACAGGGGAATGCCTACCGCATGACCGTGCTTACCGAGCGGCTGATCCGCCTGGAATATCAGCAGGAGGGCCGCTTTGAAGACAGGCCGACCCAGGCCGTGCTGAACCGGGCGTTCCCGGTTCCGGCCTTTATGGTGCGGGAGACGGAAACCTGCCTTGAAATTATCACCACCCATCTGCATCTGACTTACGACAAGCAGCCCTTCAGTCAAACCGGCCTGCGCATCGCCTTGCGCGGCCAGTATTCCTATTATACAAGCATCTGGTATTACGGGGACAGCGCCTCGAATTTGATGGGCACTGCCAGAACGCTGGATGAAGCCGACGGCGCCGTTCCCCTCACCCCAGGGCTTCTGTCCAGGGAAGGCCACGCGGTCATGGATGACAGCCGCTCCATGCGCCTTCATCCTGAGGGGGAATGCATACCGGCCGGCGAAGATCATACCGACCTGTACTTTTTCGGCTATGGCCGGGACTATGTGCAGTGCCTGAAGGATTACTACCGGCTTTGCGGCCCGGTGCCGCTTTTGCCCCGCTATGCCCTGGGCAACTGGTGGAGCCGGTATTACAGGTACGATGAAGCATCCTACCGCGAACTGATCGGACGCTTTGAAAAAGAGGAGATTCCCTTTTCTGTGGCCGTCATCGACATGGACTGGCACATAACCGATATTCCTTCCGACTACGGCAGCGGTTGGACGGGTTACACCTTCAATAAGGAGTTGTTCCCCGACCCCTGCCGCTTTCTTGCCTGGCTGCATGAAAAAGGGATGCACGTGACGCTCAACGACCATCCCGCCGACGGCGTCCGGGCTTTTGAGGAAATGTACCCCGCCATGGCAAAGGCCATGGGCGTCGATCCCCAAAGCGGCAAGCCGCTGACCTTTGACGCCGGGAATCCCGCTTTCTTCAAGGCCATCTTCGAGCATGTCTTTCACCCATATGAGGACATGGGCGTGGATTTCTGGTGGATCGACTGGCAGCAAAAGGGCGGCACCACGGTGAAAGGTATCGATCCCCTGTGGACGCTGAACCATGTGCACTATTTGAAGAATGCCCGTCACGGAAAGCGGCCCATGACCTTTTCTCGCTTTGCCGGCCACGGCAGCCACCGCTACCCCATCGGCTTTTCCGGCGATTCCTTCATTACCTGGGAGTCGCTTCACTTCCAGCCCTATTTCACCGCCACGGCTTCCAACGTAGGCTACTGCTGGTGGAGCCATGATATCGGCGGGCACATGCACGGCATCCGCAGTGACGAGCTGGCCCAGCGTTGGGTGCAGTTTGGCGTATTCTCGCCCATCCTCCGCCTGCACGCCTCCGGCAGCGATTATACCCGCAAGGAACCCTGGCACTACGGGCCGGAAGCGGAAGAGAATATCAAGCGATTCCTGCGCCTCCGGCACAGGCTGATCCCATATTTGTACACCATGAACAACCGCTGCCATGAAGCGGGCGAACCGTTGATGCAGCCCATGTATTATCAGTATCCCAACGCGGAAGAAGCCTACCAGGTGCCCAACCAATACTACTTCGGCAGCGAGCTGATCGTTTGCCCCATTACCTCTCCCGCTGATCCGCAGGCTTGCCTGGCCTCGGTGGACGCCTGGCTGCCGGAGGGGCTGTACTATGACTTTTTCCTGGGCCGGCCGTACCTTGGCGGCCGGAAAATCCGCCTGTGCCGCGGCAAAAACGCGATGCCCGTATTTGCCAAGGCCGGGGCGATCCTTCCCATGGATGGCAGCGAACGCCTGCAAAACAGTGCTCCCCTTCCCGGCCGCATCGGCCTGATGGTGTTTGCCGGGGCAGACGGCGATATGGAGCTGTTTGAGGACAACGGGCTGGTCCCGGGCGATCCCGGCTATCGCTCCCTGCGCACCGCTTTTGCCTTGCGCCAGAAGGAAGGCCTGCGCCTCACCATCCGCGCGCCCCAGGGGGATGCATCCCTGCTACCGGCCGGAAGGCAGTATGCCGTTCATATAACGGGCATCGGCAATACGCTGCCCGATAGCTGCCTTGCGGATGGAAAGGCCTGCGCATTCACCGCGTCTTTCGACGATCATACAGGCCGGCTGACGGTGGAGCCAAACGCGTCAGGCGAACAGGATATTGAGCTGGCCTGGCGTACAGCGCCGAAGCTTCCCCTGCCTGATTTCCGGGAGGACATCAAAGCCATCCTGCTCGTCGCCCAGCTTTCCGTGCCGCTGAAGGAAGCCATTACACGGATCATCGAAAAGCCTGAGCCGGCCATGGCCATGATCGGCGAATTGCATTTGCTTGATATGCCGCCGGTACTGCATGCCGCAATCATTGAAATCCTGTCGTCATACGTGTGCTGATGGTAGCAAAAAAGGGAACGGTATGGACCGCTCCCTTTTTTGATATCCATTTTTTCAGGTACTCACGGCTTGGCCGCAGGTCAAGGCGTTGGCGCCGGTATCATTTCAGGCGTCGGGCTGGGCAGTACATCGGCATACAGCAGATTCTGCGTCTTGACGCCGGCTACGCCGTCCGCCGTCAGGCCCATGGCCTTTTGATAAGCCTTGACCGCCTTTTGCGTTCCGCCATAGTAGCCGCCGGTGACGGTGCCGGCATAATAGCCAAGCTCCTTCAATTTCATCTGCAGCCAGTACACATCCGCCCCCTTGTCGCCGCTGCCAAGGCTGCGGAAGGGCATGGGCGGGGTTTGGGTGCTGTCATAAACAGGCGGCGCGGTCGGCGTGGGGGTCACTTTGGGCAGCATGTTCTTGCGATTCAGCGCCGCGGGCTTCAGGGACTTCGCCAGTTCCGGGTCGGAGGGCAGCTTGTTGGTAACGGTTACCACCGTGCCTTTGCCCGCGTTTTCGTAAATCCATTTGGCATCGTCCACCAGCAGGCGGATGCAGCCGTGGGAGGCCCGGGTACCCAGTTGATTATAGGTGCCCACCGCCAGGTCCATCTTGTTCTGCGTATTGTAAATCACGGAATGGAAGCCGAAGCCGTTGGCAACGGGCACCCAATACTGCACATAGCAGTTGTATTTGGGGAACAGGGGAAAGCGGGACCGGCCCGAATTCAGCTTCCAGCTGCCTACGTCGGTGGGCGTTGCCCGGGTGCCGGTGGAGCAGATCATCTGCCGCACCACCTTGGTATACTGATTGTTTTCATCCAGCCCGTAAACCGTAATGACCTGGTTGGTCACATCCACGGTGATGGAATAAGGCACGGGCGTGGGGGCAGGGGTGGGCCTTGGCGTCGCAGAAGAATTCAGCACATCGGAAATATTGAACAGCATGTTCCAGGTCTTTTCTCCGGTCACGCCGTCGGCACCCAGGCTGTTGTTCTTCTGAAACTCCACGATGGCCGCCTTGGTTTCATTATCGTAGATTCCGGTGATGTCCCCCAGATAATACCCCAGCTCAAACAGCCGCTCCTGCAGCTGCTCCACCTTTTCGCCCGTGGCGCCCTTTGCAAGGCGCTTGGTGAACGCGATCGTCTCCATCGGGGGAGCAGGCGTCGCCTGCACCTGAGCCGCCTCACTTGATGCGGGGCTCAAAGCAGGCGCGGGAGTGGGCGCCGCCGTGGGTGCTGCCGATGGGATCGGCGTCACCTTCATCTGCCCGTTTTTATCCAATGCAGATGCCGAGAAAAGCAGCTCCTGGGTCTTTACATCGGCCTCACCCGTTACAGTCAAGCCGTTTTTCTTTTGAAAGTCCGATATGGCATAATGGGAGCCATCCAGGTAATTGCCGCTGATCTTGCCAAAGTAAAAGCCCAGCTCCGTCAGCCTTGACTGCAGCGCTTTTACGTCATCGCCCGAATCCCCTTTTTTCAGGGGCCGGTACTTGTTTGCAGAATCCGTGGGCTGGGCCGAAGGGGATATCCCTTCTCCCGTTTTCACCGACCCGGCCGGCAAGTCCTTCGCCGGCGCCTGCGCGGCCACAGTCCCGCTTTCGGCCAGCGCATAGACCATGCCCAGCAGCAATATCCCAACCAATATCCAAGCAACCGTTTTTCGCATGGAGCACCTCTGATCTCATCAATGCGGAAAGAGTATTTCCTATGGAATCAAACGCATGTTGTGTGCGGATAGTTCCCATGTTTTCGTTTGGAATTGTTGCCAGTTTTGTCTTTCGTATGCCGTAAACTTAAAACCAAATCTACCAAAATAATGCGAAAAATGCAAGGTTATGAAAATTTGCCATGCCTGCGCACCGTGCGGCGCTGATCTTCGTCGTTCTTTTCTTCCGCCTTTGTGTGAGCGGAAAAACGACGTTTGAAGGCAATTTTGGTTTTGTGGAGCGCTGCCGGGCAATCAACGCTGACGCGTTCATCGCAACGCTGAGGCGGCATATCCGCGCTGCTTTACAAAGTTAAAATGCGGCGGCAGGGATTGACAAATCATTTGACAGGGAATAATATGAAAACGGTTCCCGATTTCATTTCCGGGAGTGGTTCCATTTGAGCCGTGCCAATGGCTATCAGACCAGGCAGAAGGAGCGGATTCTTACCTGCCTTAAGGAGAACGCCCACCGGCACATGACCGCGGATATGATCGTGGCCGGCCTTCGCGATCAGGGCGAACCGGTGGGGCAGACAACGGTGTACCGCCATTTGGAACGGCTTGTGCAGGATAACCGGGTGATGCGCTTTGCCGGGGCGGAAGGCGCCTCCGCCTGCTATCAATATGTGGAGCGGCCGGAGAACCACAAAAACCATTATCACCTGGTTTGCAGCGCCTGCGGCCGGATGATTCACCTTAACTGCCGTGAAATGGATGACTTGCGGGAGCATATGCTAAGGGAGCATCGTTTTATTTTGGATGGCTGCAAAACCGTATTGTATGGCTGCTGCGAAGGCTGTGTCGCAGGCCGATAGAAAGGGGAAAGGGCATGGCAACAGGCAGAAGGCATGAGCGTGCGGCGGTGCTGCTACTGTTGGCATGCCTGCTGGCCGTCTTCCTTTTCCCCGTTGTTTTGTCGGCGGTGCATCTGCACCACCATTGCACCGTGCAGGATTGTCCTGTGTGCGCCCTGATCCATTCCGCGCACGACTTTTTCAGGCGGCTGCTGTTGGCTTTGGCGGTGGCCCTGGCTGCTGTTCTTGCGGCCGGTCCGGTCCTTTGGGGCCGCGCGGCTTTTGACAACCATATATTTGCCTGGGGAAGCACCCCGGTCGCCCTTCATGTGCGCTTGAATAATTGAGAAGCCCCTTGCTTTTTACCTGTTGCTTCAAAAAGACAAGGAGGCTTCTTTTTGCTATGAAAAAAATGATCGCGACCTTCTTTTTGGCTGTGTTTTTCCTGACAGCCCTGTTTGGCGCATCCGCAAGCGCGACTGCCGCCGGGGATACAAAACTGAATATCGTTGCCACCGTCTTCCCGCTGTATGATTTTGCCTGGGCCGTGGCGGGCGACAAGGCTGAGGTGTCCATGCTCCTAAAGCCCGGCGCGGAGATTCATTCCTATGACCCGTCGCCGGCCGACATCATCAAAATCCAAAATGCCGATGTCTTTTTATACGTGGGCGGGGAAAGCGACGTGTGGGTGGATGAAATTCTGTCTTCCATGGATGTAAGCCACAAGCAGGTCATCCGCCTGATGGATACTGTTTCCCTGGTCGAAGAGGAAACGGTGGAAGGCATGCAGGAAGAAGAGGAGGAGCACCACCACGACGGGGATGAAGAAGATGGCGGTGAGCCTGAAGGGGAGGAACCGGAGTACGATGAGCACATCTGGACTTCGCCCCAAAATGCCCAGGTGATGGTACAGGCGATCGCCGGTGCGCTGGCGGCCGCGGATGAAAAGAACAAGGACGCCTACGCCGCGAACGCGGATGCCTATGCCGCCGGCATACAGGCGGTGGACGCGGCTTTTGAAGCGGTGGTTTCACAATCTGCCCATCATCTGCTGGTGTTTGGCGACAGGTTCCCCTTCCGCTATTTTGCCGACGCTTACGGGCTGGAATACCGGGCGGCATTCCCCGGCTGCAGCACGGAAACGGAGGCCAGCGCGGCCACCATCGCCTATCTGATCGACACTGTCAAACAAAACAACCTGCCCTGCGTTTACACCATCGAGCTGAGCAACGGCAATATCGCCAGGTCCATCGGCGAGCAGACCGGCGCGCAGGTTTTGACCCTTCATTCCTGCCAAGGCATCAGCCGCGATGAATTTGCGGCGGGGGAAACGTATGTATCCATCATGCAAAAGAACGTGGAAGCGCTGAAAAAGGGGCTGGTATCGCCGTGAGCCTTTTGAAACTCGACCATGTCTCCATGGGCTATGAGGGGCGCACGGCCGTGGACAATATCAGCTTTGAGGTGAACGCCGGCGACTATGTGTGCGTGGTCGGGGAAAACGGTTCCGGAAAAAGCACGCTGGTCAAGGGCATTCTGGGCCTTGTAAAGCTGCAAAGCGGAGCGATTGCCTGGCAGGGCCTTGAGCGCCGGGAGGCGGGCTATGTCCCCCAGCAGACCCAGGTGCAGCGCGATTTTCCGGCCAGCGTCTTTGAGGTGGTGCTTTCCGGGTGCTTGAACCGGCGCGGGCTCCGGCCCTTTTACACCAGGGCGGAAAAAGAACGGGCACAGGAGAACATCCGGCTGCTGGGCATGGAAAATCTCTTCACAAAATCCTACCGCGCTCTGTCCGGCGGGCAGCAGCGGCGCGTGCTTTTGGCACGCGCCCTGTGCGCCACCGAAAAGCTGCTGATCCTCGACGAGCCGGCCGCGGGGCTTGACCCCGTGGTGACAGCGGAACTGTATGCGCTGATGGAAAAGCTCAACAGGGAGCGGGGCGTTACGGTGATCATGGTATCCCATGACATTGAAAGCGCCGTGCGCTACGGCAGCAAAATCCTGCACATGCAGACCAAAGCCTTGTTTTTCGGCACGCCCGCGGACTATCAAAGGACGGCCGTCTGCCGCCGCATGCTGGGGGTGGATGACATTGTTTGAGCTTTTGCAGCAGCTGTTTTCCTATACGTTTATCATCCGGGCCCTGATTGTGGGCATACTGGTTTCCCTGTGCGCGGCGCTGCTGGGCGTAACATTGGTACTAAAGCGCTATTCCATGATCGGCGACGGCCTCTCCCATGTGAGCTTCGGCGCGCTGGCCATCGCCATGGCTTTGAATCTGGCGCCGCTGGAGGTGGCCATACCCATTGTAACCCTGGCCGCGTTTTTGCTGCTGCGCATCAGCGAAAACAGCCATATCAAGGGCGATGCCGCCATTGCGCTCATATCCAGCAGCGCGCTGGCCATCGGCGTGATCGTCATTTCCCTGACCACCGGCATGAATACGGATGTGTGCAATTATCTGTTTGGCAGTATTCTGGCCATGAGCAAAAGCGATGTATTCATCAGTATCACAGCTTCGGCGGTCGTGCTTGTATTGTACCTTTTGCTCTACAACAAAATATTCGCCATTACCTTTGACGAGGGCTTTGCCAGGGCGACCGGCGTCAAGGCGGGGCGCTACAATACACTGATCGCCGTCCTGACGGCCCTGGTGGTCGTGGTGGGCATGCGGATGATGGGCGCCATGCTGATTTCCAGCCTGATCATCTTTCCAGCGCTGACATCCATGCGGGTTTGCAAAAGCTTCAAGGCCGTGGTGATCACGTCGGCGGTCCTCTCGGTGGTGTGCTTCTTTATCGGTATATTTATTTCCTTTGTCTATTCCATCCCCGCCGGGGCCGGGGTCGTCGCCGTGAACCTGACAGCCTTCTGCCTGTTTGCACTGCTGGCCAGGCTGATGAAAAGATAGGAGCGAACCGTATGAAAAAATGGAGTATGTTGTTGGCTTTGGCCATGCTGCTTTTGCTGGCGGGCTGCCAGGGCAGGGCGGCGGATGTATCCGCCTCGCCGCCGCCGGAAGATGCCGCGGCTGCGCAGGCCTTGCCGGAGCTACCCATGGTTAATATCACGGAAAAGATGTTTATTGCCCAGTGCAATGACGTGTATTTGAATCCCGACGATTACCGGGGGAAAGCCATCCGCCTGGAAGGCATGTATGACAGCTTTACGGATTCCACCGATGGGACCGTGTACCACTATGTTACGCGCAACAGCCCTGGCTGCTGCGGGGCTGACGGCTCCATCGGCTTTGAGTTTTTGTATGATGGGGAAACACCGCAGCTCAACGACTGGATCGAGGTCATCGGCACGGTGGAAAAAATGACGGTGGGCGAATCCGAGTACATTGTCCTTCGGGCAACGAAGGTCACGGTGCTGGATGTCCGCGGGGCGGAGTTCGTGAACAATTGATGTTTTGGGATACGTCACATTTCAGTGGACGTGGCTGCCGATAAGATCGCTTAATCTTCGTCCTCCGCTGCCGCGGCGGGCGCTTTGAACACCTGGGTATTTTTCCGCCAGGCGGAGGGGCTGATGCCATATTCCTTTTTGAAGGCCCGGAAGAACAGCGATAGATCCGTATAGCCGCAAGCTTCGCTGATTTGAGCGATGGGCGCGCTGCTGCGCTCCAGCTGCTTTCTGGCATGCTCCAGGCGCTTTTTGGTAAGGTAGGCGTGGGGCGTCATGCCGATGGCGGCCTTTACGCTGCGTTCAATATATTCTGTGGAATAGCGAAAGGCCTCCGCCAGGGACCTGGAGGTGATGCGCCTGGCATAATGGGCGTTGATGTATTGCAGCACCTTGTCCGGCAGCGTCTGTTCCCTGCCGGCGGTATGGTGGAGCAGCCCCAGCAGGCCGATAAACCGCTGCTGGGCCTCAAAGTGGTTCATCGGGGAACGGTTGGCATAATGATACAGCTCCTTGAGCGGCACATCAAACGTCTTCGGGTCGTACGCCCCGCGTATGGGGATGGCAAGGCCCCCGTAGGTGGTGGGGCTCAACTCGCCGGAAAAGTGAATGTACATGTATTCCGCCGCCGGGCTGGGGGCGGAGGAGGATTGCCGCATATCCTTGCGCTGCAGGTACCATTCGCCGGCATGCAGCGTGACGGGAACGCCGTCCTCCTCAAAGGTCAGTTGGTTGTGCATCAGGAAGATCAGCACAAAATGCGTAAGGTATCTGGCGCAGTGATATTCGTTGATATTGAAGCGCTTCATGGTACATTCGGTCATATAGGGCATGGGCCGGCTTTGCAGGTAAATCATATCCGTTGCCATAGGCTGTTCCCTCCCGCAAAAACGATACACCATTTGTGCCCTTTTTGCAATGGAGAGGATTTGTTTTACACTGTATTGACAGGAATGCGCAATGATACAATACGTATAACAAGGCTGATTTTCGGCCGGATTTTGCACAAACCGCATTCCTTGCGCCTGTATGCATGCGGCAGGGAAGCGCGGCCAAAGGAGAGGTATCATGCTCAAGCCCTTAACGTTTGTCCCCTTTTCGCCCGGCGCGATAAAGCCCCGAGGATGGCTTTTGACCCAGCTCCGACTGCAGGCGGATGGCCTGGCGGGCCAGCTGGACAAAATCTGGCCCGATGTCAAGGAAAGCCGCTGGATCGGCGGAAATCGCGAGGGCTGGGAACGGGTGCCCTATTGGCTGGATGGATTCATTCCGCTTTCGTACCTGCTGGACGACGCGGACATGATCGCCCGGGCCGGGCGCTATATCGACGCCATCCTGCAAGGCCAGAAGGAAGACGGCTGGATTTGCCCCTGCGAGGATGCGGAGCGGCCGCGCTATGACATGTGGGCGGCCTTTCTGATCTGCAAGGTGCTGGTGCTGTATGCCGATTGCTCCTTAGATGAGCGGATACAGCCCGCCGTATCCAAATGCCTGAAGCAGCTGCTTTTCCATATTCAAAAGCATACCCTGTTCAACTGGGCCGCCACCCGTTGGTTTGAATGCCTGATTCCCATCTGGTGGCTGTACGAGCGCACCGGGGAGGCCTGGCTGATAGAGCTTGCCGCAAAGCTGCAAAGCGAGGGCACGGGCTGGGACAGGCTCTTTGAACGCTGGCAGGACCAGGAGCCCAGGAACGAATGGGGCTTTTTGACCCACGTGGTGAATTTGGCCATGGTACTGAAGTGCCGGGCGCTGATGTCGCGCCTGACGGGGGAGGACCCGGACGCTTTTGCCATCGATATGCTGGGTAAACTGCGGGAATACCACGGCAATGTGCTGGGCTACTTTTCCGGCGATGAGTGCCTGAGCGGGACCGGTCCCCTGCAGGGCACGGAGTGCTGCGGCGTGGTGGAGGCCATGTATTCCTACGAGCACCTCTTGTCGATTTCCGGCCTGGCCCGCTGGGGCGATGAACTGGAGGCGCTGGCCTTCAACGGCCTGCCGGCCACGGTGCTGAAGGATATGACGGCCCACCAGTATGTGCAGCAGACCAACCAGGTGCAGTGCGCGCCGCTGGATAAGGGCCACGTGCCTTTCCGCACCAACGGGCCGGAAGCCCACGTGTTCGGGCTGGAGCCCAATTTCGGCTGCTGCACGGCCAACTTCGGCCAGGGCTTTCCCAAGCTGGCGCTGCATGCCTTTGTGAAAACGGAGGGGGGTGTTGCCTCCGCTGTGCTGATTCCATCGGAGGTAAAGGCGCAGGTGCATGGCGTGGATGTTCGTATTCAGCTGGATACCCTGTATCCCTTCCGCGATACCCTGACCTACACCGTCACCGCCGCGGAAAAGGTGGCGTTTGATTTTTCCATCCGCATCCCGTCAACGGCGCAAAAGGCGCTGGTGGACGGGCAGGAGGCGGTGCCCGGCACATTCTTCACCCTTGGCAGAGAGTGGGAGGGGGAAACGCGGGTTTGCGTCACACTGACGCCCAGGGAAGAATGGATCAAGCGGCCCAACGGCCTGTACGCCTATCAGCGCGGCCCATTGGCTTTCGCCCTGCCTATCCGGGAGCGGCAGGAAGCGGTGGAGTATGAGCGGGACGGCGTTGCGCGCGCGTATCCCTTCTGCGATTATTATCTGTATCCCGATGAGGAATGGGCCTATGGCTTTGCGGGGGATACGGTGCGCGCTGTGACGGACGACGGGTATGACCTGCCCTTTTCCAATGAGCGGCCGCCGCTGTATGTGGAGGCGGAAATGGCGCCGGTTTCCTGGCCCATGGAACACGGTATGTGTGCTGCCCTGCCCGACAGCCTGGAAGCAACAGGCCCGAAGGCGGTCAAAAAGCTGTACCCCTATGGCTGCACCAATTTGCGGCTTACCGAAATGCCCAAGCTTTGATATGGATTGCAGGCCTCGGCGCTATCCGCGTTTCGCGCCTTATGCTATAATATATGGAAAAAGCGTGCGTGTCACAGTAAAGGCGGAGGCAGCATGATCTACTATCAGGATGAAACACTATTGATCCGCAGCATCGAGGAAAAGGACTTTCCGCTGATCGAGGAATCTTTCCGCAAGCAAGGCTGGCACAAGCCGGCCGCCCAGTACGCCGCCTATTACCGTGATCAGCAGGAAGGGAAGCGGCAGGTATTTACGGCCTTCGTGAACGGCACGTTTGCGGGCTATGTGACCCTGCTGCCACAGGCGCATAGCGGGCCTTTCGCCGGCAAAGGCGTTCCGGAAATCAGCGATTTCAATGTACTCATAGCGTTTCAGCGCAGGGGTGTCGGCAGCCGCCTGATGGATGCCGCGGAAAAGGCGGCGGGCGCCATTTGCGGCACGGTATCCCTGGGCGTGGGCCTGCATGCGGGATACGGCAGCGCCCAGCGGATGTATGTCAAGCGGGGGTACATACCCGACGGTTCCGGCGTGTGGTATCAGGATGCCGTATTGACGCCGTATACAGCCTGTGTCAATGATGACGATCTGGTGCTGTATTTGAGCAAGCAGCTAAAGCAACCGGCAGAAAAGTAAACGACTGGGCTTTTCCAAAAAATCAGGACTGCCTGCATGGCGCATGCCGCCATGCAGGCTTTTTTTGTGTTTGAAGGACGCTATGCACCTTTGGTGAACAAATCGTGAACACTTGCGTCCTTGCATTGACTCCTTTTGACTATCGTAGTAGTATAAATGCGACATAAGACTATTGTAATAGTCATGCAAGGAGGTACCTATGAAACGGATTTGTGCAAGCCTGATCACGCTCATACTTTGTGTTTCTATCGTACTTGCGGCCCAGGCGGCGCCGGGAGATGCGGCGCTTGTGCCGCCCGACGGGCAGGGGAGCTTTTACACCCTGGCGACTGTGAATGACACCCTTTACCTGCTGGCGGAAAGCGGCCTGTATGCCTGGCGGGCAGGCGACGCGGCGCCTTCCTTCCTGGGCGCGCTGCCGGAGCAGCCCGGACAGACGGGCAATGCCACGATGGCCTTCAGCGGCACCGGCGGCACCATCATGCGCATAGGAGGTTATTTTATCGATCATCTGCTGGCGGCGGAGGGCAAGCTGTACGGCCTGGACAGCGACGACGGCTCCCTGTACCTGCTGGAAGCGGCGGAGGGCAAGGTAATGCTCACAAAAACCCAAGCCCTCCAGTGGGACGCCGTCGCGCAAAGCCAAGGCGGCATGGTCATACCGGGGGTGGTCGCGAGCCCCGTCATCGTGGATGGATATCTGTACCTGGTCAAATCCGGCCCGGACGGTTCCGCAAACGAACTGATCCGCTTCAATCTCGCGGATGGCAGCCATCTCAAATACGACGCCCAGTTGATTGCGGCCATTGCGCCCTACAGGGAGGGCAAGGCGCTGGTCCTGCAGTATGCCTCCCAGCAGGACGCCCAGGCCCGCACGGGGAAGATGTGGCTGAATCTGCTCGATTTGGAATCCGGGGAAGTGACAAAGGGCGTGCAGACGCCGGTATCCGTGGCGGAAGGGCTGGCGTATGACGCGGCTTCCGATACGGCCTCCTTCTTCAGCGGCGGGGAAGTTTACGCCGTGGATCAAATGACCGCCTGCCGTTTGGCCGGATACGCGCCGGCCGGGTTCCAGGGCATGATGGTGGCCCGGGGTCAAATGCTGCCCGGTGGCCTGTACGCGCTTTGCGGCGAGCAGGTCTCCATACGCAATATTGCAAAGGGCGACAGCATCCCCAGGGCGCTGCGCATACAAAACGCCATGGAGGCAAGCTACCGGGAATTTGCCGTGAAACGGCCGGACATTCCCGTGGTGCTCAAGGAAGCGCCCTTTGACAGCGCCGAAACATTGATGCAGGATATGATGGGCGGCGGCAGCGACCTGTATTGCCTGCGCATCGACGCCCTGGATTACGCCGCGCTCAGGCAAAAGGGGTATACCGCCCCGCTTTCCGGCAGCGAACTGCTGCAGGCAGAAGTGTCAAAAATGTATCCCTTCCTGCAAAAGGAGCTGACGCAGGACGGGGAGCTTGCGGCGTTCCCGGTCAGCCTGACGGGTTCCATGCTGGGCTACAGCAAAAAGGCGCTGGAGGAGCTGGGCATGACGGAAGAGGACCTGCCCCGCACCTTTGCCGAGCTGATGGCATTCATCACCAACTGGGATACGGATTACGGTATCGACCATCCCGCCTTGAAGCTGTTTGAAGGGGAGATGTACGGCAATCCCAAGGATACGTTCTTTGGCTGGATCATGGACCAGTACAGCGCCTACTACAAAAAGCTGGATAAGGATATGACCTTTGACACGGAGCTGATGGAGAAGCTGCTTGCCGCGCTGGAAGAAGCGGATTTCACAGCCCTTGAGACAAAGGATGTGCAGGAGGCGATGCAAGGCGCGCGCACCGTCGTTTTCTCCGCAGCCGGCGCGGATTCCCAGCCGCCGACGGCGCTGTTCAATATGTACCATGACGCGGTGCTCAGCGAATTCGGGTTCATGCCCGGCGACTTTGCGCCCCTGCCCCTTGCGCTGGATGAAGGGCTGGAACCGGTGATTCCCGCATCCCTGACCGTGTATGTCGTCAATCCCTATTCCAAGAACCAGGATCTGGCCATGGCCTATCTGGAGCACTTCTGTGCACAGCGCTCCAAAGTCAGCAAAGCGGCCATGTCTCCTGAGTACAATGAGCCGGTCATCAATGGCCAGTACGAGATTGCGAAGGCCGACCGGGAAAAGGAAATCGCCGACATCCGGGCGCAGCTGGATACGGCGCCGGAAGAAAAGAAGAAGGAACTGCAGGAATCGCTGAAAAGGACCGAAGAGAGGCTGACCTTCCTGGAGAACATCAAATGGCAGCTGAGCAGGGAACAGATTGCGGCATACAGGCAGCGGGCGGAGCTTCTGTCGGTGAACACGATCAATCCGCTGGCGCTGCTGGCCAAGGACCAAAGCATGGCCTCTCTTTTGGGCCGCTACACCAACGGACAGCTGAGCCTTGCGCAACTGATCAAGGAATTGGAGCAGAAGCTGCAAATGCTGTATAGAGAAGGCAAGTAGCCTTCAGGCTATCGACAAAGTGGCGATGCTGTATTGCAAAAACCTTTGGTTTTTGCGGACATTTGCTCGGGCAAGGAAGGAATTTCTTCGTAATTCCTGCGCAAATCACCGCACATGTCGCTGATTTGCGATATAAAATCAGAGGGCTTCGGCCCTCCGATACCTCCCGGGGGTGTCAACTGTCGTCAGGCGTGTAGCCTTCATTGACACCGGGTGACGATTGTGATAGTATCCCCTTGTCCTATACAATCGCAAAGAAGGCGGCAATATGGAAATCAAGCTTTTTGAATCGGAACTGAAGGTGATGGAGGTATTGTGGCAGACGGGGGACCAGCCGGCGGGGCAGATTGCCAAGGTGTTGGCGGAAGAAACCGGCTGGAACCGCAATACCACCTACACCGTGATCAAAAAATGCATCGATAAGGGCGCCATCCGCCGCAGTGAGCCGAACTTTACCTGTCATGCCCTGATCGGGCGGGAGGAAGTGCAGCGACATGAGGCGGAGGAGCTGAAGAACAGAATGTTTGACGGCTCCGCCACCCAGATGTTTGCCGCCATGGTGGGCGGCAGAAAGCTGGACAAAGAGGAGATCGCACGGCTGAAACGGCTGATTGAGGAGCTGGACAAATGAGCGTGAGCCTTTTGGAAATGAGCCTCATGGGCGGCGGTATGGTCCTTTTGACCCTGCTGATCAAGTACCTTGCCCGAAACCGGCTGCCCCACGGGGTTACCGCCTTTATGTGGGGCCTGACTCTCCTGCGCCTGACTCTGCCCTTTTCCATTCCCTCGCCGGTCAGCCTGCTGGGCTTGATTCAGGGAGCTCCGCAAGCCCAGGCGGCCGCTGCGCCGGTCTGGCAGAGCACGGCGCAGCCCATACCTTTCCAGGCCGGGCACGTCTTCTTATTGGGGACGGCGGTATGCGCGCTGCTGTTTCTGGCCGCCATTCTCAGGCAAAAGCGCGTGCTGGATACGGCGCTGCCCGCGCCTTTGACACAGGAGCTGAAAAACATACTGGCGCTGCAGAGGCTTTCGCGGCCTGTAGGCGTCTACACCTCCGACCGCATCAGCACACCTCTTGTCTATGGGCTGGCAAGGCACCGGATCGTGCTGCCCGCCGGCGCAAACATCAGCGGCGAGGCCCTGTATTATGTCATCACCCATGAATGCGTGCATATCAAAAGGCATGACGCGCTGAAGAAGCTGCTTTTGATGCTGGTCGTCTGCCTGCATTGGTTCAATCCCCTCATCTGGCTGATGGCGGCTGCCGTCAGGCGGGATATGGAGCTTGGCTGCGACAAAAAGGTGCTTGCGCTCTGCGGCTTTTCGGCACGGGCCTCCTATGCGCGTACGCTGCTTTCCCTGGAAGGCGGCAAACGCTTTAGCGGCATCCTGATGGACCATTTCAGCCGCAGTCCCCTGGAAATGCGTATCCGTTCCATCATGACCGTCAAAAAGACCGCCTTGCCGGGCATTCTGGCAGCAGTGCTTGCCTATGGGCTTGTTTCCATGCTGCTGATCGCCTCGCCGCAGGCGCAGGAGACGATTTCGGTCCAGGCCATGCGCCTGCCCATCATGGGCTCTATTGCCTGGCAGCAGCCTGCACAGAATGTGATCTATACATGGGAGGACGGCACATTGACTGTGACGCAGCCTTCCGGCATTGCCGTTTCCACCGCCGATGTTGCGGCGGTGGGCGGCCTTTTCACCCCGGCGCATTCGTCTGTACGCGTGATAAGGGTGTATGGCAACGCTCCCCTGATTTCTGGCGCCCAAGGCGCAGGCTATGCGTTTTATACCGCGCAGGCGGCACCCGCGACGGTCTCCTTATATGGCGAAATTCAGCCCTGATACAGATTTTGATAAATATATGTTTGTATGTGGGAACAATTGATGCGGTCTGAGCGTCTGTTTCTATGGCAGCCGTTTCCAAACTGGGACGGCCAAGTGAAAAATGCCTGAGAAAATGGAGGAACGCTTTATATGAAGAAGGTGGCCGCTCTATTCTTATCGCTCTGCATCCTGCTTTCGCTTATACCCGCAGCCTTGGCGGCGCCGGGGGATGCGGTGCTGTTCACGGAGGACCAGCGCAAGGAATGGGGCATTGAAATGTATACGACGCCCACCCTTGCAGCCATGGGCGACACGGTGTATACCCTTTGGGGAAAAGAGATCTATGCCTATCAGGCCGGCCAGGAAAAGCCTGTAAAGGTGGCCGCCAATCTGGAGTCCGGCTATTATGCCACGTACGAGGAGGCCAAGGCGCAGATCGGCGACAAGGCCGATACGATGATCGCCAGCCTGGTCGGCAGCCAGGATATGCTGTATGGCCTGAACCGGCTGACCGGCAAGCTGTTTCCCCTGACCTTTGAGCAGGGCCAGGCGGTGTTCGGCACGCCCGTACAGCTGGACTGGTCGGGGCTGGAAGTAACCCGCGACAATTATACCTACGTCCGGGACGCCTACCGGCTGTGCATTTCCCAGGGCAAGCTCTACGCCATGTTCCGCAATGATGAAGATTATTACAAGCCAGAGGTTGCGTGTTTTGACCTTGTAACCGGGGCAAAGCAGGTGCTCAATATTCCCTTCGCGCAGGATGTGACGCCGTACAAGGATGGCAAGCTGCTGGTCAAGATCTTTGACGCGGAGAACGCCTACAGGGACGGCAAGGAACAGGGAAAGCCTGTTCTGGCGGTATACGACCCCGCGGACGGATCAACCTCGGCTCAGGAGCCTTTTGGGGATATGAACGTGTTCGGCCTTGCATACCAGGCGGAGACCGATACCCTGTTCTATACCACCAACAGCAAGCTGATGGCTATGAAGGGCCTTGGGCCCGCGGCCCAGGTGGCGTTTATGCCCGTGGATTACGCGGATGACTGCACCGCCGTACTGCTGCCCGGCAGCCTGTACGCCATCAACACCTGGAGCGGCCTGATTGTGCGCAATACGGATCCTGCGTACATGCCCACCAGCACCATTTCCATTTACGGCGGGTATCTGGACCCGGCCGCCATGTCCTTCACGCTGAAATATCCGCAGACGCCCGTTACCTTCAATCAGAACGTGTACTTTGACAGCCCGGAGGCACTGGCCCAGGCCATGACTTCCGGCGACGGTTCCTTTGACATCTACAATTTTGACGTCAGCTATCAGGACCTGCAGTCCCTGATCAAAAAGGGCTACTGCGCCGATTTGTCCGCCTCGCCGGTGCTTTTAGCGGAGCTTTCGAAAACGTATCCTTTCCTGCAGTCGGCCGTTTCGCGGGATGGGAAGTTCTATGCCATACCGGTCAGCGTGTACGGCTATGGCCTGAGCATTTCCCCCAAGGCGTGGGAAGCGGCGGGGCTGAAAGACAGGTTGCCTACCTCCTTCATGGGCCTTATCGATTTTTTCAGCTGGTGGGCGGAGGAAGGCCAGGAGCAGCATCCGGACGTGAGGCTGCTGCAGGGCGTGATGGATTATGGCGAGACCCTGTTCCAGATGGCGCTGAACCAGTATGTGTACTATTGCCAGGCCCAGGGGCAGGAGCTGTCCTTCAACACGCCGCTGTTCCGCAATATGATGCAGGCGCTGGAGGACCTGGATATCGAGACGCTGAACGAGTCCATTCCAAGCGATTATGGGATGGATGGAGCCTCGGCGATGAAAATGCGCGGCGCTTACATGGAAGAGGGCGAAGCGCTGTTCATGGAATACGGCGACTGGCTCAGCGTGTATGGCGGCAGGCAGAGCCTGGAATATTCCGCGCCCCTGATCCTCTCCCTGGAAGAGGGCGGCTCCAAGCATATTCCCGTCTATGTGCAGACGCTTTTCATCAATCCCAACTCCAAGAACATGGAGATGGCTTTACGGTATCTGGAAAACGCCCTGGAGCGCATGGATCCCGCCCAGCACGTCATGATGTTCCCGGACGACAACACGCCCGTCCCCAACGAGAATTTTGAGCAAATGGTTGCGCAGTGGCAGGAAGAGCTGGATAAGCAAAAGAAAAAGCTGGAGACCGCCAAGCCGGAAGAAAAGAAGGATATCGAAACCATCATCCAGTCGTATGAGGACGCGCTGGCGAAGAAGGATGACTATTACTGGAACGTCTCCGCGGAGGGGATTGCAAGGTATCGCGAATTGGCCCCCTTATGCTTTGCCGCCGCTCCCAATCTGGTGAATTACCGCACCAAAGAGGGCACTTCCCAGATCGGCACCCTGATTGAGCGCTACCGCCAGAAGCAGATGTCCCTGGATCAATTCGTTACGGAAGTGGACAAAAAGATCCGCATGATACTCTTGGAACGCGAGTGAGCACGGCTTAAGGGCCAGTAAGCGCTGAAAGCATGGAGCGCCTTTGCGGCAGGAAGATGGAATGGCATTTATCCCTTAATGAAAACAGTGACCGGTGCTTCCATCTTCCTGCTCTGTCGCGTCAGCGGCTTTTCAAAAAACGGCTATTATTACTGGTGGACAAACGGTTTCCCTGCTAAGCAGGAAGGCTATATGGCATATATATCACCGCGAAGGAGTGCAGGGCAAATATACCATATGTAACATGTGTGAAACTATTGTCAATGGGAATAAATTGGCAAATCATCATCGTTATCTTTATGACGCATGTATAGGATAACATTTAAAAACAAAAGCAGCGCCATAAATATGGAGGATAAGAGGATGAAAAAGGGTTTCGCGTTTATCTGTCTGCTATGTATCCTGTTTACGGTGGTACCGGCCGCCCTGGCTGCTCCGGAGGATACGATTCTCTTTGATACGGATCAGCTTATGGAGTTTGGCGCCGAAGCTTATACCGATCCAGGCATGGCGCTTGTGGGCGATACGCTGTATTCTACATGGGGTTCCAAAATGTTTTCATGGAAACAGGGCCAGGAAAAGCCGGAAGTAGTAGCCGCCGGTCTGGAACCCAATATGTATCAGAATTACCAGGAAGCACAGCAAATGGGTGACAATCCGGATATGATGATCGCCTACCTGGTCAGCGATGGCACTGCGCTGTATGGCCTGAACCGGCTGAATGGAATGCTGTATCCTTTTACCCTTGAAGCAGGGAAGGCAGTTTCGGGAACTCCAGTGCAGCTTGACTGGTCGGATATGGAGTATACCTATAACAACAAGAGCTATGTTAGAGAATTTCGCTCTATATATCTCATAGGGGGTAAGCTCTATGGCGTGAACTGGACTGTTGGTGATACACATAACCCGGAATTTGTGTCTTATGACATTACTACCGGTGCAAAACAGGTCTATGATATTCCCTTTGTGCAGGATATAACGCCATACAAGGATGGAAAGCTCCTGCTGAAAATCAGTGACATAGACCGCGCCATGAAGGAAGATAGAATGGATTCCATCACGCACGCCTTGGCAATCTTCGATCCTTCGGTTGGCAGTTGTACCGAGGTGGGCTACATACCTGACGCGTATGTGTTTGGAATGGTGTATCAGCCGGAGACGGACGTATTTTACTACTGCATGACTGACAAAATCATGGGCATGAGATCATTTGGCGCCGCCGCTCAGGTTGCCGAAATTCCTTATCAATTTGCAGGCAATGGTTCTCCTGCGGTCATGCTATCTGGTGGGGTTTACGCCATCGGATCTTTCTGCGGTATTATTTTGCGTGATGTCGGCAATGAATCCTCCACCGGCGGCTCCCTGTCTTCCTCCGGTTTTTCCATGTCCTCCTCGGCCGGCTCCCTGTCCGTGTACGGGCAGCAAGATACTATGGGTGAAGAATTTGCAAAGAAAAATCCTGATGTTTCCGTAAAATTTGGCGAGGACATGTATTTCGAGGACTATCTGGCGCTATCCCAAGCCATGATGACCGGCGATGCCACCTATGATGTCTATAGCATTGATTTGAGCGAAATAGACATTCAAAGCCTGATAAAAAAGGGATATTGCATGGACCTTAGCTCCTCGCCGTTGATAACATCGGAGATATCGAAGATGTACCCTTTCTTGCAAAACACCCTTATGCGGGACGGAAAAATTTACGCTGTGCCGGTCAGTATGAGAAGCTCGGGCTTTGGCATTGAACCGGAGTCATGGGAAGAAACCGGCCTGACCAGCCGGCTGCCGAAAAACTTTCCTGAGCTGATTGATTTTATGAATTGGTGGGCAGACGAAGGGTATGTCCAATACCCGGATATCCAGCTTATTGACAGTGATCATGGTTGGGATATTGGAAAAATCATGACCCGGCTGGCGTTGGATCTGTATATGCAGCAAAGCCAGGCCAGGAACGACGTATTGTCCTTTGATACGCCCTTGTTCAGAAAGACCATGGAGGCTTTGGAGAGGCTGAAAGTCGAAGAACTGAATGATTTGGTATTTTCCAATGCGGATGATGCAATGAGCGCACCATGTCTATTCGTAAGCGGTATCGACGGATTAAGTGTAGGGGGCGGAAATCCCCGTCTTCGGCATAAAGAGCCTTTGTCATTGCCGCTTGCGGAGGGAGAAGCTGTTTCCATACCGGTGTATGTCAGGGTACTGTTCATCAACCCCAACACAAAAAATCTGGACATTGCCCTGGAGTATCTGGAAAGCGCATTGGAGCGGATGGAACGTGCTCAGCACATCATGATGGTTCCAGACGATAATGAACCTGTTCCCAATGAAAACCTGGAAAACGTGGTTCAGTTTTGGAACGAAGAGCTGGCTGGTTGGAAAAAGCGACTAGAAACTGCTGAGCCGGAGGATAAAAAAGAACTTGAGGATGTTATCCGGGGACTTGAACGGGATATTGCTCAAAAGGATTTGTATTACTGGAAAGTGTCGGCGGAAAGTATTTCAAGTTACCGGCAGAAAGTGCCACTATGTTATGTGACAGCGCCTTATCCTGTGAACTTCTTAACACAGAACGGTACTGCACAGATCAAAACGTTGGTGGATCGTTACCGCCAAAAACAAATTTCCTTGGATCAGTTTATCAATGAAGCAGACCAAAAGATCCAAATGATTCTTTCGGAGAGCAAGTAAGTATGGTGACTGCGTGCGCCAAAGCCCTCCGTCCTTGGCGCACGCACGATCTGGAAGGGGGAACAAGCAATTGTTCCGGCGGAAAAAAAGTGTTTGGTTGTTTTTGCTGCCGGGCCTCATCGGCCTGACCGCCTTTTATCTGGCCCCGTTCATCGGCGGCATCTATTTCAGCCTGACCGATGGCACGTTTCAAAACAAGTTTGTCTGGTTTCAAAATTACAAGGAGATATGGCAGAATGAAATGTTCCGGGTGGGGCTGAAGAACACCATGGAGCTTTCCCTGCTGTGCGCGCCTGTCATCTGGCTGATGGCCTTCTTGCTGGCCACCATGCTCAGGACCCTGGGAAAGCGGGGCGCTTTCTTTCGAAACGCGCTGCTTTTGCCTTACCTTATGCCTTCCTCCGCCCTCTTGCTGATCTGGCTGCTGATGTTTGATTTCGGCGGGGTCATGAACCGCATTTTGGGGCTGTTTGGCGTGAGCAGGGTGCTGTGGCTGGAGGGCGGGGCGCTTCGGGCGCCGGTGGTGCTGCTGTATATCTGGAAGAACCTGGGCTTCTCCGTCGTCATCTTTGCCGCGGCGCTGCAAACGGTGCCCGAGGCTTATTATGAGTATGCCAGCCTGGAGGGGGCCAACGCCTTCCAGCGGGAGACGAAGATCACGCTGCCGCTTTTGGTTCCCACGGCCTTTCTGGTGTTTATGCTGGCCTGGGTCAACGCGTTTAAAATCTTCAAGGAAGTGTACTTTATCGGCGGGGCGTATCCGGACGAGACGGTGTACACCCTCCAGCACTTTATGAACAACAAGTTCGCCAAGCTGGATTATCAGGATGTGACGACCGCGGCCTACAGCTTTGCCATTATCGTATTTATTCTCTTTGGCATGATGTACGCGAGCAAAGCTGTGCGTTCGTCCAGCCAAGTGTAGGGGAGGGAGATGCCATGCAGACCAATACAGCCGCTGCCGTCACGCCGGCAAGACCTGTTCACCGCAGGCATAAGCGCCTGCGCCTGGGCCGCGTATTGTCCGTGCTGCTGCTGACCGGGATCGCGGTACTGATTTTGATCCCCATCTTTTTCACGTTCCTGTACTCCTTCTTCCCCAAGGGGGAGATGGAGGCCTATTTGAAGCTCCGCGGCAATTATGATGAGACCAAATGGCTGGACGTGCTTGTTTCCCCGGCCATGGCCTCCATCCGCCAGTATTACAAGATACTGATCGAACAGCCGCAGTACCTGAACCTGTTCGTCAACTCCGTCAAGTATACCGCGGCCATTCTCCTGGGGCAGGCCGCCGTCATTCCCTTGATGGCCTATGCGTTGAGCCGGTTCCAGTTCAAGGGCCGGGACGCGCTGTTTTTCGGCATTTTGATGCTCATGGTGCTGCCCTTCCAGGTGACCATGGCCCCCAGCGTGATCACGCTGCGGTTTATGGGCCTGATGGAAACGCCCTGGGCGGTGATACTGCCCATGTGGTTCTCTCCCTTTTACATATTCCTGCTGCGCCAATTCATGATAAGCCTGCCCGGCGAGCTGATAGAGGCCGGGATGATGGACGGCGCGGGGACCTTCCGCTGCTATGCCCACGTGATCATTCCCGTGTGCCGGCCGATCCTGGGCGCGGCGGTGGCCCTCTCCTTCGCGGATTGCTGGAACATGGTGGAGCAGCCGCTGGTGTACCTGTCCAACCGGATCGGGGACCAGCCCCTGTCGGTGATGTTCAATACGCTGAGCACAGAAGGCGCCGATGTGGCCTTTGCCGGCGCGGCGCTGTACATACTGCCGGCGCTGTTCATTTACTTTTATTTTCAGGAAGACATTCTCTTGGGCGTGGCGCTCAGCGAACTGAAATAGCGGGAGAGGAGCAACCGGGCTATGAAATTGAAACGGATCGCGTTAAAGGGCCTTATCATCCTGGCGGTAACGGTGGCCTTGTGCATGTTTTTTGCCAATACCGTCCTGACCATTACCACGCCCAAGATTCAAATTGTGCAGGCCAGCCGCGGCAGGCTGGAACAGAAGATCAAGTTGGGTTCTCAGGTGTATTTCCCGGAGACCACCGACCATATAATGACCGAAGCGGCCAAAAGCGCCATCGTGGTGGATAAGGTATATGTCCGCCCCGGCCATCATGTAAAGGCGGGGGAGACGCTGTTCACCGCCATCCTCTCCGAGTTTGACAAGGATTGGAAGGAGCTCCAGGACAAGTACGATGAAAAAGCCGCTTCCCTGATGGACAAGGACATCGAAAACCGCAAAGCGGCAAAGGAAAGCTCCCAGAACCATTTGTATGACGACGTCATGGAAAGCCAATCTGCTTTGGCGGCGGCGGAGCACGATACCCGCACCGTCGCGCTGGGCCTGAATGTAACCCTTGACCCGGATATGGCAAAGTGGGCGGAACAGGCCGCCGGCAAGGAAGACCTGTCAAAGGCCGTTCAAAAGGTGATCGACGCAAAAACGGTCTATGACCAGGCGTATGAAGCTTTCTTCAAATCCTTCAACAGCGCCAAAACAAGGGTCAGCAATTCCACCTTCAAGTATATCAATGAGCGCAACGCGCTTTTGAAGGAACTGAACACCATCTCCGACGACATGGTGGCACTTTCTACCCGCAAGAGCGCCTTATCCACGGTGGTTGCACCCCATGATGGGTACGTGGTGTCCATGGATGTGAAAAACGGCGACACCTACGACGGCAAGAAAAGCGCCTTTACCCTGAGCGTGGAAACCGCCGCGCCTGTTTTGCGGGTGGATATCACCAGCCTCAACAAGGCCATCGCCGACGGTACGCGGGTGGATGTGGCCGGGGATTACGGCTCCGAGCGGACCAAGGTCGAAAAGACGGTGCTGGAGGGCGACGGGAAAAAGTACGCGTATATTACGCTGACGGAAAATATCATCTCCATCAAGGGCGGCATCACGCGCATGGTCACCGACGGCAACACCGATGTGACGATCACCTACCGCGCCAAGGACTCCGCCACGCTGGTGCCCGCCAGCGCCGTGCGCAATGAGGGTGAGGGGCAGGATTATGTGTACCTGATCCAGCGCACCTGGGGCGGGTTCATGGGCTCCAGTTCCATGAAGGCGGTCAAGACCAATGTGACCGTGCTGGAACGCGGGGACAATGTGGTGTCCATCCAGCAGGAGATGGATTATCAGGAGATCGCCGACCGGGAAGACCGGGCGCTGACCGATGGCTGCACCGTAATGGAATACATTGATTGAGCTGCCGGAAGGAGACGCCATGAAGGAAAGAAAGTTACGGGGCTTTCTGGCGCTGCTTGTCTGTGCCGTTGTATTGGCCTGGGCGGCGGCTTCCATTTCCGCCGTAGGCCAGGACCTGCAGTATCTGATCCCCGCGCCGAAAATGGAGCCGGCACAGCAGGATGATCAGCAGGACGACCAGCAGGACGAGCAGGAGGAAACGCCGCAAAAGCCCAATCAGGCGGCGCTCACGCTTTGGGAAAGCCTTCAAACAAAGGCCGAAAAGTGGCCGGGCATTATCAAAACCTATACCTTGAGCGGGATATTGGAGAAAGCAAGCCTGACCTCCGACACCGAAGAGGTAAAGCAGGCCAGGCTGACCGCGCTGAATGAAAATGCTTTTATACTGACGCCCAGATATCTTCACTTCGGCCGGCTGTTTTATCCGGAGGAGTTGAAAAAGGGCGCGGCGGTCATGCTGCTGGATGAGAAGCTGGCGCTGGCGCTGTTTAAAATCTCCCAGCCCATCGGCCGCACGGTAACCGTTGGCGGCGTGGATTTTACGGTGGTAGGCATATTGCGCCATACCAAATCGGTGGGGGACAGCGAGGATTACGGCGCGTATGTGCCCCTGTCCTATTTATGGGACAAAGAGATTCAGCTGCAGGCCCTGCAGGTTACGGCAAGGCCCATTCCCGGTGCCGGCGCAAGGTCCACCTTTTCCACGGACATGGGGGACTGGAGCGCGGGGGGCACGATGATCGACCTTGGCAAGGAAGCCATGGGCGCCATGCTGCCGGTGAGGGTGCTGCTGTTCTTTATCGGCACCGCCCTGTTCTTCCGGCTGCTTGCCATATGGAACGGGCACTTCAGGCGCTTCTTTGCCGATTACAGGCAAAGGCTTTTGCGGCGGTATGCCGTAAAGCTGATGCCAAGGCTGATCCTTGGCATTCTGGCGCTGGCCCTGGGCTACGGCGTTTTAACGGCGCTGATCTCCTGGCTGATTACGTACCTTGTCGCGCCGGTGTACACCTTTACCGAGTGGGTGCCGGCCATACTGGTAGAATGGAAGGACATTCAAACCGCCTTCTGGCAGGTTTGGCAAAGCGCGGCCCGTTTGCAGGAGCTGCGTAGCCCGGAGCTCATGCGCATCCGCTACTTCGCCATGCTGACGGCCTGGTTCAGCGCCGGGGCGGCGGTAACCGTTACCCTGGTTTGGGCCAGGTGGTGGGGAAGAAGGGGTGGGAAAAAGAACGTTTCAGAGCCTTCCCCTTGAGCAAGCACTGAATAAATCGCCCTTTCATTGGCTTGATTTGTGCAGGCGGGCGATTGATAATCGCCCGCTGTGCCGCATAACACGCACCTGAATGGCATGCTCTGCATAATTGCCATTTAAACATCATTTTCGCCAGGAAAGCTTCCGCGCCTGCCTGTTTGTTTCAATCTGTTTTTAGGGAAATGACAACCCCCCTGTGCCCGATAAAAGCGCAGGGGGGTTATTTATATGAGTGATGAGAGAGAATTCTTTGTACTTACCGCACGTGCTCCAAATATTCTTCCAGCGCCCAGCCGTTGTCCCGCATGGCGGTGCTGTGGGGCAGCCCCACGTAACGGATATGCCAGGGCTCGGCGATGTACCCGGTGATCTCTTGCTTGTCTTCCTCATAGCGGATGATGAAGCCGTAGTCCCAGCAGTGGGCGGCCAGCCACAGCGCCTGCTTGGTGCCCTTGAAGGTGGTGCCGGGCACGGTGATATCAAACGCCAGGCCCGTGTGATGCTCGCTGGTGCCGGGGTCAGCCACGGTGAGCCGGGTGGCGGATGTGGCGTTGGCTTTGCTCTTGCCGTCCTTCATATAGGCTGCGACCTGATTGTCGAACAGCTCCTTTTGATAGCTGACGCTGCGGTATCCCGCGCTGACCTGCCATACGGTAATCCCGTCCTGGTGGGCTGCCCGCAGCATGGTCACAAGCGCGTCCACCGCTTCCTTTTCGCCCTGTATCTCGCTGCCCTTGATGGTAACGATGTCGCTGGGGCACTCCTGCCGCATGTATACCAGGTTGCGGGTCTTATAGTTATCCGGGATCAGGTTCTGCCGGTTGACCAAAATGGGCAGCTGTGCCGCAAAGGCGCTGTTGGGGTCGGGCGTCGGTGAAGGGGAGGGCGTAGGGGTGATCACGATCTGCCTGGCCTGCTGCGAATAAATCAGTTCTTTTGTGGCGGGCCCAACGATGCCGTCGGCTTCCAGCCCGTGCTGGCTTTGGAACAGGATCACGGCGTTCTTTGTGCCGTTGCCGAACTGCCCGTCCACTTCGCCCGTATAAAAGCCCAGCTCCTTTAGCCGGGATTGCAGCTTTTCCACCTCTGAACCTGTTACGCCGTTTTTCAGCATCTGCTCAGTGGGCGTGGGCGTCGGCAGGCTGGGGTCCAGCGTCACCAGCAGCATGCTTCCGGCGGACGGCGCCGGCGTGGGCGTTCTGCGCATTTCTTCCGATGTGCGCCCCGAAAGGCCGCTGACATTGGCCGCCAGCCAGCCGATGGCCACCAGTAAAACGGCAAGAAACACATAGCCGATGGTTTGTGGTACATTCCGCCTCTTTTTTCGCCTGTCGCTGCGCATGCTGCCTCCCAGATTTTTCAATAACATTAGTATACCATCATATAACGATGCAGGCAAGGGACTCTGTCCCTTGCATCCCTGATCAAGGCTCCGGAACACCGCCCCCGCCTGTGGCTCCGTAGCCGAAGCGCCGCCTGTGGCGGATAAAGCGAGGCGGAGGAGGCTGGCGAAACGAGCAATGCGAACGGCAGTGAGCAGTGCGACGATTGAGCCAGATGGGGGATAAAGCGAGGCGGAGGAGGCTGGCGAAACGAGCAATGCGAAC
>JAFADG010000038.1 GCA_023425025.1 Bacillota bacterium
CCGCGCCGCCGTGCTTGGCCAGCACCATGGTGATGGCCGCTGTCAGCGTCGTCTTGCCGTGGTCTACGTGACCGATGGTGCCGATGTTCACGTGCGGCTTGTTGCGCTCAAACTTTTGCTTGGCCATTTGGATGAACCCTCCTTAAAACAAATCCTTTTCACTGTGCGGGTCGCCCCGCTTTTTGCTGCAATACGGTTCAGCCCCGCTTGCCGACAACCTTCTCCGCCACGGACTTGGACACTTCCTCGTAATGGTCAAATTCCATCGAGTACATGCCTCGGCCCTGGGTGCGGGAACGCAGGTCGGTCGCATAGCCGAACATTTCGCTCAGGGGAACGAAGGCGTGAATGCTTTGGTCGCCCATGCGGGCTTCCATGCCTTCAATACGGCCCCGGCGGCTGGATATATCGCCGATGACATCGCCCATATACTGCTCGGGAACGATGACCTCCACCTTCATGACCGGTTCCATCAGGCAGGGATCGGCTTTGCGAACCGCTTCCTTGAACGCCATGGAGCCCGCGATCTTGAAGGCCATTTCGGAGGAGTCCACATCGTGGTAAGAGCCGTCTACCAGCACTGCCTTGACGTCCACTACCTCGAAGCCGCCCAGGGGGCCGGAGGCGGTGGCTTCACGAATGCCTGCGTCGATGGGAGAGATATATTCCTTGGGAATAACGCCGCCCACGATTTTGTTTTCGAATTCGTACCCACGGCCAGGCTCCTGGGGATACAGCTCGATCCAGCAGTGGCCGTACTGGCCGTGACCGCCGGTCTGGCGGACATAGCGGCCTTCGGCGCGTGCCATTTTGCGGATGGTTTCACGGTAGGCCACCTGGGGCTTGCCGACGGTGGCTTCCACCTTGAACTCACGCAGCATCCGGTCCACGATGATCTCCAAATGGAGCTCGCCCATGCCCGCGATGATCGTCTGCCCGGTTTCCTGGTCGGTGTACGTTTTGAATGTGGGATCCTCTTCCGCCAGGCGGATGAGGGCCATGGTCATCTTGTCCTGACCGGCCTTCGTTTTGGGCTCGATGGCCACACGGATGACCGGGTCGGGGAAATCCATGGATTCCAGCACGATCTGGTTCTTTTCATCGCACAGCGTATTGCCAGTGGTGGTGTCCTTAAGGCCCACAGCAGCGGCGATTTCGCCTGCGTATACGGCTTCCACATCTTCCCGGTGGTTGGCGTGCATCCGAAGGATGCGGCCCATGCGCTCGCGCTTTTGCTTGCTGCTGTTGAGCACATAGCTGCCGCTTTGCAAAACGCCGGAATATACGCGGAAGAAAGCCAGCTTGCCCACGAAGGGGTCCACCATGATCTTGAAGGCCAGTGCGGAGAAAGGCTCTTCATCGTCCGGCTTGCGCTCCAGCTTTACTTCGGGATCGGTGACGTCGGTGCCATACACGCTGCCAATGTCCAGCGGGCTGGGCAGGTAATCCACCACGGCGTCCAGCATGGGCTGCACGCCCTTGTTGCGGTAGGATGTACCGCACAGTACGGGGGTCATACGGCAGTCGATGGTGGTCTTGCGGATGGCGTCCTTGATTTCGTCGACAGAAAGCTCCTCGCCGGCGAAAAATTTCTCCATCAGCGCTTCGTCTGTTTCCGCAACGGACTCGATGAGGGCCGCACGGTATTCGTTGGCCAGGTCAAGGAGCTCGGCGGGGATTTCTTCTTCCCTTACGTCCTTGCCCTCGTCATCATAATAGACCTCGGCCTTCATACGGACCAGGTCGATGATGCCGCGGAAGACGCTTTCACTGCCAATGGGCAACTGGATGGGCACGGCGTTGGCGTTGAGCCGCTCGCGCATCATCTTGACCACACGGAAAAAGTCCGCGCCGGTGATATCCATCTTGTTGACATAGGCAATGCGGGGTACGCGATATTTGTTGGCCTGGCGCCAGACGGTCTCGCTTTGGGGCTCGACGCCGCCTTTGGCGCAGTATACGGCCACCGCACCATCCAGCACGCGCAGGGAGCGCTCCACTTCCACCGTGAAGTCCACGTGTCCGGGGGTGTCAATGATGTTGATACGGTGCCCCTTCCACTGACAGGTGGTGGCGGCGGAAGTAATGGTGATGCCGCGTTCCTGCTCCTGGGCCATCCAGTCCATGGTAGCGGCGCCTTCATGCACCTCCCCCATGCGATGCACCCGACCCGTATAGAATAAAATGCGCTCAGTCGTTGTAGTCTTGCCGGCGTCTATGTGCGCCATGATGCCGATATTGCGCACCATGTTCAAAGGGTGACTTCTAGGCATTGTGGTACGTTCTCCTTTCTGAAGGATGGGAAACGGAGAAAAGCCAAGCGGGATTGGGCGTTCCGTTTACCACCGGTAATGCGCAAACGCCTTGTTGGCTTCGGCCATGCGGTGCATTTCCTCTTTGCGCTTGACTGCGTTGCCGGTATTGTTGGCGGCATCCATCAGTTCTCCGGCCAGCCTTTGGGCCATGGTCTTTTCACCGCGCTTGCGGGAAAAATCCACGATCCAGCGCAGCGCCAGCGTCTGGCGGCGTTCGGGCCGGATTTCGATGGGAACCTGATAGGTTGCGCCGCCTACGCGGCGGGCTTTGACTTCCAGCTGGGGCGCGACGTTGGCTACCGCAGCGGTAAACAATTCGCCGGCTTCCTTACCGGTTTTTTCGGCCATGGCAGCAAAAGCGTCATAACAGATGGTCTGGGCGACGCCGCGCTTGCCTTCGAGCATGATCTGGTTGATGAGCTTGGTGACAACGGTCGTCCCGTATACGGGATCGGGCAGCACCTCGCGCTTGGGTATAAATCCACGACGGGGCATGATTTTCCCTCCTCATGCATTTGACGGTTCGGAAATGATTGCACAAGCTACCAATGGCACGTCAGCATCATGCCATCCCCGCACATTGCGGGACGCGGCCTTCTTTAACACAGCACCCTTGCTTCCGCCGTTCCGAGGGAAGCCGGCCCTCCGTATTTCATCACGCCGCGCTTTCGCATTTTGTGCCGTTCATTACTTCTTGGGTCGTTTTGCACCGTACAGGGAACGCCCCTGCATCCTCTTGGCCACGCCGGCTGCGTCCAGCGCGCCGCGGATGATGTGATAACGTACGCCGGGAAGGTCGCGAACACGGCCGCCGCGGATCAGCACTACGCTGTGCTCCTGCAGATTGTGGCCGATCCCCGGTATATAGCAAGTGCCTTCGATTTGATTCGTCAGGCGGATTCTTGCGATTTTACGAAGGGCAGAGTTCGGCTTTTTGGGCGTGGTAGTCTTCACGCTCAGGCAAACGCCGCGCTTTTGCGGGCAACCCTGCAAAATGGGCGCAGTCGACTTGTTGACGACCTTTTCCCTTCCCTTGCGGATCAATTGATTGATCGTGGGCATGGAAGCACCTCCTGGAATGATATCTATAATACTTCCGCAACCCTCGGAAGCCTATAGGCAAATAAGTTCAGCGCAGAAGCCCCGCGGCGGCGGTGTCTACATCCACCCGGCACGCCTGCCCCAATTGCGCCATGGTCTTGACTACCGTCACGGGCACCTTGGCCTCTTCGGCCGCCTGGCGGACCCTGCGGTAGATAAAGTCGTCCGAATCCTCCGCGACGAACGCCCGGGCAACCTTGCCGGCTGCAAGCGCCCTTAAAAGCTGCTTTGTGCCGACCACACGGCCGGCGGGATTCTTCAGCTCTTCCAACATGACGCCTCACCCCTTATCGGAGGATTCTGCCGCCGTTTTTCGAAGAAAGGCATAGAAAAACATCGTCGACGGACAACCAGATAATGATATCACCGATTTCCTTTTCTGTCAATCTGTCCGCAATAAAAACATATCAGGAGAAAGCGGTGTTTTGCAAGGCCCAAAAGGGGGTTCCCGCTGTCTTTCCATGCTGCTTACCGACTTTTCATGATCCTCTTGCCGCATGCACACATATGATTCAGCGCTTCCAAAAGCAAGCAGCGTATTTTGCGCTTTACCGGGGGAAACTTGTGTCAAGCCATCAACAAGGAGGATTCTCAATGCGTGCCCTTTGCCTTCTCCTTACCTGTCTTTTTGCAGTAAGCCTTCTTACCTCCTGCGCGTCGCCCAGTGCCCAGGCCGAATCCACCCCCGTACCCAAATCCGGCACATCAGCCGGAAACATGCCTGCCGAAAAACCGCCCATCCCCTCCAAGCTGACCAAAACCGACAAAAATGGCGTGCCTCTTTTGCAGGTATATGTAGTGGAAGACAAGGCCGTCAAGGACATGGACCTGGAAACCTATCTGCAGGGTGTGGTGGCCGGCGAAATGAAAAACGACTGGCCCATGGAAGCGCTGCGCGCCCAGGCCATTCTGGCCCGCACCTTCGTACTGAAGTTCACCACCGAAAAAGAAAGCAAATACAAAGGCGCGGATGTTTCTACCGATATAGAAGAAGCGCAGGCCTACAGCGCCAAGGAGATCAACGACCGGGTGAAGCAGGCTGTGGAAAGCACAAGGGGACTGGTGCTGTCCTCCAGCGGCGAATTCCCCTACACCTGGTTCCATGCCCATTCTGGCGGCACGACGGCGTATGCCAAGGAAGGGCTGGGTTATGAAAAGGAGGAGCCGCCCTACACCGAAAGTGTGCCCGGACAGGAGAGCCCCGATGCCCCGCCGGACACAAAAGCCTGGGAAGCCTCCTTCTCCGAATCCGCCTTTTTGAAGGCCTGCAAGGAGGCTGGTGCGTCGCCTGCGTCCGCCAAGAACATTTCCATTGCCCAAAAGGGCGAAAGCGGCCGGGCGATTATCCTCTCCGTGGACGGCAAGGAGGTCAACGCCGCCCAGCTGCGCATCGCCCTGGACAGCATGAAGATGCGCTCCACCTTTTTGACCAGCATACAATACAAGGATGGAAAGGTAGTCATGGCCGGCAAGGGGTACGGCCATGGCGTGGGCATGCCTCAGTGGGGCGCCTACGGTCTGGCGGAAAAGGGCATGAAGGGCGAAGACATCGTTCTTCAGTATTTCAAGGATGTGCAGGTCGTTTCCATGTGGTGACCCATGCTCCGTTCGTTTTGTCCCGCGGCCATATGCCGCGGGCTTTTTTCGTTCCTTTTTCCGCTTTGATAATTGTTTTGGTGGCCGCCGCGGCGCCCATATGATAGGATAAAAGAAAATACCTTTTCAGCTGCAATAAACCGCGTCTCCCGCCGTCATAAAGGTGTGGGGCAGCAAAAGTGTTCCCCGCGACGGCAAAGGCAGCTGCCAGGCAGGTGTGACATGGAGCGGAATGCAAAAAACGGCATCTTTCACTTTTTTGACGCGGAGCGGAAGCGTTTTGTTGCCTTCCTGAAGCGCAGGATGGCGGATTTGAGCGAGATGGACGCGGAGGACATGGTGGCGGAAGTCATGCTGGCCATGCTGAACAAGGCTGATCCCAGCCATCATGTGGAAAATCTGACCGCCTATGTCTACCGCTCCCTCAGCAACAAACTGGCCGACCTTTTAAGAAGGCGCAGACACGCCGTTTCCCTGGATCGGCTGCCGGATGACGACGGCGAATCCTCTCTGATGGATTTTCTTGCCGACGGCAATGCCGATGTGGGAACCCGACTGGAAAGAAAAGAGCTGAGGCTGCGCCTGGCGGAGGCGATCAGCCGCCTGGAGCCGAAGGCACGGGCTGTCTTCATCGCCACCGAGCTGAAGGGCCGCAGCTTCAAGGAACTGTCCGCCCAGTGGAACGAGCCCGTCGGCACGCTGCTGTCCCGCAAATCCCGGGCGGTGAAGACGCTGCGGGAGCTGCTGAAGGACGACGCCCCATAATCGCCCCGGCAAACAATCATTATAATGAAAAGGAGCATTGGATATGAGCGAATGGAATCGGAAGTGGTACCGCGTGCCCAAGGGACTGCGGATCGTCAGCATGGTCGTCGTGGGCCTTGTAACCGCCGCGGCGCTGGGATTGGTGTTTGGCATATTTGTCCGGGAGCTGTGGAACTGGCTGATGCCTGAGCTGTTCGGCCTGAAAACCATCACCTACTGGCAGGCCTTCGGCATCGTCCTCCTGGGTCACCTGGTCTTTGGCGGCCACGGCGGCGGCGATAAGGAATCAAAATCAAACAAGCATCACCGCAGGTCCGCGCATTGCGGCGATGACGACAATTTCAAAGACGGCTCCCAGCACTGGAAATATTACGACGAATGGTGGCAGGGTGAAGGCAAACAGCGTTTCCTGGATTTCGCTGCCGGCAAGGAAAACAAACCGTCAGAGGACCAGTAAATTGACTATTTCATAACTTTTCCAATGTTATCTTGATTATCCGCTGGAATAGTTGTAAAATAATGTAGAATAAACGCGAAATTTTGATGTGCGCGTGAGGAGGGATATCCATGCCTTGGACATCGAGCCTGTCGGTCGGCGTGCCGATGATTGACGATCAGCATAAAACATGGTTTGACAAAGCGGACAAACTGTTTGAAGCCGGCAAAAACAACCAGGCCAAGGAATATATCGGCGAGCTGCTGACCTTTTTGGAGGACTACACCAAAAAGCACTTTGCCGATGAAGAAAAGTACATGCTCAGCATCAGGTATCCCGCCTACAGCGAACAGAAGGCCGCCCACACCGAATTCATCCGCCAGCTTGCCAAGCTGCGCAGCGATTATACCGCTTCCGGCGGGAATCTGCTGGTGATTTTGAACGCCAATCAGCTGGTGCTCCAGTGGCTGACCCAGCATATTTCCAACATGGACAAGAAGATCGGCCAATTTGCCAAGGGCTGATAGCATCCTGCTTTATAGGGAGGAAGGAATTATGCCTTGGTCACCAACGCTCTCCATCGGGGTGCCGCAGATCGATGCCCAGCACAAAACCCTGGTCGAACAGGCGGATAAGCTGTTTGAAGCCAGCAAGAGCAGCAAGGAACACGTAGGCGAGCTCCTCACTTTTTTGGAGGATTACACAAAGAAGCATTTTGCCGATGAGGAGAAATACATGCTCAGCATCGGCTATCCCGGCTACGGCGAGCAAAAAGCGGCGCATACGGATTTTATCAAACAGATCGCCAAGCTGCGTGGCGAGTACACCGCCTCCGGCGGGAACCTGCTGGTCATCCTGAACGCCAACCAATTGGTCGTGCAGTGGCTGACCCAGCACATTTCCAACATGGACCGGAAAATCGGCCAGTATAAAAAGCCCTGACCGCAAAGCGGCGCGTTTGTCAGCCGCCAAAGTCCAAGAAAAAGCCCGGCCGTGTAAAATAGCCGGGTTTCTTGTCGCTTTTGCCGCGGTTTTTATTCATCTGCGTAAAAATATTTGAAAAGCATAAAAAAAGCAAAACCCGGCCTTGACAAGGTTTGGGAATCGTGATAGACTTTAAACTTGCATCAGTATCGTTACTGTGTGGAAGTATGTCCTTCCCTGTGGAAGTATTGTACACGCTCCCGTAAAAAAAAGCAACGGGAAAATGAAAATTCCGCACAAAGACGGCGCTGGTTGGACAACATAAGGGGTGATGGCTTTATATGGTGCACGAGGTTCAAATGGGGAAACTGCGCAAGCGCATGAGTTTCTCCAGGATCGACGAAGTGCTGGACATGCCCGACCTGATCGAGGTTCAGAAAAACTCGTACAAGCGCTTTCTGGAAGAAGACTTGCGCGAGGTACTGGCCGACGTATCACCGATCACCGACTACAGTGAAAACCTGGTGTTGGAGTTTGTTGACTACTCTCTGGACGATACGCCCAAACATTCTGTGGAGCGCTGCAAGGAACGCGACCTGACGTATGCGGCGCCTTTGAAAGTATTCGTACGGCTCAAGAACCGTGAAACCGGTGAAATCAAGGAATCCGACGTGTTCATGGGCGATTTTCCGCTGATGACCAACCATGGCACCTTCATCATCAACGGCGCCGAGCGCGTCATCGTCAGCCAATTGGTCCGCTCTCCCGGTGTCTATTTCGGCGAAACCATCGACAAAGCCGGCAAGCACCTGTTCTCCGCCACCGTCATCCCCAACCGCGGCGCATGGCTGGAATATGAAACCGACTCCAATGACGTGCTCTGGGTGCGCATCGACCGTGCCCGCAAGCTGCCCATCACCGTTATTTTGAGGGCTTTGGGTTACGGCACCGACGCCGAAATCATCAGCCTCATGGGTGAGGACGAGCGGCTGATGGCCACCATACAGCGCGGCGACAACGCCAAATCCCAGGAAGACGGCCTCATCGAAATCTACAAGCGGCAGAAGCCCGGCGAGCCCCCCACGCAGGAGAGCGCCAGGAATCTGCTCAATTCGCTTTTCTTTGATCCCAAGCGTTACGACCTGATGCGGGTTGGCCGCTACAAGTTCAACAAAAAGCTGTCCCTGGCCACGCGCATCCAGGGCCTGGTGGCTGCCGATGACATCGTCGATCCCCAGACCGGCGAACTGCTGGTGAAAAAGGGCGACGCCATTGAGCATGATATCGCCAGGCAGATTCAAAATAGCGGTGTCCATCATGTGGACATCCAACTGGACAACCGCGTGCACAGGATCATCGGCAACAACTTTGTGGACGCTTCCTGCTATCTGCCCTTCCCGCCCAAGGAAGCCGGCATACTGGAGTTTGTGCACCTGCCCACGCTGAAAAAAATCATGGAAAGCGTGGAGCCGGACCAGCTGAAGGAAGCCATCAAGGAAAACGTACATAGCCTGGTGCCCAAGCACATACTGACCGATGACATCGTGGCCTCCATCAGCTATCTGCTGGGCCTGCCCTACGGCCTTGGCAATACCGATGACATCGATCATCTGGGCAACCGCCGCCTGCGCTCCGTGGGCGAGCTTTTGCAGAATCAGATCCGCATCGGCCTTAGCCGCCTGGAGCGCGTAGTGCGCGAGCGCATGGCCATCCAGGATGCCAACGACGTGCGCCCGGGCGAACTGATCAACATCCGCCCCGTCAGCGCCGCCATCAAGGAGTTCTTCGGTTCCTCCCAGCTGAGCCAGTTCATGGACCAGCCCAACCCCCTGGCGGAACTGACCCACAAGCGCCGCCTTTCCGCATTGGGCCCCGGCGGCCTCAATCGCGACCGCGCCTCCTTCGAGGTCCGCGACGTGCACTACAGCCATTATGCCCGCATTTGCCCCATCGAGACGCCTGAAGGCCCCAACATCGGCCTGATCGGCTCTCTGGCCACTTATGCGCGTATCAACGAATATGGGTTCATCGAGGCGCCCTACCGCAAGGTGGACAAAGCCACCAACAAGGTGACCGATGAAATCGTGTACATGACCGCCGATGAGGAAGACTTCTATAAAGTCGCCCAGGCCAACGAGCCGCTCCAGCCCGACGGCAGCTTCGTACGCGAACGCATCACCGTCCGCGACAAGGCGGAGATTATCGAAGTGCCATTGTCTCAGGTAGACTTCATCGACGTCAGTCCCCGGCAGGTGGTGTCCGTGGCCACGGCCATGGTCCCCTTCCTGGAAAACGACGACGCCACCCGCGCCCTGATGGGCTCCAACATGCAGCGCCAGGCCGTGCCGCTTTTGATCCCCCAGGCCCCCATCGTGGGCACGGGCATGGAATTCAAAGCCGCCCATGACTCCGGTGTTGTGGTATTGGCCAAGGAAAGCGGCGTTGTGGAACGCGTTTCCGCCGATGAGATCGTCATCAAGGACGAACATAACGAGCGCCACCGTTACCGCCTGATCAAGTTTGCCCGCTCCAACCAGGGCACCTGCATCAACCAGCGCCCTGTTGTCAAGGCCGGCGAAAAGATCGAAAAAGGCGACCTGCTGGCAGACGGCCCCTCCACCGAAAAGGGCGAGATCGGCCTTGGCCGCAACGTGCTGATCGGCTTTATGACCTGGGAAGGCTACAACTATGAAGACGCCATCCTGATCTCAGAAAAGCTGGTCAAGGAGGATGTATACACCTCCATCCATATTGAAGAGTTCGAGTCCGAAGCCCGGGAAACCAAGCTCGGGCCGGAAGAAATCACCCGTGATATCCCCAGCGTCGGCGACGACGCCGTAAAGGACCTGGATGAGTTCGGCGTTGTCCGCATCGGCGCGGAAGTGCGCTCCGGCGATATCCTGGTAGGCAAGGTCACCCCCAAGGGCGAAACGGAGCTGACCGCGGAAGAGCGCCTGCTGCGCGCCATCTTCGGCGAAAAGGCCCGCGAGGTCCGCGACACTTCCCTGCGCGTGCCCCACGGCGAGGGCGGTATCGTGGTGGATGTGAAGACCTTCACCCGCGAGAACAACGATGAGCTGTCCCCCGGCGTCAACCAGATGGTCCGCGTCTACATCGCCCAGAAGCGCAAAATCAGCGTGGGCGACAAGATGGCCGGCCGCCACGGCAACAAGGGCGTTATCTCCCGCATCCTTCGCGAAGAGGATATGCCTTTCATGCCCGACGGCACGCCGCTGGAAATCGTGTTGAACCCTCTGGGCGTTCCTTCCCGTATGAACCTGGGCCAGGTGCTGGAAGTGCACCTTGGCTTGGCCGCCAAGGCATTGGGCTGGCATATCGCCACCCCCGTGTTCGACGGCGCTACCGAAGAAGAAATCGAAGAGTGCCTGCAAATGGCCGGCAAGCGGTCTGACGGCAAGACGACCCTCTATGACGGGCGCACCGGCGATCCCTTTGAAAACCCTGTCACCGTGGGCTATATGTACTTCCTGAAGCTCCACCACCTGGTGGACGACAAGATGCATGCCCGTTCCACCGGTCCCTACTCCCTGGTCACGCAGCAGCCCTTGGGCGGCAAGGCCCAGTTCGGCGGCCAGCGCTTTGGCGAAATGGAAGTGTGGGCGCTGGAAGCCTACGGCGCCGCCAACACCCTGCAGGAAATCCTCACCGTCAAGTCCGACGACGTGGTGGGCCGCGTAAAGACCTACGAGTCCATCGTCAAGGGCAACAACATCCCCGCTCCCGGCGTGCCGGAAAGCTTCAAGGTTCTGATCAAGGAGCTCCAGTCCCTGTCGCTGGACATCAAGGTACTGTCTGAGGACAAGCAAGAGATTATCATCCGCGAGCTGGACGACGACGATCTGGAGCCGGTGGAACTGCCTGCCGGGCGGCTTGACCTGGATGCCGACGAGGAAGGCGGACGGGCGCCGCGCCGAGAAGAAGCCGACGAAGACACCATCGACGACGACTTCAGCCTGGACGAAGAGGATTTGGAAGACTTCAACGTTGAGGATGCCCTCAGCGATATCAGCTTGGATGATGATGATCTATGATTCGTTAAAATGACTTTGTCATTTTAACGCGGTTGCACGATTCGCCTGCGAGCTCCGCTCGCGGCCGGCGAATCGTATAAGGAATGCTTGCTTCGCAAGCCCCGCCCGCCCGGCGAAGCCGGGCGATACGATTAAAAATCGAAGGGGTTCCACCCCTTCGATGCTTCCCTGGAAATTGGTCACCATTTATCGATGGAACAATTTCCTGCATAGGGGCGCGGGTTGAAATAAATCCCGCATGCCAATCAGCTTCTTGTTGGCGGTCCTTATGGATCACCCCCCAGTGCCTGCCCCGGATAGATGGAAGGGAGTGGACCCTTTTGTTCGAACTGACCAATCTGGATTCCATACAAATCGGAATGGCGTCTCCCGATCAGATTCTCGCCTGGTCCTACGGCGAGGTATCAAAGCCTGAAACCATCAACTACCGTACATTGAAGCCCGAGCGCGACGGCCTTTTCTGCGAGCGCATCTTTGGACCGCAGAAGGACTGGGAGTGCAACTGCGGCAAATACAAGCGCATCAAGTTCAAGGACAAGGACAAGATCTGCGACAAGTGCGGCGTGCAGGTCACGCGGGCCAAGGTGCGCCGCGAGCGCATGGGCCACATCCAGCTGGCCGCCCCTGTCAGCCACATCTGGTACTTCAAGGGCATTCCCAGCCGCATGGGCATGCTGCTGGATATCTCCCCCCGCGCGCTGGAGAAGGTGCTGTATTTCGCCTCCTTTATCGTGCTGGATCCCGGCGACAGCAATGCGACGGGGCTGAAAAAACATGAGCTGATTTCCGACGCCCGCTACCGCGAAGTGGAAATGAAGTGCGGTAAAGGCTCTTTCAAAGCCGGCATGGGCGCGGAAGCCGTCAAGCAGATGCTGCTGGAGCTGGATCTGGATAAGATCAGCCACCAGCTGAAATCCGAAATCAGCGACCTTATCGAAAAAGAGCGCGACCGCGAAGGCGAAGGGCAAAAGCGCGCCCGGGCCGTCAAGCGCCTGGAAGTCGTGGAAGCCTTCCGCACCAGCAACAACCGCCCCGAGTGGATGATCCTGGACGTTGTCCCCGTCATTCCCCCGGACCTGCGGCCCATGGTGCAGCTGGACGGCGGCCGCTTTGCCACCAGCGATTTGAACGACCTGTACCGCCGGGTCATCAACCGCAACAACCGCTTGAAGAGGTTGCTGGAGCTGGGCGCGCCGGACATTATTGTCCGCAACGAAAAGCGTATGCTCCAGGAAGCCGTGGACGCTCTGATCGACAACGGCCGCCGTGGCCGTGCCGTGACCGGCCCCGGCAACCGCCCCTTAAAGTCCCTGAGCGACCTTCTGCGCGGCAAGCAGGGCCGTTTCCGCCAGAACCTGCTGGGCAAGCGCGTAGACTATTCCGGCCGCAGCGTTATCGTGGTAGGCCCGGAGCTCAAGCTCTACCAGTGCGGCCTGCCCAAGGAAATGGCGCTGGAACTGTTCAAGCCCTTCGTCATGGAGCGGCTTGTGACCCTGAAAATCGCTCAAAATGTCAAAAGCGCCAAGCGCATGGTCGAAAAGATCAAGCCCGAGGTGTGGGATATTCTCGAAGGCGTCATCAAGGAGCATCCGGTGCTCTTAAACCGCGCTCCCACGCTGCACCGCCTGGGCATTCAGGCCTTTGAGCCCATCCTGGTGGAAGGCAAGGCTTTAAAGCTCCATCCGCTGGTCTGCACCGCGTACAACGCCGACTTTGACGGCGACCAGATGGCCGTGCATGTTCCCCTGTCCATGGAAGCCCAGGCGGAAGCCCGCTTCCTCATGCTGGCCCACAACAATATTTTGAAGCCGCAGGACGGCAAGCCCGTTATCTCCCCCACCCAGGACATGGTTATCGGCTGCTATTACCTGACCATGGAAAAAACCAATGGCCTTGGCGCCGGCCGCGTGTTCTCCTCCCCTGAGGAGGCTTTGATGGCCTATCAGACCAGGCAGCTGGAGCTGCAGTCCCCCATCAGGGTGCGCATCACCCGCAGCTTTGGCGGTGAAACCGCGCGCCGCATCATCGATTGCACCCTGGGCCGCCTTTTGTTCAACGACGCCATTCCCCAGGATATTGGCCTGAAGGACCGCAACAGCCTGGACGATATGTTCGTGCTGGAAGTGGGCGACCTGGTCAACAAAAAAGAATTGGGCCGCATCGTGGATCAGTGCTACCGCACCCACGGCGTGCACAAGACCGCCATGGTGCTGGACGCCATCAAGAAGCTGGGCTTCACCTATTCCACCCGCGGCGCGGTCACGGTATCCGTGGGCGACATCCACGTCCCTGCCGACAAACCGAAAAAGCTGGCGGATGCCGATGCCAAGGTCCGCAACATCAACAACCTCTTCCGCCGCGGCCTGCTCACCGAAAACGAGCGGTACAACCTGGTGGTTGACGTTTGGAACGAGACCACCAGCGAAATCCGTGAAAACATTCTCGAGCCGCTGGACAAATTCAACCCCATCCGCATGATGACCGACTCCGGCGCCCGCGGCTCCAAGGCCCAGGTCAGCCAGTTGGCCGGCATGCGCGGCCTGATGGCTTCCCCCTCGGGCAAAACCATCGAGCTGCCCATACGCGCCAACTTCCGCGAAGGCCTGACCGTGCTTGAGTTTTTCCTCTCCAGCCACGGCAGCCGCAAGTCCCTGGCCGACACGGCCCTTCGTACCGCCGACTCCGGTTATTTGACCCGGCGTCTGGTAGACGTCAGCCAGGAAGTGATCGTCAAGGAACTGGACTGCTTTGAAGCCAGGGGCGAAAAGGTCCGCGGCATCACCGTTCAGGAGATCATGAGCGGCCGCCAGTCCATTGAAAGCATGGAAGACCGCCTGCGCGGCCGTGTGGCGGCGGAAGATATCCTGCACCCCGTCACCGGCGAAGTCATGGTCCGCCTGAATGAAGTCATTGATCATATCAAGGCCAGGGATCTCGTCAAGGCAGGCGTTTTGAAGGCCTCTGTCCGCAGCGTGCTCACCTGCCGCAATGAAACCGGCGTCTGCGCCCGCTGCTACGGCACAAACCTGGCCACCGGCGGCCCCGTGGACATCGGCGAAGCCGTGGGCATCATTGCCGCCCAGGCCATCGGCGAGCCCGGCACGCAGCTGACGATGCGTACCTTCCATACCGGCGGTATTGCGTCGGGCGAAGACATCACCCAGGGCCTTCCCCGTGTGGAAGAGCTGTTTGAGGCCAGAAAGCCCAAGCGCGACGCCATCCTCAGCGAAATCAGCGGCCGCGTGTCCATCAGCGAATCCAAGAAAAAGCGTGAGCTCATCGTTACCAACGAGGATGAGGGCCACGAGTCCAAAGCCTATCAGATTACCTACGGCTCCCGCCTGAAGGTGGTGGACGGCCAGATGGTGAATGCCGGCGATGAGCTCATTGAAGGCTCCATCAACCCCCATGACCTCTTGCGCATCCTGGGCGTCAAGGCCGTACAGGAATACCTGCTCAAGGAAGTCTTGAGCGTTTACCGCCTGCAGGGCGTGGCCGTGTCCGACAAGCACATCGAGATCATCGTACGGCAGATGCTGCGCAAGGTCCGCGTGGAAGACTCAAGCGATACGAACCTGCTGCCCGGCGCCCTGGTGGATATCTTCCGCTTTGAGGAAGCCAACCGGCAGACGATCATGGCCGGCGGCCGCCCCGCGGTGGCCAAGCGCATTCTGCTGGGCATCACCAAGGCCTCCCTGGCCACGGAATCCTTCCTGTCCGCCGCCTCCTTCCAGGAGACCACCCGCGTACTCACCGAAGCCGCCATCAAGGGCAAGGTGGACCCGCTGGTCGGCTTGAAGGAAAACGTGATCATCGGCAAGCTGATCCCCGCCGGCACGGGCATGAAGCGCTACAAGAACATCGACATCCACGAAACCTATTGAGCCTATTCGCCCAAACGCCAAGCGTTTGGGCGAATTTTGCCTGTATCCTGCCGCTGCCTGAAAAAAGTAAATTGTGGGGGAGGTTTCTTGCAAGAAGCCTCCCCTGTGGTGTATCATGAATCATTATGAATGAAAGGTGTGCATTCCTTTATGAAACCCGAACGCATGACCACCGAGGCCGCCGCCCGCGAGGTGTTGAAATCCTGCAACCTGGGTACTTTGAGCCTTGTTACGCCGGAAGGCCTCCCCTATGGCGTGCCCATCAATTATTACTATGACGAGGACGAGAACCTCATCTACCTTCACTGCGCGCTGAAGGGCAAGAAGCTGGATTGCCTGCATGCCCATCCCGAGGTCAGCTTTTCCGTATACAAGAACCCGGTCATCATCCAGGAGCGCTTCACCACCCATTACGACAGCGCCATCGTCACCGGCCATGCCGAAATCATCGCCGATCCCACGCAGAAGCGCACGACCCTGCTGGCCTTTTCCAGCGCCTTATGCCCGGATGGCGCATACCGCCTTGCCGAGGTCGTGGATAAGTACTGGCAGGCTGTGACCATGCTCAAAATCGTTATTGATAAAATCGAGGGCAAGCGCAACCGGGACGAATGATTCCGGCATACGAAGGAGCAAATCGTGGCATACCAACCGCTAATGGACTCCATGGCCACCCTGGTGGAGCGCATGCGCATGCTGACGGGCATGGCCGTCGCTTACGGCACCAGGGATGACCATCAAACCGCCGGCGTCGGCAACATCCAGGAGGTCGCGTGGTCTGATGGGGCGTTTGTCCCATGCGTGCGTCCCATCCGGGAGAATACGCTGTATGACCTGGCGTCCCTCACCAAGCTGTTCACCCTGATTGGCGTCATGCAGCTGATAGAGCGAAAGTCCATCTCCCTTGCCGACACGTTCGGCATCATCGATCCCCGCTTCCCCCATTTGCGGCATGTCCCTTTGCGGGACATCCTCTGTTATGAGGCGGTGCTGAAAACCCCGCAGCGTGTTGACCAGCAGCCCGGCCGTGCATTAGCGCTTGAGCAGGTATTTCAAACAAGCCTGGCCCCCACGGAGCCGCCCAGGCTGTATTCGGATATGAACGCCCTGCTGCTCAAGTACATCGTGGAAACCGCGTCTGGCCTCCGTTTTTATGATTATCTGGAGCAGCATATATTCAAGCCCGCCGGCATGACGGAAACCTATTCGGTTATTCCGGAGAGCCGCCTTTTGCATTGTGCCTGCTACAACTTTGAGTACCGGATTCTCGGCGATCAATACCACCTGCGCATGGATGCGCCCATGGGTGCGCCCCATGACCCCAAGGCGCAAATCCTCTCCGATAACGGCCGCGATCTTTGCGGCCACGCCGGGCTGTTCAGCACTGTGGCCGACATGATCAAGCTTTGCCAGGCGCTGCTTTCCCACAAGCTGCTGACCAGGGAAACCTTGCTTGAAATCGGTACCAACCGAACCGGACGTCTGGGCGCTGACGGCAGCTACCGCCAGTACCTGGGCTATTTATGCTTCGTGAAAAGCCCGTTGCAACGCTTTTCCGAGGTTCCGCAATGGATGGGCGGCCACGCCTTCGGCCTGAGCGGCTTTACGGGCAACCACATCGCCATTGACCCGGAAGCCGGCATCTTCGACCTGTTTCTGGGCAACCGCTGCCACAACCGGGTATCGGTGATCCAACCGCCGGAGGGCAAGGACATCACCGATTACGGCATCACCAGGGAGGGCGAAGGCGTTATTGACTGGGTGGACGGGCGGAAGGTGCAATCCAGCTATTTGTACATCCACCAAAAGGACAAAAAACTCCACGGGCCGATCCGGGAGCATATGCTGGAACTGGGATGGCTGTAGGCTGCAGATAGCAGCCAGAGAGCTTAAGAAAGCGGCGTGAACGGTGAATAGACGAGAAACCGGCTTGTTTTTTTCGTGTTACATGCAGGCGATTATCAATCGCCCGCATGCTGCGCATGGTGTACGCATCATTTTCAGAGTAGTAAGCGGCGGGTATGGCACTATTTTAAATGATCAGGCTACAGATACCATGGCACTGTTTCAAACTACTTCAGAATCATAATCTGACAGTCAATGTGAAATCCCTCGCCCCATTCCTGCAATATATACAATGACTTCTTCCGATGTTGGATTCTCGCCTTTGCACGGAACTGACTTCCAAAACGCTTGGATGTTAGGATCGGAATTTTCTCTGGCGGCGGCTAGCGCAATTTCAATTTCTTGTCTGACCTCCTCCACACTTATTCCGCTTTTCTTTGCTATGGCCTCAAGAGATTCCCTGACCGATTGTTCTGCTGTATTATTCTTCATATCAATGCCACCTTACACCGCCATATATCCGGAATGATTTATGCAATTACCCGAATACGGGTAATTGTAGCATATTTATATTTCGCATGTCAACCCGAATTCGGGTAGTTGTTTTTTTTGTTTCTCTTATCATGTATATATCAACCCGAATACAGGTAGGAGATGCTGATGACATATTCTGAGATGATCGTGATGCGGATATCCACGCTCTGTAAGCAGCGCGGAATATCCTATAATAAGCTAGCGGCAATGTGCGGCCTGAAACAGTCCACCATTGATAATATTGTGCGCGGTGTTACCAAGGATCCGCGCATCCAGACGCTTCATCATATTGCTATCGGCCTTAACATGACCCTAGCGGAATTCCTGGATTTCAAAGAGCTGAATGATTATTCGTTTGAAGGCTAAATGCAAACAAAGCCGGGGAAGCACTGTGTGCTTCCCCGGCTTTGTTTGCTATCATCAACCCGCCTTGCTGCTGTCGTACACCTTGATCTTGGTGAATATCATCCGGCCCGCGCTAGTCTGCAGCACTGTGGTCACCACCACGTCGATGGTCTCGCCCACATGGCGGCGGGCGTTGTCCACCACGATCATGGTGCCGTCATCCAGGTATCCGACACCCTGTCCGGGCTCCTTGCCCTCGCGGACGATTTGCACCGTCATTTCCTCGCCAGGAAGCACCACGGGCTTGACCGCGTTGGCCAATTCGTTGATGTTGAGCACCTTGACGCCGGTGACGCCGGCTACCTTGTTCAGGTTGTAATCATTGGTGACGACGATGCCGTTCAGCTGCCTGGCCAAACGCAAAAGCTTCACATCCACCTCCGAGATATCGTCATAATCCGTTTCCTCAATGCGGACGGGGATTTTGAGTTCCGACTGAATGCGGTTCAGCACATCCAGCCCGCGCCTGCCCCGGTTGCGGCGCAGCACGTCGCTGGAATCGGCAATATGGCGGAGCTCCGCCAGCACGAACTGCGCGATGACCAGCTCCCCTTCCAGAAAGCCCGTCTTGCAGATGTCAAACACCCGGCCGTCAATGATCACCGATGTATCCAGTATCTTGGCCATGCCGGCGGGCTGCGTATTGCGCATGAAGCTGAAGCGGCGCTCCTTGCCTTGGGCAGGCGGCTCCACGATGGGCAGTTGCATTTCCTTGCCCCGTTTGCGGCCGATATTCAAACCCGTATACCCCAGCACCACATATACGATGCCGCTGAACGCGGTGGTAACAATGGAAGCGCCTACGAATTGCAATATCTGCGTCACGAGCACCGCGATGACAAGGCCGGTGATAAGCCCTACGGTGCTGGTCATCACCTGGTGCATGGGCATGTTGTCCAGCTGTTTTTCCATGGCGTTGCCCAATTCCGTAAACCTTTTGATGATCACGGGCGAAAGGATAAAGAAGATCAAGCCGCCCGTAAGGGCAGTGGCGCTGTACACCAGGACCAGCATATCCAAGGGCGGCGTCCTGCCGGGATCGTTGAAAGTAAGGATCTGCATTCCCAGCATGACAAGACCGATCCCGATCCCCGCCCCCAGCAGCGTGACCAGCCCTCGCAGCATCTTTTGCACAATTCTCGACTTCATAGCATGCCATCACTCTTTTCCACATCAATTGAGGGGAATCCCCTTCGTATGATAGCTTGTCCTGACCATTGGTATTTATACCTGTTCACGATGGCAAAAGCACTGCCAGGGCCTGGGCCAGCGTATCCACGCCGTATACCTTCATCCCATCGGGAATGCGGATGCGTTTTACGCTCTCCTTTGGCATGACGACGCTCACAAATCCCAACCGCAGGCATTCCGAAAGCCTGCGGTCCGGCTGCGCGATGGCCCGCACCTCCCCGGCCAGACCTACTTCCCCCATCACCGCGGTATCCTGGGCGATGGCCTTTCCGGAAAGGGAAGACGCCACCGCCACACATACCGCAAGATCTGCCGCCGGCTCGCCCAGCTCCATGCCGCCAGCCACATTGATATAAACGTCCTGATTGAACAATTTCTGCCCGGCCCTTTTTTCCAGCACTGCCAGCAAAAGCGCTATGCGCCCCTGGTCCATGCCGTTGACCGTGCGCCTGGGCACACCGTAATACGTTTGGGTGGCCAATGCCTGAATATCCACCAGCATGGGGCGGGAACCCTCCATGCCGCAGAAGACCACGGAGCCGCTGGCCCCTTTGGCACGCTGGGAGAGCAGCAGCTCGCTGGCGTTTGCAACCTCCCGCATGCCGTCTTCCATCATTTGAAATACGCCCAGTTCGTTGACCGAACCAAACCTGTTTTTCACCGCGCGCAGCAGCCTGTATTGCTGCTGTCTGTCGCCCTCAAAGTACAAGACCACATCCACCATATGTTCCAGCATCCTGGGCCCGGCGATGGCGCCTTCCTTTGTCACATGGCCCACCAGAAAAATCGCCGTGCCGCTGGTCTTTGCCAGGCGCATGTACAGCCCCGCGCTTTCCCGCACCTGGCTTACACTGCCCGGCGCCCCGGAAAGCTCCGGCCGGTACATGGTCTGTATGGAGTCCACCACCGCGTACGCGGGCTGGATCTCGCCCATCTTTTCTTCAATGGCATCCATGGCGTTCTCCGCCAGGATGTACAGATTGGGAGCCGAAATGCCCAGGCGCCTGGCGCGCAGCTTTAACTGCCTTGCGCTTTCTTCGCCCGTGATATACAGCACCCTTTCGCCCGTGTTGGCCAGATATGCGCTGACCTGCAAAAGCAAGGTACTTTTGCCGATGCCCGGGTCTCCGCCCACCAGCATGACGGAGCCTTCCACCACGCCGCCGCCAAGCACCCTGTCCAATTCCGATATGCCGGTCAGGGCGCGGCTTTGCGCTTCGTCGGGTATGCTGTCAAGGGGCATGGCCTGGCTGCCCGTGCCCGGCCGCTGCTTTTGCGGCTTATCCGGCAGGGCAGGTTTTACAACAGATTCTTCCAATGTATTCCATGCGCCGCAACCAGGGCATCTTCCCAGCCAGCGGGATGTTTCGTGACCGCAGGCGGTGCAGGCAAAGACCGTTTTTTCTTTGGGCAAGTGAAATCCTCCCGGTCAAGGTGCGGTTGAACCCTGCGCGCCGGGTTCAAAAAGCACTGTTGTGAGTATATCATAAGCAGGGAAATCCTGCCATGGCAACAATCGTCGAAGTCTGTCGCCGGCGGCAAAAACCATTCGCGCTTTGTTTCGCAGGATTGGGAACAGTATACCAAATTTCGACGCAATTTGATACCCTTGCGTCATTGCAAATACAGCTTTTAGCCGCTATAATGTAGGCGCGGAAGCAATACACACATGGCCGGCCGGATATCGTCCCGGCTGCCGGATAGGATTTTGGCATGGGAAGAAGAAATGAAACGGCCATCTTTGTGCCAAAGCGCAGACACCGGGGGCTGGGCTGCCTGTCATGGCTGCTTTTGTTTCTGATTCTCTCCACGGCCGGGATCATTACCGCCAACGATATCGAAAACAAGCAGGTCAAGGTCGTCAAGCAGGCGGTATCGGTGCTGAATCTTACCCGTGACCTGGAAGGGTTTACAATATTGCACCTGAGCGATTTGCACGCGGCGGAATTGGGCAAGGAGCAGTCTTTGATCGCCGCCGCGCTGCAAAAGCAATCCTACAACGCCGTATGCATCACCGGGGACATGGTGGGCGAAACGGGCGACGCACAGCCGTTTTTGCAGCTTCTGTCGCTATTGAGAAAAGATGTCCCCATCCTTTTCATCCCGGGCGACTGCGATCCGCAGCCCATTTACACCACCGCTCACGGCACGCTCTCCGTGTTCAATGACTATATCACCGCCGCTCAGGCGGCAGGCGCCACCTACCTGGATGCCCCTTATCCCTTGAAGGTAGGCAAAACCACCCTCTGGTTCACCCCGGAAGGCCTCTACTCCACGAATGCCGACAGCGCCATTTCCACCTGCCAGGGGCAGTTGGACAGGCTGAATGCGGATGGCGCCTCTCAAACCGTGGACGGCGCCGCAGAGATCCGCGCCTGGGAATACAAGCTGGATGCCGCCAAGCGCTTGCAGGAAGCCCGCTTGCAAATGCTCAGCACCGATTATCACATTGCGCTGACCCACGCGCCGCTGACCTACGATTATGTCCGCAGCGTGTGGGACTGGCAATCCAATCAGGGCGCGTCCATGCAAAAGGTGACGTTGGCCCTGGCCGGGCACCTAAACGGCGGCCAGTGGCGCATCCCTGGGAGCGGAGCCGTCTATATTCCGCAAATGGGCTGGTTTCCGGATGACCGGCTGGTCGTGGGCTTTGGCCGCGTATCCACCATCGCCCAGTATATCAGCCCGGGCCTTGGTTCTTCCTGCAATTATCCGCTGCAGCCGGGCCGGCTTTTCAACCCGCCCACCATTACGCTTCTGACGCTGACGGGCAAGCCCCAATAACCTGGCCTGTACGCTTTTTCTCCTTTTTCTGACAAGCGTGACCGGAAAACTTGACAAATGTATTTTTAAGGTGTATCGTATCCAAAAAACATGCCTCAAACAAAGGGGTTGGGCTTATGTCAGTGCTTCGTTTTCAACCCATGCTGGAGAGCCGTCCGATTCGCGAAATCGCGTATGAAATGCTCAAGCATGCCATCATTACCGGCGAAATACCCGCCGGGGAGCGCATTGTGGAAACAGATTATGCCGAGCGGTTGCACATCAGCCGCACCCCGCTTCGGGAGGCTTTGCGCAAATTGGAGCGGGATGGCCTGGTGGAATATGTGATGCGCCGGGGCGTTGTGGTCAGGGCCTTCACCATCGCCGATGTGGAGGAGATATACACCATCCGCAACGCGTTGGAGATGCTGACGCTGCCCGCCATCATCAAAAACGTGACCGATGAAGACATCAAATCCCTGCGCGAAAAGCTTACGCAGATGGACGCCGCCCTTTTGGAAGGCAGCATCGAAAAGCTCTCTCCCCTGGCCCGGGCCTTCCACACCCAGGTGATCCGTTTGTCGGGGCAGGCGCGCATCCTGCGCGTGATCGAGGGCCAGGATGAATATATCACCCGCTTCTCCGCCATGAGCATCGCCCAGGAGAACCGGCGCCACGAGGCGCAGCAGGAGCACTACGAGATTGTGGACTGCCTGCAAAAGCGGGACCTTACCCGCCTGGAGGCTGTTATGCAAAAGCACATCGAGCGCAGCAAGGAAAACTGCCTTTCCGCGCTGAGCAAAAAGAAATAACCGGATCTGCCCATCTCCCTCCGGTTTTTACGCCGGGGGGAGTGCTTATATGTATGAAGGAGCTATTATAACCTTATGAAATCCAATTATCATACCCACACTTCCCGCTGCAAGCATGCTTCAGGCTCCGACGAACTGTACGCCCAGGCGGCCATCCGGGGCGGATTTGACAATCTGGGTTTTGCGGATCACACGCCCTGGCCCTACAAAAGTGATTTTGTTTCCGGTATCCGTATGGGGCTTGATGAGCTTCCCGGCTATGTGGCCAGCCTGAACCGCCTGAAGGAAGCATACAAGGATGAACTGAACATACTCATCGGCCTGGAAGCCGAATACTTCCCCCGGTATTTGAACTGGCTGGAGGAAGCGCGGGAAGCGTACGGCCTGGATTATCTGATCTTCGGCGCCCACTTTATCGGCAGCGACGAAGATTTCCCCTACGTTGGCCGTGCCTGCCGCGATACCGCCGTAATGTACGGCTACGCCGATATGTGCGTGGAAGGCATGCAAAGCGGGCTGTACGCGTACCTTGCCCATCCCGACCTGTACATGCGCCGGCGGGACGAATGGGATGCGGACAGTCAGGCCGTGGCCCGGGACATTTGCGCCTGCGCGCTGCAATACGGTATTCCCCTGGAATACAACCTCAATGCCCATGTGCTGGAGGGGGACGAGTGCCAATTCCCCCGCCGGGAGTTCTGGGAAACGGCCGCCCAAACGGGCAACCAGGTGATCATCGGATACGACGCCCACCAGCCGGAGCTTTTGGAAAACGCCTCGGCTGAAAAGGAAATACGGTCGCTGCTTGGTGCTATGGGCATCACGCCGCTGGATAAACTGATACTACCTGCGAAAAAGCCGCTGCTATGCGGACAGATACAAGGAGGAGCCATATGAACTGGGACCTTTCCGTCATCTACGAATGTTTTCAAAGCGACGCCTTCCAGGAGGACTTCAAAAGCCTGCAGCCCATTCTCGACGAAATTGACGCCGCCCTGAACGGGAGCGGAAGCCCGCTGGAGCGCCTGGAAAGCAGCGTGAAACTGCTGGCCACCCTGCAGGAAAAAGCAAGCCGGCTGGGCTCCTTCGCCTACCTCACCTGGTCTGTCGATGCCATGAACGAGGAGGCACTCGCCTACATCGACCAATTGATGGCCAAGGATGTGGACGCCCAGCGCGTTCTGTCGGATTTCAGCCGCTATCTGAATTCCATGGAGGATCTGGACGCGATTATCGCAAAAAGCCCTCTGCTTTTAGAGCATGCCTTCATGCTGCATGAAATGCAGAAAAATGCCGCCCACCGCATGGACAAGGCCATCGAAAGCTGGATGCTGCGCATGTCGCTCACCGGTGGCGAATCCTTTGCCCAGCTTCGTGAAAAGCTGGCGGCCACCATGACCGCGAGCTTCCGGGGCGAGGAAATCCCCCTGTCCGCCGTGCGCGCCAAGGCCTATGACCCCGATCCCGCCGTTCGCAAGAATGCCTATGAAGCGGAGCTTGCAGCCTATTCCAAGGTGGATCTGGCCATCGCCGCCTGCCTGAACGGCATCAAGGGCGAAGGCCGCATCCAGGCGGAAGCCCGGCACTTTGACAGCATCCTTTCCTGGACGCTGCACGATTCCCGCATGGACAAGGAAACGCTGGAGGCGCTGTGGACCGCCGTCCGGGAAACGCTGCCGGATTTCCGCCGCTACCTTCGGGCCAAGGGAAAGCTGCTGGGCCATGAGGACGGCATTCCCTTCTACGACCTGATGGCTCCGGTGGGCAAGGGACTGCGCACCTATACCGCTGAGGAGGCAAGGGCGCTGCTGGCCGAAAAAATGGGCAGCTTTTCCCCCGCGCTTGGCGCGTTCATCCACGAGGCCTTTGAAAACCGCTGGATCGACATGTATCCCAGAACCGGCAAGCAGGGCGGCGCGTTCTGCTCCTCCATCCACACGCTGGATATCAGCCGCATCCTGACCAACTTTGCCGGCAGCTTCTCTGACATCAGCACCATCGCCCATGAGCTGGGCCACGCCTGGCACAACCGCTGCATGGCCGGCCTGCCCATATTGCTGACCGACTATCCCATGCCCTTGGCGGAAACAGCCTCCATTTTCAATGAGACGCTGCTGAGCCATGCCGTTTTGCAGACCGCCTCCCCCGATGAAGCCCTTACCATCATCGAGGCGGAGCTGATGGAAGCCACCCAGACCATTGTGGATATTTACGGCCGGTTCCTGTTCGAATCCGAGGTCATCGATGTAAGGGCCGACCATGCCATGAGCGTGAACGAATTGAAGGACGCCATGCTGCGCGCCCAGGAAGAAAGCTATGGCGACGGCCTTGCAAAGGATGCCCGCCATCCTTACATGTGGGCCTGCAAGGGCCATTACTACAGCCCCACCAACCACTTTTACAATTTCCCCTACGCGTTCGGGCTGCTGTTTGCCAAGGGCGTGTTTGCCCAGTACCTGCAAAAAGGCGAAAGCTATGTACCCGTCTACAACCAGCTGCTGCGCTCCTGCGGCAACGGCACGGTGCGCGATGTGGCTTTGAGCGTCGGCATCGATGTGCGCAGCGTGGATTTCTGGCGCAGCTCGCTGAACATCGTAAAGGAATCCATCGACCGGTTCATGGAACTGTGCGGTAGTGCAGAGAAGATTGTGTAAACCTCCATTGTCAGGTAAGATAAAAAAGGCAATGGAGGTTTTGTTATGGCAGGGAAAGGAAAAGGCAAGCTGCGGCAGATGATCGAGGAATACGGAATCAAGGACATGAACGACGTCCACGAGTTTGTAAAGATGCTGACTGCCGAAACGATTCAGGCGGCGCTGGATGCCGAACTT
>JAFADG010000040.1 GCA_023425025.1 Bacillota bacterium
TTGGCCCTTCTCGCCCGTCTCGCCTTTGTCGCCAGCGTGGCCCTTATCGCCCGTCTCGCCTTTGTCGCCGATGGGTCCCTTGTCGCCTATCTCGCCTTTATCCCCAGTGGGACCCTTGTCGCCGGTTTCGCCTTTATCACCGGTGAGGCCCTTATCGCCCGTCTCGCCTTTATCGCCAGTGGGGCCCTTGTCGCCGGTTGGGCCGGCAGGGCCTGCGGGACCTATCGGACCAGCGGTGCCAGCAGGGCCTTGATCACCGGCAGGACCCTTGTCACCCGTCGGGCCTTTCCAGCCCGCCGGACCTCTTTCCCCAACCGGTCCTTTATTGCCGGTCTCGCCTTTTTGTCCCTTATCGCCTTTGGGTCCCTTATCACCCGTGGGGCCTTTGCACCCTGCGGGGCCTTGCGCTCCGGTAGGGCCTTTATCTCCGGCAGGTCCTTTGTCCCCATCCGGACCCTTGTCACCGGTTTCGCCCTTTTCGCCCTTATCGCCGGGGAGGCCTTTATCGCCTGTCTCACCTTTTTGTCCTTGCTCGCCGGCAGGCCCCTTGTCGCCGGTGGGACCCTTGCATCCTACAGGACCTTGCGCTCCGGTAGGGCCAATGTCGCCCTTCTTGCCTTTTTCACCGTCGGGACCCTTGTTTCCCGTCTCACCTTTTTGTCCTTGTTCGCCCCTTGGTCCCTTATCACCGGTAGGCCCTTTACAGCCTGCGGGGCCTTGCGCACCGGTAAGGCCCTTGTCCCCTTTTTCTCCTTTGCCCCCTTGCGGTCCTGTCGGACCGACTGGACCTTCAGGACCAACCGGGCCGGTTGGACCGGTCTCTCCGACAAGACCCGTCGGGCCGGTTGGACCTGTCGGACCGGTAGGACCTGTCGGGCCCTTTGGGCCGGTGGGACCGGTGGGCCCCGGCTTGCCGGAATTGAAATTGTCGATGTCCTGAAGGTCGCTGCCTCCCGAGCCCAGCGGTTCGGCCGATCCAATGCCGGGAATCAGCGTCATTGCCAGCATTGTTACAAGCAATACCAGCGACAGGATCTTCCTTTGTCTGTACATATGTAGACCTCCCTTATGGCCAGCGGGGGGAGGCGGGCCGTTACAATATACGCAAGTTGGGTACCCTGTATTACAAACAAAAACCCGCCTTTTAGGGCGGATCAAAGGAGTGTATGGAATAAACCTTTCTGTCTGGCTGGTTTCAACTGCGGTGGATGGCCTGTGGCATAGTTGGGGAAGCACACCTCTTTTGCACGGTACACATATATAATAGGTAATTTTCCCATTTCTCCAGCCATCCTGGGCAAGGGCAGGCATATGGCGGCGCGCATCCGGGCTTGAACAAAGCTGTCCAGCGCCTCCAAACGCACAGCTGCCGCCGGCTCTGCCGGCAAAAGAAAAAATGAACATGTTTCATATACCCTTCACTCCGGTTATATAGAATGCGTGGCCTGTCGGATGAAGGATTTTTTGAGGGAATGCAACGCGGCCCAACGCCCTTGCGCAAAGGGATTGCGCCTTGGCCGGCATGATTGATGCGTCGCCCTCTCCGTCATTTCCCGCGGATGCCAATAACTGCGTTTTGCTGACGCTATTGGGCATGCGGCCTAAAATGAACATTGTTCATAATGCGAAGGAGGAATCTCCATGAACACCGTCGTCACCTCAAGGCAGGATATTTTGAAGGCCGCGCGCCGCCTGGCCTCGGATATGTCCATGTCCCTCATTGGAATCAGGCAGGTCGCCGATGCCTGCAACATTGCCGTCGGATCGGTATACAACTACTTTCCCTCCAAGGCGGAGCTGCTGGCCGCATTGACGGAGGATATCTGGATATCCGCCTTTGGAGGAGACTTAAATGGCCCCGGCGGCATCGGCTTTGTGGATCACGTGGCCTGGCTGTTTGAACGTGCCCGGGCAGCCACGGCGGAGTTCCCCGCCTTCCTTCGCATGCATACCGTTCACTTCCGCTCCGGAGAGAAAAAGACTGGCCGGGCCGCGATGGACCGTGTTTTCGAAGGCCTTGCGCAGGGCCTGCTGGAATCCCTGAAGGCGGACCCCCGTGCCGCGGGCCATGAATTGGGCTGCGGCCTTACAAACGAGGAATTGGCGGAGTTCGCCTTCACCAATCTGTACCACCTACTAAGCAGCGGCAGCAAAAATTGCAGCACGCTTTTGAAGGTGCTTCGCCGGGCAGCGTACGGCGAATGATAGAGGGCTGATCATTGGGGGAGTGTGCTTCCTGCCGGAAACGCACTCCCCTTGCTTTGTCTTTGGAAAGCGGACCACGGCTGATTTTGCGCAAATCATTTGATAGCCGTATGGTTTCTTTACCAATCGTGAGAAAAGATGGTATGATAGTCTTATCACCATTCAAAAGAGGGTACACGCATGGAACAATACATCCCCAAAGGCTTCAGCGGCGCGGTATCGGCCTTATGGGAAGGCCGGCCCGTATTTCAAAAGGCATACGGGTACGCCGACAGGCCCAACCGCGTCAGGAACAAAATGGATACGAAATTCCCCACGGCATCCGCCGGCAAGGCGTTTGTGGCCGCGGGGATCATGAGGCTGACCGATGAAAAAAGGCTGTCGCTGGATACGCCCATCGGCAGCGTGCTGGACGTTGACCTTGAAAATATCGACCCGGCCATTACCGTAAAGCAGCTTTTGAACCACACCTCCGGCATACCGGATTACTTTGACGAATCGGTCATGGAGGAATATGCCGAACTGTTTGCCGATTATCCCAATTACAAAATCCGGTCTTCGAGGGATCTGCTGCCTCTTTTTGTTCACAAGCCCATGATGTATCCCGCCGGGGAAAGATTTCAGTACAACAACACTGGCTATGTGGTGCTGGGCCTTGTGATCGAGCGGATCACCGGCATGCCCTTCGACGCTTATTTAAAGGAAGCTGTTTTTGCGCCCCTTACAATGGACGCAACAGGTTATTATGCACTGGACCGGCTGCCGTCCCGCTGCGCCAACGCCTATATATGGGATGAGCGGACGAATGAATACTATACCAACATCTACAGCGTGGACGCAAAGGGCACCGGCGCCGGCGGGGCGTTTACCACCCTGCCGGACATCGAGCGCTTTTGGCACGGATTACAGGCGGGAAAAGTGGTTTCTGCGGAAGCTTTTGCGCTAATGACTTCACCCCAGACCGGGGATAAAAAATACGGGTATGGCTTCTGGCTTGCGCGGGAATCAGGCACCCCCTATTTCCAGGGCAGCGATCCCGGCGTCAGCTTCCTTTCGGCGTTTTATCCCAGGCATCAGGCGACGGTTACCGTCGTCAGCAATCTGGGCCAGGATGTATGGGCGATGCACGCAGACATCTGCAAAGCGCTTTTTCAAGAACTACCGTACTAAAAAAGCCATCATCCCCAGGGAGACATACAGAAAGGAGCCGCATCATGCTTTCCTTCCGCAGAACACTGCCGTCAGACCTTGACGCAATTTTGAACATGGAGCAGCGGTTCTCCGCCTTTGTGGGCCAATGGACGCGAGAAACGCACATCGCCGCGCTGGACGATCCCGGTATGGCCCACCTGATATTTCATCATGAAGCAGAACCCCTGGCGGGGTATGCCATCCTGCGGGGGCTAAACCTTGACAACAGAAGCATTGAGCTGATGCGCATCGCTATGGATGATCCCAACAAGGGATACGGAAAACAGGCATTGGCCCTGATCCTTGCCTGGTGCTTTGGGGAACGAAAAGCCCACCGGGTCTGGCTGGATGTGCGGGCGCAGAACACAAGGGCGCAGCATGTGTACAAAGCCATGGGATTTACACTGGAAGGTGTGCTGCGGGATGCCGTATACGTGAACGGCGCCTTTGAGTCGCTGATGGTCATGTCCCTGCTGGAAGACGAATACCGGGGGCAGCCCGGCCGTTTTGCCTGACCGCTGCCCATCCCAGGATAAACGCACGCAAAAAGCGCCGTCCTTTTGAGGCAGCGCTCTTTGATTAACGTATTAAATATTAAATGGACCGAGGGTTTACTGACCGATTGTTTTCACACGAACAATGCCTCATTCACATGGTTGTGTTTTTTCAATCCGTTTACAGGTAAACACGCCCTGTCCCTCCTGACCCAAATTGCGGCGGCTTGTCCACAATACGGGCTGTTGGTATTATACCCGTATATCAGCAAAATTGAAACAGTGGAAATTATGGAAAATATTCATATTATTTCAGTTAACATGGCGAACAAGTCCCGGCGGGTACAGCCGTATTTGCATACATTGCATGCTTCATTCCTGCCAATATTTGTGATAAAATATGAATGTGCCCCGCAAAAAACGCTGTTGTCCCTTGAAATATACAGCGGGGCGGCAAGGTGGCATCATGGCAAACATCAATGATTATCTGCTTTGGCGGGGAGACGTGCCCTTTTACGGCAGCCCCTTCAATGATGTGGATAATTTGATTCTGTCGGAGTTTGCTTACCTCATGCTGGAGCATGCCTTGCAAGATGACGGAGAAATGACCGTAGGTGAGCTGCAAGAGGCGCTGTGCGACCGGCCGGAGGCCTTTTTCTACATCGAGCGGGAAAGCAACCGGACCATGCTGCGCCTGATGGCCGAGGGCGAACGGTTCGCAAACGCCAGGGTGCTCCTGTACCGCCATGAAACCGATTTGGAAAAGGAAAAGCAGTTTGCCGCCGTAACGCTTTTGCTGTCGGACGGCACGGCGTTTGTCTCCTTCCGGGGTACCGACAACACCCTGGTGGGCTGGAAGGAGGATTTCAACCTTTCCTTTGCTTGGCCAGTGCCTGCCCAGGTATCCGCACTTCACTATCTGGCTGCCACGGCGCGTCAGTTTCCCCTTCCGCTTCGGATAGGCGGCCACTCCAAAGGCGGCAACCTGGCGGTGTATGCCGCGGCCTGCGCCCCCAGGGAGATACAGGAGAGGATCATCAGCGTATACTCCAACGACGGCCCCGGCATGGACGAGGCCACGTTTTTTAGCGAAGGCTACGCCCGCATCGCGCCGAAGCTTCGCTCCATCGTGCCCCAGTCATCGGTGATCGGCATCCTGCTGCAGCACCCCGAGGATTATATGGTCGTCAAGAGCAGCGCCTTTGGCATCTTCCAGCACAGCCCCTTTTCCTGGCAGGTATTGCGGTCGGGCTTTGAGATCATTGAGGATCTGCAGCCCGGCAGCCGGCATTTGGACGAGGTGATGAAAACCTGGCTCAAGGGCATGAGCACCGAGGAGCGCATGACCGTTGTGGATACCATGTTTTCCGTGCTGAACGCCACCAAGGCGGCCACGGTAGAAAACCTGGGCGACGGGATTTTGCGCAACGCCTCCGCCATGCTGGGGGCCATCAAAAACCTGGACATCGCCACCAGGCGGCGGGTACGCCACATCATGGGCGGTTTTTTCAGCGCCGCGATGAAAAAGAAGGATGTCAAGGGCCGGGAAACGGCGGAACTCCCCGACGATGAGCCGCAGGAGAAGCTGGAAAGCTGAAGCTTCCCCATAGAAACAGCAAAAGCCGGAGGGCATGTCCCATCCGGCACAGGAAAGGAATATACGATACATGATCAAAGTGCCCGTAACCACCGGCCTGATCGAACTGTTTGCCTATACCCCCACGCAATACATGGTCAAGGCCATGATGGCGGAAACAGCCCCTCACACCTGCTATGTTGACCGGGAGGAAGACCCTTTGGCATGCCTGATCCTGGAGGGACACAGCCTGTTTGTGGGCGGCGACGCCCTCTCCCCCACAGCGGATCATGCCATGGAATATCTGGCCCATACCCTGCTGAGCGCCTCTGTTCGCAAGGAGCTTGAAGCCGTCAAGATCGTCTTCCCCAATGAAGCCTGGAAGCGGAAGCTGACGCAGGCGCTGTCCGGCGATACGGTCAACGAATATCCCCGCTGCATTTTTTCGCATTCCGCCACAGCAAACGCCGCCTGTGAAAATCCGCCCCACATCCAAATCATCACGGCCAGGCTGGCGGCGCTGGACAACTTTTCCATGATCCGGGAAGAGGTGGAAAGTACCATGGGCAGCGTGGAGAAGTTTCTGACAGAAGGTTTTGGCAGCGCCCTGGTGCTGGAAAACAGGGTGTGCGGCTTTTGCACCGCGGAGTATGCAAGCCCCGGCCTGTGCGCCGTCGGCATCGCCGTGGAGGAAGCCCACCGGCAAAAGGGATATGCCGCCCAGATGGCCAACGCCTTTTTGCGGCAAAGCGCAGAGAGCGGGCTGACCGTCTATTGGGACTGCTGGAAAAACAACATCCCTTCTTATAAAACGGCGGAGCGGGCCGGGTTTGAAAAGGTATCGGATTACCCGGTGCTGCTGGTCGCGTTCGGCCAGGCATAGACGGCAGGCTTTACAGAATGGTGACTTCCTTCTCCCATTCCCAGCCTGCCAGCTTTTCTTCCAGCGCCTGCAAAACGCTTTGCATGCTTCCGCCCCAAAGGCCCTTCAAGGCAGGATAAGGCTTAAGCCCGATGGCGGCCAAAGCCCGCCGGCCATGCTCGCTCACCGCGTCGGCCCAAATGTTTAAAAGGCCGGGATGGCTGTCCAGCCAATGCCTCAGCCCCAAATACAGGTGTCGCCTGTACCCCTTGCCCAGCATGTCCGGGTTCAGGATCATGTTGTGCAGATACCCATCCGCCGGCGGCACGATTTTTGGCATCAGGTGCTTTCTTTCCTCCGCCAGAAAAATGGGGCACTGGCGGGAAATCGCCAGGGGCGCAAGTTCCGGGCGCACGCCGTATATGGACAAAAAGCCGATCAGACGGCTGTCCTCCTTGAGCAAAATCAGGCTGTCCGGAAGATAGGTATAAATCATTTCCGCCCTGTCCCAGGTCATCTGGTCCTCCGGCGGATAGGCCGCGTGGTCCATTTCAACGATGGCGGCAAGCAGCCCGCCGGATATTTCCTTAGTAATTTCAAGGGTCAGCGCCATGAAGCATCCTCCCTATCCATGGTATCATAGAACAGAAAACGTTCCTATCATACCCCGCGCAAAGCGGGTTGTCAAAGGGGTGGCGAAACATTATGCTGACACTCTTAAAGCCCGAACGGCTGAAAAAAGGCGACACGGTGGCCACGGTCAGCCTCTCCTGGGGCGGGGCCGGCGACAAGGACCTTCTTTGGCGGTACGAGAAGGGCAGGCGCCGCCTGATTGAGCAGTTCGGCCTTCGCGTTGTGGAAATGCCCAACACCCTAAAAGGCTCGGACTTTGTGTACCGTCACCCCGAAAAGCGGGCGGAGGACCTGATGCAGGCCTTTGCGGACCCTTCCATCCGCGCCGTCATCGCCTGCATCGGCGGCGACGACAGCATACGCATGCTGCCGTACATCGATTTTGATATCCTTCGCCGCAACCCGAAAATATTTCTTGGCTATTCCGATTCCACGGTCACGCATTTCATGTGCATGAAGGCGGGCGTCGCCAGCGTATACGGCCCCAGCATCCTGGCGGAATTCGCGGAAAACGTGAAAATCTTCGACTATACGGCCCATTGGCTTCAAAAAACGCTGTTTAAGGTAGAACCGCTGGGCGTGATCCCCTGCGCTGAGGAATGGACCGGCGAGCGGATGCCATGGACGGTTGAAAATGAGCACACCGCCAAGGTTCCAAAAAGGAACACCGGGTATGAATTTTTGCAGGGCGAGGGCGTGGCGCGGGGGCCGCTCATCGGCGGCTGCATCGAGGTGATGGAAATGATGAAGGGCACCGCGCTGTGGCCCGATCCCCATCAGTTCGACAACGCCGTGCTGTTCCTGGAAACATCCGAAGAAATGCCGGAGCCGGACTATATCGCCTACTGGCTGCGCAACTATGGCGCACAGGGCATATTGCAAAAGGTTTCCGGCATCGTGTGGGGCAAGCCCTACCAGGGGAAGCACTATGACGCCTACAAGCAGGCGATTCTGAAGGTGTTGGCGGAGCTGTCGCTCACCGGCCTGCCGGTCATCTACAACATGAGCTTTGGGCACAACGAGCCCATGGCGTGCATCCCCTACGGCGCAAAGACCCAAATCGACTGCCGGGCCCAAACCTTTTCCATACTGGAATCCGGGGTGCGCTAAGAGCGCCGAATGCACAGAAAGCCGGCCTTCAAGGGCTGGGGCGGGCTGTTCAAGGAAATGTGCGACCGGGGCATGATCGCCTATGAAACAGGTACGGCCAAGCGTTTTGTGGCCCTGCCCCCGGCGGCGTTTATGGAAAGGGCGCGGGCGCAGGCCATGATCCTCCGGCGGTACTTTTCCGCTTTCGGCCCGGCCACGCTGCAGGATTTCGCTTTCTTTGCAGGACTGATCCAGCGGGATGCCGCAAGGTTTCTGGAAAAGGCGGGCCTGCCGCTTGGGGAAGTGGTGTGCGAGGGCGTAAAGTACTATCATTTGAAGGAACTGACGGGCGATGCCAAAATCCCCGCGTGCCTGTTCCTGACCGGGTTTGACCAATTATTCATGGGGTACAGGGACCGCAGCCGCATGATGGATGAAAAGGACAAGCGCAAGATCATCACCAATACGGGCATCGTGTTCCCCACCATTTTGCTGGATGGCAAGATGAAAGCCAAATGGAAAAAAGAAGGGCGGACGCTCACCGTAATGCCCTTTGAGCCCCTCTCCCCGCGCAGGCAGGCGGCCATACGAAAAGCCGCCGCGAAGCTGTTTCACAAGGAAAAGCCGGCGATCGTGTTCGCCGGGCAGGAATAGTCATGTGGACACATCCCGGAGTACACAAAGGCGAAACCATCATTTTCTTTCGCCCACGATGATATGGCAGCCAAATGTAACACGCAACCGGTTACAGCACACATTCCAGCTGACGGCATAACGGCTCGGCCGCCGGCAGTTCCACGGGACAATAGGCCGCCTCCACGCAGCGCATCGCCTGAAAGAAAGCCTGCGTTTCCTCGCAGGGCGGAGCGGAAATATAAAGCCTTTGCGCTCCCAGCCCCTTTGCGGCATGCCGGGCCATTTGAAACAGTTTTTTTCCAACGCCTTTTCTTCTGTGTTCATAGGATACATGCAAATTGGATAATAACACATATTCGTAATAAGGGCCGAAGCTTTCCGATTCAATAGACGCAAACCCGATCAGATAAGCGCCAATAAATGCGCCCAGCATGATGCCGTTGGAGCCAAGCGTTAACCTGAGACTGTCCACCAGGGATATAATATCCTGCTTGTCCCATTCGATCATCCCTGGCGTATTCTCCAATATCCATTTGCCGTTCTTTTTTTGCCAACACCAACGAATCTCCTGATGACGATTGAAATGGTCAAACATGGAGATGGAAAGGTCATAGAAATAGATTTCTTCAAAAGAAATGCCGCCGCGCAGCAAATCTTTTTTTTGATGCATAGATCCACCTTTCACTGACGCTGGTATTCCATATATTAGCAGAACGTAGCAAAACTTCTTACATTATACGCCGAATGATTTACAATGCAAGCATTTTCTAGAATTTTTTGTATTTTTATTCAATTTTTAATAGAATTGTATAATAAAAAACACCCCCGTAATATTGGGGGTGCTCGGGCACACAAGGCAGATTATAAGGCGCCGACTACACGGTGCGGGATGTAAGGCTCCTGCAAATAGTCAATTTCCTCTTTTGCAAGCTTCACGCCAATTGCCGGCGCCGCCGTCTCCAAATGCGAAATTTTTGTGGCGCCGATAATCGGTATGGTCACAGGCTCCTTGTTCATCAGCCAGGCCAAGGCAATCTGTGCCATGGGCACGCCCTTGTCCTTGGCAACCTTGGCCACCCTTTCCACTATCAGGGCATCGGCCTCTTTTGTTGCGTCATACTTCGACCTGGCCACCTTGTCGGTCTCCTGACGCAGCGTGCCTTCCGCTTCGATCCTGGTCAGCCGGCCGGCCGCCAGGGGGCTGTAGGGGGTAACGGCAATCTTTTCCGCCCGGCAAAGGGGCATCATCTCCCGCTCCTCCTCCCTGTAGATCAGGTTCATGTGGTTCTGCATGGATACAAACCGCGTCCATCCATGCCGCTCCGCCACGTCCAGCGCCTTTTGAAACTGCCAGCCATACATGGCGGACGCACCGATGTACCTGGCCTTGCCGGCCTTCACCACGTCGTGCAGCGCTTCCATGGTCTCCTCGATGGGGGTATTGTAATCCCAGCGGTGGATGATGTACAAATCCACATAGTCCGTCTGCAGCCGCTTCAGGCTTTCGTCGATCTGATGCAGAATGGATTTGCGGCTAAGGCCCATGCCGTTTGGCCCCTCGTGCATACGGGAATACACCTTGGTGGCGATCACCACTTCCTCGCGCCGGGCAAAATCCCGGATGGCGCGGCCCAAAATCTCCTCACTGGCGCCCATCGAATAGACATTGGCGGTGTCGAAGAAATTGATGCCCATATCGATGGCCGCTTTGATCACCGGCCGGCTCTCCGGCTCCTTCAATACCCATTGGTGCGTCCAGCGTTCCGGATCGCCAAAGCCCATGCAGCCAAGGCACAGTTTTGACACATCCAGCCCCGTGTTGCCCAGCTTCACATATTCCATGCTCCAACCCTCCTTTGGCAGTTCTTTTCTCCATTCTAACGCCTGGAGCCAGCTCCAAGTCAACTACTTTTGAAAAAAAACAGGCTCCATTCCTTCGTTCTTCGCGAAACATTCACATTCTCCGCCTTGACACTTGAAAAAACGCTATCTATAATAACCTTTGAGAATGTTTGGAAAAAGCCGCCATAAAGACGGCGCAATGGAGAAACAGAGGCGAAGATATGATCAGATTCATCGTGGACAGCACCTGCGATCTGCCCAAAGAGATTGTGGAACAGTATGGCATTTTGATGATCCCGCTGCACGTGCTGGTGAACGGCGCCGATTACCGCGACAAGGTGGAAATCACCGCCGACGAGGTGTTTACCGCCATGCGCAACGGCATCGTGCCCAAAACCTCCCAGGTAGGGCCCGAGGATGTATATCAAATCTTTCAGGGCTGCTGCGACCGGGGCGAGGATTTTATTTATCTGTGCTTTTCTGCCGCGCTGTCGGGCACGTACCAGCTGTCCCATACCATCATGACGGAATTTGCGCAAAAATACCCGCAAAGAAGAATGCAGATCGTCGATTCCAAGGGCGGCTCCATCGCCATCGGCCTCATCGCCCTGCAGGGCGTGCGGATGATCGAGGCCGGCCACGCGTATGATGATGTGGTCAAAAACCTGGAGTTTATGGCCGGGCATGTGGAGCATGTGTTCACCATTGCGGATATCGGCTGGCTGGTCAAAGGCGGGCGCATCAGCAAACTGCAGGGCGTGCTGGGCTCCATACTCGATGTGCGGCCCGTTCTGCATGTAAAGAACGGCCTGATGGAAGTGATCAAAAAGGCCCGCGGCAGCCAGAAGGCGCTGGCCATGGTGGTGGATACGCTGCTGGAACGCATCAGCGCCTTCCCCAGCCAGATCATCGGCATCGCCCATTCCGATAACCTGCCCGGCGTGGAAAAGCTCAAAAGGCTTCTCAGCGAAAAAATTGGAGCCGAAAAGTTCATCATCAGCCAAATCGGCAGCGTGCTGGGCACCCACCTTGGCATGGGCGCCCTGGGCGTGTTCTTCTTCAACCAGCAGCCGGAGCCGTATTACGGAACGCGATAAAATAGAGTGGATATGCGGGAAGGGGCTCTTTTTTCAAAAAGGGCCCCTTCCCGCACCCATCCCTCTAAAAACTTATCATTAAATAATTAATGGCTATTTGCAGGATGCCGACGCAGACCCGCTTACAGTGCGCGAAAGGTGGGACGGCTATGGAACAAGTCACATTTCGCCGCTCATTCTCTCTCAAACAGCCTCACCAGATCAAGGGAGGCTGTAACCTCCTGGAGCAACGACTTTTGTACTTCTTTCTGATGTGTATAGATTAGATAATTCATATGGTGGTGGGGTTCAATCACCACCTTGGCCTCCGGAATGAACACATGCAGCCTCGACATACCCAGAAAACCAGCCTCGCTGAGCATAGCTGTAATCTCAAGCAATTCCTGTCTATCCACCGACAGGCAGGCGGCGCTGTTGATTCGCATGCCATGTAAGTGCAGCCAGGCGGTAATTTCTTTTACAATGAACGCATAATGCTCATCATATGGATGGCCAATAAATCTGCCGTTATACAGTGGCGCAATGTATGCTTGGGAAAAGGAAAGCCTTTGCAGATAGCCATTGAAAAACACCAGCATTTCCTTCATGTCAAAATAAAACTCCCGCATGGGCACATGCTCATTTCTAAGGCTGTCATCCTCCCAGAAGATGACGCTATGATCCCATTCATGAAGGTGATATACATCCAAGGGATGCATATCCTCCAAGTCAGGCGTTGTCAGCTGCACCTCCTTCAATAACTGGTATAACACCTTGCGCTCAATCTTCTTCAACCAAAACCACCTCCCGTCCCATTCATTTCTTTATCATACCATAAATCATTTCGTTAGCACGGCCTTTTTCGGGCGGTCAGGCGCCCGCCCCGCAATTCAAGCATCTTCAAGACTTTAATGAACAGAATATTCACCTTTCTTCCACTTGACACCTGCTTCTGCCATGATATACTGTTCCATGCATTCATTGCATGCCGCAGCCTGATTGCTTGCAAAATCAAGCGCGCCCTGTTTGACTGGCATAACCTGCCCGCGGGCGCGAATACATTGGCTTATCGCACGCGGCGTATACTCACCGTCCATGTAAAGGAGTGCTTTCATGCGGGCAGCGGGCAAGCTTCTGATCTTCCTGGGCATTGTTTCCCTGCTGGCCGGGGGCTATGGCTATGCCGTCATGCATTCCTCCAATATACCGGGCTTAACCGGCTGGGCGGCCGAAACCTATGTACATATCGGCGGCATGCGCTTGAGCATGCGTTACCCGCAGCTTTTGTTCCGCGGCCTGCAGGCTTTTACCGTTGCCTACCGGGAGGGGCTTGCTTGGGCCGGCTTTGGCGGCACGGTCATCGGCGCCGTTATGACAAGGAGGTGGCATTCTTGACCGTCATGGAAGCCATACAAAACCGCAGGTCTGCCAGATCCTATCTGGACAGGCCCATTGAGGACACCCTGATCCTGGAACTGTTGGAGGCGGCACGCCTGGCGCCTTCCGGCGGCAACGGCCAGAACCACGTGTTCGGCGTGGTGAAGGATCAGGAAATCAAGCTGGCCCTGGCCCGCGCCTCCGGAAACCAGATGTGGATCGCCGAGGCCCCCGTGGTCATCGCCTGCTGCGCCCGCCTGGAAGCGGACTTGAAGGATCTGCCGGAATCGGGCTTCGGCCTTCGCGTCAACGAACTGCGCTTTACCAAGCCGTTTATTCAATATCTGAACGCCTATCCGGACCGGAAGGCTGTCGGTGCTTTGTTTGTCAACGCCGCGCCGCTGATTCCCGCCGAGCACATGGTGCTTACCGCCGCCGCCCATGGCATTGCGGCCTGCTATATCGGCTGGCTGGATATATGGGAGGCAAGCCGCATTTTAAACCTGCCCGGCGATATGGTCTGTTTGTTTTTGCTGCCCATGGGCTACCCCAAGCGGGAACCCGGCAAGAAAAGGATCAAGAGCCTTGATGGGATTTCCTTTTTCGATAGGTATGAAAAATAGAGTTGCACCAAGCCGCCGCATCCTGTATAATGTTTCCATCAAACCAAAAGGGGTGTCGTGATGGTTTACTGATCTGGTTCCCAACAGAGTTGACAAGGCCCGCGGGGTCTTGGTTTTGTTGGAATTGGATCAGCGACGGCCCCATACGGCGGAGCACAGGCTCCGGCTGTTTTTGTTCGCATGATCCTTTCCGGCAAAACGGAAGGGTTTTTTTATCTACAAAAACAAAAAGGAAGCAATGCAAATGAGCCTGACATTGGAAACGAAACGTCTCAGCCTGCGCCCATTTGACCAAGGCGACATACAAGCGGTGGTCGCGATCAGTACCGCTCCCAACGTCTCCTGCTATATGCAGGATATGATCTACGATACCCAGGAGAAGGCGGAAGCCTGGATCGCCATGCTCCATCGCCTGTATAACCCCGCGGCACCCCTTGTGGTGCTGGCCATCGTGCCCAAGGATGGATCCGGGCCTGTGGGCTATATCGGTGTTCACCCCAAGGAGGAACTGGCCGGTGAGGTTGAAATCCTCTACGCCGTGATGGATGAAGCCAAGAACAAGGGCTACGCTACCGAGGCGGGAACCGCGCTGGTGAACTGGTGCTTTGACGCCACGGGTATCCCCGCTATTGCCGCCATCATAAAGCCCGACAACGGCCCCTCCGCCCGCGTGGCACAAAAGCTTGGCTTTGAGCGCGCCGGCGAAAGAACCATCCCCTACAACGGCAAGGAAACCTTTTTCCACTATTACCGGCTGAAAGCGCCCATTGAGTAAAGCGATTGAACAGAACGAAAGCGAGGAACCGTTATGCCTGTAACCATGCGCCACTATTCTGAAGAAAAGCTGTATGCCAACAAGGACTACATAAAAGTCCGCGATTTCCTTTGGAATCTTAACAAAACAAAACTCCAGTCCCCCAACTTCCCCTGGGGTCGCTGGGAATGGATGATCGGCCACGGCTGTCTGGATGACCGGTACCTGGACCGCATTTTACTCTGGGAAGACGACGGCCCAATCGTCGCCCTGGCCACCTACGAAAGCGAGCTGGGCGACGGCTTTTTCTGCGTGGATGAAAAGTACGCCTTTTTGAAACCCCAAATGCTGGAGGAAGCCAGAAAATCCCTCCACAAGGATGGCAAATTCCGCGTCATCATAGGCGACAACGACCGGGATTTCCAGCGCGCTGCCTGGAACATGGGCTATGTCCCCACCCAGGACAAGGAGCAGATCGCCGCAATCGACATCAATGACAGCCTCCATTACGACCTCCCGGAAGGCTTTTCCATCGTCAGCCTGGCGGAAGACTGGAACTGGCAGCAATACGACCGCTGCTTATGGCGCGGCTTCAACCACCCCGGCGAGCCCAGCGGCTCGGAAGAATCCATCTATGTCCGCAAGCGCATGCTTTCCGGCCCCGCCGTCGAACCCCACACCGTGGTGTGCGTCGCGGCCCCCGACGGCAGCTATGTCTCCCACTGCGGCACCTGGTATATTCCCGGCGAAACGTATGCGTTGGTGGAGCCGGTGGCCACCGACCCCGACTACCGCCGTCTGGGGCTGGGCCGGGCCGCCGTGCTCGAAGCCGTGATCCGCTGCGGCAAGCGCGGCGCGAAACAGGCGCTGGTGGGCTCCAGCCAGCAATTTTACTACAGCATCGGCTTTGCGCCCATCAACAACGAGACCTGGTGGGCGTATAAAGGCTGACGCCGGCTGTCAGGCGTAAATGGTGAAATTCTTCACAAAAAGCATTGTGCCCTACATCCGCCGGGGGTATAATGATATTGTCCAGGTTGGACTACTGCGGACGAAGAAAGGGGATTCTTTATGGCCATCAACATCGCGATCAACGGCTTTGGCAGAATCGGCAGGCTTGCCTTCCGGCAGCTTTTTGAGGCGGAAGGCTTCACCGTCGCGGCCATCAACGACCTGACCAGCCCGCAAATGCTGGCCCATTTGCTCAAATACGATACCACCCAGGGGCGCTATGACAAAAAGGTCGGCTTTGGCGAAGGCAGCCTTACGGTAAACGGCGTCACGATTCCGATTCTGGCCCAAAGGGACCCCAAGCTGCTGCCGTGGAAAGCCATGAACATCGACCTTGTTTTGGAATGCACGGGCTTTTTCGGTTCCAAAAAGGCTGCCTCGGCCCACCTGGAGGCCGGCGCGAAAAAGGTGCTTATCTCCACCGCCGCCGGCAAGGACCTGCCCACCATCGTCTATGGCATCAACCACCGTACGCTGACAAAAGAGGATACCGTTGTTTCCGCTGCCTCCTGCACCACCAACTGCCTGGCGCCCATGGCCTACTACCTGAACGAGCTGGCGCCCATCAAAAAGGGCTTCATGACAACGATCCACGCTTACACAAACGATCAAAATACGCTGGACGGCCCCCATGCCAAGGGCGATCTGCGCCGGGCCCGCACCGCTGCCGGCAACATTATCCCCACCACCACCGGCGCGGCAAAGGCCATCGGCCTGGTGATCCCCGCGCTCTCCGGCAAGCTGGACGGCACATCCCAGCGGGTGCCGGTGATGACTGGCTCGCTGACGGAATTGACAGCGGTCGTCCAAGGCAGTGTGACGGCGGAAGACGTGAACCAAAAGATGCAAAGCGTTCAGTCCGAGGAATACGGATACACGGAGGAGGAGCTTGTGTCCTCCGACATCATCGGCATGACCTATGGCGGATTGTTTGACGCGACCCAAACCAAGGTCACGGAGCTGAACGGGGATACGCTGGTGAAGATCGCCGCCTGGTACGACAACGAAAATTCCTTTACCAGTCAGATGGTGCGCACTGCCAAATATATGGCGAAGCTGTAAGCAAATAAACAGGTCCCTATGAATCCCGGCGTTCCCTTTTGCGGCGCCGGGATTTGCTTTGCCGCCGAGAAAGAATTTCTCAAGCTTTGGCACAATATTCATGTGTTATTTTTTCAAAATTTGCGCGGAAGGGATTGACAAGAAATTCAGCCATGATATAATACCCGTAATTCCTAGTAAACAAATATGATTTTGAATATTCAAAGGAGGAACCCATTCATGTCTGAAGCAAAGAAAGCCTGGCGTTTTGAAACCCAGCAAATTCACGTAGGTCAGGAAACGCCCGACCCTGCCACCGACGCCAGGGCCGTGCCCATCTATCAAACCACCTCCTACGTTTTCCCCAGCGCGAAAAGCGCCGCCGCCCGTTTCAGCCTGGCGGAAGGCGGGAACATTTACACCCGCATCATGAACCCCACCAGCGACGTGTTTGAAAAGCGCATTGCCGCCCTGGAAGGCGGCGTGGCCGCGCTGGCCACGGCATCGGGCTCCGCGGCCACCACCTACGCCATCATGAACATCGCCTTTGCCGGCGACCACATCGTATCCGCCACTACCATCTACGGCGGCACCTACAACCTGTTCGCCCACACGCTGCACGATTACGGCATCGAGACCAGCTTCGTTCATCCGGACGAGGATGGCATCGAAGGTTTTGAAAAGGCCATCCGCCCCAACACAAAAGCCATCTTCATCGAATCGCTGGGCAACCCCAACTCCAGCATCGTGGATGTGGACGCCTATGCCGCGCTGGCCCACAAATACGGTATCCCTCTGATCGTGGACAACACCTTCGCCACACCCTACCTGTTCCGCCCCTTTGAGCACGGCGCGGACATTGTGGTCCACTCCGCCACCAAATTCATCGGCGGCCACGGCACGGCCATCGGCGGCGTCATCGTGGACGGCGGCAAGTTCGACTGGTCCGCGTCCGGCAAGTTTCCCAAATTCACCACCCCCGACCCCAGCTACCACGGCCTGAAACTCTGGGACGCGGTGGGCAACCTGGCCTACATCATCCGGGCCCGGGTCATCCTGCTGCGCGACACCGGCGCGGCCTTGGCCCCACTGAACTCCTTTTTGTTCCTGCAGGGGCTGGAAACCCTGTCCCTGCGGGTGGAGCGCCACGTGGAAAACACCATCAAAATCGTGGACTTTTTGAAGAACCACCCCAAGGTCGAAAGGGTTAACCACCCCTCCCTGCCCGGCAGCGGCTACAAGGCGCTGTACGACAAGTACTTCCCCAAGGGCGCCGGCTCCATCTTCACCTTTGAAATCAAGGGCGGCACGGAAGACGCCAAGGCCTTCATCGACAAGCTGCAAATCTTCTCCCTGCTGGCCAACGTGGCGGATGTAAAATCCCTGGTCATCCACCCCGCCAGCACCACCCACTCGCAATTGACCGAATCCGAGCTGCCCAAGAGCGGCATTTGGCCCAGCACCATCCGCCTGTCCATCGGCATCGAGCATGTGGACGACCTGATCGAGGATTTGAGCCAGGCTTTTGACGCCATCTGATGACAGGCCTCAGCAAGGAAAGCAAAAGCGTTCATGAAACGGTAAAAGGCGCAGCGGTCACACAGCTGCGCCTTTTGGTATGCCGGAAATCGCACCGGCATGCATTTTCGTTTCATTATGAAGCGGAGATCATCCGTTTGGCAAACTCTCCGGCCTGGCCCAAATCCTCCGCATTGGGCCGGTCCTTGTTCATGCCTCCCAAATGGCGCAAGTTCATCCGCCTTCGTTTCCATCGGGCTTTTTACGCAAGCGCCGGTCACTTCCGCCATGGCCGCCGCCACCTTCGCCGTATTCTGATGATGATAGGAATACACGACGATCAGGCATTTCATATGGACTCCTTCTTTTCATAGCCGAACACTTCGCCGATTGTCACCCCAAAGGCATCGGCAATCCGGAACGCCAGCTCCAGAGAGGGGGCGTACTTTCCCGCCTCCACCGCGATGATGGTTTGCCTGGAGACGCCCGCCTTCTCCGCCAGTTCCTGCTGCGTCATTTCATTGGCAAAGAAGCGCAGCTTCCTGATATTGTTTGTGATTTCAAGCTTATCGGCCATTTTGTATCCCTCTTCTGTAGTAGTACAGCTGTATGACGCCTTCGCTGATGGAACCCAGGAAGAAGGCCAGGAACAGAATGTTGAGCATCAGCGCGGGCGCGGCTCCCCACGCAAGGGCTGCCAGGGCCGCCAGAAAACCAGCCCCCGCGATGCCAAAGGATATCCGCATGGATTTGAGCCCAATCAGCTTGTCCATCTCGTCCTCCACCATTTCCCGCTTGATTTCCTTTTCCACCGCCTTATCGTCGACCTTGCCGTCACGCATTTGCTTTTTCACTGCAATCCCAACGGAAAGAAAAATATGAAACACGATTTGGATGACGATGGACGCGGCAACCCCGATGCCAACAAAAGTCAGCATCGCGCCGGCCCAGAACCTCAAATCATCCGGAGCGGCCAAACCCGTCTGCACCTTGCCCAGGGCCCAGATGCCGTAAGCCGCCAAGAGCAAAACCCCCATGCAAACAGATACCATCGTTCTTTTTTCCTGATAAGACATAACCGGCACACTCCTTTTAACATATTGTCAACTCCGACACACTTAATATAACTCACGCCTTACATTATGTCAAGTTATTTTTACATTATGTTTAATATTTTTTTCATCTTTCTCGCATGCGATACTGTTATCGGGCCTGCCCCTTTCCCGTGCCGGTTTGGGCGAATGCGTTTTGAGTTATTTTTTGTCTGCATACAATCTCCACAGTTTGTTGTTATCATACTTCATCATGAACGGATGCCGCGCATGTTCCGAATGAGCAGTTCCTCATTGCCGGATGCCGCCGGCAAACGTATTCAGAAAAGGAGTGACAAGATGTCACAACCGATGATGGAAAAAAGGATACCGGTGTCCGGCATGACGTGCACCGGCTGTGAAACACGAATTGAAGGGGCGCTCACGGCTTTGCCGGGAGTCAAAAAGGCCCAGGCATCCACAAAAGACAGGTCAGTGACAGTAACGTATGACCCGCAAAAGGTCCAGCCCGAAGCATTTAAAAAAGCCATTGAGGATCAGGGTTATACCGTGGGCAGCGCGGCAAAGGCCACAGGCAAGACGCCCGAAAAGAATCCCGGCATCGCAAAGACCGCCGGCATCGGCGCGCTGGTCTTGATTTTTGTACTGCTGGGCGCTCATTTTGGCTGGTTCCAGCTGTTCAATCTCTTTCCCGTAGCCACAACGGATACCAGCCTTGGCATGCTGTTTGTCATCGGGCTGTTGACTTCCGTCCACTGCGTGGCCATGTGCGGGGGCATCAACCTGTCCCAGTGCCTGGGCGGCAATGGCCAGGGCCGCTTTTCCGGCCTTATGCCCAGCCTCAAGTATAACCTGGGCCGTGTCATCTCCTATACCGTCATCGGCGGCATCGTGGGCGCCATCGGCTCCGCGGTGCAGTTTACGGGCACCCTCCGGGGCATCGTTCAGCTGTTGGCCGGCGTATTCATGGTGCTGATGGGGGTAAGCCTCTCGGGGCTGTTCCCCGCTCTTGCGCGCTTCACGCCCCATTTGCCCAAAGCCTTGGGCCGCAAAATCAACAAGGAAAAGCGCGAGAGCAACAGCCCGCTGTATGTCGGGCTGCTCAACGGCCTCATGCCCTGCGGGCCCCTGCAGGCCATGCAGCTGTACGCCCTGTCCACTGGCAGCACCTTAGGCGGCGCGACCTCCATGCTGCTGTTCAGCCTGGGCACCGTTCCGCTGATGTTTGCCCTGGGCGCGCTGTCCTCCATTTTAAGCCGCAAATTCACCAAATACATGGTCACGGCCGGCGCGGTGCTGGTCGTGGTGATGGGCATTTCCATGTTCCAGAACGGCCTTGCGTTAAGCGGGCTTCAATCGGGTTCCGGCGCAGCCCAGAGCGAGCCTAAGCAAACCGCCGCTGTTCAGGCGGAAGTAACGAAGGCGCCGGAGGCCGGCGGCGGCGTGCAGGAGATCACCAGCGAGCTGACCCGCAGCGGCTATCCCGCCATCACCGTCACCGTAGGCACGCCGGTCAAATGGACCATCAAGGCCGCCAAACTCAACCTGAACGGCTGCAACTATGCCATTGTCATTCCGGAATACAACATTCGAAAGGAACTGGCAGTGGGCGACAACGTGATTGAGTTCACACCCACCCGCGCCGGCAAATTCACCTATTCCTGCTGGATGGGCATGATCCGCAGCACCATCACCGTGGTGGAAGGCGATTCCGGTTCTTCCTCCGCGGCTGATCCTAAAAGCGCGGCCGCCCCGCCGGTCATCAATTTCGCATCCTTTGCCGCGGCCCCTGAACCAGAGGAGGATCAGGGAGGCCTGCTTACCCCGTCCTGCGGCTGCTGCGGCGGCGCGCCCATCAATTAAAACAGCCGGTATTCTGCATACAAAAAAAGCTTCTGCGGCCTTGAACTGCGGAAGCTTTTTTCATTTTGATCCCTTGCGCGGGCCATTCCTTTTCTATATACTGTTATTATCATTTGTCAGCCATGAGCGGCAATAAGGAGTGATTAGATGCAGATGACCCTGCGCTGGTTCGGCCCGGGAATCGATACCGTTTCCCTGTGGCAGATCCGGCAGATCCCCGGCGTTTCGGGGGTGGTATCCACACTGTATGACATGGCGCCCGGCGCATTATGGCCCAGGGAGCGTATTACCGCCCTGCGGGAAGAGGCGGAGGCCGCGGGCCTTGCGCTTTTAGGCATTGAAAGCGTGAACATCCATGACGACATCAAAACGGGCGCCGCCGGCCGGGACAAGTATATTGAAAACTATATCGCGACGCTCAAAGAGCTTGGCGAGCAGAATGTGCATGTTATCTGCTACAATTTCATGCCCGTTTTCGACTGGACCCGCAGCGATCTGCAAAAGCCCAGGGAGGATGGGGCCACGGTGCTGGCCTACGACCAGGCGGTGATCGACGCCATCAACCCCGGCAAAATCTTCGAGCAGATGCAAAGCGGCAGCAACGGCTTTCTGCTGCCCGGCTGGGAGCCGGAACGCCTTGCCCGCATACAGGATTTGTTCAAGGCCTACGAGGGCATCGATGAGGACAAGCTGTTTGACAACCTGGTGTATTTTTTGAAAGCCATCGGCCCCGTGTGCGAAAAGTATGATATCCGCATGGCCATCCATCCCGATGATCCGCCGTGGCCGGTGTTCGGGCTGCCCAGGATCATGACCGGCCTGGAGGGGTTCGAGCGGCTGCTTGCCGCCGTAGACAAGCCCTACAACGGCCTGACGCTGTGCACCGGCTCCCTGGGAGCCAATCCTCAAACAGATATCCCGGCAGTCATCCGCAAGGTGGGTAAGCGCGTGCACTTTGCCCATACCCGCAACCTGCGCCACACCGGGCCCGGCCAGTTTGAGGAATCGGCGCATTTGAGCCGCGACGGTTCCCTGGATATGTATGAGATCCTCAAAGCCTTTCACGACGCGGGCTTTGAAGGCCTCATGCGTCCGGACCACGGCCGCGCCATCTGGGGCGAAAAATCCATGCCGGGCTATGGGCTGTATGACAGGGCGCTGGGCGCAAGCTATCTTTTGGGCCTGTGGGAGGCCATTGAAAAGAGCGGCAAATAGGTAGTCCCTTCCCGGATACGCCGACAGGACGTATCCGGGTGCTTTTTATGCAGGGTTTTCCAAGCTCATACGTTGTATTGTCAGAAAATATTGCCGGCTGCCCGGCCCGCCTGACCAAATGACGGCCCGGGCATGCCGTGTTGGGAGGCACCGATATGCGACGAATCACCTGCATCCTGCTTGCGCTGCTGCTTTTTGCTTTCTCCATTCCCAAAGCATCCGCTGAAGCGGGCGTCTCTGGCCAAACTCCCGGCAGCCTGTACGGCACATACGCCTTTGTCAGGCAGTTGTACATGAACCCCCTCAGTTCCTTTATGGCCTTTGACGGGTTTGAGGAGTATTATGAGCTGGCGGAAAACACCCTCACTTTTATCGACGCATCCGGCCAAAGGCGAAGCATGGATATCGCCTTAAAGGAAGAGCCGGTGGATGCCAGGGCCTATGAAAGCAGTTTCATGATGGAGGGGTTCGGCATTCCTGATATCGCGGCTTTCCAGCGCAGGCGGCAGTTTACACTGTCGTCCCCCGGCCTGGAAAGCATCGTATACCGTCTCTATCTGATGGATGACCAGGTCTGGCTGGCAAACATTCATAAGGATACCGCCAACGTTCAAAAGCAGGAGTACATTTGGAGCATATTCAAAATTGAAAAATACGCCGCCCGCCAGTCCGTAGCGGGCACTCAGGAGGGCGTGAAGGATTTTCTTGCGCTGCTGCAAGACGGCAAGCCGCAAATGTATGAGAATGACACCTGCTACAACATTACGCCGGGGGATGTCGCCAAAGCTACAGATTACGGCATCTTCAAGTTCGACCAGTCCTGCGCCTCGTATCTGCTGTTTGAAAATGAAATCTATCCGCTGGGTATTTGGCTCGGTGGCCTGGGTGTTGTCAGCACTGCGGCTGCCGATCTGAATAAAGACGGCTTATGCGAGTTGTATTTCACATATTCCTTTGGTTCCGGGCTTCATCGAGCCCATGCGGATTATTTTGATCCATCCCTCAAGCAGGTCGTCACCCTTTCACCAGCCGTGCCTAACATGGACATGATCGTCGCGCAAAACGAAACGGGAGGACTGTCCCTGTACGAGGCAGCCTTCCCGTTTGTGGAAAGTTTTGTACGGTATAGGGTGCTGGGCACAAAACGCATTGCCGATATCGTGTATTCAAACGGCGAAATCGCTTTGAATCCCATGCTTCAGACAAATTAATTGGCTGCGCCTTCCGCCAGCCTGTCCAGATACTCCAGGTAATCGTCATAGCTTTCCCTGCGGTCAATGATGCCGCCGGGAATGAACTCGATCACCCGGTTGGCCACCGTCTGCATGATTTGATGGTCTCTTGAGGTAAAGAGCATGGTGCCCTTGAACTCCACCATGCCTTCGTTCAGGGCCGTAATGGATTCCAGGTCCAAATGGTTGGTGGGCTCATCCATAATCAGCACGTTGGCCCCCAGCACCATCATCTTGGCCAGCATGCAGCGTACCCGCTCGCCGCCGGAGAGGACCTTGGCCTGCTTTAAGGCTTCCTCGCCGGAAAAGAGCATCCGCCCCAGCCAGCCCCGGATCGTCACCTCATGCTTGTCTTCGGAAAATTCCCGCAGCCAATCCACCAGGGTATCCGCAACGCCGCTGAAATATTGCGTGTTGTCGGCCGGGAAATACGCCCGGCTGGTGGTCACGCCCCACTTGAATTCGCCCTCGTCGGGTTCCAGTTCCCCCATCAGGATTTGGAACAGGGTGGTGCGGGCAAGCTCATCCTTGCCGGCAAAGGCGATCTTGTCGCCGGGCATGACCAGGAAGCTTATATTGTCCAGCACCTTGCGGCCGCCCACGGTCTTGCTGATACCCTTCACCGTCAGCACATCGTTGCCCACCTGCCGGTTCTGGTCAAAGTGGATGAAGGGATACCGGCGGGAGGAGGGGATAAAGTTTTCCATTTGCAGGTTATCCAGCAGCTTTTTGCGGGAGGTGGCCTGGCGGGATTTGGAGGCGTTGGCGCTGAAGCGGCGTATGAACTCCTCCAGTTCCTTGGCCTTTTCCTCGTTGCGCCGGCGCTGGTCCCGGGCCTGGCGGGCCGCCAATTGGGTGTACTCGTACCAGAAGTCATAGTTGCCCACGTACATTTGAATCTTGCCAAAGTCGATGTCCACGATATGGGTGCAGACATGGTTCAAAAAGTGGCGGTCGTGGGATACCACGATCACGGTATTGGGAAAATCCATCAAAAACTCTTCCAACCACTTGATGGCGTGCAGATCCAGGTTGTTGGTGGGTTCGTCCATGAGCAGTATATCCGGTGTGGCGAACAGCGCCTGGGCCAGCAGCACCTTCACCTTGTAGGGGCCGTCCAGCTCGGCCATCTTCATTTGGTGGTATTCGCCGGTGATGCCCAGACCGTTGAGCAGTATTTCCGCGTTGGTTTCGGCGTTCCAGCCGTCCAGCTCGGCAAATTCGCCTTCCAGGTCGGCCAGCTTCAAGCCATCCTCATCGCTGAAATCCGGCTTGCTGTACAGCTTTTCCTTTTCGGTCATGATTTCGTGCAGTCTTTTATGGCCCATGAGCACGGTTTCGATAACCGTATGCTCATCAAAGGCAAAGTGGTCCTGCCGCAAAACCGCGATGCGCTCGCCGGGTTTTACGCTGACATCGCCGCGCGTTGGCTCCAGTTCGCCGGAGAGAATTTTCAAAAATGTGGACTTGCCCGTGCCGTTGGCGCCGATCAAGCCGTAACAGTTGCCCGCGGTGAACTGCACGCTGACATCCTTGAACAGTTCCCGTCCGCCATATTGAAGCGATATACCATTTGCGCTGATCATTTTAAACCAAATTCCCCTCTAGAAAATAACCTTTTCATTATAGCACGAAAAGAGCGCTTTGGGTACTGCGCAAGGGAATGATTTGTGTTAAAACGCGGGCAGGGACCTTGTTTTGCAGAACATCCTCCGTTCATCATAATGAAAGCACATATTTGCAGTAGCATCGGAAAAGGCACAGCCATTGTACATAGAGCATTTCGCCGGAAGCAACGTTACAGATGCCTGCTTCCTGAAATGCCCGGAGCAACTGCTTCTTGGTAAACATGCGCCGCAGTCCTGCGCCATTGTTTCCCAACCCAGTTTGAATAAAACGCTCATAATCGCGCCCTTGGGAGGGCGTGATGTCCGGATGAGTCTTTTTCTTTAGGTGCACCATCACGACATCGATTCCGGGCTTGGGGTGAAAATCTTCCCTGCGGAAATGGTATACGATATCAAGCTCGAATCCCGGCTTTAGCATGAGCGAACGCAAGGTTTCACGCGGCACTCCCATAAAGCGTTTGGCCGCTCCCTTTTCCATCGTCAGCCATGCCTCGGTTGGCGGGTTTTTGCTTTCCGTAAGCTTACGCAGGATATCGGTGGTGTGGCAAAAGGGAATGTTTGCAAAAACCTTATAACTGCCGGAAACGGGAAGCTGCCACTTAAGAAAGTCTTGATGATAAAGGCGCAGATTTTCAGTACCGTTGTATTTTTCATATAGCCGGCCATAAAGCTTTTTGTCGATCTCAACCGCGGTGACCCTCCGGCAGCTTTGAAGGAGCAGGCTGGTTACATGGCCTTTTCCGGGACCTATTTCGATGACATGATCCTCTGCGTCAATACTGGTTATGTGAAGCAATCTGTCGATTGTTCTATAGCTGGTCAGAAAATTTTGAGATACCCAAATAGGCGGCTTTTGCGCTTGGGTTCTATTTTTGGACATAAAAAATACACCTCTTTTGATTTGATTCGAATCGCAAAAGGGTGCACAAAACCGCCGAAGAGCGTTTACGCTTCCGTTGGTTCAGTACACCTTAGTTACGAATACGAATAAAAGCATACATAAGGTGTATCTCAAACCTCCAATATAGATTATATTGATTATACGAAAAGCGCGCGATATTGTCAATGCTGATACAAAGGGCGTATATTTTATTTCTTTTTCCAATCAGAACCGTAAACTTCTTGCGCAGCATGATACCCAAATAATGACGCCGCCAACTCATCGTTTATTGTTTCCCAGTTATGACGGGAGTAATTATCGGGGCAGAGGGTATAGTCTTTCCCGTCGTGTTTTACATGGACGGCGAAAATTTTATTCCTGCCGCCCTTGGCGCAGGCAAGGCAGCCATTGCAGGTTTTGCATACGCTTATCAGGTGTTTTTGCAAGTCTTGATCAAGGTTCTCAAAATCCCTAAGCATGGCTTTTACGCCTATGCTGTTCATGGAGCCGAAGAAAAATTTCCAATACTTACGCGGGTTATACCCAAACACAAAGCCGCCGACGCTATTATGGAATGTAATGCGAAAGTCAAATCCCGCTGCGCCAAAGGTGCACTTTATGTTTTTATCATAACCGTTTTTCAAGCATTTGTTTTGAATATCAAGGAGCAAACCGTTCAAACCTGCCGCGTTGTCAACTCTTGTGAGCAGAAAGTCAAAATTGCCTGTAAATGAACAGCAGGCAAAATTCATAAGGGCATAGGGAATCCATGGGTTTATATCTACAGGGACTTTTTCAGCAAGGAGCCTGAGACTTTGTATAATAGCTTTTTCGGCAATAATGATTATTTCGGTTCTGCCTTTTTCAATGTCTATCCCAATCTCTTTGAGTAAAATTTTATACTGAGGTTTGTAACTTATTTTGTTTTCTTTCAAAACAGAGTTGCTGACTGATACGTAATGATCCTTTGTTTCGCCCCGCAAAAACGATATATATAGAAATTTATAGAAATCGAACAAGCACTTGAATATTGACTTATATACCTTGTCCAACCGAGGATTGGCACTATTTGTTGCGTACCACTCATATGCCTCGTCTTCGTCGCCGGCAAGGTTTAGAAGCTTTGGGGTTTCATATAACTTGTCAATCATCTGCCCCATTAACCCATGAAGCTTTTTCTGCGCTTGCTCATCTGCTTTTTCTGATTCAATCGGTACAAATTCGGAATACATGAAATGCAGTCCATATAGAATGCGTTGCGAGATTGTGTCAAAAGCTGCTATCGGTTTGATGGTCACTTATTTCCCTCCATATTGCGATATACAAACAACCCGCAGTGCAAACCATATCAAAACCATTTGCAGGGAATATGTAAAAAGACATCGCTATTTGGCTCAAATCCTATCTTTTCATAAAATCCTGCTGCTGTTTCGGTCTCAACCAGCCACTGCGAATCAGGGAAGCATTCCCTGCATCTTCTTACCAATTCTTTACCGATCCCCAGATTCTGAAACTCCGGCATAACAGCCAAATCATATATGATGGATCGAAATATCTTATCACTAAGTACCCTAACGCATCCGACCAATTTGTCGCCCGCCCATGCGGAGACGACAATTGTGGAATTTTTAAATGGTACGTTAAAGTTCTCCAGCATGAATGGCGTTATCGTTCCATCAGACCACCCTACTGCCGTAAACAATTCGTGCAACCCTTCACACGGCAAGTCTTTTCTCGTGTCATATACTATTTGCACAGGCACCTCCAAATTGATATTTGCCAGCCTCGTAGTCTGTATCACGCGTGGCATATCGGACACAGCAACAGCTTTTTCACAATATTCCAACCAACTCATGCCCGATTCCTTCAAACACGACATATTCATGAGGAATATGCAATGCCTCTAAATATAAATGCAAAATCTCATTATCGCAAAACAATACGTCAGCCGTTCCGACATGGATTTTCATGTGTAACTTGCCGCGTATTTTTTCTGCGTTTTGCCTTATCACATATAAAATATTGTTTTCTTCCAGGTATCTTTCCTCTCTCATCATGTTTTCATATAATTCGGCGGCCTTTTCCGGCGCCACCCCCACAGTATGGGAATCTTTATGATAATAATGGTGGTACGTGCCTGCGTATGCGGTTACCGAAGCAAACAGTTCAGGATATTTAACAGCATAATAAAAGGCCATGCCGCCGCCCATCGAAAACCCCGAAACCGATCTGTTTTCACGCGCCGCGTCCGTCCTGTATTCTCCGTCGATATACGGAAGCAATTCGCTAATGATCATTGATTCAACGGGCAAATTCTCGAAATCTTCAATAACGGGAGAATTATTGGGAAAAACGGTAATTGCCCGGTTGCTTTTATATACCTTTTCCAACGGCCATATCTCGGACGATTCGTTGCCAGTCCATCCGTGAAAATGATACGCAACCGGATACTTTTCACTGCTTTCTTCGTAACCGGGCGGCAGATAAATATTGTAGCCGATTTCGTGGCTCATTAATTGGCTGTGAAATGTCTTGTGGGTAACGTTTTGAGGTGATTCTGCCGGTGGGTTTATATAATTCATTTTTCCCGCTCCTCGCTTCATCAATTCCCGTTTAGTCAAGCTTTTCAAACGCCACAGTCTTTTCTTTCAATGAAATCTTTCCAACCTTGTACCCGTATTGCGTCAGTTCTTTTTTGCAGTTCAGGAAGGAATGATCGATTTCGATCCCCGCGATACGGCTGATGTCCTCAAAGGTCAGCTTTAACGAGAGCCTTCCGTCTTTTTGCAGGTATTCCCACAGCGCGTTGTATTTGCTCATACATCTCTTCCTTTCGTGACAGCTTGACTCCGTTCCAGCTTATAGTAGCGCAAGATATCATCCTCATGGGTATATACAAACCCGAGCTTTTGAAGCACATGCTGGCTTCTTGTATTGCGCAAAACGCAATCGGCATAGACGGTCGCAAGGCCCAGTTCTGAAAATGCGTATTCCACCAGCAGGCGTTCCGCCTCGGTGCCAAAGCCGCGGTTCTTGTATTTGTCGCAGGAAAAATGGATGCTCATGGTCCCGCAGCTTTTTTCAAAATCGATATATTTCAGTTGGATCTCCCCCACCGTTTGCTCCCCATGGCAGATGGCGAAAAAGCGGCGGCTCTTGTCCATGACCTTTTTCTGATAGTATTGCTCCACCCACTGCGGATCATAGGTGAACGCCATCTCCCACATGGCGGGATCGGATACGTATTCATTCCAAAACGCGTGGCAGCGCTCCAGCGTATAGGGTTGCAAAGCGACCAAATTCCCTTGCAGCATATGTATCCTCACAAAATATACGCATCACGGCGCTTTTCTCAAAATGATTATCGCACATACACGCCCTGGAAACAATAGTAAAGAACCGGCCCAGCGCTTTTTCATCGCTGCCGGTTCTTGAAAGGCTGCCTATGGCTTTTGGCACTGCCCAAATATCACTTTACACCCTTGTAGGAAAACGCCTGTATGATTTTCTGGCTGGCAAACAGGAAGATGATGATCACCGGCACCACCAAAATGGTGTTGGACGCCATGATGTTGTTCCACAAAAGGCCCTGCTCGGCATCTTTCAGCCTTTCCACCGCCATGGTAAGCGGCCGCACAGCGTCGTTCATGGTCATCACCAGGGGCCAGAAATAGGAATTCCAGTGGGCAATAAAGGAAAACATGGCGATGGTGATCATTGAGGATTTGCTCATGGGAAGCATGATCCGCAGCATGATTTGCCGCTCGGTGGCGCTGTCCAGCCTGGCGCATTCCACGATCTCATCGGGAATTTGCTTGAATCCCTGCCGGAGCATGAAGATGCCGAAGGCGTTTGCCCCAAAGGGGATAATCTGCGGCCAGAGGGTGTTGATGAGCTTTGCCTTGGACATCATCAAAAAAACGGAAATATAGGTGATCTGCTCCGGAATCATGAACGCCACCAGCACGACCCCAAAGAGCAGGCCCCGAAAAGGGAAGCTGCGCCTGGCGAACGCGTAGGCCGCGGGCACCATCACAGCAATCTGCAAAACGATGACCGCCAGGGTGACAATGATGGAATTCAATGCGTATCGCCAGAGGCCCATGCCCAATTCGCTGATGGTTTTGAAACTTTCCAAGGTGAACTCCCTGGGTATCAGCGTTGGCGGCACGATGATCGCTTCGCCATAGGTTTTAAAAGCCGTGATCAGCATCCAATAAAAAGGAAAGGCAAAGATCAGCAGCACAGCGATTTTTAACAGGTCCCCTGGCAGCTTGGGCAGGTAAAGGAGAAACCTGCGCTTCCATTGCTTTTCCGCGATCGTCTTTTCCTCCGGCAAACGCTCCACCATAATCTTTTCACCTCCGCCTCATTGATAGTGGACCCGCTTTTCAAAGCCCTTGAAGTCGATCATCGTGACCAGGATCAGTATGAACATCAGCACGACGCCGGCGGCGGAGCCAACGCCCAGGGAATTGTTGCGCTGGAACGCAAAGTTGTAAATGTACAGCGAGATCACCTGGGTGGATGTGCCCGGCCCGCCCCCCGTCATCAACCGGACGGAATCGAACACCTTGAAGGAGCCGATGGTGATGGTGATCAGCAGAAAGAAAAGCTGGGGCGAAAGCATTGGCAGCGTAATCTTAAAGAAGGTCTTTGTCCGGGAGGCGTTATCCAGCCTGGCGGCCTCATAGATTTCCGCCGGGATCGCCTTGAGGGCCGAAAGGATAATCAGCGCGTAATAGCCGATCCCCTTCCATACGTTCATCGCAATGATGCAGGCCATGGCGGTGTCCGTATCGCCCAGCCAATTGACGGGCGCGACGCCAAACGCCTTCAAAACTGTATTGAAAAGGCCGTAGGGGTCCGAATTGAAAAGCCAGCTCCAGATAAAGGCACAGGAAACCGAAGCCACCAGGTGCGGCGTAAAGAACGCGGTTTGGGCGATCCGGTTGATCCTGCGGTCCTCAAACAGCCATACCGCAAAGAGCAAGGAGAAAAAGATCAGCAAGGCGACGATAAAAACGGTATATACCGCGGTGTTTTTCAACGCCTCCAGAAAATCCCGCCGGACAAAAAATATATTGTAATAGCTATCAAGACCCAAAAATTCCTTGTATGGATTGGTGGCGTTCCCTTTGTACAGGCTCAGGTCGATGATATGCAGCATGGGATACACCACAAAAACTGCCAGGAACAAAATGGCCGGGGCGATCATGGCATAGGAAAGAAGGTGCCCGCGCCATACCTTGCGGCGGCGCATGGAACGCAGGGCGGCTTCATGTTCACGCATCGCTCAAACCCTCCGCCATGACCCGGGCATCAGCAAACGCCGGCGCGTCCGCGCTGCGGATGCGCTGCCCGTCCTTTGAGAAAAAGTACAGGTGCTGGCCGGCGACATGCACGATCACCTCGTCGCCCACCCGAAAATCATCCTCCGGGCTTTTGATCATCACGGCATGCTGCCCCATGGCCACTTTGTAGATCGTCTCCGAACCCAGCATCTCCCGCGTCGCGACCCTGCCATGCCTTTTGAAGGGCGCATCCGCAGCTGCCGCTGCCATCACGGCCTTTTCGGGCCGGAAGCCCACATGGGCCCCGCCCGCCATTTCCAAAACATTCATGGCCGGAGAGCCGATGAATTGAGCGATAAAAACGCTGTTTGGATCGTTGTAGATTTCCCCCGGCGCGCCAGCCTGCCGGATTCTGCCCTTATCCATCAGCACGATCTCGTCCGCCATGGACATGGCCTCCACCTGATCATGGGTGACATATACGAAGGTGGTTTTCAATTTTTCATGCAGCTCAATCAATTCCACCCGCATCTGTACGCGCAGCTTCGCGTCCAGGTTGGACAGGGGCTCGTCCATCAGGAACACCTTGGGCTTTTTCACCATGGCCCGGGCCAGCGCCACCCGCTGCCGCTGGCCGCCGGAGAGGGTGCCGGGCTTTCTGTCCAGGAATTCCGTGAGATTGACAGCCTCAATCACTTCCCGGATCAGGCGTTCCCGCTCCTGCTTGGGCACCTTGTTGTTTTTCAGCCCGAACTCTATATTCTCCCGGACGGTCATCGTCGGGTAGATCGCGTAATTCTGAAACACCATGGCCACATCGCGCCGGCCCGGATCAAGATCGGTAATATCCCGGCCATCCATATAAATTCTGCCGGAGGTGGCCGGCCCGATTCCGGCGATCATGCGCAAAAGGGTGGTCTTGCCGCACCCGGACGCGCCGACCAGCACGGTGAACGTGCCGTCCCGGATGGTCAGGTTAAGGTTCTCGATGATTTTCTGATTGCCGAAGGACTTGCCTATGTTTTGAAATTCGATCGCTGCCATTTCCCTATTCCCCCATGCGCGAACCGCAATATGTTATTGTCCGGGGCTTCCTCAGCGCCAAGCATCAAGACGCTTTGCGCTGGGAAGCCCCGGCGGGGTTGCATCATTTCTCAGGTAACGTGTATCAGAACAGGTCCGCCGAGTTGGTCTTGATGTATTCCACGGCTTCTTCCGCGGTGATGCTCTTGTCCTGGATCAGCAGGGAAGAGGCGTCCGCGCAGATCACGGTGAAATCCTGCAGGATGGACACATAGGGATACTCCTGGGGGATCGCGGTACCCAGCTGGTCATAGGGAACCTTGGCCAGGGGATTCAGGTTCCAGTAGTCCAGCATGGGCTGATAGGCGCCCGCCGATTTGGTCACGGGTACGTATCCGGTGGTCATGGAGGTGTTGGCCACCAGCTCGTCGGACAGCAGCATCTTGACAAATTCCCAGGAAGCCGCAATCTGTTCTTCCGTATTGTTGGCGCCGATGATGCCGACGTTTCCGCCGCCGATTTCGCTGATGGGCTTGGCGGCGTCATAGGTGGTGAAGGGCATCACGCCCAGCTCGATGCCGGCGTCCGCGCAGCCCTTCATGATGTTCTTGAGGCTGCCGCAGGAGGACCAGAAGCTGGCCAGCTTGCCCTGGTAGAAAAGCTCGTTCATTTTCGCGCCGGCGTCCGTGGAATCGAAGGGGCGGCACCAGCCCTCGTCCACCCAGCGGCGCCAGTCGGACAGGATCTTCAGCATCGCGCCATCCTCCAAAGCGGGGGAAGCGGAGCCGTCTTCGTTGAACATGCTGGAACCCAGCTGCCACAGGTTGGCGGCATTGTAATAGCCAAAGTCCTTCAGGCACTCAAAGCCCCACACCTGCGTTTCGCCGCTGGCATCCACCTTGTACAGCGCCTTGCCGAAGGCTTCCAACTCCGCCATGGTCTTGGGCCCGGTCAGGCCGGCCGCGTCCGCCATGGTCTTGTTGTAGTACAGCATGGGCGTGGAGCGGAAGAAAGGCACGGAGTGCAGTTCGCCATTTTGGTTACCCATGGCGAGCATGAAGGGGTCCATGATGTTGCTCACATCAAAGCCGTCCTGCTGGGCATAGGGCATCATATCCGCCAGGGCGCCGTCGTCCATGAACCAGCCCACCATGGTGTTGGCGATGATGGCCACCTGCGGCTGCTCGCCCGCCTGGATGGACAGCTGGATCTTGGAGGTAAGCGCGTCATAGCCGCCAATGTAGGTTTCTACAACCTGAATGTTCTTTTCGGCGCCAACGGTGGTGTTGAACTTGTTGACAGCGTACTGGACGGCTTCCTGCAGCGCGCCGGACCCGCCCGTGTGCCAGAAATTGACCGTGACAGGCTCGCTTTGCGCCAACGCGGGAGCAAAGGACATCATCGAAAGCAGGAAAACGGTAAGCAGCGCGATGGATATGATCCGTTTCATGATAACCCCTCCATGTTACTTATTTGCAAAGGAATTTTTCCTTTACACGCTACCTCAGGATTTCGGCAATGATTTTGCCGTCCATGTCATCAGGCATCTCAAGGCCCAGCAGCTTTGCGAAGGTCGGGCAGGTATCCACAATGGGCCTGCGCTCCAGAACAGCGCCCGGCCGTATATGCGGGCCGAAGGCAAACATGCAGGGCTGGGGGCCTTTGTCGGGATGATGGCCGTGGGTGGCCCGGCCGAACCGGTAGTCGTCCGCTTTCAACGGCCTTACCAGGGGCCTGCGCCAGTCATTGCCGAAGGTATAAATACCGTTTGACTCCAGCACAAAGGAAAAGCCGCCGGCCAGATGCTCCTCCTCCTGGGCCTCTTTCGCCGTGTACACCCGCTCGATGCCGTACACGCCCTCGTCCCGCCAGGCGCAAAGCAGGCGATATACCTTGTCATAAAGCGCCCTGTCGCCGGGATCGTTCAGATAAATCTGCATGGACAGGGCGGTGGACTTGCCCATGGCCTGATAGGACGTAACCGCTCCCGCATCGTCCACCTCAATGAGCCCGGCTTCCCGCAAAAGCACGTTGGGGCACAGGATGCCCCGGACATTCAGCTGCCCATGGTCGCTTACGATGCAAAAGTCGGTGTCGTCATAAATGCCCGCGTCCTGACAGGCGGCAACGATTTCCCTGAACCAGCCGTCGATTTCATGCAGGCCGTGCGTTACAAGGGGCGAAAACAGGCCGGTTTGATGGCGATAGGCGTCGATGTTGGCGGGATGGATCATCAAAAGGTTCGGTTTATATTCCCGGATGATGGAGCAGGCGCAGGCGTTGATAAACAGATCGATGTAAGGATGCTGCCGGTTGCGGCCATCCACAATATGCGCGTGCTTCTTGACCACCTTCTCCATGACCTGCGGGCTGGAGCCGGAATGTACAAAGCAATCCAGGGTGGACTCGCTTTCCTCCTGGGGCCAGTATTCGTTGACAAGGTAGTCAATGCTTTTGTGACGGCCCGTTACCGGCCAGAAGACGGCGGCGGTTGAAAGCCCCGCGGCCCGGGCGGCGTCAAAAATATCCGGCGCCTTCACCGCGTCGTTCATGTGCACCCATTTGGATGTCACTTCATTCAAAATCGTCTGTTCGTTGTTGATGACGCCGTGGCGGTCGGGATATACCCCGGTGCGCATGCTGGTGTGCACGGGATAGGTCACGGTGGGATACACGGCGCGCAGCGTGTTTACAAACGCGCATTGGGGCCATACTTTCGAATAAGCGGGCAATGTCTTTACATATTCCAGGTCCTCGTACACCATGGCGTCCTGGGAAATGACGATCAAGTGCTTGGACATGCTGTTTCCTCCAAAGGCGCTTTTGCCTGCCGCCGAACGGGCGGGCCTTCTGTTCCGGATGCCACTATCCGGTAGGTTGAAAATGTTTGTTTCAACCATCGTCAGTGAGTGGTTCTTTCATAACCGAGTGTAGCATTGCATAAATATCAAGTCAAGCGAGACTTCGGAATGGATTTTGTATGGTTTTTTTGTCGGAAAGCAAGATTGATGTGATGATTTTTATGCAACCGGCAACGTCATTGCCAATGAACGCTTATTGGCAATGTTTGTATCAAACATTCTGGGACACAAAAATCCTCCCGGCGGAATGCCCGCGGGAGGACCAAAGTGCCCTGAGAACAGATTGCCCAACTGTATATAGCGGCGCCGGCTATATGATCTCCACGCCGCTTTGCTTTACTTCCCTGACAACCGCATCATCCAGCATACCGTCCGATATGATGACATGCACGTCCTTCAGCCTGGCCATGGTAAACGTGCTGGCAAAGCCCACCTTCTTGGAATCCATCAGGACCGCGACTTTTTTCGAACGCCGTATGACCTCGCGCTTTAAAAGATATTCCTCTTCGGCGCCGCAGGTAAACCCCTTTTCCGATACATACCCGGTCGCGCCCATAAACGCGATATCAAAGTTCATATCCTCCAGGAAGGCTATGCTGCGCGTGCCGTTCACGCTCAGGCTGAAGGCGTTCAGCCGCCCGCCCAGCAGGCAGACCTGGGCCTCCTTCAAGCGTGCAAGCTCCGCCGCGCAGCTTAAGCTGTTGGTAAAGATCAGGTACTTCCCATCGGGAAACACCCTGGCCAGCTCCGTGGCCGTCGTGCCCGAATCCAAATAAACCGATGTATTGGGCTTTAACAGCCCCGCCGCCTTTTGCGCGATCTGCTTTTTCGCGTCGGCATTGCGCATGGACCGTTTGGAAAACAAATCGTCCGTGCCGATGACCACATCCACAGACCTGGCTCCGCCATGAATCCTGATGATTTTTTTCTGCTGATCCAAATATTCCAGGTCACGGCGCAGCGTCATTTCCGACACCTTGGAAAAATGCAGCTTCAGCGCCGTAAAGCTGACGGTGCCGGCCTGGTTGATCAAATCAACCATTTTTGTGTGCCGTATATCCTTTTCCACGGGCCTTTTCTCCTGTGCTTCGCTTCTTTGGCGGCATTATGTTCGTTTCAACAGTAATATAACACGTTTTCGCACATCGCGCAATGCGGATACATGCCTATTCCCCGATCTTTGCCGCGTAGCAGCGGTAATGGCCGATCACCTCAAAGCCGGCCTTCACCGCGGCAGCCCGGAGCATCTCATCCTTTAGGTCAACAAGAAACACGACCTCATGCACATCCTCGCGGTCACAGAAAACCGCATTCAATGCCGCCGACAGAAAACCTGTGCTGCCGCAGCTTTCGGGCAGGGATTCCGCCGCCATGCCGAATATTTCCGCCATGCCGGGGCCGGCCGTCAAAAACAGGCCGCCAACAATCTGTTCCCCTTCCCTTACAGCAAAGATATACCACGCGTCAGCCTTATCATACAAGCGCCCGGAATTCCAGTATATATTCTGAAAATGCTTGTCATGGAAGTGAGCATATTCATGAAAGCGGGCCTTGCCGATCCGCTCTATCGTACAGCCCGGTTGGCCGCCGAAAGCAAACCCGCTTCTGTTCAGGCGCATATCTGTGCTGGCCTCCGCCAGCGCATAGCAGGATGCCAAAAGCGCGCCGGCCGCCTGCGTGTTCTCCGCCGTTATGCCGATCAGTGCCTCATAGCCTGTGAAATTTTCCCGAAGGTGGGCCAGGAAAGCGGCAAAGACGGACGCATGGTCTTCCGCAGCCAGGAAAGCCACCGTTTGAAGATAGTTGTCCTTGGGCAGCGCAAAATAGCACAGCACCCCTACCAGCCTATCCGCATGGCAATAGCCATACAAACCGGAATGCGCGCCCTGTGCGCGGGAGAGGAATTCCTTTTTGACTTCATCCAGGCTCCGATACAGCGGACAGCTTCTGTTTGCCGGATCATCAAACAAGCGCCAGGCCAATCCCGCCGCTTCGTCAACATCACCTGCTGTAAAGCGTTTCAACATAAATACCCCGCACAAAATTTCGGCCTGCCGGAAGGATAGACGGCATCAACGCGATGCGCAAGGCTCGTACCTTCCCCCAAATTCCTCTCTTGCCAGCTTGGTATACTTTTGCACGAACTGTCCTTTGGCCGCCGTGTAGCCATCCCGGTCATTGGGATATTGGGCCTTCAATTCCAGCTTCAGCCTTGCGTACGCTGCCAAAACCAACGGATGCGCGATCAAATAATCCCGAAAGTACAGTTCGTCCCAGTCCCCGCTGCGGCGCACATGAATGTGCGCGGCCTGCCCTCGAAAACCTTGGGGCGTATACCCCTTCAAATACATGACAAGGTCACTCTTGGGAGTGTTGACCACGTAGCCCTCATCCAGCATTCTTTCGGTGATGGCGTGCAAATCGCAATCAGCGGCAACTTCCAGCAGGATATCGATGGTAGGCTTGGCGACCAGCCCAGGTACGGCAGAGCTGCCGATGTGGCTGATGCGTATGATCTTCTCCTGAAAAACCGACTGCAGAAATGCCTTTTCCGCAAGATACTCCTCCGGCCACTCGGGATCGTGCTCCTTGAGCAAAACGGGAAACAGCTCCGCCAGGCGCCCAGCTGTCACATTTTTGAAATCCTGCCGCATGAATTGTTGCCTCCGTACCGCGTGGTGCATATGCTTGCGCCCCGCGCACCTGTATTTATTGCTTTGACGGCGCCTGCAATCCGTCCGTCACAAACGCTTTTGCCTGCGCGGCCTTTTGGATGGAAATGGTTTCATCCTCCCAGGGAATGGCGCATTCGATGGTGGCCAAATACAATTGTTCCAAGTCAAGCGCTTTGAAAAAGCCCGCAAAATCCAGCTGCCCCTCGCCCAGATACACATGGGACCGCGGGTGCAAATAGTCGGACAAATGCAGCGTCTTTACTTTGCTTCTCAATACCGCGGCGGCATGAACGATATCGACGCCGGATTGAGCACAGTGCGTGGTGTCGATGGTGCAATGCACATTCGCTTCCTCGCAGAATTCCAGCATCCGGGCAGGATCAAGCAAGGGCACCATGTAGCCCGGAAACGGAAGCATATTTTCAACACAGACGATCCTGCCCCTGGCGATCTGCCTGATGTCATCGGCCGCCGTTTTCTTGTACGATTTCCACCAGTTCAAATCCGCAGTCTTGCTGTGCGGGGTGTGCAGTATGACGCATGGAATATCCACGATAGACAAATATTCAAGGGTATCCGGGTGGATGATGGAGGTATGCCCATCTTCAATCACGCCGCCCATATCATGAAAGGAAGCAATCATAAGTCCGCTGTCCTGTACCATCGCGATAACTTCCTTGGGCTTGAGGCGCTTGATATGCTGCGCGGTCTCCCATCCTTCGCCGCCCTTCCAATAGCCGTCCAGCTCGATATACGTATATCCCGCTTTCCGGATAATGCCCAGCGCCCGTTCGAAAGGGATTTGATAGAAATTGGCCGTGGCCATCGCGATTTTCATATTTTCACCTTCCATCCGCCCTAAAATGCTCAATAGCCCCAAAGGATTCATGCTTCCTTATCTCTCAACAGGACAAGCAGCCCATATGCGCCCAGCAGCGTATACGCCGGCAATATGAAATAAAGAGAGATTGCCGGATAGCCGCTCGCTGTTGAAAAGCAAAAGGGCACGCCGCAAAAGTCCATGATCGTGTGAAGAATGACGGGCACCCATAAATTCTTTGTTTTTATGTAAATGGAACCAAAATACAACCCCAAACCGGTCGTCCATATCACCTTGCCCAATATCATCATCCATGGCATGCCCAACGAACCAAAGATATGCCCGAACCCGAAAAGCAAAGAGGAAAGGATGACTGCCCACAAAGTGCTTCTCCGGGAATGGCGGAACAGCTTTTCAATAACATTCAACAGCAAGCCCCTTACATACAGCTCCTCCATAAATCCAACGCCAATGTAATAGATAAATCCCTCCACAAGCACCTTTTCAAACGTAGGCACACGGTCAAACGGCTGCAAACCAATATAAAAAGCGAAGGTGGAAACAGCCAGGGCCAGCATCCCTGCGAGACCGTATTTTTTTAGGCCGGCCCACACGCCGCGAAAACGCAGACCCAGCTCCCACCGGGGACAAAACGCTTTCAAAAGCAGGAAAGCAACAACGCCTGTAATGACAAAATTAAGCATCAGGGTAAAGTAATACGGCTCGATATCAGATATCCGGATGTGCAGAAACAACAGAGCGCTGGGCAAACCTGAAACATCCATAAAAGCAATAAGAACCGTGATAAAACCAGCGGCCAGCAGCACACCCGGTTTTTCCTTGGAACCGCTCTTTTCCATATCTGCTCCAATCATCATCTGTATTTTTCCAGCAGCATAACCGGTTATGACCTGCTTGCCCGGCGCGTTCCATTCATTCATCCTGCCGCCGGTCCATCATACCCGCGCAGTACCGCCAGGCGAGGAAAGCAATGCCTGTATTCTGTACATACAGCCCAATTCCCTGCATCCCCGTTTCTTCCAGGAATCTGACAGCGGGAAGCAGACATGGCCCTTTACGCCGCCCATATCCCAGCAACCCGATTCGTTTTGATTGCGCTCAAGCCTGCCGAAGTGAAATTTGTCGGCTGCCCATTATACCATTTTGTCTCCCGGGTACCTAAACAACATTTTTGATAATGAGAGACACCCCTGTAATCAGCAGCAATATGACGACAAGTGTTTTAACGCTCTTTTCCTTTATGTGCTTTGCTGCCATAACGCCTGTCAGCATACCGATGATCATGGCAGGCAGGATCATCAGCGTACCTTTCAGTATGTCCCATGTCAATATTCCTGTCACGGTATACAAAATGATCCTGAATATGTTTTCCACCAGAAAAACACAGCATATATTCCCTTGAAACTGGCTTTGATTTTCTGTGGTCCTGCTGATGTAGGCGACCAAAAAGGCGCCGATGCCAAACAGCCCGCAAAGGAATCCGGACAGAACACCAATGAAGGACAAAAAAACATTGCTTTGCTTCAGCTTGACGGTCTTATATTGGCGAAACAGCATCTCGATTCCGATTATAATGACGGCCAGGCCCAATACGATTTTCAGTTGGCGCTGATCGCCCATACGTAAAAACAAGGCGCCGGGAATCAGTCCCGCAAGCATCAATAGGGAAAGCGGAACAACCACCTTTGCTGAAATATTTTTTCTTTCCTTCCACACAAAATAGATATTCGCGGGAAAGCCCAATAGCAAATCCATGGGGGATATGACCGCGTTCTCCATCCGAAAGCTCAAAACAGAATTGAATATCAATGTATTGGCGAATCCCGTTAATCCCTTAATGAAGTACGCGCCCAATGCCGCCAGGAATACAATTGCTTCCATACAAAACCTCACAGCATGCTCATTAGAGACGCAATAGCGAATCCAGCTCGAACCAATGCTCTGTCAGCCAAAGCATTTCATCCTTGAAGCGCGTTACTTTTTCCCGGTTCTTTTTGAAAAAACCGGGCTGTATCCACCACGGTATTTCCACGCACCATGAAAGCCGCAATGCGTCCGCCACATCAGGCATGGTCAGCGCCCCATGCCGCGAATAGCCTTCCAGAAAAGCATGTATCTTTCCCATGTCCAGTTGCTGATCTTTCCACGCGAAAGACAAAATCGCCCTTCCTATGTCATGCCAAATATAGCTGTAATGATTGCGGTCGAAGTCAACGATGGCAGATATGCCATCCGTATCGAACAGGATATTATCAGCAGAAAAATCTTCGTGCGCGATCCCCTTGGGCAGTTTCTCGAAAAACGCGCCTGTCAGCTGCTTCAATATGGGTTCCTGCGCAAGCACAGCCTCTTTGTATTCCACGGGGACGCCCGGCGGGCATTCCTGCATGCGGGTATGAAAGTTTGCCCACAACGCATCGATTGCCTGCCCGCTGCTGATGGGGAACCCCTCCACCGAAAGCGCCGGCAGCCCGGAAAACGCCTTGTGCATACAACCGCAGGCGCTGCCAAGGCTCCGCATTTGCGTGATGGTGACAGTGTCGGGGCCTTCCACCTTTCCCGAACGAAAATCCATGACCATATAGGCCGTTTCGTTGTCCAGCAAGCGGATCGCGCGATCTTGGCACTGCTGGATGGCCGGACAGGGAACGCCCTTTTTTTCAAGAACAATCTGCCGCTGCAACGCGGCTTCAATGGATTTCAGCCGCTCCCTGCCAAATCGCTTATTGCTGAATTGCTTGACCAGCAAATCGCCCTTTTCCGTGGATACCTTCCATTTCCGATTCAGCCATCCGCCTGTTACGGGCGTAATTTGATTGCAGGTTATTCCGTAGCTATCCTTTAAATCAGCGATGATGCTGTTTTCCATACAATAATCTCCTGAGCAAGTATGAATCGGCTGCGGTTGAAAAAAGGCCGGCAAACTGGAATTTGCCAGCCCTGCGCTATACTTATCATGCGATGATGGTTCTAATGTAGTAATGATCAAACCGAAATCCCCGGTCAGGCTGAAATTGATTTGCCACAAGCGCGCTGACTTTGCAAGGTTCGTCTGGCGGCGCTTTCATAATCACCTGATTGACTTCAAAGTCGTTTGCCAGTTCGGAAGCCATCAATCTGATGATTTCAGCAAAGTTTGCCTCCTGTTCATAACTGGATAACAAATCGACTCTCAAAATCCCGATAGGCGTTTCTTCTCCAAAGAACCATTTCCCCCATGGCAACGGGGCAATTTCAATCGTTCCAATCGCTTTGCCGTTTTCCTTACTTATTACGCTCCACCTGAGGAATGTACGGCGCTCATACTCCATTCGCCAGAGCCGTATCGCGTTTTTCATGACATCAATGGACGCACACCGGAATTCACCATTGCAGTTATCGTTGTTCATGTGGCTCAAAGTGACAGGGTCGCAATAACACGCTAATAAGTCCTCCGCGTCTTTTTCATGTACATGGCTGAAAATGAAATGCTCGGTTTCATACACCGGACATTCATCAAAAGGGTTCACCTTTTTGCTTTGCATGCGAAATCCTCCCTCAAAATGCATAATCTGCGCCGAAAAACCGTCCGGCAAATGCCTGTTTGTCTATCACTCATATTATTCCAACCATCCTCCCGCAAGATTAGTATTTAGCTGTTTCGCATTATCCTAAATGCCTGCGTTAGAAATGACGCCTCCTTACAACCACCGGGGCCTAAAGCTCGTGTTTGGCTTTATGGCCGGGATCAGCGCTTTTCTACTACCTCTCCCTGTTTCTTGTAAATGCTGTTTGGCGGTATAAAATTTCTTACCATGGAAAGCGGGTAGATATTGGCGTTGCGTCCCACTACCGAGCCAGGATTGAGCACAGTGTTGCTGCCAACCTCAACGTTGTCACCCAATATGGCGCCAAACTTTTTAAGACCCGTCTCAATACGTTCACTGCCGGCTGTAACTGAAACAAGCGTCTTGTCCGACTTTACATTTGATGTTATGCTGCCCGCGCCCATATGCGCCTTATAGCCAAGCACAGAATCGCCCACATAGTTGTAATGGGGAACCTGCACTTTATTAAAAAGCAGGACATTTTTCAACTCTGACGAGTTGCCTACGACCGCTGACTCACCAACTATTGCACTTCCGCGGATAAAGGCGCAGTGCCGCACCTCCGCATGATGCCCTATGATAGCTGGTCCCGTAATCGACGCCGTAGGAGCTACTTTAGCAGTTTTTGATATCCATATATCTTCAGCGACCTTTGTATATTCGCTCTCCGGCAGCGTCGCACCAAGCGTAATGATATACGCTGATATCCTGGGCAAAACCTCCCAAGGATATGTTAGCCCATCAAATATACCGGCGGCCATTGTCTCGTTCAGATCGAGAAGATCGGCAATCTTCAGTCCGTTCGTTCCCATAAACATTCCTCCGAAAATGGATTCGGCTCCATGAATTTACCACTATATAAACGGTTCCCAGTTCAAAGCTGTCCGACAAATTGGAATTCATCTATAAGGATCAAAGAATATACCAGTATTATACTTTTCGTTATTTATGCCCTCTTTAAGCTCTATGGCCCGTTCCAAATCGATGCCGTAGCAATTGGCAATTGCAATCGCATAATAGATAACATCCCAGAGTTCCTCATCAATTGTTCCCTTTATATCCGTGCCATCAGCAGAGCGCAGATTTTTTCGTATAGCCTTTGCCAGTTCGCCGACCTCTTCTGATAGTTTAAGAAAGTAAGCTCCTGTCAAGTCAGGGCAATAGTCTTTGGATTTTATATATTCTTGCAAATATCTGATCGTTGTTTTTCCATCCATGCTTAGCCCACCTCATCAAATCGGCATTTACCCGCTTCATCTTATGCTTATGCCATGTGCAAAAGCAAACGCGGGAAGTCGTATAACAAAGAAGTCCTATCATGGCGCAAACAGTTTCCAGTGCCCCTCCGAGATAACCTCGGCCTCTCCGTCAACCACTTTGATGGCGGTTTGATCATCTATGGCATACGCCGGCCTTTGCATCCCGGCGGCCCAGCGCTCGGCGGCGGCCATGGTGTTTTCCGGCAGCATAACGTGATCCAGGTGCGGAAAAATGGAAAAATCAACCAGACCCAGCGTTTCATCGCCGCCGCTGGGCGGCGTCCAGCCAACAAAGAATTTCCCGATGCTGGGCGCCATCACCATGCTCCCGGCGCTCAAACCCACATAGACCGCGCGCAGCGACGGCAAGAGGTCTGCCAGCCCGGACTTACGCATCCAGTAACACAGATACAAGGGATCGCCGCCGTTCACCAGCAGAACGTCGGTCTCCTTGACCATAGGAACCCAAAGGTCCTTATCGATGCTGGGCAAAGCGGTCAGCTCCAGCACCCCCATGGACTTCCAGCCCAGTTCACACATCGGTGTCGTGGCTTGTCCGGTGAAGAATTCCCATGCGTGGACGGCGCCGCCGGGTATTGCGTATATCGCGGTGGGAATGCACAGGGCGCTGGCTTGGGCAATCGGTTTGCCCAGCATATCAAGCAGCGCATCGTGTATGCTTATGTTCATGACACCTGCGGATGTGAGCAGAAATTTCATAGCACAACTCCTTATCGTTTTACATCCAGCGTTTATTTGCTCAGCCTTTTTTAATGCGGCTGCGGGCGCCCATTGGAATTCTCCTTGACAGCAAGTACCCGAGCAAGGTACCGCAGGTATTGAATAACACGTCGTCTACGTCCGTCCTGCCGGTTGCAAATACCCACTGCAGGCATTCGATCGCGACGGAAACCAGCATTCCGGCAAGCAGCGCTGCCCAGGCGGATTTCCTTCGCAGGACCCATCCCAGCGGAATGAACCACGCGAGATTTCCGCCAACATGGTAGATGAATGGCCATGCTCCGTTTTTGAATTCCGCCAGCGTCGTCTTAAGGGGCATCCACTGCACCGCGAAACGCCGGGCGTCAAAGAGGCCATTCCACGCTATGCCGCCGCGCAGTACGGTAATCTCGATCAGCGACGCGAGGTAGAAGACAGAAAGCAGCCGTCCGGCAGAGAGTGCCTTGCCGCGCATTCTTAAGATCAGCGCGTATATGCCGCAGACAATCGCCGCAAATCCCGCCGCCCGCAGGGTAAAGATCGCAATACCATGTAAACTCATATCAGGTCCTTGCTGTTGGATTCGCTCTATGGTCCCATTAAGCCTGCTTTGTCATCAAACATCGTTGCGGTTCTTGCTTATCACCTTCCAAAGCAGGTACAAACCGCTCTTCAGACGATGCCTATCTCATAATACAACGAAGCCCTTTCCCCTTCCAACTGTTTTTCCTTAAGCACAAAGCCGTTCTTCTCCAACACACGTCTGGAGCCTGCATTATCGGCATACAAGAAAGCGCCCATGCTCCTTATTCCAAATTTCCCGATGAGTTCTTTCATGAACAGGCTGACCGCCAGGGTGGCAATCCCTTTATTCCAGTAATCCTTTTCAAAGATACAGTAACTCAGCATTGCGTTTGGTTCATTTTCCCTGTCCAAACAATAGCACCAGATATCGCCGATGTACTGCTCTTGACAATATATGGTCCTCCCATAACTTGCGGCGCCTTTCTTCAACGATTCTTCATACATGGCCAAGGCGTCTTCCACTGATTTTGCGCCGCCGGGGATCATGCTTTGTATTTGCCCGTCCCTTGTCTTGTTGAAGTATTCTACCACATGCTCCTTTTTTCTTTCCCGCAGCGATAATTTGTCGGGCGATACAGAAATCAAGATAGCGCTCTCCTCCTCCCCATTTCATGGTTCTCCTATTGCATACGTACTACCGGCATTCCTCTCTCCCAAGCCAAAATGCACACAATCCACAGGAAGGCAGCGTGCCGTTCCGTTACCACATGCCCTGCAAAAGGCCGCATTCCCGCTTCAGGTAATACAGCGATTGATCTATGGCCTCCCCCGTGAGAGGGTCAAACAAAATGCTCTGGGCAAAGGCGTGAATATCCTCCAGCCTGCGCCGCAGCCGATAAAACCGCAACGCATCCTCATTAACCCGGTAATCCTTGTGGGCGGCGCGGTAGACGGCCATGAAATCCTCCCAAGCAGCTTTATGTTTTCATTCAGCCAAAAGACCGCCGGCATGCACCCGCCACGCGGCGGCGGACCAGCCCGCGGGTACCGCCTGCAGGGACAATGCCCGTATGCCGTATTCGTGAAGAAGCACTTGCTCCATCTTTTCCATCATTCCGGCATCCCTTTTCATTCCCCGTAGGAAGAACGGGACGCAACCGCGGCCGGGATGAATCTATTTCACAGCCCTCGTCGCAAAAAACGAAGGTATGCCATAGTCTCGCAGCCTGCCGGAGCCGTTCGTATCCTGATACACATCCGTCAGCGTAAACCCCGCCATGATTTGCCCGCCGATCTGCTCCTCAATGGTATGGGAAAACTGAATGCCCCAGTTGTTTTTGATGCTTTCGTCATACAATTGCTGATCCTTCAGCGGGTTAAAGGGCAGGCGGTGCTTCAAATCCCGCTCCTCATCATCGAATGCAAAATTCGTGCCGTTGTCCAGGCCGGACAGCAGGATGCCTCCCTTTTTGAGAATGCGGTAACATTCCCGCCACACCGGCTGCACATCCTCCACGTAGCAGTTGGAGACAGGATGGAAAATCAGGTCGAAGGTATCATCCTCAAAGGGCAGGGGCTTTGTCATATCCGCCCGGATGATCTCAATGGCATAGCCTTCCCTTTCCGATACCATTTTCTCACTGGCCAGCTGGGCGCTGGAATAATCCAGCACGGTGCAGTTTGCGCTGCGCGCCGCGAATATTGGCATCTGCTGCCCGCCGCCGCAGGCCAGGCCCAACACCTTCGCGCCGCGCAGTTCACAAAACCATTCCTTGGGTACGGGCTTGGTGGGCGTCAAAAGCATGAACCATTCACCGGCCTTCGCTTTTTCATAAGTCTCATGACTGATCGGAATTCCCCATTCCCAGCCCTCCGCCACCCATTTGTCAAACGTGGCGGAATTGATTTTCGTATAATCACTGCGCATGTGTTTTCCCTCCCTGACGCTGAACAATAGCGTATTTGTTTTCTCAAACACTTCAAACCGGTATGTGATCATTCATCCTGAAACGCCTCAATATCCGGCTTCCTCATTGACAATCAGCAGGGTCATGCGGCCTTTTTCATGCTGACCCTGTATGGTGGATATGATATTGCACACGCGCTGTGAGGAAAGACAATCGGTGCAGTATCCTTTGGTCACGCATGGCGGATGATACCCGGCCCTTTTCGCGTTCTTCGGCGAAGCAGTGTCCTTTGCCCGCTTTATGGCCTCCTCATGCGTATTCGTTATTTTGTTTCTACCCACCACAACAAAAACCCTGTCCGGGCCATACGCCAAGGCCGCCACCCTGTTTCCGCTGTGGTCGATGTTCACGATTCTGCCGTCTATGGAGACCGCGTTGGCGCCTGACAGATAGCAATCCGCCAGCAGCGCACTCCTTTTCAGCCGCCTTACTTCTTCCTTTGTCGCTCCAAGCTCCTTATCAAAAACGGTGTGGCCTCTTTCCAGCAAGGCCCCGGTAATGCCTATCCCTTGAAGCGTCTGGGAATGGCCGATCCCCACCGTGGCGCCGGCAGGAATCTGCTCCAGAAGATAACTTTTCACATCCTCAAAAGCGGTAAACCAATGCACATCAATGTTGCGTTTCAAGAAATTGCTTTCAAGCTCCCTGATTGCAAATGAAGCGTCAGCCATAAAATCCTCCGCTAATTCGTGTGTCACCCCAGTCGTTTATCAGCTGCTGGCGCTTTGATAATGCTTCAGTCCCCGGTTGAACAAAAAGCTGGTCAGCGCAAGCCAGACAAACGGCCCGGCGATGCCCCACACTGCGTACAGCGGCTCCATTTTTTTGAGGATGAACAGCGCCGGAAAATTGGTGATCACAAAGATGGGCAGCACAAAGGCGCCAATCTGCTGGATAAGCCTTGAGTAAATGCCCATGGGCATGTTGTTAAAATCCCAGGAGCTATCCACCAGCCCGGCTAGGGAATTGGTCTTGATGAGCTTGAAGGCCAGCACCTGCGGCAAAAGGAACATGGCGTAGGCGATCAGGGAGCCGGTGATGAGATACCCCATGTACCCCAGCGCATCCAGCACGCCTACCGGCACCGCCATGCGGGCAAGGCCGATAATTACCGCCACAATGCCCAGCGCCACGTCCACCGTGAACAGGGCGATATCGCTGCGCTTGAGCGTTAATATGAATTGCAGGGACACGGGCTTGACCAGCAGTAAATCCAGCTCCCCCGACTGCACCTGGCGGCCGATGCCAAACAGGTTCATCATGTACATGCCGGCGTAGGGGCCGGTGGCGATCATGTAGGTGCCGAAAAACACCAGCACTTCGTCGGGTGTCAGGCCGTTGATGGGCACGCCGGTTTTATAGACCACGATCATGTACACGATCTTGGCCAGAAAATACCCCAGCTCCATGGCGATGCCAGTAAAGAAATTCATGCGGTATTCCAGCTGGCTCATGAGGCTGTTTTTCATGAGTATGCCCCAGAGCGCCAGATGCTTTTTGATCTCCTTCATGCAATCAGCCTCCCGCCGCCAGGAATTTTTTCGAGCCCAAATTCCATAAAAGGCCGCTGATCAACGTCATCAGCCCGATCCAGATCATCTGGGATACAAGCCCCGCCAACACGTTAGGACCGGTCACCGTGCCCACCAGCACATCCACCGGAAAGCCCACGGCATAGGCAAAGGGCAGGAACTTCAAAAGTTTGCACACGGTATCCCCGAAGATCTCCAGGGGGAAGATGCCGCCGCTTAGTACCACGATCACAATGCGCACCGCCTCGAACAAAAACCCGATCTCCGACAGCCAGAAGGCCCACATGCCCACGCAGAAAAAGATCAGAAAGTTCAATATCAGCGCGCCCAGCAGCACCGGGATAAACAGCAGCACGCCCGAAAGCTGCACCGGCGAAGCATGAAAGTACAGTCCGACGCCGGTAAGCGCAAGAGCCATAAGCATGAGCCCGCCCAGCAAAACCCCGATCTTCTGCCCCAGAAAGCAGCTGAGCCGGTAAGGGAGATACCCCACAGGCCGGATGACGTACTTGCTCAGGCCGCCGTTTTTGATATCCTCATTGATGTCGTACTCAAAGCCTGTGCGCAAAAGCCGCCACAGAATGGCCGCCGATACGGAGTAGGCCAGCATTTGATGATAGTCCCGGCCGAACAGCTCATTGGCTCCGGCCCCTTTGAACAGCGCCTGCCACATAAAGATTTGTATGATGATGGGAAAGGCCGCACTGGCAAGCCCCATCCAGAAATCCGCCCGGTAGGCCATGGTTTCCTTGACCCCAAGGCCGAAAGAATACAGGTATTTTCTCAGGGTCATTGCCCCATCCCCCCTGTATACAGCCGGGCAATGCCCTCCTCCACGGGAATGTCCCCGATATTGAAATCCGTCACCGGCAGCGTTTCCAGCATGGCCTTGGAGATTTCCCGCACCTTCTCCCGGTCCACCTCGATGACGGCCTGCATGCCCTCGCGGCTGCACAGGTTGCCATAGCGATCCAGGTTCATCTGCGCCGCCTCCTCGGTTTCAAAGGTAACCTGTATGCGCTTGCGCTCGCCGAACAGGCCGTTGATCTTTTTCAGCTCCCCGTCATAGGCGATGGCCCCGTCGGCCACGACGATGGTTCGGCGGCACAGGTCCTCAATATCGCTGATGGAATGGCTGGTGAGCAGCACTGTTGTTTGCTTTTCCCGGTTGTAGCTGCGCAGGAACTCCCGTATGCGCTTTTGAGAAATGATGTCCAGACCAATGGTTGGCTCATCCAGGAACATGACCTCCGGCTTGTGAAGCAGCGAAGCGATGAGCTCCATCTTCATCCGTTCGCCCAGCGACAGCCTGCGCACCTGTACGCCCATCAGGTCCTTGACATCCAATAATTCCGTCAGTTCGCCCAACGTCTTGCGGTACTCGGCTTCGTTGATTTCATAGATGTGGCGGTTTAAAGCAAAGGATTCCACGGCGGGCAGGTCCCACCACAATTGGCTTTTTTGCCCCATGACGATGGCAAAGCGCATTTTGAAATCCTTTTTCCGCTCCCAAGGCACGTAGCCCATGACGGTAGCCTGGCCGGCGGTGGGAAAGAGAATGCCGGAAAGCATTTTCAGCGTGGTGGTTTTGCCCGCGCCGTTAGGGCCCAAAAAGCCCACCATCTCGCCCTTTTCCAAGGTAAAATCAATGCCCTTCACGGCCTGTTTATACAGCTTCTCCCGATGGAAAAGACTTTTGAAGGAGGCCTTCATGCCTTCCTCTTTTTTGGTATATTCGAACGTCTTTTTCAAATCCCGTACTTCGATCAGCGCCATGGGACACCGCCCTCTATATCAAATCACATGCATGCCTGGTGTCATTATAAACGCGCGCAAAGCGTTTGTACATGCAGGAAATATTCAAAACAAACCAAATATGGTGACATTTTGCCGCGTAAACCAATGGTTATTTTTCTTTTGGCTACCGTCAAACAAGCAAAAGAACCACCTGCGCACATAGCATGCTCAGGCGGTTCCCGGCATTCACAAAAAGGTTATTTCCCGGCCTCTTCCAAATAGAATTCATAGGCTTGCTTATCGGTAAAGCCTTCGTGCACAATCTTGCGGATGGATTCCGCCATCGCCACGGGATGCTCGCTTTGGAAGATGTTGCGGCCCATGTCCAGGCCCCGGGCGCCGCCCTGCATAGAACGGTAGGCCAGGGTGAGCGCATCGGGTTCGGAAAGCTTTTTGCCGCCGGCCACTACGATGGGCACGGGGCAGGCCGCCACGATTTCTTCAAAGTTGTCGCAGTAGTAGGTCTTGATGATGTGGGCGCCCATTTCCGCCACAATACGGGTGGCCAGCTTGAAAAAGCGGTCGGTGCGCTCCATGTTCTTGCCCACGGCCACTACGCCCAGGGTGGGAATGGCGTAACGCAGCCCCGCGTTGATGGTGCGGCTTAAGTTATCAATGCTGGACAATTGGCCGTCGGCGCCGATAAAGGTCTGCACCGCCAGGCAATCGGCATTCATGCGGATGGAATCCTCGATATCTACGGCGATCACTTCGTGGCTCAAATCCTCATCCAGCATGGAGGAACCGGAGGATACGCGCAGGGCCACGGCCTTGCGGCAATCAGGCGGCACGCAGGAACGCAGCGCGCCGCGTGTGCCCATCAGCACGTCGATGCTGGGGATCAATTGCGGAATCACGATGTCCAGCCGTTCCAGGCCGGCGGTAGACCCCATGAAATACCCGTGGTCAAAGGCAAACATGACCGTATTGCCGCTCTTTGGATCAAAGATGTTGGACAGGTGCTTTTTCATGCCCCAATCCAGGTTGTTGGAACCCTTCACATGAAAGCCCCCCTGATTGGCAAAGGGCGTATCCACGTGGTAGTTCTTGGCGGCTTTGAGTGCTTCGATATCCGGCATAATGTATTTCCTCCTTATTCATACGGCCTGACAATAGTTTCATGAAGCCTTGGCAAAAGCAAACCCCGCTCGGCGTGATCCGTACACGCGGGCGATTGATAATCGCCCCTACGCCGCCTTTTGTCTGTTGGATTCCCTGCCGGGACACATGAGCGCCGGAAGAAAAACCAATATAGCCTGATAGCAGTAGGGGCGCTTATCAAGCGCCCGCCAAGCCCCATGCACCGGCCGCCGCATGGGGAGCGCTCAGCGTCAATAAGCCGGTATTTGCCAAGAAGCGTGGCCGCGATGCAGGGTCGCGGCCACACCTTCCAATAAAGCAACCGAGGTAAGTCATTAAATATTAGAAGTTGAAGTTGTCCATGTTCTCGGCGGTGAACACAACGCGCTCGGGCAGGAGCACCACGCCGGAATCTTCCGCGGTGTAGGCACCCGCGTCCAGCACGGTGTTGGGCAGCACTTCCACGGTGCCGATGTCAGGCACGTCGATCTTGTCGCCGACCTTGATGGTGTTGCCGCTGGCCAGGTAGTAGGCCAGGTAGCAGCCCAGGGCACCCTGAACCTTGCAATCCCACAGGCCCCAGCGCTCGAGCACACCGGCGCGGACATAATCCTTCATGGAGTTGGGGGCGGCAAAGCCGGTGATGGAAACCCGGGTCTTATCCAGACCCAGGTTTTGAGCGGCCTGCGCCTGGCCGGGCAGCGCGGTAGAGTCGTTGCAGATGATGCCGTCGATGTCGGGATGGGCGGTCAGGATGGATTCGCCGATGGTGATGGCCTTTTCGGCCTCCTGCTCGCTGTAGTAGTTGTCGGGCGCGACGTTGACCCAGTTGGGATAGGTGGCCTTGATGTAGGCTTCGCCGGCTACCTGCCAGGAGTTCTGGTCAGCCACGGTGGCCTGGGAATAGTGCCAGGCGTACCTGATGGCATCCACGGCGGGGTCCTTGCCGCGGTTCTTCAAAGAATCGGCCAGCATGTCCACCAGCATTTTGCCCAGGATGTCGGGGGTGCCCTGGGAGACCATCACGGTGCGGGCATCGCCGGAAACGTCGGAATCCCAGGTGACGACGGCCAGGCCGGCATCCTTGGCTTCCTTCATGACGGCGTCCAGGCCCGTGGCATCCAGGGAGGAAACGCACACGGCGTCAGCACCCTGCTGGATGGCGTTGTTGATCACGGTGACCTGGTTGGCCACAGCGGCCTCGGGGCTGCCGTCATACTTGACGGTGAAGCCGTTCTTGGCTGCGTATTCCTGGGCGCCAACATTGGCACTCTCAAAGAACGCGTTGCCGGTGAGTTTGGGTACGAATACAACGGTGATGTCGGCAGCGGAAGCGGCGACGATACCCGTCAGCATCACAACTGCCATCAGGGCGACCAGCAGCCTGGAAAGGAAACGTTTCATGAATTAACCCCTCCTGAACTTTCTATTTTACCACGCGGCCCTGCGAACGCGCGATAACACCGTCTTTGCGCCGGCCCGCGCCGACAGGTTTGCGAAAACTACTTGCGCACCGTTTGCGGGCCCTTGAACAGCCGATGGAAAAACGCCTGCACCTTTGTGTTCTGCATCGCGAAGCGCACCGCCACCGAGACAACCAGCAGCAAGCCCACCGGGATGTCCAGGTACTGGGTGCTGACCCCGGCCATGGAAAGCCCGAAGCGCAGTATGCCGATCAACAGCGCCGCCAGGGCCGTACCGATCACGCTGCCGCTGCCCCCCAGGTTGGAGGTACCGCCAAGGACCACCGCGGTGATGATGGGCAGCGTCAGCTCCTTGCCCATGTCCGCCTTGGCCGTGCCAAGGTAAGCCGTTAAAAGAATGCCGGCCAGGGAAGCGCTCATGCCCGAAAGCATGTAGGTGCTCATCACGATGCGCTTTGTCTTGATGGCGCAATAGGAAGCCGCATTGCGGTTGACGCCGCACAGGAACACCTTGCGCCCGTACTTGGTTTGATGCAAAAGAATGTAGGCAAGTAGTATCAGGCCGAGGAAGATGAACAGCTGGTACGGGATCACCTTTTCAATGCGGCCCTTGGCCATTGCGGTAAAAGCCTCCGGGAAGCCGCTGATGCCCTTGTAGGCCTCCGTAGCGGAAAAATTCGTCACCGCCAGGGCCAGGCCCGAATAAAGGAAGGAACCGCCCAGCGTTACCACCATAGGCTGTACGCCGGTGTAGGCCACAAAAAACCCGCTGAGCATGCCGCACAGCGCGCCGGCCACAAGCCCCACACCGCTGGCCAGCCAGATGCTCATGCCGGCGTCGTTCCATAAAACGCCGATGGTGATGGAGGTGAGCCCCACGATGGAGCCGGACTGTATATCCATACCCCCGGTAATCAGCACGAAGGTGACAAACAGGGAGATGATGCAGATGGACATGAAATCGTTGATGCTGCCCAGCAGCACCCGCGGCATCAGGAACTTGGGGTTGATGGCGCCAAAGATGAATATCTCTGCTACCAGCATCAGCAAAAGGTACAGTTCCCAGCGCTTGAGCAGTTTTTTTATTTTCTGCTTATCCATGGTGCGCCTCCCCCTGGGCATGTGCCGTTCTGGCCGCCAGCCGCGCCCGGCGGGCACGCTCCCTGGCCTTTGATTGCAGCAGCGCATCCACCACCACGATGGTGATCAGCAATATGCCGGTAATGGTATTGTCGTAGTCGGAGGGAAAACCCAGGAACACCAGCACCCGGCTGATGGAGGCCATGATGGCCGCGCCCACCGCCGCGCCGATCACCGAGCCCACGCCGCCGGTCAGGCTGATGCCGCCCAGCACACAGGCCGCGATGACCTTCATTTCATAACCGTTGCCGGCAGTGGGGGTCACAAAGCCCACGCGGCTCACATACAGCATTCCGCCTGCCGCCGCCAGCATGCCGCACAGCACAAAGCTTGAAATCTTGACCGCTGTCACCGGTATGCCCAGCAGCGTCGCGCCGCCCAGGTTATCCCCCACCGCCGCCAGATACCGGCCGCGCCTGGTCCTGGTAAGTACGATATGGGTGACGGCCATGAAGATCAGGGCGGACAGGTAGAAATAGGTGATCTGCCCAAGGCTCAATTGGGACAGCGCCTTGAACCCGGCCGGCAGGTTCTCCACCCACTTGCCCCCGGTAAAGACGTAAATGAGGCCCCTTACGATGCCGTTTATGCCCAGCGTCATAATAATGGAAGGGATTTTCAATACCGTCACGCCCACGCCGTTGATCAGACCGATCACAAGGCCGATACCGAGGGATACCATCGCCGCCAGCCCCCAGTTTGCGCCGTCGCGGATCAGGGTAGCGAACACCGCCGCGCTCATGCCCATGGTCGCGCCGACGGACACGTCGATTTCACCGGTGATGATGACAAAGGCGATGCCGATGGCGATAACGGTATACACCACGCCGCTGTTTAAGGAGAGCATGATATTTTGAAGGGTCAGAAACTTGGCATTGACCGCACCGACGCCAAGGAACAGGAAAAGGAGAAAGAGGATGGAGGTAATCTCCCGGCTTTTCAGCAGCTTTTTGCCAAGCCGCATGGAAGCCTTGGGCGCGCTGTCAGGCAAGCTGCTCCCCCCTTCCCATCACCCCGAAGGCCGCGGCCATCAGGTTGTCCTGGTTGATATCCTGCCGAAGGAAAATCCGGTTGATGGAGCCGCAGTACATGGTCACGGCCCGGTCGCTAAGCTCCACAATCTCCTCCATATCGGAGGAAATCATTAAGATCGCCAGCCCCTGCTCCTTCAACTGCTGTATGATGGCGTACACGTCGCCCCGGGCCGCCGCGTCGATGCCGCGGGTCGGCTCATCCAGTATAAGCACCTTGGGCGAAAGCGAAAGGGCCCTGGCGATGATCACCTTCTGCTGATTGCCGCCGGAGAGGGAGCCCATGGTTTGGTCCTGGCCGGTGACCTTGGTGCGAAAGCTCTTGACGAACTCCGCGGTGATCTTCTTTTCTTCCTTAAAGTTCATCAGGAATTTGCTCATCCTGTCCAGACAGGCGGCGGAGGTGTTGGCCGCCACGTCGCTGATGCGGAAGATGCCGTTGAGGAATCTGTCCTCCGCCACGTAGCTGAGTCCCAGGTCCATGATCCGCCTGGTGCTCATGCCGGTGATGTCGCGGCTGTTCAAAGTTATTTTGCCGCTTTTCACAACGTCCCGGCCAAAGATGGTAGTGGCCAGCTCCGTGCGCCCGGCGCCCACAACCCCGGCCAGACCCAGAATCTCGCCCGGATACACTTCCAGGCTGACGTCCTTGAAGCCAAAACCGGTCAGGTGTTCCACCTTCAGTACCGGCTCGCCGGTTCGCACAACGGGCACGCCGCAGTTGTCGCCGATGCACTCCCGCTCCTTCATGTCCGGGGGCAAGAGACCCTTCACCAGCATTTCGCGGGTAAAATCCCCCACGGGACCGGAGAGGGTGATCACGCCGTCGCGCATGATGGCGACCTGGGTGGCGATTTCAAACACTTCCGTCAGGCGGTGGGTAATATAAATGAGGCTGATGCCCTTGGCTTTCAAACCGGCAATGATGGAAAACAGGGAGTGAACCTCGTTGAAGGTCAGCGAGCTGGTAGGCTCATCCAAAATGAGTATTCTGGCATTGCGCATCAGGCCCCGCAGAATCTCCACCAGCTGCTGCTCGGCAATGGAAAGGCTGTCCGCCTTGCGCGTTAAGTCCAGCTTCCAGTCAAGCTGGGCAATCAGGTCTACAAGCCGTTTGTGCAGCGCGCCCTTCTTTTCATCAAAGCCCATGATGATGTTTTCTTCCACTGTCATGTTGGGAAAGAGCATGGGCTCCTGGGGCACCAGGTAAATCCCCTGGGCCAGGGCCGCCGCCGGCCGGTTCAGCTTCACCGGCTGCCCCTTGATCGCAATCTCGCCGTCGTCAGGCTGGTAGATGCCCATCAGTATCTTGACCAAGGTGCTTTTGCCGGCCCCGTTTCCGCCGATGAGCGCAACGACCTCGCCGCAGTGCACGGCCAGGTCGATGCCCTTGAGCACCGCGTTCAGCCCGAAGGCCTTGCGTATGCCGCGGACGGAAATCATGATTTCTTTGGGAGCGCAGGTCGTTTCCTTCACGATGAAGCCTCCATGATCAAGTTATACATTTGTTCGCACATCTAATATTTGAGCGTTGGTTAAATGATACGCCATTTATACAGACTTGTCAACTCTTGCAGCCAAAAATCTTCGCGCATTTTCTTTGCATGGTGCAACACGCGCAAACTTGTCCGTGTTGTTTCGCAATTTGTGACCTATTTTCCTGTTCATTTGCCGATTTATATATGCACCTGCCAGCTTGCGCGATTTGTTTTACAGATGTGATTGACATCCATCCCCAATGGTGCTATACTCTGTTCACAAGAACTTTTGATTGATATTTAAACTTTTGTAACTTTATCGGGCAGTTTGGCGAATGCGCCTTCAAACCAACCATCCAAGCGCCCAAGAAAGAGGAAGCATGAACTACGAAGAGTCCCTGATGATCAAAACGTCCTGGTATTATTACTTTGAAAACATGACCCAGCAGCAGATTGCCGACGTGCTGGGCATTACCCGGCTGCGGGTCATCAAGCTTTTGGACAAGGCGCGGGAGACGGGGATCATACAGTTCAAGCTGCGCCAGGACGGCGTGGAGCGCATTGCGCTGGAAAAGACGCTGATGGAGCGCTACGGCCTGAAGGATGTCTTTGTGGTGCCGGCCATGCCGGGCCGCACCGATGTCAACGAAAACATCGCCAAGGCCGCTGCCATGTACGTCCGGGACAGGCTCAGCGAAAACAGCTTCATCAACATCGGTTACGGCGACACACCCAGCCGGGTCCTAAACAACCTGGCCACCATGGCCCAGGACCCCATTTCCTGCGTGTCCTTAACCGGCGGCGTCAACTACTACCTGCCGGACACCCGTTCCAACGTATTCAACGCGAAGCTTTACCTGATGCCGGCGCCCTTGCTGGCCAGCTCCAAGGAGATGGCCGAAGCCATGCGCCAGGAGGCTTCCGTACTGGAGATCACAAGGATGGTGCGCCTGGCCTCGGTTTCCGTGATCGGCATCGGCCCCATGCACGAATCCGCCACCATCATCAAGTCCGGAATCCTTAGCAAGAACGACTTCCTGTACCTGTCCATGAAAGGGGCGGTGGGCGACGTTTTGAGCCATTTCATTGACAAGAACGGCGATCTGCTGGAAAGCCCCGTGGAAGACAGGCTGATCAGCACGCCGCTGGTCACGCTGCGGGAGCTGAAAAACGTGATCGGCGTGGCCGCCGGTGAAAATAAAATAGAAGCCATCCGCGCCACGCTACGCGGCAAGTACCTGGATGTGTTGATCACCGACGAGCCTACCGCCGCAAGCCTGGCGGAGGATGCTTAATATGTGCTCCGTCCATAGACATGGTAAGGAGGATTATCATGGCTGAACAATATTTGCTTGCGCTGGATGCAGGCACAGGCAGCGTGCGCGCCGTACTCTTTGACACCTCGGGCCGCCAGCTGGGCTGCTCGCAGCAGGAATGGTTCCACCGGGAGGACCCCCGCTTTCCCGGCAGTATGGACTTTGACTGGGTGAACAACTGGCGCCTGGCTTCCGGCTGCGTGAGGGATGTGCTGACCCAAACAAAGGTTTCGCCCAAGGACATCGCTGCCGTCTCCACCACTTGCATGCGGGAAGGCATCGTTTTGTACGATGCGGACAGCCGGGAAATCTGGGCCTGTGCCAATGTGGACGCCCGCAGCGGCGACGAGGTGGCGGAGCTGAAAATGCTGGACCCGGACCTGGAAAAGGATCTGTACCGGGTATCCGGCCAGACCTACGCCCTGGGCGCGCTGCCAAGGCTTTTATGGGTCAAGAACAAGCTGCCCGAGGTGTACGAAAAAACAGCCGCCCTCTCCATGTTCAACGACTGGCTGATTTACAAATTGACCGGCGTCATGGTCAGCGAGCCCAGCAACGGCTGCACCACAGGTATTTTTGACCTATCCCGCCGCGATTGGGATGCCTCCATCGCCAAGCGCTGCGGCCTGAAGGATGATATCTTCCCACCGGCCAGGGAATGCGGCACCGTAGTGGCGAATATTAGCGCGCTGGGCGCGGCTGAAACCGGGCTTTTGGCAGGCACTCCGGTGGTTACCGGCGGCGGCGACGCGCAGCTGGGCTGCGTAGGCGTAGGGTTGGTAGAGCCTAATCAGGCCGCAGTATTCGGCGGCAGCTTCTGGCAGTATGAGTTCAACACCGCAGCAGCGGCCGCGGACCCCCGTTGCCGGGTTCGTGTCAACTGCCACGCCGTGCCCGGCCTGTGGCAGTACGAGGCCATTGCCTTCATGCCGGGCCTGGCCATGCGCTGGTACCGGGACGCTTTCTGCCAGGCTGAGAAGGAAAAGGCAAAAGAGCTGGACATGGACGCCTACCAGCTGATGAACGCCGAGGCGGAGAAAATTCCCGCCGGCTGCCATGGCATGATGTGTTCCTTCTCCGATGTGATGAATTATATCTCCTGGCGGCACGCCGCCCCCACCTTCGGCAATTTTGACTTTGATCCCGCAAAGTTCAACCGCTACACCTTCTACCGGGCGATCATGGAAAACGCCGCCCTGGTGACCAGGGGGCATATGGACCTGGTCCGGGATGCCTCCGGCGGACAGCCAAAGGAAATCATATTCGCCTCCGGTGCGGCCAAAAGCCCGCTGTGGTGCCGGATCGTGGCGGATGTGATGGGCCTTCCCGTCAAGGTGCCCAAGGTCAAGGAAGCCACCGCCCTTGGTGCGGCCATCCTGGCCGGTTACGGCGTCGGGATGTACGGAAGCATCAAGGAAGCTGCCGCAAATCTTGTGCAGTGGGAAACCACCTACCAGCCCAACCCGGAGAACAAAAAGACTTACGATCAAATGTACGCGGTCTGGCGCAAATTCTACCAGGGCCAGCTGGAATTGAGCGACCAGCGCGTAACGCGATATATGTGGGCCGCCCCGGGGCTCTGATTTAATGATAAAGGAGAGATGCGCCTATGTTTATTATCCATGAAAACGAGCGGGAGTACCGGTTTGGCGACAGCGGCCCCAAATACCTGATGAAAGGCCCCCGCATGAACTTTGCCATTGTGCAGTTCCAGGCCGGGCAGAATTTCAAGGCCCATTACCACAACGACATGGAGGAGAACTTCTTCATTCTGGAGGGCGAGGTGGATATGGTTGTGGACGGCACCGTGCACCGCCTGACACCGGGACAGCTGATCCACATTGAACCGGGTGAGATCCACTACATCGTCAACAATTCAAAGGGCCCCGTGAAAATGATCTCCACTCTGGCCCCCTACCGCGATGTGGACAAGGTGGATGTGGAAGATTACACCTATTGAGACAGTTCACAAAGCGGCACGCCAACAAGAACCGCCGTACGGGCCATTAATACTGCTTCCAAACATTATTGCGCCGTTGCCGTGGATCTTTTCGTACACTACCGCGTCGTCTGCCGCTCAGCGTAGCGCTGCTACGCCTCGCTTCGACTCCTTGTATTGCGCGAAAATCCCTCACGGCCATGGGCGCAATAATGTTTTCCATTAGTATAAAAACCTACGTTTTTCAGGCGTAGGTTTTTTCATGCAAGCCAGGAAGGGAAAGACGAAAAAAAGGGGCTATCGTGCTAAGGTCATATTTTGCATAATGTAATTCAAGAAGAAGGATATCGCGTCTTCGGACGCGACCAAAGGGCTTTCCGATCGCCCTTTGGAAACCTTCGGACACCATCTTCTTGGATATGCATGCAATTATACGCTTAGCACGATAGCCCCTTGAACGTCCCGGTTTATTCCTGTACAGGACCGCAGGACAGCCAATAGCCAAAATGCATAACAACATCCCGCAATTGGTCCTTTTCGTTCAGCCCCGGCCCGCAGCTGGCGCTGCCGATGCCGCCCACGCGATAGTTGACCAGCAGCACGGTAGCCTCGTCCGGCGTAAGCTGCAGGCGGTGGGAAGCGCGCTCCAGGGTTTCGGGGAAATAGTGCAGCGCGGAAAACTCCACCGGCAGGTCCGCATCCATTTGAATCATATCCTGCTCCGACCAAAGGCGCAGCCACCGGGTATCCACATGATTTCCGCACTCCTGGGGCCGGATGCGGGGCGCATACTGCTCCGTTACGCTGGAACGCCAGACGCCCTTGCGGGCGTGGGCCTGAAGGTCCGCATAACATTCGTCCGGCCCCTTTCCGGCATATTGCAGCCGTTCAAACGCCGGGATCAGGGGATACAGCATGGCAAAGCGCGGCAGATGCAGGTTCTGGCGGGTCAAGCTGCCGTACAGCATGCGGTCCTGGCCGGCCAGGCGGTGCGCGATGGCTTTGGCGGATATGTCCGTGTGCAGGCCGGCCGCCGTTACGGTATAGCGGATGTCCACACGGTACAGCGGCAACCTGGAAACGGCGCCGAAGAAGCCGTGGAACAAAAGCTGAACGCCATCCTTTGTCTCAGTGATTTCATCCGTACGAACATAAAACCGGGCGTGATGCAAATGCTCCGCGTACCAGTGCTGCTTCACCCCCTGATCGTTGTCGGTGGGGGCGCGCCAGGCGGTCATGCGGGCCGGAGCCGCCATCCGTTCCCTGCCCTCATGCTTCCAGCCGCGCAGCATGCCGGTCAGCCTGTCAAACTCGTATTGGTCCTCCCGGACGGTGATGCGCAGCGTGCGGCCATCCGGCTGCTGCAGCGTTACGGGCGCATGCGCCTGTTTGGCTTGCCGTGAGGCTGGTATGACCTGAACAGGCAGCTCGAACTGCTCCCATGCAATTTCATATCCGGCCGGCGCCCAGGCCGTATCCCGCTTCAGTTGCACGGACATCTCCAGCAGCACCTCATCTTCTCCTGATTCGGGAAGATGATAGGACAAAACAGCCTCGGCTTGCTGATGCGGCGCAAGCGCGATATCCAGCGTTCCCTGTTCCAGGCAGGTTTCGCCGCACATCAGCCGCCAGTGCAGCGCGTACGCGTTCAGGTCGGTAAAATCGTGGCGGTTTGTGATCCGCATCCGCCCTTCCCGGGCGGACAAAAGCGCCGCATGAACGGGCTGAAGCACCTTTTTCAGGCACTTGAGCCCCGTGTGCGGGTTCCGGTCCGGGTCGCAAAGCCCATCCACGCAAAAATTGCCGTCGTGGGGAAACTCGCCGGAATCGCCGCCGTAGCGCTCCTCCACCGTCCCGTCCCCGCGCCGCACCCGGGCAATGTGGTCGCACCATTCCCACACGCAGCCGCCGATGAGCTTTGGATACCGGTAGAAAAGCGCCCAGTAATCTTCCAGGCCGCCCGGCCCCAGCCCCATGGCGTGGGCATATTCGCACAGAAAATATGGACGCCGGTCCCGGGTCTGCGTAGCCTGGGTCCGCAAATCATCCAGGCCGGTATACATCCGGCTGACAACATCCACACAGGGATGAATGTCCGTTTGATCCGCGCCATAGGCCGGGTCGGGGTAGGCCGTGCGCTCGTAATGGATCAGCCTGGACGGGTCCCGCTGCTTCGTCCATTCGGCCATGGCGATATGATTCGTTCCAAACTGGCTTTCGTTGCCAAGGGACCACATAATAATGGACGGGCTGTTTTTATCCCGCTCCACGGTACGCCGCATGCGGTCCATGTAGGCCTCGAACCAATCCGGATGGGAAGACAGCTGCTCCGCCGCCTCCCGGGTACAAAACCCGCAGGCGGATTCCGCGCCGTGGGTTTCCAGGTCGCACTCCGTTATCACGTACAGGCCCAGCTCATCGCACAGTTCCGCAAAACGCGGATCGTTGGGATAATGGGAGGTGCGCACGCAGTTGATATTGTGCCGCTTCATCAAAAGAAGGTCCCGGCGCATATCCTCCACGGAAACCGTGTACCCGTTGTCCGGATGCGAATCGTGGCGGTTGACCCCTTTTAGCTTGACAGGGACACCGTTTACGCATAATTCCCCCCTGGGCGAAACGCCGACCGTCCGGAAGCCGAAGGCTTTGCAAATGTATTCTCCGTTGCAGGAAATCAGCGCCCGGTACAAAACCGGCGTTTCGGGTGACCAAAGCTGTGGCTGCGGCACATACAGTCCCGGCAAAGCCGTCCCATCCGGGTCAAGCAGCTGAACATCGACCGGCTGTTCATCCCCGCAAAAGTCCGTACGGATCTCCACCCCGCCGTCGGCCTGAGGACAAATCTCTATATCCCGGATGTGCGCAGTAGGCCGGTTCAGCAAATAGACATCGCGGAAGATGCCGTGATACCGGAAAAAGTCCTGATCCTCCAGATAGCTTGCGTCGCTGAAGGTGAATACCTTGAATTCGATCGCGTTGTCCCCATTCCGAATAAGAGGCGTGATATCAAACTCCGCCTGCAGGTGGGAGCCCTTTGAAAAACCGGCGGCGGCGCCGTTGACGTACACTTCAAAATAGGAACAGACGCCTTCCGCAACCAGATAGCAGCGCCCCTGCGCGTGCAGGGAAACCTGCCGGCGGTAGACGCCCACCGGGTTTTCCAGCGGGACATGGGGCGGATCGAAAGGAAAGGGATAATTGATGTTCGTGTACTGTATCTGCCCGTAGCCCTTCGTTTCCCAGCAGGAAGGCACCTGGATCCTGTCGGGCAGCTCCTGCCCGGCCGCTTCCTCCGGGGACGCGAAGTATCCGAAATCCCACTGCCCACTCAGGGAAATATACCGTGCGTTGTCCGCAAGGTTCTGGGCCAAAGCGCCCCGGGCGGTATCATAGGGCAGATAGTATGAACGCTGCGGGCAGCGGTTCTCCCCCGTTTTGCCGGGATTCATCCAATTCGGCAGCAAAGGCATCTTCTTGTCCTTTCAAAGGCCCGAGGCCCGCGTTGTGCCTACAGGGATTTGGCCATATAGGGCAGCATGGAGCGGATAGCGGCGGGGCCATCCTGTTCATCGATCTTCAAAATGATCTTTTTGGCGCGGACGGCAGGGAAAACGCAGATGGCTTTATGCCCGATGGTCCCGCCCCGATACAGGCAGACGGGCTGCGGCGTGTACAAAACCGGTTCAAAGTACAGCGTGAAGCGCAGCACGGCTTCGCCCTGGGCAAGCTCCTCCTGGATCACCACCCGGTCCACCAGCGCGCCGTCCTCCGCCTCCGACGAAATGACGTAGCAGCCGTCTTCCTCCCGTACCGGCGAAAATCCCGGCACCGGCGCGCCGTACCGGGCGCGCAGCGCATTCCCGAATTCCCTCAGCCGCTTTGTGTCCGCCTCCGGCAGGCAGCCCTGTGCGGACGGCCCGATGTTCAGCAGGAAATTGGCGCCGCGCCCAACGGACAACTCATAGATCCCAAGCAGCTCTTCCACGCTCTTGACGGTATCCTCGTTGTTCATGCAGTCAAACCACGTCCGGTCCCGCATCATAAAATCGCATTCCGCCGGGAGAAACCGCGGCGACGGGAAAACGCCGCCGGGAAAAAACTGCCGGGTGTGATCCGTCTGGATGACGGCATTGGGGTTGGGCATAGGGGCATACCCATTTTCGTTGCCAACCCAGCGCACATCGGGGTCCCACATTTCAAAGATGCAGATATCCGGCTGCATCGCGCGCACAGCGCCAACAATGCGTACCGTGTCGAAGGTATGCCCATTGGACCCGCAGCCGTCAAACCAGATGTAGTCAATTTTGCCGTAGCCGGTCAACAGCTCCGTCAGTTGGGCGATAAAGTAATCGTCATACGCCCGCTCATCCGCAAAGTCCGCGCCGCCGCTCCACTGGGCCGGGGAACAGTACAGCCCCGCCCGCATATCGTATTTCCTGCACGCGGCTATAAACGCCGCCACCACATCGCCCTTGCCGTCCTTCCAGGGGGAGTTTTTCACCGAATACTCCGTATACCCGGAAGGCCAGTTGCAAAAACCGTCGTGGTGCTTAGCGGTCAAAATCGCGTAGCGCGCCCCCGCGGCCTTGCTGTCGCGAATCCACTGCTCGCAGTCCAAATGCACAGGGCAAAACGCGCTGGCCGGCATGGGCTGCCCATCCCAATCCTGGTGCCCCTTGAAAAAGCTGCGGATGCCAAAGTGAAAAAACATGCCGAATTCCCAATCCATATAGGCCAGCTGCTTCTGCGTGGGACGGATACGCTCGTTCATGGCAGGATGCTCCTTTTTGTTCTAATCTGCGGCTTTGACGCGCGCCTACAGGCTTTTATCCTGCATTTCATATTGAGAAATCAGCGCTGAAAATTCGGCCCGAAGCGCCTGAAGCCTTGCCTGCGCGGCGCGTTTGTCACCGGCCTTCACGGCGCAGTACAATTTCAGCTTGGGCTCCGTGCCGGAAGGTCTTATGGTCACCAGGCTTCCGCCGCCGATACGCAGCTGCAGCACATCGCTGACGGGCAGCGCCGGCTGGCCGGGGGCCTGAACGCCGCCGAAAGCGTAATCCGTGACCGACTCCAGTCCGGATGCGATCAGGGACCGCGGGTCTTCCCGCAGCCGGCCCATGAAACGACCCATGCGCCGGCTGCCATCCGCCCCCGGGAAGGTGAAGCTGTCCAGACTGTTCATGTAATAGCCGTATTGCCGATACAGCTCCTCCAGCACCTCGGGCAGCGTTTGATGCCGGCTTTTGTGGTATGCGGCCATGTCGCAAATCATCAAAATGGCGCCCACGGCGTCCTTGTCCCGCACATACGCGCCGGTCAGATAGCCGCAGCTTTCCTCAAAGCCGAAAATGAACCGATCGGCGGCCTCCCGCTTTTCCAGCAGGCCGATCTGCTCCCCTATGAACTTGAACCCGGTCAATACGTTCAACAAAGACACGCCGTACGCTTGCGCGATGGCGGCGGCCATTTCGCTGGTGACGATGGTCTTGACCGCCACCGGGTCCCGGGGCATTGCCGACCGCTCCGTGCGGATACTGCAAATATAATGCAGCAAAAGAACGCCTACCTCATTGCCGGTGAGCCGCACATACCGGCCGTCCGCCCAGGCCGCGACGCCGACGCGGTCACAATCGGGATCGGTCGCCAATACAAGGTCCGCCCCCGCCTGCCGGGCAAGCTGCATGCTCAGCTCCATGGCGCCGTCTTCCTCCGGGTTGGGGCAGGGGCAGGTAGGAAAGCCCCCGTCCGGCATTTCCTGCTCTGGCACGATGTGCAGATCCCCATAGCCGCCAAGGCCAAGGATGCGGGTCACGCATTCCCGCCCCGCGCCGTTCAGCGGCGAATACACAAGCCTTACAGGCTCCAGCTTGTCAGGGGCGAGCCTTTGTTTCAGGATATCCTTCAAATAGGCTTCCACTACCGCTTCGCCTATATAGCGGATACAGGGATTGGCCTCAGGATCAAAAGGGCTGAGGCGAACGTCCCCAAAGGGATCGACGCTTTGTATCTGCTCCGATATGGTCTCCGCCGCCTGGGTAGTGATCTGGCACCCGTCGCTTGCGTAGACCTTGTAACCGTTATACGGCGCGGGGTTGTGGCTGGCCGTAATGCAGACGCCGGCATCGCAATGCAAATAGCGCACGGCGTAGGACAGCGCCGGCGTTGGCATCAGGCGGGGATAGATATGGGCGGTAATGCGGTTGGCCGCCAGAACGCGGGCGGTTTCCTCCGCAAAAAGGCGCGACTTGCGGCGGCTGTCATAGGCGATGGCCACGCAGGCGCTTTTCTTTGTTTTCAAAAGATGGTTGGCAAGCCCCTGGGTTGCCTGCCGTACCGTATAGATATTCATGCGGTTGGTGCCCGCGCCCATCACGCCCCGCAAACCGCCTGTTCCAAAGGCCAAAGTGCCGCAAAAGCAGTCTTCCATGGGCTGGCTGTCCGCGGCGAGCGCGTCCAGCTCCGCCACCACATCCGGATCCTCGCGGGCCAGCTCCCGCCATGTTTCAAAAAGCCCGGCATCACGCATATCCCGTCACCCCCGCGCCGCTATTCAAAGCACCCACGTCTCCTGCCAGATCGTTTTGCCTCCGTCCTCCAACCGCAGCAAAAAAGCGCCGCGCTGCACTTGGAGGCGCATATGCCGGTTCCACACGGCCAGGTCCCGGGCCTGTAAGGCGAGCTTGACCGGCACGCTCTGCCCCGCGGGGACACAGGCCTTGGCATAGGCTTTCAATTCCTTCACGCGGGGCACCGCATCGGCGGCCATATCGGTGACAAACAGCAGCGGCACGGCGCTTTCCGCCCGGTCGCCGCTGTTGGTGATCTGCATACTGATTTGCGCCAGCGGCGTTTCATCCGCCGTTATTTCTCCCGTGGGAGGAGCCAAGGGGCGCAGCGCGATGTTGGAATAGATAATCTGCCCGTACCCAAAGCCGTCCCCGAAGGAGAAAAGAGGCTTGTCCAGGGGCGGCTTGTCGCAGTAGGCCTGGGGCGTGACCCCCGCTTTGAGATTATAGTATACGGGCAGCTGCCCGGCGTGGGCGGGAAAGGAAACCGGCAGCCGTCCGCTGGGGGAGAACAGGCCGAAGACCGCCTGAGCGATGGCCAGGCCGCCCTGGGGGCCGGGATAGAAGCTCACAAGCAGCGCGTCGGTATCCCGCGCGATGTCGGCAACGGCATAGGGCCGCCCCAGAACGAGCACAGTGACAAGCCCCCGCGCCGCGGCGCGCACCCTTGCAAACAGCTCATGCTGCCCATCCGGCAACGTCAGGCGGCCGCAGTCCATGCCTTCGCCGCAATCCATTTGCCCGCCGGCGGAAAGCGCCGCGCCATTTCTGTCAAACTGCACAGCTTGAAACCGGCTGGAGGAGCCGCCCAGCGCCAGAAGCGTCACATCGCACCTGGCGGCCAGTGCCGCGGCGCGCCCGGGGTCACCGCCATCGTTATGCAGTATTTTCACATGCGCGCCCGCCTGCCCGGCGACGGCGCGAAGGCCGTCCAGCAGCGTATGACAATCCTCCCCGCGTACCGGCGGGCTGTAATCGCCCAGCTGGCGGTATACATCGTCGGCGGCGGGACCGATCAGCGCCACGGTTTTTTCCGCGCCGGCAGTCAGGGGAAGGACGCCGCTGTTTTTGAGCAGCACCAGGCTTTCCCTGGCGATATCGAACGACTGGGGCCAAGCGGCGTAGTCAAAGGCGGCGGGATTTGATTCCTCCGGCAGGAAGGGGCGCTCGAACAGACCCTGCTCAAATTTCAGCTTAAGGACGCGGATGACCGCCTGATCCAGGCGCTCCTCCGGCACAAACCCCTGCTCCACCGCCTCGTCCAAACGGGAAAAGGCGGTGTCCCACAGGCTGATGTCAACGCCTGATTCCAGCGCCAGCGCGCCGGAGCGCACATTGTCGCCGGTGAGCATATCCAGGCGGTCAACGGCGCAGCCGTCCGCCATCACGACGCCGTCAAACCCGTATTCATTTCGCAGTATATCGGTGAGCAGCCCGGCGCTGGCGTGGCATGGGACCCCATCAATCTCGTTGTAGGCCGCCATGATGCCCTTGACGCCGGCCTCGCAGGCTGCTTGGGCCGCCGGCAGGTGGATCTCCCGCAGCTCCCGCGGGCCGATGCGCGCGGCGCTGGCGTTGATCCCTCCCGTGGTTTCGCCCTGAGCGCAAAAATGCTTTGCTACCACCGCCACACCCTGGCTTTGAATTCCCCGGACGATGGCCCTGGCAAAACCGGCGGCGAGGAACGGGTCTTCGCCGTAACATTCCTCGCTGCGGCCCCAGCGCGGGTCCCGCAGTATGTCCAGCATGGACACAAGGGCCAGGTTCACCCCCAGCTCCCGCAGCTGACGGCCGCACACCTCCCCCGCCTTGTACAAAAGATCGGGGCGGAAGGTGGCTCCCGCGGCCAGGTTGACCGGCAGCAGATAACCATCAAGCGCCTGGTGGCCGTGGGGGCATTCGCTGCTTAAAAGCATGGGTATTTGAAAGCGCGAATGGCGCAGCACATAGGCCTGCGCCAGGTTGTAGGCCTTTATGGCCAGCTTCCCATACAGGCCTGTTTCCCATGTCTTTTTCGACCAGGGGTCCGCCCGGTACAGGCCGTACAAGACGCCCAGCCCGCCAAAATGGCGGGCCTCCCGCATGAATTCTTCGCTCAGCGCAAGCTCTCCGCCTCGCCGGGTATAGCTGTCAAAGCCGTACAGACGCTGATTGAGCTGCCCCGCCTTTTCCCGAAGCGTCAGGCGCGCGCAAAGGTCCCGGGCGCGCTCCTCCGGGGAACGCGCGGTGTCCTGATAAGGTTCCATGGCGCTTCCTCCCCGCCGCCTGCTTTATACGTTTTCCAGCCCGCCGCGATACAGTATGTTGGTCGCCACATAGCTGACCTCGTAGGGCGCGTCGGGATAGTCCGCGTGGAACATCAGCTTGCGGGCCAGGCCCTTGCCCAGGGCGGCGGTTTCCACATTCACGGTGGTGATCCGACCGGCGACGTTGGCATATTCCGGGTTGTTGTCAAACCCCGTCAGCACAAAGCCTTCCGGCTGTTTCCGCCCGGCTTCGTTCAGATAGCGGCTGACGAAGTGGGCGATAAAGTCGCTGGGGCAGACAAAGCCGTCCGGCCATGTTTTGAGCCCGGACAAAAAGTCGCTGATCTCCTCATAGTGGCTGCGCAGTCCAATAGGGCCTGTCATGCAAAGGGCGGGGTCCACCGGGATGTGCAGCGCCCTGTGGGCATCCAAAAACCCCTGATAACGGTCAAAGTTTGTTTGCGCGTAGTTGACATCCCCGATAAAGCCAAGCCGCTTCCTGCCGCCGGACAGCAGCTTCGCCGTGATTTCGCAGATGCGGATGCGCCCTTCCAGGATGACAAGATCGCCGTTGAGCTCCTGGGGCGTGATGGACGGAACGGTATCCAGAAAGACCTTGGGCAGGGGCTGGGCCGTCAGGAGCCGCAGCAGCTTTTCATTGTAGACATTCAGCACAATAAAGCCGTCCACAGACTCCGCGTCCAGGGAAGACGGCAGGGTATAGCCTTCATGATAGGAAGTAGGCATATACGTATACATCATATTGATGTCATAGCTGGCAAGCTCCTTGGCAATATGATGGATGATCTGCATCCAGAAGGAAGAGGATTCCGGGCGCGACACCACGATGGAAAAAGTGCGGTCCGCCGCCTTTACGGGGGCGGGCGCGGAGGGAGAATACTTTATTTCAACAGCCTTGCGCGTAATCTGCTGGCGCATTTCCTCGGATACGCCGGGACGGTTGTTCAATGCCTTCCACACTGTGATCCTGGATACGCCGGCAGCATCCGCCAGATCCTGCATCGTGACTTTTCCCATTTGCTTCCCTCGCCTTATTCTAGTGAGACAAGCATACTACAATTCCATCAATAAGTCAACATGTTAATTAACATTGTTAACTTCCGGAAATTCACAGCGTCGGAAAATACTGAGCACAATGAACATAAACATGCGCCATTTTTAAAATATTTTACCCTCACCTATTGCAATTTCATAAGTGTCGTGCTATACTTCCAAACAACAGCAAGTGACAATTGTTAATTCATTAGTATTATTTTATCCATTATTAACGTATAAAGGCAACTATTGTTAACTTGCCAGAAGATGGAGGAACAGCATGCTGGGAAAGAATCAGGAAAGGATCGGCGCAGCGTCCGTCCGCCTTCACAAACCCAGGAGAAAATGGACAAAGGAAGATATCGAGCTGGGGATTCTGGGACTGCCCACTTTTATATGGTATGTGCTCTTTTGTTATCTTCCTATGTTCGGGCTGCTGATTGCTTTCAAGGATTACCGCATTTTTCCCAAGCAAAGCTTCCTGTATAATCTTTTGTACAGCGACTGGGCAGGTTTTGGCAACTTCACGTACTTTATCAAAAACAATGCTTTTGGCATGCTGCTTCGCAACACGATTTTGTACAATATCGTGTTTATTGTTCTGGGCACAGTGATCCCCGTCAGTTTGGCGATTATGATTAACGAAATTTACTCCAGGCGCAAATCAAAGATTTACCAGACGCTGATGTTCTTTCCCCACTTTTTATCCTGGGTAGTCGTCAGCTATTTCGTGTTTGCCTTTTTAAATCAGGACCGGGGGCTGCTCAATTCCGTTGTGCAAATGTTCGGCGGGAAAAAGGTTACCTGGTATGCCCAGCCGCAATACTGGCCATTCTTCTTCACCATCCTTTCCATGTGGAAAAGCATCGGCTACAGCATGGTGGTGTATCTGGCCAGCATTACAGGCATTGACCAATCGCTGTATGAAGCCGCCATGCTCGATGGCGCCAGCAAATGGCAGCAGGCAAGATTCATCACGCTGCCCATGCTAAAAATGATCGTCATCGTCATGTTCATATTAAGCGTCGGCAGAATCTTCTACTCTGACTTTGGCCTGTTTTATCAAGTTACCCAGGGCGTGCCAAACTCGCTGTATAAGGTGGCCTCCACCTTTGATACCTATGTGTACATGGCATTGCAGCGCAATGCGCCCATCGGCAAAACGGCCGCGGCTTCCATGTTCCAATCCGTTGCGTGCTGCATTACCATCCTTATGGCCAACTTTATCGTCTCCAAAATCGACAAAGACAGTTCCTTATTCTAAGGAAAGGAGGGCATCCCCATGGAAAAGGCAGAAAAAATGACCCGGCCGGAAAGCTTTCAAATGAACCGTGTCAAGCCCATGACAAACCGGATATACAATGTGCTGTTTTTATTGCTTGCCGCGTGCAGCATCTTCCCTGTCGTTTTCGTTTTCATGATCTCCGTCTCATCGGAAGAATCCATCCGCAGGGTTGGTTATAGCTTTATCCCCATGCAATTCTCCAGCCGGGCCTATGAGTTTTTGTGGAACGAGCGGAATATGATCTTTGACGCACTGTTCATATCTGTATCGGTCACGGTCATCGGCACGCTGCTTGGCCTTATTTTGAATACGACCATGGGGTATTCGCTATCCCGGCCCAATTTTCGGATAAAGCCGTTTTATACCTGGGTCATTTTTATCCCCATGCTTTTTAGCGGTGGTATGGTTGCCAGCTATGTGGTCAACGCCAATATCTTAGGCCTTCGCAATACCATCTGGGCGCTGATTCTGCCGCTGGCGGGGTCCTCGTACAACATTGTCATCTCCAAAACCTTTTTCAAAAGCACCGTGCCGGACAGTATCATTGAATCCGCGAAGATTGACGGCGCATCCCAGATCCGGACCTATGCCAGCATCGTAATGCCCATATCCAAACCCCTGCTGGCCACCATCGGCATTTTCATGTGCTTTGGTTATTGGAATGATTGGTTTCAATCTTCCCTGTACATCTCCAAAGCGAACCTTGTATCCCTCCAAGCGCTTCTCAACAATATGATGAGAACGCTGACCTACCTGGCTAACAATCCGACCGCAGGCCTTTCGCTGGTACAGTACCGCAACCAAATGCCCAGCGAATCTGTCCGGATGGCCATTGCAATTGTGATCGTAATCCCCATCGCGTGCGCGTATCCGTTCTTCCAGAAATATTTCATTTCCGGATTAACGATTGGTGCGGTGAAGGGTTAACGAAATAAAATCCAAGGAGAAACGGTATGAAGAAGGTCCTTACACTGGTTCTGTCCCTGTGCATGCTCTTTAGCATGGTGAGCTTCGCCTCCGCCGAGGACGTAGTTACCCTGCGCTGGGTCACCATCGGCAGCGGCATGCCCGTCAACTACGATGCATGGCTCCAAAAGGTGAATCCCTACCTGGCCGAGAAGATCGGCGTGAACATTGACATGGAAGTCGTTTCCTGGGGCGACTGGGGCAACCGCCGCAGCGTCATTGTCAACACCAACGAGCCCTTTGACATCATTTTCGGTGACAGCGGCACGTACAACTCCGATGTGAATCTGGGCGCCTACCTGGACATCACGGATCTTGTGGCCACCGCCGCTCCCACGCTGTACAGCATGATCCCCGCCAGCTATTGGGACGCCTGCCGCATCGGCGGAAAAGTCTACGCTGTGCCCACCTACAAGGACAGCTCCCAAAGCCAGTACTTTGTATGGGATCAGGCCTTGTTGGATGAGCTGAAGCTGGACGCTTCCGACGTTCACACCCTGGAAGCCGCCGCCCCGCTTTTGACCGCCATCAAGGATGCCAAGGGCGAAGCTTCCTTCCCCCTTTCCACCAGCAGCACCGCCTCCTTCGTGCTGTCCCAGTATGACAACATGAACACCGGCCTGAACGCCATCGGCGTCCGCTTTGACGATGCTGCCGCGAAGGTTGTGCCCGTGTACGAGCAGGAAGACGTTATGGCTTCTCTGAACATCCTGCATTCCTGGTTTGAGTCCGGCATCATCAACTCCGATGCCTCTACCTTGCCTGAAAACGCCAAGTATCGTCCTTGCGCCATCGCGCAGGGCTGGCCCAGCGCTGCCAAGACCACATGGGGCCCGAACATGGGCGTGGAAGCGGTTGCCTATCAGTGGGGCGAGACCATCGTGTCCAATGACACGGTTCGCGGCTCTTTGAACAGCATCTCCGTAAACAGCCAGTATCCCGAAAAGGCGTTGGCCTTCCTGGAACTGCTCAATACCGACACCTGGCTGCGTGACTCCTTCTACTATGGCCTGGAAGGCGACAACTGGCAGTATACCGACACCGGCCGCGTGCACAAGAACAACACCGACTGGACCATGGCCGGCTACACCCAGGGCACCTTCTTCCAAGTGACCCCCACCGACGATGTCGAAATCAACCAGTGGGACGAAGTGAAGGCTCTGAACGAGGCTGCCAAGCCTTCCGTGCTGCTGGGCTTCACCTTCGACACCACCAAGGTTCAGGATCAGATCGCCAGCTGCAATGAGATTACCAAACGCTACAGCAGCGAAGTTCTGACCGGCACCACCGATCCCGCCGTGGCTGTTCCTCAGATGATGGAAGAAATGCGCGCTGCGGGCTTTGACGAGATCGTTGCCGAGGCGCAGGCCCAGGTCGATGCCTTTATGGCCGCCAAGTAACAAGAAGATTTTCCCGTAACCCACAAGTAACCGCCCGCCCGCGCGGCACCGGTGTTCTGCCTTGGGGAACCACCGAGGTTTTCTAAGACCAATCATCGCTGCCCGCGGGCGTTTTTACAAAAAAGCTTTCCAGGGAAAATGGAGGAATCAATCATGGCAAAGCTCATTGGCCAGGCGCTTCATAACATCCCCTGGCAGGAAAGGCCCGCGGGGGAAACCGGCCCCGTATGGCGCTATCAGAAAAACCCCATCATCGGCCGGAATGGCAACAAGCGCTCCAACAGCGTTTTCAACAGCGCCGTTGTGCCCTTTGAGGATGGCTTTGCCGGCGTCTTCCGCTGCGACAGCCGCTCCATCAGCATGGACCTGTTCGCCGGCCATAGCCGCGACGGTCTGCATTGGCAGATCGAGGATGATCCCATTGTGCTTCAAGGCGCGGAAGAAGAGATTCTCCGCAAGGAATACCGCTATGACGCCCGGGTATGCAAAATAGAGGATACCTATTACATCACCTGGTGCAACGGCTATCACGGCCCCACCATCGGCGTGGCTTCCACCAAGGATTTCAAAACCTTTACCCAGCTGGAAAACGCCTTTTTGCCCTGCAACCGCAACGGCGTGCTCTTCCCGCGGAAAATAAACGGCATGTACCTGATGATGAGCCGGCCCAGCGACAACGGCCATACACCCTTTGGGGATATTTATGTCAGCCAGAGCGCCGACATGGAATTCTGGGGCCGCCACCGCTTTATGATGGGCACCATCAAAGGGAACGAATCCGCCTGGCAATCCACCAAGATCGGCCCCGGCCCCACCCCCATCGAGACGGACGAAGGATGGCTGCTGATCTATCACGGTGTAATCACTACCTGCAACGGGTTTGTGTACCGCATGGGCAGCGCCATTTTGGATATTGACAAACCGTGGATTGTAAAATATCGTTCTATGGACTACATTCTCGCGCCCATGGAGCTGTACGAGTGCGTGGGCGACGTGCCCAACGTGGTGTTCCCCTGCGCGGCGCTGACCGACGCGGCCACCGGGCGGATCGCCATTTATTACGGCTGCGCCGACACGGTAACCGGGCTTGCGTTCACCACCGTGGACGAACTGGTCCGCTACACCAAAGAGCATTCCTGCTAGCGAGGAAAGGTGAAAAGCGATGCAATTCCTGGACAAGCGCATTCAGGTAATCTGTGACGGGCTGAAGAAACAATCTATCAGACAGCGGATTCCGGTGGACAATTGGGAATACAAAAAGGGGAATTTCATCCATCCCGAAGATGCGCGGGCGGATGAAATTCCCCTTGCGCCTTTTGACAGCGCCCGCATGCATTGGTACGGGCCGGATGAGCATTATTGGTTTTCCGCCCGGCTGGCTGTGCCCCAAAGCTTTGACGGCCGGCCGCTGTGGCTTATCGTCCGCACCCAGATTGACGAATGGGACGATGGAAAGAACCCGCAGTTTCTGCTGTTTGTGAACGGGGTGCCCGCGCAGGGCGTGGATATGAACCACCGGGATGTACTGCTTTGTTCAGCCGCTGTTGCCGGGCAGGAATATCACCTGGAATTGCAGGCCTACACCGGCATTTTGCATACCGAGTTCAGCCTGATCACGGAATTGCAGAATATCGATCCTGAAATCCAGGGCCTGTATTACGATCTGCAGGTACCGCTTTCCGCCTTCCCGCGGCTGGATAAGCAAAGCAGGTCGTACATGGACCTTGAGAAAGTACTCAACGATGCCGTGAACCTGCTGGATTTGCGCGACCCTTCCTCCGATGCCTTCCTGGCCTCGGTGCGCGATGCCAGGACGTACCTTGCAAAGCATTTGTATGAGGAGCTTGCGGGACACGACGAGGTGATCGCCACCTGCATCGGTCATACCCACATCGACGTGGCCTGGTGGTGGACCGTGGCCCAGACCCGGGAAAAGGTGGGCCGCAGCTTTGCCACGGTGCTCAAGCTGATGGAGGAATACCCAAACTACCGTTTCATGTCCAGCCAGCCCCAGCTCTACGCCTTTTTGAAGGAACGCTATCCCGAGCTGTATGAAAAAGTCAGGGAACGGGTGTGGGAAGGCCGCTGGGAGCCCGAGGGCGGCATGTGGGTGGAGGCGGATTGCAACCTGACCAGCGGCGAAAGCCTGGTCAGGCAGTTTTTGCACGGCAAGCGCTTTTTCAAGGAAGAATTCGGCGTGGACAACCGCATTTTGTGGCTGCCCGATGTATTTGGCTATTCCGGCGCCCTGCCCCAAATCATCCGGGCCTGCGGCATCGATTATTTTATGACCACCAAGCTTGCCTGGAACCAGTTCAACCAGTTCCCCAACGATACCTTCCGCTGGCGGGGCATCGACGGCACGGAGATTTTGACCCACCTGATCACCACCCTGGGCGTGGGGCAGGAGGTAAAGAATTTCTTTACCACATATAACGGCATGCTCCACCCCGACGCGATCATCGGCGGCTGGCAGCGCTATCAAAACAAGGCGCTCAACAACGATATTCTGGTATCCTACGGCCATGGCGACGGGGGCGGCGGCCCCACCCGGGAAATGCTGGAGACCTCCCTTCGCATGGAAAAAGGCATGACAGGCGTGCCCAAAGTGCGCCAGGCTTTTGCCCGCACGTATTTTGACCAGCTTTCCCAGCGGGTTTCCGGCAACCGGCGCCTGCCCGTATGGGAGGGTGAACTGTACTTTGAATATCACCGGGGCACCTACACCTCCATGGCCCGCAACAAGCGCGCCAACCGCAAGGCGGAAATCGCCATGATGGACCTGGAACTGCTCAGCGTGCTGGCGGATGGCCGCGTGCCCTATCCCGCCGCCCGGCTGGATGCCCTGTGGAAGACCATCCTCCTCAACCAGTTCCACGATATCCTGCCCGGCTCCTCCATCCGCGAGGTGTATGAAGTGACCCGCGCGGAATACGCAGCCATGGCAGACGAAATGCAAGCCTTGACGCAGGAGCGCATGAATGCCCTGTGCCCGTCCGGGGAAAATGTGGCGGTATTCAACACCAAGGGCTTTTCAGGGTCAGAGGTGGTTTTGCTGCCCGGGCACGATATCCAGGCGCTTGCGGATGCGGATGGCGAAGTATACCCCGTGCAAAAAACAGCCGAGGGCGGCGTAGCCTATCTGCCCGGCCTGCCCGCCAAGGGGTACTCGGTGTTTACACCGGCTGCGGCCTGCGATGCGCCAACGCCCTTTCATTTGGACGGCCCAAGGCTGGAAACCCCCTTCTACACCGTGGAATGGGACGAAGCCGGCCTGCTTGCCCGCCTGTATGACAAGGAAAACAGCCGCGAGGTATTGAAGCCCGGCGAAAAAGGCAACCTCCTTCGCATGTATGAGGATAAGCCCATCTATTACGACAACTGGGATATTGATATCTACTATACCGAAAAATACTGGGATGCCACCGGCCTTACGCGGATGGAGTGGACGGAGATGGGCCCCGTGCGCGCCACGCTTACGCTGGAGCGCCCAATCAGCCATTCCCTCATCTGCCAAAACATCCGCTTCTATGCAAACAGCCGCCGCATCGATTTTGAAACGTATGTGGACTGGCACGAGCATCAGCACCTTTTAAAGGTGCATTTCCCCGTGGATGTGCATACCGACGAGGCCACTTTTGATATCCAGTTCGGCAACGTAAAGCGCAAGGTGCATCAAAACACCAGCTGGGATGTGGCGCGCTTTGAAAGCTGCGGCCAGAAGTGGATGGACCTGTCCGAAGGACACTTTGGCGTGAGCCTGCTCAATGACTGCAAGTACGGCCATTCCGTCAAGGATGGCTGCATCGCGCTGACGCTGATCAAATCCGGCATCGAGCCCAATCCGGCAACGGATCAGGAGGAGCATTTCTTCACCTACGCCCTGTGGCCCCACGCGGGGGACTGGCGGCAGGGCGGCACCGTTCAGGAGGCGTACCGTCTGAACCAGCCCGCTATCGCCGCAAGGGGCGGCCGGGCGGGAGAAAGCTTCGCCCTGGCGGAAACCAGCCACGCCAACGTGATGCTGGAAACCGTCAAAAGCGCCGAGGATGGCGACGGCTACATCGTCCGCCTGTACGAAACGGACAATGCCCGCACGGACGCGGCGCTGCTCTTTAGCAGGCCGATCCTGAACGTTCAGGAATGCAACTGCATCGAGGAAACACTATGCGATACCGCCTTTGACGGCAACCGCATCCCCTTTGTGATAAAGCCCTATGAAATCAAGACCTTCCGCATCCGCGTCAAAAAGGAGCAATGAAATGGATTTTCTTCCCGCACCGCAAAAAGTGACCTATGGGGAGGGGTCTTTCACCCTCCATTACCGTACAGGCATCGTGCTCACGGATACAAAGCCTTCCGCGCTGCTGTATGGGCAAATGCTCCGGGATACCATCGCAAAGGAGACCGGCCTTGCGCTTTCCATACTGCGTGGGGAAAGCCGGCCGGGGGATATCCTGCTGCGTCTTGACACGGCCTTGCCCGCGGACACGTATCATTTGATGGTGTCTGAACAGAGTATCATTCTGTCCGGCGGCAGCGACGAAGCGCTGCTCAACGGCGTGCAGACGCTCCGCCAATGGGTGCAGCGCCACGGCGCCCGGCTGCCGGCCCTTTTGATCGAAGACCGGCCGGACATCCCCAACCGCGGCTATTACCTGGATATTTCCAGGGGCCGGATACCCACCCTTGACACCCTCAAGCAGTACGCGGACCTTTTGTGTCGCTACAAAATCAACCAGTGGCAGCTGTACGTGGAGCACACCTACCTCTTTCGTGATTTTGCGGAGGTCTGGTGGGACGATACGCCCCTTGAGGCGGAAGAAATCATGGAGCTGGACGCCTACTGCGCGGCCCGGTGCATTGAGCTGGTGCCCTCCCTCTCCACCTTCGGGCATATGTACAAGATCCTCAGCACCAAGTCGTTCGGCGGCCTGCGCGAACTGGAGGATGCGCAAAAGTATCCTTTCACCTTCGCCAACGTCATGGATCACCATACCCTGAACGTATCGAATGAAGAGGCCCTCCCCTTCATACTGAACATGATCGATGAGTACATGCCTTTGTTCTCCTCCCGCAAGTTCAACATCTGCGCCGACGAGACCTTTGACCTGGGCAAGGGGCGCAGCGCGAAAATGGCCCAAGAGGTGGGCGAGCGTACGCTGTACATGAACCATGTCAAGGCGCTGTGCGAGCATCTTGTGGCCCGCGGGCGGACACCCATGTTCTGGGGAGACATCGTGGTGCGCTACAAGGAAGCCTACAGCATCCTCCCCAAAGAGACGATTTGCCTGAACTGGGGCTATCTTCCCGACCAGCGGGAGTATGAGATTCAAACCCTGGCCGAGGCGGGGGCCACCCAGTACGCCTGCCCCGGCGTGTGCGCCTGGAACCGCTGGATACCGCTTTTCCGCGCCGCCTTTGACAACAACCGGGTCATGTGCGCCCATGGCCGCAAGTACGGCGCTATCGGGCACCTGAATACCGATTGGGGCGATTACGGCCACATCAACCACCCGTGGTTCTCCATTCCCGGAATCCTGTACGGCGCGGCGTTCTCCTGGAACACCGCCGCGGTTGACTTTGAGCAGATCAACCGCGCCATTTCCCTGCTGGAATATGGGGATGCTTCCGGGCGCTTCATGGGATGCTTTGCCGCCCTGTCGGGCCACGAGGTTTTCGACTGGTCCCACGCGGTCCGCTGGATGGAGACCGGCGACCCGCAAAAGCGCAAAGACCTCTTTGCCGAGGTAAGGGTGGAGGATGCCGCCTTTGCCAACCGTGCGCTGAAAACGGCACTGGAGGCGCTGCGGACCGCCGCCCGCTCACTGCCGCCCGAAAAGCGCGCATGCATGCAGGCGCTGGACCTGATCGCGGACGGCATCCGCATTTGGAATGAAATCGCCGTTTATATCGGCCAGGCTTTCTACGGCCACGCAGTGCAGGCAAGAGACGGCAAAGCGCTGGCAAACGAGCTGGAAGCATGGTTCCATGCCTATTTGAAGCTGTGGAGAAGCGTTTCCAAGGAGGGCGGCATCACCAGGACGATGAAGATCATCCGGGAGTACGCCGGCCTGCTCAGGTAAAAACTTCTGTATCAATCTACATAAAATCAAAACCACCGGCTTAGCCGGTGGTATGCACCGCGCCTTCAAGGCGAATTTACTAGCCGCGTCTCAAGACGCATTGAACCATCTATCAACTGCATTTCATGCCCCACCGCTCGTAAACGAGC